>PDRY01000001.1 GCA_002748265.1 Rhodobacterales bacterium
GTCCGCCGCCACCGAGCGCAGGATCACCCCTTCCTCGACCGGCCCGGCCACCGCCTCAACGATCTCGCGCAGGCGCACGCGGGCCTCCTCATCGCGGATAGCGCGGGAAATGTTCACCCCCGGCGCGTCCGGCGTCACAATCACATTGCGCGATTTGAACAACACTTTCGGGCTGACCGGAACCGCCTTGCGCCCCTCGGCAAATCCCGTCACCTGCACCAGCAAGGTGTCACCCGGCGCCAGCCCCTTTCCCTGTCGCAAAAAGCCCGAAATCCCGCCGGGCAGACGCAGCATCATGCCCCCCTGCCCCTTCATCGGCCGGTCGCACCGGGCGCGGTAAATCGCGCCGGGCAAAGGCCGGTCCTCAGGCGCCTCGATGCGAAAATCCTGCAACTGACCGTCCACCATCAGCGCCGCCGCGCGCCGCCCCCGGAAGTCGTCCAGCGCTATGACACTACCCTTCATCGCCCGCTCCAAACATCTCGATTCCGGCCGCGCGCAACAACGTCGCGGTCTCCGCCACCGGCAGGCCCATCACCGCCGTATAGCTGCCCTCGATCCACGGAATAAACGCCCCCGCCGGCCCCTGAATGGCATAAGCGCCCGCCTTGCCCCGCCAGTCGCCGGTAGCCAAATATCCGTTAAGCTCTTGATTAGAAAGGCGTTTCATCTTGACGCGGGTTTCCACGTCGCGCTGCCAGACCCGCTCGCCGCGCCTCACCGCCACCGAGGTAATGACCTGGTGCCGCCGCCCGGACAGGGCCACGAGAAAGGCCGCTGCCTCCCCCGCATCTGCCGGTTTGCCCATGATCCGCCGCCCCAGCGCCACCGTCGTATCGGCGCACAAAACGACCTCATCCGCCGCCGCATCCACCGCCGCAACCTTCTCCGCCGTGATCCGGTGACAATAGGCGCGCGGCACCTCCCCCTTGCGCGGGGTTTCGTCAATCTCGGGCGGGCGCACATCATCGGCCACCAGCCCCAGCGTCGCCAACAGCTCCGCCCGCCGGGGCGAGCCGGAGCCAAGCACAAGCCGCATTATTTGAAGCGGAAGTTGATCCGACCCTTCGTCAGATCGTAAGGGGTCATCTCGACCTGAACCTTGTCGCCAGCCAGAACCCGGATGCGGTTTTTGCGCATCTTGCCTGCCGTATGTGCGATGATCTCATGGCCGTTTTCCAGCTCGACCCGAAACGTCGCATTCGGCAGGAGTTCCTTCACGACACCGGGAAATTCGAGCAGTTCTTCCTTGGCCATGTTCACTCCTGAGTTAACCACCTGCCCATCGCAGGCGCTCCCCATATGGTCCCGTTTATCCCGTTTTTCAAGAAAATATCGGCCTGCCCGGAGATTTTCTGACGGATTGATCACTCAGCCGCGGCCTCCCTCGACCCGCAGACGAATAACATGCAGGACCGAACGCTGAAAATCGCCCAAAAAGAACGCACCCCAGGGCTTGAGCGCCCGGTTGACCGGGGTGGAGAGGCGATAGCGGCTCTCCAGAACCAGCTGCGTGCGACCATCCGGCAGCGGGATCAACTCATAGCGCCCATCAAGCAAGGTGAGGGTTTCGCTGTCCGGGTCGATATGCAGGTCGAAACCATGCAGGCTGTCCTTGTCGTGAAACACAAAGTCCCATTCAAGCAGGCGATACGGCTCAGCGCGGGTAATCTCCTCGCGAAACCGCACTCCCTTGGTCCAGCGCAGGTGGCGCGTGGTGCCGGTCACCTGCGCATCGCGCGCCTTCGGGGAGCGCAGGAGGTTGTGCGAGAAGGTCCAAAGGCGCTCCTCGGGCTGGATCTCGGCGATGTTGACCGTATGCTCCCAGATCGCCCGTGCCGGGGCGTCGATCACAACAGTTTCGCGCACCGTGACAATCTCGGCGGGCAACGGGACCAGAGGGGTCAGCACCAGCGGCAGCAACGGCAGGATCAGCACGGTGGAATACAGCGTTCCGGGTAAAAATCTTTTCTTTACAAGGCGTTGCACTACCTGCGCGAGGATCACCCCCGAAGGAACCAACATCAACAGAAACGGCACCGCGATGACCAGACAAACCAGAGTTTCAACCTCCATCAATAGCAGCACAATCGCGATAAAGGCCAATACGGCGGCCAGAGGAAAATACACATCCCGCCGCCGCGCCCGTTGATAGGGATCCAGCACCACCTGCCCCGTAAACCCGAAAGACAGGGGCACGGTCAGGGTGACATACACGCCCGCCAAATCCCCCACCCAGTTGTCAAAAAAGAAGAAGCCCGCGCCGTAGATGGTCAGCGCATAAACGCAGAGAATCGCGAGGTTTAGCGCCCAGTGACGCCGGAAATGTGGCGCCGACGTGCCGGGAAGGTTTGGAGCCGGATCACCCATCGGCGAAGCCCTCAATCCATACGCGGCGGACCAAACCGCGCTTCCATGCGGGCGCGGATCTGGTCGCGGGTTTGTCGGTAGGCGTCGAGCGTTTCCTCGCGCCCGGCGCCCAGCCCGCTCGGATCCAGCACCGGCCAGTAATCCACCTCCAGGTGATGCGCCCGGCCCAATTCCAGCGCCGCGTGATGCGACGCGGGCGACAGCGCCACCACGAGGTCAAACGCGGTCAGGTCATCGCCCCAGTCGCGCAATTGCTCAAAGCTGCGCGAGCGGTGTTCCGACAGTTCAATCCCCAGCTCCCGACAGACCGCAACCGAAAACCCGTCTACCTCCAGTTCGCCCTTCACCCCGGCGGATTGCACATAAATATCGCGGCCATAAAAGCGCTTCATCATGCCCTCGGCCATCGGGCTGCGCACCGCGTTGTGGTCGCAGCAGAACAGCACGGATTGCGGCAGGTCGCTCATCTCAGCCCCAATGCAGCACGCAGATCAGGGTGAACAACCGGCGGGCGGTGTCGAGGTCAACCTCCGCCTTGCCTTCCAGCCGCTCCATCAACACCCGCGCGCCCTCGTTGTGGATGCCGCGGCGCGCCATATCAATGGCCTCGATCTGCGCCGGCGGCAGCTTTTTCACCGCGTCGAAATAGCTCTCGCAGATCTGGTAATAATCCTTCACCACCTGCCGGAACGGGCCGAGCGACAGGTGAAATTCCCCGGTCGGCCCGCCGCTTTCCGGCGTCACCGCGACGACAAGACGGCGGTCGCGGATCGACAGGCCAAGGTGATACGGCCCCGGCGGCACCGCCTCGCCCGCGCGCGCCACCGGCGCAAAGGAATTGTCTTCGAGCAGGTCAAACACCGCAACCTTGCGCTCCTGCTCGATCTCCGGCGTCGGCCCGGCCAAGCCGGTATCGTCAATGTCGATCTTGCTGATTTTATTCGTCATCTTGCCGCTCATTTAGCTTCTCCAACCGTGCCCGAACCGACAGGCCATGCGCCTCCAGGCTCTCCGATTGCGCCAGCCGCTCCGCCGCCGGGCCAATGGCCGCCAAGGCGCCGGGGGACATTTTCGACAGCGTGGTGCGCTTGAGAAAATCCAGCACCGACAGGCCGGACGAGAAGCGGGCGGAGCGGGCGGTGGGCAAAACGTGGTTCGGGCCGCCAACATAATCGCCAATGGCTTCCGGCGTGAACGGCCCGAGGAACATCGCCCCCGCATGGCGGATTATTGCTGCCAGCGCCTCCGGGTCGGCGGTGCAAATCTCCAGATGTTCGGCGGCAATGCGGTTGGCCAGTTCCGCCGCCTCATCGAGATCGCGCACCACGATCACCGCGCCAAAATCGCGCCAGCTCACCCCGGCAATGGCGCGCCGCTCCAGCGTCTGGAGCCGCGCCTCAACCGCCTGCGCCACCGCCGCGCCGAACCCCGTATCGTCGGTGATCAAAATCGCCTGCGCGCTCTCGTCATGTTCGGCCTGACTCATCAGATCGAGGGCGATGAAATCCGGGTCGTTGTCACGGTCCGCAATGACCAGAATTTCCGACGGCCCGGCGATCATGTCGATGCCAACCTTGCCGAACACCCGGCGCTTGGCGGCGGCAACAAAGGCGTTGCCCGGCCCGGTGATCTTGTCCACCGGCGCGATGCTTTCCGTGCCATAGGCCAGCGCGGCGATGGCCTGCGCGCCGCCGATGCGGTAAATCTCCGACACGCCCGCAATGCGC
>PDRY01000011.1 GCA_002748265.1 Rhodobacterales bacterium
GGTCGCAGGGCGGCCCGGATCGACCCTTTTGCGGCAGGCGGACGTCGCGCTGCTGTTGCCGCAGGCGCCCGAGGTCTGCCCGATGGGGCTGGCGCCGACCACCTCGACGACCATGACGCTGGCTTTGGGCGATGCCCTGGCCGTGGCGCTGATGGAGCAGCGCCAGTTTTCGCGCGAGAGCTACCGCGATTTCCACCCCGGCGGGGCTCTGGGCGCGCGGCTGTCGAAGGTGCGCGATCTGATGCACGAGGGCGATGCGCTGCCACTGGTGGCGCCGCATACACCGATGTCGGATGTGCTGCTGACGATCAGCCAGAAGGGCTTTGGCGTTGCGGGCGTGGTCGAAGACGGCCAGCTGAGCGGGATCATCACCGATGGCGATCTGCGGCGCCATATGGACGGCCTCCTGGAGCGCAGCGCCCGCGACGTGATGACGCCCGCGCCGCGCGCCATCGCGCCGGGAGCCATGGCCGAAGAGGCGGTGGCGCAGATGAACGCGGGCAAGATCACCTGCCTGTTCGCGGTGGAAGACGGCGCACCGGTGGGCCTGATCCACATCCACGACTGCCTGCGCGCAGGCGTGGCTTAAGATGGCATAAATAGGCTCTGATCGACTGATTAGAGCCTATTTTATGCCCAGCGGGCCGACGGTGTTCAAACTTATAGAACCCGGGGCCTCAAGGCGATTCCCATCTGGGTCAGCCGCTGCGCTCTTTGACGTTTGACATGGTCCGAACTGGCCCGGTGGCGGCGGTAGATCGCCAGATAGTCGGCCGAGCGTTCTCCGCGGGTGAGCGTGTTGCGCGTGGGGTCGGGGGGGCGGTGGTAGCGCGCGCCCCAGATATCGACATGGCGCAGCGGGGCGCGGGCAAGGAGTCCCAGCAGATAGTCCCAATCTTCGTGGGTGGGCAGATGCGGATCAAACGCGACCTGTCGGGCCAGTTCCATCGGTACGAAAAAGGTACCCACGGGGATGAAATTTTCAACCTCGATCGATTCCGGCGGTGTGCCAGCCTGAGAATGTCGGACTTCTTCCCCGAAACTCAGATCGGCCTTGTCCTGCACCTGGATGCGATTACCATAGATCACGGCTTGCCGGTCAAGATGCGGCCGGACCTGTGCCAAATAATCGGGGGTGATCGTGTCATCATCGTCCAGGAAACACAGCCATTGCCCCTGTGCCAGGTCGCGGCCCAAGTTGCGGCTTTCCGATGGACCGCGCAGGCCAGGGCGCGACAGGAACGTGTCCCCTTCGCGCAGGGTATGTGCCGCGGCGCTACGGGTGCCCGCCGATCCTTCATCGGCCACCACGATCAGTTCGACCTCGGCCCCTTGCGCGATCACCGATGCTATTGCTCGCACCAGATGGTCTGGCCGGTTGTGAGTGGCAATGACAAAGGAAATCAGCGGCGTCATGGCTGAACCTGCCTGCTGTCTTGCGATGGTCTTGGCCTTTTGCGCGGGATGAGTGCCATGGATTAGCTCTTTTTCAACATAATACAAACTACCGGTCTTTTTCAAGCCCTGCGCCATGTGCAAGACTCCGGATTGCCTGCCATCCCGCCTGTGCGCCAGAAAGGTGCAGAATCAAAACACTTATTGCAAGATGCCTGAGGCTTCGCCAGAGATGGTGCCGTGCCATGATTTGGCGTGCCATCTGGGCTATCCTATGACTGGGCCTCGGGGTCCGCGCCACAAGCCACCATGGGGAGAAGGCCTGAGTGAAGACACCGACCGAAACGCGTGACCAAGCGCAGCTTTGTGTTCTGGTTCTGGGGATGCACCGTTCCGGGACCAGTATGGTGACCCGGCTTTTGAACTTGGCCGGGTTACACTTGCCGGATGACCTTCTGGGCGCGGATCGTGGCAATGAAGAAGGGCATTGGGAGCCTTTTTTCCTTATGGCCCGGAACCAAGCCTTTCTGAAAGCCATCGACAGCTCGCCCAACGATTGGGCGAAGATCGACTTGACCGCCCTGCCCGCCGACCTGCTGATGTCCTACAAGGCCGATCTTCACAGCTGGATCGCTGCCCAGCGGGAAGGCTGCGACAGCCTGCTGATCAAGGAGCCACGGCTGTGCCGCATGGCCGATCCCTTGCTGGACGTGCTGGATGCCCAGGGCATGCAGACCCGGATCATCCTTCCGCTGCGCAATCCGCTGGAGGTCGCCCGGTCTCTCGAGGTGCGGGACAAGACCCCGCTGCGGGAGGGGCTGTTGATCTGGTTGCGCCATGTGCTGGACGCGGAACGGGTCAGCCGGGGGCGTGTGCGCAGCTTTGTCACCTATGAGGCGCTCCTAGCCGACTGGGCCGGGCAGACGCGGCGGATGGGCCGGGATCTGGGTCTCGATGCGTTGCAGCAGGTGCATGACCATAGTGAAGCGGTGGATGCGTTCATCAACCCCACCAGCCGTCATCACAGCATAAGCGAACACGCCCTCCACGAAATCGGCTATACGGCAGGGATGGTCTTGCGCGCCCATGAGACACTGACCCTGCTATGCGCCAACCCCGATGCCGCTGCTCCCATGGCCCAATGCGATGCCCTGCGCCGGGACCTGGACGAGATCGAAGCCCTGACCCTGCCCTTGTTGCGCGATCAGGTGCAGATCTTGGAGACACAGCAGGCTGAACTCAACACACAGCGCAGCCACTCGGACGATCTGGCGCGGCGCCTGACCGCCCAGGTCACCGTGCTGCGGGATCTGCAAAAATCGGTCGATGAGATGAACCGCTCGGCTCAGGGCCATATCCGCACCCTGTCCGCCCAAGTGGCAGAGCGGGACCGCAGATTGCGCGCTCATGCGGTTCGGGTGAAAACGCAGGAAGCACAAGAGGCGCAGCTGCGCACCCGGCTGACAGAAGCCTTCGACCGGCTCCGGGCAGAGCAGGCGCGAGCCCATGCCGAAAAGACGCATCTTCAGGCACAGCAGGCCAGTCTGCGTGCCGAACTGAACGGGCTCCGCCGCAGCACCTCCTGGCGGATCACCGCGCCCTTGCGCGGGCTGGGCGGAGCATTGGGGCGGCTGCGGCGCGGACGGACGCCTACTTCATGAGCCCGGCCAGATAGCGCCCATAGGCGTTCTTCTGGAACAGTTTGGCCCGCGCTTCCAGCCCGGCCCGGTCGATCCAGCCCTTGGCATAGGCGATTTCATCGGGGCTGCCGGTTTGAAGCCCCTGCCGGTCCGTCAGCGTGCGCACGAAGTTGCCCGCATCCAGAAGGCTGGCATGGGTCCCGGTATCAAGCCAGGCATAGCCGCGGCCCATACGTTCAACCGTCAAAGCGCCCTCTTCCAGATACATTTGCAGCAGAGAGGTGATTTCCAGCTCCCCGCGCGCGGACGGCTGGACCCTGGCGGCGCGTTCGGGCGCGGAGCCGTCGAGGAAATAAAGTCCGGTGACCGCGTAATCCGACGGCGGCACTTCGGGTTTTTCGATGATCTCTTTCGCCCGGCCCTGATCGTCAAAGGCGACCACGCCATAGCGTTCGGGATCGGACACGTGATAGCCGAACACCGTGCCGCCTTCGGGCTGGGCATCGGCGCGGGCCATCAGCTCGGGCAGGCCGTGGCCAAAGAAGATATTGTCCCCCAACACCATGGCCGACGGTGCGCCATCCAGGAAATCTTGGGCCAGCAGGTAGGCCTGCGCCAGCCCGTCGGGGCTGTCCTGAATGATCCAGGTCAGCGACAGGCCCCATTGCGAGCCATCCCCCATCAGGCGCTGAAACTGGCTCTGATCCTCGGGGGTGGTGATGACGGCGATCTCCCGGATATTGGCCAGCATCAGGACCGAAAGCGGGTAATAGATCATCGGCTTGTCATAGATCGGCAAGAGCTGCTTCGACACGCCCATGGTGATCGGATAAAGCCGCGTGCCCGAGCCTCCGGCCAGGATGATCCCCTTGCGATTGGTCATGTCAGCTCCTTCACGATCTGGGCCACCGCCTGTTTCCAGTTGGGGCGTGTAATGCCGAATGTTGACGTGATTGCGGAGCAATCAAGCCGGGAATTGAGCGGCCGCGCCGCCGGGGTCGGGTAATCCGATGTGGGAATATCGGCGACGGCCACATCGCGCCCCGCCGCGCGGAAGATTTCGCATGCGAAACCGGCCCAGCTCACATCGGGGGTGCCGCTGAAATGGTAGGTGCCGGATTTGGCTGGATCGCGCAGCTGCTCGGCCATGGTCAGGCAGGCTTGGGCAATGGCCTCGGCCGGGGTCGGTCCGCCGATCTGGTCCGCCACGACGGAGAGCGCATCGCGCGTTTCCGACAGGCGCAGCATGGTTTTCAGGAAATTCGCGCCATGGGCGGAAAACACCCAGGAGGTGCGCAAGATCGCATGGGGGCCGCCTGCGGCGCGCACGGCCTCTTCGCCCGCCAGCTTGGTGCGGCCATAGGCGCCCAGCGGGCCGGTGGGGTCTTCGGGCTGCCAGGGGGCGGTGCCCGATCCGTCAAAGACGTAATCGGTCGAGATATGGACAAAGGGGATGCCCAGATCCGCACAGGCGCGGGCCATGGCGCCGGGGGCTTCACCATTGACCAAAGCGGCGGTGGCCTCGTCCTCTTCGGCCTTGTCCACGGCGGTGTAGGCGGCGGCATTGATCACGGCCGAGGGCGTGGCCGCGCGGATCGCGGCGGCGCAGGCCTCGGGATCTGTCAGATCGGCTTTGCTGCGCGGCAGGAAGGTGGCGTTCGGAGCCAGCCGGGACAGCTCAGTGGCGACCTGTCCGCTTTGGCCGAAGATGAGAAGGGTCATGGGAGCACCTCTTGCAAGAACCGGTCTCCCCTAGGGCAGCGCCCGGCCCGGCGGGATGGGCGAGAAGCGCCCGCCCCGTGGGGGTCGGGTCGGGCGCTGTCGATCTGCGCGGCAAATCGACGGGGGATTACACCGGCGCTCATCCCGTCCCCAACCGCTGGCCGACGCCATCGCGGTTTTGCAGGGCGCGCCACCAGTCTTCATTGTCCAGATACCACTGGACGGTCTTTTCCAGCCCCTCTTCCACCGTCACCGACGGGCGCCAGCCCAGTTCCTCGCGGAGCCGGGTCGGGTCGATCGCATAGCGCGCATCATGGCCCGGACGGTCGGTCACGAAGGTGATGAGATCGGCATAAGACCCCTGCCCGCGCGGACGCTTGTCATCGAGGATCGCACAGATCGTCTTCACCAGCTCCAGATTGGAGCGCTCATTCTCACCGCCGATATTGTAGCTGCGGCCCAGATCGCCCTTTTGCAGCACCAGCAGCAGGGCGTCGGCATGGTCTTCGACATAGAGCCAATCCCGCACGTTAGAGCCGTTTCCGTAGATCGGGATGTCCTTCCCGGCGAGCGCGCTCAGGATCACCACCGGGATCAGCTTTTCGGGGAAATGGAACGGGCCATAATTGTTGGAACAGTTGGTCAGCACCACCGGCAGCCCGTAGGTTTCGGCCCAGGCGCGCACCAGGTGATCGCTCCCCGCCTTGGAGGCCGAATAGGGCGAGCGCGGATCATAGGGCGTGTCTTCGGTGAACTGGCCGGTTTCGCCCAGCGATCCGAACACTTCATCGGTGGAGATATGGTGGAAGCGGAAGCCTTCGGGGGCCTCGCGCTGCCAATAGGCGCGGGCGGCCTCCAGCATCTGGAACGTGCCCAGGATGTTGGTTTCGATGAACGTCCCCGGCCCGTCGATGGAGCGATCCACATGGCTTTCCGCCGCCAGATGCATCACCGCATCGGGTTTGTGGGTGGCAAACACGCGGTCCAGCTCCGCCCGGTCGCGGATATCGACCTGTTCGAACGCATAGCGCGGGCTGTCCGAGACGCTGGCCACATTGTCGAGACAGGCGGCATAGGTGAGCGCATCCACGTTCACCACCTCATGGCCAGCAGCGATCGCATGGCGCACCACGGCCGAGCCGATGAACCCGGCGCCGCCGGTGACGAGAATCTTCATGGTCATCATCCCTGATAGGTGAAGGGGCTGTCGAAATCGGCCAGGGCCGGGGCGGCCTCGTCCTTGGCAGAGAGCACGGCATCGCCCGAAAGCCCCCAGTCGATCCCGCAACTGTCGAAACGTACCGCGCCATCGCATTCGGGCGCGTAATAGTCAGAGCATTTATAGACGATCTCGGTATCGGGCTCGCGCGTGGCAAAGCCGTGCAGGAACCCGGCGGGGATCAAAAGCTGTTTGCCGTTCTCAAAGGACAGCTCTTCCCCGATCCACTGGCCATAGGTGGGCGATCCCTTGCGGATGTCCACCGCCACGTCAAAGAGCCGCCCGCGCCCGCAGCGCACCAGCTTGGCCTGGGCATGGGGAGGCGCCTGAAAATGCAGCCCCCGCACGGTGTTTACCTGCGCGCTCAGGGAGTGGTTGTCCTGCACGAAATCAATGTCGATCCCGGCGGCCTCCATCCGTGCCCGATTCCAGCTTTCCGAAAAGAACCCCCGATTGTCTCCGAACCGCGCCGGGGTCAGGAGCAGAACGCCGGGAAGGGCGGTGTGTTCGATCTGCATGGGCATCTTCCTTCTTTGCTGCGGCTATAACCGGAGGACGCTTGATTGTCAGCGCGATTGTCGATGCGTTTTCAGGGGGCGGTGCTCTCGATCACGCTCAAAATCAGCATCATGAGTCCGACCAGGGTCGGCATCCCGTCATCGCCCCCATCCAGGACCTGTTCCGCCGGAGCGCAGGCTTCGGCCCGCGCCATCCAGTCCCGTGCGGTCTGCGGCAGGGCGGCCAGGGTTTCCGGCGACGGGGCCAGGGCTGCGTTGTTCTTGTGGCGCTGCGCGATGTGACGCCGCGCAAACAGCCGCCATGGCACCAGAAGATCGTGCCCGTTCAGATCGGCCTTGGCGGGCTCCAGCGTGTCGCTCACCAGAATCGAAACCGCATGGGTCGGCGCCTTTGACTCCAAGGTGAGCCCAGCCCGTCCCAGACTGCGCAGCTGCGTCGGCGTGAAAGAGCGCCGCAGGAACTCCAAAGCCAGGCTGTCGCCCGCCAGGTTGACCCCCCGCCCCCGCAGCTGCGCGCCGATCGCCGCCTCAAGCCGGTTAAACCAATGGCCAAAGGCCGGCACCACGGCCTCGCGCGATTCGATCAGGCCCGCCTCCAGCCCCTGGGCACAGCGTTGCAGCACCTGATAGCCGATCGCGGAAGGGTGCAGGCTGCGATCGACATAAAGCCCGTTCACCCAGTCCAGATGGGCAACGATATGCTCCGCGTCCGGGGCCGCCACGCCAAGGCGGGCACTGTCGATGGCCGCCCATTGGGCATAGGCCGGGTTGGCATAGCGCCCGTCCTCCAGATAGCGATCGCTTGCCATGTGCAGCCCGGCGGTCAGAATACCGGTCCAGTCGATCACATGCAGCCGCGTGCCAAAGGCGGCGCGCCACAGCAGCAGGGCTTCGGCATGGGCGCGATACATGATCGCATCCCCCACCGGAGTGATCAGATCCCGGTCGATCCTCGCATGCCCCGTGCACAGCGTGCCGGGGGCCGCGCCGGTGCTGCGCAGGACCGAATTTCCGAACCGGAAATCGGGCAGCACGAACACGATCCGGCTGTCAGGCCGGGCAGCGCGCACCACCTGGTCAAACAGGTCCCTGTGCCAGACCGGATATCCGCCCACGCCGATGAAATCGGTTTGCTCAAAGGGAGCAGCCACAGCCCCCTGGGTGTGCTGATGCTTCCAGCGGGCCACGTGAGAGGGGCCCACCAAAATCCCATGCCCCGCCACGGGCGGGCTGATCGCCTGATAAGATTGCGTCAGGCGCGCGATCTGCTGTGCAGGTTCCATCTGTCCCCTCCCCCGTGACGCGGGCCCTTACCGCAGCCCACCGCGTTTGAGCCGCGCCCACATGTGCCCGACACCGGCCCAGCCATGGCGGCGCAGATAGCTGAGCGCCGCCCGCACGAAGCCCACCGCGCCACCATGCTGCGCCATGGCCGAGCGCACGCCCCCGACCTGCGCGGGCGCCTTGGCGGCGGGCTCGGTCTCCAGAGCATGAAGCGCATGAAGCCGCCCCCGCGCCAGCGAGACATGGCAGTTGGCGTCATACACCGCCTGCGCAATCTCGCGCGGGGTTTTGCCATCCCGGTGCAGTTGCCAGTGCAACAGCACCTGCCGCTCCAGCAGAGCACGGGATCTCAGCATCACGTCGGGCTGAAGATAGCCGCCCAGCATGAACTGGCGCAGCAAGGCCGCATGGCGGGCATAGGCGGTCCAGTCGACCTGCTCGCGCACCACGTCGTCCAGTGTCGGAAACAGCCCTTTGGGCTTATAGACGGCATCCCCCATCACCACAACGGGGCGGTCATAGAACAGGGCCTCGAACCCGACCGAGCTGTTCACCGTCACCACCAGATCGGCCAGGCTCATCAGGGTCGCGCTCGTCGTCTCCGATCCCTCGTACCAGAACAGGTGATCGCTCCAGGGCGCAAGCGCGTCGCGCGCGATACGGTTCTCCGTCACCGCCGCGCCCCGCACCGCCGAGGCGGGATGCGGTTTGACAACCACGTTCCACCCGGCCTCGGCCAGCTTGGGCACCACATCCAGAACAACATCGCGCACCGTGCCATAGGGCGAAAAGCGCAGCAGGTTCGCATCGTCATATAGCTGAAGCGGCAGCACCGCGATCCGCCCCCGGTCCAGGAACGCCCGCAGATCCGGCGGCGCCACCAGATCGAACCCCGCGCGCCACGTATCCCCGGTTTCGGCCCGGCTGAACATGGCCAGAGCGTCCGGGGCGGATAGCCCCTGCCCGCCCGTGATCTCCTCGAGATCGGACACTGAAAGCTGCGCCGGCACGGCCGAACCATTCGTCCCCAGAAGATCCGGCGCGATGGTTTCCACAAACGGTGCACGGGTGCAGCCCAGCTCCATGCCCATGCTCATGATCCCATTGGTACGGCAGAAATTGCGCACCGCGCCGTTTTCGCCCCAATAAAGAACCGCATCGAACCGGTAACGCAGCCAGATCCGCTCCAGCAGGGCTTCGTAATCGCGGGCAATCCCCGTCCCCGCCATCAGATCGAGCCAATCCGGCATACCGGCTTTGTCCCAGGGCTTGAAATGCCGCTCCAGCAAGGCCTCGTCTTCTTCCAGCGGGGCGATAAAACGCTTCGTATCGCCCTCCGGGCTGGAAATGCCGATCCGCTCGAAGGTCGCGCCATTGGCATAAAGACGGAATTCGATCCCGTTCTGAAGGCCCAGAAGCGGCAGGAACCGGCGCGCGATCGCGTTGAAGATCGTGTATTCATCCCGGATGGGATGAGGCTCGATATAGATGAGAACTCGCATGTCGGGTGCCTCAGGAAAGGATCGGGTCGTAAAGCGCGGGGATCATCTCCCCAAGCTGCTCGAAACGGGGCCGGGCCTGCGCCGCAAGCTGCTCTGGATCGGGCCGACGGGTCAACGCCGCGCGCCAGGCTTCGGGGCTGTCCGGCAGATCCTCCGCAGACATGCCCGCAGCGATCATGTCGGGGATCGGAGAGGCCACCAGCCGGCAGCCCGTCAAGCAGCTTTCCAGGTATTTCACCCGCGACTTGCAGCGGGTGAAGCGGCTGTCTTCCAGCGGGGCAATGACCGTGTTGAACCCGGTCATCAGATGCGCAAGGTGGCTGTAATCCACCACCCGATGTCGTCCGGCATTGGGCAGAACGGCAAAATCTTCGGGCACTTCCAGCGGACCGACCAGCATCAGGCTGAACGCCGGATCGTCCCTCAGCAGATCCAGCAACAGATCCGACACGATCTCGAAGTCGCGGTTGTGGCTGAGCGTGCCCGAGAAATATCCCACCCGGTTGTCAGAGCGCGGGTGGCGCCAGGTCTCTTCCCGGCGGTGGAACGCCAGCAGATCACGGGGCAGGAAATTGGCTAGGACATGGACCCGGGCCTGCGGCAAATGCCCGGCGACTTCCTCCTTCAGGGGGGTGGTCGAAACGGTCACCCGGTCAAAGAGGCGCAGACTGTCCAGATTGATCTGAAAGGCCCGTTCGACCCGCTCAAGGGGAATATTTCCGGTGCGCGCCTGGGATGACAGGCCCGCCACCTCGGGGCCGCCGAAGATCAGGTCATCGTAATCCGCGATCAGGATCTTGCCCTTGTCACGCAGGGTTTCAATCACTCGCGCAATCCCCGGCATCCCGATACTGGGGCGATGGAAAACATAGACATCCGCATCGAAATCAGGAGCCCGGGTGAACTGATGCGCCGATGCGACACTGCAGCTGTGTCCCTGCGCGCGCAGCTCTGCCGCGGGATGATAGCAGCGATACCGCACCGATGGGTCCAGGATCGGGTTTTGAATCCGCGTCGTCTGGCTAATGAAGCAATATCGCATTGCCGTGTCCCGGCCGGAAGTCATAGTCACGAGATCATCTCTCTTCTTCTTGTCAGTCCGTGCCCCGCTGCGTGTCGACATCAGGGCATGTTCAGTAAAGCACGACCGCTACCTTCACATGCGGTTCAAAATCACAAGCCCCCAAAGGAGTATTTGTCCCGACCGGCTGCGATGACGGAACCCGCCCTGGCGCATGGCCCGCACACGCCCGATCAGGCCGCGCGTGCGCAACTGGCCAAACAGCTCAAGCCGGGCCCGGTTCTCAGGGGTGAGCCGGTCTGCCGAGGCCAGCAGCGCCGCGTGGTTCAGCCGCCCCCAGCTGCTATAGGTGCCATCAAGCACCCAGCGGATTCGCTGCACAAGCGGCCCAACCCCCTGGTTAGAGCCGATCTGATTGCCCCCATGCTGCCGGTAAAGCAGGCTGGGCCAGTCGTCCCGGATCACGCGCCCTCCGGCCCCGCTGACCAGCTGATAGATCCACCAGTCATGCACCACGACTGGCCCCGCTTCCTGGTCCGCGGCCTGTAGAAGGTGCAAAAGCGGTGCGCCAAACACCATCGTGTTACCCCCCGCAACGGACTGGAAAAGCGCGTTGTGAAACCCCACCGGCTGCCCCAGAGGCCGCGACAACGGGCCCGGGGTCAAGTCTTCGGCACAGATCCGCGTGCGGCTGCAATACAGCGACAGATCTGAGGCGCTCCCCGCGGCCTCGAGCGCCCGCACCGCCCGGATCAGCTTTTGCGGCATCCATACATCGTCCTGATCGGAAAATGCCACCCACGACGCATCCAGCGGGGTCCGTGCGATAAGGCTGCGGAAATTGGCCGTCCCCCCCTGCCCCGGCCCGGCCAGAAGCGTCACTTGTCCGGGATGCGCCTCCTGGAACGCGGTCAGGATCGCGCCCGTGCCATCCAAGGAGCCGTCATCACTGACGATCAGGCGCCAGTTCACACCCTCCTGGGCGGCAATGCTGGCCAGCTGATCACTCAGATGGGCCGCGCCGTTATACGTCGCCATCAGGATTGTTACGGTAGGCTGTGTCATGGGCAGGTCCGGCGCGGGGGCTATTGCGGGGGCGGGCGTTTCATTTCTTCTTCGTGATGGGCAATGGCATCGTTGATGTCATCATGCCAGTGCGCCACGCCGGAGATCATCACCACCCCCGCCTCGCACAGATCGCGCATCAGATGCATGGAGTGCGACACGATGATCGCGGCACTTTCACCTACCCGCGCCTTGAGCAGCTTGGAGCTGCGATCACGAAAGGCGGCATCGCCCACCGAGGTGACCTCGTCGACGAGATAGGTGTCAAACCGGATCCCCATGGACAGCCCAAAGGCCAGCCGCGAGCGCATCCCGGCCGAGTATGTGCGGAAGGGCGCGTTGAAATGCCCCCCCAGTTCGGCGAAATCATCCACGAAGGCGATCAGCTCATCCGTGTCCACCCCATAGATCCGGCCCACGAAGCGCACATTCTGGGCGCCGGTCAGCTCCGGGTGGAAACTGCCCGCGAACCCCACCGGCCAGGAGATCGTGCCGTCGGACAGGATCCCTCCGCGGTCCGGGTCCTCAGAGCCTGAAATCATCCGCAACAGTGTCGATTTCCCCGCCCCGTTGCGCCCCAGAAGCCCAACCGCCTTGCCCGACGGAAAGGTCATGCTGATGCCCCGCGCCACGATCTTGGCACTGCGGCGCAAATGATAGGTCTTCCACAGATCCCGCAATTCGATCATCGGGGGGCCTCAGCGGCGGTCCTTGATCGAATAGTAGATCAAGATGCCAATCGACCAGGCCAGGAACAGGAACACGGCGCTTAAGGCAAACAGGCTGAACCGCTTGGGGTATTCGGCCCGCTCGGCCAATGTCGGATGGACATAGGCCGCCAGGTAGCGGGACTGCCGCTGAGCCTCGCCACGGGCGTTGTCATAGGCAGCCCGAGAGGCCAGATACGCCTGTTCCGCAAATTCGCGATCCACCAAAAGCCGTTCATATTCGCCCACCACCTCGGAATAATCCGATCCATCGTCGGACCGGCCGATCTTGTCGCGCTCCTCCACGATCCGCTGGCGGATCGCATCGACGCGCTGCTGCGCCTGCGCCAGGCGGGGGTCGCTCCGCGAGCCGGTCTTGAGCAACAGATCGTATTCGATGAGCGCATTGGACAGCTGTTGTTCAAGCGCGGCCATCAGGCCGGTCTGCACCCCGATCTCGGCGGCGGGATCGACGATCTGGTTGGTGGCGCGGAACTGGGTCATCGCTTCGCGCGCAGATTTGAGCTGCGCCTTTGCCAGTTCCAAATCCTCTTGCGCATAGCGTGTGGCATCCGAGCGCGAGATCGCGGACAGGCGATTGATCATCTGCGAACTTTCTTCAAAGATCGCCTGGGAAATGGCCTGGGCATCCTCGGGGGTGAAGGCATGGACCCGCAATTCGATCAACCCGGCACCGCTGTCGTAAAAGATCCGCACCATGCGCGACCAGTAGCGGGTCAAATCCTCGATCGTGCCATCGGGGTTGAAGGCAAAAACCGGATCCGACGTAGGTTTGGAAAAGATGCCGCGCAGATCCATGTTAGCATCCACCGCGCTCACCAGTTGCTGGCTCTGGATGAATTCGTAAAGGATATCGGTGTCGGCCGCGCCATTGCTGGTCATGCCCCCCAACCCCCCGAGCCCACCCAGCAGGTCGATGCCCGAGGAGAACTTTTCAGCCCGGACCGAAAAGCCGACCTTCGACACATACTGATCCGCCGCACGGGTATAGAGATAGCTGCCGATCACCAGGGCCGGCGCAACCACGATCAACACAAAGCTGAGCACCATCCCCCAGTGTCGGCGGCGCATCTTCGCGCTTTGCGCCATGGGCATCTGCCCAGGCTCCTGAGCGGCCCCCGGTTGCGGAGCCGCGGGAGTGATCGGCACCGGACGGTTCGGCGCAGAGGCCGCCGGGGCGGGGGCAGGTTTTTGTGCGGTCGGGCTGCTCACCGGATTTCCTTTGCTCGGCTTCTGGCCGCCTATAGCATTGCCGACCCCGCCTTTGAAAGACAGCAGGGGCTTGCGCACGCGCCAGCGACATGTGCAGTAGTCCCATGAGCTTTTCCGCCTCGGGCCTGCACGCCCGCAAATTCAAGACCCCGCGCACCATCATTGCCCTGATCCTGCGCGAGATGGTGACCACCTATGGCCGTTCGCCGGGGGGATATCTTTGGGCAATCCTTGAACCGGTTGGCGGACTGGCGGTGCTGACGATCGCCTTCTCCATGGCGTTCCACAATCCGGCGCTAGGCAACAGTTTCCCGCTGTTTTATGCAACCGGCTACCTGCCGTTCATGGCCTATTCGGACCTTGCACAGAAGATCGGGCAGTCGATCCGCTTTTCGCGGCCGCTGCTGGCCTACCCTTCGGTCACCTATACCGATGCGATCATCGCCCGGTTTCTGCTCAACACCCTGACCCACCTGATGGTGTTCTTTCTCATCATCAGCGGAATCATGCTGATGTCCGAGACGCGGGCGGTCCTGGATTACGGCGCGATCGCCAATTCTTTCGGCATGGCCCTGACTCTGGGGCTTGGGCTGGGAACGCTCAACTGCTTCCTGCTGATGCGGTTCCCGATCTGGGAGCGGCTCTGGGTCATCCTCAACCGGCCCCTGTTCCTGATGTCAGGGGTGTTCTTCATGTATGAGTTCGTGCCCGATCCGTTCGGATCCTACCTGTGGTACAATCCGCTGATCCACGTCGTCGGTGAAATGAGACGCGGTTTCTACCCGACCTATAGCGGCGATTACATCAGTTATGTCTATGCCTACGGGCTGGGCCTGATCTTCCTCTTGATGGGGAACGTGCTGCTGGGACGCTACCACCGCGAGCTGCTGAGCAACTGGTAACGCCCCGCACGCGGCCGGGTCAGGACAGGAAGTCGAGCGCCCCGGCGAGCATATCGAGCGAGGTCACCCCGTCGATCCGCAGCACATCGCCATCCCCAAAGTTCAGGGCCGCACCGTAAGAGGTGAGCGTGCCAAAGCGCGCTACGATATCTGCGGCATCCGACGTGCCCTGGAAAGGCATGCCCTGCCAAAGCGACTGATCAAGCGCGATCCGATCCCCTTCCGAGCGATCGAAATCCGTGATCCGGTCAACCGCACTTCCGGCCCGGAACACAAAGACATCCGCACCGCCGAACCCGTTCAGAAGGTCACTGCCCGATCCGCCCCAGATCGTATCCGCGCCAGTGCCGCCAACCAGCGTGTCATCGCCTCCCCCGCCGCGCAGAATGTCGTTGCCAGCCCCGCCATGCACCCAGTCCCCGGCGCCGGCGCCCGTCTGGGTGCTGTCAAAGAAATGGTCGTTCCCGTCATCCAGCCAGATCTTGTCCTGCCCGGTGTCTCCGAACACGGTATCGTTCCCGGCCCCGGCCCGGATCTGATCGTTCCCCGAGCCGCCGCGCAGGCTGTCCGCGCCAACCCCGCCCAAGATCAGATCCTGCCCAGCACCGCCCAGATAGGTGTCGTTCCCGGCCACCCCCAGGATCGTGTCGTTGCCGACCCCGCCATAGACGATATCGCTGCCCGCGAAACCGGACTGCGCATGATCGCGGAACACGTCATGCCCCGAATTCAGCCAGACCCGGTCCCGGCCCTCATCGCCAAAGACCTGATCGCTCCCGGCACCGGCATTGATGATATCGTTCCCGATCCCGCCCCGGATCACGTCCTGCCCGGTGCCGCCGTTCAAAAGATCGTCCCCCGCACCGCCCAGATAGGTATCGTTGCCGCCAAGGCCGCGCAGCGTGTCGTTGCCCCCGTCTCCGACCACCAGATCCGATCCTCCCAATCCGGTTTGCGTACTGTCGAAATAGCCATCATTCCCATCCCCAAGAGAGATCCGGTCGCGGCCGCCATCGCCGAACACCCAGTCATCGCCATCCTTGCCGAACAGCGTGTCGTCTCCGGCCCCGCCGCGCAGGCTGTCCGCGCCAACCCCGCCCAGGATCAGATCATGGCCGTCGCCGCCCAGATAGGTATCATTGCCGCCTTCTCCGCGCAGCGTGTCGTTGCCAACGCCGCCATCGACGAAATCCGAACTGGCGTCCTGGGTGTCAAAGAAGGAATCCGCGCCAGCTTCCATCCAGACCTTGTCTTTCCCGTCCCCGGACTTGATGCGGTCATTGCCCGCCCCGGCGCGGATGGTGTCATCCCCGACGCCGCCCAGGATGGTGTCGGCGCCGGCGCCGCCCTGCAAGAGACCACCGTCCGGCCCGCCCTTGATCACCTGTCCGCTTGTCTTCTGTGTCGGCAGGGGCAAGATCAGATCCTGCTTGACGTTCTGCGAGCCGATAGTGACCTGCTCGGACACCGGAGCTGCAAGCCCGCCGCCCTGGAAAGTCACGGTATAGACTCCCGCCGCAAGCGCGAGCTGGTACCCCCCGCTCGCCCAGGTGATGGTGCTGACCGCGGCGCCGCCGGAAACCGTCTGTGCGGTGACCGTGATCCCCCCCAGGCCTTCCCCGACATCGTAGAACCGATCGCCGTCCTTGTCATTGATCGCCACCCCCACCAACATCGGAGATGTGTCATAGGTGGTGCCGAAATCCTGGGTCACGACAAAGGGTCCGACCTTTGTGGCGGAATTGTTTTCAGCGGTGATCGATACCCCGACATGGGTCAGGGTCCCGTTCATGATCGTCTCGCGGTGACCTGCGGGAGCTTGCATCCCGCCCGCACCATAGCCCCAGTCGATGACAAAACCGGCGTGGCCGAACAGTGGGTTCTGGGAATAGGCATAGACATTCTCGGCCACGAGCTTGACCCCGCTGCCCGCCCCGAACCCTTCGGCCTTGACCCGGGTCAGGAGGCTGGCCTCTCCGGGAAGCTGGTGGCTTTGCTCATCATTGCGGATCATCTCACCATTGTGCTTTTGCGCCGCACTCGCCAGATCGCTGCTCCAGGCCAGCGGCGCGACCGCATCATACCCCTTCATCGCCGAAAGGAAGGCCGAACGGGAGACGTTGAAATAGGATATGGCCCCGGTGATATCCGCATTGGCCCCCTGCCCCTCCGCCGGGAAAAGACGCACCGCCTCACCCGCGGGATCGGCCCGCGTGCGGTTGAGCAGTTCAAGATACAGTTGTTCCGTAGCAGAGGGAGTAACCATGAAAAAATGCCTTCCATTGGTGGCGGACCATTGAGGCGAGCAGACTTCGCCAAGGCCCATTAAAATGGCCCAGACGGCAAGGTCAGGGCGTAACTGTGGCCAGTTCCTGAACCGGCGCCCGGTCGGCGGGGTCAAAAATCAATGTTAAGATCCGCAACGCCGATCCCGTGAACCCCATCCAGCACGACCGCGCCCCCATCCCATGAGATCAACGTGCCTTCATAGGTGTTGCGCACCGAAACCGAAGAGCTGGCGATCCCCCGCAGCAGGAGCCGGTCGGCAGTGATGACAAAATCCGTGATGTGATCGAGACTGTCGCCGCGATCGAAGACGAAGGTATCGCCGCCGCCCCCCCCCCGACACCGTGTCGCGCCCCAGGCCTACGACGATCAGGTCATTGGCATAGCAGCCCCAGATGCGATCATGACCACCGCCGCCGATCAGGGTATCGTTTCCACTCCGGCCCAACATGGCATCATTTCCGGCGGCGCCCCCCACCCGATCCGTCCCCACAGCGCCAGCTAAGACATCGTGACCGGCGCCCAACCCGTCATCTCCGCCCGCAGCCAGCAGATAATCACACCCGTTCAGCCGTGCCTGCGCCATCGCCTGCACCTGCTCGAACCGACTGTGAAATGTGTCGAGCATGTGCTCCACCGGGGTCAGGTCACTGCCCCGCACATCCAGAACGGGAAGCGCCCCAACCCCGCCCCCGGCCGAAGCGCTGCCCGCCGTGGTCCAGGAACTAAGCCCGCCGCTGTGGCCGGAAGTGACGAACAGATCCCAGTCCGTACTATCGGGCCGCGCCGGAATATCCGAGATTGACGTATGAAACCCCACAATCCCCGTGCTGATCTGTTGAACGAACTGTAGTCCCAATCCCCGATCCTCGGCCAGCTTTGGCCCTTTGGGGATAAGGCGGCGCCCCGCGCGATGGCGGACCGGTGTCGCGGCGAAATCGCGGCGATTTTCTCAAGTTTGACGAAAACCCACCGGGATCGCGGCTCAGGGTTTCGCATGCGAAACCTTAGGATCGCAGCCAGGCGATCAGCTTGTCGCGCAGCTCAGGCGTGACCTTGCGGCCCTGAAGGGTCAGCGCGCCATCGCCTCTCTGGATCAGCTCGATCCCGTCGGCCTGGAACACCCGGCCTGCACGGGGGCGGTCTGGCTCTGATTTAGTCTCTATTGGGCACTTTAGAGACTGTTCTTTGATCTGAGCCGCGATCAGAGCAGCCTCGGCTTCGGCGGTCTCTGGCGCGGCGTCATCAAGCGCCTCTTCAATGCGCCCGGCAAGCGCCGGGTCCGCCTCAAGAGCACGGGACAGGGTCAGGCCTGGGCGCTCCGCCAGACGGGCCGGGAAGCGCAGAGCATGACCCAGCTCCGACACCACCGTCAGGAAGCTGCCGATCTTGGAGCGCTTCGCCTTGGAGGCCGTCGGGAACAGCCCACGCAGCGCGCTCTGCGCATCGGGGAAGGCGCCCTGTTCGACGGATTTAGCCACCACGCGAGCACGCTCGAAATAGCTGAGCCCGACGCGGAGCTCGTTCTCCTCGACCATGGCGCGATAGGCGTCGCCTGCGTCTTTCGGCTGGCGCAAAAGGCCCTGCACCGTGGCGAAACGGGGGTCTTGGGTCGTCTCGAACAGGCGGGTGAGCGCCTGACAGCGCCGCCAGCCCGAGATCAGGCCAAAGCGGTCGTCGCCCAGATCGACCAGTTCCACCGGGGTTTGCTGTCCGCGCTCCGACAGGCTTTGCATCAGCGCCGCCAGATCGGCTTCATCGCTGACAACGCGATCGCGGATCAGATGGGTCAGATCGACCCTATCCAGCGGAATAGAGACGATCATGCGGCCCTCAGCGCGCGCTTGCTGCAGCTCGCGGGAGAGCTCTTCGACAGCGGCAGCATCGGCGGAGGCCGCGGCCAGATCCGCAATGGGCGGGCGCGAAGAGGGCAGGGGGGCCACCAGGCCCTTGGTCTCGGGCGCGGCCAGTTTCATTGGGTCGGGTGGGGTGAGGCGTTTACGTTTGGCCATGGGACGCTCCTTTGGGTGAGGCGCTCAGAGCGTGGCGCCAGAATGTAAGCGCGCCATGAGTGCACCGTGCGCTGCCCGGCATATCGCCGGCCCGGTTTCGCATGCGAAACCTCATGACTCCGCCGCCTTTTCATCGCGCCGCCACGCGCCGATCAGCAGATTTTTGAACGCGGCATAGGTCGCATCGAACGTCTCGCGCCCGCGGGCATAGGTCTCGCGGTTGAAGTCGCGGTAATCGGCTTCATAGATGCCCTGCACCTGCTCTCCGGCCTGGCCGATCAGCGCGGTCATCCCTTGCCGATGCGGGGACAGGGTGGGGCCAAGATAGGCCTGCATGAGCGCGGCCAGCTCAGCCTGCTGACTGTCATCATAGCGGGTGATCACCGCGCGCACCGCGTCCCATTCAAAGCCCAGCTCTTCGCGGCCAAGGGCGCGGGCGGCACGGTTTTCGCCCTCTTCGATGGAGCCGAACGTGGTGTGGAGCATGTCGAAGAACCGCCCCGTGGAGTCGAATTCCAGGAATGATGCGCCCAGAGGCACCAGAAGGATATCCGCCGCCGAAAGCCCGTTGATCGTCAGGTAGCCAAGCGCCGGGGGCGTATCGAGCAGAACCAGATCGTACTCATCCAGCACCCCGTCGGCCTCAAGCCGGGCGCCAAGCGCCTCCCACAGTTTCCAGCCGCGGGCCTGCATCCGCCAGACGGGGACTTGGAATTCGGCCCAATAGAGGTTCAGCTGGGCGCCGATCAGGTCGATATTGGGCCAATGGGTCGGCTGGATCAGATCCTGCGCGGAGATCTCCATGGCTGCGGTGAGCGTGTCATCGAGGGGCAGGGGCTCTTCCCCGCGCTCGGCCCGCGCCCGGTTCACGGAGCGCAGCGCCTCGCCGTAATGGCGGGCGAGCAGCGGAAAGACCGTCTGCCATTCGTCTTCGACCTGGCCGCCAAAGATCGAGGTCATCGAGCCCTGACTGTCGAGGTCGATCACCAGCACCTTGTAGCCGTCCAAAGCAGCGCTCATCGCCAGATGGGCTGCGGTCGAGGTCTTGCCCACCCCACCTTTGAAATTGGCCACGGCGGCGATTTTCGCGGGCATGCCCTTGGGGCGGTAGGGGAGATAGTCCTTCGCCTTGGAGCCCTGCGCGCCGAAATGGGCCCGCAGCCGCAGCACCTCATCGAGGGTGAACCATTTCGCGCCGCCTGCTGTGTCGGAGCGCCCTTGGGGCAGGTCGGGGTTCTGTTTCAGCACCCGGCGGAAATGGCCTTGGGCCACAGGGATCAGATAGCGGCAGATCTCCCATGTGGAAAACAGGCGCAAGCTGCGTTTGCCATCTTCCTCCAGCCCGCGTTCGGCCAGATCATTGCGCCCGCGGGCACAGGCCTGAGCAATGGCCGCAAAGCCTTGGGTTGAGGTCGGATCCCCCAGCTGAGCCAAGGCCCGGTCAGGATCAATGCCCAGATAGGGCGGGAGGGGCTGCTCGCTCATGGACTTCTCATGTTGCGTGTTTCCGACAGAATACCGAAAAACATAGAACATGGAAGAAAAACCGAAACACCACTTGGTTTTTCTAAGAAAATCCGCCTCTTAATTTTTCGAGACGTTGCCGATTTGCCGCTTAGAGCTGTTAAATATGGTTAGTTATATGTTACGCGGGTTGGAGCTTTCGCTCAATCCATTGGGAAAAAAGGGCTTTTGATGCGCGCCGATCCTCCTTCGCGACTCTGATCCCCCGAAACACCGACTCTCATCCCCCGATCTTCCGAATCCAATCCCCCGATCCATGGCCGTGTGATGGCTGGACTGCGCGTTGTGGATAAGTCTAGGGTGTCACTGAACCCCCGAAAGAGGGGAATCGAAGGGCAGAACATGGCACAGGCATCCGGCGGGCTCTTGCCCGACCGTCATCCCACAGGCGATTTCTTTTTGTGCGACATGTTTGGGGCCGCGCCCAAAGATGATCTGGCGTCGATGGAGCATCCTTTGTTCTCGCTCTCGACCAAGCCCGACCGGCGGGTGCTGCGCTATGTCCATAACGACACCACAATTGAGGTCACGCCCTCGGTGAAGGGCCGGGCGACGATCCATGACAAGGACATCCTGATCTATTGCATCAGTCAGCTGATGGCGGCGCTCAACGCGGGGCGGGAGGTGTCGCGCAAGCTTACGCTTACCGCCCATGATCTGCTGATTGCCACCAATCGGGACACGTCGGGCGATGCCTATAGCCGGCTGCGCGCCGCCTTCGAGAGGCTGGCCGGTACGCGCATCACCACCAATATCACCACCGGCGGCGAAGAGGTCACCCAGGGCTTTGGCCTGATCGAGAGCTGGGAGATCTTGCGCAAATCCCGGGGCGGGCGGATGGTGTCGGTGTCTGTCACGCTCTCGGAATGGCTGTTTCGCGCGGTGCTCTCGCGCTCGGTGCTCACGCTCAGCCGCGATTATTTCCGCCTGCGTAAACCGCTGGAGCGGCGCATCTATGAGCTGGCCCGTAAACATTGCGGGCGCCAGCCGATCTGGCGGGTGGCGGTGCCGGTGCTGCACCACAAATCGGGATCGAGCGCCCCGGTGCGGGTGTTCCGTGCTGCGCTGCGCAAGATGATCGAAGAAGACAACCTGCCCGATTACAGCCTGTCGGAAGAAGAGGGCGACATCTTCTGCGTGACCCGCCGCCGCGCACCGGGGCAGGGGGCGCCGCAGCTGTCCCCCGAAACCCTGGAGGCGGCCCGCGCGCTTGTCCCCGGTATGGATGTCCACGCGCTTGAGGCGCAGTGGCGCAGCTGGTGGGAGGAAACCGGCCGCAAGAAGCTCACCGCGCCGGACAAGGCGTTTTTGGGCTGGGTGAAAACGCGGGTGCGGTGAGGCACCCGCGCGCGTTCCTCAAAACAGATCGTGCCAGGCGGCGCCGTCATAGGCGCGCAGTTTGCTGCTGGTGCTGTCGAAATAGATCATCCCGGCCACAGGGGCCGCAGGCGCGGCGGAGGGCTCCAGTACGACGGCGGGCGCCTCAAGCCCGTGGGGGCGGGCGGTGAGCGCGGTGCTCCAGTTGCTGCCATCCGGGCTGACCTTGATGGAAAACGCATCCGTTCCGGCAGTGCCCATTTCGGCCCGGCCGGACCAGTTCGTCTGGAACAGCAAGCTGGCGGTGTCGCCGGGGGCGGCCTTGTTCACCTTCACCTGATGGCCCGCGCCGTCATGGGTCAGAAGTGTGGCCGGCCCCGCCACGGCCAGCGGGTTTTGCGCATCGGCCGAAGTGCCCAGACCCAGTTGGGCCATGGGCGGGCGGATCCAGTCCCCGCCGTGCCAGACCCGCAGCTCACCGCTGGCCGCATCGGTGGCGATCCAGCCCGCGCGAGGCAGCTCGAACCGCCAGGCTCCGGCGGTGAAACTGGCCAGATGCCCGCCCTGGCCGCTCCAGGCGCCGGTGGGGGCCGCGCCAAGCGCATAGGTGGCCCCGGGGGCGGGGTGACGGCGTCAAAACCGCTCACCACCAGCTGCACCAGCGTGTCGAGCAGCTCGAGCGCCTCGTTATGGGTGACATGTTTTTGCGCCTGCGCGGGCAGAAGAAAGGGCAGGGAGAGCGTATCGGATCGAGACATGGGGCCACCTTTTGCAAAGATCGCCCAAACCCTGCGGCCCGCTGGTTAAGGGGCGGTGAGGGGGCCGTGCGTTGTGTGCAGGCCGACCGCGCGGAAATCTGCCCGCCCGGGTGGAAGCGAACCGCCAGGTGCGGTATCTTTCTCTTTCGGTGCGGCCGGTTCCTCCGGATGCGCCGACCTATCCACGCGCTTTTGAAAACAC
>PDRY01000015.1 GCA_002748265.1 Rhodobacterales bacterium
CGTGATCGCAGCCGTCAGCGTCGTCTTCCCGTGGTCAACGTGACCAATCGTGCCAATGTTAACGTGCGGTTTCGTACGTTCAAACTTTTCCTTAGCCATTATGGCCTCCTTGCAGTTGCAAGGGGCGGGACCACGCCCGCCCCAGTATTCAATCAGGCGTATTTGGCCTGGATTTCGTCAGAGATGTTCTGCGGAACGGCTTCGTAGTGGTCGAACTGCATCGTGAACTGCGCGCGGCCCGAGGACATGGAGCGCAGGGTGTTGATGTAGCCGAACATGTTGGCCAGCGGCACGAAGGCGTCGATCGCGATCGCGTTGCCGCGGGTGTCCTGACCCTGAACCTGACCACGGCGGGAGGTGAGGTCACCGATGATGCCGCCGGTGTATTCGTCGGGCGTGATGACTTCGACCTTCATGATCGGCTCAAGCAGTTTCGCACCGGCCTTTTTCAGACCTTCGCGCATCGCCATACGGGAAGCGATTTCGAACGCCAGAACCGAGGAGTCCACGTCGTGGAACTTACCGTCGATCAGAGCGACCTTGAAGTCGATCACCGGGAAGCCAGCCAGCGGGCCGCTGTCCATGACGGACTTGATGCCCTTTTCGACGCCGGGGATGTATTCCTTCGGCACCGCACCACCCACGATGCGGGATTCGAAGGAGTAACCTTCGCCCGGCTCGGTCGGGGTGATGATCAGCTTCACTTCAGCGAACTGACCCGAACCACCCGACTGCTTCTTGTGGGTGTAGGTGTGTTCGATCTCGTGGCCGATGGTTTCACGGTAAGCCACCTGCGGCGCACCGATATTGGCTTCCACCTTGAACTCGCGCTTGAGGCGGTCGACGAGAATGTCGAGGTGAAGTTCGCCCATGCCCTTCATGATCGTCTGACCCGATTCCAGATCGGTTTCGACGCGGAAGGACGGGTCTTCGGCGGCCAGACGGGCCAGACCCTGGGACATCTTCTCCTGGTCGTTCTTGGTCTTCGGCTCGACCGCGATCTCGATCACCGGATCGGGGAAGGTCATGGTTTCCAGAACCACCGGATCCTTGACGTCGCAGAGCGTGTCACCCGTGGTGGTGTCTTTCAGACCGGCAAGCGCGATGATGTCGCCGGCGAACGCCTCTTCGATCTCTTCGCGGTTGTTGGAGTGCATCATCATCATACGACCGATGCGCTCTTTCTTGCCCTTGGTGGAGTTCAGAACGGTTTCGCCCTTGCTCAGCACGCCGGAATAGATCCGGGTGAAGGTCAGGGAGCCCACGAAGGGGTCGTTCATGATTTTGAACGCAAGGCCGGAGAACGGCATGTTATCATCCGCGCGGCGGGCGATGTTACGCTCTTCTTCCTCGTCGCCGGGCTCAAAGCCCATGTAATCGACAACGTCCAGCGGGCTGGGCAGGTAGTCGATCACGGCGTTCAGCAGCGGCTGCACACCTTTGTTCTTGAACGCAGAGCCGCCCAGAACCGGAACGAAGTCCAGAGCAAGCGTGCCTTTGCGCAGCAGGCCGCGCAGGGTGTCCACGTCGGGCTCGTTGCCTTCGAGGTATTCCATCATGGCGTCGTCGTCTTGCTCGACGGCGGCTTCGATCATCTTGCCGCGCCATTCGTCAGCCATGTCTTTCAGGCTGTCACGGATCGGGCCACGCTCCCAGGAAGCGCCCAGGTCTTCGCCCTTCCACAGCCACTCTTCCATGGTGACCAGGTCGATTAGACCTTCCAGCTCGTTCTCGGCGCCGATCGGGATACCGACGGGCACGGCACGGGCGCCGGTGCGGTCTTCGATCATGCGCACGCAGTTGAAGAAGTCAGCGCCAATCTTGTCCATCTTGTTGACGAACACGATGCGCGGAACCTTGTAGCGGTCAGCCTGACGCCACACGGTTTCGGTCTGCGGTTCGACACCGGCGTTCGCGTCCAGAACGGCGACAGCGCCGTCAAGCACGGCCAGGGAGCGTTCCACCTCAATGGTGAAGTCCACGTGGCCGGGGGTGTCGATGATGTTCATCCGGTGCTTTTCGGTCTGGGCCGTTTCACCATCTTCGGTGCGTTCCCAGAACGTCGTGGTCGCAGCGGAGGTGATGGTGATGCCGCGTTCCTGCTCCTGCTCCATCCAGTCCATGGTGGCGGCGCCGTCATGCACCTCACCGATGTTGTGGGATTTGCCGGTGTAGAACAGGATCCGCTCGGAGCAGGTGGTCTTGCCTGCGTCGATGTGGGCCATGATCCCGAAGTTACGGTATCGGTCGAGGGGATAGTCGCGTGCCATTGGAATGGTCCTCTAAGGAGCAGATATGGCGAGGCCCATAGGCCTCGCCGCGTGTTTAATCAACCGTGGTGATAGGCGCAGGCGCCGATTACCAACGGTAGTGACCGAATGCCTTGTTGGCGTCGGCCATCTTGTGGGTGTCTTCGCGCTTTTTCACGGCGGCGCCACGACCCTGGACGGCATCGGCCAGCTCACCGGCCAGACGCTCTTCCATGGTGTTTTCGTTGCGCGCACGGGCAGCGGAGATCAGCCAGCGGATGGCCAGGGCCTCACGGCGTTCGGGGCGCACATCGACGGGCACCTGGTAGGTGGCACCACCCACACGGCGCGAGCGCACTTCCATGCTCGGCTTGATGTTGTCGAGCGCCTCGTGGAACACCTCCACGGGGGCCTTCTTCAGGCGGGCCTCAACGCGGTCGAAGGCGTTGTAGACGATCTTTTCGGCAACGGATTTCTTACCATCGATCATGAGATTATTCATGAACTTGGTCAGAACCTTATCGCCGAACTTGGCGTCGGGCAGAACTTCGCGCTTCTCAGCGGCGTGACGACGGGACATGTCTGTATCCTCTTCTTGATCTTACTTCGGACGCTTCGCGCCGTACTTGGAGCGACGCTGCTTCCGGTCTTTCACGCCCTGGGTATCCAGCACGCCGCGGAGGATGTGGTAACGCACACCGGGAAGGTCTTTCACACGGCCGCCACGGATCAGAACCACAGAGTGCTCCTGAAGGTTGTGGCTTTCACCGGGGATGTAGGAGATCACCTCGAAACCGTTAGTCAGGCGCACCTTCGCAACTTTCCGCATAGCGGAGTTCGGCTTCTTCGGGGTGGTGGTGTAGACACGGGTGCAAACGCCGCGCTTCTGCGGGCACTGCTCCATGTGCATGGACTTCGAGCGTTTCACTTTCGGCTGCCGCGGCTTGCGGATCAGCTGTTGGATCGTCGGCATTCAGGTCTCTCTTTTTCCTGTCGCTTCACTTTGCTTCACGCCTCGCACGCGCGAAACGCAGTTTTATCCGCGCTGCCCTTGCCCTACCTGGGAGACAGCACGGTGGTCACGTCAGAGGATCAAGGCAGCAAAATCGCCCGGATCATGGCTGTGGCGGTTCAGATTGTCGGCGGGCAGGCCCGCGTATAAGCGCGCTCACTAGATCACACGCGCCGCAGAGTCAACACTGCTTAGCGCCGCCGCAGCCCGCCCTGCCGCGGCATGGTTCTTTGGTTGCGCAGAAGCGTAAACACCCCCGCCGCGACAATGATCGCCGCCCCCACAAGGCTCAGTGTGTCCGGCCATTCGCCAAACACCTGATAGCCCACCACAAGAGCGGTCAGCAAAGACACGTAGCGAAACGGCGCAACCGTACCCACGTCCCCCACGCGCATCGCAGAGACCGACAGCACATATCCGAAGATAACCATCGTCATAGCCCCCAGCAAAAGCGCACCTTCGCGCAGCCCCAAAGGAGCCCAGGCCACGGTGAGCGATGCCGCCCCAAAGGCCAGCGTCACCCCGAACGCCGCCGCAAGAGCGACAAGCGCGGACGGCACGTCCCGGCTCATCTGCCGCGCCGCCAGATCCCGCCCCACAATGCAGATCACCGCCGCAAGCGCGTAGAGGGAATAGTGATTGAACCCGGCGGTGCCCGGTTTGACGATGAGCAAAACACCAACAAACCCGACGGTGATCGCCGCGATCCTGCGCCAGCCGACAGATTCGCCCAAAAAAAGCGCCGCGCCCAGCGTGACCGCCAGCGGCAACGCCTGAAGGATGGACGTGGCATTGGCGATCGGCATGTTGAACAGCGCCGTCAGGAAGAAATAGGCAGCAAGCACCTCCATCGCGGTGCGGAACCCGATCAGGCGCCAGTCCCGCGCCGAGACCCCGCCGCGCAGCCGCCCCAAATGGCGCAGCACAAGGGCCAGCAGGATCACCGTTCCGATCCCCCTCAGGAACACGGCCTGGAACAGCGGCACCTGCCCAGCCATGGCCTTCATACACGTATCGTTGAGCGTGAACGCCACCATCGAGCCGCTCATCATCAGCGCGCCGCGCAGATTGTCCGACACCATCACACCACTCCCTAGGGATGCGCAAACAGACCACATTCTTCTTATTTGCGGCGAATACCTTGGGGGTGAATGGACCGAAGGTCCAGAGGGGGCAACGCCCCCTACCCGATCAGCCCCACCGCCCGTGCGCCGCTCAACAGGTCGGGCGCAACCAGATGGCCAAGCGCCAGGATCTCCGCATCGGGCGCGATGAGATCGGGCACCTGCACGACCCGCGCGCCGGACGCCACTGCGGAGCGGGTGCCAACCGGGCTGTCCTCGAAGGCCAGCGTGGCCTGAGGCGCGCAGCCGATCCGCTCCATCGCGGTCACGTAAGGCAGTGGGTCGGGCTTGTGGCGCGGCACGTCTTCGGCCCCGATGATAAAGCGCAGCTTCGGCAACAGCTCTGCCCGCTCCAGAAGCCCCACCGCGTCGCGCCGCATGGAAGACGTGACCACGGCCATCGGAACGCTGCGCGCGTCCAGTTGCGCAACCAGCTCGCGCGCACCGGGCTTGAGCGGCACCGGCCCACCCTCGCGGCGCCGCACGCCCGCAACCCATGCGGCGGTAATCTCTGAAGGATCCCCCTCCGGGACCCAGGCGCTGATCCGCTCGAGACACTCGACTTCAGATGCGCCGATCAGGCGGTCATAGAACGCCTCTGCCCCGGGCCATCCCCGCTCATGAGCCAGATCCAGGAATGCGTCACGCCAGAACCGTTCGCTGTCCAGCAAGGTTCCATCCATATCGAACAGCACGGCTTCGAACATATGCGGTCTCCAATGAAAAAGGGGCGCCCGAAGGCGCCCCCTTGATCTTGCTCTGGATCAGTCCCGGCTTTCCGGGGTGTCCACCGGGCCGAAATCGGCTTCGGGCTGATCGTCCTCGACCACCGGAGCGGCGAGCGCCGCAGCGGCCTCTGCCTCTTCGCGGCGAGCTTCGATCACCACATTGTCGCGATCCTGAGCGACGGCGCGGACACGGTGCGTCGCACCGCCGGTACCGGCCGGGATCAGGCGACCCACGATGACGTTCTCTTTCAGACCGACAAGCTTGTCGCGCTTGCCCTGAACAGACGCCTCGGTGAGCACGCGGGTGGTCTCCTGGAAGGAAGCCGCCGAGATGAAGCTGCGGGTCTGCAGCGACGCCTTGGTGATCCCCAGCAGGATCGGCTCGCCGGAGGCGGGCCGCTTGCCGCGCGCCACCGCCTTTTCGTTGGCGGCGTCGAACTCGGCCTTGTCCACGTGTTCGCCCTTGAGCAGCGTGGTGTCGCCGCTGTCGAGGATCTCCCACTTCTGGAGCATCTGGCGCACGATGACTTCGATGTGCTTGTCGTTAATCTTCACACCCTGAAGACGGTAAACGGCCTGCACCTCGTCGATCATGTAGTTGGCCAGAGCCTCGATCCCCATGATCGACAGAATGTCGTGCGGGGCCGGGTTGCCGTCCATGATGTAGTCGCCCGTGTTCACCCAATCCCCTTCCTGAACGGGGATGTGCTTGCCCTTGGGCACCATGTATTCGACCTTCTCGCGCGCCTCGTCGGCGGGCTCGATGGCGATACGGCGCTTGTTCTTGTAGTCCTTGCCAAAGCGGACATAGCCGTCGATTTCGGCAATGATCGCGTGGTCCTTCGGACGACGGGCTTCGAACAGTTCGGCGACGCGGGGCAGACCACCGGTGATGTCCTTGGTTTTGGCGCCTTCACGCGGGATACGCGCGACAACGTCACCAGCCATCACGTCCTGACCGTCTTCGACGGACAGAATGGCATCCACGGACATCGGGTAGGTCACCGGGTTGCCCGCATCGTTGCGCATGGGCTCACCGTCTTCACCCACCACGAAGATCTCGGGCTTCAGATCGTTCCCTTTGGGCGCAGAGCGCCAGTCGGTCACGATCTTCTGGGTCATGCCGGTGGCATCGTCGGTTTCTTCGCGCACGGCAATACCGGCGGTCAGATCGACGAATTTCACCTTACCCGACTTCTCGGCGATGATCGGCAGGGTATAGGGATCCCATTCGAACAGCTTGTCGCCGCGGGCGATGGTGGCACCGTCTTCGACGAACAGCTTGGAGCCGTAGCCGACCTTGTGCTCGGCCCGCTGCTCACCGTGTTCGTCAACGATGGCCAGAACCATGTTCCGGCCCATGACGACCTGCTCACCGGCTTCGTTCTTCAGAAGCTGGGCGTTGCGCAGTTCGATCTTACCGTCGACGGAGGCTTCCATGAAGGACTGCTGGCCACCCTGGGCAACGCCGCCGATGTGGAACGTCCGCATCGTCAGCTGCGTACCGGGTTCACCGATGGACTGAGCAGCGATAATGCCGACGGCCTCACCGATGTTGACCTTGGTCCCGCGGGCCAGATCGCGGCCATAGCAGGCGGCGCAGACGCCGTCTTCGGCCTCACAGGTCAGGGGCGAACGGATGCGCACCTGCTGCAGCTTGGCTTCCTCGATCGCGTCAGCCTTGCGCTCGTCGATCAGATCGCCGCACTTCACCAGAACCTCGTCGGTGCCGGGCAGCATGATGTCCTCGGCCGCAGTCCGGCCCAGCACACGCTCCCCGATCCCGGCGACGATCTCACCGTCATTGACGGCAGGCTCGGCGGTGATCGCGTTGTCGGTGCCGCAATCGGGCACACGCACGATGCAGTCCTGCGCCACGTCCACCAGACGGCGGGTCAGATAACCCGAGTTCGCCGTCTTCAGAGCGGTATCGGACAGACCTTTCCGCGCACCGTGGGTGGAGTTGAAGTACTCCAACACGGTCAGACCTTCTTTAAAGTTCGAGATGATCGGCGTCTCAATGATCTCACCGGACGGCTTGGCCATCAGGCCGCGCATCCCGCCCAGCTGCTTCATCTGCGTGACAGAGCCCCGCGCACCGGAGTGGGCCATCATGTAAACCGAGTTCGGTTCCTGTTCGACGCCATCCACGGTCTTGGAAGCCGAGATGGTGTTCATCATGGCGTCCGTCACGCGATCGTTAGCTTTCGACCAGGCATCGACAACCTTGTTGTACTTTTCGCCCTGAGTGATCAGGCCGTCCATGTACTGCTGTTCGAAGTCCTTCACCTGATCGCGGGTTTCCTCGATCAGCTCCCACTTGTTGTCGGGAATGACCATGTCGTCCTTGCCGAAGGAAATCCCGGCCTTGAACGCTTCCTTGAAGCCCATGGACATGATCTGGTCACAGAAGATGACGGACTCTTTCTGGCCGCAGTAGCGATACACGGTGTCGATGACCCGCTGCACGTCTTTCTTCCGCAGCAGCTGGTTCACCAGGCTGAACGGCGCTTTCGCGTTGAGCGGCAGCAGGTTGCCCAGACGCAGGCGGCCCGGCGTGGTTTCCACACGTTCCCAGACTTCCTGGCCTTCGTCGTCGATCTGTTTGATCCGCGCAGTGATCTTGGCGTGCAGATGCAGCTCGCCGGAGTTCAGCGCGTGCTCGACCTCTTCGATGCCCGAGAAGGACATGCCCTCACCCTTCATGCCTTCACGCATGATGGTGACGTAGTAGAGGCCCAAAATCATATCCTGCGACGGAACGATGATCGGCGCACCGTTGGCGGGCGACAGAACGTTGTTCGTGGACATCATCAGCACACGGGCTTCCAGCTGGGCTTCCAGCGAAAGCGGCACGTGCACAGCCATCTGGTCACCGTCGAAGTCGGCGTTGAACGCCGAGCAGACGAGCGGGTGCAGCTGGATGGCCTTGCCTTCGATCAGCTTCGGCTCGAACGCCTGGATGCCCAGACGGTGCAGCGTCGGCGCGCGGTTCAGCATGACCGGGTGTTCGCGGATGACCTCATCGAGGATATCCCACACTTCGGGACGCTCTTTTTCCACCAGCTTCTTGGCCTGCTTGACCGTGGAGGAATAGCCCTTGGCCTCAAGCCGCGAGTAGATGAACGGCTTGAACAGCTCGAGCGCCATCTTCTTGGGCAGGCCGCACTGGTGCAGCTTCAGCTCGGGGCCGGTCACGATGACCGAACGGCCCGAGAAGTCGACGCGCTTACCAAGAAGGTTCTGACGGAAACGACCCTGCTTACCCTTCAGCATGTCGGACAGCGACTTCAGCGGGCGCTTGTTGGCGCCGGTGATGACGCGGCCACGGCGGCCGTTGTCGAACAGAGCATCGACGGATTCCTGAAGCATCCGCTTCTCGTTCCGCACGATGATGTCGGGCGCGCGCAGCTCGATCAGGCGCTTCAGGCGGTTGTTCCGGTTGATGACCCGGCGATACAGATCGTTCAGGTCGGAGGTCGCGAAGCGGCCGCCATCCAGAGGCACCAGCGGGCGCAGTTCCGGCGGGATCACCGGGATCACGGTCAGGATCATCCATTCCGGGCGGTTGCCGGATTCCAAGAAGCTCTCAACCACCTTGAGGCGCTTGATGATCTTCTTGGGCTTCAGCTCCCCGGTGGCTTCGGCCAGATCGGCGCGCAGCTGCTCGGCTTCGGATTCCAGGTCGATCGCGGACAGCATCTCGCGGATGGCTTCGGCGCCGATATTGGCGGTGAAGGCGTCCATGCCATAGGCATCCTGCGCGTCCAGATACTCTTCTTCGGTCATCAGCTGACCGTAGGAGAGATCCGTCAGACCCGGTTCGATCACGACGTAGTTTTCGAAATACAGGATCCGCTCCAGATCGCGGAGCGTCATGTCCAGCATCAGGCCGATCCGGCTGGGGAGCGACTTGAGGAACCAGATGTGGGCGACCGGCGCGGCCAGCTCGATGTGGCCCATGCGCTCGCGGCGGACCTTTTGCAGGGTCACTTCCACGCCGCATTTCTCGCAGACGACGCCGCGATACTTCATGCGCTTATATTTGCCGCACAGGCATTCGTAGTCTTTGATCGGGCCAAAGATCCGGGCGCAGAAGAGGCCGTCGCGCTCGGGCTTGAAGGTCCGGTAGTTGATGGTCTCGGGCTTTTTGATTTCCCCGAAGGACCACGACAGGATCCGCTCCGGCGAGGCCAGCGACACCTTGATTTCATCAAAGGTCTTGGCCGGGGTCAGCGGGTTGAACGGGTTATTCGTCAGTTCCTGGTTCATCTTCACATCCTATGATTGGAGGGCAAGGGAGCGAGGCCGCGGATTATTCCGCGTCCTCCTCTTCCTCGCTGTCCAGGAGTTCCATGTTCAGGCCGAGGCCGCGGACTTCTTTCACGAGCACGTTAAAGCTCTCCGGCACGCCGGCTTCGAAATTGTCCTCGCCCTTGACGATGCTCTCATAGACCTTGGTCCGGCCAGCCACGTCGTCCGACTTGACGGTGAGCATCTCCTGCAGGGTGTAGGCGGCGCCGTAGGCTTCCAGAGCCCAGACTTCCATTTCCCCGAAACGCTGACCACCGAACTGTGCCTTACCGCCCAGCGGCTGCTGGGTGACGAGGCTGTAGGGCCCGGTCGAACGCGCGTGGATCTTGTCGTCCACCAGGTGATGCAGCTTCAGCAGATACTTCACGCCGACCGTGACCGGGCGCGAGAACTGCTCCCCGGTGCGGCCATCGAACAGGATCGACTGACCCGAGGTGTCAAAGCCCGCGCGGGTGAGCGCATCGTTGACATCGGCTTCCTTGGCACCGTCGAAGACCGGCGTGGCGATCGGCACACCGCGCGTCACGTTGCCTGCGGCTTCGATCAGCATGTCGTCTTCCATGCCCTCGATGCCCTCGTCATAGACGTTGTCACCGTAGGCGATACGCATCGCTTCCTTGACCGGGGTCAGATCGCCGCTGCGGCGGTATTCGCCCAGAGCCTCATCGACCTTGATGCCCAGACCGCGCGCGGCCCAGCCCATGTGGGTCTCAAGGATCTGACCGACGTTCATCCGCGAAGGCACGCCGAGCGGGTTCAGGCAGAAATCGACCGGGGTACCATCGGCGAGGAACGGCATGTCCTCCATCGGCACCACGCGGGAGATAACACCCTTGTTCCCGTGACGACCGGCCATCTTGTCGCCCGGCTGAAGCTTGCGCTTCACAGCCACGAAGACCTTGACCATCTTCATCACGCCCGGGGGCAGATCGTCGCCACGGCGGACTTTCTCGACCTTGTCCTCGAAGCGGGCGTCCAGAGCGCGCTTTTGCGCCTCGAACTGCTCGTTCAGGGCTTCGACGATCTGGGCGTCCTGCTCTTCTTGCAGGGCGAGCTGCCACCACTGGTGACGCGGCACGGTCTCCAGAAGCTCTTCGGTGACTTCGGTCCCGGCTTTGACGCCTTTGGGGCCCTTGGCCACGGTCTTGCCCATGATGACATCGCGCAGACGGGCGTAGATGTTGCGGTCGAGGATGGCATATTCGTCATCCCGGTCACGCGACAGGCGCTCGACTTCCTCGCGCTCAATCTGCACCGCACGTTCGTCTTTTTCGACGCCGTGACGGTTGAACACGCGGACTTCCACGATCGTACCGTAATCCCCCGGCGGCAGGCGCAGGGAGGTGTCACGGACATCGGACGCCTTTTCACCGAAGATCGCGCGGAGCAGCTTTTCTTCGGGGGTCATCGGGCTTTCGCCCTTGGGCGTGATCTTACCGACCAGAATGTCGCCCGGCCCCACTTCGGCACCGATATAGACGATCCCGGCCTCATCGAGGTTGCGCAGAGCTTCCTCACCGACGTTCGGGATGTCGCGGGTGATTTCCTCGGGCCCAAGCTTCGTGTCACGCGCGGCGACTTCGAATTCCTCGATATGGACGGAGGTGAACACGTCATCCTTCACGATCCGCTCGGAGATCAGGATGGAGTCCTCGTAGTTGTAACCGTTCCACGGCATGAACGCGACGATCACGTTCTTACCCAGGGCCAGTTCACCCATGTCGGTCGAAGGACCGTCCGCGATCACTTCACCCTTGGTGACGCGATCACCCACTTTCACCAGCGGACGCTGGTTGATGGTGGTGTTCTGGTTGGACCGCTGGAACTTGCGCAGACGGTAGATGTCCACGCCGGCATCGCCCAGCTCCAGGTCTTCGGTTGCGCGCACAACGATACGGGCAGCGTCCACCTGGTCCACGATCCCGCCGCGCTTCGCCATGATCGACGCGCCCGAGTCGCGGGCAACGACGCCCTCGATCCCGGTGCCGACCAGCGGCGCTTCGGCTTGCAGAAGCGGCACGGCCTGACGTTGCATGTTCGAGCCCATCAGAGCGCGGTTGGCGTCGTCATTTTCCAGGAAGGGAATGAGCGAGGCCGCAACCGACACCAGCTGTTTGGGCGACACGTCGATCAGGTCGACGCTTTCGCGCGAAGCCAGCATGTAGTCGCCCGACTGGCGGGTGGAGACCAGATCGTTGCGGAACTTGCCTTCCTCGTCCAGATCCGCGTTCGCCTGCGCCACGGTGTGACGCATTTCTTCGGTGGCTGACATATAGTGGACTTCGTCGGTCACCTTCGCGTCTTTCACGACGCGGTAGGGGGTCTCAATGAAGCCGTACTTATTCACGCGGGCAAAGGTGGCGAGCGAGTTGATCAGACCGATGTTCGGGCCTTCCGGCGTCTCAATCGGGCACATCCGGCCGTAGTGGGTCGGGTGCACGTCGCGGACCTCAAAGCCTGCACGTTCGCGGGTCAGACCGCCGGGCCCAAGGGCCGACAGACGACGCTTGTGCGTCACTTCGGACAGCGGGTTCGTCTGGTCCATGAACTGCGACAGCTGCGAGGAACCGAAGAATTCGCGGACAGCCGCCGCCGCCGGTTTCGCGTTGATCAGATCCTGCGGCATCACCGTGTCGATCTCGACGGAGGACATGCGCTCTTTGATCGCGCGCTCCATGCGGAGCAGGCCGACGCGATACTGGTTCTCCATCAGCTCACCAACGGAGCGGACGCGGCGGTTGCCGAGGTGGTCGATGTCGTCCACGTCGCCATGGCCGTCGCGCAGCTCGACCAAAGCCTTGATGCAGGAGACGATGTCTTCGCGGCGCAGGGTGCGCAGGGTGTCCGGCGCATCCAGGTCCAAACGCATGTTCATCTTGACCCGGCCCACGGCGGAGAGGTCATAGCGCTCGCTGTCGAAGAACAGGGTGTCAAACAGAGCCGACGCCGCATCGACGGTGGGCGGCTCGCCCGGGCGCATCACGCGGTAGATGTCCATCAGCGCGGTTTCACGGTTCAGGTTCTTATCCTGCACCATGGTGTTGCGCATGTAGGGGCCAACATTGACGTTGTCGATGTCGAGCACCGGAATGGTGGTGATGCCTGCATTGAGCAGATCCATCAGCGTACCGCCAATGATTTCACCGTCCTTGTCGCGCTCCAGCGTCAGCTCATCACCGGCCTCGACATAGATCGCGCCGGTTTCTTCGTTGATGATGTCGCGGGCGACGAACTTGCCGACGATCTGGTCATAGGGGACCATCAGGCGGGTCACTTTGCCCTCGTCGATCAGCTTCTTGACGGTGCGCGGCGTGACCTTGTTGCCAGCTTCCGCGATCACTTCGCCGCTGTCGGCGTCGATCAGATCATAGGTCGGGCGGGTGCCGCGCACACGCTCGGGGAAGAACTTCGTGGCCCAGCCACGGTTCTGCATCAGCTCATAATCGACGGTATCGTAATACGCGTCCATGATCGCTTCCTGATCCAGCCCCAGGGCATAGAGCAGGGTCGTCACCGGCAGCTTCCGACGGCGGTCGATGCGGGCGAACACCAGATCCTTGGCGTCGAATTCGAAATCGAGCCAGGAGCCACGATACGGAATGATCCGGCAGGCAAACAGCAGCTTGCCCGAGCTGTGCGTCTTGCCCTTGTCATGGTCGAAGAACACGCCCGGAGAGCGGTGCATCTGCGACACGATCACACGCTCGGTGCCGTTCACGATGAACGTGCCGTTCGGGGTCATCAGGGGCATATCGCCCATGAAGACGTCCTGTTCCTTGATGTCCTTGACCGATTTGGCCCCGGTGTCTTCATCGACATCGAACACGATCAGGCGCAGGGTGACTTTCAGCGGAGCGCTGTATGTCATGTCGCGCTGCTGGCATTCCTCAACGTCGTATTTCGGCGCTTCCAGCTCGTATTTCACGAATTCCAGGATCGAGGTTTCGTTGAAATCCTTGATCGGGAAGACCGACTGGAAAACCCCCTTGATGCCTTCGCCGTCCATCGGCTCGGGCGCATCGCCAGAGTTGAGGAACAGGTCGTAGGAGGATTTCTGAACCGCGATGAGGTTCGGCATCTCCAGAACTTCGCGGATCTGACCGAAGTATTTCCGAAGCCGTTTCTGGCCGAGGTAGGACTGCGCCATAGGAAGAGTGTCTCCAGTTGTCGCGGGCTTGGCGATCGGCGGGCAACCGATGCAAAGCCCCACTAGAAAGGTCGACGTTTCAATGCGTTAGGAGCGGGCCCATCGCTCCTATCCCGAAACGTAAACTAACCAATGGAAGCCCAGGACACGCCTGAGCTTTCATGGGTCAGCTTGGTGATCTGGTGACAGGCCGGTGAGGGATTCGCGCGGCTGGGGGCCTGTCGAAAGGCCCAATTAGCAATGATCCGCCTAAAGCGCAACCCGGGATGTCAAGTGTTTTTTCACATCTTCGAAATCCCTACGGGAATCGACCCGGTTCGTGTAGGGTGGAGGCATTGAACAAATGCTTTTTTCCGGAGTTGCTTCGTGCCGTTTTACCCGCGCTTGCGCAAACCCAAATCCTCTTCACCAAAACACGAAAGACGGCGGATCCGCACGATCAAAGGGCTCAAGGCCCTGCGCGCCGCCCTGCGCGATCACTTTGGCGCGCCAGCCGACAGGATGGGCACTGTCAGGATCGGAACCTGGAACATCCGCGAATTCGGCAACACGAAATATGGCGGGCGCGATACGTTCGAGCCGCTCTACTACATGGCGGAGATCATCTCGAACTTCGACATTGTCGCGCTGCAAGAGGTGTCAGGCGATCTGGGCGAGTTTCTCGACCTGATGCATCTGCTTGGCCCCGACTGGGACTACATCGCAACCGATGTGACCGATGGCCATGCCGGAAACGGGGAACGCATGGTGTTCCTGTTCAACCGCAATCGCGCCAGCTTTCGCCATATCGCCGGGGAGCTCACCCTGCCCGAGGGCCAGAAGATCCTCGCCAGCTTCGGAGAGAGGATCCGGCTGGAGGGCGGGATCAGCCTGCAGCTGCCCGACGGACGCGACCTTTCCGGGATCTATGACGGTTCCACGAAAAAAACGTCGAGCGGCAAGATCAAGCTTCGCCACGCGCTCGATATCCCGCTGCCGGAGGGGGCGTTTCTCAAACTGCCGGAAGGCACCGCGCTTGCCCTTGCCAAGGGCACCGAAGTCACCCGCCCCGAGGGGACGCGCGGCAAGGCCAAGGTGAGCATCCCCCAAGGCGAAATCGCGGGAAGGGACTACCGCCTGCGCTTTCCGGGCTCCGCGCTTGACGAGAGCTTCAAGCAGTTCGCCCGCACGCCTTTCCTTGTGTCGTTCCAGTCCGGCTGGCTCAAGATCAACCTGACCACGGTCCATATCTATTACGGCGATGCGTCCAATAAGGCCGTTCTGGCCCAACGCCGCCGCGAGATCGCTGAGTTGACCCGCGCCCTGGGCACGCGGGCCGAAAAGGAGATGAAGGCCAACCCCGGCAGCAAGGTGCTGACCGCCGTGCTGGGGGATTTCAACATCCTGAGCAAGGAACACGAAACCATGGAGGCGCTCGAAGCGAACGGCTTCGTCGTGCCCGCGCAGATCCGCGCGATCCCCGGATCGAACGTGCCGCAGGACAAAGCCTATGATCAGATCGCTTTCTGGCAGCCCGAACGGGATCGCGGTTACGTCAACCTGAAGATCGTCGGCTCCGGCGTCTTCGACTTCTTCCAGCATGTCTACCGATCCGATGCCGAAGAGCTCTATGCCGAGGAAACCGGCGGCAAATCGTTCTCTCAGTGGCGCACCTACAAGATGAGCGACCACCTCCCGATGTGGGTGGAGCTGGAGAGCGATTTCTCAGACGCCTATCTGGACGCCTGCGACGACGGCAACGACTGACCGCCCGCAGGCAAAAAAATACCCGCCGGGACGCGCCCGGCGGGTATCATGTTCAAAAAGGTGGCGGGCCTTAGGCCAGCTCGACCTCGGCGCCGGCAGCTTCCAGCTTGCCTTTGATGTCCTCGGCTTCCGCCTTGTCCACGCCTTCTTTGATCTTGCCGCCAGCTTCGACCAGCTCTTTGGCTTCTTTCAGGCCCAGGCCGGTGATGCCGCGAACTTCTTTGATCACGTTGATCTTCTGAGCGCCGGCGTTCTTCAGAACGACGTCAAACTCGGTCTTTTCTTCGGCAGCGCCACCGGCGTCGCCGCCAGCTGCACCGGCAACCATCACAGCGCCGCCAGCGGCGGGCTCGATGCCGTATTCTTCTTTCAGGATGTTTTTCAGTTCCTGGGCTTCGAGAAGGGTCAGACCCACGATCTCTTCAGCAAGTTTCTTCAGATCAGCCATTTTGCTTTTCCATTCTTAACAGGTGTTTTCCAACGTCTGGGCGATGCCCCACGCGGTCATGATAGTTTGCCTTACGCGGCCTTCTCTTCGATGGTCGAGAGGATGGACGCGATGTTGCTGGCAGGTGCGCCAATGGCCCCGGCGATGTTGGAAGCGGGTGCCCCGATGCAGCCGACGATCTGAGCAAGCAGCTCTTCGCGCGACGGCAGTTTCGAGACGGCCACAACACCGGCCTGGTCCAGTGCTTCCCCGGCCATGGCGCCGCCCAGGATCGAGAGCTTCTCGTTCTCCTTGGCGTAGTCCACGGCGACCTTGGCCGCAGCCACAGGGTCTTCCGAATAGGAAAGCACGGTCATGCCCGTCAGGTGCTCCGACATCGATTCGATTTCGGTGCCTTTCAGGGCGATCTTGGCGAGCCGGTTCTTGGCAACACGCACAAAACCACCGGCGTCACGCATGCGCGCCCGGTAGTCCTGCATTTCGGCAACTGTCATGCCCTCGTAGTGCGCAACCACGACGACGCCAGAGCTTTCGAAGATTTGGCCGAGATCCTCGACCACTTTTTCTTTCTGGGCTCTATCCACAGTTCACTCCAAGTTTGGGGGCAAAAGCCCCCGGCTCAAGTTTGCCGGGCGGACCCGGCGCTTTTGTCCGATTTACGGGAAACAAAGCCAAAATCGCCCAAAGGCTGATCCTTTGGAAATTCCGCTCTCCCGTCTCAGGCAGGACTTATGGGAGCCCACCGTCTTGGACGAATCTCCACCCGAAGGCAGAGACGTGCCGCATACGGCATCGCAGGGCGTTTGTGAACCCCTCAAAAGGCAACGAAGACAGGGGCCACGGCTAAAGGCTGGGCCCGGAGGGGGGCGCTAGCTGTCGGACAAGCTGGGGCGGCGGGCACAAAGCTGCGTGATGGCCTCGGCCACGTGCTTGTCTTCGATATGGTGATCCCCGGCCGCCACGCGGACCTTGTGCGCCGCCATCAGCACGTCGGCGTGACTGTGACCCGCTGGCGGCTCGAACCGATAGGAGGCGAGCTCAATCCGCAGCCCCAGCGGGTCGCGAAAATAGATCGAGTTCATGAAGCCACGATCCACCTCGCCCGAGTTGGGAATACCCAGAACCTTCATCCGCGCGACGAGCTGCGAATAGGTCGCCTGGCTGACGTTGAACGCCAGATGGTGCACCGCACCCACCTGATCGGGAACCCGCCCACCGCGCCGGTTCTCATTGGTGAACACCGTGATGAGCCGCCCATCACCCGGATCGAAATACAGGTGACCCTCATCCGGGTCGTCCAGATTGGGCTGTTCGAACACGAAGGGCATGCCCAGCACGCCTTCCCAGAAATCAATCGTGCTCTGCCGGTCTGCCCCGACCAGCGTGATGTGATGAACCCCTTGGGTCTGAAGCGTCGTCATGGCCATACCCTTCCCTGCTTTGCCTCTAGCTAGGAGCGCGGCAGGAGGGCTTCAACTTACCAATCGACACGTCTATACATTCAAATATCACAATTCAAAGGTGCATTCTCATGACACTCAATTGGAAAATCGGCGGAGTCCTTTTGGGCTTTGTCTTCTTCCTGGCGGTTCTGTTGGTCAAACCGATCGGCGTCTCGACGCAGTTCGTGATCCTCGACGGGATCGTGACCGATGCCGTAAACCCCGACTTCATCACCCAGACCGATGAAGGCTACACCTCCACCAACGCCTATATGGCGAAATCCGGCGGCAAATACGCGAAGAACGCGGCCAACCCGCTGAACTACAGCTTCATCTTCGTGATCGCGATGATGATCGGCGCCTTCGCCTCCTCCATGCTGCGCGGCGGCCTGAGCGTCGCTGAAAAGAGCCTTCCGGCCATCTGGTATGAAAGCTTCGGGGAAACCCCGTTCAAACGCTACATCACCGCCTTCATCGGCGGGTTCATCGTGCTCTACGGCGCGCGCCTGGCGGGAGGCTGCACCTCGGGCCACATGATGAGCGGCATGATGCAGACCTCTGTGTCCGGCTACATCTTCGCGGCAGGCGCCTTCGCGGCGGCCGTGCCCGTGTCCATCTTGCTCTACAAATCCAAGGAGGCCTGAGCCATGACGTCCATCATTCTTGCTCTCGTCATCGGCGCGGCGTTCGGCTTCACGCTGGACCGGATCGGCGCCACCAACCCGACCTGGATCGGGCGGATGCTCAACCTCACCAACCTGCACCTGATGAAAACGATCCTGCTGGCGATCGGCGTTGGATCGGTGCTGATGTTCGGCGGGCAGATGGCCGGGCTGGTCGATGTCGGCCACATGTCCGTGAAAGCCGCCTATGTCGGCGTGTTCATTGGCGGGCTGCTGCTGGGCGCGGGCTGGGCGCTTGCGGGCTACTGCCCCGGCACCGGCGTTTGCGCGGCGGCCACCGGGCGGCGCGATGCGTGGTTCTTTATCGCGGGCGGCCTTCTGGGCGCGGCGGCCTATATGGTGACGTACCCCACCTGGAAGGCCAGCGGCCTGCTCGACAATATCGCGGGCGGCAAGGTCACCTTGGGCACGGTCCCGGGATCGGACTATTCCGGGCTGACCGGCATTCAAGGCGATGTGCTGGGCATTGTGCTGGGGCTCGCCTTCGTGGTCGTGGCCTTTGTGCTGCCCGATCACCTGCGGGGGAACACGGCGCTTCCGGTCACCGAAGACTGATCGGACGCCCCCCACCCAGAAGACCCATCGGGCGGCCCATGCGGTCGCCCGTTTTCGTTTGGATGGCGGCACTGTCATCGCCACATTTTGGCCCTTGTTTCCTCGCGTCAAGACGCCCTTCAGCTATGCAGGCGCCCCAATTTTCCCAAATTCTTAAGAAAATATGCTAATATTGACGGTGCGATCAGCTTTGAAGGCTCTCGCGCGCACGTCACGCCTCAAGAACCGCCTGGCCCCTGAGCTGCCTCGGACCCGGATGAATACCGCCACCACGGTTTGCCGTGCCGCCGGCACGGATGGCCTCTGAATAGGACCCGTAACATGCCCGTTCGCGAGCTATTGTTTTACACCGAGTCGCAGATCACCGCGACGGACCCGCTCAACTCAAGCGGGGTGGCGTCGCTTGGTCCGCTGTTCGAAAACACAGACGATGGCAACCAGGACTTTGACGGCGGCCTGAACGGCACACCGGGCACGTTCTCTATCGCCGGGGCTCCGCAGAAGATCGCGATCGACGATGAGGATGAGATTTTCGACGATGATTCGACGATGCTCTTTGATCCGCAGCTTCTGACGGAACCGGTTGCTGGCTACCCTGTGGGTAGTAACGTTGAGATTCTCTACAGTTACACCGTCTCGGGTAGCGACGGCTCCACGCTGACAGTCTATGCAATCGGCGCCGGGGAAAACTACCTCAACGATGATTTCATCGGGCTTGTCACCTCAGCCCCGCTGAAGGAAGGCGTGATATATACGCCAACAGCCTACGATCCGCTGATCGACGTCGCCTATTCCGATCTGGCGCCGTTCTGCTTTGGCAACGGCACCATGATCGACACGGATCAAGGCCCGCGCCCCGTCGAAGACCTGCGCAGCGGAGACTTGGTGCGTACGCGGGATGACGGTTTCCAGCCCATCACCTGGATCGGGCGGCGGAGGCTTCGGGCGGCGGAGCTGGAGCAGCAACCACGCTTTCGGCCGATCCGCATCCGCGCCGGGGCGCTTGGCCCCTCGATTCCGCAGAACGACCTGATCGTTTCTCCCCAGCACCGCGTGCTCGTGCGTTCGCGAATCGCACAGCGGATGTATGGCAAATCCGAAGTCCTGGTGCCCGCCAAGGATCTGCTCGAACTTGACGGGGTGTGCGTCGAGACCGGCGCACGCGGCGTGACCTATCATCACCTGCTGTTCCAGCAGCACGAGATCGTCTTTTCCAACGGAGCGGAAACAGAATCGCTTCTGCCCGGCCCCGAGGCGCTGAAATCCGTGGGCGAAGCAGCTCTGAACGAGATCTTCAGCCTGTTCCCCGATCTAGCGGAGGTGAACCCTGTCCGCGCCACCCCGGCCCGCCCCATCGCACGCGGTCGCCAAGGGCGGCGGATGGTCTGGCGGCACATCAAGAACGGCAAACCTTTGCTGAAAGAAGTGCCTCTCGACATGCGCTACTGAGGGGTTAGGCCCAGGGGTGCAGCAAGACGCTGCCGACCTTCCGGCGCGAGTCGACGCGCTCATGTGCCGCGCGGGCGCGCTCGAGCGGATACACGCTATCGATCCGGGGTCGCCAGACGCCATCATCGACCCAGCCAATGACCTGCGCGACCCGATCCTGATTGGCGTCGGCGCTCCCCGCAACCGCCCGGATCCCCTTGCCCGGACTCATGCTGGCTCGGATCATGTCCCAGGCGGATCGCGCCGACACTAGCAGGAAAGCCCCGCCCGGAGCGACCAAAGGGGTCAGCGCAGCCATCGGATCGGCTCCGACGCAATCGGCCACCAGATCGAATTGGCCTGTCAGGGACGTGGCCGGTGTCTGATGATAATCAATCACCTCCCGAGCCCCCATCTCCTGGACTAACTCTGCATTCGCAGCGCTGCACAGGGCGGTGACGTTCAGCCCCATATGGGTCGCGAGCTGGGTCAGCGCCCCGCCCACCGTGCCCGATGCACCGATCACCAGTATCGACTGCCCGGCCCTCGCGGCCGCCTTCTCCAGGAAGAACAGTGCGGTGGTACCTCCGAAGATGGCCGCAGCCGCCTCATCCATGGAGACCCCATCCGGGATCGGCACCACCGGTGCCTCTTCTGGAACGATCATGAACTGCGCGTGTCCTCCGCGCAGCGCTTCACTGCAAACCGCAACCCGGTCTCCGGGTTTTGAGCGGGTGACGTCTTCTCCGACGGCCTCCACCACACCGGCGGCGTCGCTGCCCAGCACGGGATTACGCAGACGAGACCAGCCCATGAGCATCCTGACGAAGACGCCAAGGCCGCTCGGCACATCCAGCGACCGGATTCGCCAGTCGGAGGCATTCACCGCCGCCGCTTCGACACGGATCAGGATCTGACCTGGCTTGGGCTCGGGCAGAGGCAACGTCTCAACGGCCACTACATCGGGGCCACCATAGCGGCGGGCTGTCACGGCTTTCATATCTTCGCCTCCTGAAGGGTCGTAGTTGACTGATGATATAGGGTCGGAATGGATCAAATGCAGGTCCGTCATTCAGATGTCATCTGCACAGCCAATACCCGATCCCACCCTCGCAGCGTTCAGGGAGCACCCCATGACCCGCAAGATCCTGATCCTCAACGGACACCCAAAGCCGGGTGCGTTCTGCGATGCGCTTGCCAAAGCGGCCGCAGAAGGCGCCACCGGGTCCGATCTCCGGCAGGTCGCGCTCTGCGATCTGCGCTTCGATCCAAACTTGCGGATGGGCTATGACACCGTGCAGGAGCTGGAGCCCGACCTGGAGGCGCTCTGGCGCGATCTGGAATGGTGCGATCACCTGATCCTTGTCCACCCGCTCTGGTGGGGCTCCGCCCCGGCTCTGCTGAAGGGGGCGTTCGACCGCCTGCTGCTGCCCGGCCGCGCCTATCTCTACGAGGACGGCAAGCCATTGCCCAAGAAGCTCCTGGAGGGCCGCACTGCCAATGTGATCCTGACGGCTGACACGCCGGGCTGGTATTTTAGGCTGGTCTATCGTCGGGCTTGGCTGCAGATCCTGCGCAAACAGATCCTCGGCTTTTGCGGGATCCGCATCCGCAACGTGCTCTACCTCGCTTCGATCCGCGGCTCGACAGCTCCGCGGCGCGCCCGGATGCTGGAGAAAGCCCGCGCCCTGGGCCGCCGCGCCGCGCAATAGGCCCCGACCATAGCAAAAGGGCGCCCCGATGGGACGCCCTTTCGAAATCGCACGATGACCGGATCAGTTGCCGGTGGCGTTGTCCACGGACAGCGAAACGCCCGGACCCATGGTCGAAGACAGCGAGATCTTCTTCATGTAGGTGCCCTTGGCGCCCGACGGACGAGCCTTCTGCACGGCCTCGACGAAGGCGCGGACGTTCTCTTCCAGAGCCTTGGCATCAAAGGACGCCTTGCCGACGCCAGCGTGCACGACGCCTTTCTTCTCGGCCTTGAACTGGACCTCACCGCCCTTGGCGGCTTCGACGGCCTCTTTGACGTCCATGGTCACGGTGCCGACCTTGGGGTTCGGCATCAGGTTCCGGGGGCCCAGAACCTTACCCAGACGGCCAACGATCGGCATCATGTCCGGGGTCGCGATGCAGCGATCAAACTCGATGGTGCCGCCCTGGACGGTTTCCATCAGGTCTTCCGCGCCGACGATGTCAGCGCCAGCAGCCTTGGCTTCGTCGGCCTTGTCGCCGCGGGCAAAGACAGCCACACGCACGGTCTTGCCGGTGCCGTTGGGCAGGTTCACCGTGCCGCGGACCATCTGGTCGGCGTGGCGCGGGTCGATGCCCAGATTCATCGCGATCTCGATGGTTTCGTCGAACTTGGCCTTGGCATTGCCTTTGACCAGAGCGACGGCCTCTTCGATCGTCACGTTTTCCTTGCCCTCGAAAGCCTCGCGGGCGGCGCGGGTGCGTTTACCGAGTTTCGCCATCACTTCACCTCAATGCCCATGGATTTCGCGGAGCCGACGATGATCTTCATCGCTTCCTCAACGGAATGCGCGGAGAGATCTTTCATCTTCGCTTCGGCAATCTCGCGCACCTGCTTGGCGGTCACGGTTGCCACGGTCTCACGGCCGGGGTTCTCCGCGCCACGGGGGCGGTTACGCTTGCCGACCGGCTTCAGGCCAGCGGCTTTTTTCAGGTAGAAAGACGCGGGCGGCGTCTTGATGTCCATGGTGAAGGACTTGTCCTGATAGTAGGTGATGATGGTCGGGCACGGAGCACCCTGTTCCATCTCCTGCGTCTTGGCGTTGAACGCCTTGCAGAATTCCATGATGTTGATGCCGCGCTGACCGAGAGCGGGGCCGACCGGCGGGGACGGGTTCGCCTGCCCGGCGGGGATCTGGAGCTTCATCGTTCCAGCAAGTTTCTTGGCCATGAGCCATTCTCCTTTCCAACCGCCCACTGTCGCGACAGGGGCGCTGATGTTGCCGTGGTCCGGCCCGGCGCGCGCGCCGGGAACCTCCCACATGGATGCCCCCCGAGTCGGAGGACAAGACGCGCGGATACACCGGATGGGGGAATGAAGCAAGGGAGAGTGCGTGTGCGGCGAAGGGCGGGTTTGAGCCCATAGTTCCAAATGCTGCAGATGGTGCAAATGTCTGCTTTGGCCTTAACTGAACCGGTTAAGACGAATGCTGCTGATCGTTTCTGAAATCATGGGCATCCCCCTGATTTCTTGCAGAATGCGATCCAGAATCTGGAGCGACGATACTCGCAGTTCTAAAATGAGGTCATATGCTCCGTTGGCGCTGCTTAAGCTTTCCACCTCAGGGATGCGCTTGAGTTGGTCAATAGTTTTACGGCTGTCACCTGACTTCATAGATACCAAAACCAAGGCTTCGACGAACGCCTGTTCAGAATGAATCTCCAACTCCAGCGTAAACCGCTTGATGGTTCCGTTGGCCTTCAATCTGTCAATTCGGTTCTGAACCGTCGCGCGCGATACGCCCAGAACCCGCGCAAGCTCAGCAGCAGAGCGTCGCGAATCCATACTCAAGAGTCTCAGTAGTTCCTTGTCGGTATCGTCCATTGGGCTCCTGACGATTGGTAAGTTTGGCATCAGTAATCGCAAATATTTGAGCATTTAGACAGGGAAAAAGGTCTGTTTCGCCAATCTTGTTTATTCACAATGAGATCGAAACAAAGGAAATCATGGAAATGAAAGTTACTGTTTGTCAGATTGACCCACGCGCCTCTGAGCTCGATACGTTCTTGTCTGGCCTGAAAGAGCACCTCAAAGCGAATGAAAGCGAGTTCCTTCTGCTGCCGGAAATGGGGTTTGCAGACTGGCTGGCAGCGGATGAAATCCCGGATGCGGACCGCTGGGAACAAGCCGTTGCAGCACATGACCATCACATCTCGCAGCTTTCCAGCTTTGGCGTCGGTGGCGTTTTGGGCACACGACCAGTGGTGAACCCTGCGGGGAGTCGCCGTAACCAAGCCTATATCTGGTCGCACAAGACCGATATCGCGACGTCACTCCATGACAAGTACTACCTCCCCGACGAGCCCGGATACTATGAGCACACTTGGTATGATCGCGGAGACAGGCGTTTCGACACCGCAAGGGTGCTTGGCATGCGTCTGGGCGTCCAAATCTGTACCGAAATGTGGTTCTTTGAATGGGCACGGCATTATGCAGCTTCACGGGTCGATCTGTTGTGTGTTCCGCGCGCTACGCCTCATGCTTCAGTGGACAAGTGGTTGGCAGGTGGGCAAGCGGCTGCTGTCTGCTCGGGCGCATATTGCCTGTCATCAAATCTATGGGCGCCTGAAGGCGACGGCCCCGACTTAGGCGGTTTGAGCTGGATCATCGATCCAGAGGGCAACATCTTGGCAACAACTGACGCCGAGACCCCCTATGCTACCGCCGAAATAGATTTAGATTTCGCCAAAGCAAGCAAGGCGACCTACCCTCGGTATGTACCGGAATGAATGCTGACATTGGCGAACGGAACATGATCGGCGGCTCGGTCCCCCATAGCAGACCTCCCTTTGCATCCGGCTCTCAGCGGATCCAAGGCACGGAATAGCACATTCATATGCCTGGTCCTCGCACCCACCCCCAAAGGTTCGTGCATCCGTCACCGTCAGGCAACGCGAGCAAGGCCGAATACAGATTGAACCGCTGAGGCCGTCGGTCCGTCGTTTCCGCGCCACTCATACGGCAGGCACATAGCTCTCATGAGCGTCAAAACCCGGCCGGTGCAAAAGCGCTGCACCCCAAGCATCCGACGCGAAACGAAAAACCGGGCCAGCACGCTCCGCGCCGACCCGGTTTCAGATTTTCCGCCATCCGACTGGTTCGCATCTGCGAACCGTGAGCCGATCACCCTTGCTTGGTGACCTCGGTGAACTCCAGCTCCACCGGGGTGGCGCGGCCAAAGATGGACACGGTGACCTTCAGGCGCTGATTCTCGTCGTCCACTTCCTCGACGGTGCCGTCGAAGTCTTCGAACGGGCCGGTGTTGATCTTCACCTGCTCGCCCACGTCGAAATGGATCAGGGTGCGCGGCGCTTCTTCGCCTTCCTGGACGCGGCCCAGGATCGCCTGCACTTCGGCATCGCGCATCGGCATCGGGCGACCTTGCGGGCCCAGGAAACCGGTGACGCGGTTGATGGAGTTCACCAGATGGTAGCCTTCGTCCGACATCTCCATGTGGACCAGCACGTAGCCGGGCATGAAACGCCGCTCCGTCGTGACCTTCTTGCCGCGGCGGACCTCGATCACCTCTTCGGTGGGGACCAGCACTTCGTCGATCTGGTCCTCAAGACCCTGTTCCTCGACAGAGGTGCGAATCTGCTCCGCGATCTTCTTTTCGAAGTTCGACAGCACGCTGACCGAATACCACCGCTTCGCCATCTTTTCCGCCACCTATTCCAGAGTTGCCAGGTCCCGAAAATAAAACCGGCGCGCGTGACGCGCGCCTGCTTCCGGGGTTCCGGGGGCTCTACAACCGATTGCGCCGGTTTGCAAGGGCGGGAGGACTTAGCTGCCGAACAGGTTCAGGACGGCCTGAAGCCCGGAGCGGATGCCCCAGTCGGTCAGAGAGAAGAACAGCGCGGCGAAACCGGCCAGAAGCAGGACCATGATCGTGGTCAGGAACACCTCACGGCGCGACGGCCAGGCGACCTTGCCGACTTCGGTGCGGACCTGCTGGATGAACTGGGCGGGATTGACGGACGCCATGGGAGCCTCTTTGGAAACGTGATCGCCAGATAAGCGCTGCGGGCGCCACTTGCAAGCCGCGCGGGCGGCTAGTCGCTCAGGTAGGAGAGGTAGGTCACCCCCTCCATGTCGCGAATCTCGCGCAGTTGATTGTGGTAGCGATGCCCAGACGCGACACGCATATCCTCGGGGAAGGGGTCGAAACGGGCGTGATCGGGGCCGGTGGGGAACGCCGTGCGCGCCTTATGGGCCAGATCCCCCTCCTGTCCGGTGTCGTGCCACTCCAGAGCCGCGCGCACCGCATCCTCCGAGAGCCCCCGATGGCTGCGTTCGGCCGGAGGGGTCACCAGGCGCCCCATACGCCACCGCAACATCGCGCGGAACAGGTGCAAGCCATTGCGCGGATAGGATTCGTAGGGCCACACGCCCAGCATCCGCAGCCCCGGCACCGCCCGAATGCGGCGCACCAGATCGACCCAGTCCACATCCCCGGGGCCGTGATCAAGGAAGAACGCCGCCGGGGACACCATGTGCCCACCCAGCAGGAACTGCCCGTAGCAGGAGGTGAGGAACGAAGACGGCTCGCGCACCGCAAGGAACACATCGACTGGCGCCGGGGCAAGCTTATCCACCAGAGCGGCGATTCGCTGCGCGGCCTTGGGATAGAGCGGCAGGGTCAGACGATCCTCGGGCGAGCGGATTGTGCCGATGAAGTTCTCTTCCGACAGCACCAGCCGTTCCCGATCGTCCGGCAACATGCTGCGCAGGCGCCGAATGCCGCTGGCCTCGATCTCGGGGGCGCCATTGATGCCGAAACGGTCGTTGATCGAGCGTCCGGGTTTGCGCAGGTTGTCCGGCGTCAGCACCCGCAGACCCGCTTCGGCCAGCAAAGGGCGGTTTTGGATCAGCGTTTTCTGAAGATGGGTGGTCGCGGTCTTATGGGCCCCGACATGCAAAGCGACACTGACAGTGCGGCCCGCCATCGCGCATCCTTCCCCACGAAAAAAGTCCCGGCCTGGCAGGGGCGGAGGGGCTCGAACCCCCGACCCTCGGTTTTGGAGACCGATGCTCTACCAACTGAGCTACACCCCTAAGACCGGTGCCGCCTGATAGAATCCCGCATCACAGGTTGCAAGGGCAAAGCTTGCGCAAAGGCTGCAGACGCAGGGCAAGACGCGCCGAGGCTGATGTCCGGCGAGATCATCACGCTATTGCGGCCAGTGGCAGCACACTGCTCCAAGCAGGCCATCGCCTCGAATGGTAGGCTTTTGGGACAAAGCTGCCGTTCATCTGGAGGTCACGAATGGTTGCTTGGGTCTCTTTCAAAATTTTTTCAACTTTTAGGAATGCGCGTTGGGGCTAGATGCACCCTTCCAACCAGACGTCTTTCTGGCCGTTTGGGGCGCACTCACCGGCAATCAGTCTGCTGATCCTAGAAGTGCGTTGGTCAAGCGCCTCATCCTCCTCGAGCAGTCTATACTGTCCCGGAGCAATCAGCACAGCGACGAGACGAAGAAACTCGTCATCTGCAAGTTCGGCAGGAGGCTTTCCGTAGACACGGCGACTTGCCTCGAAAAAGCCGGTTATCCATCCATCAGGCCCACGCCCAATTTCCACGGTATCCAGCCAAAGTGCGGCTATTTGTTCCTTGTCGAGTTGGTTCTCCAAGCCAAAAGCAAACCCCGTTTGGCGTATTTTTCCGATACCGGGACGAAACTCTTCAAACCCAAGCCGCTTGGCGAGCGATTGAGAAATCGTTGTCAGCCCAGCACCATCGGTGGCAAGATCAATCCCTCCATGCTCCCAAAAACCGGGGTCCTGAACTAAGATCAACTGATGCAGACGCGCGGCACCAAGCGCCTTGGGACCGTGCCCTTCAGCGATCAATTCGTCGGCCCTTTGGGTATAGTCATTGGCATGCCGAATAGCATCCCAGTATCCGACCGCACCATATCCAACGCCAATCAGTGCCAAGAGAACAAATGAGATGGCGGTAATTTTGATAAATCGTTTCATGCCAGCAGTGTCTCGAAGAGCAGTTGAGCGTCATCTTGCGCTTAAAAGCTTTCAGAAAGCTGCCGTTCGCACAAGTTGCAGCATACCGCAGTTTGGGATCGGAGCAGACTTGCGGCGATCCGGCGCGCTTGTCCGGCCATGACAGTTCCCAGGACGCTGTTGCCATTCACTGTTTGAGTTGCGAATGGACGGCAGCCTGAAAACCCAAAGATATCTGAGTGAAAAACATGGCGTTACGACCTTCAGAACAAAACCTTTTCGTTGTTGATCTTCATTACATCGCATCACTTGAAGAAATCGAACCTGAGATCGACGCTCATGTAGAATTTCTCGAAGAAAATTATGCTGCTGGTCACTTTATTGCATCTGGTCCAAAGGTGCCTCGCACTGGAGGTGTGATCATAGCAACAGCGAAAAATCGCGAAGTCCTGGAACAAATTCTGACCGCTGACCCGTTCCACGCAAAACGGTTGGCGCGATACACCATAACCGAGTTTCGGCCAACAATGACGGCTGCTCAACTCTCGCGATAACGTAGGTGTGGGCCCAAGCCCACCTTTCGCAGTGATGTCCTTCGCATGCTTCACCTCAGCAGGCCCGGCAAAGGCCGGCATGATGCTCCCATAGGATGTCGGCGCAGTGACCCGCGCCCCCCAAATGACACGGCATCGCAACATCCGGCCCAAGGCGGCTCCGCCACCCGCCGGGATCAGAAATCGACGGCGATGCCCTTCTTCTCCCAATCGCCAAAGCGCACCGGCTCCGGGCCATCGCGCCCGCCCAGTTCGGTGGGCAGGTCCTTTGCCTTGGCGGCTTTGCGGCGGGCCTCGGCCTCGGCGAGGGCGCGCTGTGCTGCGGGGGGCAGGTCGGGGCGGGAGTCTTCGGTCATGGCGGCGCCTTTGGGTTGAAGCCTGATACCCTGTGATATACCGGGCGGGATCGCCCTTTGCCAGCCGGAGCCCCCGATGACCGCCAGCCTGCCCCCGCGCCGCAGCGCGCTTTACCTGATGGACCGGATCACCTTCACCGGTGCGCTCATGGCAGAGCTGCTGGCCGAAGGCGCATTGGAGCGCCTGCAACCCGAAGACCGCGCCCGCGCGCAGCGGCTGGCGACCCAGACCCTGCGCGAGCTGGGCCGGGCGGATACGATGCTCAAACGGCACATGACCAAGATGCCCGCCGGCAGTGTGATGAACATCCTGCGGCTGGGCGCGGTGGAGCTGTGCCTTGGCGGCGCGGCACACGGCGTGGTTCACGACTGGGTGGAGCTCTGCGCGCGGGGCAAGCGCACCGCCAAGATGAAAGGGCTGGTGAATGCGGTGCTGCGCAAGGTCGCCGCCGATGCCGCCCGTTGGGAGACCCTGCCGCCGTCCAGGATGCCCGGCTGGCTGCGCGATCCTTTGGTGATGGCCTGGGGGGAGCCCGTAATGCGCGCGATGGAGGTCGCCCATGCCAAGGGTGCGCCGCTGGATCTATCACTCAAGGGCACCCGCCCCGACGGGCTGGACGGTGAGGATCTGCCCACCGGATCGCTGCGCCTGACCACGCCGGGGCAGGTGTCCGCCCTGCCCGGCTTTGCCGATGGCGCATTCTGGGTGCAGGATGCCGCCGCCGCGATCCCGGCACGGGTTCTGGCTCCGGCCAAGGGTGAAAAGGTGCTGGACCTTTGCGCCGCACCGGGGGGCAAGACACTGCAACTGGCCGCGATGGGTGCCGAAGTGACGGCGATTGATGCCTCAGAGACGCGATTGGAGCGGCTGAGCGAGAACCTGTCGCGCTGCGGGCTGAAAGCGCAGGTGAAAGCCGCAGATGTGCTGGAGCTGACCGACCACGCCCCGGCGATCCTTCTGGATGCGCCCTGTTCGGCCACCGGCACGATCCGGCGCCATCCCGATCTGCCCTATGCCAAGGACGGATCGGAATTCGCCGCGCTGATCGAGCTGCAGTCGCAGATGATCGACCACGCGCTTGGCCTGCTCGATCCCGGCGGGCGGCTGGTCTATTGCACCTGCTCCCTGCTGCCCGACGAGGGCGAAGTGCAGATCGAGGAGGCCCTCGCCCGCCATCCCGGCCTGAAGGTGGATCGCGACGCGCTTGACCTGCCGGGGATCGACCCGGACTGGATCACCAGCGAAGGCGGACTGCGCCTGAGGCCCGATCACTGGGCGGATCGCGGCGGCATGGATGGGTTCTACATCGCCTGCCTGCGCAAGGACTGACCTGCGCCCCGCACGCCACGTTCGGCAAGGAACTGCCCTGCTCCGCCGCGTGATCTCTTGATCTTGGGCGCCAGAGCCGTGATGCAGGAACCACGCAAGCCGAACAACAAAGGGCAGCGACGTGGCAGGGGCACAGCAGTGGCGCACCAAACGGGCTATGGTCTTGGACCGCTGGCATGCCAGGCGGGCGGCGAAAGCACGTCCGGCGACCGGAATCACCAGCCAGCCTGAACCCCGCACCATCGGTCATTTCGCCCGCGGGCGGCAGCTATTGGCCGGGAACTTCCTGTTTGCCGGATCGCTGATCGAAGCGCCGGACACCGCGCCGTGGGCGCTCACCGCACCGGATGTGGCGTTCTCGCGGGCCCTGCACGGGTTCGGCTGGATGGACGATCTGGCCGCCGTCGGCGATGCCCGTGCGCGCCAGACCGCGCAGGGCTGGCTTCAGGGCTGGATCGCGCAGTTTGGCGGCGGCAAGGGGCCCGGCTGGACCCCGGATCTGACCGGGCGCCGCATGATCCGCTGGATCGGCCACGCCCTGTTCCTGCTACGCGGCCAGGACAAGGAGGCCTCCGATGCCTTCTACCGCAGCCTCGCGCAGCAGACGATCTTCCTGTCCCACCGCTGGGAGAGCGCAGCGCCCGGCCTGCCCCGGTTCGAGGCGCTGACCGGTATGATCTACGCCGCCCTCTCCCTGACCGGGATGGAGGAGCACCTCAGCCCCGCGCTCACCGCACTTGAACGGGACTGCCGCACACAGATCGACGATGAAGGCGGCCTGCCGACCCGCAATCCCGAAGAGCTTTTGGAAGTGTTCACCCTGCTCACCTGGGCGGCGCTGATCCTGCGCGAAAACGGCCACCAGCCGGGCGCAGAGCTGACCGGCGCCTTGCAGCGCGTCGCCCCCACCCTGCGCGCTTTGCGCCATGCCGATGGCGGGCTGGCCCGGTTCCACGGCGGCGGGCGCGGACTGGAGGGGCGGCTGGATCATGCGCTTGCCGACGCAGAGGACCGCTCGCGGCCCGAGCCGGGGCTGCATATGGGCTTCACCCGCCTGCAAGCGGGCCGCAGCACCGTGGTGATGGACTGCGCCCCGCCCCCGACCGGCGACGCCGCGCGCAGTGCCCATGCCTCCACGCTGGCGTTCGAGCTGACCTCGGGTCGCCGCCCGGTGGTGGTGAACTGCGGATCGGGCATGGATTTCGGGATCGAATGGCGCCGCGCGGGCCGTGCCACGCCCTCCCATTCGACGCTGTCGCTGGGCGGGCTGTCCTCTGCGCAGCTGGCAAATACCGACCGCAACGGGGACGAGCTGCTGATCGACGGGCCGCAGGAAACCCCGTGGGACAGCGCCCGGACACCCGAAGCCTTCCGAATCGAAGCGGGTCATGACGGCTGGCGCCACAGCCACGGCCTGACCCATGCGCGCACGCTGGATCTGCATTTCGACGGCCGGGTTCTGGTGGGCGAAGACATCCTCACCACCCTCTCTCCCGAGGACGAAGAGGGGTTCGACCAGATGCTGGACCGCCGCAATCTGGACGGCGTGCCCTTTGCGATCCGGTTCCATCTGCACCCTGATGCCGACGCCTCGCTGGATCTGGGCGGCAACGCGGTGAGCATCTCGCTTCGGTCGGGCGAAATCTGGGTATTCCGCTGTGACGGCCCGGCTGCGATGTCTCTGGAGAACTCGGTTTATCTCGAATCCGGGCGGCTGCGGCCCCGCGCCACGCAACAGGTGGTTCTATCTGGCGTGGTTTTGTCCTATGCCACCCGCGTCCGCTGGGCCTTTGCCAAGGCTCACGATACCCCGACCGCCCTGCGCGACGTGGCACTGCCCGAAGACGAAGGCACCGCCGATCCCGCGTGAGGGCCCTGAACACAGGATCCCGATGACCGACACGACCCCCATCCGCCGCGCGCTCCTTTCCGTTTCCGACAAGACCGGGCTGATCGACCTTGGGCAGGCGCTCGCCGCCCGCGGGGTCGAGCTGGTCTCCACCGGCGGCACCGCCAAGGCGCTGCGCGACGCGGGGCTGGAGGTGCGCGATGTGTCTGATCTCACTGGCTTTCCCGAGATGATGGATGGCCGGGTCAAGACTCTGCACCCGATGGTGCATGGCGGGCTTCTGGCGCTGCGCGACAGCGAAGATCACCGCGCGTCGATGGATGAACACGGCATCGTCCCGATCGACCTGCTGGTCGTGAACCTCTACCCGTTCGAAGAAACCGTCGCCCGCGGCGCCGACTGGGACGACTGCATCGAGAATATCGACATCGGCGGCCCCGCGATGATTCGCGCCGCCGCGAAGAACCACGCTTTCGTCACCACCATCGTGGATGTGGAAGACTACGAAAAGCTGCTGGGCGACATGGACAAGCACGAAGGCGCCACCTGCGCCGAATTCCGCAAGCGCCGCGCCCAGATCGCCTATGCCCGCACCGCCGCCTATGATGCCGCCGTGTCCACCTGGATGGCCGACGCCGTGGGCATGGAGTTCCCCCGCCGCCGCGCCTTTGCCGGTACGCTGACCCAGGTCATGCGCTACGGCGAGAATCCCCACCAGAAAGCGGCGTTCTATGCGGATGGCTCTGATGTGCCCTCGCCCGCCCTGGCCAAGCAGCATCAGGGCAAGGAGCTGTCCTACAACAATATCAACGACACCGATGCCGCGTTCGGGCTCGTGTCCGAATTCCACCCCACGACCGGCCCGGCTTGTGTGATCGTGAAACACGCCAACCCCTGCGGCGTGGCCAAGGGCGGCACCCTCGAAGAGGCCTACCGCCGCGCGTTTGACTGCGACCGAACCTCGGCCTTTGGCGGGATCATCGCGCTGAACCAGCCGCTGGATGCCGATACCGCCAAGGCGATCACCGAGATCTTCACCGAAGTCGTCATCGCCCCGGGCGCCAGCGACACCGCCAAGGAAATCTTCGCCGCGAAGAAGAACCTGCGCCTGCTGACCGTGCCTGCTCTGGGCGATCCGCAGCGCGCCGCGCTGACGATCCGCCAGGTGGCGGGGGGCTTTTTGGTGCAGGATGCCGATACCGGCCGCGTGGGAGAAAAGGACCTTCAGGTCGTGACCAAACGGGCGCCCTCGTCCGCTGAGATGGCCGATCTGCGCTTTGCCTGGACCGTGGCCAAGCACGTCAAATCCAACGCCATCGTCTATGCGCGCAGCGGTGCGACCGTGGGTGTCGGCGCCGGCCAGATGAGCCGCGTGGACAGCACCCGCATCGCCGCCCGCAAGGCACAGGACATGGCCGAAGCGCTCGGGCTTGAGGCTCCGCTGACCCAGGGATCGGTCGTGGCGTCGGACGCGTTCTTCCCCTTCCCCGACGGTCTGCTGACCGCCGCAGAGGCGGGCGCCACGGCGGTGATCCAGCCCGGCGGCTCCATGCGCGACGATGAGGTGATTGCCGCCGCCGACGAGGCCGGGCTCGCCATGGTGTTCACCGGCATGCGCCATTTCCGGCACTGATACGATGCGCGCGCTGATCCTCTCCGCCCTTGCCGTGCTGGCGATTGACCAGGGGTCGAAAGCCTGGGTGCTGGGGCCACTCGATCTGGCCAATCGGCTTTGGGTCGAAGTGCTGCCGCCCTATCTGAACTTCCACATGGCGTGGAACCGGGGCGTCAACTTTGGCCTCTTCGGCGGAGCGGATGCCCGGTGGTTCCTCGTGGGGCTGGCCGTGGCGGTGTGTCTGATGGTCCTGTGGTGGGTCATCCGCGACCGCGCGGGCCGCTGGGAGATGATCTCAGCCGGGCTGCTGATCGGCGGCGCGCTTGGCAATGTGATCGACCGCGTGCGCTTTGGCGCGGTGGTCGATTTCCTCAACATGTCCTGCTGCGGGATCGAAAACCCATATGCGTTCAACATCGCGGATATCGGCGTTTTTGCCGGAGCCATCGGGATGGTCCTGTTGTCCGGTAAGGGCGGCAAACAGCGCTGAAATCCCCGCGTGACCCCGGCGCACGGATGGGATAAACCCATGCAGGACGACAGGCACGAGGGACACATGGCCAAGGGTTATGCGATCATGGCGGCGCTGCTGATGCTGGCCGCCTGCGGGGGGGGAGACCGAGGGTTGCGCGATCTGCGCTCCAACAGCGGTGGCCCGGATGAATTCTCTGTGCTGCCTGTGGCACCTCTTGAGATGCCCGCGAACCTGTCCAGCCTGCCCGCGCCCACACCGGGCGGGCGCAATCTGGTCGATCCGACCCCGAAAGCCGATGCCATCGCCGCCCTGGGTGGGCGCCCGAGCGCGGTGAATGCGGGCGGGATTCCGGCCTCGGACGGCGCGCTTGTCGCGGCTGCCGGGCGCAACGGGGTGCCTGCCGGGATCCGCGCCACGGTCGGTGCTGAGGATGCCGCCTTCCGCCGCCGGGCCGGCAATTTCGGGATCTTCAACATCCTGGGCCGCGATCGCTACTTCCCTGCCTATCGCGGTCAGAAGCTCGACGCCTATGCGGAGTTGGAGCGCCTGCGCGGGCTTGGCGTGGAAACTCCGACGGCGCCTCCGGCCCCGTAAATGCGCGCGCGCATCCGCGATGTCATCGCGGGGATTGCTCCTTTCGACGCCGCCGAAGACGCGGACCGCCGCAGCGCGCTTGACTGGATCGACAGCGGCGCGCCGCTGTGCCGGACCGCGCCGCCTGACACGCCCCCGATCCATCTGGTGAGCTATTTTGCCGTGGTCGATCACGATCACCTGCTCCTGGTCGATCACCGCAAGGCCGGGCTGTGGCTGCCGCCGGGCGGCCATGTCGAACCGGGAGAGCACCCGCAAGACACCGCCCGCCGCGAAGCGCGTGAAGAGCTTGGGATCGCGGCAGAGTTCCTATGGCCCGATCCGCTGTTCCTCACGGTGCAAAGAACGGTCGGCGCATCGCGTCATACGGATGTGTCGCTTTGGTATGTCCTGCGCAGAGACCGGGGCGCCGCCTATGACTTTGACCGGGGCGAATTCCATGGCATCCGCTGGTTCGCCATGAACGCCCTGCCCCATGGCCGTAGCGAGCCGCAGCTTCACCGCTTTACCACCAAGCTTCAAAGCGTAGAGAGGATCACCGCCATCTCCTGATCGCGGGCTATCAAATCGTCCAGCGTGACCCGCCCGGCAACAATATCCTCTTCGCGCGGGAAATAGGCGCCCACGAGGTAGGACATGAACGCCTCCCGCGCGGGAAGATCAAAGCCCAGAGCCTCGGGCGCGCGCAGCGCGGCGGTCAGCGCCTCCTGCGACGGCGCCAGCGTCACGATCTCGGGCAGACCATAGAAGGCACGGCCCAGCACGATCACCGGCTTGTCGTGAAACATGCTTTCCACCCCAACGGACGAATTGACCGTCACCACCCCGCGCGCGCCCGCAAGCTGGGCCATCGTGTCGGTGGTGTTGTCCACCCGGAAACGGTCATCGGTGAGCCCGCCCAGAAGATCACCCATGGCCTGCCGGGCCGAGGGGTGTTCCTTGATCCGCAGGTGCCAGCCGTCAGGCAAGGCGCGGCTGGCCGTGTGCAGCGCGCGGATCAGGTGGGGGATGCTGTCGATCCAGCCGCCATAGACAGTGATCTGGCTGTCTCCGGGCACTTGCAGCGGGCAAAAGAGGTAATTGCCCTCGGGCGTGCCAGCCTCCTGGCCCACATCCTTGCGGGCGGAGGCGCGGGCGCGGATGTCCCCCTTGACCGCGCGCCAATCGATAGCGGGGTGCCGCGCCGCCCATGCGGTATAGGCCCGGATGTCACGTGGCAGCGATCCGCCCGCGTTGACCCCGCTGAAATCGGCGGTGATCCGTCCGGGCAGCGGCGCCTCTTCGAGGAACAGAACCGCATGGCCCCGCGCGCGGGCCGCCTCAGCCGCCAGCATCCGGTGGCCCTTCGTGCCGTTCCAGAGGAACAGCAGCTTTGCCGGATCGCCCAGACGGTGCCACAGCCAATTGTGCTGCGCGCGCAGAACCGCTCGTTTCAGGGGCCCACCCGGCTTGGTCGCGGAGCCCGAGGCGCGGTCCAAAAGGCCCGACCCCAGCGGCGCGGGGCGCAGGCTGAGGCCAGCGTGACGGATCACGTCCGGCTCTGCGCCGCACAGACCGTGCGCAATGGCCAGAATGCGGTCGCGCCCCATGGTCAGGGCAATGGGCTGCGCATCGGGAGAAGGATGATGGATCATCCCCCTTGCCTAGCGCAGCCCGCCTCCGCCGGGAAGCGGTTAGTAGAGCCCGATATCGCGCTGACTGCGCGCGGAGGGCAGCACCACCACCTTCGCCCCGTGTTTCACCCGGTCGTGCAGGTCGATGACGTCCTGATCCAGCAGCCGCACGCAGCCGCTGGACACGGGCTGCCCCAGATACTGCGGCTCGCAGCCTCCGTGGATGCGGTAGAGCGTGTCTTCCCCGTTCTGGAACAGGTAGAGCGCCCGCGCCCCAAGCGGGTTGCCAGGGCCGGGATCCATGCCGCCATTGGCGACGGAAAACGGCTCCAGCTCCGGGCGACGTTCGATCATGCTTTGTGGCACCTTCCAGCGGGGCCAGCGGCGGGTGAACTGAAGCCGGGCGACGCCGGACCAGACATGCGCCGCCGCGCCGGTGCCCGCGCCGTAGCGCATCGCGGTGCCGCCCTCTTCGACCAGATGCAGCACGCCGTCATCGGGATCGACGATCAACGTGCCCGGCGCTTCGTCGGGATAGGGGTTGGCCACGAGCGCACGGCGCAGGCGGGGGTGGATCACGCCCTCGGGCACGGCGGGGACGGGATAGGGCTCATCGAAGATGGCACCGTAATGGGGTGGGAGCGGTGCATCGGCAGGCTTGGGTCCAGCCGTGAGGTTCAGCGGGGGCGCCAACGGCTCCTTGGCGCAGGCGGACAGCCCGGCGACAAAGCCGGTGGCGAAAAACGCGCGGCGGGTGAACATGAGAGGTCTCCAGACAGGTATGATCGACGCGCGTGAAACCGCGCGCAAGGGACAGCGAGCGGATCAGACCCGCATCGGAGGGTGCCATGACGCAGGCGGCGCGCGCCCCTTAGGCAAAGGCGCCGGCGGCACCAGAAACGTGAGCACCATCGGCACGGGGGGTGTAATCACCTGCCCCCGCAAGATCGCGGCATCCGGCGCGCAGGAGCTCCCCCAAAGCACCGCCTTCCGGCATGCCTGCCCGGCCTTAAGCGCAGTGGCCGCTGTGTCGCCCTGGGCCGAAATCGCCGTCTCGGGCCCGCCCAAAGTCATGGGCGCCGGGCGCAGATACGCGCCCAGCGGCAAAACCATGACGGTCATGGCAACCAGAAGAAAGGCACGAAGGCACGTCATGGCGCAGTGCTAAACGGGCACTCTCGACAGAGCGAGCCCGCGCCCGCGCACAAGCGTTCATTTCCGCGTGAGCGCAAAACGAAAAAGGGCGCCACGAGGGCGCCCTTTCTTAGCTGTCTGATCTGGGGATCAGCCCTGGTGCTTGGCGAAGCGCAGGTAGGGCAGTTTCTTGTCGAGCGCGCCGTATTTCTCTTCGGCAGCGGCATCGTCCAGGGCCAGGCCAACAATCACGTCCTGACCGATGGTCCAGTCAGCAGGCGTAGCCAGCGGCTTGCCTTCGACGGCCTGAAGCGCGTCGACGGCGCGCAGCACCTCAGCAAAGTTGCGGCCCACGGTCATCGGGTAGGTCATGGACAGGCGCAGCTTGCGGTCCGGGCCGACGATGAAGACAGAACGCACGGTGGCACTGTCCGCCGGGGTGCGGCCATCGGGGAGATAAGCTTCGGCGGGAAGCATGTCGAAGGCTTTGGCGACCTTGAGGTCTTCGTCCGCGATGATCGGGAAACCCGCCTTGGTGTCGGCAAAGCTTTCGATGTCGTGCTTCCACTGCTTGTGGTCTTCGGCGCTGTCCACGGAGATGCCCATGACCTTCACGCCGCGCTTGTCCCATTCGTCGGCCAGGCGGGCGACGGCACCGAATTCGGTGGTGCAGACAGGGGTAAAGTCCTTGGGGTGAGAGAACAGGATCGCCCAGCTGTCACCGATCCAGTCATGCAGATCGAAACTGCCCTGATCGGTTTCAACGTTCAGGTTCGGGATTTCGTCATTGATGCGCAGCGCCATGGAGCGTCTCCTTCGGTTGAATTTCTAGAATACATCTAGACTGAAAAGGCCTCATGTCCAGAGGGTGCTTCTACCTGCCCCCGATCAGAACGGTGCCTTCGCCGTGATCCGCATTCCGCGCCCGCCGTCGGGATGGCGGAAGCGCAGCTCCTGACTGTGCAGCATCAGGCGCGGGTGGGCCTCGGGCTGCGGATGGTAAAACGGATCGCCCAGAATCGGGTGACCCATTTCGAGACAATGCACCCGAAGCTGGTGGCTCCGCCCCGTGCGCGGCATCAGCCGCAGGCGGGTTTCGTCCGCGCCCCGGCGCAACACTTTCCAATCGGTCTGGGCGGGCTTGCCGTTCTCAAAGTCGACATGTTGCCTGGGCCGGTTCGGCCAATCCACGCAAAGCGGCAGATCGACCGTGCCGCTGTCTTCGGTCACCACACCCTGAACGCGGGCGATATAGGTCTTTTTGGTCTGACGCTTCTCGAACTGAAGCCCCAGATGCCGCTGGGCATGGGGCGTCAGGGCAAAGATCATCACGCCGGATGTGTCGCGGTCCAGCCGGTGCACCAAAAGCGCGGTGGGAAAGACCGCCAGCACGCGGGCCATCAGGCAATCGGCCAGATGCTCCCCCTTACCGAGAACCGAGAGCAGCCCGGAGGGCTTGTCCAGCACGACGATCTGGTCGTCTTCGTGCAGGATCACCAAGGGGTCCTGGGGCGGATTATACTCCGTCACGGCGTCGCCTCGCAGCGGGGCGGCCCGTCGGTCAGGTCATCGCCATGGCCCTTGTCCACCGCGCGGCAGTCGCATCCTCCGCCTGGCATCGCTCAGATCCTCCCGAAGGTCGCATCAAGGATCGCTTGCAGCCGCCCTGCATCCTCTTGGGTGAAGGCGACGGGCCGGTCGCTGTCGATATCCAGCACCGCGATCAGATCGCCCCGTTTGTCCCGCACCGGCAGGACGATTTCCGAGCGGGTGGAGGACGCGCAGGCGATGTGGCCGGGGAAGGCATCGACATCATCGACACGCTGCACCTGCCCCGTCCGGGCGCAGGCGCCGCACACGCCCCGCTCGAACGGGATGACAAGACAGCCATGGCCGCCCTGATAGGGGCCAATCTTCAGAAGGCCCGGTTCGGTGACGCGGTAGAACCCCGTCCAGTCGAACCGGTCATCTGCGTGGTGCAGCTCGCAAGCGAGCGTCGCCATCAGCGCAACCGCATCGGTTTCGCCTTCGGTCAGCGCGGCGATGGTCTTTGTGAGCGTGTCGTAATCGGCCATGCCGCTGCCTACACCTCAGCCCAGCTGGCTGTCAAAGAACGGCTCGGGGCTGTCCACCTCGACCAACCGCTTGCCGGTGATTTGCCAGAACCGCGTGCCCACCTGGCGCACAAAAGCGCGGTCGTGGCTGACCAGAAGCGCGGTGGCGCCGTGGGCGATCAACTCATGCTCCAACGCCTCCTGCCCTTCGATGTCCAGGTGGTTGGTCGGCTCATCCAGCAGGTAGAGGTTCGGCTGCGCCAGCCGCAAAAGCAACATGGCCAGCCGCGCCTTTTGCCCGCCCGACAGCGTGGGGATGCTCGCATCCTGCGCGGTGATCGCGATCCCGGCTCCGGCGAGATGCGCCCGCGCGGCGCGGTCTCCGATGTCGGAGCAGCGCGTCACCGCCTCCATCGGGGTCGGGAAGGCGTCAAGCTGACTGAGCCCCTGATCCGACACGCCCAGCCGCGCGGAGGGCGCAATACGGATCGCGTCGCTGCCGTGGATCACCGACTCCATCAGACGGCTCTTGCCCGCGCCATTGGCGCCCAGCAGCACCACGCGGTCGCCCCGCTCCACCCAGAGCGGCCCGGCCCGGTAGAGCACCCGCCCCCCGGCGCTCACCTCCATTTGATCGAGCGCGATCAGCGCCTTGGCATGGGTGCCCGCATTGGTCAGGCGGATCGCGCCGGAGGATCCGTCCTGATGGGCCGGGCGGGCGCTCGCCTCCAGCTTCTCGGCGCGGGCGGTGAGCTGCTTTGTCTTCGTCAGCAGAAGGTCCGAGCCCGAATTGATCCCGACATTCTTCAGCTTCTCCGCCTGCTTGCGCATCTGCTTCGCCTTGGAGATGTCATTCTCGAACCGCCTTGCGTCTGCGGCATCGGCCTCATCGAGCGCGGCACGGGCCCGACTGTAGGGGAGCGGGAAGGCGGGGCTTGCCTCGGGGCGCAGGAACAGAGTGCGGGTCGTCACCGCATCCAGAAACGCGCGGTCATGGCTGGCGATCACCAACGGCGTGCCGCGCGCCGGGCCGCTCAGCCAGCGTTGCAGCACGCCGATGCGGTGCAGGTCCAGATGGTTGGTCGGCTCGTCCAGCAGCAAGACATCCGGTTCGGTGATCCAGGCGCGGGCCAGTAGCGCAACGCGCTGCCAGCCGCCCGAAAGCTGAGACAGGGTCCGGTACCAGAGCTCTTCGGGCACCTCCAGATCCTCCAACACGATATGGGCGCGCCAGCTTTCGGTGTCCTGCGCATCGGGATCAAGCGCACTCAGCACGGCGTCCCAGAGCGTCTGCGCCAAAAGGCTCTCATTCGGGTGCTGCGCGACAAGCGCGATGCGCAGACCGCGCGCGGTGGTGATCTCTCCGCCCGTCGGGTCGGAGCGGCCCGCGATAAGGGCCAGTGCGGTGGTCTTGCCCCGTCCGTTGAGGGCGATCAGGCCAAGCCGGTCGCCCTTGTTCAAGGTGAAGGACAGCCCGGCGAAAAGCGGATTGGCAAAGGTGACGGAAACGTCGCGAAGGGTGATGAGGGACATGGGGTTTCTTTCGATCTGGGGCGCGGCATCGGGGCCGCCGATAGGGGCAGATCGAAAGGGGTCAGTCCTGCGATCAGCCCTGCAAACGTGTTTGCAGGGCGGGGACAGGTCCGCGCGTGTGGTCCATGGCTCGGTGCATCATGGGGAGAGGATGAGGGGAAGGCGCGCAGGCGTCAAGCGTTGAGGGCGGCGCCCGACCCTGGGTGGGCGCTCGTTCGATGGAACCTGTCGCACTGCGTCAAAGCCCAAACCGCGTTTGAGCTTTCCATGTCGCCGCCAAGCGCCCTCCCTGGGGGAGGGTCGGGCGCCGCCCGGCGTGCCGCCGGGCGATGCAGATGGCCAATTCAGTGACTTAAGGCCGCTCGATTGCGATCGCGGTGCCTTCGCCGCCGCCGATGCAAATCGCAGCCACGCCGCGCTTGAGCCCACGCTTTTCCAGAGCGTTGAGCAGCGTCACGATGATCCGGGCCCCCGAGGCCCCGATGGGATGACCCAAAGCGCAGGCGCCGCCATTCACGTTCACCACATCGGGCGACAGACCCATCTCGTGCATGAAGGCCATGGGCACCACAGCGAAGGCCTCGTTCACCTCCCACAGGTCCACGTCGTCCTTGCTCCAGCCCAGCTTGTCGAGCAGCTTTTGCGCGGCGGGCACGGGCGCGGTGGAGAACCACGCGGGCGCCTGCGCATGGCTCGCATGACCCCGGATCCAGGCGCGCGGCGTCAGGCCGCTATCGGCGGAGGCCACGATCAGCGCCGCGCCCCCATCCGAAATCGAAGAGGAGTTCGCCGCTGTCACCGTGCCATCCTTGCGGAAGGCCGGTTTCAGGTTCGGGATCTTGTCCGGACGGGCGGATTTGGGCTGTTCATCTTCCGAGATCGTGACGTCGCCCTTGCGGGTCTGGATGGTCACCGGGGTGATTTCGCCTTCAAAGCGGCCCTCCTCGCGGGCCTCGTTCGCGCGGGCCAGAGACCGAATCGCATATTCGTCCTGCGCCTCGCGGGTGAACTGGTACTTCTCGGCGCAGTCTTCGGCAAAGGTGCCCATCAGGCGGCCCTTGTCATAGGCGTCTTCCAGACCGTCGAGGAACATGTGGTCAATCACCTGCCCGTGGCCGATGCGGGCACCGTCGCGCATCTTGGGCAGAAGGTAGGGCGCGTTGGTCATGCTCTCCATGCCGCCAGCGGCGATCACGGAATGGGTGCCAAGCGCGACCTGATCGAACGCGGCCATGGTGGTCTTCATGCCCGATCCGCACATCTTGTTCAGGGTGGTCGCAGGGACATCCTCGCCCAGCCCGGCGGCAAAGCCCGCCTGACGCGCGGGGGCCTGCCCCAGACCGGCGGGCAGCACACAGCCCATGATGACCTCATCAACGGTGCTCACGCCCGCCTGCTCCATCGCGGCCTTGATGGCAGCGCCGCCCAGGGCGGGGCTTTCGACCCCGGCGAATTCGCCCTGAAACCCGGCCATAGGGGTGCGGGCTGCCCCCGCGATCATCACGTCTTTCATGGAAATCTCCTCCTCTTTGAGGCTATCCATAGCGCGCAGGTCTCGCGGATACAGCCCCTAACTGCCGCGCCCCTCGGGCCCGGAGTAACGCCGCGTCACCTGAGCCACCGAAATCCGATACTGCGCAAAGAGCCCGCCCTGCCCCGCCGCCTGCGCGGCGCGGTGCCCGGCGTGGTTGCGCCAGCGTGCGACAGCCTCTTCGTCCTCGAAGAAGGACAGGGACAAGAGCTTGCCCGGCTCCGTCAGGCTTTCGAACCGCTCGACGGACAGGAAGCCGGGGATCTGGTCCAGCTCTGCGCGCAGGTTGGCGGCGCGGGTCATGTAGTCGCCGCGCCCCTCGGCCGTGGGCGTGACCTCGAAGATGACGGCGATCATGAGCGAGGTCCGTGGGGCGTTGAGACCAGCTTCAGGAATGTCCGGTCCTCTCGGCGGATGAAACGGCGCTCCTGCGCGAAGGCATAGTTTTCGCGGCCCAGCGGATCCTCGGCCAGCCGTGTGCGGTAGGCTTCATAGGCGGCCAGATCGGGCAGCGAATAGATCCCGTAAGCCAGCGTGCTGGAGCCTTCATGGGGGGCAAAATAGCCGATCAGATCGGCGCCGCAGCGCGGGATCGCCTGCCCCCAGTTGCGGGCATAGGTGGTGAAATCGGCCTTGGCCGTGGGCTCGATCTCATAGCGGATGATGCAGGTAATCATGAGGGCTCCTTTCAGATTGCTCCGCAGGGATAGCCGCTTGATCGGCACAAATGGTTCGGGCAGGATCGAACAATGCAACATGGCCCCGATATCGCCCGCATCGCCGCCCTGATCGGAGACCCCGCCCGCGCCCGGATGCTGACCGCCCTGATTGGCGGGCAGGCCCTGACTGCGCGCGAGCTGGCCGAAGAGGCAGGCGTGACGCCGCAAACCGCCTCCAGCCATCTGAGCCAGCTTCGCGAAGGCGGGCTGATCTGCGAGCGCAAGCAGGGCCGCCACAAATACGTGGCGCTCGCCGGGACCGAGGTCGCCGCGACGCTGGAGGCTCTGATGGGGCTCGCCGCCCGATCCGGGCATCTGCGCCACCGCCCCGGCCCGCGCGATAAAGACCTGCGCGCGGCGCGGTCCTGCTATCGCCACCTTGCGGGTCGCGCGGGCGTGACCTTGCGCGACAGCCTGAGCACTGCGGGGCATCTGGCAACCCATGGGGACGGGCTGATCCTGACGGCGGACGGCCTTTCGCGGCTCAGGCAGGCAGGCCTGGCCGTGCCTGAGGGCCTGACCGGGCGCGACTGCCTGGACTGGAGCGAGCGGCGCAGCCATATCGGCGGCGCTTTGGGCCGGGCGCTTCTGTCAGAGATGCGGGGCGCGGGGTGGCTCCGGCCAGCGGATGGCAGCCGGGTGATCGCCTTCACCCCCGAGGGCGCGCAGCGCTTCGCGCGCGCGTTTCCGCCCGCTTAGTTCAGATGAACATGCAGCGGGTAGGCGCCGTCTTCGAAGGGGCCGAACATGTCGGGCAGATCGGGATGGCCGACCGGCTCTCCGGAATAGTCGGGCAGAAGGTTCTGCTCCGACACATAGGCGACGTAGTAGCTCTGATCGTTCTCGGCCAGCAGGTGATAGAACGGCTGATCCTTCGAGGGACGCATGTCCTCGGGGATGGATTCATACCATTCCTCGGTATTGGCGAATTTCGGATCCACGTCGAACACCACCCCCCGGAAGGGGTGCTTCCGGTGTCGGACCACCTGGCCCAAATGGTATTTCGCGCGGGTCGAGAACATGTCATGTCACCTTTCGGGCCCCTTCCTAGCCGTTTCGGGCCGAGAATGTCCACGACGCGGACCCGAATCGGGAGAAACAAACTGTGACCCTTGCCCTGACAGTGTTGGAAATCGTCGCACCTGTATTCGTTCTGGCGGCCATCGGGTTCATCTGGGTCAAGACCGGGCACGACTACCGGATGGAGTTCGTCACCCGTCTGACCATGACCCTTTCGGTGCCCTGCCTGATCTTCGTCGCGCTGATGAAGACAGAGATCGACCCCAAAGCGCTTGCCGATCTGACGCTGGCCAGCCTGGCCTCCTACGCGGCGGTCACGGCGATCTTTGCCGGGCTGCTGGCCGCGGCGGGCCTGAGCCAGCGCACCTTCCTCGCCCCTCTGGTCTTTGGCAACACCGGAAATCTGGGCCTGCCGCTGGCGATCTTTGCCTTTGGCGACACCGGGCTGGGGCTGGCTGTGGTGGTGTTTGCCGTGATGGCGGTGCTCAGCTTCACCTTTGGGGTCTGGCTGGTGTCCGGCGGCGGATCCCTGATGAAGGTCGTCAAAGAGCCCCTGGTGGGCGCCACGCTCGCCGGGGCGCTGTTCCTCTGGCAGGGCTGGGAAACTCCGCGCGTCGTCACCAACACGCTGGAGCTGATCGGCCAGATGGCGATCCCGCTCATGCTCATCACCCTGGGCGTGGCCATCGCCCGGCTGCACATCGCCGGGATCGGGCGGGCGGTTCTGCTGTCGGCCGTGAAGCTGGTGATCTGCGCCGCGATCCCCTGGGTGATCGGCGGCTGGATGGGGCTGGACGATATGGCGCGCGCGGTGCTGACCGTGCAGATCGCAACCCCGGTGGCCGTGACCTCCTACCTGCTGGCCGAGAAATACGGCGCGGACGCGCAATCGGTGGCCGGACTGGTCGTCACATCGACCCTGCTGTCGGTTCTCGGATTGCCGCTCATTCTGGCTTTCGTCCTGTGACAGGCGTTCCCAAACGGGGCCAGTTGCGTTAGACTTACCTCAAAACAAGCCGTGCCACCAAAGGCGCGAGCATCACAATCGAGGCAGTCCCATGAGCAGAGCCATCCGTGCGCTGATCCTTTTGTTGCTTGTCGCGAGCTGCGGCAGCCGGAACTACTCCGCCCCGCGAGAGCTGGATAATGCGTGTTCCATCGTCAACCAGCACCCCGACTACCTGCGCGCCTTCAAGGCAACGCAGCGCAAATGGGACGTGCCGGTGCCCGTCATCATGGCGATCATCTATCAGGAAAGTAAGTTCATCGGGAACAACCGCCCGCCGCACCGCTATGCCCTAGGGGTGATCCCGGTGGGGCGGCAGAGCTCGGCCTACGGCTATAGCCAGGCGCTCGATGGCACCTGGGAAGAGTATCAGGACGATCACGGAGGCCGCCGCGCCCGCCGCGACAATATCCGCGATGCGACCGATTTCATGGGCTGGTACATGGCCCAAAGCCGCGACCGGCTGGGCATCCCCATGACCAATGCGCGCAACCATTACCTTGCCTATCACGAAGGCCGCTCCGGCTATGCACGGGGCAGCTACAACTCCAAGGGTTGGCTGCTGCGGATCTCGCAAGAGGTCGCGGACCGGGCCGTGCTCTACGACGTGCAGCTTCGCCAGTGCGGGAAGCTCTGATCTTTCTGGCGCTTGCGCTTCCGGCGCAGGCGCAGGAAGTGACCGAAGGCGAGACGCTTGCCTTCCGGCTCGCGTTTGACGATTGCATGGGCCATGTCCTCGCAGGCGCCGAGCCCTTCACGGACCTGCCACAAATCCCGCTGACCGACGAGGCCCGAAGCACCCTGCCTCGCGGCGCCCGCCATCCCGGCGTGACCACCCACCATCTCTGGTCCGATCGCTACACGGCGATCTGGGGGCAGGACGACAACGCTCGGCTGTGCATGATCTTGTCGAATGGTGCCTCCGACGCGCCCATGCAGTTGCTGGTGGACCCGGATGGCTTTCTGGACCGCGTGAGCGCGCGGGCGGATCAGATCGGGCTCACCGAGCATGAACTGCCCGAAACCTTCACCCCGCTGGCCACGACCTCGTGGCACGAGCCCGGCCCGCTGCAAGGCGGCCTGCGGCTGACGATCATGCCCACCGGGGACAAAGGCGGGCTCAGCGATGCGGGTCTGATTATCGTGGCGGCCCCGATCCCGGAGCCGCCCTCCTCCTGAGCCGCAGGCGTCAGTCGTTCAGACCGCGGCGGCGCATCTCGTTCTGGATGTTGAACTTGATCTCATTGATCCCGCCGCCCTTGGTCAGATCACCCAGGATCACCGTGGTCTGCTGGCCGGTCTCATCGGTCACGATCCACTGCCGCAGCTCGGTCGGGTTGGAGGTGTAGACCATCTGGATGTTCCCGTATTCGGGATGCTCCGGGTCCTGGGCCTTCACCGTGGTGCGGGTGCCGTCGCTGGTATGGCCCGTGACCATTCCCGCGCGGCCCAGGTTCACGTTCCGCTCAAGGATGATGCTCAGCGGCGTCTGGTTCAGAGGATACCGCTCCACGCCCCGGTCACTCTTGGGGTCGAACACGGCCACCTGACCGCCCCCGGCCACAACCAGAGCCTGTTCAGGCGGGTTGTATTCAAACCGCACACGGCCCGGACGTTTGATGTAGATCGTGCCCGTGGAGAGCGTCCCATCCGGGTTGATCTGCGTGAATTCCCCGGTCGCGGTGGAGAACCCGTTCAGGTAGCTGGAGATCGCATTCAGGCTCAGCGCCTGTGCCATGGCCCCGGCAGGCAGAAGAGCAGCGGTCGCACAGGCGGCGATGAAATGGCGGCGGTTCATGGGCAAACCCTTTCGTGTCGTTTCGAGCAAGAGATAGGCACAGCCCGCCCAAAACCCCAGCGTTAAGCGATAGCGCCCCGCGGCAAACCGCTCACAAGGCGTCCTGCTATGCGAAAACCGGACAGGCGCGAAACCCGCGCGGGTACGTCATATGCCCCGCCGCATGCTGGCGCATTGCCGAGGCTCACGCCACCTCGGGCACCAGCACCTCGCGCTTGCCGACATGGTTGGCCGACGACACGACGCCCTCGTCCTCCATCTGCTCGACCAGCCGCGCGGCCTTGTTGTAGCCGATGGCCAGCTTCCGCTGGATATAGGACGTGGAACACTTCCGGTCCTTCGCGACGATCTGCACCGCCTGATCGTAAAGCGCATCCTCGCCGTTTGTGTTCCCGCCCAGACCCAGCACGGCGTCGATGTCGCTGGCTTTCTCGTCCTCGGGTCCATCGACCACGCCCGATTTGTAATCCGGCGGCCCGTATTGCTTGAGGTAGGAGACGATCTCTTCCACCTCTTCGTCGCTCACGAAGGGACCGTGCACGCGGGTGATCTTCGCCCCGCCCGCCATGTAGAGCATATCGCCCATGCCCAGAAGCTGCTCTGCCCCTTGCTCCCCAAGGATCGTGCGGCTGTCCACTTTCGACGTGACCGAGAACGAAATCCGCGTGGGGAAGTTCGCCTTGATCGTACCGGTGATGACATCGACCGAAGGCCGCTGCGTCGCCATGATGATGTGGATCCCCGAAGCCCGCGCCATCTGCGCCAGACGCTGGATGCAGGCTTCGATCTCTTTGCCCGCGACCATCATCAGGTCGGCCATCTCGTCGACGATGACGACGATATAGGGCATGCGCTCGGGGGTCAGCTCTTCGGTCTCGAAGACCGGATCGCCGGTTTCCTCGTCAAAGCCGGTCTGCACCGTGCGCGAGAACGTCTCGCCCTTGGCAAGCGCATCCTTCACGCGGGCGTTGTAGCCGTCGATGTTCCGCACGCCCATCTTGGACATCTTGCGGTACCGCTCTTCCATCTCGCCGACGGTCCATTTCAGGGCGACGACGGCCTTCTTGGGATCGGTCACCACGGGCGACAGCAGGTGCGGGATGCCGTCATAGACGGACAGTTCCAGCATCTTGGGGTCGATCATGATCAGGCGGCATTCCTCGGGCGACAGCTTGTAGAGCAGGCTGAGGATCATGGTGTTGATCGCCACGGATTTCCCCGAACCGGTCGTCCCCGCGATCAGAAGGTGGGGCATCTTGGCCAGGTTGGCGATCACCGGATCGCCGCCGATATCCTTGCCCAAGGCGAGCGGCAGCGCCTGCGTGCCGTCTCCGAAATCGCGGTGGCTGAGCATCTCGCGCAGCACCACCATCTCGCGTTTTTCGTTGGGCAGTTCGATCCCGATGACAGAGCGCCCCGGCACCGTGGACACACGGGCCGACAGCGCCGACATGGAGCGCGCGATGTCGTCCGACAGACCGATCACGCGGGACGCCTTAAGGCCGGGCGCGGGCTCCAGCTCATACATGGTGACAACCGGACCGGGGCGGACGGACACGATGTCGCCCTTCACGCCGTAGTCATCCAGCACCGTCTCCAGCATCCGGGCGTTTTCTTCCAGGGCCTCGTCGCTCAGGACGTGACGCTCAACCGTGCCGGGGCTGGCCAGCAGGCTCAGCGGAGGCGTCTCATAGTCATCGCCGTTACCCTCGTCGAACTGAAGCTGCGGCTGCGCTTCGGCCTTGGCGCGGGTGGACACGGCGGCAGGCTTGCGCGCCGGGTGCTGCACCTTGGCGCGCTGCACGGGGGCTGCAGTCGGGGCCTGCTCTTCGGGCTCGTGGTGTTCCTCGAACAGCGCGACCGCATCGTCGTCCTCGATGACCTCCGGCGTGGCGGGCGCGGTGCGCGCAACCAGAGGCTGCGGCCCCGCAAGGCGCGCCATGGTCGCACCGGTCAGGGTCGGTTCAATCCGGCCATCGGCTTTCGGCGCAGGCGCGGCGGCGGTCAGCTGCGGGCTGCGCACACGGGCGCGAATGGCATCGTTGATACGGGCGCGAATGCGAGCCTCGTCGGGGGCCTCGACATCTTCGGGCAGCTCCGAAAGGTCAGGCTCCACCAGTTCGGGCTCCGGCAGAGGCTCCGGCGTGCGCAAACGCAGGCGGCCCAGCAGGCCGGGGCGCGCGGTTTCCAAATCGTCGTCATCCTCGTCAAGCAGGGTCGGCTCCGCGCGGTTGACCCGGCTTTTTTCGGCGCGGGAGGCGGCGCGGTCGCGAGCGGCACCCGCCGCGCGCATCGAAACCTCGGCCCCCATGCCCAAGGCCCGGCGCATCGCGGCATACAGCAAGATGACCCCGATCAGGCCCAGCCTCATACCGCGCTTGACCTCTGCCCAGGTGAACCCGAGCACGAACAATCCAAGCACCACCACGACGGCGCCAGAGAGCAGGGACCAGATCTTGACCGCAACCCCGGCACCCAGCGGCACCAGCGTCAGCAGCATCGACAGGACGGTATCCCCGAACAGCCCGCCCATCCCAAAGGAATGGGTCCACCAGTCGGCCCGCACGAGCGTGGACGCATAGATGGACAGGACTGCGATTGCGATCGGAGCAAAGATCACCCGGCCGAACATGCGGTCATCCCCGTAATGGAACGCCAGCCGCAGGCCCCAGGCCATCAGCACAAAGCTGACACCCCACGCGCCCATCCCGGCAATCATCATCAGCGGCGCGGCGACCAGGGCCCCCGGATTGCCCAGCCAGTTGCGGATCGGCGCATCACTGGCCGATGCCCAGGACGGATCGGACGGCGCATAGGACCACAGCGCAAGCGCCAGAATGGCGCCGAGCGCGACCATGGTCAGCCCGGCCAGTTCCTTGCCGCGTTTTTCAATCGCGGCCTGCATGTTGCTGTCGAAGAGCGGATCGCGTGTCGAATAGGCCATGCTTGTCTCCTCAGTCGTACAGACAGGCGCGCAGGGCGGTCAGCGCGCGCTCCATCTCGTCTTTGGGGGCAACCATGGCCGCCCGGATATAGGATGCGCCGGGGTTCCCGGCTTTGGTGTCTCGGCTCAGATAGGCGCCGGGAAGAACCCGCACGCCCGTGTCTTGCCACAGCTTGAGCGCTGCGGCCTCGCCGTCTTCGACGGGCAGCCACAGGAAGAACCCGGCCTCCGGGCCCTGATAGCCCGGCACACCGTTCAGGATGCGGTCGGCACTGGCGAACTTCTCCTGGTAGAGCGCGCGGTTTTCCGTGACATGGGCGTCATCCGCCCAAGCCCGCGCGGCCACGGCCTGAAGCGGGCCCGGCAGCGGCGCACCGGCATAGGCGCGCAACTGGCGGATGCGGCGGATGCTTTCGGAACCGCCCGCGACGAAGCCTGACCGCAGACCGGGCAGGTTCGAGCGTTTCGATAAGGAATGGAACGCAAGCGCGCGTTCGGGATCTGCGCCCATGCCCTGCGCGACCTCCAAAATGCCCGGAGGCGGAGCGTCGCGGTAGATCTCGGCGTAGCATTCATCCGCGAATACGCGGAAATCATACTGTTCGGCCAGTTCCAGCAGGTCGCGCAGATAGGCGCTATCAGCCACCGCGCCCTGCGGGTTTGAGGGCGAGCAGATGTAAGCGATCCGGGTGGCATTGAGCACATCGGCGGGCAGGCTGCGATAGTCGGGCAGAAAACCCGTCTCGCGCGTGGCGGGGACGTAGTGAGGGGTCGCCCCCACCGACAGCGCCGCCACCGCATAGACCTGATAGAACGGGTTGGGCATCAGCACCGTGCCCGCGCCTTCGGGGCAAAGCGCCATCATGGCGTTGTAGAGCCCCTCGCGCGTGCCATTGAGCGCCATCAGGCGATCCTGCGCCAAATCAACGCCATAGCGCCGGGCCAGATAGCCCTGAATGGACTCAAGCAGGGCCGGACTGCCGTCATTGGGCGGGTATTTCGCAAACTGCGCGGTATTGGCGGCGATCTCGTCTCCGACCCAATCGGGGAAAGGGTGACGCGGCTCGCCAATGCTCATCGCCATCACCTCGCCGCCGGGCTGGTGGTGATCGAGCAAAGCCCGCAGACGCGGGAAAGCATATGCCGGTAGGTCCGAAAACCGCTCGGGGAACATCATCGCTGCCTCATGGTTTGGGGTCTTTTGCCCCATATTGATCAGCAGCATACCGCCGATAGGCGCGACCTGTCCAGCCGGACGGGCACGAAAGGCGGCGAAACTGTGGCCGGGATGTCTATGGGGCTCACGGAGCAGTGCCGCCCCGTGCCCGCTGGCCGCCGCTTAGCGCAACGGGCCCAGCACCCGCTCCGCCGCCGCAGCGACGCGCAGCAGCCGGGCATCCTGCCCCGCGAGCCCGTTCAACAGGATGCCGCAGCCATCCACACCCGTGGGCAAGCTCACACCGCACCCGCCCATGAGGTTGCCGATGCGCGTGTTGCGCAGCGCCAGAAGGTTGGCGCTGACATAGTAGGCGCTGTCCTCCAGCAGACGCGCAACCTGCGGCGCCCGGATCGGCGCAGTGGGGCACAGCACCGCATCATAGCCCGCGACCCGCTCGGCCCAGCGGGCACGCAGGCGCTCCAGCTTGCGCCAGGCGCGCAGGTAGTCCGACGCGCTGACATCCGCTCCGGCGTGGACGCGCTCATGGATCGGAGGCCACATGGCGTCAGGGTTCTGCTCAATGCGCGGGCCCCACTCGGCCCAGGCATCAGCGGTGTAGAGCGGCCCGGCGAGGGCAAAACCATCCTCCAGCTCGGGCGCAGCGATGCGGGTGAAGACCGCGCCTTCCTCCTCCAGCCGGGCACAGGCAGACGCAAAGGCCGAGGCCGGTTCGGACTCCAGATCGCCCATGGCGATCGTCTCGAGGATCGCGAACCGCGCGCCCTTGAGCGACGCGCCCGCGAGATCAGGCGCCGGGCCGCCCAACGCGCCCAGCATCAGGGCCGCATCCGCAACCGATCGGGTCAGCGGGCCCACGGTGTCGAACCGCTCCGCCAAGGGCACGACCCCCGTCAGGGGCAGCAGGCCATGGGTGGTTTTGAGCCCCACCAGATCGTTCCACGCCGCCGGGATCCGCACCGACCCGCCGGTGTCCGACCCGACCGCCGCCGCAGCGAGCCCCTGCGCCACCGAAGCGGCTGCGCCCGAGGACGACCCGCCGGGCACCGCCCCCGGATCAGTCCGGTGCGGAGGCGTTTGCGTGATCGGGTTCAAGCCAAGCCCGGAAAAGGCGATTTCGGAAAGATGCGTCTTGCCCAGGCAGACCAGCCCTGCGGCCGTCGCGCGGCGGAGCACTTCTGCATCCTGTTGCGGCACCCGGCCCGCCATCAAGGCGGTTCCCGCCTCGGTCGCCGTTCCGGCGCTGTCGAACAGGTCCTTCCAGCTCACCGGCACCCCGTCGAGCGCAGAGCGCCGCTGGCCATTTCGCGCGCGGATGCGGGCCGCTTCGGCCTCCGCTCGAGCGCGTTTTGGCGTGGTGCGGGTGTAAATCCGGGATGCATCGGGGTGCCGGTCAATGGCCGCAAGGTAGGTGTCGCACAGCGCTACGGGGTCGATCTCACCGCTGCCGATCTGACGCCCCAGGGCGCTCGCTTCCATCCACAGCCACTCTTCCATGATCGCGCCTCCCGCTGGTTTCGGCCTGAATGCCAGCTTTGCCCGCCCCCGAAAAGCCCCGCGACCGACGCGCGCATGGACAATCGGCGCCTAGCGTGAATAGTGCCGGGTATGACAGTGGACCATGACATCCTGATCGTTGGCGGCGGGCTCAATGGCCCGGCGCTTGCCCTGGCCTGCGCACAGGCTAACCTGAGCGTTGCGCTGATCGACCCGGCCCCCGCCGATGCACCCACCGACTTCGACGGGCGCTCCTATGCGATCTCCAAGGGCTCGCAGCGGCTTCTGGCGGCCATCGGCCTTTGGGAACAGCTTGGCCCGCAGGCGCAGGAGATGACGGAGATCAAGGTCACAGATGCCGCGCCGGGCCGACCGCCCGCGCCGCAGATGCTGCATTTCCAAAGCGACGAAATCGAAACCAAACCGATGGGCTACATGATCGAGGACCGGCACCTGCGCGCCGCGCTCGCTCCGGCTCTGGATCATCCGCTGATCACCCGGCACGCGGGCCGCACCGCCGTCGCGCAAGAGATCTCCGGGCCGCACGCCGCGGTCACGCTGGACGATGACACCGTGCTGACCGGCCGCCTTCTGGTCGGCGCCGATGGTCGCGCCAGCGGCACCCGCGAACGCGCCGGGATCAAGCGCCGGTTCTGGCCCTACGGGCAGTCCGGCGTGGTCTGCACCCTGACCCATGAGCGCCCCCATGGCGGGGTCGCGCATCAGCAGTTCATGCCGGAAGGGCCTCTCGCGATCCTGCCGCTGACGGGCAACCGCTGCTCTATCGTATGGAGCGTAACCGAGGCCCATGCCAAAGCGCTCCTGGAGCTGCCCGAGGACGATTTCCTGAGCGCGCTGCGCCCGATCTTTGGCGATTTCCTTGGGGAGATCAGCCTCACCGGTCCGCGCTTCGCCTACCCGCTGACTTTCTCGCTGGCCGATCAGTTCACGGCCCCCCGCCTGGCTCTGCTGGGCGATGCGGCGCACGGGATGCACCCGATTGCGGGTCAGGGGCTCAATGCCGGGCTACGCGATGTGGGGGCTCTGCACCACGTTCTGGAAGACGCGCGCCAGCGGGGCGAGGATATCGGCGCCGCCAACGTGTTGGAGCGCTATGCCGAATGGCGGCGGTTCGACGTGACCACGATGATGGTGGCGACCGATCTGACCAACAAGCTGTTCTCCAATGACAGCCCCCTGCTGCGCGGCGTGCGCGATCTGGGGCTGGGGCTGGTCAATGCCACCGCGCCGCTCCGCCGGACCTTCCTGCGCGAAGCCGCGGGCCTGACCGGAGACCTGCCCCGCCTGATGCGGTGATCCACCGCCGGGCGCTCAGTCCAGAGTGCGCGCCTCATCGACCAGCATGACCGGGATCCCGCCCCGGATCGGGTAGGCCAGATGCGCCGCGCGCGAGACAAGCTCCTGCCGCTCCGCGTCGTAGCGCAGGCTGGCACGAGTCTGCGGACAGACCAAAGCTTCGAGCATCTTCGGGTCGAAACCGGGGGTTTGCGGGGTGTCGGTCATTGAATGCGGTCCTCGTTCTCGCCGCTGCGCAGGGCGAATTCCAGCAAAGTCACCAGCGTCTCGCGCCGGGTGGTGAGAGACGGCGCCTCCAACAGCGCCTGTTTGTCATCGGGCTCCAGCGGGATCATCATCGACAGCGCATTGATGAGCAGCTCATCGCTGGCCTCGCGCAGGGTTTCCCAATCGGTGTCCAGCTCGCGATCAGAGAAGAACCGCTGGAGTAGCTTCATCAGCGCGGTGCGGTCCAGACCGGGATCGCGTTCTTCCGTGCGGGAAAGATCGCGTTCGAACCCCTCCCAGCTTACGGAGCAGCGACGATACGGGGTAAAGCCCTGCACCTCTTCCAGGATGCGGAACCGCGACTGCCCGGAGAGCGACAGCATGTAGCGCCCGTCATCGGTTTCGGAAAACCCGACGATCCGCCCCACGCAGCCAATGCGCTGCAACCCGTGATCGCCACTGGGCTGGACCATGCCGATCAACCGCCCCGGCTGCTTGAGCGCATCGTCAAACATCGCGAGGTAGCGCGGCTCAAAGATGTGCAGCGGCAGCCGGGCGCGCGGCAAAAGCAGCGCGCCGGGGAGCGGAAAGACCGAGATCACATCGGGCAGGTCAGAGGCGTTCATGACCCCAGCCTAGCGCGCCACGCGCCTTAGGCAAAGATCATTGACGACAGCTTGCGCCGCCCGGCCAACGTCACCGGATCCTGAGCCCCGAGCGCATCGAACAGTTTGAAGAGCTGCTCTTTTGCGGCGCCGCCATTCCATTCGCGGTCCCGCCGGAACAGCTCCAGCAGCTCGGTCACGGCGGCTTCGTTGTCGCCGTTGGCCTGAAGCGCCACCGCCAGATCGAACCGCGCCTGATGGTTGGCCTCATCGGCTTCGACGGCGGCGCGCAGATCGGCCACGGGGCCCGCATCTTCGGCCTGACGCGCCAGTTCGATCTGAGCGCGCACGGCCTCGATCTCGTGGGCGGTGGCAATTTCGGCGGGCGCGCCGTTGAGCACGGCTTCCGCCTCTTCGGGCTGGCTTTGGGCCAGATGCGTCTTTGCGAGCCCCGCAAAGGCGGCGGCGCTCATCGGATCTTCTTCGAGGATCGCGGCGAAGGTCTCGGCGGCGTCGGCCACCTCGCCCTCTTCCAGCATCGCTTCGGCGGCGGCGATGGCATCGGCCAGCCCGCCGTCTTCCTCGTGCATGTCAGCGATCTTCTTCACGAAGGCTTCGACCTCGGACGGCGGGAGCGCGCCCTGGAACCCGTCCACCGGCTGGCCCTGGTGAAAGGCGTAAACCGTTGGGATCGACTGCACGCGCAGCTGACCGGCCATCATCTGGTTTTCGTCGATATTGACCTTCACCATGCGGACCTTGCCGCCCGCCGCGTTCACCGCCTTCTCCAGGGCGGGGCCCAGTGTCTTGCACGGGCCGCACCAGGGCGCCCAGAAATCAACGATCACCGGGGTGGTCTGGCTGGCTTCGACCACATCCACCATGAAGCTGTCATCGGTGCCGTCGATCACGTGAGACGGGGCTTGCGCGTCGCTTCCGATCATATCGGATCCTCCAAATGTGTTTGGCTCCGATATGGTGGGCAGGGGGCCGGAAGTCAAAGGGGCTTTGCCCCCCGTCCCTGCGGGCTTCACCGATCGGTCATCACACCGCGCCAGTCGCAGAGCTGGCTTCGCGGATGACACGGATGCTCAACGTTCAGATCGCCCGCCCCAACCACACGGTTCTGGACCCTTGTGTCGGAATCGCTTTGAAACCGTGCCGCCCCCAGAACCCAAGAGCCCTCGCATTGGCAGCGTTGACGCCGACATGGACTGCGTGCGCGCCCAGCTCAGAGGCCCGGCCCGCCCAGAGTTTCAGCAGATCGCTGCCCAGCCCCTGCCCGGCTCAGGACACCATCGATGCTCCCTACGGAACCAGCATGACGATCACGCCAGTTCTGCAACTCTAATGCGATGAGCCCCCATCACACCGGAATCCAAACCTCACAAGTGCCGGAACCGGTCTGCGGATCCATCCGATCATCGTAGAGCTCGAAATCCGGGGCATCCGTCGGACTGAGCCCTGCATCGGTCAACCCGTGATCCCAGATCGCGCCGATGAAGGCGGGGAGATCGGACAGGTGCCCGGTGAAGGTAAAGACGGCATAGCGGCCTGCGGGGACGCGGGTCTGCTCCATCCCCTTGGGGATCGCGCTGCCCGGCGCGGCCTCGGCGCCCGCCATGTAGCGGAAGCGCGCCTCGCTGGTCTTGTCGTAGCACACACCGAAACAGCGCGGCCCGGCGGCCTCCACCTCCCCCATCCGGGCGTTGAACTCTGCCCAGAGCGCCGGGATCTGCGGGATTGTTTCGGGGGTGAATTCGCGGGCGATCCCGATGGCGGAGAAGCCGCCCCCGTCGCGCAGCTCCGGGTCGGGGATGATGCTTTTCTGGCTTTCGGTCATGGCAAGAGGCTCCGTCAGGTTGGAAGGCAGCGCACCGCGCATCTGGCTGGGCGGTGCACCAAACTGATCCGAAAAGGCACGGGTGAAGGCTTCGTGACTGGCATAGCCTGCGTCAAGCGCGACGGTCAGAAGATCGTCACCCTGCGCCACGGCGGACGCGGCGCGCGACAGCCGCCGGGCCCGCAAATAGCGCATGACGCTCCAGCCTGTGCGCGCCCGAAAGGCGCGGCTGAGGTGATAGGGGCTCACGCCCAGATCCCGCGCCAGATGGGTGAGGGAGAGATCCTCCTCACCCATCCGTGTCTCAATGTGCCACAGGGTCGTGTTCACCAGGTCCATATATCCCGTCCTTGTTCGGATGGGTTCGGGTGTAGCGACGGTAAGAGGCCTGCGCTTGATCGGGATTGATCCCTACAGATCGAAGGTCGCAAAGACCGGCGCATGGTCCGACGGTTTTTCCCAGCCGCGCGCCGCCCGAAGGATGCGCGAGCCATGGGCGGCGTTCGCGATGTCGGCCGAAGCCCAGATGTGGTCCAGACGGCGCCCCTTATCGGCGGCATCCCAGTCGCGAGCACGGTAGCTCCACCAGCTGTAAAGCTGGCCTTCGGGGATGTCGGCGCGGGTCACATCCGTCCAGCCGCCGGCCTCCTGAACCTGGGCAAGCGCCTCGACCTCGATGGGCGTATGCGAGACGACCTTGAGAAGCTGCTTATGCGACCAGACATCGTCCTCTCGGGGGGCGATGTTGAGGTCTCCGACCATGATCTCCCGCTCGGGCCGGTTGGCATGGAAGGCGTTGCGCATATCGGTGAGGTAATCGAGCTTTTGCCCGAATTTCTCGTTCACCTCGCGGTCAGGAACGTCGCCGCCCGCCGGGACATAGAAATTGTGGATCACCACCCCGTTTTCGAGCCGCCCGGCGATGTGGCGGGCATGGCCCAGACCCGCGTGGTCCTCTGCGCCTGCTTCCTCCATCGGGATCTTCGACAAGATCGCGACCCCGTTATAACCCTTCTGCCCACGCGCCACGATATGCGGGTAGCCAAGAGCTTCGAAGGACGGGATTTTCTCCACCGGGCTCTTGCACTCCTGTAGGCAGAGCACGTCGGGCGCCTCTTCCTCAAGCAGCTTTGCAACCAGCCCTTCGCGCAGGCGGACGGAGTTGATGTTCCAGGTGGCAAGGGTGAAGGACATGGGTCGGCTCCGGTTGGGTTCAGGGCCAAGCCTAGAGGGTCAGGGCCGCGATGGCCATGCGGGAAGGGGCCCGGATTCGCGTGGAAGGCGCGAATGTCAGGAAGGCGAGCGATGTCCCCCTATCAACTATTGTCAGACTGTCGTCGCAGGCGGCCCAACATCCGCCGCACGATCCACCGATGCGCAATACCGACCGGGAGCATGTAAACGCGACCGAAGAGATTATGCACACACACCGAAGAAGTTACCGAGAGGCTCTTATCCTGGATCGAAATGCACGTCATGACGTCGAGATGGCGGTCCCGTTCAGTGAGAACCAGACACTCGTCATCGACGTGTTCGACCAGGAAAAAGTCCAGGTTCTGGCCGACGCTTACGGACTCGCATGGCGTCCCGCTAAAGCCCCCAATACGTTTCACGCCAAATGCTGACGAAATCGCGTCGCGTATCCTGAAAGCGATTTTCAGGATTGGCTGCGGGGTGCTCATGATCGCGTTCCAGGCCTCCAACGCGGTCATTCTCTCAGGCAGACAGGTGTCTTGCCGATCGAAATAGTAAAGCTCCGACAACGGTCGCAAAACTCGAATATTGGTGTTCGGCAAAACGATCATGGTTGCACTCCATCTGCAATGCAGCATTGCGCAATAAGGACCCAGACCCATCCTTCGCAACAGAACATTCCATCCCTACCGCTAAGCCAGCCTCAAATCGGGGACCTTGCTCAACAGCACCGGCCACGGGATGGTGATGATGATGGGCGGGGCTTGTTCCGGCTTCTCAGTCATAGCTCACAACCTCCCATTCGATCCCGTCAGCATCATCGAAATAGAACCGGCGACCGGGCTCATAATCGCCGTGGTTATAGGGGGTGAACCCGGCGGCCCTTACCCGCTCCTCGACGGCGTTGAGATCATCGACCACCACGCCGATATGGTTCAGCCACCCGGTGGAGCGATAGTCAGCCCCGCGCAGATCGCTCTTCTCAGGCGCCTGATAGGCGACGACGTAGAAATCGTCTCCGCCGACGTGTTTGGAATGCCCTCCGGCCTTGCTGTCCCCTTCCCAGCGGATGCGCCAGCCGAACACATCGCCCAGCCAGCGGGCCGTGGCGGCGGCATCGGATACGGTCACGTTCACATGTTCCAGCGTCATGTCTTTGCTCCTTTCGCGAATCGACGCTGATGGTTATGCAAGCTAAAGCTAACTTTAGCTCAAGAGGTTTCTCATGAGTGAGATCACCATCGGTCAGCTGGCGCACCGCACCGGGGTCGCCGTGTCAGCGCTGCGCTATTACGAGACCCTCGGCATCCTCAGCCCGAACCGCACCGCCAGCGGGCAGCGACGCTATCCCAAGAGGGACATTCGCAAGGTCAGTTTCCTGATCGCGGCGCAGAGGTTCGGCTACACCCTGCCCCGGATCGCGGACATGCTGTCCGGCCTGCCCGAGGGGCGCGCCCCGAACGCGGCGGACTGGGCGCAGATTTCAGACGGGTTTGCGGCGGATCTGGATGCGCAGATCGCACAGCTTCAGAAATTGCGGGGCAATCTGGACGGCTGCATCGGTTGCGGCTGTCTCAGCTTGGAAAAATGCGCGCTCTATAACCCGGGCGACGAAGCGGCCGAACGCGGCCCCGGACCTCGCTTTGTGATGGGGGACAAACCCAAACGCCGCCCGGATCCGGCCATCTGGCGACCGGCCCAGAAGGTCCGCGTCAAGGTGTTGGGGCTCGCCTGGCGGGACGGGCGGCTTCTGGCGGCGGACGTGCCCGATGACAGCGGCGCCGTGAAGGGCGTGCGCCCCCTGGGCGGCACCGTGGAGTTCGGAGAGCACACCGAAGATGCCCTGAGCCGCGAATTCCGCGAGGAGCTGGGGGTGGAGATCACCATCACCGGCGCCCCGCATGTGGTTGAGAACCTCTTCACCCATGAGGGCGCGCAGGGGCACGAGGTGCTGTTTCTCTACGATATCGCCCTGCCCCAAGGCGCCTTTGCCGGGCAGGAGGAAATCCCCTTCGTCGAAGATGGCGGCACCCCTTGCCTTGCGCGGTGGCACGCCCTGACCGATCTGGACCGGCCCGGCGCCCCGGCGCTCTACCCCGATGGGCTGGGCGCGCTGCTGAAAGATCAGGCGCGGAGCCGGTAGCCCCCCTGCTCCGTCACGAGGATGCGGGCATTGGAGGGATCGGGTTCGATCTTCTGGCGCAGCCGGTAGATGTGGGTTTCCAGCGTGTGGGTCGTCACACCGGCATTATATCCCCACACCTCGTGCAGAAGCTGATCCCGCGGCACCACACCTTCGGGCGCGCGCTGCAGGAACTTGAGGATATTGGTTTCCTTCTCCGTGAGGCGGATCTTCTTATCCTCCTCGGTCACCAGCAGCTTCTGCGCGGGGCGGAAGCTGTAAGGGCCGACGGTGAACACCGCGTCTTCGCTGGCCTCATGGGTGCGCAGCTGGGCGCGGATGCGGGCCAGCAGAACCGGGAATTTGAACGGCTTAGTCACATAGTCGTTCGCCCCGGCATCGAGCCCCAGGATCGTGTCGCTGTCCGTGTCATGGCCGGTCAGCATCAGGATCGGGCATTTGACCCCCTGCTTGCGCAGCACCTTGCACAGCTCGCGCCCGTCGGTGTCGGGCAGGCCCACGTCCAGGATCACCAGATCGAACAGGCCTTCCTTGCTGCGCGTGATGGCCTCCGCGCCGTTCGAGGCCTCGAACACGTCGAAATCCTCCGTCATGACCAACTGTTCGCCAAGCGCTTCGCGCAAGTCATCATCATCATCGACAAGCAGGATTTTCTTAAGCTGCGACATGGTGTTCTCCGGTTTCACGTTCTTTTGACAGTTGGCCGCAGCGCCGGAAATAGCAAGAAATGTGGCAAATCGCTCACGCGGTCGTGTCGCAGACTTGCGATTTGTTTCAAGCCGGGACAGGGAAAGGGGATCATTCCCGGAGGTCTCATGTCCCTTGCCCCCGATCCGTCCGAACTGACCGCCCGCGCCCGGGCCGACCTGCGCGCCGGGGTGCCCGTGGTGTTGGGTGACGCCGTGGTGCTGGCCGCCGAGGTTGCCAGCCCGGCCCGGCTGGAGGCGATGCGGGCGCTTGGCGCGCCGGTGCTGGCGCTGACCGCCCGGCGGGCAAAGACGCTGCATGCCCCTGCCTATGACGGCGATCTGGTGCGGATCTGCCTGCCACGCGAGGCGCGGGCCGACTGGCTGCGCGCGATGGCTGATCCGGCCATGGACCTGCGCGCGCCCATGAAGGGGCCGTTTCGGTTCGAACGGGACGGACCGGCGGATCTGCACCGCGCGGCGCTGCGCCTTCTGAAAGAGGCCGAGCTATTGCCTGCAGCACTGATCGTGCGGCCCAAGGACATCTACGCCGTGGCGGCAGAGAACGCGCTCACAGCTCTGGGTGGCAGCGCGCCCGGTGCCAGCAGCCTGCGCGAATCTGTTTCGGCCCGGCTCCCCATGGAGGCCAGCCGCGCCGGGCGCCTGCACGTGTTCCGCCCCGAGGACGGCGGCGAGGAGCACTACGCGATCGAGATCGGCCAGCCCGACCGCTCCGCCCCCGTGCTGTGCCGCCTGCACTCTGCTTGCTTCACCGGCGACGTGCTGGGCAGCCTGAAATGCGATTGCGGCCCCCAGCTGCACGCAGCGCTCGCCAGGATGGGCGAAGAGGGCGCGGGTGTGCTGCTCTACCTGAACCAGGAGGGGCGCGGGATCGGGCTGACCAACAAGATGCGGGCCTATGATCTTCAGGATCAGGGCTTTGATACCGTTGAAGCCAATCACCGGTTGGGCTTCGAAGATGATGAACGCGATTTCCGGCTGGGCGCGCGCATCCTGTCCAAGATGGGGTTCGGCGCCGTGCGGCTTTTGACCAACAATCCGGCGAAAGTGGCCCGGATGGAGGAAGCCGGCATCAAAGTGAGCGAGCGCGTGCCGCTCAAGGTCGGGCGCAATCCGCTGAACGAAGCCTACCTCGCCACCAAGGCCGCGAAATCCGGGCATCTGCTGTGATGCGCCTGACCCCGCGCGGGCTGTGGGCCTTTGGGCGGCTGATCCCCGTGACCATCGGGCGCGGCGGGATCACCCGCACCAAGACGGAAGGCGATGGCGGCACGCCCGTGGGCACGCACCGGATTGTGGGAACGCTCTATCGCCCGGACCGGATGGCGCCCCCCGCGCCCTGGGCGATCCCCATCGGGCTGCGGGACCGCTGGTCGGACGACGCTGCGCGCACTGATTACAACCAGATGGTCCGCGCGCCCTACCCCGGCAGCAGCGAAGCCCTGCGGCGGAGCGATCCTCTGTATGATCTGATCCTGCTGACGGATTGGAACTGGCCCGAGGCCATGCCGGGCGCGGGCTCTGCCATTTTCCTGCACCGCTGGCGACGCCCCGGCGCGCCGACCGAAGGGTGCATTGCCATGGCGCCTGCGCAGCTGCGGTGGCTGGCGGCGCGGGCTGCGCCGGGAACGGTCCTGATCGTGCCGTAACGCCTGCGGCGGGCGGGTTGGGGGGCTCTGCCCCCCTTGCCTGACGGCAATTCCCCCCGAGGTATTTGGACAAATAAGACAAATAAGAAGAGTGGGGGCTGGCTCCTATTGAGGAGGACTCATCACCGTCTTCGCGGAGTGCGACCTATGGCGCGCCGACGGCCGAGACACCAACCCGCTTGTGGCGCAGGAGCGATGTTCACGGACCGTCTCCGAGGGGTGGAGCACCACGCCGCTTGCCCCCCTCTTCACGGCATCTTACAAGACCGTAACAAAGGAGAGTGCACATGCGCCGAGTAGTCGTCACCGGGATGGGGATTGTCTCCCCCATCGGAAACAGCTGCGACGAGGTCGCCGCCAATCTGAAGGCCGGGAAGTCGGGCGTCGAATTCGTCCCCGAGATGGCCGAGCATGGCTTTCGCAGCCAGGTGGCAGGGACACTGAAAATCGACCCGTCCGAGCATATCGACAAGCGCGTGATGCGCTTCATGGGGCCCGGCGCCGCCTATGCCTATCTGGCCATGGGGCAGGCCATTGAGAGCGCCGGGTTAAGCGAAGATCAGGTCTCCAACCCGCGCACCGGGGTCATCGCGGGATCGGGCGGGCCGTCCACGTCGGCCATGTTTTCGGCCCACCAGACGGTTCTGAAAAGCGGCGCGACCAAGCGGATCGGGCCCTTTGCGGTGCCCAAATGCATGGGCTCCACGATTTCGGCCAACCTCGCGACGGCCTATAAAATCAAGGGATTGAACTATTCGATCACCTCGGCTTGCTCGACCTCGCTGCATTGCATCGGCAACGCGGCGGAGCAGATCATGATGGGCAAGCAGGACATCATGTTCGCCGGCGGCGGCGAGGAGCTGGACTGGACCCTGTCCTGCCTCTTCGACGCCATGGGCGCGATGAGCAGCAAGTATAACGACACGCCGGAAACCGCGTCTCGGGCCTTTGACGCGACCCGCGACGGGTTCGTGATCGCAGGCGGCGGCGCTATCGTGGTGCTGGAGGATCTGGAGCACGCTCTGGCCCGCGGCGCCACGATCCTGGCCGAAGTCACAGGCTACGGCGCCACGTCGGACGGGCACGACATGGTGGCCCCCTCCGGCGAGGGCGGCGAGCGCGCCATGCGGCTGGCCATGGACATGCTGCCCGAAGGTCGCTCGGTGAGCTACATCAACGCCCACGGCACTTCGACCCCGGTCGGGGACGTCGGTGAGGTTGAGGCCGTCCGCCGTGTCTTTGGGGAGAGCCACCCCCCGATTTCGTCGACGAAATCAATGACCGGACACAGCCAGGGCGCAACAGGCGCGCAAGAGGCGATCTATTGCCTCCTTATGCTGCAGGACGACTTCATTGCCCCGTCGATCAACGTGACCGAGCTGGATCCAGCGATCCAGGACGGCGAGATCGCGGTTGCGCTGCGCGAGAACGCGGGGCTCGATACGGTGATGACCAATTCCTTCGGCTTCGGCGGGACCAACGGCTCCATGCTGCTCTCTCGGTATCGCGGCTAACGCTGCGATCCGCCGGGAGCGGCCCACGCCCCCTAAGATTTTAAGTGCCAATAGAAAGACATAGAGGCCTGACACCATGACGATTTCTCTGGCTGGAAAACGCGGTCTGATCATGGGAGTGGCCAATGACCGCTCCATCGCTTGGGGGATCGCCAAGGCCTGTTCAGAGGCGGGCGCGGAGCTGGCCTTTACCTATCAGGGCGATGCTTTTGGCAAACGTGTGGAGCCCTTGGCCCAGTCGCTCGGTAGCGATTTCATGGTGGATGTGGATGTTCTGGACGATGCCAGCATGGATGCCGCCTTTGCCGGGCTCAAGGAGCGGTGGGGCACGCTGGATTTCATCGTCCATGCCATTGCGTTTTCAGACAAATCCGAGCTGACCGGCCAGTTTCGCAACACCACCCGGGACAACTTCCGCAATTCGCTGACGATCTCGTGCTACAGCTTCATCGACGTCACCCGCCGCGCAGCCGAGCTGATGCCCAATGGCGGCTGTGCGCTGACCCTGACCTATCAGGGATCGAACAAGGTCACGCCGTTCTACAACGTGATGGGCGTGGCGAAAGCCGCTTTGGAGAGCACCACGCGCTATCTGGCAAACGACATGGGGCCGGACGGGGTGCGGGTCAACGCGATCAGCCCCGGGCCGATGAAAACCCTCGCCGGGGCCGCGATTGGTGGGGCGCGCAAGACCTTCAAGCACACCGCCGCGAATGCGCCGCTACGGGACAACGCGACGCTGGAAGCGGTCGGCGGAACCGCCGTTTACCTGCTTTCCGATGCGGGCGCCTGCACCACCGGAGAGATCATCCATGTGGATGGCGGCTACCACGTTCTGGGGATGCCGCAGCCCGAAAACCTGTGACCCGTCAGAGGTCCAGCCAGTCGTCATGACTGACGAGGGTGGTGTCGTGGCTGCCGATCGGCGCAATCGGCTGATCGCTCGGGAGAGGGATCACCGTATCGCCCAGATCATCGAAGGCGCCAAGCAGGTTCGCCCCTTCATCGGCAGGAGCGTTCACACCGTCTGCCTGACGTGCGTACTCTAGCAGGTCGATCAATTCGAGCGGATCGGCCGACCCGCCCCCTTCATCTGCATCAGACGAAAGCAGCACGGCCATATCCGGCGGATTTTCGGTCACGTTTTCGGGGTTTTTTGCCAGGTCTGCGATCTCATCGATCAGCCCCGGCTCCATCAGAAGCGCGCCGCCGAACAGCAGCGCACTTGTCATCATGTCACGTTCCAAACGACCACCATCTGCCAGTCAGGATCCCCCAGACCAGCTATCGCGGGCAAATGTGGCGATACGCAGATGCCCGCGCGGCGATACGGTGCCGGAACGCGCTGCGGCTTAGGCGATCTCGACCAATTCGATATCGAAGGTCAGGTCCTGACCGGCCAGAGGGTGGTTCGCGTTCAGGACCACTTCGTCCTCGCGGACCTCGTGGATCGTGACGTTGAGCGTCTGGCCATCCTGCGCCTGCACCTGCAGCGGAAGACCCGGCTCAAGCGGGATGTTGTCGGGCCATTCGCCGCGATCCACAGCCTGGAACCGGGCGGGATCAATGGGGCCGTAGGCTTCGTCGGCGGTGGCTTTCACCGTCTTCTTTTCCCCGACGGTCATGCCCGGGATCGCCTTGTCCAGGCCCGGGATGATCTGGCCAGAGCCAACGGTGAACTCAAGCGGATCGCGCCCTTCGGAGCTGTCGAAGGTGGTGCCGTCGTTGAGTGTTCCAGTGTAATGAATGCGCACTGTGTCGCCGGGTTTGACCTCGGTCATGATGTGTCCTTGCATGTTGGAAAATGGAGGAGGCCGCCGCTCCGGCAGGTGCTCCGATCACGATCAGGCTAGCCTCTCTGCCCCCATGTCGCAACCCGAGGGGCTTTTCGCCGCGCAGGCGCCGTGCCAGTGTGCGGACCGGAGGGAGGCGACATGACCATCACGACATGCGTATTCGACGCCTATGGCACGCTGTTCGATGTCAGCGCCGCCGCCCGTGAAGCTGCGCAGACCCCGCAGGGCGCCGCGCTGTCCGACCATTGGGTTCAGATCGCGCAGGACTGGCGGGCCAAGCAGCTGGAATACAGCTGGCTGCGGACCGTGGCAGGGGTGCATTGCGATTTCTGGCAGGTCACCCAGGACGGGCTGGACTGGGCGTTGGAGCGTGCCGGGCTGGACGATCCCGACCTGCGCGAGGTGCTGCTGGGGCTCTATGAGCGGCTGTCCTGCTACCCGGAAGTGCCCGCGCTGCTGCGCGACCTGAAGGCCCGCGGCCTGCGCATCGCCATCCTCTCCAACGGCAGCCCAACCATGCTGGCGCAGGCCGTGGACGCGGCGGGGATTGGCGGGTCTTTGGACCGGGTGATCTCTGTCGAAGACGTTGGCGTCTTCAAACCGGCCCGAGCGGTCTACGACCTGGTGGGGCAGGCCTTTGGAACGGCGCCTGACCAGGTCCTGTTCACCTCATCGAACGGGTGGGACGCTGCCGCTGCTGCAGGCTACGGGTTCCGCACGGCGTGGGTGAACCGCAGCGGCGCCCCGCAGGACCGGCTGTGGGCCGCGCCGCACTACACCCTGCCCGATCTTTCACGACTGACCGAGGTTCTTTGATGCCCACATTTTCCGCCTCAGACGGCTGCAACCTGTTCTTCACCGATGAAGGCGAAGGCCTGCCGATCCTGTGCCTGTCGGGCCTCACTCGCAACCATCAGGATTTCGACCACGTGACGCCGCACCTAGTGGCAAAAGGCGCGCGGGTCATCCGGATGGATTATCGCGGGCGGGGCAATTCGGATTGGCCGGGGCCAGAGACCTACACCGTCCCCAAAGAGGCGCAGGATGCGCTTGAGCTGCTGGACCATCTCGGACTGGAGCGCGCGGCGGTCCTCGGCACCTCGCGCGGCGGGCTTATCGCCATGGGGCTCGGCGCGACGGCCAAAGGCAGGCTTTTGGGCGTTGCGCTCAACGACATCGGGCCGGACATCTCGGATGAGGGGCTTGAGGACATCAAAGGCTATCTGGGCCGCAAGCCCTCCGCCAAGACGTTCGACGCATTCCTGCCGCTCCGCGCGAAGGCCGTGCCGGGATTTGCCAATGTCCCGGAAGAGCGGTGGCGCCACGACCTGCTCGCCAATTTCGAAGAAACCGAAGACGGGCTGGCGATCCGCTATGACGCCCGCCTGCGCGATGCGGTGCTGGCCAGCGATGTGACCCTGAATCCGGATCTGTGGCCGTTCTTCGACGCTCTGGACGGGCTGCCTCTGGCGCTGATCCGGGGGGCGAACAGCAACCTGCTGGCGGAAGAGACCGCCGCCCAGATGCGCGCCCGGCGCCCGGACATGATCTTTGCCAACGTGCCGGATCGGGGGCATGTCCCCTTCCTGGACGAGCCCGAAGCACTCAGCGCCCTGACGCTGTGGCTGGAGAAGATGCAGTGACGATCGACGCCATCCGCGCCGCCGCCTCCCGGATCGAAGGCCACGCCCGCCGCACGCCGCTGCTGTCTTCGCCCTTCCTGGACGAGATCGCAGGCCGCCGCGTTCTGGTGAAACCAGAATGCCTTCAGCACACCGGTAGCTTCAAATTCCGCGGCGCGTGGTCTGCCCTGTCGGCCATGGATCCGCAGGAGCGGGCGAATGGCGTCATCGCCTTCAGCTCGGGCAATCACGCGCAGGGCGTGGCCCTCGCCGCGCGCGGACATGGCGTGCCTGCCGTGATCGTCATGCCGGGCGACGCCCCCGCGCTGAAGCTCGCCAACACGCGGGCCCTTGGGGCTGAGGTTGTCACCTACAGACGCGGGATTGATAGCCGCGAGGAGATCGGCGCCAAGATCGCACAGGAGCGCAACCTGACGCTGGTGAAGCCCTTTGACGATCCGAATGTGATCGCGGGCCAGGGCACCATCGGGCTTGAGATTGCTCAGGACGCTGCCGCCATGGGGATCACCGATGCGCAGGTGCTGGCCTGCTGCGGAGGCGGCGGGCTGACTTCCGGCGTTGCGCTTGCGCTTGAAGCCGACGCGCCCGGCATGACGGTCCGCCCGGTGGAGCCCGAAGGCTTTGACGACGTGGCCCGCTCGCTCCGCTCTGGCCGGATTGAGCGCAACCCGGCAGAGACCGGCTCCATCTGCGACGCCATCGTCACAGCGCAGCCCGGCGATCTGACCTTTCCGATCCTCAAGCGGCTCTGCAGCCCCGGCATCGTCGTGAGCGATGAAGAGGCTCTGCGCGCCATGGCGCAGGCCTTCTTGCGACTCAAGCTCGTGACAGAGCCCGGCGGGGCCGTTGCCTTGGCCGCTGCCCTGTTCCATCCGCCGGACGCCGACACGGTGATTGCCGTGATCTCGGGCGGGAACGTTGACCCGTCGCAGTTCTCGCGCGCATTGGAGACGCTGTGAACCACGTCGAAGGAGACCTGATCGCCCTGGCCAAACAGGGGGCCTTCGACGTGATCGTCCACGGCTGCAACTGCTTTGGCACCATGGGGGCAGGCATCGCGCGGGCCATCAGCGCCGCCTGGCCCGAAGCGCTTGGCGCCGACAAGGCCACGCCGCTCGGAGACCACCGAAAACTGGGCACGATCTCGGTGGCGGAGGTGGGCCCGCTCACCATCGTCAACGCCTACACGCAGTTCGAGCCCGCCGGGCCGATGCCCTTGGCCGACACCGATGCCATCGGCCGCGCCTTCACCGAAATCGCCACCCGTTTCCCGACGGCCCGCATCGGCTACCCGCTGATCGGCGCGGGACTGGCGGGCGGCGACTGGAGCGATATCGCCCCGATCATTGACGCCCGCCTTGCGGGCTGCAACCACACGCTCGTCACCCTGCCCGGAGCCCGCCCATGATCGTCACCGCCCGCGACGGAACCCGCCTCCACAGCCGCGCCGATGGACCCAAGGACGGCATCCCGCTGGTCTTCGCCAATTCGCTTGGCACCGATCAGCGGCTTTGGGATGACCTGATCCCGCATCTGCCGGACGGCCTGCGGCTGATCCGCTACGACAAACGTGGCCACGGTCAAAGCGACGTGCCCCCCGCGCCCTATGCGATGGGCACCCTGATCTCGGACGCAGAAGCGGTGATGGAAGCTCACGACGCGCGCGAGGCCGTGTTCGTCGGGCTCTCCATCGGCGGGATGATCGGCCAGGGACTGGCGGTGAAACGCCCCGATCTGGTCCGCGCTCTGGTCCTGTCCAACACCGCCGCCAAGATCGCGACGCCCGACATCTGGGCCGCCCGCATCGACGCCGTGCGCACCGGTGGGCTGGAGGCCGTCACTGATGCCCATATGCACCGCTGGTTCGCCCCGGCCTTTCGCGACAGCCCCACGGGCCAGCTCTGGCGCGCGCGGTTTCTTGAAACCCCGGCTGAAGGCTATGTCGGCTGCGCCGCAGCGATTTCGGGCACGGATTTCATCACGCCCACCTCGGGCCTGCGCCTTCCCGCGCTCGGCATTGCGGGCAGCGAAGACGGCTCGACCCCGCCCGATCTGGTGCGCGAAACAACTGATCTGATCCCAGCCGCGCATTTCCGCCTGATCCGGGGCGCGGGGCACCTGCCCTGCATCGACAGCCCCGAGGCCTATGCCGAAACCCTCGCCGGGTTTCTCGCCACCCTGCCTCCGATCTGACCGCATCTTTGAGCCTCAAATACCCAGAGGGCGCGCACCACGTGCAGACGCCCTTCCCAAGAAAGGACACCCATGGCCCATTTTCTTCTGATCCACGGCTCGTGCCACGGCGCATGGTGCTGGGACAGCACAATCCCCGCGCTTGAGGCGCTTGGCCACAGCGCACACGCCATCGACTTGCCCGGCCACGGCGCGGATCCGACCCCGCCCGAGGACGTGACGCTGGATGACTATGCCCGCGCCATTGATGACGCGCTCACCCCCGGCACGATCCTCGTGGGACACTCCATGGCGGGCTATGCGATCACCGCAGCGGCGGAGCGCGCCTCCGGCAAGATTGGAGCGCTCGTCTACCTCGCCGCCTATGTCCCGATCCCGGGCAAGACGCTGGGCGACATGCGCCGCAACGCACCCGTCCAGCCGCTGATCGAAGCGATCCGCGTCAGCGAAGACCGCAAGACCTGGACCCCGGACCCCGCGCTTGGCCCCTCGAAATTCTACCAAGACGTCCCCGAAGACATCGCCGCTGCGGCCATGGCTCGGCTCACCCCCGAACCGATCCTCCCGCAGGAAACCCCGCTCTGGCCGGAGCACGCCTTCACCCTGCCGCGCCACTACATCCGCTGCGAGGATGACAACGCCGTGCCGACCGTGCTCCAACACATGATGACGGAGAACTGGACCGGCGGAGAGGTGCTCTCCCTGCCCGGATCGCATTCGCCGTTCCTGGCCCGGCCCGGCGATCTGGCCGCCGCGCTTGATCGGCTCGCGGGCTGAACGCGGCATCATCGCCCTTCCCCCCGCCCGCCGAAGCCCGTAAAGCCTGCCCATGAGCAGTACCCCCAAACCGCGCGGCAAGGTCTTCATCCTTGTCACCCTAGTCCTCGACGCCATGGGCGTTGGCCTGATCCTTCCGGTCATGCCCGACCTCATCAAGGAACTGAACGGCGGCACCGTCGGAGACGCGGCGATCTGGGGCGGCATCCTGCTGACCACGTTTTCCGTGATGCAGTTCCTGTTTGGCCCGCTTCTTGGCGCGCTGTCAGACAGGTTCGGCCGCAGGCCCGTGCTACTGATTTCACTGGCCGTGATGACGCTGGACTACGTGCTGATGGCGGTGGCCCATACGATCTGGCTGATCTTCCTGACCCGCGTGATCGGAGGCATCACCGCCGCCACACAATCCACCGCGAGCGCCTTCATGGCGGACATCTCGGACCGCCGCCAGAAAAGCGCCAATTTCGGATTGGTCGGCGCGGCGTTCGGCCTTGGCTTTGTGCTGGGCCCGGTCATCGGCGGCCTGCTCGCCCAATACGGGCTCCGGGCGCCGTTCTGGGCGGCGGCGGGCCTGTCGGGGGTCAACTTCCTCTACGGCCTGTTCATCCTGCCAGAAACGGTCACGGACCGCACCCGCCGCGCCTTTGACATGAAACGCGCCAATCCCTTGGGCGCCTTCAAGGCGGTCTCCCACCTGCCGCGCGTGACACGCCTGCTGATCTTGCTGTTCGTCTACGAATTCTCGCTGATGGTGTACCCGGCGATCTGGGCCTACTTCCCCAAAGAGCGCTTTGGCTGGGATCCAGCCATGGTGGGGTTCTCTCTCATGCTGTTCGGGATCTCGATGGCCATCGTGCAGGGCGGGCTGATGCGCTACGCGCTGACCCGGGTCGGAGAACGCCGCCTCATCATCTTCGGACTGGCCTTCGAGGGGCTCGCCTTCCTGATCCTCACGATGATCTCCTCCGGCTTCTGGGCGTTGATCCTGATCCCGATCTCAGCCCTGGGCGCCGTGGTCACCCCCGCCCTTCAGGGCCGCATGAGCCGGATCGCCAAGGACGACCAGCAGGGCGAGCTACAAGGCGTGATCGCCTCGGCCCGCGCAGTGGCGGCGATTGTCTCGCCCCTGGTGATGACCCAGATCTTCTGGTTCTTCACCGTCGGCGGCGGCCCTTACGTACCCGGCGCCCCCTTCGCGCTCTCGGCTCTGCTGATGGGGCTGTGCCTGATCGTCTTTGCGACCCGCAAACGCGGGCGGTGATCCGTCGCACCCCCTTGCCGACGCCAGGCGCTGCACCGATGTTGCGCATATGGAACGCTTTGACATCCCCGCCGACAAGCTCGCCGCGCTATACGCCGATCTGAAATGCGACGGCTGCGGGCGCGCGCTCACTCCATCGCCCGAGATCTGGGCCAAGGTCGGCTGCGGCTATTTCTGTGCCAAATGCCTGTCCGACGGCCGCCACGAAGAGCAAAGCTGCGCGCTAAGGCACACCTAGCTTCTTATTTGCGGCAAATACCTTGGGGTGAATTGGCCGAAGGCCAAGAGGGGCAACGCCCCTCCCGGCCCTTCGGTCTCAGTCGCCGAACCCGTAGGTTTCGGTCACATAGTCGATGTCCTTGTCGCCCCGGCCCGACAGGTTGATCAGGATCGACTTGCCCGGGTTCTTGGGCGCCTCACGCATGGCAAAGGCAACGGCATGCGCGCTTTCGAGCGCGGGGATAATGCCTTCGTGGCGCGACAGCTTGTAGAAGGCGTCCAGAGCCTCCATGTCGTCAGCGGCGGTGTAGGTCACGCGGCCCGTCTTGTGCAGGTGGGCATGCTCCGGCCCGACGCCGGGATAATCGAGTCCCGAAGCGACGGTGTGCACCGGTGCGGGCTCGCCATTCTCATCCTTGAGCAGCAGGGTGCGGAAGCCGTGGATGTCGCCATCTTCCCCAAAGGTGATGGTCGCCGCGTGATCGCCCAGGTTGGACGACGTGCCCATGGGCTCGACCCCGTAGAGCGCCACATCGTCTTCGTCGATGAAGCCCGAAAACAGCCCCATGGCGTTCGACCCGCCGCCGACGCAAGCGGCGACCATATCGGGCAGCTCGCCGGTCATCTCAAAGAACTGCTCGCGCGCCTCGGTGCCGATGATCTGCTGGAAGTCGCGCACCATCTTCGGGAAGGGGTGCGGCCCCACCACGGACCCGATGGCAAAGAGCGCGGTATCTGCCTGCTCCAGATAGGAGCCGAAGGCGCTGTCCACGGCCTCTTTCAGGGACCGCCCGCCAAAGCCCACGGGCACGACCGTGGCCCCCAGCAACTTCATGCGAGTGACGTTGGGCGCTTCCTTGGCGATGTCGATCTCGCCCATGTGGATCTCGCATTCCAGCCCAAAATAGGCGGCGGCTGTCGCAAGCGCCACGCCGTGCTGGCCGGCACCGGTTTCGGCCATGATCTTGGTCTTGCCCATGTATTTGGCGAGCAGGCCCTCGGCCATGCAGTGGTTCAGCTTGTGCGCGCCGGTGTGGTTCAGATCCTCGCGCTTGGCATAGATGCGCGCTCCGCCCACCATATCACTGATGTTGCGCAGGTAGCTGATCGGGGTCGGGCGGCCCTGGAAATGCTTGCGGATGTGGCGCAGCTCGGCGATGTAATCCGCCGATTTGGAGATCCGGTCATAAGCCTCAGAGATCGCCTTGAACTGGGGCTCCAACGGCGGCGGAAGATCGGCCCCGCCATAATCTCCGAACATACCATTCTTGTCAGGGAACTGTTTCAGATACGAACCCATGTTTTACCTCCGAATTGGTTTGGCGCTGAGTAGAACGCGCCGCCGCCTCAAAACGCAAGGGCGAGGCGGCTATTTCGCAGGGGCAATGCGCGGCGCGGGCTGAGGCGCCCCGTCCCGGAAAATCTCGCGCGCAGCCACCTGCGGGCTTTCCGAGACCATGCCCAGGGGCAGCACCCGCGTCGCGCAGGCATCGGGGGTGGAAAGCAGCGGCTCCAGATCGGCCAGGGTCATGGCCCCGATCCGTGCGGCAATGACCGCGCACATCTCGGGCCATCTGGCGCGGTCCATCTGCGCATCGAACAGCGGATCATCCAGCTTGAGCGCCTTGCGGAGGGCGGCGTAGAACTGCGGCTCGATGGCGCCGATAGCGATATGCGCGCCGTCCTTGGTGCGGTAGCAGCGATAGAACGGCGCGGCCCCGTCCAGCAGGTTCGCGCCGCGCGTGTCGCTCCACAGCCCGGCCTTCCGCATCCCGGCATAGAGCGACATGAGCAGCGCCGCCCCATCGACCATGGCAATGTCGATCACCGCGCCCTCGCCGGTCGCGCGCGCATGGAGCAGCGCGGCCAGCACGCCGAATGCACCCAGCATCCCGCCACCTCCGAAATCCCCGGCATGAGTCAAAGGCGGCGGCGGGGGCAGATCGGGATCGCCAATGGGGTGCAGCGCGCCAACCTGGCTGATGTAGTTCAGATCGTGCCCCGGCCATGTGGCCATCGGCCCGTCCTGCCCATAGCCCGTGACCCGCCCGTAGATCAGCGCGGGATTGCGCGCATGGGCAACGTCAGGGCCGAGCCCAAGCCGTTCCATCACGCCGGGGCGGTGCCCTTCCAGCACGACGTCTGCCTGCGCCATCAGCGCAAGCGCCTCGTCCCGGCCCGCGTCGGTTTTCAGGTCGATGGCCCGCCGCTCGGCCCGGCCCCGCAACAGCACATCGTCGTCCCCGGCCTCGACCTCGATCCCGTGCCCGCCGGGACGCAGGATGCGGGTCACATGGGCACCGTGATCGGCCAGCATCATGGCCGCAAAGGGCACAGGGCCAATCGCGTCGAATTCAACCACGCGAATGCCGGTCAGGGTTTTCATGGGCACGTCTCCTTGCTTTGGGCGTCAGCTTCATGCCTCATCAAAGGCACCGCAAGGGAGGACGTTATGACATCCAGCTTTGACCGGCTTTCCGAAAGCCCGCTGTTCTTCGACGAAGAGCACATCATGCTCCGCGCGCAGGTCCGCCGTTTCGTGGACGAAGAGATCAAGCCCCACGGCGCGCAATGGGAAGAAGACGGTGCCACCCCGCGCGCGCTGCTGCGCAAGATGGGCGATCTGGGTTTCCTTGGCATCCGCTACCCGGAGCAATACGGCGGCAGCGCCATGGACCAACGCGCCACCGTGGTGCTGGCCGAAGAGCTGGGCCGCTCCACCTTTTCGGGCGTGGCGGTGACGACCTTGGTGCATACCGATATGGCCTCGGTCCATATCTTCCACGCAGGCAATGACGCCCAAAAGGAAAAATACCTGCCCAAGGTCATCACCGGCGAATGGATCACCGCTGTCGGCGTGACCGAACCCGGCGCCGGATCCGATGTGAAGGGCATTCAGTCCAAGGCCGTGCGCGACGGGGACGACTGGATCCTGAACGGCGCCAAGGTGTTCATCACCAACGGCGTTCTGGGCGATGTCTACTGCATTGCCGCCAAGACCGACCCGGAAGCCCGCCCCAGCCAGTCGGTGACGATGTTCATCCTCGAAAAGGGAATGCCCGGCTTTGAGGTCGCGCGGAAGCTGGACAAACATGGCTGGAACTCCTCGGACACGGCGGAGCTGCGGTTCGAGGACGTGCGTATCCCTGCGGAAAATGTGCTGGGCACGCCGGGGCGCGGGTTCTACGAGATCATGAAGAACTTTCAGAACGAACGGCTGGTGATCGGCGCCATGGCCATGGGCGAGGCAACGGCAGCCCTGGACCTGACACTGCACTACGTCCGCGACCGGCAGGCGTTTGGCGCCCCGCTCTGGGACAAACAGGTGATCCGGCAGCGCCTGTCGATGCTGGCAAGCGAGGTCGAAGCGGCCCGGTCCATGATCTACACAACCGCCTGGCGCGCGGCCAAGGGCGAGGACGTCGTGCGCGAGGTGTCCATGATCAAAGCGCTCTGCGGCGAGCTGGTGAACCGGGTGATGTATGACTGCGTCCAGTTCCACGGCGGCATGGGCTTCATGCGTGAAAGCACGATTGAACGGATGAGCCGGGACGCCCGCGTGCAAAACATCGGCGGCGGCGCGACCGAGGTGATGCTGGAGGAGGTGGCGAAGCGGGTGTGAGGGGCTGGCTTGACCGCCGGGCGCTAAATCAAATTCCAACTAAGGTCCGCTACGGGGGACAAAGTTGCCGTTGAGCTGACAAGTCTGCTGGCTTAGTTTGAGCTATGAGAAAATTGAGCTCCACATCTCCAGAAGAAATGTATGTCGCTTTGCAAATCGGCTTTTATAGCGGGCAACAACTGCTTGAATGGCTCTCAGCAACTTCTCACCTTGATGAATATGCAGAGGACTGGGAAGTCTCTGAGCTACTTTGCGCCAATAAGCACAATGATAGTGAGGTAAGACAGTCCGCCGAGCGATACATTCGAGTATATGTAAGATACTGGAAAGAAATAGAACTTACGTCTGATCAATCTGAAAAGATCGTCAGGAAGTTGTTTTATGAACGCCTTGGTGAGTATCTTAATGGCGAATGTAGGCCGAATGATGTTTGCAAGGTTTTCAGACACATTGAGGCCTTGTTTGATTTCCCCAAATGGTTGGGTGACATGTACAATGCTTGTGACTGGGTTGAACACGAAACTGTTGCTTCGGATTGCCCATACCTTGCTGAGGAGGCCGCTCGGCTATTGCCAACGTTGTCGGAGCTCAAATAGCTTTCCGTGTTGTAACTCTGGGCTCAAACCCGCCCTTCGCTGCGCCCGCGAAACCCGCTCGCTGACGCCCTACCTCACACCCCATAATACTCCCGATACCACGCCACGAATTTCGCGATCCCCTCGCGCACATCCGTCTTGGGCGCATAGCCGGTGAGGGTCTTCAGCAGCTCCGCATCGGCCCAGGTGGCGGGCACGTCGCCCTTTTGCATCTCCATCAGGTTGCGCTTGGCGGGGATGCCGATCTCGGCCTCGATGGCGTCCACGAAATCCAGCAGCCGCACCTTGTCGGAGTTGCCGATATTCACCACCCGGTAGGGCGCAACGGGTGACAGGCTGTCGCCTTCGGGCACGGCGCCATCTTCGGGCCGCTCAGGCACGGCGTCGATCAGCAGGCGGATGCCGCGCACCAGATCTTCGACATAGGTGAAATCGCGATACATCTCACCGTGGTTGTAGATGTCGATGGGGCGCCCGTCGAAGATCGCGGAGACGAATTTGAACAGTGCCATGTCGGGCCGCCCCCAGGGGCCATAGACGGTGAAGAAGCGGAACATCGTCACCGGCAGGTTCCACAGATGGGCGTAGGAATGCCCCATGGCCTCGTTGGCCTTCTTGGTGGCGGCGTAGATCGTCATCTGGCTGTCGGCCTTATGCGTTTCGGCATAGGGCATTTCGGTGTTGGCGCCATAGACCGAAGAGGTCGAGGCCATCAGCAGGTGATCCACCTCCAGCTCCCGCGCGGCCTCCATCACGTTGAACGTGCCGACGACGTTGCTCTCGATATAGGCGCGCGGGTTTTCGAGGCTGTAGCGCACCCCGGCCTGCGCAGCGAGGTGGACGATCACGTCAGGCCGGAACTCGCGCGCGACCTGCATGACCAGATCGGCATCCTCCAGCATCCCTTCAGTGAAACTGTAGCCCTCGCTCTGGTGCAGCATGGCATTGCGGCGCTCTTTCAGGCGGACATCGTAGTAATCCGTCATCCCGTCGAACCCGTGGACGGTAAATCCTTCGGCCAGCAACAGCCTGGACAGGTGGAAACCGATGAACCCGGCGCTGCCGGTGACGAGAATACGTTTCATGCGAGATGCTCCTCTAGCTCAGCTTCCCTTGCGCAGCTTCCGCGCAAATTCAACCCCGGGCCGCAGCTTGCCCCAACCGGGCCTGCACCCTATCACCATTCCTGAAACCGAGGAGGAGGGTTCCATGGAATTGAAGGGCATCAGCGCAATCGTCACGGGCGGCGGTTCGGGACTGGGGGAAGCGACGGCACGGATGCTGGCTGCGGAGGGCGCAAAAGTGACCTGCCTTGACCGCGCCGAAGACGCCGCGGCCCGCGTGGCCGATGACATTGGCGGCCTGGCCATCGGCTGCGACATCACCGATGCGACCGGCACCGAAGAGGCCATCGCCCGCGCGCGCGACGCCCACGGCACGGCCCGTATCGTCGTGAACTGCGCAGGCATCGCCCCCGCCCAGAAGGTGCTGTCCCGCAAGGGATTGATGCCGCTCGACGACTTCCGCAAGGGGGTGGAGGTGAACCTGATCGGCACCTTCAACATGCTCCGCCTGACGGCCCGCGACATGTCGGAGGAAGAGCCGCTGGAGACCGGCGAGCGCGGCGTGATCGTCAACACGGCCTCCATCGCGGGCTATGAAGGGCAGATCGGCCAGACATCCTATGCCGCATCCAAGGCGGGGGTGATCGGCCTCACCCTGCCCGCCGCGCGCGAGTTTGCACCGCTGGGGATCCGCGTCTGCACCATTGCGCCGGGCATCTTTGAAACCGCGATGCTGAAAGGCCTTCCGGAAGCCGCTCAGGAGAGCCTTGGCGCCTCGGTGCCCTTCCCCTCACGTCTGGGCCAACCGTCCGAATACGCGCAGCTCGTGCGCTCCATCGCGGAGAACCCGATGATCAACGGCGAAGTGATCCGCATCGACGGCGCGCTTCGCATGCCGCCGAAGTAACGGCGAAGCGGCGTCGCGCCCTGGCGCGGCGCCCATATAGGGCGCGGGCGCAGCCCGCTCCTTTAGGTCAGTTTGGTCAGTGCGCTTCGGCCCAGTTCGCGCCGCGGCCAGCATCGACGATCAAGGGCACATCCAGATGCACAGCGGGCGCTGCGGCGTTTTCCATCACCGCGCGTGCCGTTTCGATCAGGGCATCGGCCTTGTCCTCATCCACCTCAAAGATCAGTTCGTCATGCACCTGAAGCAGCATGGACGCGCCCGTTTCAGTGATCGCATCCGGCATGCGCACCATGGCGCGGCGAATGATATCCGCCGCCGTGCCCTGGATCGGCGCATTGATCGCGGCCCGTTTGGAGAAACCGGCCTGCGGCCCCTTGGAGGCGATCTCGGTCGTGTGGATCTTCCGGCCAAAGAGGGTGGAGACGTATTTGTGCTCCTTCGCGAAGGCGATGGTGTCGTCCATATAGGTGTGGATCCCGGGGAACCGTTCAAAATAGCGGTCGATAAAGGCCTGCGCTTCGCTGCGCGGGATGCGTAGGTTGCGGGCCAATCCAAAGCCGGAGATGCCATAGATCACGCCGAAATTGATCGCCTTCGCGCGGCGGCGGATGTCAGGCGTCATCTCCTCCAGCGGCACGTCGAACATCTCGGAAGCGGTCATCGCGTGGATGTCCTGCCCCTCGCGAAACGCCTGTTTCAGCGCGTCGATCCCGGCGACATGGGCCAAGATGCGCAGCTCGATCTGCGAGTAGTCGAGACTGACGAGAGTGCGCCCCTCTGGGGCGACGAAGGCCTCACGGATGCGGCGCCCCTCTTCGCTGCGCACGGGGATGTTTTGCAGGTTCGGATCGGCCGAGGCGAGCCGCCCCGTGTTCGCCCCCGTCTGCACATAGGACGTGTGCACGCGGCCGTTCTCGTCGATATGGTCCTGAAGCGCATCCGTATAGGTCGATTTCAGCTTGGCGAGCTGTCGGTAATCCAGCACCCGCGCCGGGAAGTCGTGCAGCGTGGCGAGGTCTTCGAGAACATCTGCCGGGGTGGACCACTGGCCGGTTTTGGTCTTCTTGCCGCCCTCCAGGCTCATATCCTCAAAGAGGATCTGCCCCACCTGCGCGGGGCTTTGCACATTGAAGGACCGCCCGGCCAGCTCATGGAGTTCCGCCTCAAGCGCGGCCATCTTTTGGGCAAAGGCGTTGGACATGCGCGACAGCGTATCGCGGTCCACCGCGATGCCGCAGCGCTCCATCTGCGCCAGCACCGGCACCAGCGGGCGCTCCAGCGTCTCATAGACCGTCGCCACGCGCTCTGCCGAAAGGCGGGGCTTGAACACCTGCCACAGGCGCAGGGTGATGTCGGCATCCTCGGCGGCGTATTTCACCGCCTCGGCGACCGGCACCTTGTCAAAGGTGATCTGGCTCTTGCCGCTGCCGATCAGCTCCTTGATCGGGATCGGGCGATGGCCAAGATATTCCTGCGAGAGCGTGTCCATCCCGTGCCCGTGCCGCCCGGCGTTGAGCGCGTAGCTCATCAGCATCGTGTCGTCGATGCAGGTCACGTCGATCCCGTAGCGCGCGAGGATCTTGGCATCGTATTTCACGTTTTGCCCGATCTTGAGGATGCTTTCATCCTCAAGCAGCGGCTTGAGCGCGGCCAGGCACTGATCGAGCGGCATCTGCCCATCGGCCAGCCCGTCTTCGGCAAAGAGCCCCTCTTCGCCCCCCTTGTGGGTCAGCGGAATGTAGCAGGCCCGGCCGGGCGCCGTGGCCAGAGACACGCCGACCAGATCGGCGCGCATTTCATCCAGCCCGGTGGTTTCCGTGTCGAACGCAATGACGCCCAGATCATAAGCTTCCGCGATCCAGCGCTCCAGCTGACTGAGCGATTTGACCCATTCATAGGTTTCCGGGTCAATTGCGGGCTGCTCGACGCTCGGGGCCTCGGCGGGGGCTTCCGCGATCTCGGGTGCCTGAGCGCCCAGCTTGCCGGCGATGCGGGTTGTCAGGGACCGAAACTCCATCCGCGCGAGGAAGCCCAGAAGCTGCTCCGGCTCCGGCTCGCGCAGCTCCAGATCATCGAGCGTGAACTCAAGCGGCACCGCACAGTCAAGCTGCACGAGCTTCTTCGAGAGCTCGATCTGGTCGCGGTGGTTCAGCAGCGTCTCACGCCGTTTGGGCTGCTTGATCTCTTCCGCGCGATCCAACAGCTCTTCGAGCGTGCCGTATTCGTTGATCAGGAGCGCCGCCGTCTTGATCCCGATCCCCGGCGCGCCGGGCACGTTGTCCACGCTGTCGCCCGCAAGCGCCTGCACATCCACGACGCGCTCCGGGCCGACGCCGAATTTCTCTTCGACCCCTTCGATCCCGATGCGCTTGTTCTTCATTGCATCGAGCATCTCGACCCCGCCGCCGACGAGCTGCATCAGGTCCTTGTCGGATGAGATGATCGTTACCCGTCCCCCGGCGTCGCGGGCCTGGCAGGACAGGGTTGCGATGATGTCATCGGCCTCGAAGCCTTCCATCTCCTTGCAGGCGATGTTGAATGCCTCGGTCGCCTCGCGGGTCAGGGGCATCTGCGGGCGCAGGTCCTCGGGCATCGCGTCGCGATTCGCCTTGTAGGCGGGGAACATGTCATTGCGGAATGTGTGACTGCCCTTGTCGAAGATCACCGCCAGGTGGGTCGGCGCGTCGGGGCCTGTCTGATCCTCAATGTAGCGCTGCAACATGTTGCAAAAGCCGGAGACCGCTCCGATCGGCAGACCATCGGATTTGCGCGTCAGCGGCGGCAGCGCATGGAACGCGCGAAAGATAAAGGCCGAGCCGTCGATCAGGTGCAGATGGCAGCCTTTTCCGAATTGCGTGGTCATGGGGTGTCCTTCGCGCCTGTTGCCTATGTGTTCTGCCACGATCCAACCCGCGCTTCCAGCCATGCGTGGGGGCGCGCGGGCACAAGCCCCCGCCCGATCACACCTCGGAGAGCCGTGTGACCTGCCGCCCCTGCGCGTCGAAATTCTCCGGCGTCAGCCAACGATCAAACCGCGCCTTGAGCGTCGGCCATTCGCCATCGAGGATCGAGAACCACTGGGTGTCGCGGTTGCGCCCCTTCAGCACGAGGTGCTGCCGGAACGTGCCTTCCTCCTGGAACCCGAGCCGCAGGGCCGCCGCGCGGGAGCGGGCATTGGCGGCGTCGCATTTCCACTCATACCGGCGGTAGCCCAGATCGTCGAAGACATGCGCCATGAGCAGAGCCATCGCCTCGGTGGTGGCCGGGCTGCCCTGAAGAGCGGGCGCGTGGTGGATATGGCCGACCTCGATCACGCCATGTTCGGGCTCGATCCGCATCAGGGCAGCGATCCCAAGAGGACGACCCTCCTTGAGGATCGCATAAAAGAGCGGGTCGCGGTCAAGGCAGGTCTGGACCAGCCACAGCCTGAACGACTGCACCGAATCGAACGGGCCATAGGGCAGGTAGTCCCAGTCCGGCTCGTCGCCAAAGGCATCGAACAGCGCGTCGGCATGGGCGAGCGTAAGCCGCTCCAGACGGCAAAACCGCCCGGTCAGCGCGCGGCCATCGGGCCGGGGGCGCGGCAGGGGCGTGGTGACGGGCGCCTTCAGATCCCGCGTCATGGCCATTTCGCCTCAGGCGGGAGCGACATCAGGACGGCATTGGCATCATGCCCCGTGGCCAGCCCGAACTTCGTACCCCGGTCATAGACAAGGTTGTATTCGGCATAGAGCCCGCGATGCACGAGCTGCGCGTCCTTGTCGGCATCGCTCCACGCCGTGGGGCGACGTTTGTCGATCAGGGGGACAAAGGCGGGCAGGAAAGCGCGGCCAATATCCTGGATCAGCGCGAAATCGGCCTCCCAGTCGCCGGTGTTGTGATCGTCCAGGAAGATGCCACCAACCCCCCGCGCGCGGTGACGATGCGGGATGTAGAAATACTCATCCGCCCACTCCTTGAGCCGGGGATAGAGCGCTTCTCCGTGCGGATCGAGCGCGGCCTTCTGCGTGCCGTGAAAATGCGCCGTGTCCTCATCGTATTCGATGCAGGGGTTCAGATCGGACCCGCCGCCGAACCACCACGCGGAGGGCGTCCAGAACATGCGCGTGTTCATGTGCACCGCAGGGGCGTGGGGGTTTTGCATATGCGCCACAAGGCTGATGCCAGAGGCCCAGAAGCGGGGATCGTCGGCCACACCGGGCACACCGCGCGCGGCCATGGCGGATTGGGCCGCCGCGCCAAGCGTGCCGTAGACTTCGGAGACGTTGACGCCGACCTTTTCAAAGACGCGGCCGCCGCGCATGACGCTCATCAGCCCGCCGCCCGCATCCGATCCGTCATCGGCGCTGCGCGTGGTTGGCGTGACGTCGAAGCGACCCGCAGGGCGATCCGATAGCGGACCTTCGACATGGCGGTCTTCCAGAGATTCGAAGGCGGCGACGATCTCGTCGCGCAGGGCGCGGAACCAGGTTGCGGCGCGCTGTTTTTCGTCTTGCATCGGCTCGGTCATGGACGGTCTCCTTCGTTAAGGCGGTTTGGCACGGGCGCAACGCAGGCCGCAAGAGCGTGCTATCCGATAGCAGACCGGTGAACGTGCCTACCCGGCGGATGGTGGCAGCGCTAGACTGCTCTCGAAGGAGACCGCCATGAAACACATTTCCCTCTTGCTGGCCGCCTGCGCGACGCTGAGCGCTTGCAGCGAACGCGACATGTGCCTGTCCCGCGTCAGCCAGGAGCAGCGCACCATCACGCAGCTCACCGAAGAGACCCGCGCCAATGTCGCGCGCGGCTACGCCATCGGCAAACGAGAGCGCGTCCGAGAGACGCGGCACCGCTGCAAGGTCGAGCAGCCCGACGGCTCCGAAATCGTCACGATCTGCACGGATGTGGACACCTACACGCAGCGCTATCCGGTCGCCATCGACCTGAACGCGGAGCGCGCAAAGCTGGCGTCTTTGGAAGAGCGTCTCGCGCAGGTACGCGCCCGCACCCAAGCGGCGAGGCAGCAGTGCATCGCCACCTATCCAGAATAGCGGCTAGTGCGCGGCGGTCATCGTCACCGGATCGATCAGGCTGCGCCCACCATCGACGGTCATCACCTCGCCAGTGACAAAGGCGGAGGCGTCCGACGCCAGATACTGCACCGCTCCGATCAGTTCGCTGGCCGGGGCGATGCGGTTGAGCGGCGTCACGTCGATCACCCGCTCCCGCAGGTCGGGGTTGTCACGCAGCATGCCTTTGAGGCTGGCGCTCATCACCGATCCGATGGCGACAGCATTCACCCGAACCCGGTGCTGCGCCAGAGCAACGGCGAGGGACCGGGTCATCTGTTCAAGCCCCGCGGTCGCCACCGAAAACCCCAAAAGGTCAGGATGCGCCCGGCGCGCGGCAATGGAAGAGATGTTGATGATCGTCCCGGCGGGTGCGTCTTCGTCATCTTCGACCTGGCGGATCATCCGCTTGGCGACCGCCTGAGAGACGCGCAGCGGCGTAAGAAGGTTCTGCTCGATCATCGGCATGACCGCATCGCCATCGGGGTCCAGCGGATCCGAAAGGGTGATCTGCCGCGTCGCGTTCACCAGAATGTCCACGCGGTCGAACGCGGCAATCGTGGTGGAGAGCAGGTTGGCGATGGTCAGCTTCTGTCGCAGGTCTCCGGCAAAGGCCCGCACGGGGCCTTCATCGGCCAGCTTCTCTCCGAGCTCTTTTTGAAGGTTTGCTTCGTCCATATCGGCAAAGATGACGTTGGCCCCGGATTCGGCAAAGTGCCGTCCAATGGCAAGCCCGATCCCGTTGGCCGCCCCTGTCACGATGGCGGTCTTTCCGGAAAGAGAAAACGACATGTCTCAGGTCCTTTGCCCGATGGAGTGATCCGCGAAGACTAGCCCGACTCAGCGGCGGGGGCGAGAGGCGTGCAGCACCTTGAACCCAGCGTTCTGCGCGACAGGAACGACATGGGCGAAGCCCGCCTCCAACGCGGCCTCATAGGGAAGCTGGCGGTTGGCGACCATCCACAGCTGCCCCTTCGGGTCCAGCATCTTCGCCGCCACGGCAATGAAGGCAGCACCAAGCGACGGATCGGCCGCGCGGCCTTTGTGGAACGGCGGGTTCATCACCACGTGGTCTGGCCGCGCATCCGGTGTCCAGCTCAGCGCGTCCGCCCAATGGATCGACACGCGCGGGTCGGTCAGGTTGGCCCGCGCCGCCTCGACCGCGCGCAGCTCGGCTTCCACGGCATCGAGCCGCGTCACGCCTTCGCGGCTCAGGATGTCCCGGCTGAGCCAGCCCCAACCGGCGCCCAGATCGACCACATGCCCCGGCAGCGCTTTGGGCAGGTGCTCTGCCAGCAGGCGCGAGCCCGCATCGACCTTGTCTTCCGAAAAGACCCCGGGCTGGGTCAGCATCCCGTCCGGTCCGGGCCTCAGCCCCGGATCGGCCCACTCGGCAAGCGCATCGCGCGCACTACTGGCGGAAAACCACGCCAGCTTGCCATGGGCCTTGGCGATCACCGCAATGCCCGGAAGGCGCTTGCGCAGATCGCGCAGGATGCTTTCGGCGCCATCTGTCTTCTGTCCGTCGACCAACACCAATTGCCGCGCCTTGGACGCCGCCGCATGGATCAGCGCCCGCGCATAGTCCTTGGACCGTGGCAGGCACGCCAGAACGGCGTCCACCTCGGGGAGGGTATCGCAGACCTCGCGCCCCTGCGCCTTAAACCGCGCCGCCGCGACGGCATCGCCCGTCACGACCATCGCGCCGTCCAGCAAGGACAGATCGTCATCGGCAGCAGGACGCAGCACGGCCAGATCCTCCGGCAGCTCCAGCCCACCGGACAAGGCCATCCGCAAACGATCCATGCGCATGAGTTATTCTTTCTCCATGGTGCATTGCAGCGGGTGCTGATGCTGCTGGGCGAAATCCATGACCAGAGCAACCTTGGTCTCTGCGATTTCGAAGGAGAACACGCCCACCACGGCCAAACCTTTTTTGTGGACGGTCAGCATGATCTCGACCGCCTGTGCGTGGGTCATGCCAAAGAATCGCTCAAGCACATGCACGACGAACTCCATCGGAGTGTAGTCGTCGTTCAGGATCATAACCTTGTACATCGGGGGCTTGCGGGTCTTCGGCTTGGTGGCCGTAGCGACACCGGACTCGCCCTCGTGGTCGTCATCGCGATCTGACATGGACTACGGCTCCTGGCTGGTCGGCGTGATTGAGCGGGCTGCGCCCTGTATATAGAAGCGAAGCCATGTGATGAAAGGGGGCGTGATGCAACTGCGGGGCACATGGACCATCGGGCTCGATGCCGATGACACGCTTTGGCACAATGAACGCGCGTTCAAGCTGACCCAGGCCCATTTCGCGGAACTGGTGGCGCCCTTTGCCGAAAGCGGCGACCTGGACGCACGGCTGGAAGCGGCGGAGCGCCGGAACCTCGCGCTCTATGGCTACGGGATCAAGGGATTCACCCTGTCGATGGTCGAAACGGCAATCGACATCAGCGGCGGACGCGTGCCCGGCTCCGTCATCGCAGAGCTTCTGGCGGCCGGGCGCGATATGCTGGCGCACCCCGTGGAACTGCTGCCCGGCGTGGCAGAAGCAATCGACACGCTGGCCCCCGCCGCGCGGCTGGTTCTGATCACCAAGGGCGATTTGCTGGATCAGGAGCGCAAGCTCGCGGAGAGCGGGTTGGCCGACCGTTTCGATGACATCGCCATCGTAAGCGACAAGACGCCGGACACCTACACGCGCCGTCTCGGAGCCGGGCCTCGTCTGATGGCCGGGAATTCGATGCGCTCTGATGTCATCCCCGCGATCCGGTCCGGGGCGCACGGCGTGCATATCCCTCAAGATCTCGCCTGGTCGCTCGAGCACGCCGATGATCCAAAGGATGAGACACTCTTTCACCGGGTGACAGAGATTGCGGAGCTGCCAAAACTGGTCACGCGGCTCGACGCCGCTCTGCCATGATCTCGCCACATTCAAAAATGTGGTGCCAGCGATGCACTGCGCCACCACATCGGGTGGGTGCCATGCTGCAACACCGTGAAAATCCGTTGTTTTCCTGAAGGCGGCCTCGTGTTAAGCTGATCTCAATCAAAAGGCAGTCGTAATAAGCGGCGCCGTGAGGCAGACAATCGAGGCAGTGACGTGGAACGCGTTTTCGGGCAGCCCGCCCGTATCGGGCTATTTCTCCTGTGCCTTTTGCTCGCACCGCTCAGCGCTGTGGCTGCGCCCTATGCGGCCCTGGTCATGGACGCGCGATCGGGCGAAGTTCTGCATTCGCGCAACGCGGATACGCGGCTGCACCCAGCCTCCCTGACCAAGATGATGACGCTCTACATCGCGTTCGAAGCCATCGAGCACGGTGAAATCTCGCTCGACACGCTGGTGACGATCCCCGCCGCAGCCGCAGCAGAGCCGCCGTCGAAACTGGGCCTGCGCGCCGGACAGAAGATCAAGCTGCGCTACCTGATCCGCGCCGCCGCGGTGAAGTCCGCCAATGACGCGGCGACGGCCATCGGCTTTGCCATCGAAGGGTCCGAAGCGGCGTTCGCCCGCCGCATGAACCGCACGGCCCGCGCCATGGGTATGACCCGGACCACCTTCCGCAACGCCCACGGGCTGACGCAGGAGGGGCATATGTCCACCGCCCGCGATATGAGCGCTCTGGGGCGGCATCTGATCTATGATTACCCGCAGTATTACAACTTGTTCAGCCGCCTCACCGCCGATGCGGGGGTGCGCACGGTCAGCCACACCAACCGGCGCTTCCTGCAATCCTATGAGGGCGCCGACGGGATCAAAACGGGCTACACCCGCGCTGCCGGGTTCAACCTGACCGCCTCCGCCCGCCGGGGCCAGGAGCGCATCATCGTCACCATGTTCGGCGGCACCTCGACCGCGCAACGGAACGCCCGCGTGTCTGAGCTGATGGATATGGGCTTCAACCGCGCGCCCAGCCGGACGCGGACCCGCGCGCCGAACACGCCCGTTTATGCCGGTCATGTCTCGGGTGGCGGCACACGCGTGGCCGCTGCTGCTCCGGCCCCCGCGCCGCGTGCCGATACGGCCGCCGCCGTGGCCGCCGCACTGGCCTCCGGCTCGGCCGCCGCAAAGACGATCCGGGTCAGCGGCGCCGTCACGCGCGCCGTACGCCCCGTCGCGCGCCCGGTTCCGGAAGCACCTGCAGAGACCGTGCTGGCCCAGGCCGAGCCGAACGAGGCGCCTTCCGCCTCGCTCGCCGCCATCGACGCGTCCGTGATCAACTCCGCCGTGGCCGAAGCCGTGGAGGTCTCCGCCCCGCTCATCGCAACGGCCGCGCCGCGCTCCGTCGCGATCACGCCGCCTGTGCGCCCCGCTTCTCTGGTCGCTGCCGCGGCCCCCGCACCGCGCGCCCAGCAGGAGGTGCTCACGCGCATTTCCACATCAGGGTCGCGCAACTGGGGGATCAATGTCGGGCGCTACACGACCCGCGCCCAGGCGGAGCGTGTGCTCATCAAGGTCGCCCTGAACGAGATGGAAACGCTCGACGGCGGGCTGCGCAAAGTGGTCTCTTCCTCGCGCGGGCATGACGCAACCTTCTCGGGGCTCTCCCGCGAGGCGGCCGATCTGGCCTGCCGCAGACTTCAGGCGCGCGGGACGGCGTGCTTCATGGTCGGCCCCTGACGCGATTGGACCCCGCTCCCTTGCGCTTGGGGGTGTGATTTGGCACAGCCTTGCATGACGGATTTGCGAGGCCCCCGATGAAATTCACTCTCTCCTGGCTCAAGCGCCACCTGGACACCGACGCCACCGTAGCCGAGATCGAAGAGGCTCTCACCGATCTCGGGCTTGAGGTCGAAGGCGTGGAAAACCCCGCCGACCGGCTGGGCGCCTTCACCATCGGCAAGGTCAAGAGCGCGGAGAAGCATCCGGACGCTGACAAGCTCAAGCTCTGCCAAGTGGAAACCGCCAATGGCCTGACGCAGATCATCTGCGGCGCACCGAACGCCCGCGAAGGGATCACCGTCGTCGTCGCCGCGCCCGGCACTTATGTCCCCGGCATCGACACCACGATCCAGGTCGGCAAGATCCGCGGCGTGGAAAGCCACGGCATGATGTGCTCCGAGCGCGAGATGGAGCTGTCTGAAGAACACGACGGCATCATCGAGCTGCCCTCGGGCAATGTCGGGGATCGTTTCATCGACTGGCTGGCCGAGAACAGCCCCGAAAAGATCGACCCGGTGATCGAAATCGCCATCACCCCCAACCGCCCCGATGCGCTCGGCGTGCGCGGCGTGGCGCGCGATCTGGCGGCGCGCGGTCTGGGTACTCTGAAGCCGATCCCCTTCGAAGAGGTGCCCGCCAGCGGCCCCGCCGGGATCAGCGTCACCATTGAGGATGATACGCGTGACGGCTGCCCCGTCTTCGCCGGGCGGGTCATTCGCGGCGTCCAGAACGGCCCCTCCCCCGCATGGCTGCAACAGCAGATCAAGGCGATCGGGCTGCGGCCGATCAACTTCCTGGTCGATGTGACGAACTACTTCACATACGATCTGAACCGCCCGCTGCACGTGTTCGACATGGCGAAGGTGAAGGGCGATCTGCGCGTCCACCGCGCCCAGGGCGGAGAGACGCTCACCGCGCTCGACGACAAGGACTACACACTTTCCGCCGGGCAAATGGTGATTTCGGACGAGACCGGCCCGGAAAGCATCGCGGGTGTCATGGGCGGCGCCGCCACGGGCTGCGACGACGACACCACCGATGTGTTCGTGGAAAGCGCCTACTGGGATCCGATCCAGATCGCCTATACGGGCCGCGCGCTGAAGATCAATTCCGATGCCCGCTACCGCTTTGAACGGGGCGTAGATCCGACCTTCACGCTCGAAGGGCTGGAGCGTGCGGTGCGGATGATCGTGGACATCGCGGGCGGTGAGGCCTCTGACCGGATCGTCGCCGGAGACGTGCCCGACACGTCCCGCGCCTACCGGCTGGACACGGACCGGGTGCAAAGCCTCGTCGGCATGGAAATCGCGCCGGACACGCAGCGTGCCACCCTTACCGCGCTTGGCTTCACGATGGAGGGCGATCAGGCCCATGTGCCCGGCTGGCGCCCCGATGTGCAGGGCGAAGCGGACCTCGTGGAAGAGGTCGCCCGCGTCGCGTCCCTCACCCATCTGGTCCCGCAGCCGATGGCCCGGGCGCGGGCGGGTGTTCCCGCGCCGGTTCTGACCCCGATCCAGATGCGCGAGCGGACCGCGCGGCGCAGCACGGCGGCGCTTGGCTACAATGAATGCGTGACCTACAGCTTCATCGACCAGCCCGCAGCCGCGCTGTTCGGCGGCGGCACCGATGCCACGCGGCTGGAGAACCCGATCTCCTCCGACATGAGCCATATGCGCCCGGACCTGCTGCCCGGCCTCCTGCAAGCCGCCGCGCGCAACCAGGCCCGCGGCACCGCAGACCTGGCCCTCTTCGAAGTCGGCGCGACCTTCCACGGTGGCCAGCCGGGAGAGCAGCGCACCCAGATCACTGGCCTTCTGGTCGGCCGCACCGGACCGAAGGACGTCCATGGCGCCTCGCGCCCGGTTGATGTCTACGACGCCAAGGCCGACGCCGAAGCGATCCTGGCGGCCATCGGTGCTCCGGCGAAGATGCAGATCCTGCGGGATGGCGACGCATGGTGGCATCCGGGCCGTCATGGTCGGCTCTGCCTGGGCCCCAAGAAAGTGCTGGGCGTCTTTGGGGAAATTCATCCCAAGGTTCTGCGCGCGCTCGACGTGAAAGGCCCTGCCGTGGGCTTCACGATCTGGCCCGAAGAGATCCCGATGCCGCGCAACACCGGCGCCGGCCGTGGCGCGGTGCAGATGTCGCAGTTCCAGGCGGTCGAACGGGACTTCGCCTTTGTCGTGGGCAAGGATGTCGAGGCTCTGACGCTGGTCAACGCAGCCGCCGGGGCCGACAAGGCGCTGATCGACGATGTGCGCGTGTTCGATGAATTCATCGGTGGCGCCCTGGGCGAAGATCGCAAATCGCTCGCCATCACGGTGCGACTGCAGCCGCAGGACGCGACCCTCACCGACGAGCAAATCGACGCGGTCGGCGCCAAGATCGTCGAGAAAGTGACCAAGGCCACGGGCGGCACTTTGCGCGGGTGACCTCGCGTTTTCTTTGCCTGACCGGCCTTGGCGCGCCTACCCTTGCCAAAAGGGAGGAGCGTCATGGAGTTTGACTACGTCATTGCGGGCGGAGGCTCGGCGGGCTGTGTGCTCGCCAACCGGCTCAGTGCCGATCCGAAGATTTCCGTATGCCTCGTTGAGGCCGGGGGCGGCGGCAAGGATGTGCTGATCCGCGCGCCCGCCGGTGCCGCTGGGATGATCTCGGGGCGGCCCAAGGTGAACAACTGGGCCTTTCAGACCGTCCCGCAGGCGGGGCTGAACGGGCGGCGCGGGTTCCAGCCACGGGGGCGCGCCCTGGGCGGCTCCTCTGCGATCAACGCGATGCTCTATGTGCGCGGGCATCCGTCCGATTACGACGACTGGGCCGATCTGGGCGCGGATGGGTGGGACTGGGCTTCCTGCGCGCCATGGTTCCGCGCCTCAGAGCGCAATGCGCGCGGCTCCGGGGACGATCATGGCGCCGAAGGGCCGCTTCAGGTTGCGGATCAGAACGCCCCGCGCCCCGTCACCGGGGCTTTCCTCGAGGCGGCGCAGCAAATGCAATGGCCCGCAACAGATGATTTCAACGCCGATCAGGAGGGCGTCGGGCTCTATCAAGTCACGCAGTTCTTTGACGGCCCCCAGAAGGGGGAGCGCTGCTCCGCCGCTGCAGCCTATCTGCATCCGGTGATGGACCGCCCAAACCTGACCGTGATGACCGGCACACTTGCCGACCGGATCAGCTTTGACGGCACCCGCGCCACGGGGCTGCATGTGCGCAAGGGGCGCACGGCGCTGCATCTGAAAGCCCGACGCGAGGTGATCTCTTCGCTGGGCGCCTTTGGCACGCCCGCCCTACTGCAACGCTCGGGCATTGGGCCGGGGGATCTTCTGGCATCGCTCGGAATCGAGGTGGTCGCGCATAGCCCGCTGGTCGGCGAAAACCTCCAGGACCATCTGGACCTGATCCTCGCCTACCGCTCAAAGCGGCGCGACACGTTCGCGCTCAACCCGTTGGGCGGGCTGGCCTTCGCACGCGGCGCACTGGAATGGCGCAAGAGCGGCACGGGCATGATCACCACCCCCTACGCAGAGGGCGGCGCGTTCCTGAAGACGGACCCAAACCTCCCGCGCCCGGACATCCAGCTCCACTTCGTGCCCGCCATCGTGGACCAGCATAACCGCAAGCTGCACCTGAGCTTTGGCTATTCCTGCCATATCTGCGTGCTGCGGCCCGCCAGCCGGGGTTCGGTGCGGATCGGCTCCGCTGACCCGGCGAAGGCGCCGGTTATCGACCCTGCCTTCCTGAGCGATCCAGCGGACATCCCGGTGATGATCAAGGGTGCGCGGATGATGGACACCATGCTGAAGACCGATGCCTTCGCCCCGTGGCGCGGTAAGCGGCTCTATCCTCATGACGGCTCCGATGCCGCCTGGGAGCAAGACATCCGCAACCGTGCGGACACGATTTACCACCCCGTCGGCACCTGCCACATGGGCGGCAGCGACGCCCCGTGCGACCCGGCGGGCCGGGTGCGCGGGACGCAATCGCTGCGGGTCGTGGACGCGTCGCTGATGCCGCGCCTCGTCGGCGGCAACACCAACGCGCCGGTCATCATGATGGCCGAGCGGTTGGCGCAGACGGTGCTTACCGCTCCGGAACAGCCAGCCCCCTTTGGACCGCCTCCCGGCTGAGGAACCGATCCAGATAGGCCGGGACGTGACGCAGATCGTCCCAGCCGACCACGCCGCGCGCGTCATAGCCGGTGTCGAGCGCCCGCAACCACGGTGCGATCGCGATGTCTGCCACCGAAAAGGCCCCGGCGATCCAGTCGCGCTGTGCCAGCTCGCCTTCCAGCACGCCCAGCAGACGCTTGGCCTCGTTGATGTAGCGGTCGCGGGCGGTCGGGTCTTCCATGTCCTTACCGCCATAGGCGTAGAAGAAGCCAAGCTGCCCGAACATCGGACCAACGCCGCCCATCTGGAACATCAACCACTGGGTCACGACGTGCCGCTCGCGCGCGGTGGTGCCCAGTAGTTTTCCGGTCTTTTCGCCCAGATAAAGAAGGATCGCGCCGCTTTCGAACAGGCCAATAGGGGCGCCATCGGGACCATCCGGGTCAATGATCGCGGGAATTTTGCCATTCGGGGAAAGCGACGTAAACGCGGGGCTTTTCACGTCTGCCTCTGCCAGAGTCACGCGATGCGCCTCGTAGGGGAGCCCCAGCTCTTCGAGCGCGATGGACACTTTCACCCCGTTCGGCGTCGGATAGCCATAATACTGGATGACAGAGGCATCCTGCGGCGCCCAGCGTTGCGTGATCGGAAAGGCGGACAGATCAGTCATGGAAAGCTCCTTTGGGGTTTACGTTCCATGTAGGGGGGAAACCGTCGCAAAAATAGACATGGTTTGTTGCTCTGTGATCGCTATCTGGGTGCTACAGTAAAGCGCAGGCGCAACGAATCGCCCTGCGCCAATGACAGAGTGGGGACAAAATGATCCAGGAATTCAAAGACTTCATCGCCAAGGGCAATGTCATGGACATGGCCGTTGGTATCATCATCGGCGCCGCATTTACCGCGATTGTGACCTCTTTGGTCGGAGATTTGATCAACCCGATCATCGGCCTGTTCATGGGCGGTGTCGATTTCACCGAATGGTTCTACACGCTTGATGGCTCCGATCACGCCACGCTTGCCGCTGCCGAAGAAGCCGGTGCCGCCGTCTTCGCCATCGGTCGCTTCATCATGGCGATCATCAACTTCCTGATCATCGCTTTCGTGGTGTTCATGCTGGTGAAGATGGTCAACCGCGCCAAGGATGCTGCCGCCAAGGAAGAGGAAGCCGCTGCCGAGGAAGAGCCCGCAGGCCCGACCGCCGAAGAGCTTCTGGCCGAAATTCGCGACGCCCTGCGCGCCCGCGGCTAATCAGCCCGTCTTCGAACGCTCGAAAGGCCCGCCCGGAACGGCGGGCCTTTTTCTATGGGCGCGCTCGACGCTCCCAGAGACCACCGATGGCTAAAGGCTAAATCGGGTCGGCATGGTCTACATGCCGACCCTGTACTCGTTACAATACAAGCGCTTGTTCTGCTGCGATGCTCTTGATCCCCTGTGCCTCGCCAACAGCGGCATAGGTCAGGTGTCCGGCGTGGGTGTTAAGCCCAGCCAAGAGATGCGGATCGTCCTTACAGGCCTGCTTCCAGCCCTTGTCGGCCAGAGCCAGCATGAACGGCAGCGTCGCATTGCCCAGAGCCTGCGTGGACGTTCGCGCCACCGCACCGGGCATGTTGGCCACGCAGTAATGCATGATCCCGTCCACCTCGTAGATCGGATCCTGATGCGTCGTCGCTTTCGAGGTCTCGAAACAGCCGCCCTGGTCGATGGCGACATCCACGATGGCAGCGCCGGGCTTCATGGTGGACAGCTGCGCGCGGCTCACCAGCTTGGGCGCAGCGGCACCGGGGATCAGCACCGCGCCGATCACCATATCGGCCTGCGCTACCAGATCAGCGGTCGCGGCCTGGGTGGCATAGGCGTTCTTGAAATCCCGCGAGAACACATCGTCCAGGTAGCGCAGACGCGGCAGCGAGCGGTCCAGAACCGTCACATCGGCCCCCATCCCGGCGGCCACGCGCGCGGCATGGGTGCCGACAACACCGCCGCCGATCACGACAACCCTGGCCGGGGTCACACCCGGCACGCCGCCCATCAAAACCCCGCGTCCGCCATTGGCCTTTTGAAGCGTCCACGCCCCCATCTGCGGCGCGAGCCGCCCGGCGACCTCGGACATCGGCGCCAGCAAGGGCAGCCCGCCGCGCGTGTCGGTGACGGTCTCATAGGCGATGCAGGTCGCGCCGCTGTCCAGCAGATCGCGGGTCTGCTCCGGATCCGGAGCAAGGTGCAGATAGGTGAACAACACCTGCCCCTCGCGCAGGCGCTTGCGTTCGATGGCCTGCGGCTCCTTGACCTTCACAATCATGTCCGCCGCCGCAAACAGCTCCTCGGCGCTGTCCACAATGACGGCCCCGACCGCGCGGTAGGCGTCATCATCATAGCCCGACCCGACCCCGGCCCCTGTTTCCATAAGCACCTCGTGCCCATGGGCAATCGCCTCATGCGCCGCAGCGGGTGTGACCCCAACGCGAAACTCCTGCGGTTTGATTTCTTTCGGACACCCGATCTTCATGACACCCTCCGTGATTTTGGATCAGGTTGGCGCGAATCGAGCGTGATTTCTTTCGAAAAGATCGTGCGAAATTGCACCACGTTTCGTACAACCATGCGTAATTCAATTCTGTGACGCGAGGATCTTGCGTGATTACACTTGATGACACTGACAAACGGATCCTGCGGGCTCTGCAACGACGAGGCCGCGCATCTCATGCCGAGCTGTCGGAGCAGGTCAGCCTGTCGCCCTCTGCCTGCCACCGGCGGGTGCAACGGCTAGAGGCCGAAGGCATCATTCGCGACTATGTCGCGCTGCTGGACGGGCGGGCCGTCGGCCGGAAGACCACCGTCTTTGTTGAGATCACGCTGACCTCCCAATCCGAAGACGTGCTGAACGCGTTCGAACGGGCCGTGGCCCGCGTGCCCGAAGTCATGGAGTGCCACCTGATGGCCGGGGCGGCGGACTATTTGCTGAAAGTCGCGGTCGAGGACAGCGAGGATTTCGCGCGCGTTCACCGGCGGGCGCTGTCCACGCTGCCGGGCGTGGCGCAGATGCAGTCCTCTTTCGCGCTGCGCACGGTGCAATCGACAACGGCGCTGCCCCTCTGACTTGAGAACACACCGCAGGCGGGCGACAAAGGGTCATGACCGATCCGATCCAGCATCCCCATCCGCTCTCGGATGTCGTTGACCGGCTTGAGCGGTTGGCGCACACGGATCACGTCCGGATCGGAGACCTGATCGCCGCGTTTGGTGCGACCTCGTTCGTGCCTGCGCTGATGATCCCGGCGCTTCTGGTCGTGTCGCCCCTGTCAGGCATACCGCTGTTCTCCAGCATCTGCGGTCTGACCATTGCTCTGATCTCCGCCCAGATGCTGGCGCAGCGCGGTCACCTGTGGCTCCCCGGATTTCTGAAAAACCGGACCGTGCCAGGGCAGCGGCTGGCCAAGGCGCTCGACAGGATCGGCGGGCCGGTCGCCTGGATCGACCGTCACTCCGCCGCTCGGCTGCGCCTCCTGTTTCACCGCCCGCTGCGGGTGATCCCTTACCTGATGGCGATGACCAGCGGGTTGGCCATGCCCTTTCTGGAGCTGGTGCCGTTCTCATCCTCGATCCTGGGCACGGCGGTGCTGTTCATCTCCGTCGGGCTTCTGGCAGCGGATGGGCTGTTCGTCGTCTTCGCCGGTGTGATCATGGCGATCGCCGCAATGATCCCGATCACGATCTGGGGGCATCTCGCCGGCTAAGCGAATCGCCCTAGCGTTTCGACTTTGCGGCAAGTGCCGTGCGGGTCGCGGTGAGAAAATCAACCAGCCACGCGGTCTCGGACAAGCGCGCATCGGGAATGTGATAGCTGGGCTTGGCCCCGCTATAGGGCGGCTCCTGAGGCAGGCCCTCCGCAAACGCGGCACCCGGGTCGGTCATCTTGATGAACAGGCGATCATCGCAGATCGTGCCGATGAACACGCTGTCGCAATAGAGCCCGTATTCCCCGAACATCTTGCGCGCCCGGATGTCCCCGGCGGGGGCGAGCGCGGCACAAATCCGGTCAACTGTGTCTTGAGAGCTGGCCATGTCGGCCTCCTGGGGTTCTGAAAACGAAAAACCCCCGACGGCGTCTGCCACGGGGGTTCTTACAGTGTCTCAACATCAAACGATGCTCAGAGGAGACCTTCGCGCTGCGCTTTCTTGCGCGCCAGCTTGCGCTGACGGCGAATCGCCTCGGCCTTTTCACGCGCCTTTTTCTCCGACGGCTTTTCGAAATGCTGCTTGAGCTTCATTTCACGAAAAACGCCTTCACGCTGGAGCTTTTTCTTCAGAGCGCGGAGCGCCTGTTCGACGTTGTTGTCACGAACACTGACCTGCATGCGGTTGTCACCACCTTTCCGGGTTTGAGTTGCAAGGGATTGCAGGAGCGCGCCGTATAGCAACGCCCCGCGCTTTTGTCTAGGCTACTTCCGAAAGGAGCCGCCCCATGCCCCAAACGACTCTTCTTGACGACCTTGTTGATGCCATCCTGCCAGAGGTGCCCTTCGACGGCTGGACCGACACCGCCTTCGCGCACGCGGCAGACACGGTTGCCGTATCGCTCGATCAGGCCCGTGCGGTCGCCCCGCGCGGCGCCGTGGATCTGGCCGTAGCAACCCACAAGCGCGGGGACGCGATGATGGTCGAGCGCATGGCAGACGCGGATCTGACCGGCTATCGCTACCGCGACAAGGTGGCCCACGCCGTGTGGTTGCGGCTCGATTCGATCACCCATCCCGAAGCGGCACAGCGCGCAACCGCGCTCTTTGCGCTGCCGCATCTGGCACCGCTGGGCACGCAGCTGATCTGGGGCACGGCGGACGCGATCTGGACCGCTCTGGGCGACACGTCTGACGATGTGAACTGGTGGACCAAGCGGGCGACGCTGTCGGGGGTCTGGGGATCGGTGCTGCTCTATTGGCTGGGGGATACCTCCGACGACAAAGAGGCCACCCGCGCCTTCATCGACCGCCGGATCGACGATGTGTTGCAGATCGAAAAGGCCAAGGCAGGCGTGCGCAAGAACCCGCTTCTGCGCGCGGCCTTCGCGCCTTTGACCTTCGCGACCAGCTTTATCAAAGCCCCCGCCCCGCGTGATGATCTGCCCGGAGGCCACGCCTGATGCGCGCGATTGAAATCAGCCAGCCCGGCGGCCCCGATGTCTTGACCCTCACCGACCGCCCCATGCCCGAACCGGGCCACGGAGAGGTCGTCCTCCGCACCGCCTTCGCCGGGGTGAACCGCCCCGATGCGCTTCAGCGCGCCGGGCTTTATGCCCCGCCCCCCGGCGCCTCGGACCTGCCCGGCCTTGAGGCCTCGGGCGAAATTGCCGCCATCGGGCCCGGCGTCACGGAATGGGCCGTGGGCGATCAGGTCTGCGCGCTGCTGCCCGGCGGCGGCTATGCGGACTACGTTGCCACCCCCGCCGCCCATTGCCTGCCCGTGCCCAAGGGCATGGACCTGAAGCAAGCCGCCTGCCTGCCAGAGACCTTCTTCACCGTCTGGTCCAACGTGTTCGAACGTGGCGCCCTCAAGGCCGGAGAGCACTTCCTCGTCCATGGCGGCTCCTCCGGGATCGGCACCACGGCGATCCAGCTTGCCCACGCGTTTGGCGCACGGGTCTTCACCACGGCCGGTTCCGCGGACAAATGCGCCGCCTGCGAACGCCTGGGCGCGGAGCGGGCGATCAACTACCGCGACGACGATTTCGTGGAGGTGGTAAAATCCCTGGGCGGGGCGGATGTGATCCTCGACATGGTCGGCGGTGACTACATCGCCCGCAACCTGCGCTGCCTTAACCCGGATGGGCGACTGGTCCAGATCGCCTTCCTCACCGGCCCCAAGGCGGAAATCAACTTCGCCCCGATGATGATGAAGCGCCAGACGATCACCGGATCGACCCTGCGTCCCCAGTCCGACGAGGCCAAAGCCGCCATCGCCCGCGCCTTGCGGGCCCAGGTCTGGCCGCTACTCGATCAGGGCCGGATCGCCCCGGTGATGGATCAGACCTTCGCGCTTGAGGACGCCGCTAAGGCCCATGCCAGGATGGAGACCTCAACCCATATCGGGAAGATCGTTCTCGAGCTCTAGGCGTCTTTTGGCCCCAGGCATCCCGGGGCAAAGGGGCCGAGCCCCCTACCCCGTCGCCCATCACTCGATCGGTGCGAAATAGGCATCGCTCAGTGCGCAGTCCCGCATCACATCCACGCCGCAATCGCGCGGCTCCAGATCGCGGGTCAGGCAGATGCGGACCTCCTGGATGTGTCGATCCTTGCAGGTCACCGTCACGCCGCGCGCGCTCAGATCAGGATTGGACTTCAGGAACGCCTCCTCAACGACCCCCGCCGGAAGGCTGACCGGATCGGTCAGCTTGCGAAACACCTCGGGGCGCGTGATCCGCGCATAGGCCTCCGCCGCCAGCCGGTAGTAGTCCCGCGAGGAGAGGCCCGAGCAGCGCCCGTGTTTGTTCCACTGGTGCCACGCGCTGCCGGAGGAGCCGAACAGATCGGCCTGCGCCGCCGTATCGGCCCGCGAGGGATTGCGCTCGGCGGTCTGGCACTGCGAGGGCCAGCCGCGCTCATACTGGGGCCACAGCCCGTGGAGCACCCAGCCGAAATCCTCGTCGCATTGCGGAGAATTCCGCGCACGCCCTTCCAGGCGGCACCAGTTGGGCGACCAGGACAGCGACAAAACGTAGTAATCGAACTCTCCCGGTGTGCCCCCGGCGCGGGCCAGCGGGGCAATCAGGATCAACAGGGCAGACAGGAGGCGGATCATTTGGGGGCTTTCCTTGACGGCGTGCCGTCCTTATATAGCCCCCAAGTTCCCCGACAACGCGAACTTGGGCCATCGGGTCCAGCCCCTGGCGGGGCAACGGGGGAAATCCGCCTCTTAAGGAGTGACGCAAGATGAACACGAAACCGATCATGGCCAAAGCCACCGCCGTCTGGCTGGTGGACAACACCACGATGAGCTTCAAGCAAATCGGTGATTTCTGCGGCCTGCACGAGCTGGAAGTCCAGGGCATCGCCGATGGCGACGTCGCTGTCGGCGTGAAGGGCTTTGACCCGGTCGCGAACAACCAGCTCACGCAAGAGGAAATCGACACCGCCGAGAAGGACCCGCTTCACAAGCTGAAGCTGAAGTTCAACCCCGCCGCCCAAGGCGAGGAAAAGCGCCGCGGCCCTCGCTACACCCCGCTGTCCAAGCGTCAGGACCGTCCCAATTCGATCCTGTGGCTGGTCAAGTTCCACCCGGAGCTGACCGACGCCCAGATCTCCAAGCTGGTCGGCACCACCAAGCAGACGATCCAGAAGATCCGCGAGCGGACCCACTGGAACATCGCCAGCATGGAGCCCATCGACCCCGTCGCCTTGGGCCTGTGCAAGCAGACCGAACTGGATGCCGCCGTTCAGAAGGCCGCCAAGTCCAAGGCCGAAGGCGTGATGAGCGACGATGAGCGCCGCAAGCTGGTGTCCACGGAACAAAGCCTCGACGCTCCTGATGAGCCGAAGATCCCCTCCGCCATCTCGGGGCTGGAGACCTTCACGCTCTCGGATAACGGCGACGATCCGCGCGGCGATGACGAGGAAGAAGAAGACACCCGCGATGTGCGCGACGCCGACAGCTTCTTCAACCTGCCCGGCGACAGCGACGAAGACGACGAGGATTGATCCCGCACGCGGAGTTCACTCACGACGAAAGGCGCCCTCTGGGGCGCCTTTTTTTCATGTGTCGATGACCCCGGTGCGCCTGATCACTGCGCACGGGGCTGCCAGGGTATCCTTTTCGGCTCGACAGAAAGGCGCGTTGGGCGTTGAATAATCCTGAACCATGGCAGGAGAGATCCGATGGACACCCCTCACGCAGGTACGCCCGGACAACACCACCCCATGCGCGGAATGCTCATCTGCGCCTTGTTGGGGACGGCCAGCCCAGCGATCGCCATCGACTGCGAGGAGGCATGGCTGATGCGCAACCTGATCTTTGATCGGGCGGGGTATTGCTTTGGCTCCCCGCTGGGTCAGGCGTTGTTCGACAATGCGGACTGCACGACCACGGCCCCCAAGCTATCCCCCGTAAATGCCGCCAAGGTCGCAGAGATCAGACAGTTCGAAGAGGGATGCTCCGTCGACACATCCCAAACCTTCCTGAACGCCCGCTTTATTGCGCATTGGATGCGCATGGAGGACTTCCCAACGCCCGACTGGGGTGAAAGCGCCTGTTTCGGCTGGACCGGCCCGGTGCTGACCGTGCGCGCGGGGCATGACGCGGACGCTCCGGTGCTGGGCGCCATCAAGCCGGGCGACACCATCAGCTTTGGCGAGATGGCCGAGCAGGGCTGGGAGTTCATCCGCTACGACCGGGGTGTCGGCTGGATCGCGCCGGACACATTCCATCCGGATTTCTGCACACAGCTCGCCGGTTAGCGGCAGGCGGCCAACACCGCATCGACAAGCGCCTCTGGTGCGGCATCGGCATTCACGATGTGCCCTTGTCCGGGAAGCTGGGCCAACAGCGCCTCATGCGCGGCGCGGCTGGCTTCGGGCACCTGCGGATCGTCATAGTGCATCGCCCGGTCCATGAAGGCCAAGTGGGTGTCGTGCATGTCTCCACCCGGCGCGATCCGATCGCCAAACCGGGCCGTTTCGCGGACACGCAGCCGGGCCAGACGCGCCTCTGGCTTCAGCACCAGCAGCACGGCGTGATCGGCGGCCTCGGCCACGGGGAGCGACCAGCTTCGCAGATTGCCCGACAGGACCCAATCAGCTCGCGGCAGGAACAATTCATTGGCGAGCGCAACGCGCGCTTCGGGTGAGCGGCTTTTCTGGTACGGCGGATCGGTCGGCACGTGGAAGAAATCGTCAAGATCGAAACACGGGGCCGACAGACGGTTCGCGATCAACCGCGCGAGGGTCGTTTTACCGACCCCGGCGCCGCCGAACAGAAACAACCGCATCTAGAAGGATTTGCGCGCATTCAGCGCGGCGGTGATGGTGCCGTCATCCAGATAGTCCAGCTCTCCGCCCACGGGCACCCCCTGGGCCAGCGAGGTGACCGAGACCCCGGCCAGCTCATCCGCGATGTAATGCGCAGTGGTCTGGCCGTCGATCGTGGCGCTGAGCGCAAGGATCACTTCGGTGATCTGCTCATCAGTGACGCGGGTCTTGAGCTTGGGGATCCGAAGGTCTTCGGGGCCAACCGCATCGAGAGCCGAAAGCGTGCCGCCCAGCACGTGATACCGGCCCTGAAAGACACCCGCCCGCTCCATCGCCCACAGATCGGCCACGTCCTCGACGACGCAGATCTGTCCGTTGGCCCGTTTCGGGCTCTGGCAGATGGCGCAGAGATCGCCGGTGCCGATATTGCCGCAGGCGGTGCATTCGCGGGCCGTCGTGCCGACCTTGGCCATGGCGTCGGCAAGCGGCAGCAAAAGCTGCCCCCGCTTCTGGATCAGGTGCAGCACCGCGCGCCGGGCCGAACGCGGCCCGAGCCCCGGCAAGCGGGCCATGAGCGCGATCAGCTCTTCGATGTCCTGCGGTGTGTCTGCCATGGTGATCCGATGCATGGGGGCTCTGCCCCCAAACCCCCGAGGTATTTGGACAAATAAGAAGTCAACCCGGCAGGCCCATGCCCGGCGGCAGGCCCAGATCTTCTGCGATCTTCTGCATCTCCTGCTGGCTGCGCTCGGCGGCCTTTTTCTGGGCATCCTTGATGGCGGCCAGGATCAGGTCTTCGGCGACTTCCTTATCGTCGGAGGAGAAGATCGACGGGTCAATATCGAGCCCGGTCAGCTCTCCCTTGGCGGTGGCCGTCGCGGTGACCAGCCCGGCGCCGCCCGTGCCCTGCACGGTGATCTGGTCCAGATCCTCTTGCATCTGGGCCATGCGGGTTTGCATTTCCTGGGCGGATTTCATCATCTTGGCCATATCGCCAAGGCCACCTAGTCCTTTGAACATCAGCTCTCCTTTCCGGTTTGAGCGAATTTGATAAGTTGGGGCACAAAACCGAACCCCGCGAAGAAGTTGTGCGCGGTCGTGTTAGCGGCCCATGACGTCAGACTGATCTGCACCTGTGCACCCGTGGGCGCCGCGTCAAGCGCGTGCTGCATCAGAGCCGCGCCATGGCCATGGCGGCGGTGCTCTGGGGCGACGACGATGTGTTCGATTTCAAAACAGGTCACGGCGCGGCCATGCCAGCTTTGCGGGCGGTCCTGCCGCATCGCGAAGACATAGCCGACGGGGGCGCCGCCCGCCTCACTCAGCAAGATCATCGCATCTGGATCGGCCAGCCAGCGGGTGAACGCGCGGCGCAGACCATCCGGTTCTGTCTTGGGCAGGAAGATGTCGGGATAGTGCCGGGCGTGCCAGTCCTGAACATGGGCGTTGAGCGCCATCAGGGCCGGGATGTCATCGTCCGTGGCCGGGCGGATTTCAGTCCTCATCGAAGGGATCCCAGTCTTCGTCCATTTCGGGCGGCGGGGCGGTCTCTTCGGCGGGGGGCTCGGGGCGGCGGATCTCGGTGATCCGGGCTTTGGGGAAGCTGGCGATCACGGCCTGCACGAGGGGATGCGCTTCGGCCTCGGCCTCAAGCGCGGCCTCTTCATCTGCGCGGGTCTCTGCAATTGTCGGCGCACCGTCGCCCTGACCGATGCTGACCACCCATCGCGCGCCGGTAAAGGCCGACAGGCGTTGCCCAAGCCTTTGTGCAAGCTGAGGCGAGGCGCCATCAGCGGGCGTGAATTCGATATGGCCAGGACGGTAGGACAACAGCCGCAGGCCGGTTTCGACTTCGACGAGAAGCTGCACATCCCGCTGAGCGCGGATCAGGGCAACCACATCTTCGAAACGCGCGTAATGAGCGAGCGCTTCCGGCGCCTCTGCGGGGGCGAGCTGCGCCGCACCGGAGCGCACCGCGCGCGCCTGCGGCGCCGGGGAGGAGGGCGCGGGCGCCGGGGCGCGGGCCTGCGGCGCGGCACCAGCCGTGGGCGGGGTCGCGCGCAGCTTGGCCACCAAATCGCCGGGGGGCGGCAGGTCCGCGACATGGGTCATGCGGATCACCGCCATTTCCGCTGCCATCATCGCATTGGGCGCAAGCGCCACCTCTTCGAGGGCCTTGAGCAGCATCTGCCACAGGCGCGACAGGACGCGGATCGGCAGGGCTTCGGCCATGGCGGCGCCGCGGGCACGCTCATCCGGGCTGATGGCCGGATCGTTCAGCGCGTCGGGCGTGATCTTGGCGACCGAGACCCAGTGGGTCGTCTCCGCCAGATCGCGCAGCACCGCCATCGGATCGGCGCCATCGGCATACTGGCCCGACAGTTCTGTCAGCGCCTCTGCCGCCTGACCCTTCAGGATCATGTCGAGCAGGTCCAGCACCCGGCCCCGGTCCGCCAGCCCGAGCATGGCGCGCACATCTTCGGCCGAGGTCTCCCCGCTGCCTTGCGACAGGGCCTGATCCAGAAGCGAGGTCGCATCGCGGGCCGAGCCTTCGGCCGCGCGGGCGATCAAAGCAAGCGCTTCATCTGTGATCTGCCCACCTTCGGCATCCGCGATCTTGCGCAGGAGGCCGATCTGGTCTTCGGGTTCGATCCGGCGCAGGTCGAACCGCTGGCAGCGGGACAGCACCGTCACCGGAACCTGGCGGATCTCGGTCGTGGCGAAGATGAATTTCACATGGGCGGGCGGCTCTTCGAGGGTCTTGAGGAGCGCGTTGAACGCGCTCTTCGAGAGCATGTGCACCTCGTCGATGATGTAGACCTTGTAGCGCGCCGACGCGGCCCGGTAGTGCACGCTGTCGATGATTTCGCGGATGTCGTTCACCCCGGTGCGCGAGGCGGCGTCCATCTCCATAACATCGACATGGCGGCCCTCGGCGATGGCGACGCAATGCTCGCAGGTGCCGCAGGGCTGCGTGGTCGGGCCGCCTTCGCCATCCGTGCCGATGCAATTGAGCCCCTTGGCAATGATCCGTGCCGTGGTCGTTTTGCCGGTGCCGCGAATGCCGGTGAGGATAAACGCCTGCGCGATCCGATCCGCCGCGAAGGCGTTGCGCAGGGTGCGCACCATGGCTTCCTGGCCAACCAGATCGTCGAAGGTTTCGGGCCGGTATTTGCGGGCAAGCACCTGATAGGCGGGGGCGTCGGTCATGGTCTCTCCTGATCTGAGAGCAATCTACGAAGAACCGGCGCGCCCCGCCACCCCGTCAGCGGCTTCGATCGTTTTTCACGTCCTTGGCCGAGCGCACCATCTTGCCAAACGCCTTGTAGCGGGCGCGGGCCTCGTGGACGGTCTCGCTCGCGTGGCGCGCCTCGCGGGCCAGTTTGCGCCACCGCTCCAGCCGCGCGGGGTCCAGATCGCCCGCCTCAATCGCCGCTTTCACCGCGCAGCCGGGCTCACTGTCGTGATCGCAATCGCGGAAACGACAGCCATGGGCCAGGTCGGTGATGTCGGAAAAGGTTTCCGCCACGCCATCTTCGCCGCCGGCCAGACGCAGTTCGCGGATGCCGGGGGTGTCGATGATCCAGCCGCCCGCCTGGGTCGGGCGCAGGCTGCGCGCGGTGGTGGTGTGGCGGCCTTTCGCATCGTCCTCGCGGATGCCCGCTGTGGCCTCTTCTGCGCCCGTGAGCCCGTTGAGCAAGGTCGTCTTGCCCACACCGGACGATCCCAAAAGCGCAAGGGTCTGCCCGGAGCGGCACCATGGCGCCAGCCGGTCGGCCTCGTGGCGGGCATCCACGGCAATCGCCGTCACCAGCGGGCCAAGCTTTTCGGCCTGGGGGATCAGGGGCGCGGAATCGCCCAGATCGGCCTTGGTCAGAACGATGAGCGGCAGGCACCCGGCGCTATGGGCAAGCGCGAGGTAGCGCTCCAACCGGGCGATGTTGAAGTCAGCGTTGCAGCTGGTCACGATGCCGAGCGTATCGACATTGGCCGCGATCAGCTGCCGCCCGACACCGCCCGCCGCACCGCGCTCCAGACAGGTGGCACGCGGCAGCACGCGCAGGACGGCCTCGCCGTCATGCACCACCCAATCCCCCACGGCGAGCGTTTCGGCCCCTGCGGGGATTCGCAGGCTGACAGGTTCGGGCGCTAGCGCGTCGCAGCGGTCGCGGTGGATGGCGGCGATGCGGGCGGGGGTTTCCCCTTCGCGCAACTCGCGGGCAAAAGAAGAGGTCCAGCCGAGGCCGGAGAGATCATTCATTGTCATAGGGATAAATCCTTGCGGAACGTCAGAAAAAGCACGTTCAGCGGAGTGAGACACTCCGCAAAGGGAACCGGGTCTCCATGGACTGTCCTCCTTCGCAAGGGATCAACGGTGAGAGGCTGACAACGACCCAAGCGGGGCTCGTTACGGCTGCTTCCTTCCGGACCTGACCGGGTTGGCGAGGCGCTCGCCCGCGCCAACCTCTCTCGCCCTATTTAAGGCGCGTGGCCGGGAGTCTCAAGGGGGGCTCAGCGGCGCCAATGCGTGGGCACGATGATCAGCGCCCCGGCGGCCGAGATCACGGCATCCAGGCCGGGGCTGCCAAAGCTGACATTGAACATCGAGCGGATGAAGAAAAACAGCATCGCCCCGCCAAGCGCGATGATGACCGATGGCAGATAGCCGTTGCGGACAAAACCCGTCTGCTCCGCGATATAGCCGACAAAAGCGCCGATCACGAAGGTTCCGATCATCGAATAGAAGAACAGCATGGTGAAGCCTCAGGTCAAAGCGGCGGGCAGCGGGCTGCCACGCAGGAAACTTGCGCTGTCCTGCGCCGATTTACCAGCCCGTTGGGCGCGGGTGATCTCCACGGCGCCGGTGCCGCACGCAATGGTGAAGCCGCCCAGAACCTCGCCGGGGGCGCCGCGCCCCTCCACCACGCGCGCGCCCAGCAGCTTGATCCGGGCGCCATCCGCCTCGCACCACGCGCCGGGGAACGGGGACAGCCCGCGGATCTGGCGGCTGATCTCTTCGGCGGGGCGGGTCCAGTCGATGCGGGCCTCGGCCTTGTCGATCTTGGCGGCGTAGGTCACGCCCTCCTCGGGCTGTGGCACCGCGTCCATCGGCAGGCCGCGCAGAGCGTCCCCGATCAGGCGCGCGCCCATGAGCGAGAGCCGGTCATGAAGCGCTCCGGTGGTTTCTTCCGCGCCGATGTCGGTCGCCTCGCGCAGCAGAACGGGGCCGGTATCAAGCCCGGCCTCCATCTGCATGATGCAGATGCCGGTTTCCGCATCGCCCGCCATGATCGCGCGGTGGATCGGCGCCGCGCCCCGCCACCGGGGCAGGAGCGAGGCGTGAATGTTCAGGCAGCCAAAGCGTGGCGCATCCAGAACGGCCTGCGGCAAGATCAACCCATAGGCGACAACGACCGCAACATCGGCGTTCAGCGCGGCAAAGGCCGCCTGGTCCTCGGCGTCCTTCAGGCGCGCCGGGTGGCGAACCTCCAGCCCCAGCTCAAGAGCGCGGGCGTGAACAGGGGTCGGGCGGTCCTTCTTGCCGCGGCCCGCCGGACGCGGGGGCTGGCAGTAGACGGCCACGACCTCGTGCTCTGCCGCGACGGCCTCAAGCACCGGCACCGAAAAGTCCGGCGTTCCCATGAAGATCACGCGCATCAGGCTCTCCGCAGTTTGGCGGCCCGCTTCACCAGCCGCTCACGCTTGAGCTTGGACAGGTGGTGAAAGTAGAGCTTGCCGTTCAGGTGGTCGATCTGGTGCTGCACCGATGTGGCCCAGAGCCCGACAAAGTCCCGCTCCTCCACATCGCCCTGATCGTTGAGAAACCGCACGGTCACGGCGCGCGGACGCTCAATCACGGCCGACACGCCCGGCAGGTTGGGGCTGGCCTCTTCGTGGGCGCGCATCTGCACGCTGGCGTGGAGCACCTCAGGGTTGGCCATCCGCACCGCCTGCCCGCGCGCATCGCTGGCATCGACAACGGCAAGCCGCAGGCCCACGCCGATCTGCGGCGCGGCCAGTCCGACACCGGGCATGGCCTCCATCGTGTCGATCATGTCGTCCCAGGTCGCGCGGATGTCATCGGTGATCTCGGTCACCGGCGCGGCGACGGCGCGCAAGCGCGGATCAGGCCAGGGCAGGCAAGCGCGCGCGGTCACAGCCGGGCTCGCTCGCGCTTCAGCTTGACCATCTTGCGGGTGATCATCTGCCGCTTCATGGGGCCGAGGTAGTCAATGAACAGCTTGCCGTTCAGGTGGTCGATCTCGTGCTGGACGCAGGTCGCCCAAAGCCCGGTGAAGACCTCGCTTTGCGCATTCCCGTTCACGTCCATCCACGCCACTTCAACCTCTGCGGGGCGGGTGACTTCGGCGTATTGGTCGGGGATCGACAGGCAGCCCTCTTCGTAGACGTTCAGATCGTCCGACGAGGCCACGATCTGCGGGTTCACCAGCACCATCGGGCGCGGGGGCGTGTCATCGTCCTTCACGCAGTCCATTACCAGCATACGGTTGAGCACCCCCACCTGGGGCGCCGCAAGGCCGATGCCGGGGGCGTGATACATGGTTTCCAACATGTCCTCGGCCTGCAGACGCAGTTCGTCAGACATGTCGGCCACGGGGTCGCAGACCTTTTTCAGGCGGGGATCGGGATGGATCAGGATCGGGCGCAAACTCATGCCGACCAAATAGGCCATGCCCGGCCTTGGCGCAATGCGACTTCACCCCGGGCGATGGCTGCGGTAGCGTCCCGCAAACCTGAAGGAGACCCCATGAATTTCGACGAAGAGATCGACCGCTTCGGAACCCACTCTGTCAAATGGGATATGATGGAGAAGATCTACGGCGTCCCCGCCAAGGACGGTCTGTCGATGTGGGTGGCCGATATGGACTTCCGCCCGCCTGCATCGGTGCAGACCGCGCTGCAAAAGATGCTCGATCATGGGATCTATGGCTATTACGGCGATGAGGCCCCGTATCTGGACGCGATCCGCTGGTGGATGTCAGAGCGCCACGGATGGAGCGTCGAGCGGAGCGAGATCTTCACAACCCACGGGCTGGTGAACGGAACCGGGCTGTGCGTGGACGCCTTCACCGATCCGGGCGATGCGGTGGTGCTGATGACCCCGGTCTATCACGCCTTTGCCCGCGTCATCAAAGCCGCGGGCCGCGAGATCCGCGAATGCGAACTGGCGATCAAAGACGGCCGCTATGTGCTCGACACTGACGCGTGGGACGCGCAGATGACCGGCTCTGAAAAGCTGCTGATGCTGTGCTCCCCGCACAATCCGGGCGGCCGCGTCTGGACCCGCGAGGAACTGGAACAGGTCGCCGCCTTCGCGCGCCGCCACGACCTGATCCTGGTCAGCGACGAGATCCATCACGATCTGGTCTTCCCCGGCCACAGCCACACGCCCATGGCCCTGATCGACGACATTCGCGATCGGCTGGTGATGATGACCGCGACGACCAAGACCTTCAACATCGCCGGATCCCATACCGGCAATGTCATCATCCACGATGAAGCCCTGCGCGCCCGGTTCGGAGCCCGCATGGCGGGGCTGGGCCTGTCGCCCAACTCCTTCGGGTTGTTCATGGCCGAAGCGGCCTACACCCCCGAAGGCGCCGCTTGGGTGGACGATCTGGTCGCCTATCTGGACGGCAACCGCCGCCTGTTCGATGACGCGGTGAACGCGATCCCGGGCCTGCGCTCCATGCCGCTGGAGGCCACGTATCTGAGCTGGGTCGATTTCGGCGGCACTGGGATGCCGCGCGAAGACTTCACGGCCCGCGTCGAACAAGGCGCCCGCATCGCTGCCAACCATGGCCCGACCTTCGGCAAGGGCGGGGACAGCTTCCTGCGCTTCAACCTTGCCACGCCCCGCGCGCGGGTGGTCGAGGCCGCGGATCGTCTTGCACAGGCGTTCCGGGACCTTCAGTGAAGCGGCTGATCCTGCTGATGCTGGGTCTGCTCGCCCTTCTGGCCGCGCTCTTTCTGGAGCTGCCGCAGCCGGGCCAGCCCGCCCTGACGCAGGATGTGGAGAAGATCGTGATCGACAAGTCAGACCGCCTCATGCAGGTCTATGCCGATGGCCGCGCGGTGAAAACCTACGCGGTGGCGCTTGGCTTTGCGCCCGACGGCGACAAGGCCCGCCAGGGCGACGGGCGCACGCCCGAAGGCACGTTCCGCGTGGATCGCCGCAACGGGCAAAGCCGCTATCACCTGTCGCTCGGGCTCGATTATCCGCAGCCCGAAGACCGGGCCCGCGCCGATGCCGGCGGCTATGACCCGGGGGGAGACATCTTCATCCACGGCCAGCCCAGGGGCATCGCGGCCGGGATGAAGCTGGCCGGAGACTGGACGGCGGGCTGCATCGCTGTCTCCAATGCCGAGATCGAAGAGCTGTTTGCGCATGTCGCGCTCGGCACCCTTGTGGAGATCCGCCCATGACCCGCGATCACGGAGGCGGCATTGACGCCGCAGCAGCCCGCTGGGGCGGCGCCCGCAGCGCATGGCTGGACCTGTCGACCGGGATCAACCCGGTGCCCTACCGGGTGACTGTCGCGCCCGACGCCTGGACCGCGCTGCCGGACCGCGCCGCTCTGGAGCGGCTGATCACGGCGGCCCGACGGTTCTGGTCCGTGCCGGACAGCGCCGCCGTGCTGGCCGCGCCCGGCGCCTCGGCGCTGATCGCTCAGATGCCCGCGGCCCTTGGCGCCCCCGCGCGGGTGGCGATCCCCGGCCCGACCTATAACGAACACGAAGCCGCCTTTGCCGCAGCGGGATGGCAGATGGGTAGGGACCCCGATGCGATGGTCGTTGTCCACCCCAACAACCCCGACGGGCGTTTGTGGCAGGCAGAGGAGCTCACCGCTCCGATCTGCATCATCGACGAGAGCTTTTGCGACATCGTTCCCGAGCGATCCCTGATGGCCGAAGCCACCCGCCCCGGCACGGTGATCCTCAAGAGCTTTGGCAAGTTCTGGGGGCTGGCGGGGGCGCGGCTTGGCTTTGCAATCGGAGATCCGCAGATCCTCGCCCGGCTCGCCACTGCACTTGGGCCGTGGGCGGTCTCTGGTCCGGCCCTGTCCATCGGCGCGGACGCGCTAGAGGACGCGGCTTGGGCGGCGCAGACGCGCGCGCGGCTGGCGGAGGATTCGCAGCGCATGGATGCGCTGATGACCGCACGGGGGGCGCAACTGGCCGGGGGCACGCCGCTCTTCCGACTCTACCGCGTCGAGGATGCCACCCAGTGGCAGGACCATCTGGCGCGCAGCAAGGTACTGACCCGCGTTTTCCCCTACGATCCCCATTGGCTGCGCCTTGGCCTGCCCGCCCCGGATCGCTGGGACCAGTTCGAGAAAGCTCTGAGCGCAGGATGATCCTCACAGCCGCCCTCTTGCTGGACGCCGTTTTCGGGGAGCCTCGCTGGCTCTGGTCCCGCCTGCCCCACCCGGCGGTGCTGATGGGGCGCGCGGTCTCCGCCGCCGACCGTCACCTGAACACCGGCTCCGCGCGGCGCATAAAGGGCGTTGCCGCGATCCTGCTTCTGGCCGCCGCCGCATGGCTGATCGGGGCCGCAATCACGGAACTGACCGGCCCGATTGGCACCACCCTTGCCGCTGCGGTCCTGCTCGCGCAGCGCTCGCTCTGCGATCACGTGCGCGCCGTGGCGAGCGCTCTGCGCAAAGGCCTGCCCGGAGGCCGCCGCAGCGTGGCCCTGATCGTCGGGCGTGACACCGCCGATATGGACGGCCCCGCCATCTCCCGCGCCGCGATTGAGAGCGCCGCCGAAAACCTCTCGGACGGTGTGATCGCCCCCGCTTTCTGGTTCGCGATTGCCGGGCTGCCGGGCATGATGGCCTACAAGATGGTCAACACCGCCGATTCCATGATCGGCCACCGGACCCCGCGCCATGAGTCCTTCGGCTGGGCGGCCGCACGGCTCGACGATCTGCTGAACCTCGCCCCTGCCCGGCTCACCGCGCTTCTGCTGTGGCGCAGCGGCTCCGCCCGGGACATCGCCCGCGAGGCCGGCCAGCACCGCAGTCCCAACGCCGGATGGCCGGAAGCAGCCATGGCTCGCGCGCTCAATATCGCGCTGTCCGGTCCGCGCAGCTATCACGGACGGACCGAACCGCTTCCCTGGGTCCATCCCGAGGGCATCCGTTACCCCGGAGCAAACGACATTGAGGCTGCCACCCGGCTACTTTGGCAGGCATGGACCATCACGCTGATACTGTCGGTCTCAGCGGCGCTGCTCTGACCGGACTCCGCCACTTCGCTATACAGATGTGATCGGGAGAGCGGCCTCACGCCACCAGAGCTTCCGCCTTCTTCAAATCGACCGACACAAGCTGGCTCACGCCCTGCTCCTGCATGGTGACCCCGAACAGCCGGTCCATCCGGCTCATTGTCACCGCGTGGTGGGTGATGATGAGGAACCGCGTCTCCGTCCGGCGGGTCATTTCGTCCAGAAGGTCACAGAACCGGCCCACATTGGCGTCATCCAGAGGCGCGTCGACCTCGTCCAGCACACAGATCGGCGCCGGATTCGCCAGGAACACCGCAAAGATCAGCGCTAGCGCGGTCAGGGTCTGTTCCCCGCCCGACAGAAGGCTAAGCGTTGATAGTTTCTTGCCCGGAGGCTGGCAGAGGATTTCCAGCCCGGCGTCCAGAGGATCGTCGCTCTCGACCATCTCCAGCCGCGCCTCGCCGCCGCCAAAGAGATGTTTGAACAAGATGCCGAAGCTCTCGTTCACCTCCTCAAAAGCGGTCAGCAGCCGCTCGCGCCCTTCGCGGTTGAGCGCCGAGATGGCAGAGCGCAGCGTGCCGATGGCGGCCTCCAGATCGACCTTTTCGGACACAAGACGATCATGCTCCTCCTGCACCTCGCGGCTGTCTTCCTCCGCACGCAGGTTCACCGCGCCAAGCGCGTCGCGCTGCCGTTTGAGCCGGGCGACCTCGGTCTCTAGCGCATCGCTGCTGGGCATGTCGGTGGCGAAATCGCCAAGGCTTTCGCGCAGCCCCTCGGGGGTCTGTTCCAAAGCCTCGTCGATCCGCTCAGCTGCGGCCTCAACCGTCTCGCGGGCGCCGTCGCGGCGGGCTTCCGCCCCGGCCCGCGCCTCGCGCGCCTCCGACGCCAGCCGTTCCGCTTCACGTGCCTCCAGGGCGGCCTCCCGCAGCGCTGTCTCCCCGGCCGCAAGAGCATCAGAGGACGCCTTCCGACGCGTCTCGGCCTCTTCGATCTTCCCGGCAAGCGCTGCACGATCCGCGGCAATCGCTTCGGGCCGCCCTCTGGCATCTTCCAGATCGGTCTCTGCCTGCGCGCGCTGACGGGCCAGATCGCCCAGCCGAGCGCCCGCGCTGTCCAGACGCTTGCGCCAGTTGGTCAGCTCCTGCGTCACCTGGCCAAGGCGCCGCGTGCGCGCCTCGCCGTCGCGCGACACTTCATCCAGAGCAGACCGCCGGGCCATCAGGGTCATCCGCGCGGCCTCAACCGTGACCTTCACGTCCTCGACCCGCGCCCGCGCCGCGTCCAGATCGTCGAGCCCGCGCAGCGCCGCTTCGGCCTCTGCCAAGGACCGCCCGGCCTCGCCTGCCTCGTCTTCGTGACGGCGCAGGGCGATGGCGGCGCTTTCGGCCTTGCTTTCGGCCATGGCCTTGTCGGCTTCCGCGCGGCTCAATCGGCGGCTGGCTTCCGTCACCAGACGGTCGGCCTCACGGCGGGCATCGCGCGCGGTGCGGTCGGCACGGGTCAGCTCTTCGAGCTGCGCGGCGATCGCGCGGTGAGCGTCTTGCGCGCCGGTCAATGCGGTCTCTGCCTCTTCGGCCTCGCCGCGCAACGCTTCCAGCCGGTTCATCTGTTCGAGCCGCTGCGCCGCCGCAGATGGAGCATCCGCCGCCGCCAGCCGCAACCCATCCCACCGCCAGAGATCCCCGGCCCGCGACACAAGCCGCTGCCCGGGGCGCAGCGCCGCTTGCAACGCGCCGCCTTCTGCAGGATCCACCACGCCGATCTGATCCAGACGGCGCCGCAGCGTCGCCGGGCCGGTCACCTGCGCAGCCAAGGCCTGCGTCCCCGCCGGTAGCGGCTGCGTCTCATCATAATCCGGCAGAGCGGCCCAGCCCGATCCGTCCGCCTCCACCAAAGGCGCTTTAAGATCATCCGCCAAAGCGGCGCCCAACGCCGCCTCGAAGCCCGGCGCGACGCGGATCTGATCGAGAAGCTGCGCCCCGCCCGAGCGGTCCCGCTCCAGCAAACGGGTGAGCGCCGCGACCTCGGCCCGCAGTGCCTTGGCGGCGGCTTCGGCCTCCGACAGGCTGGCGCGGGCCTCGCCTTCAGCGGTCTGAGCCTGCGCACGCGCGGCTTCGGTCTGGGTCAGCGCGTCTTCGGCGCGGGTTGCGGTCTGCGCGGCTTCTTCGGCTTCGCGGGCGGCGGCGGTATGATCGCCCTCCGCCTTCCCCTGCGCGTCCTTCGCCGCAGTCTGCGCGGCGCGCGCCGTTTCGGCGGCCTGCTGGCTCTTCTCCTGAAGCTTACGGCTGTCGTCGATCAGGCGCTTGGCGGATTGATGGCGGGCGGAAAGCCGGGCGACATCTTCGGTCAGCACCTGCAAATCGCCTTCCCGCGCCGACAGAACCTCGCTCGCCTCATGGGCCGCGTCCTGCGCCTGCGCGAGCTTGGCCTCATGGCCCTCTCCTGCGGCGCCAAGCTCCGCCTGTTCCGCTTCCAGCGTGGCGATTGAGCTTCCCGCGTCGGCGTTCAGCCCCTCTTCGCGGGCGCTGTCGCGGTCGATCTGTTCAATCCGCTTGGTCAGCCCGCGGATGCGCCCGCGCGCCTGATCCTCTTTCTCGGAAAGCTGGTCACGCTCGATGGTCAGACGCTGCAGCAGCGCGCTTGCGATCGCCTCTTCTTCGCGCAGCGCGGGAAGCGCACCTTCCGCCCTCTCGCGCCCGGCTTCGGCCTCGCGGGCCTCGCGCTCCGCCCCGGCGGCGGCGGTCAGTTTCTCACGCAGGAACGCTTCGGCGGCAGCCAGAGCCTCTCCGGCCTCCTGCCAGCGGCGCAGTAACAACCCGCCCTCGGCCTGCCGAAGCTGGCCCCCGATCTCGCGGTAACGCGCGGCCTGCTTGGCCTGCCGGGCAAGGCTGGACAACTGCCCGCCCAGCTGTTCGATCACATCGTCCACCCGCAGCAGGTTCTGCTCCGCGCCTTTCAGCTTCAGCTCGGCCTCATGGCGCCGCTGATAGAGCCCCGAGATCCCCGCCGCTTCCTCAAGGATGCGGCGCCGGGCCTTGGGCTTGGCATTGATGAGCTCGCTGATCTGCCCCTGCCGCACCAGAGCGGGCGACTGCGCGCCGGTCGAGGCATCCGCGAACAGCATCTGAACGTCCTTAGCGCGCACGTCCTTGCCGGACACCTTGTAGGCCGATCCGGCGTCGCGGGTGATCCGCCGCACGATGTCCAAGCTCTCCGGCTCATTAAACATCGCCGGGGCCAGGTGTTCGGAATTGTCGAGGATCAGCGTGACCTCAGCGTGATTGCGCGCCGGGCGCGAGGACGTCCCGGCAAAGATCACATCTTCCATCCCGCCGCCGCGCATGGCCTTGGCACGGGTTTCGCCCATCACCCAGCGAAGCGCCTCCAGAAGGTTGGATTTGCCGCAGCCATTTGGGCCGACCACACCGGTCAGGCCTTCGTGGATCACCAGATCGGTGGGGTCCACGAAGCTTTTGAAACCGTTCAGGCGTAGGCGAGTGAAACGCAATGGGGCCTCGAATCCTATGACTCTTGTGCCAAGGGTGGGCGATCCGCCGGACATGAGTCAACGGATACTGCGCTAGATAGGCGGTGTTTGGCGCGCTTATCCACAAGATATTGCGAAAGCGGCCCGCCCAGCGGTTGCGCAAACCCCAACGGGGCTTGACGCAACACCGGCCTTGCCGTCTCCTGCTTGGGCTCCAGCCAATGTAAGTGCCTATGATCGTTATCGAACCCGGAAATCCAAAGGCCCCCGAGATCGCCGCCCTGCTACGGGAGAGTCAGGCGATGATGGAGGCGAATTTCCCTTCGAACGAGAACCACTACCTGACCCCGGACGAGCTGAGCGCCCCCGATATCCACTTCTTTGCCGCCCGCAAGACCGGACGCATCGTGGGCACCGGGGCTCTCGCGGTGCGCGACGGCTACGGAGAGATCAAGTCCATGTTCGTGGCCGAATCGGCCCGAGGGATGGGCGTCGCTGACGCCCTGATGCGCCAGTTGGAGGACCAGGCCAGAGCGCTGCAGCTGCCCTGGCTCCGATTGGAAACGGGCAACAGCCTGAATTCCGCGCTGCGGCTTTATGCACGCCACGGCTTTGAAATGTGCGGTCCTTTCGGCGCCTACACGGACAGTGCGACCAGTCTCTTCCTGGAGAAGCGGCTCTCTGACGCATAACATATTTGCCTATTGAAATGTGTCTCTGGAAGCGCTACCTCATCACATACCAATTTTGGAATGTATTTGGAGCCATCCATGTCCACCCCACAGCAAAGACCGGCGGATAACTATTCGCCCCTCTACTTCCTGGCCTCGCTGGGCAATGGCGGCTTGGCCGTCACCTTCTTCATGTACCTGATGTTCTGGGTGCCGCATAAAGGCCGCCCCGTACCCATCTTCGAAGACCTCATGGCCGTCCTGAACACCGGCAGTCTGCCGCTGAAGGTCGCCACCGTGATCGCCATGGCGGGGATCGCCTGGTTCGCGTTTCAGAACATCCGCAGCCTGATCTGGAACTTCGGTCAGCTGTCGCGCTTCGCGAAAACCGAAAAATACACCCAGATGATCCGCACCAACGCGGAGACGCAGCTTCTGGCCGCGCCGCTCGCCACTGCGATGACCGTCAATGTCGGCTTCATTCTGGGCCTCGTGTTCGTGCCGAACCTGTGGAGCGTGGTCGAATACCTGTTCCCGATGGCGCTCGTCGCGTTTCTCGTGATCGGCTATTTCGCCCTGCGCCGTATCGGACACTTCCTGGGCCATGTGCTGGCCGATGGCGGCGTGTTCGATGTGACCGCGCATAACAGCTTCGCCCAGCTCCTGCCGGCCTTTGCGCTGTCGATGGTTGCGGTTGGCCTGTCCGCCCCCGCCGCCATGTCTGGCACTCCGCTAACGGTCGGGCTTGGCCTGACGCTGTCCACGATCTTCGGGACCATTGCCGCGCTCTATGCCGTGATCGCAGCGATCACCGCGTTCAACTCCATGCTGCACTACGGCACCGCCAAGGAAAGCGCACCGACCCTGATGGTCGTGATCCCGATCCTGACCGTGCTGGGCATCATGCTGATGCGTCAGACCCACGGCCTGCACACCACGTTCGAAGCTCACGGCACCACCGCAGATGCGCTGATGATGCTAACCCCGATCCTGTCGATCCAGCTGGCCTTTGCCGGTGTCGGTCTGGCCGTGCTGCGCCACCAGGGCTACGCTGCCGAATTCCTCACCGGCGAGAAGAACAGCGCGGGTTCCTACGCCTTGGTCTGCCCCGGTGTCGCCCTGTCGGTGATGAGCCACTTCTGGATCAACAAAGGCCTGGTCGGCGCGGGCATGATCGCCAAATTCGGCATGGTCTACTGGGGCCTGACGGCTCTGGCCCTGGCGCTTCAGGTCGGCACCATCCTCCTGGTGCTGCACCTGAACCGCCGCCACTTCCGCAAGAGCGCGCAAGCAAGCGCGGTTCCGGCTGAGTAACGAATCTTAACGCGTCAAGACGGGCGGCTCCTTAAGGAGTCGCCCGTTTTCCATGCCCGGCGCAGCCCGCGCATGATCAGGAAAGCCAGCACCGGCAGCATTGGTCCCAGCACCGCGATCAGGAGCCGGGCCTCATCCGCCCCGGCCATCCCAAACGCCTGCACCGCCGCGAAGCTGTTGTTGATCGCGTGGATCAGGACCGGCGCCATCAGGCTGCCGGACAGCTCATAGGCTACGGCCAGCACCGCCCCCGTCACCACCAGCGCCCAGAGCTGCGCGATCTGCCCTTCGGACTGGTGGCTGATCCCGAAGACAAGCGCCGACAAGATCACCCCCACCGGAACGGTCACCTTCAGCGACACCCACCGGGCGAGCCCGTCGCGCAAAGCGCGATAGATCAACCCGCGAAAGAACAGCTCTTCCCCGATCGGGGCGAGCGTGCCGATCGCCAGCAAGGTCAACGCATCCGCCACTTGGCTTCGCCCCACGCCCAAAGAATGCGCCACCGTTTCCGAAGCTGCCCGCGCCGTGGGCGAAAGCGCCTCCCACAGGGCGACCCCGGCAATGATCGCGCAGGCGCCCGAAATGACGACCAACGGCACCCGGCGCCCGGGGCGCAGCCCGACCTCATCCGAGGTCAGTGGCCCGATGATCGCCCGCGGCAGGCCAAGAGCAATCGCCGCAAAAACGAAAGACGGCAGGCCCAGAAACAGCGCCCGCGTGACCGGCGCCTTGGGCACTCCGGGGATCGCGGCACCGAGCCCGAACATCAGGCCAAAGAACAGCGCAATGCCGAGCGGCGCAAACCACCACCTGAAGCGCCCCTTCACCACAGCACGATTTCCATACGCGGGAGCATCCGCCCCGGAATCGAGCCGGAGGGAGCTTTGGATCTCAGCACCAGATCGCTGAGCGCTCCGGCCTCCTCCGGGCGGGCTGACCGGAGGATCATCCGGCCAACCCGCTAAGTGTCAGCCCCGGCGCAAGCGCGTCCTCGTCCACCCGAAGCTCGATCAAAGCCATCTTGCCAGAGGCGCGGGCCTCGGCCAGGGCGGCAGGGAAGTCGTCGTCGTTCTCGACCAGGAAGCCGACGCCGCCATAGGCAGTGGCCAGAGCGGCAAAGTCCGGGTTCGCCAGCATCGTGCCCGACACACGGCCGGGATAGCTGCGTTCCTGATGCATGCGGATCGTGCCGTAGCGGCCATTGTTGACCACGATCACGATCGGCTTGGCCCCGTGCTGGATCGCGGTAGACAGCTCATTGATGCTCATCTGAAGGCAGCCATCCCCCGCCATGCAGATCACATCCTGATCGGGTCGCAGCACCGACGCAGCGATGGCCGCAGGCAGGCCATAGCCCATCGACCCCGACGTGGGCGCCAGCTGCGTGCCGTGCTGTTTCCAACGATACATGCGGTGCACCCAGCCCGCGTAGTTGCCCGCTCCGTTGGTGACGATTGCGTCCTCGGGAAGTGCGGCGTCGAGATGGGACAACACCCGCTCCATCGTGACAGCGCCGGGGCTCTGCTGCGGCTGGCGCCACGCCTCGTAGGCCGCATGCCCGGCCTGAACCTGAGCGGGCCATCCGGCGCGCGCGGGAAGCTTGGCAAGCGCCGCGATCATGTCATCGGGCCGGGCCTGCACGGCCATAGCCGGGCGCCAGACGCGGCCCAGCTCATCGGCATCGGGATGGATATGGATCAGCTTCGGCGGACGCGCGGGATCCAGCATCGTATAGCCGCCCGTCGAAATATCGCCCAGCCGGGTGCCCAGAGCGATCAGCAGATCGGCCTGGCGGACCCTCTCAGCCAAGGCCGGGCTGGAGACCACGTTCAGATCGCCGACATAGCAGGGATGGCGGTTGTCCACCCGGTCCTGACGGCGGAACGATGCCGCAACAGGAAGCTGCCACGCGCTCGCAAACGCTTCCAGATCGCGCGCGGCCTCGGGCGACCATTGCGATCCGCCGACGATCAACAGCGGGTTCTCGGCGCCGGAAAGGGCCTCTGCGATCCGCTCTGCCGAGCCGTTCAGATCGGGGGTCACACGCTCCATCGGGGCGATCAGGTCAGGCACATCGGCCTGCGCGGACAGCATGTCTTCGGGCAGAGCCAGCACGACCGGACCCGGACGCCCCGACATCGCGACGCTGAACGCGCGCGAGAGGTATTCGGGCAGGCGTTCGGTCTGATCGACTTCGGTCACCCATTTCACAAGCGGCCCAAAGAACGCACGGTAATCGACTTCCTGAAAGGCCTCACGGTCGCGGTGACCGCGATCAATCTGCCCGACGAAGAGGATCATCGGCGTGCTGTCCTGCATGGCGATATGCAGGCCCGGGCTGGCGTTGGTGGCCCCCGGACCGCGGGTCACGAAGGCGATCCCCGGCTTACCGGTCAGCTTGCCCGCCGCCTCGGCCATCATCGCGGCGCCGCCTTCCTGACGGCAGACGATGTTGCGGATCCCGCTATCATGCAGCCCATCCAAAGCGGCGAGGAAGCTTTCGCCCGGAACAGAGAACACCGTCTCCACCCCGTAGGCCTTCAGGTGATCCGCCAATATTTTGCCGCCGTGCCGCATGTCTGCCTCCCTAATCTGCCTTGGCAGCTTGGCCCGCCACCGTCTCTGCCGCAAGGGGTGGCATTGCCCAGTTGGCAACCCTAGGTGAGGAGAAACCGGAAGGAGCCCCCAATGACCCAACTGCTTGGCATCTCTGGCGCGCTGCGCGCCGCGTCCACCAATTCCATGCTGATCCGCGAGGCCGCACGCCTGTTCGCCCCCGATGAGTTCATCGAGGCCGATCTGCGTCTGCCGCTTTATGACGGAGACCTGGAAGCCGACGGTATCCCGGCGGAGGTCCAGACCCTGGCCGATCAGATCGCCCGGGCCGATGCGATCGTGATCTCGACCCCCGAATACAACAAGGCGCCCTCCGGCGTGCTCAAAAACGCGCTCGATTGGGTGAGCCGCACCGAAGGGAGCCCGTGGCAGGACAAGCCGGTGGCAATCATGTCCTCGGCTGCCGGGCGCGCGGGCGGCGAGCGCACGCAGTTCGCGCTGCGGCTGATGCTGGTCCCCTTCCGCGCGCGGGTTCTTGCGGGCCCCGAAGTGATGGTCGCAGGTGCTGGTAGAGCCTTTGGTGAGGATGGCCAGCTCACCGACGAAAGCGCGCTGAAGCTGCTGGCGGCCCAGATGAAGGCCCTGCGGGCTGAAATCCGCACCTGATCCCAAAGGCGTCCGCCCCGTGGTGGGTGGACGCCCCGGCTCCGCGGGCGCGGCGCCATCACAGGTCAGGCCGCGACCGGCGCCCGGCTCTCGCGGATGGGAAGGTGAACAAGCGCCGAAAACGCGCCCACACCGACGCCGACCCACCACACGGCATCATAGCTGCCGGTGATGTCGTACATCCGCCCGCCAAGCCACACGCCCAGGAAGCTGCCCAACTGGTGCGAAAAGAAGACGATGCCATAGAGCGTCCCCATGTAGCGCAGCCCGTAGAGATGCGCGACCAACCCGGAGGTCAGCGGCACCGTCGCCAGCCACAGCGCGCCCATGGTCAGGGAAAAGACGATCACCGTCAGCGGAGTCATCGGCGTCAGGATAAACCAGGCCGCGATCACCGTGCGCATCGCGTAGATGCCCGCCAGCAGATATTTCTTGGGGAACCGTTTTCCCAGCCACCCGGCCAGAAGCGTGCCCCCGATATTGGCCAGCCCGATCAGCGAAATCGCCGCCGCGCCAAGCGCAGACGTGCTTCCGATCCCGAGCGAGGCCAGGATGCCCCCCGCCGCAATCGGCCCGCAGGTTTCGGTGACAAAGGCCGGAAAATGCGCCGTCACAAAGGCCAGCTGATAGCCGCAGGAGAAGAACCCAAGGAAGATGAGCGTATAGGAGGGATCCTTGAACGCCCGGCCCAGGATCTGGCCCATGCTCTCCTCCAGCTCTGCCTTGGACACGGGCGCCTGCACGCGCATCATAGGCAGGGTCAGCAGCACCAGCAGGATCATCCCGGCAAAGCAGACGAACACCATCTGCCAGGACATGACGCCCAGCAGCGCCTCGGCCAGAGGCGCGCCGAACACCTGCCCTGCGGACCCGGCGGCGGTGGCGATGGCAAGGCTCATGGAGCGGTGTTCATCCGATGCGGCGCGCCCGACCACGGCCAGGATCACACCAAACCCCGTGCCCGCGATGCCAAAGCCGACCAGCACTTCGTAGAATTGATGCGCCAAAGGCGTCACGGCACCGGCCGACAAAAGCAGCCCCGCCGCATAGGTCACCGCGCCCAGCACGATGGCCCGGCGATCCCCCAGCTTTTCGGCAAAGGCCCCAAAGATTGGCTGGCCGATCCCCCAAGCGAGGTTCTGAATCGCAATGGCGAGAGAGAAATCCGCCCGGCCCCAACCGAACTCTTCGGCAATCGGGATCTGGAATACTCCAAAAGACGCCCGGATCGCGAAACCGGCCATCAGGATGATACAGCCCGCGATCAGGACGGGCGAGAAAAGGGGACTGCGCTGTTCCATCCGGATATCAACGCGGGACACCGCGATCGGGTCAATCGCTTAATCATGAATGAAACATTTCCATCCGTGATGGCAGACGTGACAATCGCGCCCACGCGTCCTACCTCTGGCGCATGACGATCCTTGATGCCTACCGCGCCCGCGTCGCCTCTGGCGGGCTGACCGAAGACCCGGCCCAGATCCGCGCGCTGAGCGAATTGCAGCGTGTGCGCGACGGGCTGATGGCGCCGCCCGAACCGGGCGGGCTGTTCCGCCGCGCCAAACCCGCGCCAGTGCCCAGGGGGCTCTATCTGTGGGGCGGGGTCGGGCGCGGCAAATCCATGCTGATGGACCTGGCCACCGCTGAAATCGACGTGCCCAAACGTCGGATGCACTTCCACGCTTTCATGCAATGGGTCCATGACCGCATGGACGCAGCCCGCAAGACCGGGGTGGATGACGCGATCCGCCCCGTCGCGGAGGAGCTGGCGCGCGATCTGAAACTGCTGGCCTTCGATGAGATGCAGATCACGGACGTGGCCGATGCGATGATCGTTGGGCGCCTGTTCGCCGGGATGTTCGATCGGGGCGTGGTGGTCATCACCACCTCGAACCGCCCGCCGGACGATCTCTACAAGGACGGGCTGAACCGCCCGCTGTTTTTGCCCTTCATCGAGGCGATCAAGGAAAACCTTGTCGTTCACCATCTGGAGAGCGAAACCGACTACCGCCAGACGGTTCTGGCCGGATCGCCCAGCTATTTCGCCCCCGCCGACGCCAAAGCGCGCGCGGCCATCGAGACGATCTGGCAGGGCCTGACCGGCGGCCACGCCGAACCGATGGAGCTGATCGTGAAGGGCCGCAAGGTCCACATCCCCGCCTTCCACGGCGGCTGCGCCCGCGCGCGGTTTCACGACCTGTGCGGCAAGATGCTCGGCCCGGCGGACTACCTGGCCCTTGCTGATGCCGCCCGCGTGCTGGTGCTGGAGGACATCCCGGCCCTGTCCCGTTCCAACTTCAACGAGGCAAAGCGCTTCGTCACCCTGGTCGACGCGCTCTACGAGGCGAAGGTGAAGCTGATCTGCTCTGCCGCGGATGAACCCGAACGGCTCTACCTGGAAGGCGAAGGTGCGTTCGAATTTGAGCGCACCGCCAGCCGCCTGCGCGAGATGCAGGGCGAAGACTGGGGCGTGTGAGCCTCAGCCCTCCAGTTTCGGAATGACCAGACGCTGCCCCCGGCGGATCTGGTTCGGGCTGGAAAGAAGCTGCCGGTTAGCCTCGAAGATCCGGCCAAAGAGCGCGGCATCTCCGTAGAACCGGTGCGCGATCCCACCGAGGCTGTCACCGAGCTGCACGGTGTAGAAGTGGTAGGTCTCGGTCTCCCCGGCCCGCTGGACGAGGCGGGTCTCCACCCCCGGCCCTGCGATAGCAATCGGCGCAGCGGTCGTGGGATGAGGCGCATCGGCGCTGTCACCGCCCCCGGATTGCTTGACCAGCTGTTGCAGCAGCACACGGGTATCCACTTGGCCATCAGCGGTGTGCAAGCTGTGATGGACGTCGATCACACCCTTGCTGGCCGCCTCCTGAAGCAGTGCTTCAACATAGGCATCCGATTGGCCCTGAGCGAGCGCCTGCTGGACCACGCTGCCCAGATCCACGGGCGCATCGGATGGCGTATCGCCCCCCGCAAGCCCGCGCGCCGCAAGGATCCCCTGAAGCACGTTCTGCACATCCGCGTCGGACGACGCCTGCGCCAACACGATGGGCGCCTCTGCCGTGGGCTTGATCCCGCTCAGACCGGCCAACACCGCATCGGTCGCGCCGCGCTCCGCAGAGGAGGCCGGAGCCAGAGCCGCCGCCACCGCACGCTCCACCGCCGCACTGTCCTGCGGTGCTACGGACGCGGCGTTCACCATGGCGGCGCTTGCGCCAGTTTCGCGGATATCGGCCAGGATCGGCTCGGCCACCGGGGCACGGGTCACCTGAGCGGGCTGCTCTGGCTCGGACGGGTTGGACGCGCGCAATACGATCCAGCCGCACAGCAGCAGGGCGAAGACGAAAAGGGCAGTAACGGAACGGATCATGGTGTTCTCCGGTTTGGGGCCGTGCCCTGGTTTCAGGGGGTCTGGACCGTCAGGCCCAGGACGAGCCACATCTGCATCCCGCCGCGATAGTAGTGAATGCGATCAGCGGGATAGCCCGCTGCGATCAGGTCATGAATCGCGCGCGGGGTCTGGTCGCACCACGCCCCGTTGCAGAACATCGCCAGATCGAGCGCATCCGTGAAATCCAGGTTCCCGCCCCGTTCCACAGCGCCAAGCGCCTTGAGGATGTCATCCCGGTAGGGGTTCGACGATTCCAGCGTGGTGAACGGCACGTTGACCGCGCCGGGGATGGTGCCGCGATTGAACCAATCCGGCACGCGAGTGTCGATCAGCAGTCCCTCACCCGCAGCAACGCGGGTCTTGAGGAAGTCGATGACTTCCAGCTCCCCGATGGTCTCGACCCCGTCGGCGGCACTCATCGGATGGATGCAGAACGGAGGACAATCGCGCGAGGTCTTCGCGTAGGTGTCATCCAGCCGTGCCTCCGGGTCCTGGTTCCGGGCAATGGTCAGCGCCTGACCGTTCAGGCTGAAGCTGGCCTCGGCCATATCCGGTGTGATCTTCACCTCGGCCATGGCCGCAGATGACAGAATGGCGCCCGTCAGGGCTGCCGCAACAAAACGCAACATATATTCGTCCCCCAGTCACACGCCTCTTAGTTTTGATCCCGACGCTGGCAGGCGTAGGCGCGTGTATTTCCCGCCCTAGATGTAGGGCATGGTGATTCGTGGGGTCAATTCCGGATTATGGAAAACCGCGACATTTTGTGGCACGGTATGTCCCTGACACAAAAGGACGACCCGTAGGTCGCCCTCTCGCCCTGCCAATTCTGTCACTGCCCGACAGTGTGCATGGTTATCCAAGACCTAACGCGCGGAGTGATTCGCAGTCAACAAAAACTGATTCGCAAAAGCGAATCAGCCCGTGTTTTCGCGCAGCGCATGCCCGGCCAGATAGAGCGATCCGCAGATCAAAACCCGCGCGTTCGGCGGCACCATCTCCAGAGCGGCTGCCAGATCAGGCGCCGTTTGTGCAGGAAGACCAACCTGTTGCGCAGCAGCGGCCGTTTCGTCCGCGCTCAGGGTGTTCGTCTCTCCGGGGATGGAGAGCCCGATCAGCCCCCGCGCGGTGGCGGCCAACGGTCGCAGGTAGCCGGTCACATCCTTGGTGTTGAGCATCCCGCAGATCAGCCAGGTTTCCCGCTCGGGCAGGTCCCGCAGGGTGGCGGCAATCGCCTCTCCGGCGGCGGGGTTGTGCCCTCCATCGAGCCACATCTCGGCCTGCGGCAGCCGGGCCGCGACCGCGCCTTCGCGCAGACGCTGCATCCGGGCGGGCCATTCGGCCTGGGTCACGGCAGCTTCGCAGGCAGCCTCACCAAGGCCAAGAGCGCGCAGGGCAGCAAGCGCGGTACCAGCGTTTTCGATCTGATGCGGTCCGGGCAGCGCGGGCAGCGGCAGATCCAGAAGCCCGGTTTCGTCCTGATAGACCAGCCGATCCCCCTCGCGGGTCACATGCCAGTGCTGACCATGGGCGAGGATCGGCGCACCAAGCCGCGCGGCGCGCGCCTCGATGACATCAAGAGCCGCCTCGTGCTGGCGCGCCACGACGCAGGGGCAGCCCCGCTTGAGAATCCCGGCCTTCTCGCCGGCGATCTCCTCAAGCGTGTCGCCAAGGAAGCTTTGGTGATCCAGATCGACCGGCGTGATGATCGTCAGGCGCGGATCGTCGATCACATTCGTTGCGTCCAGCCGTCCGCCCAGCCCGACTTCGAGCAGGGTGAAATCTGCCTCCGTCTCGGCCATGGCAAGCAGGGCGGCGACGGTCGTGATCTCGAAATAGGTGATCGGCGCGCCATCATTCGCCGCATAGCAGCGGTCGAGATAGGCGGTCAGGGCGTCTTCGGAGATCAGCTCTCCGGCCAGCCGGATCCGTTCGTGGAACCGCGCCAGATGCGGAGAGGTGTAGGCGTGAACCTTGTGCCCCGCGGCCTCCAAACCGGCGCGAATCATGGCCTGGGTCGACCCCTTGCCATTGGTGCCCGCGATATGGATCACCGGCGGCAAACGCCGCTCGGGATGATCAAGCGCTGCCAAGAGCCGGTGCACCCGGTCCAGCGTCAGGTCAATGACCTTAGGGTGGAGCGCCATCATCCGCTGGAGGATGACGTCAGACCCTGCCGTCATTCCTTTGCGCTCTTGTCTGCGGCGGGCGCAGGCAGATCGGGCGCGGGCAAGTCTCCGGCGATCGGCGGGGTCAGCCCCATCAGCATCCGGGTGATCACGATCAGCTCCGCCCGCAGTTCGGTGCGCGCTGTCACGCGGTCCAGCATGCCGTGGTCCAGCAGATATTCGGCTCTCTGGAACCCTTCGGGCAGTTTTTCGCGGATGGTCTGTTCGATCACCCGCGGCCCGGCGAAGCAGATCAGCGCGCCCGGCTCTGCAATCTGGACATCGCCCAGCATCGCGTAAGAGGCGGTGACCCCTCCGGTCGTCGGGTGGGTCAGCACAACAATGTAGGGCAGCCCGGCTTCCTTGAGCATCTGCACCGCGACCGTGGTGCGCGGCATCTGCATCAGGGACAGGATGCCCTCCTGCATCCGCGCGCCACCGGCGGCGGAAAAGAGGATCAGCGGGCGCCCCAGCGCCACCGCGCGTTCGGCGGCGGCGATGATCGCGTTGCCCACATACATGCCCATGGAGCCAGCCATGAAGCTGAAATCCTGTGCCGCCGCGACAATCGGCGTGCGGCCCATTTCGCCTTCCGCGACTAGCATGGCTTCCCGCTCGCCCGTGGACTTTTGCGCGGATTTCATCCGGTCAGGGTACTTCTTCTGATCCCGAAAATGCAGCGGATCCGCAATCGGCTTGGGCACGCTCACTTCGGTGAATACGCCCCCGTCGAACAACCGGGCAAAACGGTCGCGCGGGCTGATCCACATGTGATGTCCGCAGGATGTGCAGACATTCATGTTTCCGCTCAGTTCGCGGTGGAACAGCATCGTCCCACAGCCGTCGCATTTCGTCCAAAGGTTATCGGGAACCTCTCTCCGCGAGAAGATCGAGTTGATCCGCGGCCGGACGTAGTTCGAAATCCAGTTCATCGGGGCCTCATGCCTGTCATCTGGCCCCGAGATACGCTTGCTGCCCCCCGATTACAACGAAGTGCGCGCGCGGACGTTACGCTGCGGCAGCGGCTCGCAGATGGAGACCCAGATCTTCGGCTTCCACGAGATAGGGGAATTCGCGCGCCGTTTGCCACGATTCTGCAAGAGATGCCGCCGGGGTGAGCAGCGCAACGCGCGCCTCCCCATGGACCACGGGCAGACACAGCTCCCGCAGGAATGCCGCCCGCCGCTGCGCCATCAGCCCGTCACCGGGCGCAAGCTGCCCCGGAACTCCGACGCACAGATGCACCATGACCCCAGCCCCCGACCACAGCATCAGCACCTGGGGGCCATACCGGAAATCGTCAATTGCCGGAGTGAGCGATACGGGATTGAGCGGCGCAGGCGGCAGATCAAGCCGGTCACCCAGGTAGTCGCGCAGCACTTCGTCTTCGGCCAGAAGCCGGAGGAGATCGGCAGATGAGATGTCACCCATGGCGTGTCCTTTCGACCCGTTGCACCCCGCTTCTAGCGCGCGGCGGGTTAAGATCGCGTCAACGGCGACCTTGCCGGGCGGGCGGCGCTCGCCTACAGATTTCGCGATCTGAAAGGGAAGAGCCATGACCGACAAGTCCAAGCTGCCAAGCCGCCACGTTACCGAAGGACCCGCACGGGCCCCGCACCGGTCCTATTTCTACGCGATGGGAATCAGTGAAGAAGAGATTCACCAGCCTTTTGTCGGTGTGGCGACCTGCTGGAACGAAGCGGCCCCTTGCAACATCGCGCTGAACCGTCAGGCCCAGGCCGTCAAACACGGCGTGAAGGCCGCCCGGGGCACGCCGCGCGAATTCACCACCATCACCGTCACCGACGGCATTGCGATGGGCCATGAGGGCATGCGCTCCTCGCTCGCCTCGCGTGAGGCGATTGCCGACACGGTGGAACTGACCATGCGCGGCCACTGCTATGACGCCCTTGTCGGGCTCGCTGGGTGCGACAAATCGCTGCCGGGGATGATGATGGCAATGGTCCGGCTGAATGTGCCGTCCGTCTTCATCTATGGCGGGTCGATCCTGCCGGGTCGGCTCAACGGCAAGGATGTCGTGGTGCAGGACGTGTTCGAAGCCGTGGGCCAGCACCAGGCGGGCAATATGTCCGACGCAGAGCTGGCGATCCTTGAAAAGGTGGCCTGTCCCTCGTCCGGCTCCTGCGGTGGGCAATACACCGCCAACACCATGGCCTGCGTGTCAGAGGCCATTGGCCTGGCGCTGCTGAACTCGTCGGGCGCCCCCGCCCCGTATGAGAGCCGCGACCAGTATGGCGAAGCCTCGGGCAGCGCGGTCATGAACCTGATCGAAAAGAACATCCGCGCGCGGGACATCGTGACCCGAAAGTCGCTGGAAAACGCCGCGCGCGTCGTGGCCTGCACCGGCGGGTCGACCAATGCCGGGCTGCACCTGCCCGCCATCGCCCACGAAGCCGGGATTGATTTCGACCTGTTCGACGTGTGCGACATCTTCCGCGACACGCCCTATTTCGTGAACCTGCGTCCGGGCGGCGAATACGTGGCCAAGGATCTTTATGAAGCAGGCGGCGTGCCGGTCGTGATGAAAGAGCTGCGCAAAGCGGGCCTGTTGCACGAAGATTGCATGACCGCCAGCGGCGAGACCCTGGGCGAGGCGCTCGACAAGATCGAAGGCGAAGCCGATGGCCGCGTCATCCACCCCGTCGATGCGCCGATCACCAAGACCGGCGGTGTTGTCGGCCTGAAGGGCAACCTGGCCCCGGAAGGCGCCATCGTGAAGGTTGCGGGCATGGCCACGCAGGAACAGTCCTTCAAAGGCCCGGCCCGCGTGTTCGAATGCGAGGAAGAAGCCTTCGAAGCCGTCAAGAAGCGCGAATACGAGGAAGGCGAAGTCATCGTGATCCGCAACGAGGGCCCCTCGGGCGGCCCCGGCATGCGCGAGATGCTGGCGACCACCGCGGCCCTGTCCGGTCAAGGCATGGGCAAGAAGGTGGCCCTGATCACCGATGGCCGCTTCTCTGGCGCGACGCGGGGCTTTTGCGTGGGGCATGTCGGCCCGGAAGCCGCCCATGGCGGCCCGATCGCGCTTCTGCGCAATGGCGATGTGATCACGATTGACGCCGTAACCGGCGAAATCAGCGTCGATCTGACCGACGAAGAGCTCGCCAGCCGCAAGGAAGCCTGGGAAGGCCCGCGCAAAACGGATTACGCCTCGGGCGCGCTGTGGAAATACGCGCAGCTCGTGGGCTCCACCCGTCTGGGCGCGGTGACCCATCCGGGCGCAAAGGCGGAAACCCATATCTACATGGATCTGTAAATGAGGCTGGCCATCGCGCTTGCCGGGCTGGTGGCCCTTTCGGGCTGCCAGATTTCTCTGCCCGGTCCCGGCGACACGCCGACGCGCGAAGTCCGCGAGATCGGCCTGCGCGGGGGCCGCGTGACTGTCGCGGCGCCAGAGGGCTATTGCGTCGACACCGCCTCCAGCAACCGGTCCCAGGGCTTTGCGCTGATCGTGCCGTGCGACCGACTGATGAAACGGGCGGGGCGCAGCGATGACGCGATCCTGACCGTGCAGGTCGGCCGCCCCGGCAGCGCCGCTGTTTCGGGGTCAGAGACCGACCTTGCCCGTTTGCTCACGGAGCCATCAGGCCGGTCGATCCTAGCGCGCTCCGGCGATGCATCGCGCGTGCGCAATGTCGATGCCAGTTCGGCGCCCGGGGTGGTCACGGTGTGGTTCACGGACATGTCGGACCCGCTGGGCCAGGGCGCCACGCACCGGGCCTTTTTCGACATCGATGGGCGGCTCGTGACGCTGTCGGTGCGCGGGCTGATCGCGGATGGGCTCTCCAAATCGCGGAGCGACGCGCTTCTCGATGAGCTGACAGCTGCGACGCTTTCGGCAAATCCGGGATAACTGTTTCCAACCGCGCGCCAATTTGGCATTCAGGACACCAGCCCGAACCGTTGACGGAGCCCCCCTTGGCCAAGACGCACAGCCCCCTCGACCGGATCCGCGATGCACGCGCCCTGCGCCGGTGGCGTCGTCAGGCGAATACCGCTGAATCCACCCCGCTCGCCCAACTGCGCCCGCAACTTGAGGCGGCGCGGCAGCTCAGGGCCGCCTTGGACGATCATATCCATGTGTCGGAAAACCGCCTGGCGCTGCCTCGGATCGGGTCGGATGCGTTCTTCCGCCCCGATGATGCGGACTGGTCCTGGCGTCCAGAAATCAATCGGGGGCCACTGCCCAAGCCCGGCATATCTGGCGTTCAGACGCGCACCAAGCTTGGCGAGGAGCTGACGCTGTTCCATGACTGCCCGTTGCGGGAGCTGACCCTCCGCCAAGTGCGCAACCGGCGCGAGGAAGATCTTGCCCCATTCGGTCTGCGGCTTGAGGTGTTCAAGTTCGAGGGCAGCTTTCTATCGATCGTCCTTGACCTGCCGAAAGAGGCCGCAGAGGGGCTCAAGAAACGGCACCTGATCCGCTTTGACACCCTGGTTCAGACCGAAAGCCCGATCGAGATCTTCGCCAGGCTCAACGTCCAGCACGGCCCCAATTGCGAGCAGATCGTGCGCGAGCTTCCGCAAGGCTCCGGTGATTCCACGGTCGAGTTCGATCTAGGCTACACCGAATTCAGCGAGAAACGGTCTGAGAGGCTTTGGCTCGATCTGATCTTCGACAATCCCGAGATGAACCAGATCACCGTGCGCGACATGACCTTCAGCCGCTGCCCGCGCGCCGAGATGTAAGGAGCCCACACCATGAGTTCTGCAACGCTTCCTGTCCTGACCCCGATCCGCCTTAGAGAGGGGATCTGGGAAGGTCAGCTCTCTGGCCTACCGCACGACGCAACACCGCCTCTGATGCATGTGATGCTGGGCAACCGGTCACTCGGCTCTCCGAACTTTGCTCAGCAGCAAGACGGTACATGGCTCGTGCGGGTCACCGTGCCGCCGGAAGCCGTCAGCGACGGGGTGCAGGCGTTTTCAGTGGTCTCCGATGCGGGGGACATTCTGGCAAGCTTCGCCCTGATCGCGGGCGACGTGCTGCGCGACGACCTGCGGGCAGAGGTTGCTCTGCTGCGCGCGGAGCTGGACATGCTCAAACGGGCCTTCCGCCGCACCGCCCGCGCCACCGAAGGCTAAGAACCGCCCTGTCACGGCGCTTCGGGCGGGGCGGTTGACGCCACGCCGCGCTTGGCGCGCGGGCGCGTGCACGGCAAAGTGGCGCGATATTTCGGAGGAGACGCCATGACAGATTACCCGCACCTTCTTGCCCCGCTTGATCTGGGCCACGTGACCTTGCGCAACCGCACGCTCATGGGCTCGATGCACACCGGCCTTGAGGAAACCAAGGACTGGCCGCGCGTCGCCGCATTTTACGCCGAACGGGCCCGGGGCGGCGCCGGGTTGATCGTCACCGGGGGGATGGCACCCAACCTGGAAGGCGGCGTGTTCCCCGGCGCGGCCGGGCTGTTCACCCCCGAAGACATCTCCAATCACCGCATCGTCACCGATGCCGTCCACGAGGCGGGCGGGCTGATCGCCATGCAGATCCTCCATGCGGGCCGCTACGCCTATGGGCCCAAATGCGTCTCGGCGAGCCCGATCAAATCCCCGATCTCGCCCTTCCCGCCCAATGAGCTGGACGAAGACGGCATCGAAAAGCAGATCGCGGATATTGCCACCGCCGCCGCCCGCGCCAAGGAAGCGGGCTATGATGGCGTCGAGGTGATGGGCTCTGAGGGCTACTTCCTCAACCAGTTCCTGTGCAAGCACACCAACAAGCGCGAAGACCGCTGGGGCGGCTCCGCCGAGAACCGGCAGCGCCTGCCCTTGGAGGTCGTGCGCCGAGTCCGCGAGGCCGTGGGCGATGATTTCATCATCATCTACCGGCTGTCGATGATCGACCTGGTGCCCGACGGGCAGCCCTGGGACGAAGTCGTGATGCTCGCCAAGAAGATCGAAGAGGCCGGTGCGTCGATCATCAACACCGGCATTGGCTGGCACGAAGCGCGCATCCCGACCATCGCCACCTCTGTCCCCCGTGCGGCCTTTGCATGGGTCACGCAAAAGCTGATGGGCGAAGTGAGCGTCCCGGTCATCACGTCGAACCGGATCAACACCCCCGGCGTCGCCGAAGAGATCCTGGAGCGCGGCGCGGCCGATATGGTCTCCATGGCGCGTCCGTTCCTGGCGGATGCCGATTTCGTGAACAAGGCCGCCGCCGGGCGGGCCGAAGACATCGCGCCTTGCATCGCCTGCAACCAGGCCTGTCTGGACCACACCTTTGGCGGCAAGCTGACCTCCTGTCTGGTGAACCCGCGCGCCTGCCACGAAACCGAGATCACCATCACGCCCACCGAATCCGCAAAGCGCATTGCCGTGGTCGGTGCCGGTCCGGCGGGCGCCATGGCGGCCATCACTCTGGCCGAGCGCGGCCATGACGTCACCTTGTGGGATCGCGCCGGACAGGTCGGCGGGCAGCTCAACATGGCCAAGCAGGTTCCCGGCAAGGAAGAATTCTTTGGTCTGGTGGACTGGCTGCGCACCCGCCTCGAAGACCTGCCGATCACCCAGAAACTGGGCCAGAACGCCAGTGCCGATGTGCTCAAGGACTATGACGCCGTGATCGTCGCCACCGGGGTCACCCCGCGCGATCCGCAGATCCCCGGTCAGGACCGGGCCGGAGTGGTGTCCTATACCGACCTGCTCCAGGGCAAGGTCGAAGCTGGCAAGACCGTCGCCGTGATCGGCGCGGGCGGGATCGGGTTCGACGTGGCCGAATACCTGGTCACCGAAGACAGCCCCACGGAGAATCTGGCCGAATGGCTTGAGGAATGGGGCGTGACCGACCCAGAAGACGCACCCGGCGGTCTGGCGCCCGAAGGCCCGAAACCGGCGGCGCCCGTGCGCCAGGTGACCCTGCTTCAGCGCAAGAGCGAGAAGCTGGGCAAACGGCTGGGCAAAACAACCGGCTGGATCCACCGCGCCGGGCTTCAGATGAAATCCGTCGAGATGATCGGCGGCGTGAATTACGAACGCATCGACGATGACGGACTCCATGTCAGCTTTGGCGAAGCGCGTGAGAATCCGCGCGTGATTCCCGCCGAAACGATCGTGCTTTGCGCCGGACAGCTGAGCGAGCGCAGCCTTGCGGATGAGCTGGAAGGCTCGGGCGTGGAAACCCATGTGATCGGCGGCGCCGATGTGGCGGCCGAGCTGGACGCGAAGCGTGCCATCAACCAGGCGGTGCGACTGGCGGCCACGCTCTGACGGCAAGCCCCGCCCCATAGAAGAGCCGCGCAAACGCCCCCGCTTTGCGCGGCTCTTGCCGTCTTGGTGCCTTGTTTCACGGCCATACCCACGGGCAGTATTTTGACTGTTCGAGGATTTCGGCATGGATCGGCTTACGGAGATGGAAGCATTCGCGACCGTGGTGGACCAAGGTGGCTTTACCGACGCAGCCCGTAAGATGGGTATCTCCAAGTCCGCAGTATCCAAGCACGTCTCCTCGCTTGAAGCGCGCCTTGGAGCACGCCTTCTGAACCGCACCACCCGCCGCGTCAGCCCGACGGAAATCGGCCTGGCCTATTACGACCGGGCGCGGCAGGTGCTCAACGACGCGGGTGAGGCGGATGCGCTCGTCTCGTCTATGCAATCGGCGCCCTCCGGCGTTCTGCGCCTCAGCGTTGCCACTGATTTCGGCGTGAACCACCTGTCACCGATCCTCGGTGAGTTCCTGCACGATTTCCCCGATGTCACAGTCAACATGGTGCTGAACAACCGCTACGTGGAGCTGATCTCTGAAGGGTTCGACATGGCCATCCGCATCGGGGAGCTGGAAGACAGCACCCTGCGCGCCCGCAAGCTGACAGAGACGACCCGCCGGATGATCGCCGCTCCCGCCTATTTCGCAAAGCACGGTCGGCCCGAGCGCATCGACGATCTGAACGAACACAAGCTGCTGCACTACTCCAACAACGCCAACGGCGCTGTTTGGAAGCTGACCGCCCCGTCGGGTGAGAAACGTCAGGTTCGCACGGCCGGGTGGCTCACCGTCAATGACGGACAAAGCCTGCTCAACGCATGCATCAGCGGGCTGGGCATCGCCTACCTCCCGTCCTTCCTCTACGCCGACGCGCTAGAGCAGGGACTGGTCGAAGAGGCGATCCCCGATCTGCCGGTCGAAACCCAGGGCATCTACGCCGTCTACCCGCCGGGCCGGTTCACCCAGCCCAAGGTGCGCGCCTTCATCGACTTCCTCGCCCACCATTTCGCGGACAAGGGCCCGGACGCCTGGTAATCACTACACCCCGTAGCCGAACAGGGCCGGGCGCGGACAGCTTCCGTCCGGTTCGATCTCTAACGTGCAGTGTTCGATCCCGAACCGCTCGTGCAGCAGGTGCCGGGCATAGTCGCGCACGGTGATAGCATCCGCCCATCCATCGACGGTCAGTGCAAGATGCGCATCGAAGGCGGCAACGCCCTCGCGCATCTGCCAGAGTCGCACATTGTGGATATCGGCCACACCGGGCACCTCTTGCAGCGCGCCGATGACCTCTTGCGGATCAAGCTCTTCGGGCGCGCCCAGCATAAGCGAGCGGATCACCCCGCCGATCTCTCCGAGCGCCATCCACAGGATGTAGCCTGCAATCACGAGCGTGATGAGCGGATCCGCCCAGTTCCAGCCAAAGGCCAGAACGCAAAGCCCGGCAATGATGACCGCGACCGATCCCAACGCATCGGCCACATTGTGTAGGAAGGCAGCCCGGATATTGGCGCTGTCCTTGGACAGGGCAAACGTCAGCGCCGCCGTAAGCGCATCCACCACCAAGGCCACCAGGGCCAGCAGGATCACCAAGCCGCCCGCCACGTCTCGGGGGTTGGCCAGCCGGTCGATCCCCGCCGACACCAGCCAGAGCCCGAGCACGATCAGCGTCAGATAGTTGATAAGCGCCGCAATGCTTTCAATCTTGCCATGGCCGAACGGCATCGCCTCCGTCGCCGGGCGCCGCGCCAGCTTCCGCGCACCATAGGCCAGGATCAGGCTCAGCGCGTCGGAGAAATTGTGCACCGCATCCGCGATCAGCGCCATGGAACCAGCGAAGAGCCCGCCGATCAGCTGAAGAAGCGTCAGCCCGATATTGATCGCCACGGCAAAGAAGACGCGGCGATCCCCGGCATCGGGGTCTACATGGTGGTGATGGTGATCATGGGGCATCTATCTGGCCTGTGAGTGATAGTCATCGTTGGGCCGCATATCTGTGGCCGAGGCCATGCGGTTGGTCATGTTGTAAAAGCCCGCCGTGGCGGCAATGTCCCAGATGTCGCGATCAGAAAAGCCGACATCGCGGAGCGCCTGACGGTCGGCCTCTTCGATCTTGTGGCTCTCCACCGTCATCTTTTCGGCAAAAGCGAGCATCGCGTGCTGCCGCGCATCCAGATCGGCCACGCGCCAGTTCATCACCAGCATCTCGCCCAGCATCGGGGTGCCGGACAGTTCGCGCACCGCGGCCCCATGGGCCGTCAGGCAGTAGAAACACTTGTTCACCGAAGACACGGCCACGGCGATCATCTCGCGCTCCAGCTTGGAGAGCCCGCTCTCCCCCAGCATCAGCTCGTTATACATCGCAGAGAACGCGTCCAGCTTTGCCTTGTCGAACGCGTAGGCCCGCAGGACATTGGGAACGAGCCCCAGCTTGTCTTCGCAGATCTCGAAATAGCGCGCCGTATCCTCCGGCATCGGGTCCATCTCGGGCAGGTTCAGGGCGGTGGGCAGTTTGGTCATGATGTCTCCTCCTGCCGGAGACGGTAGTGATAGCCGGGCCGGGTCTCAAACCCCATTCGCTCATAGAGGCGGCGGGCCGGGTTCGCCTCGGTCACCAGAAGCGCCAGCGTTTGCGCGCCTTGCTCCTGGGCCCAGCGGGCGGCTCCGATCATCAGATTGCGGCCCAGTCCCTTGCCGCGGGCCTGATCAAGCACCTCAACCGCGTGGATCATGGCGATGCCGTCATGAATGGCGGCAAAGGCGGCACCCATCGGCCGGTCTTCGACCCGCCCCAGAAGGCTAATCTTGGGCGAACAGGCACGGTCCATGACCGCCAGACGCTCCGGCCCGATCCCGCCTTCGGCCCAGATGTCCCGCTGCACGGCGATGGGCGGAAAGGTGCGAAACGCGCTCATGAGCTTCAGCTCCATGGCCGCCACATCATCGACCGGGGCCGTCATAAAGACGGTGCGATCCCGGATCGCGTAGCCCGCCTGCGCCAGTTGGTCATCGAGCGGACCGGGCGTGACCTGCCAGATCGGCACCTGGCCAAGCGCGCGCATGGCGTCTTCGGCAGCGACAAGCGCGTCGTGGCTCATCGCGTCCGGCGCCGTGGCGGCAGAGACCCGCGCGCCCCCACCCTTGCCTTCGCGGATGGTGACAGGGCCGACCTGCCGCGTGCTGGCGGCGGGCCATGTGGCTTGCAGGGCTGCGGTCAGGGCGTCAGCGGTCACAGACATTCGATCTCCTTCACGGCCGCATTGAGGGCCTTCGCATCTTCTCCACGCAGCACGATCTGCGTGCCATGGGCCCCATCGCGGTGCCATGGGTAGCTGCCGATGGACAGGGCGGCATAGCGCGCCGCCACCTGGCCCAGGCCATCGGCGATGTCGCCTTCTCCGCGTGCCAGATCGACACTGCGCGAGAGGAGCGGCGCTCCCCCGGCGAGGCGCGGCAAGAGCCCTTCGAGCATCGTCTGAAAGATGGTCGGCACCCCGGCCATCACATGGACGTTGCCAAGGCTGAACCCCGGCGCCGCGCTGATCGGGTTGTCGATCAAATCGGCGCCATCGGGGATGCGCGCCATGCGCAACCGGGCATCGGTCAGAGGCTGATCCTTGCCAGCGTAGAACGCGGCGAGGATGGCGCGGGCATCATCGCGCACACCAATCGGTGCGCCCATGGCTTCGGCCACGGCTTCGGCGGTGATGTCGTCATGAGTGGGTCCGATGCCGCCGCTCGTCAGGACGTGATCGCAGCGCTTGGACAGGTCACGGACGGTTGCAATGATCCCGGCCCGGTCATCCGCGATCACGCGGGCCTCCGTCAGGCGAATGCCCTTTTCGGTCAGCTTCCCGGCGGCGAAATGCATGTTGCTGTCACGGGTGCGACCCGAGAGGATTTCATCCCCGATCACGATCATTGCGGCGGTCGGCTGAGGCATGGCAGGTCCTTTCATCGAAAGGTATAGGTCGACCCCATGAGATTTGCCACGCCCCTTGTGCCCGCCCGCCTGCTCCGCCGCTACAAGCGGTTCCTGGCCGATGTGAGGCTGGACGACGGGCGCGAGGTCACCGCCCACTGCCCCAATCCCGGCGCGATGATCGGGCTGGCGGACGCGGATATGCGAATCTGGCTGGAGCCCAATGACGACCCGAAAAAGAAGCTCAAATTCGGCTGGCGCCTGACGGAGCTTCCGGGCTGCCACCTGGCGGGGATCGACACGTCGGTGCCCAACCGCGTGATCGGAGAGGCGCTGCGCGCGGGCGCCATCCCCGAGCTTCAGGGCGACGTGCGCGCCGAAGTGCCCTATGGCACCCGCTCGCGGGTGGATTTCACCGTCGGCGGCACCTTCGTGGAGGTGAAGAACGTCCACCTGCGCCGCGATGCCGATTGGGCCGAGTTTCCAGACTGCGTGACCGCGCGGGGCCTCAAGCATCTGGAGGAGCTGTCCCGCGTGGTTCAAGACGGAGGCCGGGCGGTGATGCTCTATCTCGTGCAGCGCACCGATTGCGGGCGCTTCCGGCTCGCCGCCGATCTGGATCCGGCCTATGCGACAGGGTTCGAACGCGCCCGCGCCGCCGGGGTTGAGGTGCTGTGCTACGGAACCCAGATAGACCGGGAGGGCGTGACGTTGGGGACCCGCCTGCCGGTGGACGGCTGAGACTGGCCCTTTGTGCGCGATTGTCCTACACGGAAAGCGCATTTTTCGCAGGAGTGGACCTTTGACCGATCACACCGGCCCGATCACCAAGGACGGCATTCGCATTCATTCCCTGTCGGATTTCGACGGGATGCACCGGGCCGGACGGCTCGCCGCCGAGATCCTCGACCGGATCGCGCCCTTTGTCGTGCCCGGCCAGAGCACCGGCGCGCTCGACAAGATGATCGAGGACTGGGTCAACGAAGCAGGCGCCAAGAGCGCCACCATCGGCTATCGCGGCTACCAGCACGCCAGTTGCATCAGTGTGAACCACGTCGTCTGCCACGGCATTCCCGGCGACAAGAAGCTGAAGGATGGCGACATCCTGAACATCGATGTGACCGTGATCGTCGATGGCTGGTTCGGGGACACCTCGCGCATGTATGTCGCCGGGAAACTGTCCCGCAAAACCGAACGCCTGATCCAGGTCACCCATGACTGCCTGATGCTTGGCATCGAAGCCGCGCGCCCCGGCAACACGTTCGGAGACATCGGCGCCGCGATCCAGACCTACGCGGAATCGCAACGCATGAGCGTGGTGCGCGATTTCTGCGGGCACGGGCTGGGCACGGTGTTCCACGCACCGCCCAACGTGCTCCATTACGGCCGCCCCGGCACCGGCCCGGTTCTGGAAGAAGGCATGTTCTTCACGATTGAGCCGATGATCAATCTGGGCCGCCCTGAAACAAAGGTTTTGGCCGATGACTGGACGGCTGTGACGCGTGACAAATCGCTGTCGGCACAGTTCGAACATTCGATCGGAATCACCGCGCAAGGGGCCGAAATCTTCACTCTTTCCCCCGCAGGTCTGTACCATCCGACCTGGGACCGGGGTTGAAGGGTCAGCAACACTTACCCATATATTGAAGGTCACGCGCCTCTTGCGTGGCTGGTATCCGAGGAGGACCACCTATGATGATGATCCGCACCCTGACCGCTGGCCTTCTGGCGTCTGCCATCGCCGCTCCCGCCATGGCGCAAGAGGTAACCTTGCGGTTCCAGTATTTCGTCAGCCCCGAGAGCGCGAACCCGACATACTTCATGGAGCCCTGGGCCGAGAAGATCGAAGCCGACAGCAATGGCCGCATTGACGTGCAGCTGTTCCCGTTCATGCAACTGGGCGGATCGGCGGCGAACCAGTTCGACCTGATCAAGGACGGCGCGGTTGACGGCGGCTGGATCATCCCCGGCTACCAGCCCGGCCGCTTCCCCGAAGTGGAAGCCATGGAGCTGCCCTTCATGACCCCGAAATCCGCCGAGGCCGCGAGCCTCGCCGCGTGGAACTTCACCCAGAAGTACCTGATGGACGATTTCGAGGACATCCACGTCATCACCACCCACATGCACGGCCCCGGCATCGTGCACAAAACCGGCGCGCCGGTCGCGGATGTGGCCGACTTCGATGGCCTGAAGCTGCGCGGCCCCTCGCGCCCGGCGACCATGCTTCTGGAAAAGCTCGGCGCAGAGCCCATCGGGATGCCCGTCCCGGCTTTCCCTGAGGCGCTTGCCCGCGGGGTGCTGGATGGCGGCGTGATCACCTGGGAGATGTCGCCCTCGCTCAAGCTGGACGAGCTGGTGGACAGCCACACCGACGTGGCCGGGGATCAGGCGTTCTACAACCTGTTCTTCGTCTGGGCGATGAACAAGGACGTGTATGAGGGCCTGCCCGAAGACCTGCGCGCCGTGATCGACGCCAATTCCGGTGAAATGGCCGCCCGCTGGGCGGGCCGTGCCCATGACACGGGCGATGCGGAAGGCCGAGAGCTCATGGCCGCCGCCAATGACATCGCTGACATGCCCGAGGACGTGACCGAGCAGGTCAAAGCCCTAGGCGCCGAGGTCGAGGCCGACTGGATCGAAGAGATGAACGGCAAAGGCTTTGACGGCGCGGCTCTGGCCACTGACGCACACGGCTTCGTGGCGCAGGCGGTCGAGACGATCAACGCCGAGTAATCTTCCCCCTCAGGGGAGCGCGAGCGCCGGGCCTTTTGGTCCGGCGTTTGCATTTCCAGAGACCCGAAGGGATGTCCGGATCACAAGGCCTCGGCGAGGCCGAGCGCCGCGGGCAGATCGGTCAGCGACGTGATTTGCTCCGTGCCCGGCGGGGCCCGGTCTGGATCCGGGGTCAGCGCGAAGGTTCTGATCCCAGCCGCCGGGCCTGCGGCCGCGCCCGTGGGGCTGTCATCGATAAAGACGGCACGGTCCGGCGTGGTGCCCGCCTGCGCCACCGCCTTGAGCAGCATATGCGGGTCCGGCTTGGGCTTTTGCGCATCATGAGCCGAATGGATGTTCGGCGCGAAGCGATCCCACAGGCCGGACGGGGTGAGCGTGATCTCCATCTTCTGGCGGGGGCCGTTCGACGCGATGGCCTTGGCGATCCTGGCCCCATCGAGCGCATCGAGAAGCGGAAGGATGCCGGGGATCAGGGGCACGCCCTTGGCGAGCGCCTCGAACATCTCCGCATACATCTGGTCCGCCCAGTCGTCGGGGAGCGCGGCACCAAGACGGCGGGCCTGATCGCGCACGCCGTAGATCGTACCGCCCACGAACAGGCTGTGGACCTTGTCCGGCGTCATTGGCAGCCCGTGGCGGGTGAGATTGGCCGCAATCACCGCGTCGGTCACGGGTTCGCTGTCGACCAGCACCCCGTCGCAGTCGAAGATCACAAGCTCAGGGCGCATCGGTCGGCTCCAGAAGGGTGACATGGGTGTCGCCATAGCGGCGCGTGGAGAGCACGGCGAAGCCGGGTGCATCTTGCGGGCTGCTGTCCTCCCAGACGATCAGCGCATCGGGCGCGATCCAGCCCTGAGCGAGAGCGGAGGCAAGCGCAGGCGCCCCGAGATCCTGCCCATAGGGCGGGTCAAGAAACACCAGATCGCAAGGCGCGGGCGCGGGCGGCAGACGGGTGGCGTCGCACGACAGCAGCGTGGCGTCATCCATGCGGCGGGCAAGGCCAAGGTTCTCGCGGATCAGGCGGGTGCCGATGCGGCCTTTTTCGACAAAGGTCGCGTGATCCGCCCCGCGCGACAGCGCCTCAAGCCCAAGCGCCCCGGTGCCTGCGAAAAGATCCAGAACACGGCCCGCCGGATGCCCCTGCCCGGCCAGCACATTGAACAGAGATTCGCGCGTGCGATCCGTGGTGGGGCGCAGATGCGCGCCCGGATCGCCCTTGCCAACCGAGGCGAGCCGCAGCCCCTTATGGCGCCCCGCGATGATCCTCACAGCAGCGATTTCAGCGCGGTGGACGGGTTGGCCACGGCTTCGGGAGCGGGGGAGGCGCCGCCCTCAATAAGGCGCTTGCCGACCATGTAGGCCCGCGGATCATTGAGCGCATCGACGGCGATAAGCTGGCCCTCGCGGTAATACCAATGCGACAGCCCATCGGCCTGCCGGACGACGACCCGGTCGGCCCCGGTGCCCAGCCCGGCGATCTGCAGCTTGTCGTCATACTGATCGGACCAGAACCATGGGTGGGGCGTATACGCCTGCCCGGCGCCAAGGATATTGCGGGCAACCAGCTCGCCCATGTCGATGGCGTTGCCGACGCTTTCGAGGCGCATCCGCCCGCCCGCATGGGGGAAGTTGGCGCAATCGCCGATGGCCCAAACGCCTTCGGCAGAGGCGCGGCCCTGTTCATCCACGGCGATGCCGTTGTCGATGGTCAGCCCGGCGGCTTCGGCCAGGATCGTGGCCGGGGTCACGCCGATCCCGGCGACAACAGCGGTGACCTCAAGCGTCGCGCCGTCGGAGAGCTCCGCCCCTGTGACGCGGTCTTCCCCGATCAGGCGGGTCAGGCCCACGCCTTCGCGGATCGTGACGCCATGGCTTTGGTGCAGAGCCCGCACGGCATCGGCGGTTTCCGCGCACGCGACCCGGCCCAGGATGCGCGGCGCCGCTTCGATCAGCGTGACGTCCATGCCGCGTTTGCGCGCCACAGCGGCGGCCTCAAGCCCGATATAGCCGCCCCCCACCACCAGCAGGTGACCGCCCTCAAAGGCGGGCGCCATCGCGTCAGCATCGGCCAGATCGCGGACAAGGAAAACGCCGTCCAGATCGCCGCCGATCTCAGCCGGAAGCGCACGGGGGTGGGCGCCGGTTGCGAGGACCAGATGATCGTAAGAGAGCATCTCGCGCGCCTCCAACTCGATCTGTTTCAGATCGGCGCGCAGCCCTGTGACACGGGTGCCCGTGCGCAGGGTGATGTCGTTTTCATCATACCAAGCCTCGGGGCGCAAAAAGAGCCGCTCCCGCGCGAGATCGCCCAGCAGGTAGGCCTTGGACAGCGGTGGGCGCTGATAGGGCGGGACAGGCTCTGCGCCGATGAGCGTAATGGGGCCGTCATGGCCTTCGGCCCGCAGCTTTGCGCAGCACGAGGCGGCCGCCTGACCGGCGCCGACGATCACGATATGGGTCATGACGGAGTTTCCTTTGCTGTCCCAAGCGCGCCCACCCTATAGTGCGGCATAGACGCGGACAATCCGCCCCGAAAAGGAGCTCCCATGGCGATCACGACTGGCGACAAACTGCCCAACGCAACCCTTCTGCGGATGGGCGAAGAAGGCCCCGAAACCGTCGATCTGCACAGCCTGATCGGAGAAGGCCCCGCAGTGATCTTTGGCCTGCCCGGCGCCTATACCGGCGTGTGCAGCACGGCCCACGTGCCCAGCTTCATCCGCACCAAGGATCAGTTCGCGGAGGAAGGGATCGACACCATCATCTGCGTGTCGGTCAACGATCCTTTCGTGATGGAGGCCTGGGGCAAAGACACCGGCGCAAGCGAGGCCGGGATCCACATGTTGGCAGACCCCGAAAGCGATTTCATCCGCACCCTCGGCCTGCAGTTTTCGGCCCCGCCCGCCGGGCTGATCGACCGGGCCAAGCGCTTTGCCATGGTGATCGAAGACGGCGCGGTCGCGGTGATCGAGATCGAGGACAACCCCGGCCTGTGCGAACGCTCTGCCGGGGAGGGCCTGTTGCGGCGCTACTCCGAGGTCTGAAGCTCGGGCTGGACATGAACGATGGTGCGCGTGGGGAACGGAATATCCACCCCGCGCGCGTCGAGCTCTTCCTTCACCTGCCGTTTGATATCGGCCTGATACTGGAAGTAGTCCCCCGCACTGACCCAGGCCCGGCACAGAAAATCGACCGAGCTGTCGCCAAGCGCGTTCACCTGCAAGAACAGCCCGTCGTCGTTGATCGTGCGCGCGTCACCGGTGATGACGCTGCGGATCGCGTCTTCCGCCGCCTTCAGGTTGGCCCCATAGCCAACCCCAAAGGTCCATTCGGCCCGACGTTTGGGGTAGCTGGAATAATTGATGATCGTGTTGCCCCACACTTCGCTGTTGGGCACGATGACCTGTACGTTCCCGATGCTGGCCAGTTCGGTGTAGTTCAGAGAAATCTCCTTCACCGTGCCGCTTTGGCCGTTCACCTCAACGAAATCACCGATGCGGATCGGGCGGAACAGGATGATCATCACGCCCGCGGCCACATTGGACAACGTGCCCTGAAGCGCGAGCCCAATGGCCAGACCGGCGGCACCGATGACCGCGACGATTGAGGCCGTCTGCACCCCGAATGTGTTCAGCACAAAGACCGCGGCAAAGGCCAGAACGGCATAGCGGGCGATGTCTCCGAGGAATTCGAACAGGGAGACGTCCAAGCCTTCTTGGCTGCGCCCGACGGTTTCGATCCGCCGCTTGAGCCACCGCCCGATGATCGCCCCCAGGATCAGGATCGCAATGGCAGCGATCACGTTTCCGACCAGCCCCAGCATCGCGTCGAGCGTCAGATAATCCGCCAGCGATTTACCCTGCCAGATTTCGGTGTTGAGCATTCTGTCCAAAACGCCGTTCATCACGCCTGTTCCGCCAGTTTGTCCATACGCGCCGCCAGCTTGGCGTCCAGCTCGCTCAGCCCGCCCGTATCGTGGGTGGTCAGCGTCACGTCCACGCGGTTGTAGACGTTGAACCATTCGGGGTGATGGCGCAGCTTTTCGGCCCAAATTGCGGCCTGGGTCATCCAGCCAAAGGCCGCGATGAAGGTCTTGAACTGGAACGTTTTCGAAATGGACTTTCCGTCACCGGACAAAGCCCAGCCGCTGCCCTGCAGGGCGGTCAGGTCGGTTTTCGCGATGGGGTCGGTCATTCCTGCTCCTCTTGAGATGTCCGGCGGAAAGGGCCGTATGCGGTCACAACTTCGATGTCTTCGCGCATCATATCCCGCTCCGCTACCAGATAATCTTCGACGGCGCGGGCAAAGGCGGGCTCCCTGAACCCGTGAAGCGAGTGGGTTTCCACCGGCAGATACCCCCGCGCGAGTTTGTGATCGCCTTGCGCCCCGGCCTCGACGGTGGAAAGCTGGTGCGCGATGGCCCACTCGATCGCCTGATAATAACACAGCTCGAAATGGAGACAGGGGTGGTGCCCGGATGCGCCCCAGTAACGGCCATAGAGCCGCGAGCGCCCCCGGAAGTTGAGCGCCCCGGCCACCGGCGCCCCATCCCGCAGCGCAAGCCCCATGACCACATCATCCGCCAGCCGTTCCGCCGCCAGATCGAAAAACGCGCGGGTCAGGTAGGGCTGACCCCATTTGCGCGCGCCGGTGTCCTGATAGAAGTGCCACATGGCGTCCCAATGGGTGGGCGTCAGATCATCGCCCGTCAGCATTGCGATCTCTCCGCCAAACCCTTGCGCGGTGCGGCGTTCCTTGCGGATCGCCTTGCGTTTGCGCGAGGACAGATCGGTCAGGAAGGCTTCAAAATCGGCGTAGCCTTTGTTTTCCCAATGGTATTGCTGCGTGACCCGGTGCAGAAGGCCCATGGCCTCGCCCCGCGCGGCCTCTTCGGCAGTGCAGAACGTAGTGTGGATCGAAGACAGCCCATTACCATCCATGATCTGCTGGCAAGCGTCGATCAGCGCGGCGGTGCCGTCGCTTTCGCGGCCTGGCACGGTAAGGAACCGCCGCCCGGTGACGGGCGTGAAGGGCACCGCGATCTGGAGCTTGGGGTAATACTGACCACCGGCGCGGGCATAGGCCTCCGCGAAGTTGTGATCGAAGATGTATTCGCCCTGACTGTGGCTTTTCGCATAGAGCGGCGCGACGGCGATCAACGCTCCGTCATCACGGACGGTCAGATAATGCGGCTCCCAACCGGTGCCGGGGCCCACGGAGCCGCTTTCTTCGAGGGCCAGCAAAAACCGGTGGGTGGTAAACGGGTCTTCGGGGCGACCACCATCGGGGTTCGCGCAGGCATCCCAGTCCTGCGCGGAGATCGCGGCCAGGCTTGGCAAGATTGCGATCTCGAGCGGCTGGGTCATTGCTCTGGTCGGTAACGCTCAAAGGTGATGTTGTCCGCCACGTCCCGCGCCTTTGCCTCCTCCTCAGGAGAGCGCACGGTCCAGCACAGGACCGGCGCGCCCAGCCTTTTGAGTTCTTCGACCCGCGCCGAGCCCAGATCACCCTGATCGTGGCTGATGAAGCAGGCACCCGAGATATCATAATCAGGGATACCGGCCAGCCGCTCCCGCGTGGGAGCGGGCACGGTGGGCCAGTCTTCGGCGGTGAAGGCGCATGTGGTGAGGCCCACAGGGTGATCGGTGATCCGCGATAGCACCTGCATGGCGTTGGGGTTGAACCCCATCAGAGCGACATCGCCGGTGTAGCCGCTGACCACCTCGGCCACCGCCTGCTCGAGCCCGGACAGGCTGGCCCCAAGGGCGCCATCCTGGTCCTTGAGCTCGATCAGGAGCGGCACCTTCCCGTCCACCAGATCCAGCACCTCGCGCAGGGTGGGGACGGTTTCGCTGGTGGCCCCCCAAAGCGGGATCGCCGCCAGCTCTGCCGCGCTGCGCGCCTGGATCGGACCCTGTTCCGGGGTCAGGCGGCGCAGGTCGTAATCGTGAAACACCATCGGCACGCCATCGCGGGACGGCTGGATGTCGATCTCGATCCCGTAGCCAGCCTCCTTGGCGGCCCGAATCGCTGCGCGCGAATTTTCGGGCGCCTTTGCATCATGCAGCCCGCGATGAGCCAGCGGATGAGTCAGGAAGCTGGGGGCAAGGGTCATTTGATGCGAAACACGCCTTCGATCTCAACCGCGACACCGAACGGCAGGCTTGCAGCGCTGACCGCAGAGCGCGCGTGGCGGCCCGCTTCGCCAAAGACCTCAACCATCGTGTCGCTGGCGCCGTTAATGACCTTAGACTGGTCACCGAATTCGGGGGTGGAGTTCACAAAACCGACCAGCTTGACGACCTGCACAACGCGATCAAGATCACCGTCGCAGGCCTTGCGCACCTGCGCGATCAGCGACAGGGCGCACAGCTTGGCGGCTTCCGCAGCTTGATCGACATCGAGCTCCGCACCGACTTTACCGGTGAGAAAGCCGCCGTCGCGCATCGGCACCTGGCCCGAAATCCAGACGAGATCGCCATCGCGAACAAAGGGCACATAGTTGGCCGCCGGCGCAGGGGCATCCGGAAGCGTCAGGCCCAGTTCAGACAGGCGGGATTCGATGCGGCTCATGGTCTTCTCCGTGATTGTTTGAGCTCAAACTATCGCGGGCGCGCCATAAGGGAAAGCAATCTTCCCCTATCCCTCTCGCAAAGCCTTGGCGAAGTAGTCGGCTAACGGTTTGGAAAGATAGGCCAAAGGCGTGCGGTCCGTGGTGCGCATGTAGGCTTCGACCGGCATACCGGGCAAAAGGCGCATATCGTCGGGCAGGCGGGCGAGCTCGTCCTCTCGCAGTACGATTTCGGCGCGATAGAAGCTTTGCCCGGTGGCCGGGTCAGAAAACGCATCTGCTGATACGAGAGTGACCTCCCCCTCCAGCTCGGGCGCGCTGCGCTGATCGAACGCGGAAAAACGAAGCCGTGCTTCTTGCCCCGGATGAACCTGATCCACCTGCGTGACCGCGACCCGTGCGGCGATCACGAGCGGGCGATCTTGGGGAATCAAGGACAGCACGGGCTCCGCCGGGCGGACCACCGCACCGGCGCCATGCACCTGAAGACCGTGGACGATCCCCGACACCGGCGCACGCATGTCGAGCCCATCAAGCCGCGTCGCAAGCGCGCGGCGCCGCTCCCGAAGCTCAAGCTCACGAGAGCCGAGATCGCGCAGCTCCGCCACGGCGGCTTCGCGCATCGCGGTGTCCAGACGGATGACCTCTAGGTCGATTTCCGCAATACGGCCCGCAGCTTCGGCGCGGGCGGCAGCCAAGTTGCCAGCCTGGCCCTGAAGCCGGGCCCGCTCACGGCGCAGCGCAAGCACGGGTCCGGCGGGGGTCAGGCCTCGCTCCAGAAGGCTTTGCTGACTGGTCAGTTCCTCGTTCAGAAGCGCAATTTGCGTCGCTAAGGCGTCTTCCTGGGCGCGCAACCCGGTAATCTGGCTTTCGATCTGAACCCGCCGCTCTCCGAGCTGATCTTCCTGCCGCGCACGGGTCTCGGCACGGGCCGCGAACAGCCGCGTCTGACCCGCCATCAGCTCCTCCGAATCGAGCGTGCTGGCCTGCAAGAGCAGATCGTCGAACGTGATCGCCGTCTGGGAATCACGCTCCGCCTTGAGGCGAGATGAGCGCGCGACAACTTCGAAAAGCTGCCCCTCAACGATCGCAAGTTCGGATTTTAGTTCCTTGGAATCGAGCCGGATCAATAGCTGCCCGGCCTCCACGGGGTCCCCTTCATCGACCAGAAGCTCCGCGATGGTCCCACCGTCACGGTGCTGCACCATCTGGCGATTGCGCTCCACCTCGATCCGCCCGGAGGCAACCACCGCGCCAGAGATCTTGGCTCCGACGGACCATGCCCCGAAGCCACCGACCAGCAAGGCGAGCGCGAGAAGGCCCAACATCAGCGGAAAGCGCGCCGACCATGTCTTTTGTTCCGCAGTCGGGGTCATGCCACGCCTCCCTTCCGGCCGGATACACGGGACGGGGCCATTGCGATATCGGCATGGTTGGTGACGGTCTCTCTCAGAACTCGGTCGCGCGGACCAAAGGCGCGCATGGCCCCCTCTTCAATGACCAGCAGCAGATCGCATTCCTGGATGGCTGCAGGGCGATGCGCCATGGTCAGGATCACCCGCCCATCCGCCTTCAGACGCCGCATGGCGGCATTAAGCGCCTCATTGCCCGCGTGATCGAGGTTCGAGTTCGGCTCATCCAGGACCAGCACCACCGGATCACCGTAAAGCGCGCGGGCCAGCCCGATCCGCTGCATCTGACCGCCCGAAAGCTGCCCGCCATTCGGAGAGACCATCGTGTCATAGCCGTTGGGCAGCGCGAGGATCATGTCATGGGCATCCGCATTGCGCGCAGCCTCCACGACGGCTGCGTCGTCGGGCTCAGGCTCCATCCGGGCGATGTTGTCCCGAATCGTGCCCTCGAACAGTTGAACCCGTTGCGGCAGGTAGCCGATGTGATGGCCAAGCGCATCCGGATCGTACTGATCAAGCGACGCGCCATCGAGCCGGATAGACCCTCCCGCCAACGGCCAAACACCGGTCAGCGCGCGCGCCAGCGTAGATTTCCCGGCGCCGGACGGGCCGATCACGCCCAAGGCTTGGCCGGGCTCCACCCGGAACGAGATACCGCGCAAGGTCGCGTGGTGCTGTCCTGGCGGGACAACGGTCGCCTGGCGGGCTTCCAGAATGGCGCGAGGACGCGGGAGCGCGGTGCGCGGGGAGTCTTTTGGGGCGGAGGCCAAGAGCCGCGTCAGGTTCGCCCAGCCTTCTTTGCCCCGCTCCACCACAGGCCATTGGTTCACCAACAGCTCCACCGGGGACAACGCGCGCCCCAGCAGGATCGATCCGGCAATCATGGCGCCAGCGGTCAGCTCTTCGCGCAGCACCAGATAGGCGCCCAGCCCGAGCATGGCCGATTGCAGCGCCAGCCGCACGGTCCTGGTCAGGGCCATGAAGCCCCCGGAGCGATCCGCTGCTTGAATGGTAGCCTCCAGGGCCGCGTTTCGGGTCCGGCTCCACCGGGCAAAGGTCGCCCCGCGCATACCGAGCGCCTGCACCATTTCCGCCTCTCCGCGCAGTTCAGCGCCCAGCTGCTCCGCCCGGAAACCAGATGCATTCGCGTGCTCAAGCGCCGCACGGCTAGCCATCTGGTTCGCCCAGGCGATCAGCATCAGGCAAGCGCTTCCGGCGAGCGCAAGCCATCCAAGCCACGGATGAAACAGGAAGATCCCGGCAAAGAAGAGCGGCGACCAAGGGATGTCAAAGAACGCCATGAGGACAGGGCTCGTCATCAGGCGCTGCACCGCTTCAAGATCGCGCAAGCCGGTCGCCGCTTCTGGTCCGGCGCCCGCGCGTGTGGAAGCGCGCAGGGAAGCTTCGAACACGCGGCGGTCCAGCCGGGACTGGAACCGGGCCCCGACCCGGCCCATGATCCGGCCCCGTGCGAAATCCAGCAGGCCCATCATGGCAAACATGAATCCCGCCAGCACGGACAGCGCCACCAGAGTTTCCACCGACCGCGATCCCAACACACGATCATAGACGTTCAGCATATAAAGGGGCCCGGTCAGCATCAGCAGGTTCACGAAGAAGCTGAACACCCCCGCGACCCAATAAAGCGCGCGGCTTTCAGACCGGATCTGGGCCAGTTCCCGCGCGCTTGATTTTCGTGCCTGACTCATTCCGGCGATTCCTCGTCTGCCTGCTCAAAGCTGTGGCGCGAATGTGTAAACATACGCCCAACACTTGTCGAAACGCCGCTTGATATTGACTATCTGGGCGGGCTCCGGTTGTTCCAACCTTGGGTGATGTCTGGGCATTAAGGTTTAGCAATGACGAAATTGGGTCGAATTAAGCCCCTTTTGATGGGGATGTTGGTCGTCATGACCGGAGTCGCGGGCTGTGCCCGGCCTCCGCAGCCGCAAGGGATCAACGACCCTTATGAGGCGGCCAACCGCCGGATGCACGCCACCAACAAACAGATCGACGCGAGCTTTTCGAGCGCGGGCGGCGGCGGCATGTCGATCCCCGATGAAATCGCGATCCCGGTCAGTAACTTCGCGGATAACGTCAGCCTGCCCGGCAAAGTTCTGAACAACCTGCTTCAGGCCGATATCGGCGGGGCGGGGATGAACACGATGCGCTTCATCGTGAACACCACCGTCGGCATTGGCGGGCTGCTTGACCCGGCTGACGCCATTGGCCTGACCGAGGTCGACACCGATTTCGGAGAGACGCTCTATGTCTGGGGCGTGCCAGAGGGCGCATATCTGGAGCTCCCGGTGCTGGGCCCCTCGACCGAACGTGACCTGGCCGGGCGGGTTGTCGATTTCGTGATCGACCCGCTTTCCCATGTCGGAACCGATCCGCAGATCCGGTATGGCCGCTATGCCAAGATCGGGGATAAGGTTCTGACCCGCCAGCAATTCGGGGACACCGTGGACGAAGTGCTGCACCAAAGCGCGGACAGCTATGCGCAGGCGCGGCTGATGTATCTCCAGCACCGTCGCTGGGAGCTGAGCCGGGGCGGGGTGGATTCGCAAGCGGTCGATCCCTACGTGGACTCAACAGACGCTTACGCCATCGACCCCTATGAGGAGATGTCCCAATGATCCTGACCCGCCGCGCCGCTCTGGGCACGCTGGCCGCCGTTGCCATGGCGCCCGTTCCCGCCTTTGCACTCTCCACCGGGGATGCGCAGACGCTCGTTGCCGGGCTGGTCCGAGAGGTCAACGCGGTGATCGCCAGCGGCAAGCCCGAAGCCGCCATGCTGCGCGATTTCGAATCCATCTTTGACCGTTACGCCGATGTGCCGACAATCGCGCGCTATGCTCTGGGCGCCGATGCCCGCCGCGCCAGCCCCGATCAGCTGCGCCGCTTCACCGCGGCCTACAAGACCTATGTCGCCCACAAATACGGGCGCCGCTTCCGCGAGTTCATCGGATCGGAAATCGTGCCCGGCGACGCCCGCCCTGTGAAAAGCTGGATCGAGGTCAACACCAGCGTGGACCTGCGCGGCCGCGAGAAATTCTACGTGGATTTCCACGTATCAGACAAAGCCGGGCGGCCGCTGTTCTTCAACCTCATCATCGAGGGCGTGAACATGCTGCTGGCCGAACGCACCGAAATCGGCGCGATTCTGGACAGCAAGGGCGGCAATATTGACGCCCTCATCGCCGAGATCAGCCGGTGAGAGCCGCGGCCCTGATCCTGACGGTGATGGCCCTACCCGCCCTTGCCGACGGTTTCGACGGCACCTACCGCCAGGCCGCGAACGCCGATTGCGCCCTAGTCGGGACCGATGGCGGCGCGGTGCAGATCGAAGGCGGCATCTTCCACGGGGTCGAGGTCGATTGCCGCATGACCAACCCGGTCAATGTGAACGACATGGACGCCGTTCTCTACACCATGCAGTGCAGCGGCGAAGATCAGGTCTGGACCGAGCGCGCGCTGCTGATGGACAAAGCCGAAGGCGATGGCATCATCATGGTCTGGAACGGCTATGCCTTTGTCTACGACCGGTGCCCCGCGCCCAAATAGGCGCGGCGCCTACCCCGCCTGCCCCGGCAACCACAGCACGATCTGCGGGAACGCCACCAACAGAGCAATCGTCACGGCATCCGCGATGAAGAACGGGGTCACGCCCCGGAACACGTCCTGCACCGTCAGATCGTCCCGCACCCCGGCGACGACAAAACAGTTCAACCCGATGGGCGGGGTGATCAGGCAGAACTCCGCCATCTTCACCACGAGGATCCCGAACCAGATCGCGCACATCGGGCCGCTCATCCCAAAGGTGCTGTCAGCGGCGGATACGAACTCTCCGCCATTGAGCGCCATCACCGCCGGGTAAACCACGGGCAGGGTCAGAAGCATCATCCCGATGGCATCCATGAACATGCCCAGCACGGCATAGGCCAGCAAGATCATGATCAGGGTCATCATGGGCGACTGCTCCAACCCCGTGATCCAGTCGGAAAACGCGCCGGGCAGATCGGCAAAGCCCAGGAAGCGGACATAGACCAGCACCCCCCAGATGATGGTGAAGATCATGGCAGAGAGCTTTGCTGTCTCAAGCAGCGCATCGCGGAACTCGCCCCACCGCATTCCCCGGCCCAGAGCCATCAGGAACACGACGAACGCGCCAAGCGCACCGCCTTCGGTGGGCGTGCCCCAGGCGTCTCCGCCAAACGGGTTGTAGACGAAGAAGATGATCGTCACGACGACGAACAGGATCGGCAAAGCGGGCGGCAAGGCGGCAAAGCGCTGCCGCCAGGTGAAGCCGCGCACCGGCGGGCCAAAGCCTTTGATGGTCAGCGCCAGCCCGATTATCAGCGCGGCATAGACCACGGCAGAAAACATCCCCGGGATGAACCCGGCCAGCAGCAGCTTGCCCACGTCCTGCTCCACGATGATCGCGTAGATCACCAGGATCGCAGAGGGCGGGATGAGAGAGGCCAGCGTCCCCCCGGCGGCCACAACGCCGCCCGCGAAGCGTTTGTCATAGCCGATCTTGAGCATCTCGGGGATGGCGATCCGGGCAAACACGGCGGATGTCGCCACGCTGGCCCCGGACACAGCGGCAAAACCCGCAGTGGCAAAGACGGTCGACACCGCAAGCCCCCCCGGCACCCAGGCGAACCACCGTTTGGCGGCTTCGAACAGCGCGCGGGTCAGCCCGGCGTAATAGGCCAGGTAGCCGATCAGGATAAAGGTCGGGATCAAGCTCAGCGCCTGGTTCGACACTTTCGAATGGGGCACCTGCCCGGCGGTTTTCACCGCCACACCCAAAGCCCAGCTGAATTCTTCGGGATCCATTCCCTTTTTGGCCCAGAATATCCAGATCAGGCCGACCATTCCCGCCACACCGGCGGCAAAGGCAACCCGCATCCCCAGAACAACCATCACCAGCAGCCCGCCGGTGACCCAGAGGCCAATCTCGATACTGCTCATCTCGGTTCCTCGTGGTCTTTCACATGGGCCGCTTCTTCGGCGGCGATTTCAGCGGCGGACGCGATCAGAGGCACGGCCACCGGGCGCTCCGCCCCTTGCGCAAAAGCGCGGCCAAAGCCCCAAAGCTGGATCAAAAGCCGCAGCGCCAGAACGAAAAAGGCGACCGGCGCCAACAGCTTGGCCGGCCAGATCGGCAAGCCGATGTCGATCGTGCTGTCGCGGCTCCACAGCGGCGCGGCGAAATCGAAGCTTCGGTCGAAATGGGCCCAGGAACCCCAGATCAGAAGCAGCACAAAGACCAACACGATAAATGTCGTCACCCACTCCGCCAGCCACAGAGCCCGCCCCTTGAGAGCGCCGACCACGATGTCCATGCGGATATGCCCGCCATCGCGCTGAGTCATAGCGATGCCCAGGAAAGCGATCAGGGGCATCGCGATCTCGATCCAGTCGACATAGCCCGGCAAGGGCCGGTTCATCAGGTTGCGCCCCGAAACCGACAGCACGGCCAACAGCATGAGCCCGAAAACAGCAAGCCCGCTGAGCAGCGCCAAGATGGTCTCAACCCGGTAGAGCTGGCGGTCCAGACGACTCAGAGTCGAGCCGTCCTCCAGCACGGAAAGCGATCCGGCCATGGGATGTCCTTCAAAAGAAACGCCCGCCGTACGGTATGCCGCACGACGGGCTGATGCGCGTTACTGGCGCTGTTCGGCCAAGGTGGTTGTGACCACGTCGATCAGCTCCTGCGCGGGCAGACCCTGCCCGTTCATGGACTCGACCCAAGCCGCCTGGATCGGCGCTGCCGCCTCGCGGAACTTCTCGATCTCTGCCTCGTCGAGCATGACCTTGGTCACGTTCTTCTCCTCCAGGACCTCGTCCCAGCGAGTCAGCAGCTTGCCATAGTTCTCAACGTAATGGGCAAGCGCCTCATCCACGGAGCTGTCCAGAGCCTCGCGGTGCGCCTCCGAAAGCCCCTCATAGGCGTCGATATTGACCACGACCGGGCAATTCACCGTCCCGGGGTTCAGGTTGGCGGTCCACCAGGTCGCCTCATCGATGGTGCCGTAGGACAGATGGGCGTGCTGGGCAAAGGCCACGGTGTCCACGACACCGCTTTCCATCGCCTGAAAGGCCTCCGTCGCCGTCACCGAAGTCGGCACGGCGCCCACCGCCTTGAAGGCTTCCCCGATCCCGCCCGTGGCGCGGACCCGCATCCCGTTCATCGCGTCCAAAGTGTCGCGCGGCTCACCGGTGCCGACGATATTGTACTGCGGCATGGGCGACGGCATCAAAAGCTTGGCGTTCCAACGGGCCAGATCCTTGGCCACGGCCGGATGACCGTAAACGGCACGGCTCACGGCAAGCTCTTCGTCCAGCGTGTTCACACCCAGGAACGGCAACTCCAGAACGGTGATGGTCGGGTTCTTGTCACGGTGATAGCCCGCACAGAACTGCGCCATCTCGAACGCCCCGATGGAGATCCCGTCCAGGTTCTCCTTGTTGTTCGACAGACCGCCATACGAGATGTTCAGCGTGAACTCTCCGCCCGTCTTCTCCTCCAGCAACTCGGCCAGCTTCTCGACATGCTCGGTAAAGGCGCGGCGCTTGCCCCACAGGGACACGTTCCACTCGTCGGCAAAGGCCTCTCCGGCGACGGCAAAGCTCAAGGACGCGGCAACTGCCACGCGTGCAAAAGTCTTCATGATGTTCCTCCCAATTCGGCCCTTAATCCGGACTCTGGGATCAAATGGACCGTCCCGGCGGCACCAAGTCAACCCGCACCCCTTCTTATTTGTGGCAAATACCTCGGGGGAGTCGCCGCAGGCGGCGGGGGCAGAGCCCCCTACCCGCCCAGATGCCGCGCCCCGCGCTTGCGGGCGAGGGCGATCTGCTTTTGTCGCTCGCGGAACCGCGCCTTGTCGGCCTCACTGGTCTGAGCGACGCAGTGGTGACAGGCGACGCCCTCTTCGAATTCGGGGCGCTTGCGGTCTTCGGGCAGGATCGGACGACGGCAGGCATGGCACAGCTCGTGCGGGCCTTCGCGCAGCCCGTGACCGACGCTCACCCGCCCGTCAAAGACAAAACAGTCCCCGTGCCACAGGCTCTCGTCCTCAGGCACGTTTTCAAGGTATTTCAGGATTCCGCCCTTAAGGTGAAACACCTCGTCGATTCCCTGCCCCAGCAGATAGTTCGACGCCTTCTCACACCGGATACCGCCCGTGCAGAACATGGCAATCCGCTTGTTGTGGAACCGCTCACGGTTCTCCTCCCACCACTGCGGAAACTCTCGAAACGACGCCGTGTGGGGATCCACGGCTCCGTCAAACGTGCCGATGGCGACCTCGTAATCGTTGCGCGTGTCGATCACCGCAACATCGGGTGATGCGATCAGCTCGTTCCAGGCCTCGGGCGCGACATAGGTCCCCACGCTGGCGCGCGGGTCCACATCGGGCTGGCCCATGGTGACGATCTCTTTCTTGAGCCGCACCTTCATGCGCGCAAAGGGCTGTTCCTGCGCGGTGCTCTCTTTCCAGTCCAGATCGCTGCATCCCGGCAGAGCCCGCACATGGGCAATCGCCGCATCAATCCCCGCGCGGGATCCGGCAATCGTGCCATTGATCCCTTCCCGCGCCAGAAGCAGCGTACCCGAGACGCCCTGCGCCAGGCACAGATCCAAGAGCGGCCCCCGCAAAGCGGCGGGGTCTTCGAACGGGGTGAAGTGATAGAGTGCAGCAACAATATACATTGCGCCCGCTTACCCCCGTGCGCGCCGCATTGCAAAACCCTTCAATGCGGGCGTTCAAAAGCGTCGTGCAGAATCGCCACAGCCTGATCGAACCCCGCCCGCGCGCCGTGGATCTTTCCGGCCAGGTTGACCCATGGATGGACCATGCCTTCCAACACGATCTGCTCCGTCTCGACCCCGGCTTTGCGCAGCGCTTCGGCATAGGCCAACCCCTCGTCGCGCAGCGGGTCGAACCCCGCCACCATCACCGCAGCCGGGCAGGTGTCCCGCACATCGCCCAGCAAGGGCGACACCATCGGATCAGTGGCCTGTTCAGGGTGCTCCAGATAATGCGCGGTGTACCACCGGATCTTCTCGCGCTCCAAAAAGAAGCCTTCCGCGAACAGCTCAAAGCTCTTGGTTTCCCGACTCATATCGAGCCACGGAGACCACAGCATCTGGTAGCACGGCGGGTGCGGGGCCTCCTTGCGCTGCTGGGCAACCACCGCCGCCGCATTGCCGCCCGCGCTGTCCCCGGCCACAGCGACGCGCGCCGGGTCGAGGCCCAGCTCTCCCGCGGCCGCGATCACCGCGTCATAGGCGGTCAGGCAATCGGTAATCCCTGCGGGAAACTTGTGTTCGGGCGCCATCCGGTGCGCGACCAGCACGATCACCGCGCCCAGCTCCGCCGCCAGTTGCCGCGCCACAGGCCGGTGCGATGCAATCGACCCGGCGACATGGCCGCCGCCGTGATAGAACACCACCGCCGGAGCGCCGTGCGCCGGGCAGTCCGGCCCGCGAAAGACAGCGCAAGGCACACCGCCAGCGTGCCATGCCTGCTCCGTCACTCCCGGCGCCGAAGCATGGGCCAGCCAGTCGCCCTGAGCATCAAACCCGTCGCGGGTTTCCTGAACGGTCTCTTCCTTGCCGGTATCCACCCCCGCCAGCCGCAGCATCGCCTGCGCCTGCGAGTCGAGCGTCTTGCCCTCAATGACCACCGGCGCGCCCGCGATCAGGCGCAAAACGGGCATAGGCAGACTGGCGGCGAGCCGCACCGCGCGGCGGCTCAGTCGGTTGATCAGGTGATGTATCATGGCAGTCCTCCCGGCGGGAACACTACCGCAGCTTGAGCGTCAGACCAGCCCGTCTTCGCGCCCGGCGGCAATCGCCAGCCCGTCGGCCACGGCGGTGAAAACCTCCGAGACCTCCTGCCGCGCGCCCGGCATCAGATCGGTCATCTCGTCGCGTACCACGCCCATGAGAGACGAGCCGCCCACGAACACGACCCGGTCCACAGCGGTCTGCGCGCACCCGGCGCGTTCCAGCGTTTCTTCTGCGGCCTCTCGGATCCCGGCGCGATAATCGGCCAGATCGCGCAGAAGATCGTCAGGCGTCAGCGCCGCCGCCAGCCCGCGTTCCACCAGGGACAGGTCGATCTGCCCCGCCGCCCCGCCATTGGCCGCGATCTTCCCGTCTTCCACGGCGAAGGCGACATCATGGCCCAGATGGCTCTCCAGCACCTCACCGAGCCGCGCGAACAGCACCGGCTCCTGGGCCAGCTTTTCCCAACGACGCACTTCGCGCAGGGTCGCATCGCCATAGACGAAGGGGATCTTCTCCCAGCTGGCCAGATCCAGAAACAGAGCCTTTGGCGCCGGATGCAGCCCTGCGCCGAACTCCTTGCCGATCCCGGCCCCCATGCCCAGAAGCGGCATCACATGCGCGAGCGACAGGGCCCGGTCGAAATCGGTGCCGCCGATCCGCACCCCGTGGCTGGCGATGATCTCCTGATCGCGGAACAGGGTGAAATCCGACGTACCGCCGCCGATATCGACGATGAGGCTCAGCCCCTCCCCGCCTGACGCAAGCGCGGCAGCCTCTGGTTCGGGCAGGAAGCTGACCTCTGCAAAGCCAGCCAGCTCATAGGCCGCCCGAAGATCTTCCAGAGCCTGCGCGTCCCGCTCCGGCGCGCGGCTGTGGAAATGCACCGGACGGCCCGAGACCGCGCGGTCGAACTGCGCACCCGTAGCAGCCCCCGCCCGCGACCGGATTTCACCCAGGAACCGCCCGATGATCTCGATCATGGTCAGCTTCTCGTTCAGGAACTGCCGCCGCTCCCGTGCGAGAGGCGTGCCCAGGATCGACTTGAGCGCCCGCATGAAGCGGCCATCCTGACCGTCAATCATGCTTTGCACCGCCTGCGAGCCATAGACCGTCCTGCGCGCGGAGAAGTCCAGGAACACCGCCGTCGGAAGCACATCGCGCCCCGGCTCCAGCTCAAGAATCCGGGGCCGCCCGCTCTCGATGACCGCGGCCGCCGTGTTCGAAGTGCCAAAATCAATTCCCAGCGTTGCCATGCCTGCCTCCGAAATCGAAAGCGGCCTCGATACCCTTGGGCGATGGCCCAGACAATCCCTTTTTGTGGGCGTCAAGTATCCCTGCGGATCGCACGCTGCGCGCAACCGCGCCCTTCCCTCAAACCCCGCTTTGCGCCATCTTGCCCGCGACCCGAAAAGGAGCGCCCCATGCCGAGCCAATCCCACGCCCTGATCGTCATCGACGTCCAGAACGATTTTTGCCCCGGCGGCGCGCTCGCCGTCAGCGGCGGAGACGAGATCGTCCCCGGCATCAACCGCCTGATGGACGATTTTGCCGCCGTGATCCTCACGCAGGATTGGCACCCCGAAGGCCATTCCAGCTTCGCCAGCCAGCACGAGGGCAAAGCCCCGCTGGAGCTGATCGAAATGCCCTACGGCCCGCAGGTGCTTTGGCCAGATCACTGCGTCCAGGGCACCCGAGGCGCCGCCTTCCATGCCGATCTGCGTCAGGACGCGGATCTGATCCTGCGCAAGGGCTTTCGCCGCGACATCGACAGCTACTCCGCCTTTTTCGAGAATGACCACGAGACCGCCACCGGGCTTGCCGGATACCTGCGCGAACGCGGGATCACCGATCTGACCTTTGTCGGGCTGGCCACGGATTTCTGCGTGGCCTGGTCCGCCATTGACGCGGCGGCTCAGGGGTTCAACGCAACGGTCCGCCTGGATCTGTGCCGCGCGATCGACGCAGGGGGCTCACTGGAAAATTCCATGACCGCCATGGAACAGGCAGGGGTCACCCTGATCGAGCGTTCCTGATGTTGCGGCTGGCCCTTGCAGCACTGCTTTGGCTCGGCACGGCGGCGGGCGCTGAAACGCCCGTGTCGTCGGGCACGGGGTTTTACGTCAACGCGCAAGGCTGGCTGGCCACCAACGCTCATGTGGTCGAAGACTGCGGGACGCTGCATATCGACCAAGCCGGAACCGCGCGCGCCGTGATCGTGCATCCCACGCTCGATCTGGCGCTCGTGCTGGCCGCTGCCGATGGGCCCGTAACGCCGCTGGCGATCCGAGATGCGCCCGCCCGGCTGGTCGAGGACATCGTCGCGCTTGGCTATCCGCTGCCCGACCAGCTCTCTGCCGACATCCGCGCCACGACCGGCACGGTCAGCTCTCTTTCGGGATTTCGGGGCGATCAGGATGAGCTGCAGATCTCAGCCCCGATCCAGCCGGGCAACTCAGGTGGGCCCGTGATCGACGAAACGGGACAGGTGGTCGGCGTCGTTGCCGCCTACCTGCGCGGCGAGGAGCGCCAGAACGTCAATTTCGCAATCAAAGCCACAGCCTTGCGCGATTTCATCGACGCGACCGGGCTGGCCCGTCCGAACCAAACGCCGGGCGGTGTCGATCAAGCGGTCAACGCCACCGTTCTGCTGACCTGCACCGGCAGCCCTTCGCCGGCAAAGCGCCCGCAGCAACCCGTCCGCAGCACCCCCGACTACGATATCTTTGGCGGGATCGACCTAGTGGGGTTCGATATGGACAGCCTGCCCGACATGTCCATGGCCGCATGCCAGCGCGCCTGTAGCGAAACACCGGGCTGCGTCGCGGTTACGCTCAACACCCGCCACGATCACTGCTTCCTGAAATCCGACGCCGTGATCGGCCTGCGCAACGAAGACGCCCGCAGCGCGGTGCTGCCTAGCGTTGTGCCGCGACTGGCCTTGTCCGATTTCACGGTGATCGCGGATGTGGACAGCCCCGGGGGCGATTATGCCCGCATCCGCCAGACGGATTACACCAGTTGCCTGCTGGAATGCGGCCTCGACGACCGCTGCCGCGCCTTCGCTTTCGTTCGTGAAAAACGCGAATGCTGGCTCAAGGACCAGCTTGGCCCTTTGCAGGAAATGCCCGGCATCAAATTTGGCTACCGCTAGGGAGGCGCGCCGATGGTTCTGACGGTCCTCGACTTCGCGGCGACGCTGGTTTTTGCCCTGACCGGCGCTCTGACGGCGTCTCGCAAGGAAATGGACGTGGTGGGCCATATGTGGCTGGCCGTCGCCACAGGCGTCGGCGGCGGGACGCTGCGCGATCTTCTGCTCGGGGCGCCTGTGTTCTGGATGGACCGGCCCGGCATCATCGGCCTGTGCCTTGCGGTAGCCATTGTGACCCATTTCACAGCGCATCTTCTGGAAAGCCGCTACCGCTATATCCTGTGGTTCGACGCGTTCGGCATGGGCTTTGTCGCCATTGCTGGCGCGGCAAAGGGGCTGAACTACGAGGTCGGCGCTCTGATTGCGGTCGTCATGGGGGTCTTCACCGCCTCGGCCGGGGGGATCATCCGGGATGTGCTGGGACAGGAGCCCTCCATCGTGCTGCGCCGCGAGATTTATGTGACCGCCGCCGCTCTGGGCGCGGGCGTCTACGTCACGGCGCGGCTGTGGGGGCTGGAGCCGACACTCGCCGCCGGGATCGGGATCACGCTGGCCGTGGGCGCGCGGCTTGTCGCCCTGGCAACGGGATGGTCGATGCCGGTTTACCGGCCCAGACCCGGTCGCACAGAAGAGGAGCTCGAAGAGCTCGACCTATGAGCCGCCCGGTGCCATAGGCCGCCGCTACCTTGCCCTTCGGGCCGCGCATTGGTCTAACGGGCGCAAGGAGGACCCGTCATGGTCGATATCGCCACCCGTGTTTACAATCACAAATGGGACCTGGACCCGATCGTGCGGTCTCTGATCGACACGGATTTCTACAAGCTGCTGATGTGCCAGTCGATCTTCCGCAATCGGCCCGACACGCAGGTGACCTTCAGCCTCATCAACCGCAGCACCGACATCCGCCTGGCCGAGATCGTCGACGAGGGCGAGTTGCGCGAACAGCTCGACCATGTGCGGTCCCTGTCGCTGTCGCGCGGCGAAAGCACCTGGCTGCGCGGCAACACGTTCTACGGCAAGCGCCAGATGTTCCGGTCCGATTTCATGGCCTGGTTCGAAAACCTCCGTCTGCCCGACTACCATCTGGAAACCCGCGATGGCCAATATGAGCTGACCTTTGAAGGCGCTTGGCCCGAGGTCATGCTTTGGGAGATCCCCGCGCTCGCCATCCTGATGGAGCTGCGCTCGCGCGCCGTCATGGATCCGATGGGCCGGTTCGAACTGCAGGTGCTCTATGCCCGCGCGATGACAAAGCTGTGGTCCAAAGTGCAGGCCTTGCGCGGGATCGAAGGACTGCGGGTCGCGGATTTCGGCACCCGCAGGCGGCACAGCTTCCTGTGGCAGGACTGGTGCGTGCAGGCGATGACCGAAGGGCTGGGCAATGCGTTCGTCGGCACCTCCAACTGCCTGATCGCCAAGAACCGCGACATGGAGGCCATCGGCACCAACGCGCACGAGCTTCCCATGGTCTACGCCGCCCTTGCCGAAGACGACGCCGCCCTGGCGCAGGCGCCCTACGAAGTTCTGGCCGACTGGCACGAAGAGCATTCGGGCAATCTGCGGATCATCCTGCCTGACACCTACGGCACCCCTGGCTTCCTGGAACGCGCGCCCGACTGGCTGGCGGGCTGGACCGGCATCCGCATCGACAGCGGAGATCCGGCGACCGGCGCCGAAACCGCGATCCGCTGGTGGATCGAGCGCGGCGAAGACCCGCGCGAAAAGCTGGTGATCTTCTCGGACGGGCTCGACGTGGACAAAATCGCAGAGCTGCACGCCCAATTCGTTGGACGGGTCAGGGTCTCGTTCGGCTGGGGCACCAACCTGACCAACGATTTCCGCGGGCTGGTCGATGGCGATGCTTTGGCGCCGTTCTCTTTGGTCTGCAAGGCGATCGAAGCGGACGGACGCCCCACGGTGAAACTGTCCGACAACCCCCGTAAGGCCATGGGCCCTGAGGCGGAAATCGCGCGCTACAAGCGGGTGTTCGGCGTGGGCAAACAGGAAGAGATGGCGGTGGAGGTTTAATATGAAGTACTTGGAGTTTATTGGGATTTGCTTCGCATTCTTAATTCTATCATTAATGGCAATACTGGCATTAGATAGCCTGGCGTTCTGGGATAGTACAATTATATCATACGAAGGCACTAACGGCATTCAGGTCCATATCGCCGCTGCGATTGAGGAGAAGTTAGTCGAGCTTACCATTGCAATACTTGTAATATTTTCGATTGCCGCAACGTTGTTTTCTGGGTACTTCCAAAAACACTTGGATGACCGCGTAAGAAAAATTGAGGCTGATCTTAAGGAGAAAGCTCTTCTGAGCTCTCGCAACTCTTATGCGTCTGTCACCGCAAATATTTTCCACGAACTTGCATATCAAGTCTTCGAAAAGTGTGAGCCAACCATTCTCGATGTTTGGCATGGAAAAGAGGTTGACGAAGATATCGTTGAAAACACCAGGAACAGCATTGCGCTTGGGCTACACTACACGCAGCAGGGACTCGAGTACCTCGCCTCCGTGGACTCTAGTCAAGAAAGCTCCGAGCGAATGAAGCGTGTGCCAGGCCACCTTCGCAACTCTTTTCTCTGGCTATCGGCCGCGAAGGTCATACTATCGAGGCGCAAAGATCCGTTCTCATGCTACAGTGAGCATATCGATTTGAAGAACGAACTGATCGCGTATTTGAAATCTGCGGACACACCAAATAGGCCAAGGTGGTATCAGGGGTACGAGAGTTGTGCGTTTTTTTTGCTTGTTGTAGGAGACGAGAAAGGCTGCGAGCAAAGCAAAGCGGCTTATTCTGAAGGCCTTTCTCTTTTAAGACTAGCAACTGGTATCTCACAACCTTGGATTGGGGCAGAGCCCGCGCCTGAGGGCTGGAGGCGTGATATCAAGAATGAATATAAAAAGGCAGGTTACAATCTGTAACCTGCCTTACTATTTCTTAGCTCGTTAACCTCAGCCGTGCGTTGGCTTATTATGCCTATCACACATCAATGTAGCGAGTATCATAAGAACACCTCATTTTGAGTGCTACAAACATTCAGCATCTTGGAAGCGCGTCCGCGAAAGTCAAGGGCGTGATCTATAACACCTTGGAGGTGATTCGTAAATACCACATTTAGAGCGCTCACCCTTCCTCCACCCCGCCCCTGAGCGCCTTCACTTCCCCGCGCCGCCGTTTAGCGTCCAGCCGCTTGCGCTTTTGGTTGGCCGACACCCGCGTTTTGATCCGCCGTTTCGGCGCCACCAGAGCCTTGCGCACCAGCTCTGCCATGCGTTCGCGGGCGATTTCGCGGTTGCGGCCTTGGGTGCGGGCCTCGCTCACCTGAAGCAGAATGGCACCATCCGCCGTCCAGCGGCGCCCCGCCAGCCGCTTGAGCCTGCGCTTCACCGGATCGGGCAGAGACGGAGACCGTTCGGCCCAGAACCGCAGCTCGACCGCCGTGGACACCTTGTTCACGTTCTGCCCGCCGGGACCGCCCGCGCGGGTAAAACTTTCCGTGAGCTCCCAGTCCTGGAGCGATATTTCGTCGCTGATGCGGAGCATGTCGGGCCCTCGGGTCTTTCCTTTCGCACCATATCGGGTAACAAGTCGCGCCGCAGCCCCCCAACAGCGCTGCCGACCGACCGGAGACCAATACCCCCGCACCATGCCCCGCTCCCGACGATCCGAACGCGCGAAACCCAGCCCCATCGCCAGGTTGACCGCCCCCGAAAGCGCCCGGCTCAAGCGGGGCGCTCGGCTCAGCGTCGCGGCATCTCTGATCTGGCCGCTGCAAGCCTTGCTGATCGCGGCCCTGTTCGCCGGGCTGCTGGAGGGCACCGACCTCATCTCTCCGGCAGTCGCGGCCATCGGTTTCTTCGGGTTGGCTCTGGTCCGCGCGGCACTTGCGCGCGGCAGCGAACAGGTGCTGTTCGACGCCGCCGACGCGCTGATCGGCGCCACGCGTGCGCGTCTGATCGAGCGGGAATCGCGGTTTGCCGCGCCCTCGGTTGGCGGGCCCGGCGCCATCGCCGCGCTTGCCGGTGAAAAGCTCGATGCGCTTGAGCCGTTTCTGGTGCGCTACGCCCCGTCCCGCGCACGGGTGATGGTGATCGGCCCTCTGCTCTTGGGGCTCGCCTTTTTTCACAGCTGGGCGGTCGGGCTGGTTTTCCTGATCGCCGGTCCGCTGATCCCGGTCTTCATGGCGCTTGTCGGCTGGGCCGCGAAAGAGGCCAGCGAAAAGCACATGGCCGAGATCGGCTCCCTGAACGATCTGCTGGTGGATCGGCTGGCCGCTCTTGCGGATATGACGTTGCTCAATGCCGGGGATCGCGTGGTGGACCGGTTCGCGGAAGGCTCTGACGATCTGCGCAGCCGCACCATGGCGGTGCTGCGGATCGCCTTCCTGTCTTCGACGCTGCTGGAGCTGTTCGCCGCGCTTGGCGTCGCCATGGTCGCCGTCTGGGTCGGGTTTTCGCTGCTGAACGTGATCCACTGGGGCGCATGGGGCCGCGATCTGAGCCCATTTTCCGGCATCTACCTGCTGCTGCTCGCGCCGGAGTTCTTCCAGCCCCTGCGCGATCTGGCCGCCGCCTGGCACGACAAAGCGGCCGCAGAGGCCGTGGCCAAGGAGCTCGACGCCTGGGAAGAGGCCGCCCCCGCGACCATCGTCGGCACCGGCGCCCCGGCGGCGCCGCTTCCGGGTGCTGCGACGGTGGCACTGCACGGCGTGACCGCACAGCGGGGATCGCGGCAGATCGCCTATCCCGACCTGACGATCGCACCGGGCCAGCATACGGCCATTGCCGGGCCTAGCGGGATCGGAAAATCCACGCTTTTGCGCCTGCTGGCGGGGCTTGAGGCCCCCTCGGGAGGGTGGATCGACGTGGCCGGGGTTACGCTCGACAACAACACCGCCGATGGCTGGCGCGCCCGGCTGGGGTGGCTGCCTCAGGCACCGCATTTCCTGAACCGCAGCCTTCGGCACAACATCGCGTTTGGCGCTCCGCTGCAGCAGGATGCGCTGCGCAAGGCCGTTCTGGAGGATGTTGTCGCCACCCTGCCCCGCAAGGATCTGACCGTTCTGGGCGAAACCGGCGCCGGGCTGTCGGGCGGAGAAGGCCGCCGCGTGATGCTGGCCCGTGCGCTCCATGCCGGACCGGACCTGCTGCTGGCCGATGAACCGACAGCCGATCTGGACGCCGCGACCGCGGCTCAGGTGATGGACGGGCTGATGGCGCTTGCCGACAACGGCGCTACGCTCATCATTGCGACCCACGACCCGGCGCTTGTCGCTCGGATGGATCAGGTTGTGACTCTTTCTCCCGAGGAGGACGCGTCATGACCCCGCTGCTGCGCATTCTCAGGATCATGATCGATGGACAGCGCGGCGCTTTCTGGCGCGGGGCGCTGCTCTCGGTGCTGGTGCTGGCCATGGGCGCGGCGCTTTTGGGCCTGTCGGGCTGGTTCATCACGGCCGCCGCCGCCGCGGGGCTTTTGGGCGCCGGTCATGTATTCGACGTGTTCCGCCCCTCGGCCATGGTGCGCCTTCTGGCCATCGGCCGCACCGCGACCCGCTACGGGGAACGCCTGTTCACCCACGATTCCACCCTCAAGGCCCTATCCGCGCTGCGGGTTCAGCTGCTCACGGGGCTGGCCCGCGCCCCGTTTGACCGCCTGACCCGCCTGCGCGCCGCCGCGACGCTGAACCGGGTAACCGCAGATGTGGACGCTCTGGACGGGGTGCCGCTGCGGCTGGTGCTGCCGGTGATCTCTGCGGTTGCGACGTTGGTGCTGACCTTTATCGCGCTCTGGTGGCTGGTGGACCTGCGCGTTGCGCTTTGGGTGACGCTTGGCCTCTCCTTCGGTGCTCTCGCAATCCTCATTGTCGGAACCCGCGCCGCAAAGGCGGCGTCACGCCGCGCCGAAGCGGGCGCTCAAGCAATGCGGAGCCGGTTCATCGACCTCATCGCCGCACGATCCGACCTGGCGGTCTACGGCCAGCTGGACCCGATGCGCGACGCGGTGACAAAGGCCGACCACTACCGCCGAGACCAGGCGCGCCAACTGGCCGCCACGGAGCGCAAAGCAGGCGCTGCCCTCGCGCTGCTGTCAGCCGGAATCACGGCCGGAGCCATGTGGCTGGGTGGGAACCTCGCCCTGTCCGGGCAGATCACCCCGGCCCGTGCCGCGATCGGTGTCTTTGTCGCGCTCGCCCTTGCCGAAGCCATCGCCCCGTTCCGCCGGACACTGGCCGAACAGGGCCGGATGGTGCAGGCCGCGCGCCGGGTGGGACGGATGCTGGACATCGCGCCACCGGTGCAAGGTGGCGACACCGCGACCCCGATGGCCCCGCTTGATCTCAAGGGGATCACCACCCGTCGGTCACCCGGCGGCCCCGCGATCCTGTCGGATTTCTCGCTTCATGTCGCGCCGGGCGAAACCGTGGCCCTGACGGGCCCGAGCGGCTCGGGCAAAAGCACCGTGCTGCTGATCGCCGCCGGGTGCCTTGCTCCGGAAAACGGCTCTGCGACACTTCAAGGGCATCCGGTCGCCGCCTTCGCGCCGAGCGCCCTGCGCCGGGGCGTGACGTTGGTTACACAGCGATCAGCCCTGCTTCAGGGCTCCGTCGCGGAGAACCTGCGGATGGCGGATCCTGAGGCGAGCAATGACGCCTTGTGGGCCGCGCTCGACGCCGTCGCGCTGCGCGATGTCGTTCAGGCGAAAGGCGGGCTTGAGGCCCCCCTAGGCCCGCGCGGCGCCGGGCTGTCGGGCGGGGAAACCCGCCGCTTGGTGCTGGCCCGAACGCTGCTTCGGCGGCCTGCGGTGCTGCTGTTGGACGAGCCGACCGAGGGGTTGGATCCGGACACCGCCGCGCAGGTTCTGGCTGGCCTTCGCGCGTTCCTGCCTGAGGCCGCAATCCTCGTCGCCGCCCATCGGCGCGCCGAAATCACCTGGGCCGACCGGCACGTCGAGTTGGACGCGACAGCCTGACGCAGACCAAATCCTGAAAAAATGAATATCTTTGATGCGTAATTTTGACTTAGGTCAAACACACATCAGAAATACGGAATATAAAGCCGTTACAAAACGCATTCAGGATGCGCCTATTCGCCATTCCGCAATCCGCGCCAAGGAGGTTCCTCTCATGGAGTTCGGACTAGTCGAGCTGTCACGACTGCAATTTGCCATGACAGCCATGTATCACTTTCTCTTCGTGCCGCTGACGCTCGGTCTTTCGATCATCGTCGCGATCATGGAGACCGTCTATGTCATGACGGGCCGCCCGATCTGGCGCCAGATGACCAAATTCTGGGCGACCCTGTTTGGGATCAACTTCGTCCTGGGCGTCGCGACCGGCATCACCATGGAATTCCAGTTCGGCATGAACTGGAGCTATTACAGCCACTATGTCGGCGACATCTTCGGTGCGCCGCTCGCCATTGAGGGCCTGATGGCCTTCTTCATGGAAGCCACCTTTGTCGGCCTCATGTTCTTTGGCTGGGACAAACTGCGGCCCGTGTCGCACCTTGTCGTGACCTGGCTGGTCGCCATCGGGTCGAACTTCTCGGCTCTGTGGATCCTGATCGCCAATGGCTGGATGCAGAACCCGGTCGGCGCGGTGTTCAACCCGGACACCATGCGGATGGAGATGACGTCGTTCTTTGACGTGGTGTTCAATGAAGTGGCCCAGGCCAAGTTCGTGCACACGGTGTCTGCTGGCTATGTGACCGCCTCTGTCTTCGTGCTCGGCGTGTCGGCGTGGTATCTGCTCAAGGATCGCCACATCGCCCTGGCCAAACGCTCCATCGCGGTGGCCTCGGCCTTTGGCCTGGCATCGGCCCTGTCGGTCGTGGTTCTGGGGGATGAAAGCGGCTATTCCGCCTCGCACACCCAGAAGATGAAGCTCGCCTCCATCGAGGCCATGTGGGAGACCCACGAGGCCCCCGCGCCCTTCACCGCCATCGGCTTCCCGGACAAGGAAGCGCGTGAAACCCACTACGCGATCGAAATCCCGTGGGTGATGGGCCTGATCGGCACCCGCTCGCTGACCGAGGAAATCCCCGGCATCAACCAGCTGGTGGACGAGGCCGAAGACAAGATCCGCGACGGTTTGATCGCCTACGACGCGCTGATGACCATCCGTGAACAGCGCGACGCCACCCCGCCCGAAATCCGCACCGCTTTCGAGGAACATTCGGACAATCTGGGCTTCGCCATGCTGCTCAAACGCTACCTGGACGATCCGCGCCTGGCCACGGACGAACAGATCGCTATGGCCGCCGAAGACACGATCCCCGGTGTGGGGCCGCTGTTCTGGGCGTTCCGCCTGATGGTGGCGCTTGGGTTCAGCTTCATAGCGGTGATGGCCTATTTCTTCTGGCGCGCCTCGTTCCGCAACATGCAGTTCCCGCGCTGGTCCCTGATTGCGGCGGTGGCGATCATCCCGACCCCGTGGATCGCCGCAGAGTTGGGTTGGTTCGTGGCTGAATTCGGCCGCCAACCCTGGACCGTGGACGGCGTCCTGCCGACCGCCCTGTCCGCATCGCACCTGTCGGTGATGGACCTGGCGATCACGCTGGCGGGCTTCGTCACCTTCTATTCGATCCTCTTCGTGATCGAGATGGGCCTGATGCTGAAATACATCCGCAAGGGCCCGTATCAGGACGTGGACGAAACCGATGCCTGGCAGGCCCGCCACGAAGCGCGGCTGCGCAGCCCCGGCATTGATCCTCTCACCACGCCTGCGGAGTAAGAGACCATGACACTGTTTGAACTGATCGACTATGACATCTTGCGCGTGATCTGGTGGGCGCTCTTGGGCGTGCTTCTGATCGGCTTCGCACTGACCGACGGGTTCGACATGGGGGTCGGCGCCTTGCTGCCCTTCGTCGCCAAGACCGACGTGGAGCGCCGTATCGCCATCAACACCGTCGGCCCCGTGTGGGAAGGCAACCAGGTGTGGTTCATCCTCGGGGGCGGTGCGATCTTTGCCGCCTGGCCTCCGCTCTACGCGGTGAGCTTCTCGGGCTTTTACCTGGCGATGTTCGTCGTGCTGGCAGCCTTTATCGTGCGCCCGGTGGCGTTCAAATACCGCTCCAAGCGGGATAATCCGACCTGGCGCAACAGTTGGGACTGGGCGTTGTTCATCGGCGGGGCTGTGCCCGCGCTGCTGTTCGGCGTGGCCGTCGGAAACGTGCTGCTGGGCGTGCCCTTCACCCTGACCGAAGACCTGCTGTCGGTCTACGAAGGCAACACGCTGACCAAGTTCATCGGCCTGCTGCGCCCCTTCGCGTTGCTGTCGGGCGTGGTGTCGCTGTCCATGCTGCTGATGCACGGCGCGGCCTGGCTGAACCTGAAGGCCGAAGACCCGGTGGCCGGACGCGCCCGCGCCATTGGCACCGTGGCCGGGGTGGTTGCTCTGGTGGGCTATGCGCTTGCCGGTCTGTGGCTGGCCTTTGGGATCGACGGGTTTGCGCTCGTCAATGAGCCAGTCGCCAACGGCCCGTCCAACCCGCTCTATTCGGAAGTGACCCGTTCCCAGAGCTGGCTGGCCGCCTATGCAGCACGCCCGTGGATCATCATCGCTCCGGTGATGGGCTTTGCGGGCACGGCGCTCGCGGTGCTGAGCATGCGTGCGAGCAAAGAGGTGTCCACCCTGCTGTGGTCCAAGATGGGCATCACGGGGATCATCTCTTCGGTGGGGCTGACCATGTTCCCGTTCATCCTGCCATCCACGGTGAATCCCGATGCGTCGCTGACCGTGTGGGATGCGTCCAGCTCTCACCAGACGCTGTTCGTGATGCTCGTGGTGACGGTGATCTTCATGCCGCTGATCCTGGCCTACACGTCCTGGGTCTACAAAGTGCTCTGGGGCAAGGTCACCGAAGCCGACGTCACCGAAAACAGCCATTCCGTCTACTGAGGAGAAACCGACATGTGGTATTTTGCCTGGCTTCTGGGTCTTCCGCTCGCCGCGCTCTTCGCGGTCCTGAACGCCATGTGGCTGGAGCTGCGCTCTGACGCCCAACTGGCCGAAGAGGGCGATAACGCCCCGAACGACCGCAACGCCTGAATTTCCCAAATGCGGGGGCCTGTCCCTTCGCCCCCGCGTCCTACGGGCCCCGGCGCATTGCGACCGGGGCCCTTTTTTCGACGCCAGGCCAGAGCGCCCGAGCCACGAACAAGATCGGTGCGTGCGCGCCCGTTGCGCGGCTTGGATTCCGCCTTGCGCGATAAGCGTCATGGGGGTAAACGGGCATCCGCGCAGCGCCCGACGGGCTGGCCCGGAAAGCGCCGCGCATCTGAAGAACTGGCGGGATCGCATCGCGATCCGAAACGCCGCTGTAGCTCAGCTGGTAGAGCACGTCATTCGTAATGATGGGGTCGGGGGTTCGAGTCCCTTCAGCGGCACCAGTTCTTTTATTCCACCCAAGACAACCCAAGCGACTCTTTTCGGCAATCGAGCGACCCCCAATCGCAGCAGATCGGTTTGCATAGGGTGCCGTATTCCCGATAGGGTGTCGCGAATACTGCGAGTCATCGGGGTCTGAGCGTGTCGCTATTTCTTATCGTTGCCCTGCCGTTCCTTGGTGCCCTTCTTCCGGGACTTATGAACGCCGCGGGCCGGTCCGTTTGCGCCGGTGTGACATTCACCGTCTCTCTTGCCGCCTTTGTCGGGCTGCTCACCAACCTGCCCACCGTTCTCGCCGGAGAGGTCGTCACCTCGCGGATCGACTGGCTGCCTGCGCTTGGGCTCAACGTCACGCTGATGCTGGACGGGCTGGGCTTCTTCTTTGCCTTCCTGATCCTGGGCATCGGGCTTTTGGTGATCGCCTATGCGCGCCACTACCTGAGCCGCGACGATCATATGGGCGAATTTTTCACCTATCTGCTGCTGTTCCAGGGCGCGATGGTCGGCGTGGTGCTCAGCGATAACATCCTGCTTCTGCTGGTGTTCTGGGAGCTCACCTCGCTGTCGTCCTTCCTTCTGATCGGCTATTGGAAGCACCTGCCCGAAGGCCGTCAGGGCGCCCGCATGGCGCTGACCGTGACCGGGATGGGCGGGCTCGCGATGATCGCCGGGATGCTGATCCTCGGCCATATCGTCGGCAGCTATGATCTGAGCGTGATCCTGTCGCAGCGCGACCTGATCCAGGCCGATCCGCTGTATCTGCCCGCTCTGCTGCTGATCCTGCTGGGCTGCTTTGCGAAATCGGCGCAGTTCCCGTTCCAGTTCTGGTTGCCCCACGCCATGGCGGCGCCGACGCCGGTGTCGGCCTATCTGCACTCCGCGACGATGGTGAAGGCCGGGATCTTCCTCATGGCGCGCATGTGGCCCGTTCTGTCGGGCACGCCCGAATGGTTGGTGCTGGTGACGGGGATCGGGCTGATCACCATGGTGCTGGGCGCGGTCATCGCGGTGTTCAAACACGATCTTAAATCGTTGCTGGCCTATTCCACGGTGAGCCATCTGGGGCTGATCACCATGCTTTTGGGCACCGGCACTGCGTTTGGCGCCATGGCAGCGGTGTTCCACATCCTTAACCACGCGACCTTCAAGGCCGCGCTGTTCATGTCCGCCGGGATCATCGACCACGAAGCCCACACCCGCGACATTCGGCGCCTGGGCGGGCTGCGGCGCCTGATGCCGATCACCTTCATCTTCGCGACGCTTGCGGCGCTGTCCATGGCGGGGATCCCGTTCCTGAACGGGTTCCTGTCCAAAGAAATGATGCTCGAAGAGACGACCCACACCGTCCTGTTCGGTCAGCCTTGGCTGGTGCCCGGCCTTGCCGTGTTCGGGGCCCTGATGTCCGCCGCCTATAGTTTCCGCTATATCGGCCATGTGTTCCTGGGCCCGGTGCGGGAAGACTACCCGGCCAAGCCCCATGATCCCGGCCCCGGCCTGTGGCTGCCGCCTGTGATCCTGGTGGTACTGGTCGTCGCCATCGGCGTGGCGCCTTTCCTCGCGGAACCCTTCGTGAAGCTCGTCACGGCCTCGGTGCTGGGGGACGCCGCCGAAGTACCCCACGCCCATTTCAAGATCTGGCATGGCCTGGTGCCCGCGCTCTACATGTCGGCCGCAGCCGTCATCGGCGGGCTGGTCGTGCTGGCCGGACATGCTCCGCTGCAGCGGCTGTGGGATGCCACGCCGCGCCCCGAGGCCAAGGTGATCTTCGATGCCATCATCGCCGCCTGCGTCCGCGCCGCCCGCGCGGTCACGGCCAGCCTGCATGACGGAGCCTTCACCCGCTACGCGCTGATCGCGATAGCCGTCATCATCGTTGCCGCGACTCACGCTTGGCTGACGGGCACAACCGGCGCCGCCATACGCTCTGTGCAGCCCGCCGGGCCCGTGGCCATCGCGGGTTGGGGCATGCTGGCGGCCGCGACCGCTGGCATCGTGATGTTGCACCGCAATCGCTTCCTGGCTCTGATCCTGATCGGGATCGTCGGGCTCATGGTCTCCGTCGCATTCGTCTTCATGAGCGCGCCTGACCTGGCGATGACTCAGTTCACGGTGGAGGTCGTCACCATCATCTTGATGCTGCTGGCGCTCAACTTCCTGCCCAACCGCACACCGGTGGAAAGCACCGCTCTGCGGCGCGCGCGCGATGGAACGCTTGCGATCATTGCTGGCATTGCGACCTTCGTGCTCGCCTATCACATTCTGCTGCGCGACACGGTTGCCCCGTCGATCTCAGAGTTCCACGTCGCGAATTCCTACAAGGGCGGCGGTGGGACCAATGTGGTCAACGTGATCCTCGTCGATTTCCGGGGCTTTGACACCTTCGGAGAGATCATCGTTCTAGGCATCGCGGCGCTGCTGATCTACGCGCTGACCGAAGCCCTGCTGGACAGCCCGGTGCGCGCCCGCCTGTTGAACCGAGCGCCCGACCAGCCCCGCGCAGGCGACGCCCATCCCATGATGATGGTGGTGCTGACCCGCGTCATGATGCCGGTGGTGATGATGGTCGGCTTCTACATCTTCCTGCGCGGCCACAATGAGCCGGGCGGCGGGTTCATCGCCGGCCTCATCGTGTCCATCGCCGTGGTCATGCAGTATATGGCCAGCGGGTTCCAATGGACCTCGGCGCGGCTGAAATACCCCTATCATGGCGTGATCGGCGCGGGGGTGCTGGTGGCCGGGTTCACCGGCATCGGCGCCTGGTTCGTCAGCAAGCCGTTCCTGACCTCTGATTTCACCTATGTGCGCATCCCGCCCTTCGACAAGTTCGAACTGGCCACAGCCGCGCTCTTTGACCTGGGCGTGTTCCTGGCCGTGGTCGGGGCGGTGATGCTGTCGCTGCAAAGCTTCTCGCGCCTCGCGTGGCAAGCCAACAAACCCGATCCGGAGCACGCGATGGATATCGATCCTTCTCGGGACGAAGACCAGCCTTCGCCCTCCGACACTGCGCAGGAGGGCGCCTGACATGGAACTGCTTGTCGCGTCGGCCATCGGCATTCTCACTGCGGGCGGTGTCTATCTGACTCTGCGCCTACGGACCTTCCCCGTGATCTTGGGGATCTCGCTTCTGACTTATGCGGTGAACATCTTCCTGTTCGCCTCGGGCCGGATTGCCATCGGCATGCCCCCCGTGCTGCGCGATGGTGTGGACAGCTACACCGATCCGCTGCCGCAGGCTCTGGTCCTGACGGCGATCGTGATCTCGTTCGGGATGACGGCAGTCGTGGTGATGATGGGTCTGGGCGCCTATCTGGGCGATGATGACGACCACGTGGACGACTGCGCCCCGCCGCCCGCCACCGACACGGAGGCGCAGCCATGACGCATTGGATCATTGCCCCGATCGTGCTGCCCGCCTTCCTGGCGCCGTTCATGGTGCTAGCCGCGCGCTATCACATCCATATCCAACGGTCCTTGTCCGTGGCCGGGGTCCTGGCGTTGATCGCACTCGCGGCCGGGCTGACCTGGGAGGTATCAGACGGCACGGTCCTGACTTATCGTCTGGGCGACTGGGCCGCACCTTTCGGGATCGTTTTGGTAGCAGACCGGCTGTCGATGCTGATGGTACTGCTGACCTCGGTGCTGGCGCTGTTCGTCGTGCTCTACGCCATGGGATCGGGTTGGGACCAACGCGGGAGACACTTCCACGCGCTGTTCCAGTTCCAGCTCATGGGCATCATCGGTGCGTTCCTCACCGGAGATCTGTTCAACCTCTTCGTCTTTTTCGAAGTGCTGCTGATCGCCTCTTACGCGTTGATGATCCATTCAGGCGGCTCTGCGCGGCTGAAAGCCGGTGTGCAATACGTCCTGTTCAACCTGATCGGATCGACCCTGTTCCTGTTTGCGCTCGGCACGCTCTACGCGGAGACCGGCACGCTCAACATGGCGGACATGGCCGCGCGCGTCGCGCTGATCGGACCCGAAGAAACCGTTGGGATTCGCGTGGCCGCGGTCCTGTTGATGCTGGTCTTTGCGATCAAAGCGGCCTTGGTGCCGCTGCATTTCTGGCTGCCCTCAAGCTATGCCGAAGCCCCCGCCCCCGTCGCGGCGCTCTTTGCCATCATGACCAAGGTCGGGGCCTACGCGATCATCCGCGTCTACACCCTGATCTTCCATCCGGGCGTTGAGGCGACGTCCGGCCTGCATGGGTTCTGGCTGATGCCTGCGGCGCTCGTGTCGCTGGCGCTTGGCATGATCGGCGTGCTCGCCGCGCGTCGGCTGGACCGGCTGGTCGCCTTTGCGATCATCGGTTCCATGGGGATGGTGATGGTCTCCATCGCGCTGTTCACGCCCACGGGCATCGCCGCAGCGCTGTACTACATCGTGCATTCCACGCTCGCCGGCGCCGCACTGTTCCTGGTGGTCGATCTGGTGCGCACGGGGCGCGAAGACCTCGCGCTGTCCACACAGCCGCCCGTCGCCGGTGCCGCGCTGACCGCAGGACTGTTCTTTGTCGGAGCGATTGCAATGGCGGGACTGCCGCCACTTTCCGGGTTCCTGGGGAAACTGATGATCCTCGACGCCGCCTATGACAGCCCGCTGATGGTCTGGATCTGGGCCATCGTGCTGGGCGCGAGCCTGATCAGCATCGTCGGCTTTGCGCGGGCAGGCAGCACGCTGTTCTGGAAGGCACAGAGCGTCGCCCCCCCTGAAGACACAGAAGAGGACGAGGACGCACCCGCTTCGCCCCCCACACCGCCTTCGGCACTCGCCTACTCCGCGACCGGCGGGCTGGTTGCCCTGCTGGCAGCGCTGACCATCTTCGCCGGGCCGATGCACCGCTACACCACCACACTCGCCCAAGAGCTGTTCGCACCCACGGCCTACATGTCTGCGGTCCTGGATACGCCGGGCAAGGGCAGCGACCCGAAGGAGGGCCACTGACATGATCCGCTCCGCCTTCCGTTGGCTCGTGCCACACCCGTCCCTGACGCTCGTTCTGGCCGTGACGTGGACTTTGCTGCAAAATCAGGTGACGTCCGGCATGGTCGTGTTCGGCATCATCCTGGCCATCATCATCCCGCGCCTGACCTCAATCTGGTGGCCGGGCGCGCCCAAGGGCGTGCGCCTGGGCAAGCTCACCGTGTATGGAGTCATCGTCCTTTGGGACATTCTGGTGGCCAACATCCAAGTGGCCTGGGTGGTGCTGACCGTTCCAAATTCCAAACTGCGCTCCGCCTGGATCGTGATCCCGCTTGAGCTGAGGCAGCCCGAAGCGATCACACTGCTCGCGGGCACTATTACGCTGACGCCTGGGACTGTCTCTGCTGATCTGTCGGACGAAGGCCACAGCCTTCTGGTCCACGTGCTGCATGCCGAAGACCCCGACGCGGTGCGCGATGAGATCGTCACCCGCTATGAGCGCCGCCTCAAGGAGGTCTTTGCCTGATGTCCCCTGACAGCTTCCTCTACATCGCCATCGGCGTCGCCTTTCTGACGCTCTGCGTTGGCCAGATCCTGTGCATGACCAGATTGGTGATCGGCCCCAGCTCGGGTGATCGGATCCTTGCGCTCGACACGATGGTCATCAACGCGCTTGGGCTCGTTCTGGTTCTGGGGATCTACCAAGGCGTCGCCGTCTATTTCGAAGTCGCCCTGCTGATCGCCATGCTGGGTTTCGTGTCGACAGTGGCGCTTGCGCGGTTCCTGCTCAGGGGAGACATCATCGAATGACGATTGAGAACCTGGCAATTATCGGCGCGGCAATCTCTCTGCTGATCGGCTCCTTCTTCATCCTGGTCGGCGCGATCGGCCTCCTGCGGTTCGGAGACCCGATGGCGCGGCTGCATGCACCAACGAAGGTGGGAACCCTGGGCATCGGAATGCTCATCATCGCGTCGCTCATGGCGACCTTCGCCACCGGCGAGATGTCGATCAATTCCGTGCTCATCATGGCCTTCCTGTTCGTGACGGCTCCGGTATCTGCGCATTTCATCGCCAAGACGCACCTGCACAGAGGCGACTGCACGCCGCCGCCTGCTCCGGCCAGAGACGAGACATGGTCCACGCTGAAAACCTACGGCGAAGAGGACACCGCAGAGGGCGAAACCTGAGCCAAGCGATATGGCGCACCCGACAACGCAAGCTTGCCGCGCCGGTGCGCCCGTTACTGGGCGACGTGTTTTGATCGGAAAGCTCGCGTGTGCTGGCGGGGTGAAAGAGGCCTAGCTGTCCGTGCGGGCAGCGAACGCCTCGGATCTGATCTCTTTGAGCCCCTCGGGCACACGGATCAGAAACAGGGCCGCAACATCGTGAGCGGCGGCAAATTGCGGGCCCTCATCCGGGCCAAGCACATAGAGCACAGTGGCCAGAGCATCGGCCTCCATGCAGCTCTCGTTCAGCACGGTGACCGACAGCACATCCGTGATCAGCGGCGCGCCACTGCGGGGGTCGATCGTGTGCGAAAATATCTCTCCGCCGATCTCGCGGCGGTTGCGGTAGCCGCCTGTCGTGGCGACGGCGCCTTCGACGGGCAGATCATCGTAGATCAGGCGCTCCTGCGCGGGCACGGGCAGCTCCAGCCCAACGGTCCAGCCTCGCCCGCCCGGGCCGTCGCCATGGGCAACGATCTCACCAGCGGCCTCGATCAGGAAATCGGTCACGCCAAGGGCCTGCACAGCGCGCGCCGCCTGATCGACGGCAAAGCCTTTTGCCAGGGCGCAAAGATCGAAGGCGATGTCTTCATGTTTGAACACCGCGGGCGGATCGGCCCGCAGCGCATAGGCACCAAGCGCGGCGCGCGCGGCTTCGGCGGCGCTTGCTTCAGAGGCGGGGCGTGTGTCGGGGGTGGCGTCTGGGCCAAAGCCCCAGTCGTTCACAAGCCGCCCAAGCGCAATGTTGATCGCCCCGTCGGACAAACGCGCCAGGCGGTCTGCGCAGGCCATGACGGTCATGACCTCGGGCGGCACAGAGATGAAATCGTTCAGCGGCGCACGGCTCAGGCGCATCAGGTCGCTGTCGTCGCGATAGGTGGACATCTGAGCATCGACCCGGCGCAGCGCTGACAGGGCGGCATCGGCCACGATATCGGGCGCGACCCCCGCCACAGGCCGGTGACGGAGCTGCCAAGGTCCGCCCATAACGGTGCCGCTGGCGTCGTGATAAGCGCTGTGATCGAGCATATCCGTCCCTTCCGCGATGATCGGGCGGGGATCGTCCGTGATCCCCGCCCGACATTGCTGTGGTTACTGCACCAGACGCTTGGCCGCGTCGGTGTTCGCCAGATTGACGTTCTCCGCGATCATGTCGGCAGCAGTGTCGCCGAAATCATCGGCCAGCGTCACATCGGCGCCCGCGTCCAGCAGCATCGTGACCACTTCGGGCGCGCTACCCTTCAGAGCAGCCAGCATCAGCGGCGACATCAGATCGCGGTTGACCGCGTTCACATCGACACCCGCGTCGAGAAAGCGCTGCACGGCCTCGGCGCCGCGCCCGGCATCGACCACCGCCAGCAGACCGTTGAGACCATGCTCATCGGTCGTGGTCAGATCGGCCCCGGCCTCGGCCAGAAGCGTGACGATCTCTTCAGCGCCCTTGCGTTCCCGCTCTGCGGCGACCAGCAGCGGGGTGGTGCCGTGCTCATCGGCCATATCGGGCTTCGCGCCCGCCTCCAGCAGCATCGCGACCACCTCGGGAGAGTTGCGCTGTGCGGCGTAGAAGATCGGCGTGCGGCCTTCGGCATCAGTGCGGTTCACGTCGAGCCCCGCGTCGATCAGAAGCTGCAGCACTTCGGCTTCGTTGCGATAGGCCGCGACCGACAGGGCGTCGCGCCCGGATTCAGCCGCCGTATCGGCAGGGTCAAACCCAGCTTCGATCAGGAAGGCGATCTTGTCCACGTCGCCGCGATAGGCCGCCAGCTGCATGGCGTTTGCGCCATCTTCGTCGCGGGCAAAGCGGTCTTCGCTGATATTCATCAGCACACGCACCACATCGACGCTCCTGTTTCGATAGGCCGCCAGCATAAAGGCATCTTTGCCGTCATCGGCACGCAGCCCCATGTCGGAGACGCTCGAGATATACTCAACCGCGTCGAGGCTGGTGTTGTAATAGGCAGCCGACAGAGCCGCGTTGCGGCCTGCACGGTCCAGAGTCTCCGGGTCCAGGGCCAGGTCTTCCGCAAGGAACTTCAGAACCTCCAGATCCTCCTGCCCGAAGGCAGCGAAGGCCAGCGAATTGCGGCCCGAATAGTCTTCGACCTCGGGATCGGCGCCCTTCTCGATCAGGTGCTTGAGCAGCGCAACCGAGCCGCCGCGGGCGGCCCACATGAAGGCCGGGCGCTCATCGTGGCCCGGACGATTCACATCGGCGCCCTGAGCGATCAGATAGTCGATCACTTCAATCGGCGCATCGGCGTAGGCGGCGCGGGTCAGGGGCGTGTAGTTGCCCTCGCCCTTCTCAGTGGCGTCAGCGCCTTCGGCCACGGCGGCTTCGACTTTGGCCAGATCGGCTTCCTTCCAGAAATCGCTGTCCAGCAGCGGATTGTCGGCGAAGGCCGGGAGGGTCATCGCACTGGACAGCAGCAGCGCAGTAAGGGTGGATTTGACAAGACGCATTGGGGTTCCTCTTTTGCGTTTTCGGCCAGGCCGGGTCAGTAGATGTCTTCGAGGTAGCGGTTGCGGCGTTTGAGCTCGTCGAGCGACAGGCCGCACTCTGCTGCCAGAGCGTCGAATTCCGCGCGCACGGCGGCGGCCATGGCCGTCCCGCCACACACCATGATGGTCGCGCCCGCCTTGAGGCGCTCGATCAGGTGGGACCGCTCCGCGCGGAGGCGGTCCTGAACGTATTCCCTGCGCTCGCCGCTGCGCGACCAGGCCGGGGCAAAGCGTGCCAGATGGCCTGACTGGGCCCATCCCGCGATGTCATCTGCGTAAAGCGCATCGGCTTGCGGGTCGCGCCCGCCCCAGAACAGATCCACAGCCCGGCAACCGGTGTTGTGGCGGATCATGCCGGTGAAGGGCGCAATCCCCGTGCCCGCGCCGACCATAATGACCGGGCGCTTTTGCGGCATTTGGAACCTGTCGTTTCGGGCGATGGCGACGTCGATCTCGTCCCCCTCTTCCAGCCCGCAAAGCCAGCTTGAGCAGCGCCCGCCATCGACGCGCTTGACCACGATCTCAAGGAATCCGTCGCGGCGCGAGGACGAGCCGAGCGAATAGAGCCGCGGCACGTTGCAAGCTGGCGGATAGACCTGCGCCAGATCGCCGGGGCGGTGGAACGGCAGGCGCTTGCCCTGAAAGCGCAGCACGGCCGTCGTCGCATCGAGCGTCACCCCAAAGACCGCACGGCGGGTCAGGGTCAGACGCCGGGTGCGCGGCCGCCGGGGTTCGTATTGCACGGCCAGCGGCGTGCCGAGCACATCCGAGAGCTCTCCGCACCAATGCTGGAAGGCCTGCACGGATTGCTTGTCGATCTCGAACAACGGCAGAGCGGCGGGGCCGATCTGCCGCTCCATCGCGGCGGCGGCTGTCTGGGCATAGGCGCAATAGGCCGGGAAAGCTTTGTCACCGAAAGCCAGCGTGGCGTGACGCAGCCCGGCGGGCGGCTGGAACTGACCCACGCGCGAGAGGAACTTTGCCGCCGACTTGGGGGCATCACCGTCGCCATAGGTCGCCGCCATCACGATCAGCGTGGTCAGGCGCGGGTAGCTGCGGCGCAGCTCGCTCATCGCGGCGACCCGCGTGGGGGTTCCGGCCTCGGTCATGGCGCGGTGCAGGGCCTTGGCAAAGCCCCAGGTTGTGCCGCCTTCGGACCCGACGAGGATCAGGGCCTCGGCCTGCCCGCTGGCGGCGTTGCCCCGGATCCGGCCGCGCCCGCTGCGCTTGCCGCGCCACCAGACCAAAGCCCCGGTGACCGCGAAGAACGGCACCGCCGCCGAGGCCAGCATGAGCACGATCGCCCAGGGCCACGCGCCTTTGGCCGTGTGCAGCAGCATGATGAAATCATAGATCCGCGATGCGGTCGGCAATGGATCGCGCGACAGCTCATCCCCTGTGAACTGGTCATAGAAGACCCATGCTGCCCCCGTTTTGACGGCCCAGACGTCGAACCAATCCTCTGGAATCGGGTAAACGATTTCGTCCACGCTCGACAGCGGCATGGCCTGCAGCCCGTGCAGGTCCCATGGGGCCACTGGATCCAGCTCTTCAAGGCTTTCGGGATAGGCCGGGGCCCGGCCCGATCCGGCGGGGAGAATGTCGAAGGTCAGAGCCGACAGGTAGAGCGCCGTCAGGCTGATGATCAGCAGCGGGACCAAGGTCAGGCGCCCGGTCCAGGAATGCAGCCCTCCCGCGTCGCGCCCCTGGATCGGCGCAAAGACCTGCCGCAGCCCGCCCATGCGGCGGATCAGCAGGGCGATTCCCGAAGCCATCAGCACGGTCATCGCGATCCCCGACAGCGCCGTCAGGAGCCGCCCGTCATCGCCCAGAAGGAAGGACCGGTGCAGATCACGCAGGAAGGTGTAGAACTTGGGGCGCTTTCGTTCGCGAGCGAAATCGCCGGTCTCGGGATCGACGACCCTTTCGCGACGGCGGCCCCGTTCATTATACGTGAGTTTCCAATCCCCCGCCTCGCTGCGCGTGATGCGCTCACCGATGGCGCGGGGGTTGGCTTCTCCGATATGGCGCAGCAGATCGGCGACGGACAGATCGTCCGCCCCGCTGTTGACCGTCACGCGGTCATAGACCGGCTCGGTGGCCAGCAGCGCGCCGGTGATGGCAGTCACCATCACCAGCAGGCTCAAAGCCAGCCCGATCCAACTGTGAACGCTGCGCCACATTCGCGATCAGTCCCACTTGAACCGCAGGTAGCGCACGTAGCCGGTACCGGCGATCTTGTCCCCGTGCTGATCCGAGCTGAGCGCGGTTTCCACATCGGTGGGGAAGTTGTTCTGATCCTCAACAGAGGTATCGACGCGGACCTTGTAGCCAGCGTCCAGCACATCGTCTTCCAGCTCGATGCGGATCACGGCCCGATCGCCCGGTGCGGTCGAGGCGCCCGTAACAGCCGAAACATCTTCCTGCGCGCGGCCCACATATTTCCACCAGCGAGGCTGATCGGGATACCAACGCTCTTCGTCGCCGGACACCCAAAGCGTGCGCACATAGCGGTCTTCCGGGTCCACGAGGTAGACGGAGAAATAAGCCTCATCGCCCTCATAGTCGTTGAGCTGAACGAGGAAGATGGCGTCCTTGGCCCAGGCGCCCACAGGGGCCATCGCGGCGCCAAGCGCGAGCGCGGATGTGGTTAGGGTCGCAAACGAACGGGAACGGAGCGCCTGCGCAGACGGCAGGACACGGGAAACGATGGATCGCAAGGGAGCCTCCGATAAGGTCTGAATGTCGGGATTGGCTCGATCGGTCGCGCGAAGCCGCCGTCTCTAGCTGCGCGCACAGTTATCCAAGTGTTTTGATAAGGTAAAGTATAAAACGCCCAAACCGCCGCGGACCCGGCGCGAACTGGAACGGCATATAATATCGGGTTTTCCTTTGTTTATCTGGAGCTAGCGCACCATCTGCCGCCGTTCGAACGACCCACGACTCCATCGGAGCGCGTCCCGTATTAGCAGGGCCGTCAAGGCAGGCCGCCGACCCCGCCAAAGCCTACATGCCGCCGGATTTCGCTTGCGCAATCATCGCCGTCACACGCGCGCGCAGCGCTTTGGGCACGATGCTCTCGGCCAGCCGCAAGAAGCCTTGCACGATGAGTTCGCGGGCGGCGTCTTCTTCCGTCCCTGCGGCACCCTGTCAGGTCACCAAGGCGCGCTTCAGCCCTGAGCGACGACGCGATCCACAGCGCCGCCAAATCGAGCGAATAAATATGAGTAATTTGCTAAGGTATTGCCCTGGCGAAGGGTGAGTGTTATTCCTGACTAGAAGTATCAGAAACTGGGATGCCCCATGCCCGCCTTAGTTATCCCTTTCCCGGCCCACCTTGCCGCACATCCCAGTGAGCGGGCGATCCGGCAATCTGCGGCAGACACACGGGACGACGATGACGCGATCTGGGCTCCGCTGCGGGCCCGACGACAAGATGAAGTGCTCTTCCTTGCCGCTGAAGGGCTCGACAACGACAGCGCAGGCCTTGCCCAGCATATTCTTGAACACGACCTGATGCACTTTGCCGACCGCGAAGGCCCGAAACCCCTGACCTGGAACGAGACCCATGAGCTTTGATCGTCCCCGAGATTTCGCCCTGCAGAGAGAGGTGCCCATGACGGTAGACCCCTCCGACCGCCCCGCGGCAGACCCGCACCCGACCTACCGGGCCGAAGACCTGACCAAAGGCACGCGGATTGCCCAGATCCAGCATGGCGATCAGGTTTACACCCTGCGGATCACCAAGGCCGAAAAGCTGATTCTCACCAAATAACCAACTCTAAGGGGGCCAGCGATGAGCCAGAAAACCCCCAGCCCCTGCATCGGCGTGTGCAAGTTTAAACGCGCGGGCCATTGCATCGGCTGTTCGATGACCAAAGATCAAAAAACGCTCTACAAGAAGCTGAAGAAAGCCAAGCACCGCGAGGCTTTCGTTGAGATGCTCACTGCGCAACAGGCGGTGATGGGCAAATACAGCCACTGGGATAAATCCTACGCCCGCAAATGCGCCAAGAAAGGCGTGCGGAACCCAGCGGTTAGGATTTCCGCAGCTTGACCCCTAAACGAAAAAGCCGCGCCCCCGTCGGGACGCGGCTTTCACCGGATGGCTGGCGTTAGGCTGGCGGTCCGAATGCTGGCTTAGCCCTCCAGATGGGCGGACAGAAGCCAGGCAAATTTCTCATGGGTCTGCCCACGCGAGATGCACAGATCCTGGGTCAGCAGATCGCCGTGCTTTTCAGCGACATCGGCGCAGCCCGCCAAAGACGCTGCAACGGTGCGCTGAGCGTCGGCCAGTAGGGCGATCATCTCTTCGGCCTTCTCGTGGCCGTCACGCTCCGCGACCTTCGAACGCTCAAGCATTCCGGCCAGCTTGCCTTCGGCATGGGCGCCGATCTGGCGAACCCGTTCGGCCAGGTCGTCTTGGGCAACGAAGTGATCTTCGTAGATTTCCTGGAACAGCGCGTGCAGAGGGCCAAAAGCCATACCCTTCACATTCCAGTGGAAGTTCTGGGCCAGCATGGTGGTGACGACGGTCTCTGCCACGCACTGGTTGAGTGCTTCGGCAATCTCGGTCACGGCATCGGTCGAAAGGGCGGCGGCGGTCTGGGACATCAGTCACTCTCCTGCTGAAATAGTCTGGGGAAGTGGCTGGCAAGGTGGCTCGCATTCCGCTGGCGGCCTTGCTCTGGCTGATCAAGACTTAGGTCGAGCGCAGAGCAACCGCAAGGATGAATGCGTTAAAAAACAAATGCTTAAAGGTGACTAAAACAGTCTGATTAAGCGGCAGCTTCTCTTAATGTGCGAGCCAAGCCATTGACCAGATGCAAAAAAGCATGCCGTCGCCCGTCGGGCACGCGGCTCATAATCAGGAAGGACAAGCTATCGTCATCTTGGTGTTTCGACCGCTCTATCACCCGCATCAGCCAGATTTCATCAAAGTTCGGCTCTGCCCCGGGACGCCGCAAGTGGACGCCGCGATTCAGCGCGTGGGGCAGCGTACGCACCAAGGCGATGCCATAAGCGTCAGCCGCAATCTTGGGATCCGGGGCAAGCACCTGGCACGCTTCGAACAGGTCCAGCCGCGCACTGCTGCGGCAGGCCATGGCGTGAAACCGCAACGCCGTCAGCACCTCTGGAAGCGGCGCTTCGGCCTGAACCTTTGGAACAGGCGGCGATAGGCAGTCGTGAGCGGTCATCTGGAGCCTCCGGCATATTTCCAACTATTTTAGTCAATAATTGTCGCGCTTCAAGCTCCGCTGCATGGGACCTGGCGGACCGGAAGTCCTCCGGAGCGCCGTGTCGCCGATAGGAGAAAGGAGCGGTGCTGACTTGGTAGGCTTCAGCCGATGTTACGGCCTCTCGCGATGGAGCTTGCGCTACAGGCTGTAGTTCGGACTTGATCGCAATCTTCGCGCAACTTCAATGCCTTGGATGAGGCAAGCAAAGCGCGCCAGGACCGGACGACCCATTCGGCGAGAGCATTCCCACCGACTAACGAACCACGGCGCGAAACAGCTCTACTGGTGCCCAGCCTCATTCGGCCCCTGGATGATACAGGCGCAGCACTTGTCAGTGCTTTGATCTATCAGTGTAAAGTGGTGAGCCGTGCAGGATTCGAACCTGCGACCCACTGATTAAAAGCGCACCCGGTGCGGTTTCTCCGGGGTTCGCCAGATTTCGCCCCACGCACAAAAACACATTATAAACATACATTTACGTTGACGCACCGCGCGCTCTTCGGTCACGACTGACGCCAGATTTCACTGCCATTTGCTTCCTATATGCTTCCGGAAGCTTGGCACCATCCGGGGATGTTCGCGCTATGTCCAAGCTGACCAAACGCCGTGTTGACGCGCTCAAACCGCAAGAGCGGGAGTTCTTCGCATGGGATACCGAACTCAAAGGCTTCGGGCTGCGTGTCATGCCGACCGGGCGGAAGGTCTATGTGGTGCAATACCGGGCCGGGCGCCGATCCCGGCGCTTCAAGCTGGGGGATGCCAATGTGCTCACCCCTGACGAGGCCCGGCGCGATGCCAAACAGCTTCTGGCCGGTGTCTCGCGTGGTGATGATCCGGCGGGCGAGCGCCAGAGCCGCCGGGTGGCGCCAACAATGTCCGGGCTCTGTGATCGGGTGTTGGAAGAATATGCGCCGCTCCACTGCAAGCCGACGACTGTGAAGGATTATCACAGCATCATCCGCAACCACATCAAGCCCCGCCTTGGCATGATCCTGATAACAGAGATCACGCGCGCCGATATTGTGGCCTTCCATCACGCGCTTCGGGATACGCCCTATGTGGCGAACAGGGCCGTTGCGATGCTGTCCAAGATGCTGAACCTTGCCGAAGATTGGGGGCTCCGGTCCATGGGTTCGAACCCTGCGCGGCGGATCAAGAAGTTCCGCGAGGAGGAGCGCAAACGCTACCTGTCGTCCGAGGAGCAAATGCGGCTGGGCCAGGTGCTGGCCGATCTGGAGGCGGATGGCTCGGAAAGCCCTCACGTGATCGCAGCGTTTCGCCTGTTGATCCTGACCGGCTGCCGCCTCGGAGAGATCCGCACGCTCCAATGGGACTTCGTGACGACGCACCACCTTGAGCTGCCCGACAGCAAGACCGGACGCCGCCGCATTCCCCTTCCGCGTGAGGCCTACGATATCTTACAGAGCCTCCCGCGCCGCGCCGGGAACCCTTACGTAATATTAGGGGAGGCCGAGGACGGCCCGATCATCAACCTGCAGAAGCCATGGCGCCGTATCCGCACGCTGGCGGGGATCGCGGATGTACGCATTCACGATCTGCGGCACACTTATGCCTCGGTCGCGGTACAGAGCGGGATTGACCCGTTCCTTCTCAAAGAGATCATGGGCCACAAGAACCTGACCACGACGCTCCGATACGCGCATCTTGCGGACGAAACCGTTCAACGCGCCGCCAGTCAGGTCGCCGCGCGCTTTGCCTCCAGTCTGGGCGCGCCCGGCGAGCGCGCACCGTTGCGGGTGGTGCGGTAACGTAAGGGGGGCGCTTTGACTGCGCGGGTAAGGCGCCCCAGATGCGCCCGGATAGCGTAACGCGATTTGCGGCGCTGTTGTGCTCAGGACGCCGGGCGCGCAATGTCGCGACATGCTCCGATTTGACCCGACCCAGTATCACCCGCTCCTGACGCTCTTTCACCGCACTGGAGCCGCTTTGTTCCCTCGGGATTGGAGCGGTGAAGAGGCATGGCTCTCGCCATCCCAAGACGCAGCGGATCAACTGGCGGAGAGAGAATCCGTTACAGATGCGCTCAATGCCAAGCGCCGCGAGAAGCTGGCCTTGTTTGATCTGGCGTCAACGGCCCCAGAGGCGCAGGAACGCCTAACGCAAATCGAGACCGAGATCGCAACGCTACGCGAGCGGCTTTGGTATCTGCCTCAGTCTGACAGCACCATCAAAGGCGACCAAGCAGCCTGCGACCGCCGCACGCGCGTGGTACGCGAGCTGGAAGAGGCCTTCGAGCGCGAAGAGCTTTCCATTACCTTAGGGGGCGCGTTCAACGTCCAGTGGTCTGCATGGCGGTGTAAAGACGACTTCGCAATTAATTACGGGTTATCCACGGTCACTATCCCAAGAGGCGAAAGCACGCGTCGGATAGCACCAGCTTTTGTCGCCAAGGCAGAGGCCGAGGCGTGGCTCGGACGCTTCGTGATCGGAGATGATGCACCAGACCTGACGCCGAAGGCGCAGTGCAGCCGATGGCTGGCGGCGGAAGTCGCACGAAATCCTGCGAGCCGCCCCACCAAGCAAGATTACCTGATCAAGGCCAAACGGCTCTTCCCCGGGCTGACGGATCGGCAGTTCAACTCTGTTTGGGAGCATGTTGCCCCACCAGCATGGAAAAAACCCGGACCGAAAGCGTGATCCGATCTCTGACCCGATCTACTTAACCACAGCCAAAATATTGATTTTATAATAAATAGATCGATTCACAGGAGTGATCTGATCCTAATAAATCATGCAGACTAACTTTGCCTCTGCGCCATAGTCATTCTGTTTTTCATCACTAACGATGAAAGACGAAACAGATGAATACTCAAGCTCACACCCTCAGGTCACAAGATGATCTGGACCGGCTCGTGGACGAGAAAGAAGCCGCCAACATGGTCTGCTATTCCGTCCGCGCGCTTCAGAACTGGCGCCATCGGGGCGGCGGTCCGGCCTTTGTGAAGGTCTCCGCCCGCTCGGTGCGCTATCGCCGCCGCGACATCCTTGCGTGGATCGATGCCCGCACCGTCGCGAACACGAGCCAAGCTCCGCAGGGGTAATCTCTTCAGTTTTCCCCGGGCGGGGCTGGCCGCGCCGCTCGGGGTTTTGGGGCCGGAAGGCTCTGGGGCGCGGGGCTCAATCCGCCTCGCGCCCTTTCTTTGTCTGCGGCCATGGCAACGAAAAGGAAACATCATGTCGAACACGCCAATCCACAAACTCCGCATCGGCCTCGTGACCGCTGCGATCTGGGAAAATGACGGGGCCTATTCCGTCGATCTGAGCCGCTCCTACAAGGACAGCTTGGGCAACTGGCAAAGCGCACGGAGCCTGTTCCAAGGCGATCTGCTGAACGCCGCCAAATGCGCCGAGCGCGCAGAAATCTGGATCAACCGCAAGATGGAGGCCAAGCAATGAGCGCTCAGTCCAATCCCATCCGGCCCCAAAACAAAAGCGGCCCCGCCGGAGGCGCCGGTTCCGCAAAATCCGCCCGCGCAGGGCAATGGGGGGTGATAGTAGCACCCCCCTCTGGAAATACAGCCAACCGCAACGCGCCCCCTTTGCGGGTCGTTCACCGGGGCTTTGACCGGTTGGAACTGGCGATTGAATCCAATGCCAGCCCCAAGCTCACGGAGGCTCTGCAAGAGGCCAAGGACCGCGCGGAACAGGAAGGCCGCGCCCTGCCCATCACCTATGGCGGCGTCGATCTGGACATTCAGCCGCATGGGGGAGGCGGCTATCGCTACCTTCTGCGCGGCGGGTTGATGGATGCCAGCTTTGCGATCAAAAAGCCCAACCCGCGCGATCCGTGGGGCATTCGGGTCATGGTCGGGTCCGAGTTTCTTGCGACCCTCGGGCTTGGCCATGCGCGGCGCTACATCGAGGCCACCCTCGCCCGGCTTGGCGTGCGTTTCGGCCCGCAGCATGTCAGCATCGGGCGCGCCGATTTCTGCGTGGACGTGCTGGCGCCGGGGTTTGAGCTGGTGCCAAAGCAGTTCGTCATGCACAGCCATGCCAACCGCGCCGACCACATGGACGAGATG
>PDRY01000029.1 GCA_002748265.1 Rhodobacterales bacterium
GCGTCCGGGTCGACCGTGACCGTGCCCGCAAGCGGCGGCTGCAACCCGGCGAGGGTGCGCAACAGCGTGGTCTTGCCGCAGCCATTCGGCCCGCGCAACACCATCACCTGCCCCGCATCGAGCGTCAGCGACACGCCCTCCAGGAGCGGCATCCCGCCGCGCGCCACGCTCAGATCCCGGACCTCGAGCAACATGGCGTCCGCCCTACTCCTTCACCCCGAACTGCGTTCCCGCGTCATTATCCTGCTTCGACCAGTCCCGCTTGACGCCGAAGCGCAGCAGGATGGCCGAGGCGATGAAGACCGAGGAATAGGTGCCGACGACGACGCCGAAAATCATGGCGAAGACAAAGCCGCGGATCACATCGCCACCAAGGATGTAGAGCGCGATCAGAGCGATCAGGGTGGTGATCGAGGTCATGAACGTCCGGCTCAGGGTCTCGTTGATCGACAGGTTCAGCACCTCTTTCAGATCCATGACCTTGTAACGGCGCAGGTTCTCGCGCACCCGGTCGAACACCACCACCGTGTCGTTGAGCGAGTAGCCGACGATGGTCAGGAGCGCGGCGATGATGGCCAGATCGAACTGGATGCCGAACAGGGCAAACACGCCAATGGTGATCACCACGTCATGCACCAGCGCCGCCACCGCGCCGACGGAAAACTGCCACTCAAACCGCACCCAGATGTAGAACAGAACCGCCATGATGGCCGCCAGAACCGCGTAAACCGCCGTCATGATCAGCTCGCCAGAGACCTTCGGCCCAACGCTGTCCACCGAGGGGAAGGTAATCGCCGGATCGACCGCCGTCAGCGCCGCCTTGATGGCGGTGATCTGCTCGACGGTGACGCTCTCCGCCCCGTCCTGCGCCTCAATGCGGATCTGGGCGACATGCTGGTCCGGGCGGAAATTCGGGTCGAACACCTCCGTGATCGTCACCTGCCCCAGCTCCAGCGGCGCCAGCGCCTCGCGATACTCGCCCACATCCACCGCCAGCGTCGAATCGGTGCGGATCGAAGTGCCGCCTTTGAAGTCGATGCCGTAATTCAGCCCCATGGCGAAAAACGCGGCAACGGAAGCGGCCATGAGCAGGCCCGAAAAGCCGATCGTGGCAAAGGGCGCGCGGAAAAAGTCCCAGCGCGTGCCCGCCGGAATGATCTGCAAGCCCTTGACCTGCAAGCTCTTTGGCCGCTTGCGATCGAACCAGGCGGTGACGAACAGCCGGGTCAGGTAAATGGCGGTAAAGACCGACGTGATGATGCCAAGGCCCAGCGTCACCGCGAAGCCCTTCACCGGGCCAGACCCCATGATGAACAGGATCAGCGCGGTCAGGAAGGTGGTGATATTGGCGTCCACAATGGCCGACAGCGCCTTTTCATAGCCCAGCTCAATCGCCCGCGCAGGCCCGCGCCCGGCACGGATTTCCTCGCGGATACGCTCGAAAATCAGCACATTGGCATCGACCGCCATACCGATGGTCAGCACGATGCCCGCGATGCCCGGCAGGGTCAGCGTCGCGCCGATGGCCGAAAGCAGGCCGAAAATCATCGCCACGTTGAGGATCAGCGCCACATTGGCCATCATGCCGAAACCGCCATACGAAATCAGCATGAAGATCAGCACCCCGACGAACGCGACGATGGAAGCGATCTTGCCCGCATCAATCGAATCCTGCCCCAGTTCCGGGCCGATGGTGCGCTCTTCGAGGAACGTCATCTCGGCGGGCAACGCCCCGGCGCGCAACAGAACCGCCAGTTCGGTGCTTTCCTCGATGGTGAAATTGCCGGAAATGATGCCGGAACCGCCGCGAATGGCCTCGCGGATGGTCGGCGCGGAAATCACCTCTTCATCCAGCACGATAGCAAAGGGCGAGCCCACATTTTCCGCCGTGTAATCGCCAAAAGCGCGCGCGCCGGAGGGGCCGAAGCGGAAATTCACCGCCGGTAAGCCGTTCTGATCGAAGGAAGGCTGCGCGTCGGTCAGATCCTCGCCGGTCACGACCGGGGTTTTCTCCAAAACGTAATACACCCCGTCCTCGTTGAGCGACGGATACAGCACATTGCGCGAGCCGGTCGGGGCGTTGGCGTCCGAAGTGCGCGACACGACCGGATGGAAGGTCAGTTGCGCCGTGGTGCCGATGATGCTCTTGAGTTCCTCGGCGGAGCCAAGGCCCGGCACCTGAATGAGAATGCGCCGCTCGCCCTGCTTCTGGATCGTCGGCTCGCGGGTGCCGACCTCGTCGACCCGGCGACGGATGATCTCAAGGCTCTGCTGCATGGTGCGGTCGTCGGTGGCGATGCGTTCCGCTTCCGACAGGGTGATTTTCATCACGTCGCCAGCGCCTGTGACCTCGATATCGTCAGAGCCAACCCCGGTCAGCGTCGCCACCGGCGAAGCCAGCCCGCGCACCAGATCCACCGCCGCAGCCAGTTGTTCCGGCTTGCCGATGCGCACCCAAAGCTCCCCCTCCGGCGAGTCGATACGGCGCACCGAGCCGATGGTTGCCCGCGCCTCACGCAGCGTGTCGCGCACCTCGGGCCAATAGGCATCCATGCGCGCGGCATAAACGTCCTCGACCTGCACTTCCGCCAGCAAATGCGCCCCGCCGCGCAGGTCCAGCCCGAGGCTGACCAGCGACGACGGCATCCAGCCTGGCCAGGCATCGCGTTCGGCCACCAGAAGCTCGGTCTCGCCGGTCTTCCCGATCTGGGCCAGCGCGTCGTTATGCGCTTCGACCCGGCTGTAGAAGGCGTTGGGCGCGGCGAAATAAATCCCCAGCGCCACCAGCCCCAGGATCACGATGCGTTTGAACGGCGAAAATTGCAGCATATCTGCCTCTGGTCGTCAGGCCCACAGGGGGCGTTTCACTGTAAAATCAGGGAGTTGCGGATTATTCTTCCACCGGCTCCGTCTTGGAGACCACCTGAAGAATGGCGTTGCGCACGACGCGGATTTTGACGCCGGACGCGATTTCGACCTCAACTTCGCCTTCGTCCTTAACCTTGGTCACTTTCCCGATCAGGCCGCCCTGCGTAATCACCTGATCGCCGCGGCGCAGCCCTTCACGCATGGCCTGATCTTCCTTGGCCTTCTTTTGCTGCGGCCGGATCATGAAGAAATACATGATGGCAAAGACGAGGACCATGGGAATCAGCATGGAGTTCAGCACCCCACCGGCGGCGCCGTCGGCGGTTTGTGCAAAAGCGGGCGAAACGAACATTGGTTTTCCTTTTCTTTTCAAGCCCGTAGCGGGCGCTTGCCGGATGGACCGCCGCGGATGCTCCGGGGCGGTTGGCCGGGATTTGCGGCACCCTATATGGGGGGCATGGGCTTGTCCAGCAAGGGCGCGGCGGCGCATTGTGATTGCGGGGCGATTGCGGGCTTTCCCGGCGCGCATTTTTGCGCCATAAGCGGCGCGTCCATAGACAAACCCGAGTGGACCAAGGAAAGGAAACGAGATGCACGATATTCGCATGATCCGCGAGAACCCCGCCGAATTTGACGCGCAGATGGCGCGCCGGGGGCTGTCTGGCATCTCGTCTGAGGTGCTGGCGCTGGACGAAGCGCGCCGCGCCGCCATTGCCGCTGCCGAGGCGCGGCAGGCGGAGGCCAAAAAAGCGGCCAAGGAAGTTGGCGCGGCCAAGGCGCGCGGCGATGAAGCGGAGTTTGAGCGCCTGCGCGCGCTGGTGGCCGGGGCGAAGCAGGAAGCTGCCTGCGGTGCAGGGCGGCGGCATGGATTTCGAAACCGCCGCCAAGCTCGCCGGGTCGCGCTTTGTACTGTTGTCTGGCGCGGTGGCGCGGCTGCACCGGGCGCTGGCGCAATTCATGCTCGACACCCATGTGACGGAAAACGGTCTGACCGAGGTCAACGCGCCGGTGCTGGTGCGCGAAGAGATGATGTATGGCACCGGGCAATTGCCGAAATTCGGCGAGGACAGCTATCAGACCCGCGAGGGCTGGTGGCTGATCCCGACGTCGGAAGTGTCGCTGGCCAATATGGCGAATAACGAGATTCTGGCGGGCGACAGCCTGCCGCGTCGATACACCGCCCATTCCCTGTGTTTCCGCTCCGAGGCGGGCAGCGCGGGCAAGGATACGGCGGGCATGTTGCGCCAGCACCAGTTCGAGAAGGTCGAGATGGTATCGGTCACGCGGCCCAAAGACAGCGCGGCGGAACAGGAGCGGATGACCCGCTGCGCCGAGGGTATCCTCGAAGCGCTGAACCTGCCCTACCGCACGGTGCTGCTCTGCACCGGCGACACCGGCTT
>PDRY01000009.1 GCA_002748265.1 Rhodobacterales bacterium
CCCCGGATAGCGGAAATCGGTGCCCTCTTGCAGCGCCTTTTTGTGGATCGGATTGGTGCAGATGGCGCGCGCCGTGCCCGCCTGCACCAGCGCCACCGCCTCGCGGATCGAGCGCGCGATATGGGGGGCGTGACGCTTGTTGGGGCGGCCCGGCGCGCGCGGCGCGCCGAAGCGGCGGGCCAGCACCGGCACCCCGCGCGCCATTGCCGCATGGGCCTCGCCCGGCGCGGAAATCGGCACCACCGGCGCGCCTTCGGGCAGGTGCGTCGGGTCGCCGATCAGGAAGAAGGTCAACTCATCCTTCAGCGCCTGCCACGCGCCCAGCGTGATTTCCGGGCCGATGCCCGCCGGTTCGCCGGAGGTCAGCGCGATCGGGGCGGCCGTTGCGCCGGTGTCAGTTGACATATTCGATGCGCGCGTTGGCCTTGAAGTCTTCCAGCAGGAATTGCGCCGCCGTGCCAATCCGCTGATTTTTCAGTTGGGTTTCAACCATTTCGCGGGTCAGCGAGCGGGGCAGTTCGTTGCCGCGCTTGCACAGCATCAACACGACCTGCGCCCCGGATTGCGATACGAGATTGGTCGAGACTTCGCCCGGATCGAGGTTGCGCAATTCGGCCCCGTAAGGCGCGGGCACGGCGTTTTCCGGCCGCTCCTCCCGGATCAGGGCATTGTCGCCCAGGGTGCGGGCCACGGGGTAGAAATCGTCGCAGGAGGTGGATTGTTCCGCCAGCTTTTTGGCCCAGCGCAGATTGGCGTCGCTGCGCCCACCCGGCAGCAGAAGCGCGGCATATTCCACCATCACTTTCGGCGTGCCGCCGCGCACGGTGTCGCGGTCACGCAGCAAATACAGGCGCACATCTTCCGGGGTTTCCACGATGCGCGACACCTTGCCAACCGCCAGCCCGCGCACGGCGGCTATTGCGCGACAGGCTGATGGACATGCGCCGGGCGGCATCGGCAAACCCGGCTGCATCGAGGCTGCGCAGCCGTTCGGCCCGTGCTTTTGAGGCTTTGCGCGACGCGGGGTCCGGCGCGGGCAGCACGATCTCGGAGAGCAACACTTTCACCCCCGGTTCCGGCTCCGCCTCCGCCATCGCGGCATCAATATCGGCCTGCGAAATCGACACCGTGGGGATCAATTCAGCGCGCACATATTCGCGCCAGATCACCCCGGCGGAGATGAAGTCGCGGAAGGTTTGCGGGCTGATGCCCCTCTGGGCGAGGTATTCCTGCAACTGCTCCAGACTGAGCGTGCCGCGCGCGGCAAATTCTTCCATCCCGGCAACAATCTGTTCCTCGGTCGCCGTCACCCCGGCCTGACGCGCCAGACGCAGCTGGATCAATTCGTTTTGCAACTGCTCCGAGGCGAGGCTGCGCACATCTCCGGGCGCGCCGAGCGCGGTCAGGAAGGCGATTCTTTCCTTCATGTCGAAGCGCGTGATCACCTCATTGTCGATGCGGATCACCGGATAACTTCTTGGAATGGTTCAGAATTTCCGCGAACATGCCCATGCTCATATCCTCATTGCTCCGGGCTTCGCGGCTCAGACGCGATCCATCCCGCGCCCCAGACCCCGGCCAGCCCCCGGTTTGGCGCTACAATAGGCCGGTTTTGCGCCTTCTGCGAGCCATATTTTGCCCGCGTCCTTTTTACGCGCCCCAAGAGCCATAATGGGGGACTGGTAATGGTGGGCGGCGGGGGGTAGGTCTGAGGGGATGAATACGGCCCGAAACGGGGCCGAAAATTATGAACAGATCTGGAGAGAAGACGCATGACCGACGTGGTGAAGGCACAATTCGAGGCGCTGGATATTGAGGTTCTGGCCAAGGCGACGGGCCGGGTGGTGGTTTTTGCCGAAATGGGCGGGGGGATGGATAAATCCGCCAAGCGGGTGAACAAGCTGACCCGCGGCGCGCTGGCCCGGCTGATCGAGGGCGAGGCGTTTGAGAAGGCCAAGGCGGGCGAGGCGCTGGAGCTGGGCTACCCGACCGGCATGGCGGCGGAGGCGGTGCAGGTGATCAAATATGACCGCCGCCACGACGCGGAAGCGGCCCGCAAGATCGGTGCGCGCATTGGCGAAAAGGCGCTCGGCAAAGAGGTGCTGGTGATGGCGGGCAATCTGCGCCATGTCGAAGAGGTCGCCCTCGGCGCCATGCTGCGGGCCTATTCCTTCGTCGATCACCGCACCGGCGAGGCGGGCGAGGTCAAGATCGGCGCGCTCACGGTGATGGTGGCCAGGCCGGACGTGGTGAAGGCGAAAGCGGCGGCGATTTCGGCCATTGCGGAGGGGGTGTTCTTCACCCGCGATCTGGTTAACGAGCCGTCCAACGTGCTGAACACCACCGAGTTCGCCGACCGCCTCAAGGCGCTGTCCAAACTGGGGCTCAAGGTTGAGGTGCTGGAGGAAGCGGAGTTGGAGAAACTCGGCATGAAGGCGCTGCTCGGCGTTGGGCAAGGCTCGCGTGCGCCGTCGAAAGTTGTGGTTATTCAACACCTTGGCGGCGAAAAAGATGCGGCTCCGCTGGCGCTGGTCGGCAAGGGCGTGGTGTTCGATACCGGCGGCATCAGCCTGAAACCGGCGGCGGGCATGGAAGATATGGTAATGGATATGGGCGGCGCGGGCACCGTTGCGGGCGTGATGAAAACGCTGGCGCTGCGGGGGGCCAGGGCCAATGTCGTGGCGCTTGTGGGCATCGTCGAGAACATGCCCGATGGCAACGCGCAGCGCCCCGGCGATGTTGTGACCTCGATGAAGGGCGACACGATTGAGGTGATCAATACCGATGCCGAGGGGCGCCTCGTGCTGTGCGACGTGATGTGGTATGCGCAGGAGCGTTTCAAACCCGCCGCGATGATCGACATGGCAACCCTGACCGGCGCGATCCTCATCGCTTTGGGCCACGAAAACACCGGCGTGTTCTCCAATGATGACGCTTTTTGCCGCGATTTCCTGAAGGCAGCGGAGGCGGAGCGCGAGGGGGCGTGGCGGATGCCGTTGTCGCCCGTCTATGACAAGGAGCTGAAAAGCCGGGTGGCGGATATGAAAAACGTTGGCGCCCGCACGGCCGGGTCGATCACGGCGGCGCAGTTCCTGCAACGCTTCGTCAAGGACGGCACCCCCTGGATCCACCTCGACATCGCCGGCACCGCTTTTGGCGCCAAGGCCAGCGACTACGCCCCCGCAGGCGCGACCGGCTGGGGCGTGCGCGCGCTCAACCGGCTGGTGGCCGACAATTACGAAACGGAGTAATGGCCGCGTATTTTTACCATATGACCCGCGCCCCGCTGGAAACTACCCTGCCGGTTCTGCTCGGCAAGGCGCGCGGGGCGGGGTGGAAGGTGCTGGTGCGACCGGGACTTGCGGAGCGGGCGGGCTGGCTCGACGATCTCCTCTGGCGCGTGCCGCCGGAGGGGTTTTTGCCACACGCGCTTTGCGGCGCGCCGGACGCGGCCGACGAGCCGGTGCTGATCGGGCAGGAGGCGCAAAACGGCGCCGAATGTCTGGTCTCGGTCGACGGGGCGGAGATCACGGCGGCGGAAGCGGCGGCGGCGACGCGGGTGATGGTGCTGTTTGACGGCAACGACCCGGCAGCGGTGGAACGCGCCCGCGACCAATGGCGCGCGCTGACCGGGGCGGGGATCGCGGCGCAATACTGGTCGCAGGAAAGCGGGCGCTGGGAGATGAAGGCGGAGCGTTGAAGCGGTTTCTGCTCTAACGCCGCAACACCAGCACGCCGCGCTCGAAGGACACCGAAGAAAAGCGCTGCAAATAGGTCATGCCCAGCAGCGAGCCATCCATCTCGCCGCCATTCACATAGGCCACGACGCGGCTGTCTTCAAAACCGCCGAGGGTGAAACTGTCGAGCCGCACACGCGCGGTCTGCACCTCCCCGTTGGCGGTTTGCGCAAGCCCGATGAAGGCCAGTTCGGACGGGTTCAGCCCCACGCGCACCGCATCTTCGCGCGTCAAAACGATGTTCGAGGCGCCGGTATCGACCAGAAATTCCACCGGCTCGCCATTGACCCGCGCGACGAGGTGGTAATGCCCGTCCGGCCCGACCGGCACTTCCAGCGTGTCTTCGGACACCATGCTTTGCCGGGGCATCAGCTGGCGTGAAATGTCGCCCCAAAGCCCGTAAACTGCCACCAGCCCGAGGATGATAATCAGCCAGATCGACGCCTGTTTCGCCACCTGCCCAAGGCTCTGGCGCCCCTCGACAAAGAAATACCCGCCCACGGCGGCGAGCAGCAATATGAGGTAAACCAGATTGGCAATGTCAAAGGTGTCCATGGGCATAATATGGGGGCAATGGGCTGTGGCGGGAAGCCCTGTCCGGGATTTTTGTTTTCTAGGGATACTGGGAACAATAATTGCACAAATCGAACATTTTAACCGCATATTGCGCTAAAGAAACGTTATTAAGTTGCACTTTTTCAACATTTTACGCAAAGCGCGGCGCGGTCCGGGCCTTACCCCTCTGCCGCCTCAAGTCGCTCGCTCGCCGCCATCCACAGCGCCTCCGCCTTGTCCAGCCCCTCCATCACCTCGGCATATTTCTTCTGCCAGACCTCCAGATCCCCGATCCGGTCGTCCTCGTAGAGCGCCGGGTCGGCCAGTTTGGCGGCGAGTTTTTCGCGCATCTCCTCGATCTTTTCCACCCGCGCTTCGCATTTGCGGACTTCGGCGCGCAGGGCCAGCAGGGTATCGCGGTCGGCGCGTTTCTGTTCGCGGGTTTTTGTCTTTTCTTTCAGGGGCTTGGGCTTTTCATCCCCCGCTAGCAACTTCGCCCGGTAGGCTTCCAGATCGCCTTCAAACGGCGCGACCCGCCCCCCTTCGACCAGCCAAAGCCGGTCCGCCACGAGGCTTAACAGGTGCATGTCGTGCGACACCAGCACCACGGCGCCGGAA
>PDRY01000016.1 GCA_002748265.1 Rhodobacterales bacterium
AGTTCACCGGCAAGATCTTCGGCTTGGCCCTGTTTTCCAACTCTCTGACGAGGGCACAGATCGTTTCGGCGAAGTCTTACTTCGATCGCAAAGCGGGGCGCTAGGCGGTCATCCGATCTGATCCTCAGCTCCCCCCGGCCCGCGCGGTCGGGGGCTTTTTGCGTTTCAGATCGGAGGGAATAGCTCTGATCTTTCTGTGCGCCGATACTCGCGAATGTATGGATAGCCGCGGCCGGAAATTCGTTCGGTCCGACGCGTCTCAACTGCGCCGGATTCCATCCAATCGTCACATTTCTTTGCGGCGTATCGTCGTGACACGATAGCTTCAGAGGCAATCTCCGATGCGCCCAACCATTGACCAGACCGCATTGCGCGCCAAATTCGGAATTGCGCGAGCGTCGATTTTGATTTTCCGGTCAGTTGCAGTTTGCCAGCCCGAACAAGGACGGCTGCTTGGCTGCGGCCAGTCATTTCGCCCAGAGTTGGCGCGTCGAAATGAGAATACATTCCGCGCAGAAAATCGTCTTGCTCTTCGGTCCATTCGGTAACGAGGCGTGGCACGTCCTTGAGCGACTTGATCTTGTTGGACACAGCATCTGTGGTTCGCCCTAGCTCTTCTCCGATTTCAGCGGACGTGAGGACTGACCTATTCTTGACCAGGAAATGGATTTCTTGGTCTGTCCATTTTTTCGGATCGCGCTTTGTGGCGGTGATAAATGAGGCGAGTGTCCGCGCCGCTTCCATCCCAACAACCAGAATGACGTTATTGGACCTTTCGATCTGCGCACCGCTGCGCGGCGAGTGAAACTGCTTCACTTCAATGTGCAGATCAAATCCCGGAAGGTAAAAATCCAGCCAGCGGGCGCGCGGATCCAGCTCCGTCACGAACTCGATCTCTGCGGCGACCAGTGCGTCAAAAATCACTTTCTCGACCGGATCACCGGGAACGCTCCTGGGTGCCGGGTGCTCTGCGTCGTAGAACTCGGCGCCAGCAAGCTGGGCGCGGTATTCTGCATCTGTCATGAGGCCCTTTGCACGACTGCAGGTTGTGCATACGGCGCCCATGTTGCTTGGGTCGTCGCTTCCTCCGCGCGATTTCGGAACCAGATGGTTTTTTGAGCGCGGCACATCGGGGCTGAACGTCACCCCGCAATAGATGCACTTGTCAGTCATCTTGGATCGCCAGAAGTAGCGCCATTGCGCCAGCCACATAATCACCGCTGCCCGGCAGGGGATCAGGGCCGCTATCGGCGGTCACCTGGCTCATTGCGCGCGGGTCCATCAGGTCTGGCTCAATCTCTCCGGCTGCCAAGTCGGCGGTGTCTTCGATCCGCCGAAACAGGTCCGACAGCATATTCCACACCCCGGCAGGAACGGGGTTCTTACCCTGCGCCCATTTTTTCACAGTGTCGAATGATACGCCTAAGAATTCTGCGGCCTCTTGCTGAGAGAGGCCGCACAGCGCAAGTGCTGCTTTGAAGGTTGTCATGGCGATTACTCGATTGTCAGTTCGTTTTCGTCGATGATGAAAGTAGCAGGGTTGCCGGATTTCGACTGGCGGGCCGGGACTTCGATGGTCGCGTAGCCCTGACTTTCGATCTCATCATCGAAGTTGTCACCACTGATAACCAGATGCGCCTGTGCGGCATCCAATTGGCTCTCAGCGTTTGCCAGATCATTCCACTTTGCGACGATGGCGGCGGCTTGTTCGGCGGTGTAGGTGATGGTCATCATTTCTAGGTCTCCCTTACCTCGCTGGTGGGCTTGTCCCTCCGGCTGTATGTGTAAGATACCCTTTTTGGGTATGTGGCGCAAGACCTTTTTCGATCAGTTTTCCACATTAAGGATCCCATCCGCCAACGGTCTCTGAAGCGCAGCGGCATCCGCCCAAGAGGCCGACAGCCACGCGGTCCATTCTTCGGCGTCGGTCAAGATCACTGGCATGGCTTTCGGGTGAATCGGAGCCACCTCTTCGTTCGGCTCTGTCGTGAGGAAGGCAAAAAGATCATCGGTGGTTTCACCATCTTTGACCTTTCTGGTGCTGGTCCAGTCGGGCACGAACAGGCCCGCGAAGAAAGCGGGCTCCGGCACGGCGAACCACTGATTGCCGCCCTTGACCGGCTCGGCAAATGAGGTGACCGGAACGAGGCACCGATGCTCAGGGCCCAGCCATCGCTGCCAGTGGCGTGAGCCCGTGTTGCGGACGTTCGTGACGCCCTTGTCGTAGTTTTTTCCGCGAAGGAAGTATTCGGGCGTCGGCAAGCCCCAGCGTGCCAGTTGTAGCACCTGTCCGGCGCCCTCATTGCGGATCACCGGGGCCATTTGATCGGGATAGATCCGTGCGCGCGGCTCAAGGTTGCCGGTGCGGTCATCGAGGCCAGCGAAGAGCTGCCGCATCGCCTCCTGGCTGGTGGTGCTGGAATACAGGTTGCACATTGCTCGATTCTCCCAACGGCCCAATAAGCAGTGTGTCTGGTCGGTTATAATCAGGTCAACGGGACTAGACAGGCTGCGATTTGTTCTCCACATGTTCCGCATGAGATTTCACGAACCACAGTTCCCGGAACAATCCGCGCTCTACATCGTTTGGGCAGACGGGCCGTCCGGTCGTCGCACTGTTCTCGCGGCGACTCGGCCTGGTCTGGCCTATGCCGCGTGGGATGAGCTGGTGGCCTCGTATCCTCGCGATCACCTATCGCTCCAAGACGGCGCGCGGGTGTTGCGGCGATACGATCCTGACAGCGGTGAGACGGTGTAGCGTCAGCCACTTTGCGTCTCGGATGGTGAGTCCCAAGTTCTGTTTGCGTTCATGGTATGTCTCTGGGACTTAAGTGATCTAAGTGCATGATAACTATATACGTCGATAGAATTCAAAATCCCCCGATGGCAACATCGTGTCGGTTCGAGTCCGACCACCGGTACCAAATTACTTTGAGTGAGAGATAAACGTGCCCGCATTCTCTGCGGTATGGGACCTTCATACGGCGGTGCCGTGGGGTCGATGTGATTCGTGTAGGTGATTGGAACTCGGCGACAATACGTGCCGGTTTGATCGATTTTGCACGAACACAGATTGGATTCGGCTTTGAGTACGGCGGGTTTGATGTTTACGTGACGGCAATTCGATGCCGACCGCTCCTTGGGCATTCTTGCCAAGGATAGCTATTTTCTTTGCAAGTATTGCGCCAAGACGTAAGGCGCCCCGTGCAGGCTGCCGAAAAGGCTAGATGGAAAGGGTTTCGTCATTCTTTGCTGACAGTCTTCTTCCAGAAGGAACTCGCAACACCCGCATATAGGGGGAAAATCGTCCATCTTGTCGCTTTGAGCCAAGGCCGGCTGTCGGCTATAGGACATCTGCTGATCATCAGCCGACCTTGGGGGAGGTCGCGCGCCATTCCGGCGCAATTGTCTGCACTCCGGATATTATCCGGGCATGCAATCCAATCGAGCCCGTGGTTACGATCATGGGTCAAGTGTCTGGCGCATAGAGCGATCGCAGAGGATCGGCGCGTCAGGCCGAGGAGACGGGAATGCGAGAAGAGCTTTTTTCGGTCGCAGAGTCTTATGCGACGACGGGCAATAGTGTTGCACCCGAGATGCGGGGCGGCGAAACCCAGTCGCGCAGCGCGCAGGACATGGGCGAGATAGATTTCGTGTCGCGCCCGGACGTGGTCCCTTGCTTTACCCCCGGTGCCGAAATTGCCACCATTTGGGGCGGCGTCTTGGTCGAGGACCTGCGCAAGGGCGATATGGTCATCACCCGTGACAACGGTATCCGCCCGATCGGCTGGATCGGCACCAAGCGCCTTAGCGCGGCGGATCTGGAAAGGACCCCTGCGCTGCATCCAGTGCGTATCCGCGCGGGGGCGCTTGGCCGCGGCCTTCCGCTGCAGGATCTGGTCGTGTCTCCGAACCACCGCGTGCTGGTCCATGCGCCGCTGCTGAGCGCAGTTTCCGCGGAAAACGAGCTGTTGGCCCGGGCGGGGCAACTGGTTGGGCTTCCCGGCATTGAAATCGCTGCTGCTCAAGAGGCGATTTATATCCACTTCATGTTCGAGCAGCATGAGATCGTGCTCTCCAACGGGGCCTGGAGCGAGAGCTTCCAACCGGCCGTGGACACCATTGGCTGCCTCGACGAGGCGCAGCGGGAAGAGCTATTGAGCCTGTTTCCCGATCTGCGGAAATGGTCCGGGCTGGAGCGCTACGGAGCTGCGCGGCCTGGTCTGACCGATGCGCAAAGCGCGCAGCTTCTGGCGCAAACCGCCTGACGGGATTCGGTCTGCGCGTCCTCGTTGGGATGCCTAATGCCCTTGCTCGCGCTGTGCGGCCCGCCACGCGGCCCAGTCTTCGGGTGTGTCCAGATCGGTGATCGCTACGGTGCCGGGCAGGGTAATCTTGACCACCGGCAGCGTTTTCAGAATCGCCCCGGCGCCGCGATCGCCCTCTAAACCCAACAGTTGGTCCTTGAAGGTCAGCGACAAGATCACCGGATGACCCGCCCGGCCGTCCTCTGTTGCTCCGCGCAGGGCGGGGGCGTCGGGATGCGCCTTGGCGGCGTCCAGCATGGTGCGCAGATGCGCCGCGCTCAGCTCTGGCAGGTCCGCGAGGAGGATCATGACCCTGCGCGCGCGGGGCGGCAGGGCGTGGAGCCCCGCCCCCAGGCTGGCCGCCATCCCGCGATGGGCGTTTGGCACGGGGACGCGGGTGACCGGCAAGCCGTCCAGCAGATTCCAACGCGGATGCTCTGGCCCCGGCAAGGTGACATAGGCCGCCATGCCGCAGGCAAGCGCGTCCTCCACCTTTGCGCGCAAAAGCGGCACGCCGCGCACCTTCTCCAAGAGCTTGTCGGTGCCCTGCATCCGGCGCGCGGCTCCGGCCGCCAGGATCAGCGCGGGGATGTCAGGCGCATCGCGGCCCTGCCTGGGATCAAGTTGCGGAGGGTCTTCTTTGGCCATTTCTTGCGCCGGACGGTGCGGCCCTTTACGCAGTTTCGGTGAAATGTCTTCCGACGGGCGGTAAGTCTTGATCGCGAAGGCGTGCGCAAATGGCAAGTGATCTGCGCGAGGCTCAGGATCCTACCTCGCCAGCGACAACCTCGGGCCCATGCTGTCCTGTTGGCCGTTCCGGCGATCACGAAATGATCCCGACAGGACGCATCATAACGAAGCGCACCCGCGAACGGGTGCGGCATCAGTTCGACTTTGGGCCAGATCGGGTGGCCGGGCTCAGGGAATGATACGAGTGTATTTCAGGCCTTCGAGCGTTGCGCCCACCAGCAGCCCGGCCTGACCGAACACAGCTGCGATGACCGGGGCCAGCGACGTGGTGGAATCCGCGCGGATCGCGCCGCCTTCGTCGCGCAGGGCGTATTCCATATTGGCGCCCACCGCCCAGCCGGAGCCCGCACGGAAATCGGCCAGAGCGTCAGGGGTCATGAAGAACAGCACGTGGGCGTATTGTTGCGCGCCAATCTGGAATCCTGCGGAGGCACTTGCCGTCGAATAGTAATCGACCGTGGACGGGCCGATCCGCAGTGCGCCGCGCCCGTAAGCGCCGCCCAGGCCGAAGCCCGCTTCGGTGACGAGCGGCATCACCAGCATGCCTTCGGCCTTGTCGGCGAGCCCGCGCGTGCCGGGGTAGCGTTGGAACATGTAGGACAGGGTCGCATCCACACGGGCGTCGATCCGCTCCGCTCCGCGACCGCCAATGCCATTGGCGCAGCCCGAAAGCGCCACGGCCCCAAGCCCGAGCGTGAGCGCCCGGCGATTGATCTGTGTCATGGGTTTTCCCCTCGATGCCTCTTTTGCCCGGTTCTATGCCGGGTCGTGCGCAGTATAGACCAGCCTGTCCGATGTGTCACGAGGGCGCGACGGGGGGCACTTGCGTCCCTCACGTGACGGCAATTCTCTCGGGTTTGTCGATAGCGCCCAGGCGCGTCAGCCCTGTAGAAGGCGGGCCGCGTCTGGGGCGAAATAAGTGAGGATGCCGTCGCAACCCGCCCGTTTGAAGGCCATGAGGCTCTCGATCATGACCCCCTCGCGGTCCAGCCAGCCGTTTTGCGCCGCCGCGTTGAGCATCGCGTATTCTCCGGACACCTGATAGGCGAAAGTCGGCACACCGAAGCTGTCTTTGACCTCGCGGCAGACATCCAGATAGGGCATCCCCGGTTTCACCATCACCATATCTGCGCCTTCGGACAGATCGCGGGCCACCATGCGCAGGGCCTCGTCCCGGTTGGCGGGGTCGATCTGATAGGTCTTCTTGTCGCCCTTGAGCGCGCCCGAGGCGCCGACCGCATCCCGAAACGGGCCGTAAAAGGCGCTCGCGAATTTCGCAGCATAGCTCAGGATGGTCACATGGCTGTGGCCCTCGGCCTCAAGCGCGGCGCGGATCGCGCCGATACGGCCATCCATCATATCCGACGGTCCCAAGATGTCGGCCCCGGCCTCGGCCTGGGCGAGGGCCATCTTCACGAGCGCCTCAACCGTGCGGTCATTGACGATTTCCCCGTCTTCGACATAGCCGTCCTGGCCGTTGATATTATAGGGATCAAGCGCGATATCCGTCATCACCGCGATGTCCGGCACCGCGTCCTTGATCGCGCGGATCGCGCGGTTGGACAGGTTGTCCGGGCTCCAGGCGTCGGCGCACTCCTCGGTGCGCGCGTCCATCGCCGTATAGGGAAAGAGGCAGATCGCAGGGATCCCCAGATCGTGAGCCTCGCGGGCGGCCTTGACGGCACGATCCACGCTGAGCCGGGCCACACCGGGCATGGAGGCTACCGGCTCGGCCGTGTCGGTGCCCTCGGTGAGAAACACGGGCCAGATGAAATCTGCCGGGCTCAGCGCATGTTCGCGCACCATGGCGCGCAGGGCGGGGCTGCGGCGCAGGCGGCGGGGGCGCAGGATCGGGAACGGAGCATGGGTCATGGGAAAGCCTTTCCGGCGGGCCTTTGAGGTCACACCTTCGAGTGCCATGGAAATTCCGGCGGCTCAAGTCTGGGCAAGCGCGGCGGGTGCGCCTAGGGTGCGCCTACTATCTGCTAGCTGCCGGCCTGTTTGTGTCATTTACCAATATCGTCTTCGAAGTCATCGACATGCGGTCTTTCTCGAACCTCTGGTTCTGGATCGGCCTCGCGGTGCTTTGGTCCTGGACCAGTCACTATGTGCTCGGTGTTCCTTATGATCTGATCACGCGGGCGCGCCGTGAGGGGCTGGATGGCGACCTGACCGAAGACATGGTCGATCTGGCGCGGATCCACGTCATGCGTTTGCTGCGGTTTCAGGACATCTCCGGGCTGTGGATCGCCGGGTTCATGTCGTTCGCGTTCACCTCGTTGGCGGTGCTGGGCTTTTACTACGGGATCGAATTTGCGCAGGCTCTGCTGTGTTTGGGCGCGCCCTTTGCCTTGACCCGTTGGTTGGCGCTGCGTGCTGCGCACCAGATCCGTATGGAAGACCCCACGCCCGAGCGCCTCGTGCAGATCCTGATGAACCACCGTGTCCACGTCCAGATCATTGGTATGGCGGCGATCTTTGTGACGTCGCTGTGGGGGATGTATGTGAACATCACCCTGCCGGGGTGGTATCAGGATTTTTGAGCGTGATTGACACGGCGCGCCCAGCCGCTATGCGCGGTGTATGGCTCAGACATCGCATATTACCGTTGGCGGCGCCCCTGAAGGGTTCGACGCACGCCTGATCCTGGATGAGATCGCCCAAAAAGGCGCCCCGGTGCTGCATATCGCGCGGGACGACCGCCGACTGGCGGCGATGCAGGCTGCGCTTGCTTTTCATGATCCCTCTATGCCCGTGCTGGTGTTCCCGGCCTGGGATTGCCTGCCCTATGATCGCGTCTCGCCCGTGGCTGAGATTTCGGCGCAGCGGATGGCGACGCTCGCCGCTTTGTGCGGGCGGATGCCGGAGCGGTTCGTGCTGCTCACCACCATGGCCGCGGCCACCCAGAAGGTTCCGGCGCGCAGCCTGGTGAGCGCGGCCAGTTTCACGGCCACCGTCGGGGACCGCATCGACGAGCCAGGCCTGCGCCAGTTCCTTGCGCGGATGGGGTTCACCCAGGCGCCCACGGTGATGGAGCCGGGGGACTACGCAATCCGTGGCGGCATCATCGACATCTTCCCGCCGGGGCAAAGCGGTCCGGTGCGTCTGGATCTGTTCGGAGATGTGCTGGACGGCGCGCGCCGGTTCGATCCAGTCACGCAGCGCACGACCGAAACGCTCAAGACGGTCGAGCTGGCCCCGGTCAGCGAAGTGATCCTGGATGAGGCCGCGATCACCCGGTTCCGCCAGAACTATCGGCTGGAATTCGGCGCGGCCGGATCAGACGATCCGCTCTATGAAGCGATCAGTGCGGGGCGCAAGCATCAAGGCTTCGAGCATTGGATGAGCTTCTTCCACGAAGATCTTGAAAACTTGTTTGAATACCTGCCTGGTGCAACAATCACGGTGGATGATCAGGTGACGGCCTCACGGGTCGCTCGTTGGGATCAGATCGCGGATCAATACGAGACCCGCAAGATCGCGATGGCGGACCGGCACCGGCTCGACACGATCTACAAACCGGCTCCGCCAGAGGGGCTCTATCTGGACGACACCGCTTGGGGCGCCGCAATAGAGGGGCGGCGGGTGCTGCATTTCCATCCGCTGCCGCAGGCCTCCGGGCCCGGCGTCGTAGATGCTGGCGGGCGCATCGGGCGCAATTTCTCACCCGAGCGCCAACTGGAAAATGTGAGCCTTTTCGGCGTATTGGCCGACCATATTCGCGCGAAACTGGCGGACGGCCCGGTGCTGGTCGCGTCCTATTCGGAAGGCGCACGTGACCGGCTTTCCTCCCTGATCGAAGACGAGGGGCTGGCCGAGACGATCCATGTCCGTGCCTTAGATGGTGTCGGCAAGAACGGTCTGCATCTGGCCGTCTGGCCGCTGGAGCATGGCTACACGGCGCCCGGTCTCACCGTGATTTCGGAACAGGACGTCCTGGGCGACCGGCTGATCCGTAAACCGAAAAAACGTAAGAAAGCCGATAACTTCCTGACCGAAACGCAATCGCTTTCGCCCGGGGATCTGGTGGTTCATGTCGAACATGGCGTGGGCCGGTTCAAGGGGCTTGAGGTGGTCGAGGCTCTGGGGGCGGCCCACGAATGCGTCGCGCTCGAATACGCGGAGGGCGCGCGGCTTTACCTGCCGGTTGAGAATATCGAGCTGCTCAGCAAGTTCGGCCATGAAGAGGGGCTTTTGGACCGTCTTGGGGGCGGTGCATGGCAGGCCAAGAAGGCGAAGCTCAAGGAGCGGATCCGCCAGATTGCCGATCGGCTCATGCGCGTGGCGGCAGAGCGGCAGCTGCGCCGCGCCCCGATCCTTGAAGCGCCCGACGACATGTGGGAGGCCTTTGCCGCCCGTTTCCCCTATGAGGAGACCGAGGATCAGCTCGCCGCCATTGGCGATGTGCTCGACGATCTGAGCGCGGGCGTTCCGATGGATCGTCTCGTCTGCGGCGATGTGGGCTTTGGCAAGACCGAGGTTGCCATGCGCGCGGCTTTCGTTGCTGCCATGTCGGGCCGCCAGGTTGCGGTGATCGCGCCCACGACTCTGCTGGCCCGTCAGCACGCGGCCAGCTTCGCGGAGCGGTTCCGGGGCTTCCCGGTCACCGTGCGGCAACTTTCGCGCTTCGTGCCGACGAAACAGGCGAGCCAGACCCGCAAGGGGCTGACCGACGGGACGGTGGACATCGTGATCGGCACCCATGCTCTGCTGGCGAAAACCATTCGTTTCCAGGATTTGGGCCTGCTGATCATCGACGAAGAGCAGCATTTCGGAGTGACCCACAAGGAAAGGCTCAAGGCGCTGCGCACGGATGTCCATGTGCTGACCCTGACCGCGACACCGATCCCGCGCACCTTGCAGATGTCGCTGTCGGGCGTGCGCGATCTGTCGATCATTGGCACGCCGCCGGTCGACCGGCTCGCCATCCGCACCTATGTGTCCGAATTCGATGCCGTGACGCTCCGCGAGGCTTTGCTGCGCGAACACTACCGGGGCGGGCAGAGCTTCTTCGTGGTGCCGCGCATCGCGGATCTGGCCGAGATGGAGGAGTTCCTGCGTGAGCAGGTGCCCGAAGTCACGTTCATCACCGCGCATGGCCAGATGGCCGCCGGAGAGCTCGATGATCGCATGAACGCCTTCTATGATGGCAAATACGATGTGCTTCTGGCGACAACGATCATCGAAAGCGGGCTCGATATTCCGACGGCGAACACGATGGTGGTGCACCGGGCGGACATGTTCGGGCTGGCGCAACTCTATCAGATCCGGGGCAGGGTGGGGCGCTCCAAAACGCGCGCCTATGCCTATCTTACGACGAAGCCGCGCGCGAAACTGACGCCAACGGCCGAGAAACGGCTGCGCGTTCTGGGATCGCTCGACAGCCTGGGGGCCGGGTTCTCACTTGCGTCGCAGGATCTGGATATTCGCGGGGCCGGGAACCTGCTGGGCGAAGAGCAATCTGGCCAGATGCCCGATGTGGGCTATGAGCTGTATCAGCAGATGCTGGAAGAGCAGATCACGCGTCTCAAATCCGGTGAGGCCGCGCTGCCCGAAGAGGATGGCCAATGGGCGCCGCAGATCAATCTGGGCGTGCCGGTGCTGATCCCCGAAGACTATGTGCCCGATCTGGATGTGCGGCTTGGGCTCTACCGCCGCCTGTCGGATCTGCGCAGTAAGGTGGAGCTGGAGGGCTTTGCCGCCGAGCTGATTGACCGCTTCGGAAAGCTCCCGCGCGAGGTCAACCTGCTGCTGCTGGTGGTGCGGATCAAGGACAAGTGCAAACAGGCCGGGATTGCGCGGCTGGATGGTGGGCCCAAGGGCGCGACGATCCAGTTCCACAACGACAAATTCGCCCGGCCCGAGGGGCTCGTGGCGTTCATCCAGGACCAGAACGGGCTGGCCAAGGTCAAGGACAACAAGATCGTCGTGCGGCGCGACTGGAAGAGCGAGGCGGACCGGATCAAGGGCGCTTTCGCCATCGCGCGGGATCTTGCCGCGCAGGCGAAAGGGTAGGGGTCAGCTGATCCGCGCCAGCAGCGCGCTACGGTCGATGATTTCGATCCTGCTCTTGGACAGTTTGACAACGCCGTCATTGCGCAGCTCTCCCAACACGCGGTTCACGGTCTGCCGCGAGCAGCCCACCATGTCAGCGACATAGGCTTGGGAATGCACGATCTTCGATCCATGGACCGAGAGCTGGGCGAGCGTGGCATAGATCTGGACTTCGACCGGCATGAAGAGCGAGCGGCAGTGCTGGCGGTTGATGAAGGCCATCCTGAGATAGGCCAGCCGCGCGAAATTCCGCATGATGGTCGGATTTCGCACCAGTTCCGGTGTGGCGGATCGCGGAAAGATCAGAACCACGGTGTCGGTTACACAGCGACAGGTTGCGAGGTTGGGCATCTCTGCGAGCAGCTCAATATCGCCTATGACTTCTCCCGGGCCGGCATTGTGCAGAACGGTTTCGTGCCCCAGATCGTCCACCGTCGCGATTTCGACGGTGCCATCCGCGATTAGGCTCAGGCCTGTCGACTCGTCTCCTTGCCGCACCAAGACGCTCCCCGCGGTAAGGCTGTGTGTGTGACAGGTTTCGAGGAATCGCGTTTGGTCTTCGGGCGAGAGCCCGTCGAAAATGGAAGCCCTTAGCAGGTGGGGATAAGCGACTTTTGGGGACGTCAAGCGAGGCACCTTTGGATGGAAATCAACAGGTCGCGGACATGAAGGCACACGCTCGAACAATGACAGAGCTGGAAAACAAAAAGGCCCGCGCGGGTAAGTATCCGAGAATATAGGACACCCGCGCGAGCCTTGGGAAATAAATTATAAGTAACGCACCGTCACTAGCACGATTCGTTCGGTTGAGTGTCTAACCTGCGACACACCTGTACTTTTAGCTACCCCAAGTCCGGACGGGGCCGCAGTCCATGTGGACAAAGTTTGACCGGGAGTAACGCCCGACGCCGCCGCCCTGGCACGACTGGGCGGCGCGTGCGATCTGATTGACCGAGCGGGAGCGCAGTTGGAGGTCGGCCGCTTCGCCGCGCAGGTGGCGCGAATTCTTTGCCACGCCGGAGGACCGTGCGCGCAGCATTGCATTGGTGGCCGGGGAACGGTAGCCGGAGATGAGCATGTAAGGCTCGTCCACATTCAGCAGGTTATGCGCAGCGGCCATGATGTCGATGGTGCGGGTGTCGATGTCTTTAACCTGACCGTTCCGCCAGTCGCGCATGAAATGCGTGATCTCTGAGACCGCATCGCGCAGATACTGACCTTCGATCCAGTAGATCGTGTTGATGTTCTCACCCGTGCGGCCCGAATACATCGAGATGCGGCGCACATCGCCTGCCCCACGAAGAAAACCGGCAGCCTTAGAGAAGGTGGGGGCGGCCGTGATCGTGGTCGCCGCGAATGCCCGAAGAACACCGCGCCGCGTGATGCGTGTGGAATGAATAGTCATTGCCTGTCCCGTTACTTGCCTGTTGCCTGACTGCCTCAGACATCGTTGTCATCGTCCCCAGATGCACAAACCTTATTGCACAATGATTCCCTTTAACCAAGTCGACAATATGGCGCGGGTGGTTAAGAAAGGGGAAATCGGCAAGAACTTGCACATAGCGCCGCTTCACCCTCCCTGTGACAGAAATGCCAATCCGCCAAAGAACGCGCAGCGCTGCGGTGGAGTGCTGCACGTATGTGGATAACGTGCAAGTCGTATGCCTCGAGTGATTCCATCGCCGGGGCGGATTGATTTTGGGGGAGTATATGTCGGTTTTCGGAAGACGCGGCGCCTTGGGCCGCATGATCGCGGCGGCGGTATTTGTCACGAGCGCCACGGTGGCACAGGCCCAATCGACCGGGTTTCGTCAGGCGGTGGCCGGGGCGGCCTCCAGCGATCCGGTGATCGCGGAGTTTTACAAGGCACGTGATTTCGCGGGGCTCTGGACGGGCAACGGCGCTCGCAACCGTCGCAATGCGCTGCTCGAAGCCTTCGCCCACGCCGGGGATCACGGCCTGCCAGCCGCGAAATATGACCCGGCCCGACTCACGGCTGAACTGAACGCAGCCACCAGTGAAGCGCAAAAAGGACAGATGGATGTGCGGCTCACGTCGCTCTATCTTGATTATGCGCGCTCGATCCAGACGGGGATTTTGACCCCGTCGCGCGTCGTGCCCGACATCAAGCGTGAAGTTCCGCTGCGGGCGCGTGCCTCGTTGCTGTCGTCCTTCGCCCAGTCCAATCCCGGAGCCTTCCTGCGCTCCCTGCCGCCGCCGAGCCCGGAATATGCGCGCCTTCTGCGTGAGAAGCTCCGCCTTGAGCGCGTGCTGGCCACCAATGGCTGGGGCGCGGAAGTTCCGCAGGGCAAGCTCGAGCCGGGGCAGGCTGGGGGCGCCGTCGTGCGTCTGCGCGATCGCCTGATCGCCATGGGCTATCTGGCCCCCACGGCAACGCAGACCTATGACGCGAACGTGCAGGCCGCAGTGCAGCGCGCGCAACAGGCGTTTGGCCTGAGCGCCGATGGCGTTGCGGGGAACGATACGATCCGCGCGCTCAATGTCGGCCCGGCGCAGCGCCTTCAGTCCGTGATCGTCGCGATGGAGCGCGAACGCTGGATGAACCGGCCGCGCGGCCGGCGGCATATCTGGGTCAACCTGACCGATTTTACGGCTGCGATCATGGACAATGACCGCGCCACATTCACCACCCGCTCGGTGGTGGGGGCGAACCAGAGCGACCGGCGCAGCCCGGAGTTCTCCGATGTCATGGAATTCATGATCATCAATCCCAGCTGGTATGTGCCCCGTTCGATCGTGACCAAAGAGTATCTGCCGATCTTGCAGCGCAACCGCAATGCCGTCGGCCATATCGACATCACGGATCGCAACGGCCGCGTCGTGCCGCGTTCTTCGATCAACTTCGGGGCCTATAATGCGCAGAACTTCCCGTATTCCATGCGCCAGCCGCCCTCCAACGGGAATGCGCTTGGCCTCGTGAAGTTCATGTTCCCGAACCGCTACAACATCTACCTGCATGACACGCCCTCCAAGAGCCTGTTCAACCGTCAGGTTCGCGCCTTCTCGCACGGCTGTATCCGTCTGGGGGATCCGTTCGATTTCGCCTATGCGCTGCTGGCGCGGCAAGTCGCCAACCCCGAGGCCTTCTTCCAGGAGAAGCTGGCAACGGGTCGCGAGCAGCGGGTGAACCTCGCGCAGCCGGTGCCGGTGCATATCGTCTACCGGACGGCCTTCACCCATACGACCGGGCAGCTCAGCTTCCGCAATGATGTGTATGGGCGGGATCGCGCGATCTGGAACGCGCTCTCTGCGCAGGGGGTTCAGGTTCGGGCCGCCGCAGGCTAATCCTTCGGTCATGGACCATTCTCTTGATGACATCGCCGCCGCTTTGGGGGCGACAGTTCTGGGCGATGGCGCGCTACGTGTGCGCGCCGTCGCTGAACCCGCCATGGCCGGGCCGGATGATCTGGCGCTTGCCATGTCACCGGCCTATGCCGACGCTCTGACCCAAGGCCAGGCCCGCGCCGCGATCGTTTGGCCGGGGGCCGACTGGCAGGCGCTTGGCCTGTCTGGGGCCATTGAGGCGCCGCGCGCCCGGCTCGCCCTGTCAAAGCTGACCCGCAAACTGGACCCGGATGACGTGTTCCGTCCGGGACGTCACGCCATGACGGCGATTGATGACAGCGCGCGCATTGCGGATGACGCGTGGATCGGTCCCTTTGTCGAGATCGGCCCCGGCGCTCAGATCGGCCCCGGTGCGCGTATCGCGGGCCGCGTGACCATCGGGGCGGGCGCGATCATCGGCGCCGATGTGCAGCTGCACCCCGGTGTCGTCATCCAGCCGCGTGTGCGGCTTGGGGATCGTGTGACAGTGCATCCCGGCGCCGTGATCGGCGCGGACGGGTTCTCTTATGTCACCGAGACGGTCTCGCATCCCGAGACGGTCAAGAAAACCGGTGGAAAGGCTCCGCTTGAACCTCCGGTGGGCGATGCCAGCTGGCATAAAATTGCCTCTCTGGGCGCGGTGGAGATCGCCGACGACGTGGAGATCGGCGCCAACAGCACCGTAGATGCGGGCACCATTCGCCCGACCCGGATTGGCGCGCGCACCAAGCTCGATAACCTCGTCCATATCGGCCATAACTGCGAAATCGGCATGGATTGCCTGATCTGCGGTCAGGTCGGCATGGCCGGATCGGTGATCGTCGGGGATCGCGTGGTGCTGGCCGGGCAGGTCGGCGTGGCGGATCACCACAAGATCGGATCGGACGTCGTCGCGGGCGGTGCCAGCAAGATCATGGCCAATGTGCCCTCAGGCCGCGTGGTGCTGGGTTACCCTGCGTCGCGCATGGATACGGCGCTGTCCGGTTTCAAGGCGGTGCGACGTCTTTCGCGAAAACCTGTTTCCAAGGACGGCGGCAGGGATTAAGTCCACTCCAGAACTCAGGAGAACCGGCCATGGACGATCTGGAACAGAAGGTTGTGGGCATCATCGCGGAACAGGCGGTGTTGGAGCCGTCGGACGTGAAGATGACCGACACGATGGAGGACCTCGGGATCGACAGTCTCGGTCTGGTTGAGTGCATCTTCGCCATCGAAGAATCCTTCGACATCACCGTGCCGTTCAACGCCAATGAGCCCGAGCAGTCGGATTTCGACATCTCGTCGGTTCAGGCGGTCTGCGACGGAGTTCGCAAGCTGACCCAGGCGCAAGCCTGACATGAAACGCGTCGTTATCACCGGGGCAGGGACCATCAATGCCCTCGGCCATGATGTGCCCACCACCTTTGAGGCGATGCGGGAAGGCCGCTGCGGGATCGGACCGCTCGATATCCGCGATGTCGAGCGGCTCACCGTCACAATCGGTGCTCAGGTACGCGACTACGACGAAACCACACATTTTAACCGCCAGCAGATCGCGCTCTATGACCGTTTCACGCAGTTCGCGCTGCTTGCGGCGCGGCAAGCCGTGGAACAGTCCGGGATCGTGTTCCAGGGCGATCTGGCGGATCGCGCGGGCGTGGTGCTGGGCACCTCCGGCGGCGGGCTCAACACCCAAGATGAGAACTACCGCGTGGTCTATGAAGAGGGGAAGAACCGCGTTCACCCCTTCATCGTGCCCAAGCTGATGAACAACGCCGCCGCCAGCCATGTGTCCATGCAATACAACCTGCGCGGCCCGTCCTTCACTGTGGCGACGGCCTGCGCGTCGTCGAACCACGCCATGGGGCAAGCGTTCCAGCTGATCCGCTGCGGCGCTTGCGACGCGATGGTGACAGGCGGGACGGAAGCCATGCTCTGCTTTGGCGGGATCAAGGCCTGGGAAGGGCTGCGGGTCATGTCAAAGGACGCGTGCCGTCCGTTCTCCGCCAACCGCAACGGGATGGTGCAGGGCGAAGGCGCCGGGGTGTTTGTCTTCGAAGAATACGAGCACGCCAAGGCGCGCGGCGCGGATATTCTGGCCGAAGTTGTCGGCTTTGCCATGACATCCGATGCGTCAGACATTGTCATGCCGTCCAAGCAGGGCGCGGCCCGCGCCATTCGCGGTGCGCTCAAGGATGCGAATCTGTCCGGGGCGGATGTGCAGTATATCAACGCGCATGGCACCGGGACCGCCGCCAACGACAAGACCGAAAGCGCGGCTGTTGCTGATGTCTTCGGCGCCCATGCGGATCAGCTCATGATTTCGTCCACGAAGTCCATGCACGGCCATCTGATCGGCGGCACCGGTGCGGTGGAGCTGCTGGCTTGTCTCATGGCGCTGCGCGAAGGGGTCGTCGCCCCGACCATCGGCTACGAAGAGCCCGACCCGGAATGTGCACTCGACGTGGTGCCGAATGAGGCGCGTGAGGCCAAGGTCGATGTCGCGCTCTCCAATGCCTTCGCCTTTGGTGGGCTCAACGCGGTGCTCGCGCTCCGCAAGGTCTAGAGACCGGTAAGACGCCCGCCATAGAGCGCGCGATCCTACGTCAATCGGCTCATGCTTTCCCGGGAAGTGAATTGGCCTTCAGGACAAGACGGGGTCGCGCCCCGCTCTGGTCGCCCCGGCGGAACCGGGGCGAAACCATCGTATGCGACGCGCGTTACTGCGAGTCAGAGGCGCTGAAGCCAGCGGTGAAACCGGAGAGCGAAATCTTCAGGTTCACTTTCTGATCCGGGGCCGCGGCGGGGACCAGGGTCAGTTGACCGGCAGCGCCAGCCTTGAAGCCGTCAACATCGGCCTGGGTGAAGCCCACCCGCGCCACGCAACCAGCACGGTTGCAGAAGCTGTAGGGGTACGCCCGCGCAGCGCCGCCATCCACCGACAGGCGGAGCGGTTCGGTCAGCAGGGTTTCAAGCGGCACCACAATGGTCGCGCCAGCCTTGGCCTGGCTTTCCCCGGCGAGCGGGAACATGTTGATTTCGGCCACGGCGTTGCCGTCTTCATCCATCAGCAGCTGGTAGAGCTGGCAGGGATCGTCCTCGCCTTCGGGCGTCTTCACGCAGCGCAGGGCCCAGTCGCCGAACTCCTCGCGGACATAGGGCTGTCCGACCTGAAGTGCTACTTCGCCGTTTTCGTTCAGGGTCACGCCCATGTTCAGATCAGCCGGGGCATCCTCGGCGGCGGGGGTGCCGACCGTGTCTGCGGCCTCAGCGGGGGCCGGAGCGGGCGTTTCGGCATCCTGCGCGAAAGCGGCACCGCCGATGGCGATCATCGCGGCCAGGCCCAGAGGCAAAAGGGATTTTGTCATGTCGGTCTCCGATCATAGAAGCGTCCCGCCGAGTATCATGGGCGACGCGCGTTGTCAGGGCCATATTGCGGTGTCAATCGAGGGACGGCAAGGCTTCGCTGAACGGATTGAGGGGCTTGTTCACAAAGGAAAAGGGCCCTGAGTGCAGAGCCCTTTTCCTGATGTTTCTCCCTGCCGGACTGAGCCGACTTATGGGCGGACCCTAGAACTGCTTCTCGAGTTGGTCAACAGGGATCTGACGCCTTTCCCGCATGGGTTGAATTAAGCTTTGCGCGATACCCTTGCTGGGCGCGTGCGGCGCGATTTCGGGCACAGGAAAGTGCGAAAAAATGGCCGCACCAAAGCGGCGCGGCCAAGTCTGACAGGGAGGAAACGCACTCTCCGATCCGGGACTGTGCCCTGTCGGCCGAATGCGTGTGGTGAACACTGGCCTAAAGGCATTAACATTGTATTGTTTCACAGATCTTTGGTTTCGACGGGGGCAATCGGGCAATGCAGGATGACGCGAAACAAGCGGGCGTATTCGTGGGCGGCGGTGGCGAGGGCTACAGCGTTCCGCAGCTGCTGCGGCTGGACTACGGCAACCGTCACGGGTTGATCGCGGGCGCGACCGGCACCGGTAAGACGGTGACGCTCCAGGTGCTCGCCCAGGGCTTTGCCGATGCCGGGGTGCCGGTGTTTATGTCGGATGTGAAGGGTGACCTTTCGGGCCTGGCACAACCGGGGAGCGCGGATCACAAGCTTCATGATGCGTTCATGAAGCGTGCGGGCACCATCGGGCTCGATCTCGATTATTGGGCGCCGCCGGTGGTGCTGTGGGATCTGTTCGGCCGTCAGGGGCACCCGATCCGCACGACGGTGACAGAGATGGGGCCGCTGCTGCTTTCACGGCTGCTGAACCTGACCGAGGCCCAGGAGGGGGTGATCAATATCGCCTTCCGCATCGCCGATGACGAAGGCTTGCCGCTGCTCGATCTGGAGGATCTGCGCGCCATGCTGATCTGGCTGGGCGAGAATGCGCAGGAGGTGGGATTGCGCTACGGTAATGTGTCGTCGCAATCCATCGGGGCGATTCAGCGCAAGCTTCTGGTGCTGGAAAACCAGGGCGGCGCGAAGCTGTTCGGGGAGCCCGCGCTTGATCTTGCGGATATGATGGCGGTGGATCCCGCCACGGGGCAGGGCCGGGTCAATATCCTGGCCAGCGATGAGCTGATGCAGGCGCCCGATCTCTACGCGACCTTCCTGCTGTGGCTGTTGTCCGAGTTGTTCGAAGAGCTGCCCGAGGTGGGCAACCCCGACAAGCCGGTGTTCGTGCTCTTCTTTGACGAAGCGCATCTTCTGTTTGACGACACGCCCAAGCCGCTGCTCGACAAGATCGAACAGGTGGCGCGGCTGATCCGCTCCAAGGGGGTGGGGGTCTATTTTGTGACGCAAAACCCCGATGACGTGCCGCGCGATGTGCTCGGGCAGCTGGGCAACCGGGTGCAGCACGCGCTGCGGGCGTTCACGGCTGAGGACCAGCAGCAGCTGCGCCGGGCGGCACAGACCTACCGGCTGAACCCCGATCTCGACATCGAAGAGGCGATCCGCCAGGTCGGCACCGGCGAGGCGGTGACGTCCTTGCTGGAGGATGGCGGCGTGCCGGGCATGGCGCAGCGCACTCTGATCCGCCCACCATCGAGCCGCCTGGGGCCGCTCAGCGATGCCGAGCGCCGCGCGCAGATCGCGGGCTCTCCGCTGGCGGGGAAATATGATGCGCTCGTGGATCGCAACAGCGCGGCGGAGATGCTCCAGGCCCGCAGTGCCGCCGCCGCGAAGGCTGCGGCAGACGCCGAGGCGCAGGAAGAAGCGGAAGCCGATCTGGGCCTGCGGGAGTTCAAGCAGGCGCGCCGCTATGAGGCGCCGCGCGTTGGACGCTCAACCTCGCGTAAGCGCAAGGACGAGGAGAGCTTTGGCGGCCAGATGGCCGAGATGGTGATGAAGGAGCTCACCGGTACCACCGGCCGCCGCATCGTGCGGGGCGTTCTGGGCAGCCTGTTCAAGGGACGCTGAGCGGGTCTGATCCAGCGGAGCGCTGCCGCGCGCTGTGAATCTGTTCGTGGCCAATGCAACGCCCCGGATCTTGGGGCGCGCAAGCTTTCGGGGGCACGGACGCCGCCGGGGCCGCTCAGAGAGGGCGGACCTTGAGCAGCTTGATCCGGTTCTGGTCCTTCTCGGCCACCTCGAAGCGGAACCCGTGGAACGAGAAGACCTGCCCCTCGGTCGGGATCATCTGCGCTTCGTGGATCACCAGACCGGCGACGGTGTTGGCTTCATCATCGGGCAGGTGCCAGTCATTGGCGCGGTTGAGATCGCGGATCGTCATGGCGCCTTCGACCAGCCAGCTTCCATCGGCGTCACGTGGGATGACGGGCTCAGTCCCGGCGTCCAGCTCATCATGGATTTCCCCGACGATCTCTTCGAGAATGTCTTCGAGCGTGATCAGCCCGCGCAGCGCGCCGTATTCGTCCACCACGAGCGCAAAATGCGTGTGCCGCTTGAGGAACTCGCGCATCTGGTCGTCAAGCGTGGTGGTTTCGGGGATGAAATAGGGCTCCATCGCCACGTCCATGACATTGAACGCATCAAGCGCCCCCGCAGTCAGCCCCGCGTCGCGCGTCAGGCTGTGCATGGCGCGCAGCAGCTCTTTGGCGTGGAGCACACCGACGATGTTTTCCGGCTCGCCGTCATAGAGCGGGATGCGCGTGTGGCGGCTGGCCAGACACAGGGCCAGCACCTCCTGCGGGGGGAGCGCGACGTCGATCATCTCGATCCCGGAGCGGTGGAGCATCACCTCTTCGACGGCGCGGTCGGCCAGATCGAGCGCGCCCAGGATGCGGTCGCGGTCCTCCTTTTCGACCACCCCTTCGGAATGGCCCAGCTGCAGCGCGCCCGCGATCTCTTCGCGCACGGCAAGCACGTCCATGTCGGGATCCGTCTTCACCCCGAACAGTGCCAGCACCCGGCGCACGATCCAGCGGACCGCCGAGACCATCGGCGCAAAGAGCCGCACAACCAGCCCGATAGGCCCGGCGACAAAGGCGGCGGCCCGTTCGGGGTTGGTGATGGCGTAGGTCTTGGGCAGGACCTCCGCAAAGATCAGCACCAGCAGCGTCATCACCAGCGTAGCAAGGGCGACGCCGCTTTCGCCAAAGGCTTTGGTGAACAGCGCGGTGGTGAGCGAGGTGGCAAGGATATTGACCAGGTTGTTGCCCAGCAGGACCGATCCGATCAGCCGTTCGCTGTCTTCGGTGACGGACAGCGCCCGTGCCGCGCCCCGGTCGCCCTTATCGGCGGTGGCACGCAGTTTGCCGCGCGACGCGGCGGTCAGCGCGGTTTCAGAGCCGGAGAAGAAGCCGGAGAGGACCAGCAGGCCCAAAATCGCGGCGGCGGTCAGCCAAAAGGCGGCGTCCATGGAAAACCTCGGGGTATCAAGATTGTGTGTTTATGGGGGCTGGGGCGACCACGTTCAAGATTTCGCGCCGCCTTTGCCGGTGACCAGCGGGTGGTGCTGGGTGACCAGATCGCGCAGCCGCTCATCCAGAACGTGGGTGTAGATCTCGGTCGTGCCCAGATCGGCATGGCCCAGGAGCATCTGGATTGCCCTCAGATCGGCGCCCCCCGCCAGCAGGTGCGTGGCAAAGGCGTGGCGCAGCACGTGGGGGGTGACGCGCGCGGGACTGATCCCGGCGGCGACGGAGAGATCCTTGATCAGCGCGTAGAAGCTGTGCCGGGTGAAGTGTCCGCTTTTTGCACGCCCTGGAAACAACCAGGGATCGGCCGGGGCCCCTTTGCTCTGGGCCAGATCGCAGGCGGCGTCGCGCTCCGCCAGCCAGGCGGTGAGCGCTTCGCGCGCCGCATCGGTCAGGGGGACCATGCGTTCCTTGCCGCCCTTGCCGCGGATCAGCAGCATCTGCGGGTCCCCCCGCGCAGCGCTCACGGGGAGCGAGACGAGCTCGCTCACCCGCATGCCGGTGGCGTAGAGAAGCTCCATCAGGCAGGTGTTGCGCGCCGTGTTGCGCGGGGTGGCGCGGGCGGCGTCCAGAAGGCGCTCCACCTCCTCGGGGCTCAGGGTCTTGGGCAGGCGCTTGGCACGGCCCGGACCGGGGATGCGCATGGCCGGGTTGTCGTCGCGCCAGCCTTCCTCATAGGCAAAGCGATAGAGCTGCCGGATCGAAGAGAGCTTCCGCGCCCGGGTGGACACGGCGAGCCCCTGCGCTTCCTGATGAATCAGATAGGCTTCGATCATCGCGCGGTCGACGGTTTCGAAATGGGCCGATTGCGTCTCTAGCCAATGGGCGAAGTCCAGCAGATCGCGGCCATAGGCTTCGAGCGTATTGCGGGCGGCATCACGCTCCGCCGCCTGGGCGTCGATGAAGGTGCTGACCCAGCGATCCATCGGACGGGCGGGGGCGCTCATTCGGGCTGCTCCGCGAGAAGAAGGTGAAGCGCGGCGGCACGGGCCTTGCGATCCTGGCCCAAGCCGCGCAGGGCAGCGAGCGCGTCACGAACCGAGGCGGGATCGCCTTGCCGTCCGGCTTCGAAAAGAGCAATGGCCTGAAGCAGAGCTTCGCCTTGGCGATCGCTTTCGGCCAGGGCCATCAGCCCGTCAGGCGCAGGTGCTCCCGCGAAGGCCGCGATGAGCGCATCGGGCAGGGGACGTCCGGCTGGGGTCATATTGCGGGTATCCCCGCGCGAGATCGCATCGGCGAGCCCGGTCCCCGTGCTTTCGATCCCGGCCAGCAAGGCCAGATCATGGGCGATTTTTCCAGCGTCGCCGGGCAGGGATAGGCGCGCAAGACGGCGGCCCCAGAGCGCAGCAAGCGCAGGTTCCTGATGTGCCGATGCCATGGCCGCGTAGGCAGGTGGGAGCGCCTGTCCCACGGCCTCTGGCCCTGCGCCAAACGCGGCATCGAGCGCCTGCATCGTGGCGACCCGTTCCCAGACCCCGCCGGATGCCGCCGGTCGGCCGCGCCGGTAGAGATCGAGCAGCCGTTCCGGCGGCAGCGTGCCCCCTCGGCTCAGCCGCTCGGCCGCTTCGATTTGGGCCTTCCAGCCCACCATGGGGCGCAGATCGGACGCAATGAAGGCCAGGGGCAGGGAGCCCGTCGGAACCGGGGTGCCGATGGCCTCGCGGAGGCGGAACTCCAATGGCGTCATGCGGTCGGGCAGGGGAAGATCCGGTTCGCCCTCGTAAAGATCGGGATCAAGGAAGCGGGACAGCAGGGCCTCTTCCGCGTCTGAGATGTCGCCCAGGGCGCGCGCCGTGCCCATGGTCAGCGCCGCAGCGGCCCAATCCCCGCTCCGCGCGAGGCAGAAGACACGCACCGGCCAAGTCGGCGCGAGCCGCGGCGAGCCTTCAAGCCGGGCGCAGCTTTCCTGCTCCCGTCCGCTCAGAAGCGCCGTGTCGAAATCCCGGCGAAACAGCTCCGGATCGGAGCTGCCTGCGGCGTCGATAAGGGCGCGGGCTTCGTCGATGTCTCCAGTGGCAAGCAGCCGATCCACGCGCGCGCGCAGCAGCAGTTCGGCGCCGCCGACGCGTGGGGGCGCGGCGCTCACCAGCATCATGTCGCGCAGCAGGGCTTGCAAAGGCGGGCTGATCTGGATCGGCAACGCCCCGATGAGATCGACGAGACGGCCTGGATCCGATCCGGCCCAGAGCGTTTCGGGCAACCCCGCGCGTGATGGGGGCCAAAGCCCGACCGGTCCGGCATTGGCCGCACCCAGCGGGATGGCTGTCACGCGCGGCGTCTCCACGGCACTGGCCACGGGCGCCTCGCCGGGCACGGGCGCTCGCACACCGGGTGGGGTCTGGCGGGCACTGGCTGTTGGCTGCGGCTCGGCGCGCAGGCTTTCGGACAGCCAGTCGATAGCCGCCAGGGGTTCGCTCTCCGCATCTTGCGCGCCCGAGGGATGCGCCAGCCACGTGCTGGCGATCAGGGCGGCAAGGGCGGAGCGCGCGCGGGTCATTCGCCTAGGTCGATCATGACGGGGATTCGCGTCTCACTCTGGTGAGGTTCGAAATCCCCGGGCATGAACACCGGCCCCAGATAGGCATACGCAACCAACCCGGCCGCCGCCAAAACGGCCAGTCCCAGTAACAGCTTTATCAGGCGCCACAGCATGTCCTGCCCCTTCGCTCTTTTCGCCCGTGTCTCAAACGGGTTATATCCGGCGCGATCGACAAGTTCACGCCCTCAACGCGGTGCCGGACAATTTTTAGCGGCGATCAGCCGAAAGGGGATGCCATCCATGGAACAGCGCGCTGATGACGGATACCGGCCCGGGAACTTTCCCCGGCTCAAGCGCACCGTGGCCCTGATCGGCATGATGGGATCGGGCAAGACAGCGGTCGGTCGCGCATTGTCGGCAGCGCTGCGCGTGCCGTTCCTGGATAGCGATCACGAGATTGAACTGGCTGCCAACGCCTCCATTGCGGAGATCTTCGCCCGCGATGGGGAGCCCTTTTTTCGCGCCCGCGAGGCGGAGGTGATCTCCCGGCTGCTCACCGGTCCGCCGGTGATTCTGTCCACGGGTGGCGGCGCGTGGCTCCAGCCCCGCAATCGCGAAACGATCAGCGCTCAGGGCGTTGCGGTCTGGCTCAAGGCCGATCTGGACCTTTTGTGGGAGCGCGTGCGTCATAAGTCCACGCGGCCGCTGCTGCGCACGGATGACCCCCGCGCGACATTGGCCGGTCTTCTGAAAGAGCGCGAGCCGATCTATGAGCTGGCCGATATCACGGTCGAAGCCGAAGACGGCCTGTCCGTGACGGGCATGGCCGAGAAAGTTGCGCAGGCGCTAGGCCAGCACCCTGATATCTTGGAGATTTCCCATGACTGAGCCCGCCGTTTTGACCGTGGCGCTTCCCGGCCGAGCCTATGACATCGTGATCGGGCCGGGCATTTTGGCCGAGGCGGGCGCCCGGCTCGCCCCGCATCTGCGCAGGCCGCGCGTGGCCGTTCTGACCGATGAAACCGTCGCCGGGTATCACCTTGAGGCCCTGCGCGCGGGGCTCGGCGATGTGGAGATGGTCTCGCGGGCGCTGCCTGCGGGGGAGGCGACGAAGGGCTGGCCTCAATTCACCGGCGCCGTTGAATGGCTGCTGGAGCAGAAAGTCGAACGGGGTGATCTGGTGATCGCCTTCGGTGGGGGCGTGATCGGAGACCTCGCCGGGTTCGCCGCCGCCGTCCTGCGGCGCGGCGTGCGGTTTGTGCAGATCCCGACGACGCTGCTGGCGCAGGTGGACAGCTCGGTCGGGGGCAAGACAGGGATCAATGCGCCGCAGGGCAAGAACCTGATCGGCGCCTTCCACCAGCCCAGCCTGGTGCTGGCCGACACCGCATTGCTGGACACGCTGCCGGATCGCGATTTCCTCGCGGGCTACGGCGAGGTCGTGAAATACGGCCTTCTGGGCGATGCGGATTTCTTTGCCTGGCTTGAAACCCATGGTCCCAACCTGCGCCGCGATCCCGCGCGTCTGGTTGAGACCGTGCGCCGCTCCTGCGAAATGAAGGCCGAGATCGTTCTGCGCGATGAGCGCGAAGCGGGCGACCGGGCGCTGCTCAATCTAGGCCACACGTTCGGCCATGCGCTTGAGGCGGCAACGGGCTATTCCGACCGGCTTTTGCACGGGGAGGGCGTCGCCATCGGCTGTGTTCTGGCGCTCGATCTGTCGGTGCGGCTGGGGCTTTGCCCGCAAGAAGATCCCTCCCGCCTCGCCGCGCATTTGCGGGCCATGGGCATGAGATCATCTCTGGCCGACATTCCGGGCGATCTGCCGGACGCCGATGCGCTGCTTGCGCTGATGGCGCAGGACAAGAAAGTCGAAGATGGCCGCCTACGCTATATCCTGTCGCGAGGGATTGGAGAGGCCTTCGTGAGCTCCGACGTGCCGTCGGATGTCGTGCGCGGCCTCTTGCGGGACTCTCTTACCGCGAAGGGCTGAAACGGCCCGTCCTTCGGGTGAACAGCCGCGGAGGAAGAGGGGGACCGATAGCCCCCCTCGCCATGGGCGCGCCCCTTAGACTGCCTTTTTAAGGGCGTCGGCCAGGTCCATTCGCTCCCAGCTGAACCCGCCATCGGCCTCGGGCGCGCGTCCGAAATGGCCGTAGGCAGCGGTGCGGGCATAGATCGGCTTGTTCAGCTCCAGATGCTCGCGGATGCCGCGCGGGGTCAGGTCCATGCATTCGGCAACGGCGCGCTCGATCACTTCGGGCGGCACTTCGCCGGTGCCGAACGTGTCCGCGTAGATCGACAGCGGCTTGGCCACACCGATGGCGTAGGACAGCTGGATCGTGCACCGCTCCGCCAGACCGGCGGCGACCACGTTCTTGGCCAGATAGCGTGCAGCATAGGCCGCAGAGCGGTCGACCTTGGTCGGATCCTTGCCGGAGAACGCGCCGCCACCATGGGGCGCGGCACCGCCATAGGTGTCCACGATGATCTTGCGCCCGGTCAGACCGGCATCGCCATCCGGCCCGCCGATCACGAAGGTGCCGGTCGGGTTCACCCACCATTCGGTGTCATTGGTGATCCACCCTTCGGGAAGCGCCTCGCGGATGTAGGGCTCTACGATGGCGCGGATGTCTTCGCTGCTTTGGTCTTCGCTCTCGTGCTGGGTCGAGAGCACGATGGAGGTCACGCCGACGGGCTTGCCGTTCTCGTAACGCACCGAAAGCTGCGATTTCGCGTCCGGGCGCAGGGTCGGCTCGGCGCCGGATTTGCGCACTTCGGCCAGGCGCCGCAGGATCGCGTGCGAATACTGGATCGGGGCGGGCATCAGCTCGGGCGTCTCATTGGTGGCGTAGCCGAACATGATCCCCTGATCCCCGGCGCCATCCTTGTCCACGCCCTGAGAAATATGCGCGGATTGTTCATGCAGGAAGTTCAGCACCCGGCAGGTGTTCCAGTGGAACTGCTCCTGTTCATAGCCGATGTCGCGGATGCAATCGCGGGCGATTTGCTGGATCGAGCCCATGTAGTTGCGCAGCTTGTCCGGATCGGACAGCCCGACCTCCCCGCCGACCACGACCATGCCCGAGGTGGCAAAGGTCTCGCAGGCGACGCGGGCATTGGGCTCTTCTGCCAGGAACGTGTCCAGGATGGCGTCAGAGATCCGGTCGCAAACCTTGTCGGGATGCCCCTCGGACACGGATTCCGAGGTGAAAACATAAGAAGAACGGCTCATGGGGTAGTGCTCCATTAAAGTTACGCCTGCCACGCCAGGAAGCCGTTGTGGCAGGACCATGACAAAACGGCATAGGTCCGCAAGGGTTAAGGGTCAATTAAGAACGCTGCGGCGCCGCGAAAAGGCCGCACCGGCGACTGCGATCAAAATAATCAGCGCCGGTATCTCGCCCCATCTCGAATAGGGGGGTGCAGGGCGGGCCGCCGGCAGGGGAAGATCCAGCCGTCCGGCCACGTTGAGGCCAAGCTGGCCGGTCACATGGCCATGGGCGTCAATCATTGCTGACACGCCGGTATTGGCCACGCGCACCATGGGCAGGCCTTGTTCAATAGCGCGCAGCCGGTCCTGATCGAGATGCTGATAGGGGCCGCTAAAGCCGCCGAACCAGGCGTCATTGGTGATCAAGAGCAGAACCCGTGGACGGGCCATGCCGCGCGGGGCGACCTCTTCGGCAAAAAGACCCTCATAGCAGATCAGGGGCCGGGCCGGGCCGATGCCGGGCAGATCGACCAGAAGCGGCCCGTTCCCTGCCGAATACCCCCCGCCATCGCGCGCGGCGAGCCCGTGGAGACCAAACCGGCCAGCCAGGTCGCCAAATGGGATGTATTCCCCGAACGGCACCAGGTGGCGTTTGTCATAGCGTGCGGCCTCGACGCCGCCGTCGGAGATGACGAGCAGGCTGTTGAAATAGCGCGGAGTTTCGAGCCGGGGCAGGCCCAGCACCACCGGCGTGCCCTTCGCGGCGAAGGAGATGCGCTCCAGCACTGGATCTCGGCTCTCGAGCGCCCAGGGCACGGCCATCTCGGGCCAGACGATCAGGTCCGCTTCGGGCGGCTGCGCGGTCAGCGAAAGCTGACGTTCAAAGAATGTGGGGATATGGGCGGGATCCCATTTTTGATCCTGTGGGGCGTTGGGCTGGATGATCCGCACCATTGGCGCATCGGTCGACACCGGCCCGAGCGGCAGGCCCGGCAACGCCCATAGCAAGGCGGCAAAGCCCGCTCCGAGAAGGCTCGCCCGGCGCGGCGCGGTCGTTCCTGCAATCACCGCGAGGATCAGAAGCAGGATGATCGTGACCAACCGGGGGCCGCCCAGGGGCAGTAGCAGTGCCATGGGCGTGTCGATCAGGGCCTGCGCCGCATCCGCCCAGGGAAATCCGGTCAGGATGAAGGCGCGTGTGCTCTCCATTGCGGCGAGCCCGGCAGCCAGCCCGAGGGCCCGCCCGAGCTTCCCGCGCCCGGCCGACAGCCGCGCGCCCAGCCACAATCCGGTCGCAGGAAAAAGCGCCATCCCCCCCGCCATGAGGATCAGCGCAAACGGCGCCATCCAGCCGTGGCGGGCGATATCGACAAGGAACGGCTCGACAATCCAATGGAGCGTCAGGGCGAAATAGCCTGCGCCCCAAAGCCATCCGGCCCGCCAGGCGCGAGTGGGGCGATTGAGCGTGAACAGCAGCAAGGCCAACAGGCCAAGCGCATAGAGCCCCGAGGCAGAGACCGGCGCCTGCGCAAGCGCGGCAAGCGCTCCGGCGGCCAGCATCCACAGCGCCGATGGCGCGGCGCGGGTCATGAGCGGTCAGTCCTCACGGCCCTGATCGACCATGCGCACGCGCATCCGCTTGATCCGGCGCGGATCGGCGTCGATGACTTCGAATTCCGGGCCAGAGGGGTGCGGGATTACCTCTCCGCGCGATGGCACGCGCCCGGCCAGCATGAAGACGAGCCCGCCCAGAGTGTCGATCTCTTCTTCGTCAATCTCCTCGTCGTCGGTGAGAGGCTGGCCGATCTCTGCTTCGAACTCCTCCAAAGGACATTTGGCGAGGGCGAGATAGACACCGTCTTTCTCCTGGGTGAAGGGGGCCTCTTCGTCGAGATCGTGCTCGTCTTCGATCTCCCCGACCACCTGTTCGATCAGATCCTCAATCGTCACCAGCCCGTCGGTGCCGCCATATTCGTCGATCACCAGAGCCATGTGGATCCGCTCGGCCTGCATCTTCTGAAGCAGCACGCCCAGCGGCATGGAGGGCGGCACATAGAGAAGCTGACGCAGGATGCCGCGCAGATCGAATGCGTCCGACGTGCAGTCGAACCCGTAGTGCAGGGCGAAGTCCTTCAGGTTGACCAGACCGATGGGCGTATCGAGAGTGCCGTCGAACACCGGCAGGCGGGTCTTGCCGGTTTCGCGGAAGGTTTCCACCAGCTCTTCGCGGGTGATGCCCACGGGCACGGCTGTGATGTCGGCCTTGGGCACAGACACGTCTTCCACGCGCATCTGGCGCAGGTTCATCAGGCCAAGAGGCAGATCCGCGGGACGCGGCTGATTGGGGGCTGCGGGGTCGATCTGCTCGGGCGCGCCCGCGTCCGGGCGGAAGGCCGAGAAAAACCGGCTCAATAGGCCATCTGAGCTTTCAGAAGACGGCTCCGAGCCGTCGGCGGCGGGGGAACTCTCACCCATTTGGTCGTTCAATCCTTATGCGGACCCAGAGGCCCAGTCTGGTCCAATATGGAACGCGGGCCCGCGCGCTACAAGCGGCATCATTCCGGGTAGGGGTCATGGAGTTCCATACCTTTGAGTATGGAACGCTCGATCCCCTCCATCAGCGCGGCGTCTTCATCGGTCTCGTGATCATAGCCCAGCAGGTGCAAAAGCGCGTGGATCACCAGATGGGTCAGGTGATCGTTGAGCGTCAATCCGGCTGCCTCCGCCTCACGGGTGCAGGTCTCATGGGCGAGGGCGATGTCGCCAAGGTGGTGGTCCCCGAAGGCGTCGGGCTCAGGCGGGGCGGGCGTGGCCCCGTGCGTATCGGGCGCGCGCTCCTGCGAGGGCCAGGACAAGACGTTGGTCGCCTTGTCTTTGCCGCGAAACCCCGCGTTGAGCTCCGCAATGCGCGCGTCATCGCACGCCATCACGGTGGCCTCCCATGTCTGAGGATCCAGAGCCAGATGGGTCAGGGTGGCGTCCATGGCCCGCTCCGCCAGGGCGGTCAGAGCGGTTTCGTCCCAGGGGCCAGCTTCGATCACGATCTCAACGGGCATGGGCTATTTCGGATCGTCCGCATCATAGGCCTTGATGATCGCGGCCACGAGCGGATGGCGCACGACATCATCGGCAGTGAAGTAGTTGAAGCTGATCCGCTTGATCCCCTGGAGGATGCGTTCCGCGTCGCGCAGGCCAGAGGTAACGCCTTTGGGCAAATCCACCTGGCTGCGGTCCCCGGTGATGACCATGCGTGATCCTTCGCCCAGACGGGTCAGGAACATCTTCATCTGCATGGAAGTGGCGTTCTGCGCCTCGTCCAGAACGACGAAGGCGTTGGACAGCGTGCGCCCGCGCATGAAGGCCAGCGGGGCGATTTCGATCTTCTTCTCTTCCATCAGCTTGCCAAGCTGCTTGCCCGGAAGGAAGTCGTGCAGCGCGTCATAGAGCGGCTGCATATAGGGATCGACCTTGTCCTTCATATCGCCCGGCAGGAAACCCAGTCGCTCCCCGGCCTCGACGGCGGGGCGCGAGAGGATGATGCGGTCCACCTGGCCATTGATGAACATGTTCACGCCCACGGCTACGGCCAGATAGGTTTTGCCGGTGCCCGCAGGGCCGATCCCGAAGGCCAGATCGCTTTGGAACAGGGCTTTCACATAGGCCTGCTGCGCCTTGGTGCGCGGCTCGACCAATTTCTTGCGGGTCTTGATCTCTGTCGGGGCGGCGCTGAACATCTCCATCTGGTCGCCGTCGCGCGTGCCGGTCTCTGCGGGCGATCCCAGCCGCATCTCGCGGTCGATGGCGCTGATATCGACTTCCTTGCCCTGTTCCAGCCGCTGATACAGCGATTGCAGCACTTCGGCAGCGCGGGTCTGGGCGTCGGGCTCTCCGTGGATAGAGATCTGGTTGCCCCGGCGCAGGATCTGCACGTCGAGCTTGCGCTCCACCTCGGCCAGGTTGCGGTCATGTTCGCCGCACAGGTCGATCAGCAGGAAGTTGTCCGAAAATTCGAGCGTGGCGGGGGAGGCGGGTGTCAGCTCCGGGGGCGTGGGCAAGGCAGCGTCATCCGTAGATCGGGTTGCATTGGGATGATGGTGACCGCTTGCGGCGTCAGACGCAAGCGGGCGGTGCGAAATGTCATCGGTTTGAGACGAAACCGGCCGGCTTACCGGCTGCCGCGGGCGTATTGGACCAGCCCGATCAGGGCCAGCAGCAATGCGGCGCCGGATGTGATGGTGCGGGTCAGGTTCCACACCTGCCACCGCGGGGAGTAGTCCAACCAGATCTCTCGCGCCGCGTCGATGTCTTCGGGAATCGCCACCAAAGCGAGGGCTTCGTTCATGGGCACGTTGACGACCATGGTCAGCCCCATGCCCAGCACGCCATAGACCAGAGCCGCGAGTGCGAAGGCCAATGCGCCGCGTTCTGCGCTGCGCCAGATCACGAGGGCTGCGAGCCCAAGCGCGAGCGGCGTTCCAAAGAAGGCCGGTGCAAAGGCGAAGTTGCGCACAGAGGCGTTCATGGCCTGCATGGCCGCGATGGCGGTGCGGGGGTCGGCTTCGTCGAGGCCCCACATGGTGGAACAAACCCACGAGTAGAAGAATCCGAAGATAGCAGCGGAAAGAAGGGTTGCTATGAGCGCAACGGGAAGGGTGAGGGATTTCATGGCAGTCTCCAATGTCAGTACAAATGTTTACGCCTTTAACTTTGCCGTATCACTCTATACGGTTCATGGGAAGCCTGATCTGCGCCCCGAGGAGAAAAAATGAAGGAAGAGGACCGCAAGGCGCGCCATGACGCGATTGCAAAGGCCGCCTACAAGCTGCTGCCCAAGCATGGCTATGCGGGCACGTCCATGTTGCGCGTGGCAAAGGCCGCGCAGGCTTCGAATGAGACCCTCTATCGCTGGTATGGCAACAAGGACGGCCTGTTTCGCGCCATGGTGGAGGATAATGCCGCGCGGGCGCGCGATGAAATCGAAGCTGCGCTCGCGTCAGGCGAAGCGTCGAAGGACCGGCTTGCAACTCTGGCACCCGTCATCTTGACCATGCTGCTGGGGGAGCGCCCGGTGCTGTTGAACAGGGCCGCGGCCGCCGATCCCAGCGGCAAACTCGGTGAGGCGGTTGCCAAGGGCGGGCGCGCCCAGATCGTGCCGCTGCTGGAGCAGCTCATGGACCGGCTCCCGCTGATACCCGATTTGACGCCCCCCGATGCGGCGGCGCTGTTCATCAGTCTGATCGTGGGCGATTGGCAGATACGGCGGGTGGTCCATGGCATGCCCATGCCCGATCCCGCAGAGATCGCCGCCCATTGCGCCCTCCGGATGGAGATGTTCCGCCAGCTTGCTTTGGTTGAGGCGTGACCCCAAAGGATGGAGTCCAGAGGAGATCACCATGACCTATATCAGCCTCGGCAAACAGCGTGCGGAGGACGCCGCTGAGCTCTTCCGCTCCGTCTTCGCCGCCTCTGAAGGGGGCGAAGAAGGGGCGCTGATCGGAGATCTGGCGCGCCGCCTGCTGACCGACACACCAACCGCCGATCTGCACGCCTTCGCGGCGCAGGACGGATCAGCGCTGTTAGGCGTGATCCTCTTTTCCCGGCTGGTTTTCGATGGGGATGAGCGGTCGGTGTTCGTCATGGGCCCGGTCGCGGTGGCCAGCCCGGCGCAAGGGCGCGGGGTGGGGCAGGCGCTGATCCGGCACGGGCTGGCGACGCTTGCGGCGGCGGGCGTCGATGTCGCGCTGACCTACGGAGACTCGGCCTATTACAGCCGCGTCGGCTTTGCCCCGATCACGGAGGCCGACGTGCCCGCGCCGTTTCCTCTCCGGTTTCCCGAGGGGTGGCTGGGTCAGTCGCTGACGTCGGCGCGGCTCACGCCGATCACCGGGCCGTCGCGCTGCGTGCCTGCGTTTGACGATCCCGCCTTCTGGTAGCGCCTCGCGCAAAACGTCCCGTGCCAAAAATAAAGGCGCGCCGGGCTGGGCGCGCCTTGCAGGGATCGTCGTTGGGACGGTGCCCTTACTTCGGGCCGATCATCTGTTCGGGGCGCACGACGGCGTCGAACTCTTCTTCGGTGACAAAGCCCAGACCCACGGCTTCTTGCTTGAGCGTGGTGCCGTTCTTATGGGCGGTCTTGGCGACCTTGGTGGCATTGTCATAGCCGATGGTCGGGGCCAGAGCCGTGACCAGCATGAGGCTTTCGGTCATCAGCTTTTCGATACGGGGCTCGTTGGCCTTGATGCCGCTCAGCATCCGCTCAGTGAAGCTGTCGGCCGCATCGCCCAGAAGCTGCATGGATTGCAGCAGGTTGTAGGACATCATCGGGTTGTAGACGTTCAGCTCGAAATGGCCCTGGGAGCCAGCGAATTTCATCGCGGCGTCATTGCCCATGATGTGAGCTGCGACCTGCGTCAGCGCTTCGGCCTGGGTCGGGTTCACCTTGCCCGGCATGATGGAGGAGCCCGGCTCGTTCTCGGGGAGGATCAGCTCTCCAAGGCCAGAGCGGGGGCCAGAGCCCAGGAAGCGGATGTCATTGGCGATCTTGTAGGCCGCGCCAGCGGTGGTGGCGATGGCGCCCGACATGAAGACCATGGCGTCATGGGCGGCGAGGGCTTCGAACTTGTTCGGGGCCGTCACGAAAGGCAGCCCGGTGATGCCCGCCATGTTCGCGGCGACCTGCTCGCCCCAGCCGGGGGAGGTGTTGAGCCCGGTGCCGACGGCGGTGCCGCCCTGCGCCAGCTCATAGATGCCGGGCAGCGCAGCTTCGATCCGGGCGATGCCCTGGCGGATCTGGTGGGCGTAGCCGGAGAACTCCTGGCCCAGGGTCAGGGGCGTGGCATCCTGCGTGTGGGTGCGGCCGATCTTGATGATGTCTTTGAACTCTTCCGCCTTGGCTTCCAGCCCTTCGGCCAGCTTGTTCAGCCCGGGCAGCAGCACGTCGCGCGCGGTCATGGCCGCCGCGATATGCATGGCGGTGGGGAAGGTGTCGTTCGACGACTGGCCCATGTTGCAGTGATCGTTCGGGTGCACCGGGTCCTTGGAGCCGATCTCTCCGCCCAGGATCTCGATCGCGCGGTTGGCGATCACCTCGTTGGAGTTCATGTTGGACTGCGTGCCCGATCCGGTCTGCCAGACGACCAGCGGGAAGTTGTCGTCGAACTTGCCGTCGATCACCTCTCCGGCGGCCTCAACGATGGCATCCGCAATCTTCGCATCCAGCTTGCCCGAGGCCTTGTTCGCCATGGCGCAGGCCTTTTTAATGACCCCAAGAGCACGGACGATCGCGACGGGCTGCTTTTCCCAACCGATGGGGAAGTTCATCAGGCTGCGCTGTGTCTGGGCGCCCCAGTATTTGTCGCTGGGGACTTCGAGAGGGCCAAAGCTGTCGGTTTCGGTGCGGGTCTTGGTCATGGAGAGCACGCCTCAGGCTGAAATGTGATACGGAGGGCTTACCGCACCGCGCGGGGAAGAGCCATTGGGAGAGCAAAGAAAATGGGCAGTAAGGCGAATTGCGGATTTGCGGATCGTGTGGCGCGGGCCTTTGGGCTTCACGTGGTACGGGAGGCGCCGGGGCCGCTGTCGCGGGCGACCGATCCGCGTCACGTGATGGGGGTGGAGCCCGAAGAGGCGGGGCCGATGCAGGTGCAGAGCGCCGGGCAGACCCGCATTCTGGATCTGGAGCGGCGCAAGGCACTTGCGGTCGGGCTGGCGCTGATCGTGCTGCCGCTGCTGTTGGTCGTGCTCTATGCCTATGCCCATGTGACGGGCGGCTGCACCTTCCTGTCCATCAGCCATACCTACTATCTGGCCCGCATCGGAGAGGTGACCGTCGGCGTTCTCATGGCTGCGGGGGCGGTGATGATCGTCTTTGGCGGCGGCAACCGGCTTGAAAGCACGGCGGCTCTGATCGCCGGGATCGCGGCCATGGGGGTTGCCGCGTTTCCGGTGATGGGGATGCCCTGCACGGAAGGGACGGGGGATCTGCGCCTGTTCCTGCCTCTGGGCGCGGAGTGGCCCGTGGATGCGATGAGCGACGCGCAGTTCATGAACCGCCCGGGTTGGATGCACTCCGTCGCGACGGTGGTCTTGCTGCTGGCGATGCTCTATCACGCGGCCTGGCTGTTCCCGCGAATCGAGCCCCACCACATTGAGCCTGATGGCTGCCTCCGTCCGGCCAAGCGGCGGCGGAACCTGATCTATCTGGGATCGTCTCTGGCGATTGTCGGCGTGGCCGCCGCCATGGGGCTTCAGAACGCCAAGGTGATCGACGTCACGCCCTGGGATGGCGTGTTCTGGGCCGAATGCGTGGCGCTCTTGTCCTTTGGGGTGGCGTGGTCCGTGAAGGGCCGGGTGCTGCCGGGGTTCTACGACCCCGACGAATGATCTCTATTTGCGGAACTTGTCGAGGCTGACGATCTCCGCATCGTGGTGATCGGTGTCGGGATCCGCCTCGATATGGGGCGCCTCTTCGTCGTCCTCATCCTCTTCGTCGCGCGGGGCGAAGGGTTCGACCTCGGCGTCTTCCTGGCTGTCGAAGCGCAGCCCGAATTCTACGGAAGGGTCGACGAAGGTACGCATGGCATCGAAGGGCACGAGCAGACGCTCCGGCGCATTGCCAAAGTTGAGCGTGACGGCAAACCCGTCCTCGCTCACCTCAAGAGAGTCGAACCAGTGCTGGAGCACGATGGTCATTTCCTCGGGGTAGCGATCATGCAGCCAGTCCGCGATCTCGACCCCGGGATGGGTCGTCGCGAAGGTGATGAAGAAGTGGTGTTCGCCCGGAAGCCCGTTTTTCGCGACATCATCCAGGACGGAGCGGATCAGCCCGCGCATGGCGCGGTGCATCAGGTTTCCATAGTCGATGGATCGGGTCACGAGCGGTCTCCTTTTGGGGACAGCATAGAGATTTTGCTCGGCGAGAAAAGGGTTTGCGGTGCCCAATTATAGACCGAAGTCTTTGGCAGAGATATTTCCGTCAAAAGGAAAGTCCGCTCAGCGCGAGGCTGGCGAGCGCCGTGACCACAAGCACCGCCGGAAGCGGCACGCGGCGCACCAGAAGCAACGCCGCAAGCGCGGTGAGGCCGAGCACCGGGAGCGACAGGCTGGTCAGGTCCGGAAGGCTGGCGACATTTGGGTGCATGCGCTCGAACAGCACATGGGTCGCGAACCAGAGCGAAAGGCTGGCGATGACACCGACCACGGCGGCGGTGATCGCATGCAGCGCGCCGGACAGGCGCGGCATGTGTTCGAGCCGGTCGATGAAGGGCGCTCCGACAAAGATCCACAGGAAACAGGGGATGAAGGTGACCCAGAGCGTCAGCAGCCCGGCGATCATCATCTGCCCGAACGGGGCGCCCGCCAGGTGGCCCACGAACTGCGTGACCAGGATCAGCGGGCCCGGCGTGGTTTCGGCAAGCCCAAGCGCATCCATCATTTGCGGCGTCGTCATCCAGCCATGGGTCTGAATCACTTCCTGGGTCATGTAGGACAATACAGCATAGGCGCCGCCGAATGTGACGACCGCAAGCTTCGAGAAGAACAGCCCCAGCGAGAGCAGGAACCCGCTGCCCGCCAGCCAAAGCGCGATCAGCGGCGCCGCCCAGAGCAGGGCCAGTATGACAGGCGCCCGCCAGGACAGCCGCGCCGGAGCGGGGGGCGGGGTCTGATCTGCCTGACGGGTCGTGAGGGCGCCGATCAGCGCGGCGGCTGCGATCACGACGGGGAATGGCAGTTTGAGCGCATACAGAGCGACAAAGGCGCCCACTGCAAGCGCGATGTCCAGCCGCGATGACAGGGCCTTGCGCGACAGCCGCATGATCGCCTGCGCGATGACGACCAGCACGGTGGCCTGCACGCCGCGAAACAGCGACTGCATGGCGGGCAGGTCTTCGAACCGGATGTAAAGCGCGGCAAGCAGGGCGATCACCACCGCGCCGGGCAGCACGAACAGCGTGCCCGCAATCAGCCCGCCGGGAACCCCTCGCAGGCGCCAGCCGCACCAGGTGCAAAGCTGCATCGCCTCGGGCCCTGGCAGCATCATGCAAAAGGACAGGGCTCGCAGGAATTGGGATTCGGTCAGCCAGCCGCGCCGCGTGACCAGTTCTTCGTGCATCAGCGCGATCTGGGCCGCGGGGCCCCCGAAAGAGAGCGCTCCGATGCGGGCAAAGACGCGGGTGATCTGCATGAGGCTGGTCATGGAGCCGTGTGTGGCCGGAGCGCCGCGCGGGAGCAAGCGCGCGGCGGGATTGTCATGCAATCTTCATCGTCGCCGGGGGTTGACCCGCCGCTTCGCTTTGGCGCACGGTGCCTGCATGACGATGTGTGCGACCATTATTTGCTGCATTCCCTGCTGAGCTTGTCTCGCGGGGGTTTCGTCGTTTTCAAGGTTGTGAATGATTGATACTCCCGCGTGGCGTGCCCCTGCCTGCGTGAGGACGATATGACCCAAATAAAGCTGACCAACACCGCCACCCGCAAAAAGGAGCTGTTCGAGCCCTTGGATGCGCAAAATGTGCGGATGTATGTCTGCGGCCCAACGGTCTACGACCGGGCGCATCTGGGCAATGCGCGGTCCGCCGTGGTGTTTGATCTGCTGTTCCGGTTGCTGCGCCATGTCTATGGCGCGGAGCACGTCACCTATGTGCGCAATGTCACTGACGTGGATGACAAGATCAATGCGCGGGCACGCGAGAGCGGGCGCTCTATCGCTGAGATCACCGCCGAAACCGGCCAGTGGTATCTGGACGACATGGGGGCGCTCGGGGTGATCACGCCGACCCATACGCCCCACGCCACCGACTGGATCGGGCAGATGCAGGACATGATCGCGGATCTGATTGCCAAGGGCCACGCCTATGAGGCCGAGGGCCATGTGCTGTTCGCCGTGGACAGCTACGATGCCTATGGCGCCCTGTCGGGGCGGTCGGTCAAGGACATGATCGCAGGCGCGCGGGTCGAGGTCGCGCCCTACAAGCGTGACCCGATGGATTTCGTGCTGTGGAAGCCCTCGGGAGAGGGCGAACCGGGCTGGGAGAGCCCCTGGGGCGTGGGCCGTCCGGGCTGGCATATCGAATGCTCCGCCATGAGCCACGCGCTGCTGGGCGACAGTTTCGACATCCATGGCGGCGGGTTGGATCTGCAGTTCCCGCATCATGAGAACGAGATCGCTCAGAGCCGCTGTGCTCATCCCCATGGGGAGTTTGCCCGCGTCTGGCTGCATCACGAGATGCTCCAGGTGGATGGGAAGAAGATGTCCAAATCGCTTGGCAACTTCTTCACCGCCCGCGATCTCCTGGATCAGGGCGTGCCCGGAGAGGTGATCCGCCTGGTCATGCTGGGCAGCCATTACCGCCGCCCCATGGACTGGACCGACGACAAGCGGGATGAGGCTGAAGCCACGCTGCGCAAGTGGCACGGCCTGACCCGGGGCGTGGTGCCGGGGGTTGTCTCGCCTCAGGTGCTGGACGCCATTGCTGATGATCTCAACAGTGCGGGGGCCATCGCGGTGCTGCACCGGCTCGCGGCAGAGGGCGATGCGGCGGGGCTTCTGGCTTCGGCGCGGCTCATGGGGCTGCTGGAAGACGGGCTGGGCGCGTGGGCTCAAAGCGTCGATCTGTCGGCCTATGAGGCGCGGCTGGCGGCTCTGCGCGAAGCGGCGATGGCGACGAAGGATTTCGCCGCAGTTGATGCCATGAAAGCCGCGCTGACGGCGGCGGGGGTCGAGGTGCGGATGTCCAAGGCCGGGGTGGAGCTGGTGCCGGGGGTCGGGTTCGACCCCTCCGCGCTGCCCGAAGGGTAGGGGGGCGCTGCCCCCCGGCGCGTGCCGCGCCTCCCCCCGAGGTATTTGGACAAATAAGAAGGGCATTTGAGATGAAAGAGCGGCTTTACCTGTACGACACCACCCTGCGCGATGGGCAGCAGACCCAGGGCGTGCAGTTTTCGACCGACGAGAAGCTGGCGATCCGCGAGGTGCTGGACGGTTTGGGGGTCGATTACATCGAAGGCGGCTGGCCCGGCGCCAACCCGACCGACAGCGCCTTTTTCGAGGTGGTGCCTGAGGGGCGCGCGCAGATCACGGCCTTTGGGATGACCAAGCGGGCCGGGCGCTCGGCTGAGAATGACGATGTGTTGGCGGCGGTTCTGAACGCCGGGACGGGGGCGGTGTGCCTGGTGGGCAAGGCCCATGAATTCCACGTGCGCACCGCGCTTGGCATCGCTTTGGACGAGAATGTGGAGAGCATTCGCGCCTCCATCGCTCATGTGGTGGCGCAGGGGCGCGAGGCGCTGTTCGATGCAGAGCATTTCTTTGACGGCTGGAAGGCGGATCCCGACTATGCCTTGGCCTGTTGCCATGCCGCTCTGGACGCGGGCGCGCGGTGGATCGTTCTGTGCGACACCAATGGCGGGACACTGCCCGGTGAGATCGGCGCGATCACCCGCGCTGTGATCGAAGGCGGCATTCCCGGTGATCGCCTGGGCATCCATTGCCACAATGATCTGGAGACGGCGGTGGCCGGGTCTTTGGCCGCCGTGGAGGCGGGCGCGCGGCAGGTTCAGGGGACGTTGAATGGGCTGGGGGAGCGCTGCGGCAATGCCAACCTGACCTCCCTGATCCCCACCCTTGTGCTGAAATCCCCGTGGGCGGAGCGGTTCGAGACCGGGGTGAGCCCCGAGGCGCTGCGGGGGCTGACACGGGCGTCGCGGCTGCTCGATGACATCTTGAACCGGGTGCCATTGCGGCAGGCGGCTTATGTCGGGGCGAGCGCGTTTGCGCATAAGGCGGGGCTTCATGCGAGCGCGATCCTCAAGGACCCGTCGACCTATGAACATGTCGATCCGGCCAGCGTTGGCAATGCGCGGATCGTGCCCATGTCGAACCAGGCGGGCCAGTCGAACCTGCGCCGCCGTCTGGCCGAGGCGGGGATCGACGTGCCGCAGGGCGATCCGGCGCTTGCGCTCATCCTGGACGAGGTGAAACGGCGCGAAGCGGAGGGCTACTCCTATGACGGCGCGCAGGCGAGTTTCGAGCTTCTGGCACTGCGCGCCCTGGGCCGCTTGCCGCGCTTCTTCGAAGTGGAGCGCTATCGCGTCATTTCCGAGCGGCGGCGCAATGCGAAAGGGGACATCGTGACCGTGTCCGAGGCCGTGGTGACGGTACAGATCGACGGGGCTGCCCGGACGTCGTTCTATGAGAACGAGCTGGGCGCGGAAGACGGCGATCTGGGGCCGGTCCACGCGCTGTCCAACGCGCTGCGCGGCGATCTGGGTCGCTGGCAGGCGGTGATCGAAGACATGCGGCTGGTTGACTTCAAGGTGCGGATCACGTCCGGAGGGACCGAGGCCGTGACCCGCGTCATCATCGACAGCGAAGACGGCGCTGGGCACCGCTGGTCCACGGTCGGGGTCAGCGCGAATATTGTCGATGCCAGTTTCGAAGCCCTGGTCGAGGCGATCCGTTGGAGGCTCTGGCGTGAGCGCGCCTGAGGGTTGGCAGGCCTGCGCCGCGCTTTTGGAGCGGGGCGATGCGGACCGGTTCGCGGCGGCGATGGCGGCGCCGGTGGCGGTGCGGGCGCTGCTGTGCCCGCTTTGGGCCTTCAACCTTGAGGTGGCACGGGCGCCCTGGGCCTCAAGCGAGCCGATGATTGCGGAGATGCGGCTTCAGTTTTGGCGGGACGTGCTGGAGGAGCGCGCGGCCGGCAAGCCTCCACGCGCTCATGAGGTCGCCGCGCCCCTGGCGGAGGTGCTGTGCCGCGTGCCGGAGGTGATCCCGGCACTCGACCGGCTGGTCGCGGCGCGGCGGTGGGACATCTACCGCGATCCGTTCGAAGATGAGGCGGCGTTCGCGGCCTACCTCGACGACACCGCCGGAAGCCTCGCCTGGGCCGGGGCGCGCGTGCTGGGGGCGACGGATGAAGAGGCGATCCGCCGTATCGGGCGCGCCCACGGGGTCGCGGCATGGCTGATGGCTGTGCCCGAGTTGGAAGCGCGGGGGCGCATTCCGCTGGTTGATGGACGCCCCGAGGCGGTGGCCGAGCTGGCGCGCTCCGCCGGGGCGGAGCTGCGTGCGCTGCGGCGGCGACGGCTTGGCGCTGCGGATCATGCGCTGCGCGCAGGGTGGCGGGCCGAGGCAGCTCTGGCCCATGCGGCGCGCGATCCGGGCGCCGTCGCGCGCGGAGAGCTGGGCGGATCGGAAGCTGCGCGGCGGGCCAGCCTGATCTGGCGCAAGCTCCGGGGGCGGCGGTGAACGGGGGCGTTGCCCCGGCGTGTTCGGACCACAAGGAAGGGACAGTGTTGTGCGGGTGATCGAAAGCTCCGCTGATCTGGACGAGGGCGCCGCGCATCTCAGGGCGGTCTGTCCGCGGATGGCGTTCGCTCTGGATCAGGTCGGGCCGCTGCCTCTGCGGCGGCGCCGGGATGGGTTTGAGACGCTCCTCTCCGCGATCGTGAGCCAGCAGGTCTCTGTCGCGGCGGCGGATGCGATCTGGCGCCGGCTGAAGGCGGCGCGCCTGACCGGCCCGCGCAAAGTGCTGTGGGCCAGCGAAGAGGACCTGCGCGCCTGTGGGCTGTCGCGGCAAAAGGCGCGCTATGCAAAGGCCCTGGCAGAGGCGCGGATCGACTATGGTGCCCTGCGGACAGCCCCCGATGCGCAGGTGGTGGAAACGCTGAGCGCCGTCACCGGGATCGGGGTCTGGACGGCCGAAATCTACGCAATGTTCGCGCTTGGCCGGACGGACGTGTTTGCGCCCGGCGATCTGGCGCTTCAGGAGGCAGCCAAGCTGCTTTACGGCCTGAACGAACGCCCCACGCCAAGAGCACTGCGGCTGCAGGCCGAAGCATGGGCACCTTGGCGGGCGGTTGCGGCGCGGCTGCTGTGGGCCTACTACGCCCATGAGAAACGCCGGGAGGGCATCAGGTGACACGCGCATTGCAATCTCAGAAGGTCGAGGCCCGCTCGGGGCAGGCCAATTCCGCCGTCATTTTCTTGCACGGGTACGGGGCCAATGGCGCCGATCTGATGGGGCTGGCCGAACCCATGGGGGAGCATCTGCCCGACACCATGTTCTTTGCCCCGGACGCGCCCGAGACCTGTGCAGCTTCGCCGTTCGGGTTCCAGTGGTTCCCGATCCCGTGGCTCGACGGATCGAGCGAAGAGGCCGCGCGCGAGGGGATGGAGCGGGCCGTTGAGGATCTCAACGCCTATCTGGACGGGATCATGGTCGATGAAGATCTTCTGCCCGAACAGGTCGCCGTGGTCGGTTTCAGCCAGGGCACGATGATGGCGCTGCATGTGCTGCCGCGCCGGGAGGATCCGGTGGCGGCTCTGGTCGCGTTTTCGGGGCGCCTTCTGGAGCCCGAGCTGCTGGCCGAAGAGGTGATCTGCCGTCCGCCGGTTCTCTTGATCCATGGCGATGCCGATGAGGTCGTGCCGGTTCAGTCGCTGCCGCAGGCCGCCGAGGCGCTGCAAGAGGCGGGCTGGAGCGAGGTCTACGCCCACATCATGAAGGGCACCGGGCATGGGATCGCGCCCGATGGGCTGAGCGTTGCGCTTGCCTTCCTGCGCGAGCGTCTGGGCGTCGCGTGATCTGAACGCCGGTTAGGCGAAAGACTGGATGGTGCGGATCGCGCCGTCCAACTCTTCGCCCTTTTCGTCGCGCAAGGCGGCCTCGCGCAGGCGGGCGACCCATTGTGCGGCGTCTTCGCGCCCGGCGACCAACTGGCTGGCCTCCATCACGCGGGCGAATTTCGACAGGCCCCGCGCGTGGGTGTCTGAATAGCCCTTGATCAGACGGCGGCAGGCCAGAAGCTCGATCGCAAGGGCGCGGTCCTGGCGGGCAGCGGCAAGGCAGGTCTCTTGCCACGCGTCCAGATGCGCTTGTTCGATCTTGTGGCGCAGGCTGCGCCGCCGCGTGCCCCGCAAGCCCCCCAGCACATAGAGCATCGTGAATGCCCCAAGCCGGTGAGTGCGCACCCGGCGCCCCCGGTTCAAGCGGCGGTCGATCCAGGCGGCGAGGCGCGGGCGGGCCTCAACCCATTGGCCCAGCCCGGCGGGCAGCAGGCTGATGATCTCTTCCCCGCGGGGGTGAAAGAACTCCGTCAGCTGGAGCGGCGCATCCCCCGGTTTCATCTCTGCGGTGATGCGCGCAAACCGGGCTTCGCGGGTCTTCAGATCGGCCACGCGGATGATGTCATCATAGCACATGGCATTAGCGATATGCTTCGCGGCCATCTCGGTGAGCGCGTCATCGCCCGCATCCAGATCGGCAAAGAGCCGCACCCGGTCCAGATATTCGCGGCCATAGCGGAGGTCTTGAAAATTCACGACCTTTTGCAGCCCGCGCGGAACCATGTCAGAGCGCGATAGCGCCTGCGCGTCCTGCTCTAGCCCGCGCCATTGGCGCAGATGGCGCGCGGGGCCTTTGGCGACACTTTGCGCGATGGGCGCAGGAGGCGCCGCCGGCGCATCCGCCGCGCCGGCCTTTGTGCGGTCAAACGCGGCGGCAAAGCTGCGCAGGCTCGCCTCAACCCCTTTGCCCGAGGCGCGAATCGCGTCTTCGAACGCGTCGCGCGGGAAGGGCAGGGCCCCGGATCCGGCAAGCGCCCCGAACAGCGACGACGAGATCACCGATCCGTTCTCAGCCGCCAGCCGATCCATGTCGAACAAGATGAGCTGATCCGCCGCCAGCCGGGCGGCCTCGCGCACCTCATCGGCCGAGGCGATGCCGTCGCCCGGCACCATCTTCTCGGATACGGCAAGGGCGCGGTGGGTGGAGGCGATCAGCGTCGTGCGATCCGGAGTGACAAAGCCGCGCATGATCGCGCGCCCGGCCTCCATCAACTCGGCGGCGATCATGATGTCCACATCACCGCTGGTCGGGGCCAGTGAAAACACCGGCATCGTCTCGCCCAGAGGGGCCATTTCGATATAGTAGATCGTCGCGCCAGTGCGCTGTGCGACCCCGGCGACCGATGTGGCCTGCGCCGCATAGCCCTGGCTGCGCGCGACGGCTTCGATCCAACTGGTCAGAACACCGCCGCCCTGTCCGCCAACGGCGAGGATGGCGAGCTTGATGATGGATTGCAGCTTCTCATCGGGCTGGCGCGGGGAAAGGGCGGCAGGGGCGTTCATGGCTGAACCTCCTCGAAAGTCATTCGTTTGGCGGCGCGGCGCGATTGGAGCCAGCGAATGGCCCGGCCGGACACCCCGGCCCACCAGCGTTCCAGCCCGCCCGGATTGTGCACGACATCGGCGCGGTAGAAGCTGGGGCACAGCACCGCCGCATCCGCGACCTCGCCGCAATTGCCGCAGCCCACGCAGGTCTGGTCGATGCTGGCCACGGGATCGTCGCGCAGCGGATCATCCAGGTGCTTCACCGACAGGGACGGGCAGCCCGACAGCCGAATGCAGGCGTGATCCCCGGTGCAGATGTCTTCGTCCACGCCAAAGCGGGGGACCTCCATCCGCTGGCCGTCCTTGATCGCCTTGGCCCGCAGGGGCTTTTCGCGGCGCTGACGGTTGAGCATGCATTCCGAAGAGGCCACGATCACCTTTGGCCCGTCATAATCGGTGGTGAGCGCCTCGCGGAACGTGTCGCGCATCTTTCCGACATCGTAGGTATGGTCGATATGTCGGATCCACTTCACCCCGACCCCTTCCAGGGCCTTGGTGATCGGGTTGTTCGTGGACTTGGTCGGGTTGTCGGCACGGCTGGACAGGATGTCCTGCCCGCCGGTCGCGGCGGAGTAGTAGTTGTCCACGATCACGGCCACGCTGTCCGATTTGTTGAACACCATGTTGCCGATCGAAGAGCTCAGCCCGTTATGCCAGAACCCGCCATCCCCGATGATCGAAATGGCGCGCTTTTCGCCGCCGCCATCGAAGGCCGCGTTCGAGGCCGGGCCCAGCCCGTAACCCATGGTCGCGCCGCCGATCTCGAACGGGGGCAGGGAGGCAAACAGGTGGCAGCCGATATCGGCGCTGATCTGATGCACGCCCAGCTCCTCCTGCGCCAGCTTGAGCCCTGCAAAGATCGGGCGCTCCGGGCAGCCGGTGCAGAACCCTGGCGGGCGGATGGGGACGGTGCCGCTCAGATCGGGGATCTCGGGGGCGGGCTGGTTGGGCGCGCGCATCTGTCCCGGCAGCAGGCCAGGCGCATTGAGCCGCAGGAACTCGGTGATGCTGTCGAACATGACCTGGCCGGTATATTCGCCCGCCATCGGGAAGATGTCCTTCCCGTGCAGCTTGGCCGCTGCGCCCGCGCGCAGCAGGATGGTCGAAAGACCCTGTTCGATGAATTCGGGCTGGCCCTCTTCGATCATCAGGATCGCTTTCTTGCCCTCGGCAAAGCGCAGCACTTCGTCATCGACCAGCGGATAGGTGACGTTCAGACAGTATAGCGGGATGTCGGTCTTGCCGTAGATGTCGGCCAGTCCCAGGCGCTGTAGAGCGCGGATCACGCCGTTATACATGCCGCCCTGACAGATGATGCCCAGCTCCCCCTGATCGGGGCCGAAGATTTCGTTGAGCCCGTGATCCAAGATGTATTTCTGGGCTGCGGGCCAGCGGTGGGCGATCTTGTCCTGCTCATGGGCAAAGGACATGGGCGGCAGCACCACCCGGTTCCAATCGCGGCGCGGAGCGGCAAGCGCATCTCGCACGGTCAGCTCGGGGCGCTTGTTGTCGCTGCATTCAAAGCTGCCGGTAACGTGGCATCCCCGGATTCGCACCATCAGCATCACGGGGGTGTTCGATGCTTCGGACAGCTCGAAACTGTCCCCGACGGATTTGACGATGGAGGGAAGGTTCGGGCGCGGGTCCATCAGCCAGAACTGCGATTTCATCGCAAAGGCGTGGCTGCGCTCCTGCATGATGGATGAGCCTTCGCCGTAATCTTCCCCGACGATCACAATGGCCCCACCGGTCACGCCCGAAGAGGACAGGTTCGCGAGCGCGTCCGAGGCGACGTTGACGCCCACCGACCCCTTGAAGGTGACCGCCCCCCGGATCGGGTAGTGGACCGATGCTGCCAGCATCGCCGCAGCGGCGGCCTCCGAGGCGTTGGCCTCAAACCGCACGTCCAACTCGCCCAGAAGATCCTGCGCATCGGCGAGCACGTCCATCAGGTGAGAGATCGGAGCCCCCTGGTAGCCGCCCACATAGCCGACACCGTTTTCCAGAAGCGCCTTGGTCAGAGCCAGAATGCCTTCGCCGGTGAAGGTCTCGCCCGCCCCGGCGCGGAGCTCTTCGACTTCCTTCTTGAATGAACGCTCTGCCATGATGGTCCTCGTGCTTGTCCCTGCGCGGGGTCAGAAATCGTGATGTCTGACGTTGCGCAAAATCTTCTTCAACGTGGCCACGAACACCGCCCGGTCGTCCTCAGAGATGCCATCGAACATCTGCGCGTAGGACTGGGCCATGCGGGGCCAGAATTTTTCGAACGCGGCGCGGCCGGTTTCGGTGATGAACACGCGGGTCGCGCGGGCGTCCTCCGTATCGGGGGTGCGGCGCACCAGGCCTTCGGTCTCCAGCCCGTCAAGCGCGCGCGACAGCGTCGATTGCTCGACCACCGCGTAGACCGCCAGTTCCCCAATCAGCAGCCCGTCGATCATCGCCAGAACCGCAAGGGTGCGGACCTTGGGCGTGGTCAGGCCCAGCTCGGACGTCTCATCGCGCAAGGATGCATTGTAGCGCCCCATGATCCGGTTCATGAGATAGGGCGCGAAATTGTCGAGCCCGATTTCCCCAAGCTTTTGCTGCGCCAGTCTGCCTTTCATCGCCTTCATCCTTCTGCCAGTTCGGTGCCATGGCCCCGCCTTGTGGGCGGGGATCGCGACCGGAGTGGCAGGCCTGCGCGCGCCGGTAAAGGGCGCGCGCAGCGCCGTGGATCAGCCCTTGGGCACCATCGCCAGAGCGCGGATCGGAGAGCCCGTGCCGCGGGCGATCTTGAGCGGCGCGGCGATCAGGATCGCGCCCTTGGCGGGCAGCTTGTCCAGATTGGCCAGCGACGCGAGCCCAAAGCAGTTGTCGCGGTGCAGCAGGTTATGCGCGGGGTAGGGCGGCTCCATGCCTCCGGCCTGGCCGGCATCGGTGCCGATGCATTGGCTTCCCCAGCCGACGATCTTCTTCGACAGCAGGTATTCGATGCAATCGGGGGTCGGTCCGGGGCTGTGCGGGCCGGTTTCGTCGGCGTTGAGGAAGCGGGCCTCATCATCGGCGCGCTTGTCCCAGTCGGTGCGCATGACGACCCATTCGCCCTCACCGATCGCGCCGTGCTTGGCCTCCCAGGCCTTTACGGCATCGGCGGTCAGCAGGAAATCCTCGTTCTCGGCGGTTTCCTTGGAGCAGTCGATCACGTTGACTGGCGCGATCAGGCGGTTCACGTCGAGCGTGTCGGTGAATCCGTCGGAATAGTCCTTGCCGGTGATCCAGTGATGCGGCGCATCAAAATGGGTGCCGGAGTGTTCCCCCAAAACCATCCAGTTCCAGGCAAAGAACGGGCCGTCATCGTCATATTCGCTGATCTTGTGAATCTCGACTTTCGGTGTGTTCTTGGCGAAGTCTTCCGGCAGTTGCAGGATCGGGGTGTCAGGCCCCAGAACCCCGGAGCAGTCGACGACCTCGACCCCTCCGCTGGCGAGCATCGCGCCGAGATTGGCAAGCGTGTCTTGCGCAGTCATGATTAGTTCCTCCCAGTGTTTGCCCCTGAGCGGGGTCTCCTCCACGGTAAGAATGCTAGCGCATCATTATTTGCATTTGCAAATATAATCGTATGAGTTTCGATAGATTTTCTCGCAAAAAATGCATTTTAAATCAATGCACTAAACCCTTATCTTCAAACGGACACTACCTGCGGCGCAGGGGCGCCGCAGGTGCTGTGATCCGGTGTTTGGTGTCAGCGTGGGAGTGCGCTTAGAACGCAGCCAGCCCCGTCTGACCGCGGCCCAGGATCAGGGCATGCACGTCATGCGTGCCCTCATAGGTGTTCACCGCCTCTAGGTTCATCACGTGGCGGATGACGCCGTATTCGTCGCTCACCCCGTTGCCGCCATGCATGTCGCGGGCCTCGCGGGCGATGGCGAGCGCCTTGCCGCAATTGTTCCGCTTCATGAGGCTGACGACCTCCGCCGGGAGGGTGTGATCGTCAAACATCCGGCCCATCTGAAGGCACCCGAGAAGGCCAAGGGAAATCTCGGTCTGCATGTCGGCCAGCTTCTTCTGGATGAGCTGCTTGGAGGCCAGCGGCACGCCGAACTGCTTGCGGTCCATCGTGTAGCTGCGCGCCGCGTGCCAGCAGGCTTCGGCGGCGCCCATCGCGCCCCAGGCGATCCCGTAGCGCGCCCGGTTCAGGCAGCCGAACGGGCCAGCCAGCCCCTGCACATGGGGCAGCAGGTTCTCTTCGGGGACGAACACCTCGTCCATCTGGATCATGCCGGTGGTCGAGGCCCGCAGGGAGAATTTCCCTTCGATCTTGGGTGCGTTGAGCCCCTTCATGCCTTTTTCCAGGATGAAGCCCTTGATCTTGCCGTCATGGGCTTCGGATTTCGCCCAAACCACAAAGACATCCGCGATCGGGCTGTTGGTGATCCAGTTCTTCGCGCCGCTCACCAGATACCCGCCATCGACGGGCTTTGCGCGGGTGACCATGCTGCCCGGATCGGACCCGTGGTCGGGCTCTGTCAGGCCGAAACAGCCGACGAATTCGCCGCTGGCCAGTTTGGGCAGGTATTTCATCCGCTGCTCTTCGGTGCCGAAGGCAAAGATCGGGTGCATGACCAACGAGGACTGCACGGACATGGCGCTGCGATAGCCGCTGTCCACGCGCTCCACCTCGCGGGCGATCAGCCCGTAGGAGACATAGTTCGCGCCCACGCCGCCGTATTCCTCGGGGATCGTGGCGCCCAGCATGCCGAGCGCGCCCATCTCGGTCATGATCTCACGGTGGAACACTTCCTCCCGGTTGGCATCGGTGACCCGGCGGGCCAGCCCGTCCTGGCAATAGGCATGGGCGCTGTCGCGGATCATGCGCTCTTCTTCGCTCAGCTGGCGGTCCAGCATGAACGGGTCTTCCCAGTTTAACGGGGCGGGTTTGGCGCGGGCCTGTTCCGGTGTCATGACATCCTCCTGTGTCGCTGACTTTATAGAAAGCCGGGTTGCGAATAAGTTTCAAGCCTAAAATTTCAAACATGAAGTTTTAGGCTTGAAATTATATTTAAGCTGCCGCATCGTGCAGTTGAGTTAACCGCAAACGGGGAGGGTGCGATGCGGATCGCTTGTCTTGGGGGAGGACCTTCGGGTCTCTATTTCGCGATTTCGATGAAGCTGCGCCAGCCCGACGCGGACATCACCGTGTTCGAGCGCAACAAGCCAGATGATACCTTCGGGTGGGGTGTGGTCCTGTCGGATGAGACGCTGGACAATCTGGCGCGCAACGATGCGGTCAGCGCCGCCTCCATCCGTGAACACTTTGCCTATTGGGACGACATCGCCTGCCACTACCGGGGGGAGAAGATCCTCTCCTCCGGGCATGGGTTCTGCGGGATCGGGCGCAAGCAGCTCCTGATCCTTCTGCAGGCGCGGTGCCGTGAGCTGGGGATCGACCTGCGCTTTGAATCCGAAATCGACAGCGCGCGTCCCTATATGGACGATTACGATCTGGTCGTGGCCAGCGACGGCTTGAATTCCGGCGCGCGGACGGAGTTCGCAGACGCCTTCAAGCCCGATATCGACACCCGCGCGTGTCAGTTCGTCTGGCTGGGCACGCATCAGAAATTCGATGATGCCTTCACCTTCATCTTTGAGGAAACGGACAAAGGCTGGGTCTGGGCCCATGCCTATCAGTTCGATGACGATACCGCGACCTTCATCGTCGAAACCGATCAGGCGACCTGGGACGCCTACGGTTTCGGAGAGATGAGCCAGCAGGAAAGCATCGCCGTGTGCGAGAGCATTTTTGCGGATCATCTGGGGGGGCATTCCCTGATGACCAACGCCAACCACATTCGCGGCAGCGCCTGGATCCGCTTCCCGCGCGTCCTGTGCGAAAACTGGAGCCACGAGAACCTGTGCCTGATGGGCGATGCGGCAGCGTCTGCGCATTTCTCCATCGGATCGGGGACCAAGCTGGCGATGGAAAGCGCCATTGCCCTGGCGGAATATGTCGACGAGGAGCCGACGCTTGAGGCGGCCTTTGCCAAGTATCAGGATGCCCGCCGACTTGAAGTGCTGCGCCTGCAATCTGCGGCGCGGAACTCTCTCGAATGGTTCGAGGATGTGCACCGCTATCTGCATCTCGATCCGGTGCAGTTCAACTACTCCATGCTGACCCGCAGCCAGCGGATCAGCCACGAGAACCTGCGCCTGCGCGATCCGCAATGGCTGCGCGGGGCGGAGCAGTGGTTCCAGATGCGCGCCGGGGCGGAGGCCGAGCCCGTGCGCCCGCCCATGTTTGCCCCCTACCGCCTGCGCGAGATGGAGCTGTCCAACCGCGTGGTTGTCTCACCCATGGCGCAGTACAAGGCCGAAGATGGCAGCCCCACGGACTGGCACCTGATCCATTACGGGGAGCGCGCCAAGGGCGGGGCGGGGCTCGTCTATGTCGAGATGACCTGTGTGAGCGCCGAAGGGCGGATCACCCCCGGCTGCCCGGGGCTCTACAAGCCCGAGCACGAAACCGCCTGGCGCCGGATCACGGATTTCGTCCACGCTGAAACACAGGCGAAGATCTGCTGCCAGATCGGGCATTCGGGGCGCAAAGGCTCCACCCGGATCGGTTGGGAGGGCATGGACCAGCCTCTGGAAAGCGGCAACTGGGACCTTGTCAGCGCCTCCGCCATCCCCTGGTCGGAGCGTAATGCCGCCCCGCGTGAGATCACCCGCGCTGAGATGGACGAGATCAAAGCGCAATTCGTCGCCGCCGCGCAGGCGGCGGAGCGCGCGGGCTTTGACATGATCGAGCTGCACGCCGCCCATGGCTATCTGCTGTCGTCCTTCATCAGCCCCGTTTCGAATGTCCGTACCGATGCGTATGGCGGATCCCTGGAAAACCGGATGCGCTACCCGCTGGAGGTCTTTGCCGCAATGCGGGCCGTCTGGCCCGACGCCAAGCCGATGTCGGTGCGCATCTCTGCCAATGACTGGGTGGGCGAAGATGGCGTGACCCCGGAAGAGGCGGTCGAGATCGCGCGCCAGTTCCAGGCCGCGGGCGCCGACATTATCGACGTCTCCGCCGGGCAGACCACGGTGAATGCGCGGCCCGTCTATGGCCGCATGTTCCAGACCCCGTTTTCGGATCGCATCCGCAATGATGCGGGCATTCCCACCATGGCGGTCGGCAATATCTTTGAGGCCGATCACATCAACTCGATCCTCATGGCGGGCCGGGCGGATCTGGTCTGTGTCGGGCGCCCGCATCTGGCCGATCCCTATTTCACCCTGCACGAAGCAGCCCGGATCGGGGACCGTCTGGCCGATTGGCCTCTGCCTTACCTTGCCGGGCGCGACCAGTTGTGGCGCAATGCGGACCGTGAAGCAGAGATGGCCAAGGAGCTGAAGGTATGAGACGGGTTCTTGTCACGGGCGGCGGCAGCGGAATCGGCCGCGCCATTGCGCGGGCGTTCGCAGATGCCGGGGATGACGTAACCATCACCGGGCGCCGCATGGCGCCCATGGAGGAGACCTCGACCGGGCGGATGACCTGCGTGCAGGCCGATGTCACCAATGAAGCTCAGATGCAGGCGGTGTTCGAGCGGCCCTTTGATGTGGTGGTCGCCAATGCGGGCGTTGCGCATTGGAGCAAGCTGCCCGAAACCACGCTCGAGCAATGGAACATGGTGCAGCAGATCACGCTGACCGGCGTGTTCCTGACCTTCCGCGAGGCGCTGAAGGGCATGGAGCCAGGTGGACGCCTGATCGCCATCGCCTCGACCGCGAGCCTTCAGGGCGGGATCGGGCTGGGCGCCTATGCGGCCGCCAAGCACGGTGTGCTGGGCCTCGTGCGCTCCGTGGCCAAGGAGGTCGCCCGCAAGGGGATCACCTGTAACGCGGTCTGCCCCGGTTTCGTCGAAACGGAGATGGCCGAGGAGGGCGTGCGCAACCTGATGGACCGCTTCGGGATCGACCGCGACGACGCGGTGGGGCGCATCACCGGTCCCAACCCGATGCGCCGCATGATCCAGCCCGAAGAGGTCAGCTCGGCTGTGCTCTATCTGGCCTCCGCCGGGGCGAGCAGCGTTAACGGCCATGCGCTGTCGGTGTCGGGGGGCGAGGTATGAGCGCCTCCAAAACCCGGCTGCGGCTCTGGCTGCGCTTGCTCAAGCTGACCCGCGGGATCGAAACCGATCTGCGCGACAACCTGCGGAAGGACTTCGCGACGACGCTGCCGCGCTTTGACGTGATGGCGGCGCTCGATCGCTTCCCGGACGGGCTCAAGATGAGCCAGTTGTCCGAGGTGCTGCGCGTGTCCAACGGCAACGTGACCGGCATCGTCGACCGGCTGGTCGAAGAGGGCTTCGTGACCCGCGAGCCGGTGGAAGGCGACCGCCGCGCGTTTCGCGTGCGTCTTTTGCCCCAGGGTCAGGACGAGTTCGCCCGCCAGGCGCGGGCTCATGAAAGCTGGATCGACGCTCACCTGAGCGAGATCCCCGAAGACCGGGCGCTTCGTCTGATCGCCCTGATTGATGAGATGGAACAGGAGGACGGGGCCGATGCGCAGTGACGTGACCCATTTCAAATGCGAGATCGAAAACGGGATCGCCACCGTGGCGCTTGACCGGCCCGAGCGGAAGAACCCGCTCACCTTCGACAGCTACGCAGAGCTGCGCGACTGGTTCCGCGATCTGCATTACGACGATGAGGTCAAAGCGGTCGTCTTTGCCCCCAATGGCGGCAATTTCAGCTCGGGCGGGGATGTGCATGACATCATCGGCCCGCTCACCAAAATGAATATGAAGGAGCTGTTGGCCTTCACCCGCATGACCGGGGATCTGGTCAAGGCGATGATCGGCTGCGGCAAGCCGATTATCGCGGCGGTCGATGGCATCTGTGCCGGGGCCGGGGCGATCATCGCCATGGCGTCCGATCTGCGGATCGCCACGCCCGAGGCAAAGGTGGCCTTCCTGTTCAACCGTGTCGGGCTGGCCGGGTGCGACATGGGCGCCTGCGCGATCCTGCCCCGCATCATCGGTCAGGGCCGCGCGGCGGAGCTGCTTTATCTGGGCCGCGGCATGAACGCTGAAGAAGGTGCCGCCTGGGGGTTCTTCAACCGTGTCGTGCCGCAATCCGACCTGATGGACGTGGCGGGCGATATGGCCGGGCGGATCGCTTCGGGGCCGAACTTTGCCAACATGATGACCAAGACGATGCTCGCGCAGGAATGGTCCATGGGGCTCGATCAGGCGATCGAGGCCGAGGCGCAGGCACAGGCGATCTGCATGCAGGGGCAGGATTTCCACCGCGCCTACCATGCGTTCGTCGCCAAGGAAAAACCCGTCTTCGAGGGGGACTGACACATGGCCGACAAAACCTTCCTGACCTGGCCCTTCTTCGAAGAGCGCCACCGCGCCCACGCGGCGGGGCTGGAGGCCTTTGCCGCCACGCTTAAGGTGGATCACTCCGATACGGACGCGGCTTGCCGTGCTCTCGTCCGGCAGATGGGAGAGGCGGGCTGGCTGCAACCGACCGCGGGAGCCGAGCTGGATGTGCGGACCTTGTGCCTGAGCCGCGAGATCCTCGCGCGCCATGACGGGCTGGCGGATTTCGCCTTTGCCATGCAGGGGCTGGGCACGGGCGCCATCAGCCTGTTCGGCACTCCCGAGCAGCAGCAGGAGTGGCTGCCGCTGACCCGTACCGGCCAGGCGATCAGCGCCTTTGCCCTGACCGAGCCGCAATCGGGCAGCGATGTCGCCAATTCCACCATGACCGCCACGCGGGACGGGGATGACTACATCCTCAATGGCCAGAAGACCTGGATCAGCAATGGCGGGATTGCGGATGTCTACACGCTCTTTGCCCGCACTGGCGAGGCGCCGGGCGCCAAGGGGCTGTCCGCCTTTATCGTGCCCGCCGGGCTGCCCGGGTTCGAGGTGACCGAGCGGCTTGACGTCATCGCGCCGCATCCGCTGGCGACGCTGACGTTCACCGATTGCCGTATCCCGGCTTCGGCCATGCTCGGTGCGCCGGGGCAGGGGTTCAAGATCGCCATGTCGGTGCTGGATGTGTTCCGCTCCACCGTCGCGGCGGCGGCGCTTGGCTTTGCCCGTCGTGCCCTGGACGAGGCGCTTACCCGTGTCACCACGAGGGAGGTGCAGGGCGCGCCGCTCTTTGATCTGCAGATGGTGCAGGGCCACATCGCGGAGATGGCGCTCGATGTCGATGCGGCGGCGCTTCTGATCTACCGCGCGGCCTGGACCAAGGACAGCGGTGCGCCGCGCGTGACGCGCGAGGCGGCGATGGCGAAACTCTTCGCCACGGATCAGGCGCAGCAGGTGATCGACAAGGCCGTGCAGCTCTTTGGCGGCGACGGGGTGCGCAAGGGCGTGAAGGTCGAAGAGCTCTACCGCGACATCCGCGCGCTGCGCATCTACGAGGGCGCGAGCGATGTTCAGAAGGTGGTCATTGCCCGGCAGGCTCTGGCGTCGGTGTAACCTATGTTCACCCGCAGCCAGAAAGTGCTGTTCAAGCACTGTGACCCCGCCGGGATCGTGTTCTACCCCCGCTATTTCGAGATGATCAACGACACCGTCGAAGCCTATTTCGAAGAGCGGCTCGACTACCCGTTTCACGAGCTCATCCCGGCCCATGGCGTGCCCACCGTGGCCATCGACACGGAGTTTCACGCCCCCAGTCGCCACGGAGACGCGCTCGTGATCTCGCTGGTGGTGACGCGGGTGGGGCATAGCAGCGTGACCTTGAAGCAGCAGGCGCTGTGCGGGGCAGAGCCGCGCTTCACCACCACTTTGACGCTCGTTCATGTCGATCAGAGCGGCTCCCCACAGGCCTGGCCAGAGCCTGTGGTTTCGAAAATGCGACGCGATCAGGAAGGAACGGATCAATGAGCAACACGATCATTCACCCCGAAGGATGGGCCCCGGCAAAGGGCTATGCCAATGGCGTTCTGACCGCGGGCGGCACGCTCTATGTCGGCGGCCAGATCGGCTGGACCGCCGATCAGGTGTTCGAAGCCCATGACTTCATCGGCCAGATGCGCCAGACCCTGCAAAACATCCTTGCGGTGGTCGAAGCGGCGGGCGGCAGCGCCGCCGATATCACTCGGCTCACCTGGTACGTCACCGACAAGAAGGAATACCTCGCCGCGCAGCGCGAGGTCGGGCAGGTCTACCGTGAGGTGCTGGGGCGCAATTTCCCGGCGATGACTATGGTCGTGGTCTCTGCGCTCGTCGAAGACGAGGCCCTGCTCGAGATCGAAGCCACGGCCCAGATCACATCATGAGCCCGGTTTCGGTTCAGCGCGAGGGCGATCTGGCGATCGTCACCATCGACAGCCCGCCCGTGAACGCGACCTCGCGCGCGGTGCGTCAGGGGCTGTGGGACGCCGTGGCCGAGGTGCAGGGCGCGCGGGTTGCCATCCTGACCTGCGCCGGGCGGACCTGGATCGCCGGGGGGGATATGTCGGAGTTCGACGGCCCGGCGCTTGAGCCCCATCTGCCTGATGTCGTGAATGCCATCGAGGAGAGCGAGACGCCCTTCATCGCCGCGCTGCACGGCACGGTTCTGGGCGGCGGGTTCGAAGTGGCCATGGCCTGTGCCTGGCGCATCGCGGATCGCGCAACGCGGTTCGGCTTGCCCGAAGTCCATGTCGGCATCATCCCCGGCGCCGGGGGCTCGCAACGCGCGCCCCGTCTGGTCGGAATGGACGCAGCGATTGAGCTGGCCTGCGAGGGCAAGCAACTGGGCGCCGCGCGGATCGCGGAGCTGGGCGGCGTGGATCTTCTGGCGGATGGCGATGTGTTGGAGGCCGCGCGCCGCTTCGCCGCCGATCTGCCCGCGCGCCCGGTCCCGGTCAGCGCGCGCGATTGCGCCGCGCTTGCCACCGATGCGTTCGCGAAGCAGCAGTCCCGGCTGACCAAATCTGGCAAAGGGCAGGGATCCCCCCTCGCCAATTTAGAGGCGCTGCAATGGGCGGCTTTGCCGTTCGCAGACGGCGCGGCCAAGGAACGCGCCCGCCATCTTAAGATGCGGGTTGCCCCCGAAAGCCGCGCGCTGCGCCATGTGTTCTTCGCCGAGCGCGCAGCGGCAAAGCCCGCCGCGATCCAGGGCGCGGCACCGCGACCCAGCGACCGCATTGCCATCGTGGGCGGCGGGCTGATGGGCGCCGGGATCGCCACGGCGGCGCTCTCTGCCGGGCGGCAGGTGACCTTGATCGAGCGGGATGCCGAGGCCGCGCGCGCCGCACAGGACCGCGTTGCGGGGCTGATCGACGGCGCGGTTGCGCGGGGCAAGCTGAGCGAGGCACAGCGCGACGCACAGCTTTCGGCGCTGACATGCACGGGCAGCTATGACGATGCGCGTGAGGCCCAGATCGCCATTGAGGCGGTGTTCGAAGATCTCGACGTGAAGCGTCAGGTCTTTGCGGAGCTGGTCAAAGTTGTCTCCCCGGACGCAATCCTTGCGACAAATACGTCCTATATTGATCCGGTCGATATCTCCGCCGGGATCGAAGGGCAGGAGCGCTGCATCGGGATGCACTTCTTTTCCCCGGCGCATATCATGAAGCTGCTGGAGGTGGTGCGGATGCCCGCCACGGCGCCCGACGTGATCGCCACCGCGTTCGCCTTTGGCAAAGCACTGCGGAAAGTGTCGGTCCTGTCGGGGATCTGCGACGGGTTCATCGGCAATCGGATGCTGACAGCCTATCGACGCGGGGCGGAATACCTTCTGGCCGATGGCGCCGCGCCTCAGCAGGTGGATCGGGCCATGCGCGCGGCGGGCCTGCCCATGGGGCCGTTTGAGCTTCAGGATCTGACCGGCTTGCAAATTGCCTGGGCCAACCGCAAGCGGCAGGCCGAGACCCGCCCGGAGCAAGAGCGCTATGTCACCATTTCGGACACACTGTGCGAGATGGGGCGGCTGGGCCAGCGGAGTGGCAAGGGCTGGTATCGCTACGAAGAGGGCAGCCGCAGCCCGATCCCCGATCCGGAGGTCGAAGCGGTGATCGTGGATTATTCTGCCCGCAACGGGTTGGAGTGCCGCAGCTTCACCGATGAAGAGATCGCAGACCGTCTGCTGGCGGTTCTGGCCAATGAAGGCGCCCGGATCGTCGAGGAGGGCATCGCGGAGGACGATGCCGCCGTCGATGTGGTCAAGATCCACGGCTACGGTTTCCCCCGTTGGCGGGGCGGCCCCATGCATCTGGCCGCGCAGACCGGCTGGGCTCAGGTGGCGCGCGCCATGCACGACATGGAGGCCGACAGCCCCGGAAGCTGGATCCTGGCCGACCGGCTCAAAGCGACAGACGCACAGGGAGAACAGGGATGAGTTTTAAGGTCGCCTTCGTGAAGGCCCGCTGGCACGCCGATATCGTGGACCGGGCGTATGACGGGTTCACCGATGCCTTCGGCAGCGAAGATGTCGATGTTTTCGATGTGCCGGGCGCGTTCGAGCTGCCGCTTTTTGCGCAAAAATTGGCCACCAGCGGGCGCTATGACGCGGTGGTCTGCGCGGCGTTCGTGGTGGATGGCGGGATCTACCGCCACGATTTCGTGGCGTCGGCAGTGGTCGATGGGTTGATGCGCGTCGGGCTCGATACCGGTGTACCGGTGCTGTCGGTCTCTTTGACGCCGCATCATTACCAGGAAACCCCGCATCACAACGCGATCTATGAGCAACATTTCGTCACCAAGGGGGCGGAAGCGGCAGAGGCCGTGAAGATGCTCGCGGCGATCTGACGGCGCTAAGTGCTGCGAAACGGCCCGGGATGTTCCCGGGCCGTTTGCGTTTCTAGTCGCGCAGGGGCTTGAAGCCGCCCTTCCAGTAGGTCAGCGCGCCCGCGCCATCGTTCTCGCGGATGCCGATCACCCGGCCGATCACGATGGAATGGGTGGCGCGGTCGATCATCTCTTCGACCTTGCAGTCAAAAGCGACCGGCGCGCCCGCCAGCAGATAGGTGCCCGAGGGCTGGATGTCCCACTCTGCATCGGCATAGCGATCTGCGCCCTTCACCCCGCCAAAGCCCGCGAAATTCTCCGCGACCTTCTGATGATCGGCGCCGAGCGATGACCACCCGAACGTACGGTGCTTGTCCAGAATCGGCCAGCTGGACGATCCGCGATTGACGCAGGCCAGCAGCAGGGGGGGCTCCGCGCTCAGCGAAATCGCCGAAGTGACGATCAGGCCCGAGCGCGCATCCCCTTCGCCCACGGTGATCACCGAGCAGTTGCCCACCAACGCGCGCATGGCGTTGGTGAACTCTTTGGGCTGAACATCGCCCATCGCTTAGCGGATCCCGGCTTCGGCCAGCAGCGGAAGCACATTGTCGCGGAAATAGGGGAATTCCTCGACATAGTCGAAGAAGCTGAGCGTGGTTCCTGCGAACCCGGTCTCGTGCAGCTTGATGATCCCGTCCGCAACCTGGCGCGGCGTGCCGACCAGCGGGAAGCCCCCATGGCCCATGGCAAAGAGGTTCTTGATCTGCGCCAGAAGGTCATGCGGGAAGCTGTGCGCATGGGCAAATTGCAGGTTCACCAGGTTGTCCACGGCTTCCCAGTCGGCCCATTCGCCCATCAGCTTGTCGCGCAGGGCGGTGGCCTCTTCTTCGGTCTCGCGGCAAATGACGTGGCTGAAGGTCAGCACGCCCACGTCGCGGCCCTTGGATTTGGCCAGGTCCTTAAGCTCTTTGATCTCGTCGACAGAGCGTTCCAGGTCGATCGCCGGGGTGAAGAGGTAATCCGCATTGTCCGTGGCAAAGGCACGCCCGATCTCGGAGCCGGCGGCGTTGAGGATCGGCGGGCGGCCGTTGATCGGCTTGGGATCGCCATGCACGTGCTTGAGGTTGAAGTTCTCACCCTCCCAGTCGAAGTATTCTTCCGACGTCCAGAGCTTGTCGATGATGTCGACCCATTCCTGCGCATAGCCATAGCGCGTCTCGTGGTCGTCCGGCAGGGTCAGGCCAAGCGCTTCGTATTCCGGCTTGTTCCAGCCCGCGACGATGTTCAGACCCGCGCGGCCTTTGCCGACCTGGTCCATGGTCGCGATCTGCTTGGCGACGACGACCGGGTGGTTGGCCGTGGTGTGCACCGTCGCGAACACGGTCAGGTTCTCGGTCGAGGCGAGCATCGCTGTCGCCCAGGTGATGGTTTCCAGAACGCCGCCGTGGAAATCGGTTTCTCCTCCGTAGCCGATCCAGCGGGCGATGGGCAGCATGAAGTCGATGCCAGCTTCGTCCAGCATCTTGCCCAGCTTAAGATTGTTGTCCCACGAGTTGACCCAGCGGTCGGGCGATTTCGTCACCGTCATGCCCGATGAGCAGTTGGTCGAGAAGGTCCCCAGCTTGAAGCCTTCCTTTTGTTTCATGAGGTTTGTCGACATTTGTTCCTCCCAGTAAAATGTCATAAGCTAAAATTTAGCTTTTAAAGTCTATTCGTAGAACCCGTTGCGTCAACGAAAATCTTGGCTAAATTGGCCCGGTGACATCGGATCAGAATAATGACGGCAGCAAGCTCGACTATCGCTGGCACCTGTCGGAAAGCGACGCAGAGGTGACCTGCACGGAGCTGGAATTCGCTTTGATGCGCTGTTTCGAGGCGTTCGGGCGATGGCAGGGGGAATGCCTGGCGTCGGTCAGCGATTTCGCGGGGTCAGGCCCCGAAAATGCGCTTCTTCACCTAGTGCGGATGAATGATCGCGGAAAGTCGATCAAGGAGCTCGCCCGGCTGACCAACCGCGACGACATCCCGAATATCCAGTATTCCATGCGCAAGCTGCTCGCCGCCGAGTTGGTCCAAAAGAAAGGGTCGGGCCGGACCGGGGTGACCTATGAGGTCACCGACAAGGGGCGGCAGGTGACGGATGATTATTCCGAGCTGCGCAAGCGGCTTCTGATCGAGCAGATCCGCAGCCTCCCGCGGTTTGAGACCCGCCTGGCTGAAGCCGGGCGCAGCCTCAATATCCTGGCGGGCATCTACGAGGAAATCGCGCGGGTGACCGCCACGCACCGCCGCTAAGCCGCGTCAGGCCTCGGGCTGGGCCACGCAGATCGCGTCGAGCGCCGCTTTCACATCGTCCGGCCATGGGATCGAACAGTGCTTGTCCAGATCGCTGGCCGCCAGAACCTGCGTGCTTTCCCACCGCTTTTCGCCCTTGCAGCTGATGAGATGGTGCATCGTCACCGACGACCGCCCGACCTTGCGGACCTCAACGGCGAATTCCAGCTCTTCGCCAAAAAAGGACGGTTTGGAAAAATCGCAGGACAGGTGCACCGTCGGCGTGCCCCAGCGGTGCTTCCAGATGATCTCGTGCCACGGGTAGCCCAGATGCAGCCAGAACTCTTCGTTCACGCCATTGAGGATGTTGAGGTAGGACGGGAAATAGGCCGTGCCCGAGATGTCGCAATCCCCGAAATTGAGCATCCGGGTGGTCTTGAAGGGAATGTCCATGGGGCACCTTTTCGATCTACGCGTGTCCCCCCGCTCTGCCTGCCGGGCCGCGGCGCGTCAACGCCCGCGGCACCGCTTACAAGCTGAGCGTGCCGACGCTGGCGCCGCCGCAGACATAGAGCGTCTGGCCCGTCACGAACCCGTTTTCCGGGTCGCAAAAGAACAAAAATGCGTTGGAGATGTCGCGCGGCGTGCCCAGCCGCCCCACCGGCAGCGCCTTGGCCAGGGTGGCCTCGCGCTCTGATCCCTTCGGGACGATCCCCCAGAAATTGTCCGTCTGGACCGGCCCCGGCGCGACCACGTTGACGGTGATCCCGTGCGGGGCGAGCTCCAGAGCCCAGGTCCGCGCCATCCCGATCATCCCGGCCTTAGAAGCCGAATAGGCCGTGCGCGTCGGCACGCCCAGAGCCGCGCGCGAGCCGTTGAACAGCACTCGCCCAAAGCCGCGCGCCTTCATCCCGGGCAAAAACGCCTGCATCAGGCTGAGCGCGGAGCCCAGGTGCAATTGCGCCAGCCCCGTGATGTCGGAGGGCGTCGCGTCTTCCAGAAGGTTGGGCCAGATCATCCCGGCATTTTGCACGAAATGGGTCACGTCATGCTCGGCCGCGATGGCGCGGGCTGTGCTGGTGACAGAGCCCTCATCCAGCAGATCGCAGGAGATCTGGATCAGCTCCTCGGGCGCGTCCTTCCCCGTGCCGCGGGCCAGCGACAGGACGGTATATCCCTTGTCCAGCAATCGGGTGGCGAGATCGAGCCCGATCCCCTTGCTGCCTCCGGTGATGACGGCGGTGTAGGTGCTCATGTCTGGTCCTCGATCATGGCCAGAACGCGCAGCGGGCTGCCGGTGCCGTTCTTGATCTTCAGGGGCGCCGCCAGAAGGAAAGCGCCGGTGGCGGGCAGTTGATCCAGATTGCAAAGGCATTGCAGCCCGTATTTCCCTGCGCCGTGCAGAATGAAATGCGCGGGATAGGGCGGGGTGTAATGCGCCCCTTGTCCGGCATCCGTGCCCACGGTTTCGGTCCCGAAACCGCGAATGCCGCGATCCTCGACCAGCAGGCGGATAGCCTCCGGCGTGGGGCCGGGCGAATGCGGGCCATCATCGCGCATGTTCAGATAGGCCGCGCCCGATCGTTTGGACCAATCGGTGCGCATCAGCACCCAGGCGTCTTCGGGAATGCGGCCATGCTCGGCCTCCCAGGCGGCGATGATCTCGGGGGTCAGCTCGAAATCGTCGTCGCGCGCGGCGCCGTCGGAGCAGTCGATGACCACCACCGACCCGGTGAACATATGCGCCGGGATCTCATCGACCGCCCCATGGGGCACATCGCGCCCCGAGATCCAGTGGCAGGGCGCGTCGAAATGGGTGCCGGTGTGCTCCGACATGGAGATATTGTGCCATTTCCAGGCGGGCCCACGATGGTCATAGGCGCTCACCTCTTCCATGCGGAACCGGGCGCATTGGCCGAATTCGGGCGGCAGGACGATGACGGGGAAATCGGGATCCAGCGTGTGCGTGAGGTCCACGACCTTCACCGTGCCGCTGGCCAGAGCACCGGCCAGTTGGTTCAGGATACTCATGCGCCGTCTCCCCCGCCGGTCATTTCACGTTCAAGGATCTTCGGCCCGGCGCGGAACCGCTCGATCAGGTCCTTCGCCACATCGCCGCAATAGACGTCCTCCAGCCCATCGCGGAGCCCTTTGACCACGTCCCGCGCGAGCGCGGCGGGCGGCACCTTTGGCGGCGGCAGTGGCTGATGCCAGTCGTCATCGGTGGGGCCGACAAAGACGTTCATGACGCGCAGCCCGCTGCTTCGGAATTCGCCGCGCAGGGATTGGCTGAGCGACAGGGCCGCAGCGTTGGACGCCGAAAAGCAGCCATAGGCCGGATCCGGTAGCAAGGCATGGGCCGACAGGATGTTGACCCAGGCCACCGCGGCGTTGGTCCCGTCCGCCGTGCGGGCGCACATGCCGGGGCCGAACGCCTGCGCCAGCCGCATCAGGCCGAGATAGTTCACCTCCATCTCCTCGCGCGCGACCCCGCTGTCGCCGCGGCTCAGCGCGCCGCCGGGCCTGATGAGCCGAGCGTTATTGACCATGATGTCGGTCTTGCCGCCGATCTCGCCCGCAAGCTCCCGCACGCTGGCGGTGTCGGTCACATCGAGCGGCAGAACTTCGACGCCTGGAATGTCCGCCAACGCGCCCTCGTTGGGATCTGGGCGCCAGGTTTCGGACAGGCCGACAAAGATCGTCGTCGCCCCGGCATCGGCAAGCCCCCGGGCGAGCGCGGGCGCATTGGGATTGCGCCCGTCGGTGATCAGGACGCGGCGGAATTTGGGATCAGAGCTCATGGCGCGCAACTGGGGATCGTCCTCCATATGAGGGGTGGCGGTTTCGGGCATGGCCAGCAAAACGCCCTGGCCCGAGCGGTCGAGCCGGTTTTGCATCACCACGCGCCCGCGCGGCGGGACATCGCCATGCACATGGCAGATCACCACCGGCCCGGCATCCAGCTTCACCGATCCGGTGCGCCAGGGCGCGCGTTCGCGAAAGTAGAGATTGGTCGAGATCCGCACCTTGGTCTCCGCCAGAAGCGTGCCGCCCGGAGCAATGTCCTGCCAGGGCAGGGCGACCGACAAGCACTGGCAACAGGCATCGCGCGGCGGGTATTGCACGGTGCCGCAATCGGCACAGACCTGCAGCATGAACCGCCCCTCGGCGGCGGCGGCGGTCAACCCTAGGGCGGCGCGGCTGCGCAAGCTGGGCGGGCTGGTCGGGCTGAGCGTCCGGCGCTGCGGGTTCTTCTTGGACGGCGGGGTCAGAGGCGTCGTCATGGCCCGTCTCCTTTCAGGATGGCGGCGCCGGAACAGACACCTCTGTCATAGTTGATCATCCCAAATCCCGACACCATCGCGAGGGTCGCTCCGGCGACCTGAGTGGGACCGGCTTGGCCCGTGACCTGGCGGATCGCTTCGACCATGCCGATGAACCCGCCCGCCGCGCCCGCTTGCCCGGCGGAGAGCTGCCCGCCGGAGGTGTTATGCGGGAAGTCGCCCCCATTGGTCAGATCACGCGTGCGCAGGAATTGCGGCGCCTCTCCCTTGGCGCAGAACCCCAGGTCTTCGATCTGCATCATCGAGATGACGGGGTAATCGTCATAGGTCTGAAGCAGGTCGATATCCTCGGGCGTGCAGGCGGCCTGATCGTAGAGCTCGTCGATATCCAGGGTCCAGCCGCCGCGCAGTTGGATCGGGTCCTCCGCATGGGCGTTGTGACGCTCGATCGTGCCGCCAATGGTGGCATAGGGCAGGGCGCGGCGCTCGGCCTCTTCGACGGTCATCACCAGAAAGGCTTCGGACCCGGCGCAGGGCATGACGCAGTCAAACAGCGCAATCGGGTCGGTGATGGGCCGCGCCTCCAGATACTGCTCCAACGTCAGCGGTTTGCGCATCAACGCGCCGGGATTTTGCATGGCATTGGCGCGCTGTGCCACGCAGATGCGGCCGAAATCCTCGCGCGTGGCGCCGTATTCCTGCATGTAGCGATCGGTCAGCAGCGCGAAATTTGCGTTCGGCCCGCCCGAGCCATAGGGGTAGGACGCGTCCATCGCAAAGCGCGAGAAGCTGGAGAGCATCCGCCGGAAGCTGTCGATCTGGTTGGTGTCCCCCGCCACGCAGGCGACGATATCGGCATCCCCCGCCTGCACCGCGCGGGCAGCCCGGCGCAGGGCCACAACGCCCGACGCGCCCCCCATCGGGATATGGTCCAGCCAACGCGGGCACAGGCCGAGATGCTGGGTCAGCCCGACGGCGGTGTCCGGGAACAGGCTGAAACTGGCCACCGAGAACCCGTCCAGCTCACGCGGGGAGACCCCGGCGGCATCGAGCGAGGCCTTGAGCGCCCGCGCGATCCACCAATGCGCCGTCTGAATAGAGTAGCGCTCATAGGGCATGGACACGGGCGCGACGAGCGCGACCCCCTCGTAGGATTGGCGCGCGCGGGTCATGCCACCTGCCTTTTCTTCAGCCGCGTAACATCGACGGTCGCGGGATCGTCCAGCAGCCTCGCGGCCAGAGCCTTGAGCTCCGCCCGTTGGATCTTCTGGGTCGGTGTCAGCGGGAGGGCATCGACGAAGGCGATATAGCCGGGCACCTTGTAGTAGGCCATCTGGCTCAGCGCCCAGGTGACGATCTCTTCGGCCTTGCCCGGCTGCGGGTCGCGCACCTGCAGGCAGGCGAACACCTCATCGCCCCGGATCGCATCGGGCACCGGCGCCACGGCGGCGGCGGTCACGTCGGGGTGGCGCATCAGGATCGATTCCACCTCGACCGCTGCGATATTCTCGCCCGAGCGGCGGATGACGTTCTTTTTGCGGTCCACGAAGAAGAAGAACCCGTCATCGCCCTCGCGCACGATGTCGCCGGTGTGGAACCACCCGCCATCCCAGGCTTCTTCGGTTGCTTCGGCGTTCTTGTAATAGGCGCTGAAGAACCCCAGCCGGGGCGCGTCGCCCTTGCGGCGCACCAGCAGCTCTCCGGGCTGGCCGGGGGCGACGGGGGTGCCGTCATCGTCCGTCAGCCGGATATCCAGCCAGTCGGGCGCACGGCCCAGGGCGGCCTGTCCGATCACGCGGTCTTCGGTATGGTTCGAGATCACCGCCCCGGCGCCGGTTTCGGTCATCGCCCAGGCCTCCATCAGTGGAAAGCCGAAGCGATCCTCAAAAGCGGCGTGCAGCTTGGGATCGACCCCGGCGCCAAAGCCGAAGCGGACCGAGTGATTGCGGTCCTCGGGCGATGGCTCGGCGCCCATCAGCATCGACGGCATCACGCCCAGATAATGCAGGCAGGTCGCGCGGCTGTCGCGCACGTCCTGCCACCAGCTCCGGGGGTGGAAGCGATCCACAGCCGTCAGGCACCCACCCAGAGAGATCATCGCCATGAAGGAATAGGCCATGGCGTTCATGTGAAAGATCGGCAGCGGCGTGATCATCCGCTCGCCCGCGTCGGTCAAAGACACGATCCCGCCGAGCGTGGAATACCAGCGGCCGACCTCCAGGAAATAGCTGTTGGCCAGCACGCAGCCTTTGGGGTTGCCGGTCGTCCCGGAGGTGTAGAGCACCGCGGTCTCGCGGTCGAAGGCCGCTGCGGCGGGCGCGGCGATTGCGGCGTTGACGCGCGGGGCGGGCAGAGAGTCTTCGACCGTGATGGCCCGTGCCTGAACACCTGCCGCATCCGCTGCGGCCTGCAGCTCTACGATACGGCTCGGTATGGAGACGATCAGCGCCGGTTCGGCGTGGCCGATAAGGTATTCCAGCTCTGCGGCGCGCAGGTCGGGGTTGATCGGCACGACCGAGGCCCCCAGGCGGTTCAGCGCCAGCCAGATCAGGAAAAAATCGGGCCGGTTTTCAAGCAGAAGAGCCACACGCATCCCGGCGCCGTAGCCCGCTGCGGTCAGCGCATCCGCCCACTGCGTCACCCGCGCGGCGGCTTGGGCGTAGGTGATCTCCCCCGCCGTGATCCCGTAAATCTGCGCCGTACCGGGCAGTATGTTGAGCATGGGCCGGTCGCCAAACTGTGCACAGGCGGCGGTAAAGACGTCGCTGACAGACTGAGTGCGATCCGTAATCATGGCAGCAACTGGATATTGCCGAAGGCGGCGTCACTGTTGAGCAGATCGACACGCTTGTTCGCGATGCGCAGCTTGCCGTCCACCTCTTTCAGCTCGTGCGTCGCGGTCAGGGCCAGAAGGAACTGATCGTCCAGCCGGGTTTCCACGTAGTGCATCGAAGTGTTTGTTTCGAACACGCCCGCAACGGGGTCGAACTTGTCGATGAAGGGCCGCTGGATCACATGGCTGCACCGGCTTTTCGGCTTCTGGCTGAAGGTGCGTTCTCCGTTGAGCCGCTCCACCCGGAGCCTGCGCATGAAGTCGTCTTCATAGAGCAAGGATGTGCAGGTCAGCGGATCGCTTTGCTTGTAATCGAGCGGCATCCAGTAATGCCCCTCGGGCAGCCACAGATCGAGCCATTCGGAAAACCGGCCTTCGTCCAGCATCCGCACCTCTTCGTAGAGGAAGTCGATGATATCGTCGCGTGTCACGCTCATTGTGCGGCCTCCTGTGCGTCCTGGGTCATGGACATCGTGATGAACCGTTTCCAGGCGTCGAACTGATTGCGCATCTGGCGCTCGGTGGTGCCGTTCTCCACGGCCTCGTCGCTGTAGTCTTCTTCGCCGTGCCAGAGCCGCTGGATATTGATCCATTCCAGCCCGTCGGAATGCAGCCCCTCCTGCGCGCGCTCGTACATTTCCAGATCGTCATGGCCGACCATCGAGGTGGGCGCATTGATCAGCCGGTTATACATCACGGTCCGCTCAAGCAGGTAATCGGGCGCGCCGACGAGTCGGTAGATGTAGCTTTCCACCAGGGTCCGGTCAGGGCCGAGCGGGATGAAGTTGCGCAGCTGTTGCACCGGGCCCTTGATCATGATGTTGGGGAAATAGACCGTGTTGTGCCGGTTCTCGCCCAGGATCTCAGAGGCGCGCTCGCGGCCATGGGCGGCGACCATCGCGTCCCAGTAATCCGGCGACTGGCTGTAATCCGAATGGATCGAATGATGCACGCCGGTATGGCCGTGACCGTTGGGCCAGGTGCGGATGCCCATTTCCTCGAAGAACTCATAGGGGCTCATGAAGGGGGCGATGATCTCCATCGCCATGGGTTTGGGTTTGTCCGCGGGCCAGTTTGCCTCCTCGAACAGCTTCACCGCGGTGCCCGCCGAGCTTTCATGGGCCACCATTGGGTGGCAGGTGTCGGTCTGGTTGTCGACCAGCATTTTCCAGTTGCAGTTGTGCACATAGCGCAGGGGCGGTCCGGCGACCTCCAGCCGCCCTTCGGGGGCGCGGTCGACCATATTGTCGAAGGAGCTGAGCGCGCCGCCAAAGAAGTCGTCGAACCCGATGCCGTCCTTTGCGAGCCGCGCAAAGACAAAGCCCCGGTAGTTCGTCACATCGCCCACGGGTTCGAGCCCGCGATTGGCTTCGCTCTCGTCAAAGCCGGTGTCGGCGTAGCCCTTCTTGAGCGGAATGGCGAGAAGGCAGCCATTCGTCTTGAAGCTCCAGGCGTGGTAGGGGCAGCGAAAGAACTTGCCCGTATTGCCCGCCCGGTCGATGGCGATCTTGGTGCCTTTATGCGGACAGCGGTTGTGCAGGACATAGACCTCTCCATCGGAGTGCCGCACCATGATCACGGGCTGGTCGCCGATCTGGGTGGTGATGTAATCGCCCTTGGTTGGCACCTGACTGTCATGCCCCACGAAAACCCACGTGTTGGCAAAGAGATGCTTCATCTCCAGATCGTAGATTTCCTGGTCGATATAGGTGTCGCGGTGGACCTGATGCTGCTGCACCAGGGCGGCAACGGCAGCCGGATTGTCCTTATATTTCCCCATGATCTCCTCCCTAGATATCCAGAACCAGCCGCGCCGATTTGGCCCGGCTGACACAGATCTGCATGATCTTTCCCGAAGCCCGCTCGGACTCGCTCAGCACCACGTCGCGGTGATCGGGGGTGCCGCTGATGACGTCGGTCTGGCAGATCCCGCAATCCCCGCGCGCGCAGTCAAACATCACGTCGACACCGGCCTCCTCCAGCACTTCGACGATGGTCTTGTCGGCGGGAATGGTGAACACGCGCCCGTCGCCGATCTCCACCTCGAAGGGCTGATCGCCCTCGTGGGTGGGGGGCGATGAGAACAGCTCGAAATGCACGTGGTCCTTGTCAAAGCCCGCAGCTTCGGCCTTTTCGCGCACCGCTTCGATCATCCCCTTGGGGCCGCAGCAATAGAGATGCGTGCCGGGGGCCGCGCCCGCGATCAGGGCGTCCAGCTCGATCATCGCGGTATCGTCGAACCAGAGCGTGAGGGCCTCCCCGAACCTCTCCTCCAGCGGCGCGCGAAACGCGCACAGATCGGCGCTGCGCGTGGCGTAGTGAAACGCAAACGGCGTACCCCGCGCCTTCAGAGCGGTGGCGAATGAGATGATCGGAGTCACCCCGATCCCGCCTGCGATCAGCAGGGCCGGGGCCGAGCCTTGGTGAAGGTGAAAATCGTCCTTCGGATCGGATGCGGTGATCGTGTCGCCATCGTTCAGGGCGTGCATCGCGCGGGACCCACCGGTGCCATCGTCTTCGCGTTGGACGGCCAGGTGATAGGTGTCCGGTGCATCGCCCTGAGGGTCGAGGTCAACCAGCGAATAGGACCGCGTACCCAGATCGCCCAGGTCGATATCCACATGGGCGCCGGGCGTATAGGCGGGCAGGGCGCCGCCATCGGCATTGACCAGCGTGAACAGGCTGATCCGATCGGTCACCGGCGTGATTGTCTGGACCTTCAATTGGGTCATCTGGTGGGGTCCTCCGTTTTTGCCCGAAACTCCGGGCTTTGAGTGTGCGCCTGTCGTTCAGGCGCGCCGTGGTTGCCTTGCCCCGCCGCCTCGCCCCGGCGGTGCAAAGACTGGAAGTCTGTCGTCTAAGGTCGCGCCGCGCGGGATGTGCTCCGGCATGTGCGCTTGGTGCTCTGTGAAGTCTTGGCCTCCAATCCGGCCCCTGAAGTAATATGAATAATCATATAAATATCCGACCCTTTTGCGCCGTGTCAAAACCAAACCCCGCTAGATCGGGTTTTTTCGGATGTTTTCCAGCATCTTCGCCATGGTGCGCAGCAGCACCGCGCGGTCCTCTGCAGGGATGCCGCGCATCATGCGCTCATTTTGTTCGGCCATGACGGGCCAGATGTCGGTGCAGAGCGCCGACCCGGCGGGGCTTAGCCGCACGATGCGGGTGCGACTGTCTTCGCTTCCGGCCTGCCGCGTCACGAGCCCCTCGGCCTCCATCTTGTCAAGCGCGCGGCTCATAGTGGGCTGCTCGGCCACGGCGTAGACGCACAGATCGTTCACCGACAGCTCCTTGAACACGGCCAGCGAAACCAGAACCCGCGTCGCGACCGTGGTCAGCCCCGACGCCTTGAGCGCATCGCGCATGTTCTTGTTGTAGCGATGCGAGACCCGGATCAGCAGGTAGGACGGGATCTCGGTTAGCGACTTCACGGGCGGGGTCTTGGCGTTGGTGTCGGTCATCTCAAGCATGGCTGATGTCACATATTCGAGGGCAGGAACAGCACAAGCGACGGTATCAGCAGCAGCAGGACCAAACGTAGCAGGTCCATGACCCAGAACGGGGTCACACCGCGGAAGATCGTGCCGGTCGACACATCGCCCACCACCCCTTTCAGGATGAAGACGTTAAGTCCCACAGGCGGTGTGATCAGGCTGATTTCGGTCACGACAACGACGATGATGCCGAACCAGACCGGATCGAACCCCATGCCGGTGACCAGTGGAAAGAAGATCGGCACCGTCAGCAGCAGCATCGAGAGCGATTCAAACACGCAGCCCAGGGCGATGTAGATCAGGATGATCACGCCCATCACCAGCCACGGGTAGAGATCGTAGCTCTCCACGAAGCTCCGCAGTCCTTCGGGCAGCCCCGCGTAGTTGACGAAGTTCGAAAACACCCAGGCTCCGATCAGCACCGCAAACAGGGATGCGGTGGTCATCGCCGTCTCCGCCAGCACCTCCATCGTGTCGCGCAGGCTCAGGCGGCCACGGCTCAGCGCGATCAGGAAGGCGCCCATTGCGCCCATGCCAGCGGCCTCGGTCGGAGAGAAGGTCAGGTGCAGCGGCCAGAAATCGAGCGCGCCGTAGAGACCTCCGATGACGAGGAAGAACAGCAGGAGCACCGCCCAGACGCCCTTCAGCGCAGCGATCCGCGCGGGCCAGTCGCTGCGCGGCCCGGCGGGGCCGGATTCAGGGCGGCGCATGACCGAATAGCGCACGGCCAGCAGGTAGAAGAGGATGCCCAGCGTTCCGGGGATGATCCCCGCGATGAAGAGCTTTCCGATCGAGGTTTCGGTGAGCAGCCCATAGATCACCAGGATCACCGAGGGCGGGATCAGGATCCCCAGCGTGCCGCCCGCCGCGATGGAGGCCGTCGACAGTCGGTCGTCATAGCCGTAGCGACGCATCTCGGGCATGGCGACCTTGGACATGGTGGCCGCCGTGGCCAGGGACGAGCCTGAGATCGCAGCGAAGCCACCGCAGGCCACGATAGTCGCCATCGCCAGACCGCCTTTGAAGTGACCGAGAAAGGCGTTCGAGGCGGCGTAAAGCTCACGGCTGATGCCGCCCTTGTTCACGAACAACCCCATGAGGATGAAGAGCGGCACGACCGACAGGCCGTAATCCTGGCTGGTGTCGATGATCAGCCGCGCCACCATCGAGATGGCGCCGCGAAAGCTGGTCTCCAGCATGTAGCCGATCATGCCCACGAACCCCATCGCGAAGGCGATAGGCACCCTCAGCAAGACGAGCGCGAGGACGGCGGCGAACCCAATGGCGCCTTCAATCATGAGTTTTCTCCAGCTCGTGCGGCGCAATGATGAGCATCACGGCCCGCCATAGAAGGGCCAGTGCGGTCACCATGGTCATCAGCGCGACAAACCATTCCACGTAATGCACCGGCAACTTCAGGTATTCCATTCGGTCGCCATAGGACTTGCTGCGCTGCGCCAGATCGTAGACCCGCAGGGCGGGCCAGATCAGGATCCCACCGCAGAAAACCGATACGGCGATGTCCACAAGGCGGCTGATCCGCAAGCGCGCAAAGATACCGTCCAGAAGGTCAACGCTGATCTGGTTGCCCTGATGCGACAGCAGCGGCATGGCCGAAAAGACGGTGATGGCCATCAGCAGGCGTGTCAGGTCGGCGGCGAATTGGATCGGCGCGTTGAGGGTCGAACGCAGCATGACATCGGCGAATGTCAGCAGCATCAGCAGCAAGAGTGCACCCGAGGCCAAAGCAATGGGCAGGCGGTGCGCCAGCCATCCCGCCCAGGCGGGGAATGAGCGTGCCGTTGTCATGAAAGGGGCTCCGTTGAGTTCGGCGGGCACGGGAAAGCGCCCGCCGGGATTGGCGCGTCAGTTGGCGGCCATGTCCGTTTTGACCATCTCATAGGCGGCGTTGGCGTCGATGCCAGCAGCGTCCAGCTCTGCCAGAACCTTGTCGATCACCCGCTGCGCAATGGCGGCGAACTTGGCCTGGTCTTCGTCCGAGGCCGGGATGACCGCATTGTCGGCAGCCGCTTTGGTCGCGTCATAGCCGATCTGGTCCGACAGGTCCCACGCGGCGCCTGCCATCCGGCTGGCCGGTTCGCCAAACACCTGTTCGTTCAGGGCTGCCTGGACGTCCTCGGGCAGGCTGTCGAACTTTTCCTGGCTCATGATGATGGCGAAGGATCCGCGATAGAGCCCGCCCGGCATGTCATAGATGTTCCGGGCCACCTCGGTCAGTTTGAAGCCGACCCGTTCGCCCACATTCATCGCCACGGCATCCGCCGCACCCGAGGCGAGCGTCTCATAGACCTTCGGCGCCGGGACGTTGATCCCGATCAGGCCCAGCTCGGCGCCGACATCGCCTGCGACGCCGCCACCGATCCGGGTCTTCAGGCCGCTGAGATCGTCAAGCGTTTCGACATCGGCATTGGTCATCATCTGGCCGGGGCCATGCGTCATCAGCGCCACAAGCTTGACGCCGCGATGCTCATCCAGTTGCTGGAGATACGCTTCATGCACGCGCCAATAGGCGACGGCGGAGGCCTCCGAGGAGCCCTCATAGCCCGGAAGTTCCGCCAGCTTCGTGCCGACGAACCGGCCCGGCTGGTATCCGTGGAAGATGATCGCCATGTCAGCGGCGCCGTCCATGACCAGATCCATCTGAGCGGGCGGCGGTGCCAGGCCGAATTTCAGCTCACCGGTAACCTCCCCACCGGTGGCGTCTTCCATCATTTCCACGAGGCCCGCGAAAATCTCCGTGTTGATCCCGTGAGTGGGCGGCAACCAGGTCGAAATGTTGAGCTTGGTTTCGGCCATTGCCGCGCCGCCAAGTGTCATCAGCGACAAGGCCGATGCCGAGACGAGTTTGGTGAAGTGAAACATGAACGTCCTCCCCTGTTCAGGTCTCCGTTCAATATGAAAAATCATATAAAGTATTTCCAGAACTATTTTTGGCTGGGTTCGTGCGTGCGTATTTTTGTTTTTTTACAATAAATACATAAGCATGAAGGGCGATGTTTAAGTTTTATTGAGGGCAGCCCTCTCGACGGACCTAGATGCATTTGAGGAGAGTGTAGCAAACGCGCGTCGTCGGCCGAAGGACGATTCGGTCAAACTGCTGCTTCAAGCATCAAAATTTTTTCGGAAAATAGTTCATGCTTGAAGCGTTTGCAGATGCCCCTATTTCGCGACCGTGCCGAGGGGCAAAAAATGTCTTGGATTGTGTGGTCGGATCGTCCCGAGCGGCAGCGCCTGGGGCCCCGCCGCTCAGAGATGTTCAGGGCAAGCTACGTAGCGGGCGTCGGGCGTCCCCGAGGCCCGATCAGCTGGTAGAAGACCGGCGCGGCGATCAGCGTCAGGATCGAGGCGAAGGCCAAACCGCCCATGATGGTCACGGCCATGGACGCAAAGAAGGCGTCCCAGATCAGCGGCACCATGCCAAGGATCGTCGTTGCTGCCGCCAGCACCACGGGCCGCAGACGCGACGTCGATGCGCGCACGATGGCATCGCGGCGATCCCATTCGGGATGTTCCTGGCGGGTCAGGTCGATTTCCTCCACCAGCACGATGCCGTTCTTGATCAACATGCCTGACAGCGACAGCAAGCCGAGAAGCGCGGTGAAGGTGAAGGGCATGCCGGTGCCCAGCAGGCCCAGCGTCACCCCGTTCACGGCCATCGGAACCAGCAGCCAGATGATCAGCGGTTGGCGCAGCCCGTTGAACAGCAGGACCGAAATCAAGATCATGATCAGAGCCGATACCGGCAGCTGAGCGCCGAGCGACGCCTGCGCTTTGCTCGAGCTCTCGAATTCGCCGCCCCACTCCATGTTGTAGCCTGGTGGAAGTGCCATGGCTTCGATCGGTGCGGTGACCTCAGCTTGCACTTGCGCGGCGGTCAGGCCTTTGGTGACATCGGCCCCGACGGTGAGCGTGAACACCCGGTTGCGGCGGTGGACCAGCGTGTTTTGCGCCTCGTATTCCAGCCCGTTCGTCACCTGGCTGAACGGCACAAAGCTGTTGGTGCCGCTGACATAGAGCAGCTGATCCGCCAGCGTGAGCGGCCGGTCGGCCGGTTCGCGCACGATCACTGGGATCTGCCGTTCGCCCTCGCGATAGACGCCCGAGCGCAGCCCCTCCGATGCAAATCGCATCGTGTCGGTGATCATGTCGCGGGTGACCCCGGCCTCTTGGGCGCGATCGGTGGCGTAGATCGGGCGCAGGACCTTTTCCATCTCACGCCAGTCCTGGCGCGGATCGACGATATCGGGGGAGGCCTCCTGCAGGATCGCGATCGCCTGATCGCCCAGATTGCGCAGCATCTGCGGATCGGGCCCCGAAAAGCGCACCTCGATCGGATCACCGCCGCCGGGGCCAAAGGCCAGCCGCTTTGCGCGGAATTCGCCTTGGGGCAGGGCGTCTGCGGCGAAACCCTCCAGCCGCGCGATGAGACCGGCGATGGTGTCGATGGTCTCGGTCCGCACGATGATATGGCCATAGGACGGGTTCGGGTCTTCGGCCTGATAGGTCAGCATGAAGCGCGACGCGCCCTGACCGGCATAGGCCGTGGTCGACACGACCTCGGGCTGGTCGATCAGCCAGGCCTCCATCACCTTGAGATCCTCAGACGTCTGATGGATGGAAGCACCCTGTTCCAGCTTGTAGTGGACAAAGAACAGGGGCGTGTTGCTGTCTGGGAAGAACTGCTGCTTGATCTGGGCGAAACCCATGAAACACAGCACGGTGACGCCCAGAAGGGCAGGAACCACGATCCACCATAGTTTGATGCACAGCCGCAGCAGAGCCGCATAGGCGCGGAAGATCGGGCCGCTATAGGCGTCTGCTGCGCCTGCCTCTCCGCGTTTGAAGACATAATGGCCCAAGAGCGGTGTGACGGTGATCGCCAGCACCCAGGACAGCAGGAGCGAAATCCCGATCACCGCAAAGAGCGAGAACAGGAATTCGCCGGTCGCATCGGGGCTCAGCCCGATGCCAGCAAATGCCATGATGCCGATGACGGTCGCGCCCAGCAGGGGGATTTGCGTCTTGCCTGCTGTCTCTTCGGCGGATTCGCGACTGGACTGACCATGGGCCATGCCCACCTGCATACCTTCCGCGACCACCAATGCGTTATCGACCAGCATCCCCATCGCGATGATCAGCGCCCCGAGCGAGATCCGCTCCATTTCGATGCTGAACAGGCCCATGAAGAACAGGGTGCCAACCACGGTCAGCAGCAGCGTTCCCCCCACGACGATGGCAGCGCGCGGCCCCATGGCAAGGGCCAGAACGGCGACGACGATGGCGACCGACATGGCGAGGTTCAACAGAAAGTCGCTGGAGGCCTCGTCCACGACGACATGTTGCTGATAGATCGGGTGCAGCTCAACGCCCAGCGGGATCAGCGGCGCAAGCTGCGCCAGTTTCTCATCGGCACGGTTGCCGACTTCGACGATGTTTTCGGTCGAGAGCCCCGCGATGCCGAGCGTGAACGCGTCCTCGCCATTGTGGCGGATCAAGATGGACGGCGTGGTCTCGCGCTCGCGTTTGACGGTGGCGAAATCGACCAGATTGATCAGGTTGCCGGCGACGCCGATGGTCAGTCCCTGAATTTCCGAAACGCTGTCCCGGCCATGAGGCGCTTGCAGCAAGATCCGGCCATCTGCGTTTTCATAGGCGCCACCATCGACGACGTTGTTTGCTCCGGCAATGGCCCCTTGGATGGCATATGGAGGGACGTTCTGGTTCACCACCAAAGCGGGGTCGGGCTCGATATAGATCACCTCGTTGGGCACGCCCGAAACAGAAACATCGGCCACGCCATCGACCGTCAGCAATTCGCGCCGCAGGAAGGTCGCCATCTGGTAGAGCTCGGCATCGGAATAGCCCGGTGCCGTGACGGCGTAGTAGATGCCGTACACATCTCCGAAACTGTCGTTCACAAACGGGTGGCTGGCGCCCGTTGGCAGCCGCGTGTCGTTCACCCGATTGCGCAGCTTGGTCCAGATCTCAGGCAGCTGGTCGCCATCATAGATGGACTTCATATTGACCGTAATGCGGCTCTGGCCGGGCTGGTTGACCGATGTGATGAAATCGACCTCGCCCATCTTCTGGATCTGGGATTCCAGCGGTTCACTGATTTCGCGGGCAACCTGTTCGGCACTGGCGCCGGGGTATTGTGTGACGACGACTGCGGTTTTCAGGGTGAAGGCCGGGTCTTCCAGCCTGCCGACCGAGAGAAACCCCCACAGCCCGCCAAGAATGCAACCGAGGATCAACAGCCATGTGTAGATCGGCCGGTCGATGAAAAGCCTTGCGATGGACATGGGTGACTCCGCTCAGTTCGGAAAGCCGGAAAAGCGGCGCACCTGCTGCCCGTCAGCCAGGCGAGACAGGCCGGACGCGACAACCTGTTGGCCCGCGTCCAGACCGCTGGTAACCAGCAAACTGCCGTCAGGCGCCGGTGCGATCTCGACCGGATGAAGCTTGACGACGCCCTCATCAGCGGCGTCGGCCGCAGGCTCAAAGAGCATCACCTGCGCGGCGCCGTCATTGGCCAGTCGCACGGCGGAGGCGGGCAGGGCGATTTGCGTCTCGCCGATATCGCGATAGACGTGGACCGTGACTGAGGTGCCCGGCAACAGATTCAAACCCTCAGGCGGGGCCATGCCAAGACTGATGCGGAACGTTTGGCCGACCTGCGATGTCTCGGCATTGAATTCACGCAAGGTCAGCGGATAGCGTGTCGGGCTGCCGACGAATTCGGCCTCGATGCGGGTTTCGCCCTTTCCGCCGGTTTGCTGGAACAGCACTTCCGGGACGTCGATATTGATGCGGATCTCCGACATGTCATGCAGGCGGACGACTGGCGTTCCCGGAGCAATCAATGTGTAATTCGCAACCTTGCGCCGTGCCACAAGCGCATCAAAAGGCGCCCGCAACGTGGCGTGCTTGAGCGACAATTCGGCATTTCGCAACGCAATGTAGGCCGAGCGGGCGGCGGTTTGGGCATCCTCGATGCTCACCCGACTGGCGGCATTGCCGCGCAGTTGCTCACGTCGGCTCAGCGTCCGCTGGGCTTGATCGCGCTGCAATTCGGCCTGGTTGAAGGTCAACTGAAAGGGCTCTTGATCCAGCTGTGCGATGACTTCGCCCTGGGGGACCGTCTCGCCTTCGATCGCCGGAAAGTCGACGATCTGTCCGCCGACCCGGAAGGCCAGATCAACGGACTGCCGCGCCGCGACCCGACCGAAGAACTGGCGCTCGATCACACTTTGTGCCGCTTCCGTGGTGACGATCTTCACGTAGGGGGCAGGACTGTCATCCGCTGTGGCAACGATTGGCGCAAACATACCAAAAATGGCGAACACGATTTTCTTCATAAGGATGTCCTGACCTGAAAGCCTGAGTGCGTTATTGGCATCGCGGGTCGCAGGCTGGCAACCCCACCGCCGATCATCGAAAGACCTAGGTGCGTCTTTTGATGTTATCTGCAAGGCGCGCGCGGCACAAACGTCGCGTGACTTCAGTAACGGGAGCGAGCTGCGTGTTCGATCCGCGGGCACCTGGGCTAGCGCTCCATCGGCCCGCTTTTCTGGAGGGGGCTTAGCGCGAGCGCGGCGACCATTTCGCAGCGTTCGCTTGGTTGCGCATAGGGCGCTGTCTTGGCAATGAGGCTCAAAATGACGAAAGCGCGGGTGGTGGAGTGCTCCGCAATGCAGCAAGCACCGCGTCCGAAAGTATGAACATGACCGCGAAAATGCACATTCAGGAACATGCCAGGTTGTCCGTCGCTCCGATGATGGACTGGACGGACCGCTGGTGCCGTCTGTTTCATCGCCAGATGAGCCGACACGCGCTGCTCTACACTGAAATGGTGACCGCGCCCGCTTTGGTGCGGGGCGGGGCTGTGCATTTGCTGGATTTTGCGCCTGCTGAACAGCCCGTTGCGCTCCAGCTGGGCGGGTCCGACCCGGCGGAGCTGCGGGATGCCACAGCCATGGGCGCGGAGCGCGGCTATGGCGAGGTGAACCTCAACTGCGGCTGCCCGTCAGACCGGGTGCAATCCGGCACGTTCGGCGCCGTCCTCATGACCCAGCCCGAACTGGTCGGGCGTCTTTGTGCCGCCATGCAGGGGCAGGGCGCCGAGATCACGGTGAAATGCCGCTTGGGCGTGGACGATCAGGATCCCCAGATCGCCCTGCCGCGCCTTCTGGAGGAGGTCGCGGGCGCCGGGGTTGAACGGGTCACGATCCACGCGCGAAAAGCGTGGCTCAAGGGATTGAGCCCAAAGGAAAACCGCTCCATCCCACCGCTGGATTATGATCTGGCGCTTGCGATGAAGGACCGCTTTCCGGGGCTGCATATTTCGCTCAATGGCGGGATCGAGACTCTGGACGCGGTGCGGGCGCAGCTGGCGCGGGGCTTTGACGGCGTGATGATCGGGCGCGCGGCCTATCACCAGCCCTACGACATCCTGGCAGAGGCGGACATGGTGTGGGGCGGATCCCCTGCCGCACCGCGCACGGATATCGCCCGCGCCATGGAGCCCGCAATCCGCGCGCATCTGGACGAGGGCGGGCGGCTCCACCAGATCACGCGGCATATGCTGGGCCTGTTCGCCGGTCAGCCGGGGGCCCGCAAGTGGCGCCAGGTGCTCTCCACCAAGGCGACGCGCGACGGCGCGGGCTGGGAGGTGGTCGAGGAGGCTCTGGCAGCGCTCGGCTAGCGCGCGGCGTCCAGAAGCGCGTCCACGTCCAGATGCCGCTCCACGTGATCGGCAAGATCATCGAGCGCCTGCTCGACGCCCGCATCGAACCCGCCCTGCGACGGGGCGCCAAACCCGGCCAGCCACGCGGCGCGGAAGGCGTCATCGCGGAACATGCCGTGCAGGTAGCTTCCCACCACGCGGCCATCGGTGCTGCGCGCGCCTTCGGCCCGGTCTCCGACATGGGCAAAGGGGCGGGCGCAATCGGGGCCCGAGGTGGTGCCGATATGGATCTCATAGCCGGTGAAATCCGTGCCTGATCCCGCATGGCGGGCGGCAACATCGCGCAGGCGCTTATGCGGGGTCATTACGGTTTCGACGTCCAGAAGGCCAAGGCCTTCGGTCTCACCCGCCGGGCCTTCGATGCCGTCGGGATCGCGGATCATCCGGCCCAGCATCTGATAGCCGCCGCAGATGCCCAGAACATGCCCCCCGCGGCGGTGAAGGGCGGCAAGATCAATGTCCCAGCCTTGCGCTCGCAGATAGGCCAGATCGCCGCGTGTGGACTTGCTGCCCGGCAGGATCACCAGATCGGCATCTCCGGGGATCGGCTGGCCGGGCGCCAGCATGGTCAGGCGCAGGCCGGGCTCTTGCGACAGGGGATCAAGGTCATCGAAATTTGCGATCCGAGAGAGGCGCAGGCAGACGACGTGAAACGGCCCGTCCGAGGGGCTGTGGCCCAGATCGACGGCATCTTCGGCGGGTAGGCGCCAGGCGTCATCGAACCAGGGCACCACGCCAAAGCCGGGCCAGCCGGTGAGCTCTTCGATCAGCGCGAAGCCGTCGTCAAACAGGCTGGGGTCGCCCCGGAACTTGTTGACGATAAAGCCGCAGATCAGCGCGGCGTCGGCCGGGTCGATCACCGCCTGTGTGCCCTTGATCTGGGCGATCACGCCGCCCCGGTCGATGTCGCCGCACAGCACCACGGGCACATCGGCGGCGCGGGCAAAGCCCATATTGGCGATGTCGCCGGGGCGCAGGTTCACCTCGGCGGGGCTGCCCGCGCCTTCAACCACAACCAGATCATGGGCCGCGCGCAGGCGGGCAAAGCTGTCTTGCACGGGGGCCATCAGCTTGGGCTTGAGCGCCGCGTAGTCGCGCGCCTGAACCGTTTGCCACCGCTGGCCCTGCACCACGATTTGCGATCCGCGTTCGGTTTCGGGTTTGAGCAGCACGGGGTTCATGTCCGTATGGGGCGCCAGCCCACAGGCCCGCGCCTGAAGCGCCTGAGCGCGGCCGATCTCTCCGCCATCCTCTGTGACGGCGGCGTTGTTGGACATGTTCTGTGGCTTGAACGGCGCCACCGATAGCCCGCGGTTGCGCGCGGCGCGGCACAGCCCGGCCACCAGCATCGACTTCCCGACATTGCTGCCGGTGCCCTGAAGCATGAGGGCGCGGCTCATGTGAGGGACCGGGTTTTGAGAAACCGCGCGATCTCGTCTGCGCTTGCTGCGGTGTCGAGCGGGCGGGTCATATGGTCCTCGGCCTGCTGCGCCAGATCGGCGGGCAGCCCCGCGCGGCGGTGATGCAAAAGGCCGTCCGTGAAGCTGGCCGAAAACTCGGGATGGGGCTGCATCGTATAGGCGCGATCCCCGTAGAGCAGATAGGCGTTGCGGCAAAACTCCGAACTGCCGACGCACGCGGCCCCTTCAGGCGCGCTCGTGACCTGATCCTGATGCCAGGCCATCACCTTGCGCGTGCGGCCATCTGCCAGCCGATAGGTCTGATGGCCCAGAGACCAGCCGCCGCCAAACTTCTCGTTCACCCCGCCAAGGGCTTGCGCGATGATCTGATGTCCAAAGCAGATCCCGACGAGAGGCCGGTCCGCGGCATAGATCGCGCGCACCAGCTCTTCCAGCCGGGCGATCCAGTCATGCCCGTCATAGGTTCCGAATTTCGATCCGGTGATGATCCAGCCGTCGTGATCCTCTGGCGACGCGGGAAAGACGTCGTCCACCACCGCATAGGTGGTGAAGTCGAACCCGTGCCCCTCCAGCAGCCGATGGAACTGGGCATCCATGTCCCCGAAGTCGGGGCGCATCTCGTCCATGACATGGCCTGCCATCAGGATGCCGATCCGCATTTTTCGTGATCCCTCGCTTGTCTGACACGCGACGTTTCACAGCGCGCTCGCCGCTGTCAAGCGGGTGCCCGGCGTCGCAAGCGACGCAAGGTCGCTTTGCGCTCTGGCTTGAGTTGCAATGCCGCCCCGCGCAACACTCGCTGAAGGGAGAGGATCATGACGAAAGATGGAACCACGATCATCGTGGGCGCGGGGCTGGCTGGCCTGACCGCGGCGCTTGAGCTGCTCGACACCGGCGAGCGGATCGTGCTGGTGGATCGCGACAGCCCCGAGGCCGTGGGCGGTTTGGCGCGGCTCAGCTTTGGCGGGCTGTTCTTTGCGAACACGCCGCTTCAGGCGCGCCACAAAATCACCGACAGCGCGGACGCCGCTTTTGCCGATTGGTGCCGCTTCGGAGAGCTCACCGAAGGCGCCGAGGACGCGCTGCCCCGAGCCTGGGCGCAGGCCTATTGCGCGGATAGCGCGGGGCTCTACCACTGGCTGACCGGGCTGGGGCAGAAGTTCATGCCCGTCCCGCTGTGGGTCGAGCGGGACGGCAACACCGTTCCCCGCTGGCATGTCTGCTGGGGCACCGGGGACGGGTTGGTGCGCACGATCCTGCGGGCGCTTGAAGCTCATCCCGGCCGTGATCGCCTGACCATCCGGTATGGTATCCGGGTCGATGGACTGAGCACCTCGGGCGGCGCCGTCACCGGCATCACCGGAGAGGACGAGGCGACCGGCACGCCCGTCGCACTTGATGCGGCGCGGGTCGTGATCGCCACCGGCGGGATCAATGGCGTGGATGCTCTGATCCGCGAACACTGGCACAAGGATTGGCAGCCCGCACCGCCAGTGATCCTGACCGGCGCGCATCAGTATGGCGATGGCACGATGCACCGCGCGGCGGCGGGGGCCGGGGCGCAGGTGCACCGGCTCGACCGCAACTGGAACTACGCGGGCGGGATCCATCACTGGAACCCGACCAAGCCGAACCATGGGCTCTCTACTGTGCCCGCGCGCTCGGCGCTGTGGGTGAACGGGCAGGGCGCCCGTATCATGCCCCCGATGGTGAGCGGTTTTGACACCCGCGATCTGTTCACGCAGCTGTGCCGTCAGCCTGCGGGCTATGGCTGGCAGGTGATGAACCGCAAGATCGCGCTCAAGGAACTGGCTGTGTCGGGCGCGGAAATGAACCCGGCGGTGCGCGATCACAAGATGCTGAGCTTTGCCGCGCAGATCCTGTTCGGCAACCGCTGGCTGTATGACACGCTCACGCAGAACTGCGTGGATGTGGTGGTGGCGGACGATCTGCCGTCGCTGGTGAACAAGATGAACGCGCTGTCGGTCGGGGGCGTTGAGATGCGCGAAGACACGCTGCGCGCCGCGCTTTCCGCTTGGGATGCGGAGATCGCGAAGGGGAATGGCTCGAGCGATCCGCAGATGCAGGCGCTTACCACGCTGCGCCAGTGGAAGGCCGACAAGCTGCGCCTCACGCGCGGGGTGAAGGTGCTTGACCCGAAAGCGGGGCCCTTGGTGGCCATCCGCACCTTCCCCATCGCGCGCAAATCGCTGGGCGGGATCGTCACCGATCTGGCCAGCCGGGTTCTTACCCCGCAGGGCGACGCGATCCCCGGCCTCTATGCCGTTGGGGAGGCAGCGGGATTTGGCGGCGGCAATATGAACGGGATCCGCGGGCTTGAAGGCACCTTCCTGGGCGGCGCGCTTTACACCGCGCGGCGGCTGGGCGCCGCGGCAAGGGAGGGCGCGTGATGCCAAAACGGAAGACAGCGGCGCAGGTCGCGCTGCAAACGCTGACAGAGCTGGGCATTCGCCAGACTTTCGGCATCCCCGGTGTGCACAATACCGAACTCTACGACACGTTTGCGCGCTCCAACCAGCTTCGCCCGATACTGGTCACCCATGAGGGCGGCGGCGCCTTCATGGCGGATGGTGTCTCGCGCGCCTCCGACAGCGGAGAGGTCGGCTGCCTGCTCACCGTGCCCGCTGCCGGGTTCACCCACGCCATGAGCGGGATCGGAGAGGCGTTCCTCGATGGCATCCCGATGCTGGTCATCACCGGTGGGATCCGCACGGACACGCCCTGGCAGCACAAGCTGCACCAGGTCGACCAGATGGAGCTGGCGAAGGGCATCACCAAGGCCGCGTTCCGCGTTGACAAGGTGGAGGACGTCGCGCCGATCCTGCGCGAGGCGCACCGGATCGCGACCAGCGGCCAGCCCGGTCCGGTCTTGGTCGAAATCCCCACGAACCTTCAGCTCTTTGATGATGCGGTCGAAGAGCCCGCGCCGTGGACCGCGCCGCCGGTGCCTCCATTGCCCGATCCGGGGCTGATGGAAGAGGCCGCGCAGTTGCTGGCCCAGGCCAAGCATCCGGTGATCTTTGTCGGCTGGGGCGCGCGCCGCGCGGTGACGGATGTGATCGCCCTAGCGGAACACCTTCAGGCGCCGGTCTTCACGACGCTTCAGGGGCTGGCGAGCTTTCCGGCGTCGCATCCGCTCCATGCTTGCTTCGGGCTGGGCGCGGCGGCCGTGCCCGCCGGGCGCAACGCCTATGAAGGGTGCGATGCGCTGTTGACCATCGGCGCCCGGTTCGGAGAGATCCCGACCGGCAGTTTCTCGGCCAAGGTACCCCCGGCCCATGTCCATATCGACATTGACCCCTCCGCCATCGGGCTGAACTACCCCGCCAAGGTCGGGCTGGTCGGCGACGCCACCGCTGTCGCCCCCGCGCTGCTGGAGGCACTGCGCAAGGCCGCGCCGCCCGCGCCGGAGCGGAGCGATTTGCAGGCGCAGATCGCGAAGGACAAGGCGGCCTATCGTGCGGCGTGGCACGCCCATGAGCCGCCCGCAGGCCGGATCAACCCCATCACCGTCTTCGACGCCCTGCGCGCGGCCTACCCGCAGGAGGCCACCATGGTGCTCGATGACGGCAACCACACCTTCCTGGCGGCAGAGCTGTTCCCGGTCGGCGCGGGGGGCAAGGTGCTGACCCCGACCGATTTCAACGCCATGGGATACGCGGTGCCCGCCGCGATCGGCGCGCGGCTGGCTGATCCCCAGCGTGAGCTGTTCGCCGTTGTCGGGGATGGCTGCTTCACCATGACGGGGATGGAGCTGCTGACCGCCACCCATAACGGGGTCGGGCTCGCGGTTTTCGTGTTCAACGACGGCACGCTCAGCCAGATCGCGCAGGCGCAGCGCAAACCCTACGGGGCGGAGACCTGCACCCACCTCCCACGTGCGGATTTCGGCGGGCTCGCGCGGGCGGTCGGGGCGCGCTACATCGTGCTCACCGATCCGGCCAAGACCAGCGACACCGTCACCGCTGCACGCGATCTCGCGCGGGCGGGCAAGGTGGTCGTGGTCGATGTGGCCATCGACTATTCGCGCCCGACCCATTTCACGACCTCGGTCTTCAAGGCCAATTTTTCGTCCTTCCCGCTGCGCCAGAAGGCGCGGCTGGCCTCCCGCAGCCTCAGCCGAAAGTTTCGCCGATGATGATGCCAGACACCTGGGATACGATTGAAACCCTGGACGCCCGCTTCGCTGCGGCGCGGGACGCCGCGCGCGCGGAGCCCGATGCCCCTTGGAGCCTGCGCAAGGACCGGCTGGAACGGCTCGCCCGCATGCTGCGCGAGGATGAAGACGGCGTAGTAGCGGCGATCTCGTCTGATTTCGGGCAGCGCGCGGCGGCTGATACCCAGCTTGCCGAAGTCTTCCCGACCTATGCGGAAATCAGCCATGCGCTGCGCCATGGGCGCGGCTGGATGAAACCCCGCCGGGTGCCCACGGCGATGTGGTTCTGGCTCGGACGCTCCCGGATTGTGCCGCAGCCCAAAGGGCTGGTGGGGATCATCGGCCCATGGAACTACCCGTTGTTTCTGCTGACCGGCCCTCTGGCGGGGGCCTTTGCGGCGGGCAACCGTGCCATCGTGAAGACATCCGAATATGCGCCGCATTTCGCCAATTGGTTCACGCAGGCCGCAGCCCGCCACTTTGCCCCCGAAGAGCTAAGCGTGATCCGCGGCGGGCCCGAGATCGGCGCGGCCTTTGCGGCGCTGCCCTTCGATCACCTGTTCTTCACCGGCAATGGAGAGGTCGGCAAGAAGGTCATGGCCGCCGCCGCCCCGAACCTCACCCCCGTGACGCTGGAGCTCGGCGGGAAATCCCCTGTGATCGTCACCGCCAAGGCCGATCTGGATCGGGCCGTTGCGCGGGTGATGACGGGCAAGATGCTCAATGCCGGGCAGACCTGCGTGGCGCCCGATTACGTGATGATCGACCGCGCCCTGATGACGCCTTTCATTGAAAAGGCGCAGGGCTGGGTGTCAAAGCACTACCCCGATCTGGCGGTGAATCCCGATTTCACGCGGATCATTGACGATCGCCAGTTCACGCGGCTCATGGGGCTGCGCGATGATGCGGTCGGGCGGGGGGCGCAGCTCCACCCGCTGTCCGGGGTCGAGCCGAATGCCAACAGCCGCCTGTTCCCGCCGGTGATCGTGACCGGAGCACCGATGGATAGCGCCTTGATGACGAACGAGATCTTCGGCCCCGTCCTGCCCGTTGTCCCGATCGATGATCCCAAAGAGGCGGTGGCGCATGTAACGGCGCGCGCCCGACCGCTGGCCACCTACTATTTCTCGGAAGACCGGGCAGAGATTGACGCGCTGTCGGCACAGATCGTGTCGGGCGGCGCCTGCCACAATGAGACGATCATGCATGTCGCCCAGACCAATCTGCCCTTTGGCGGCGTCGGCGCATCGGGCATGGGCGGGTATCACGGCCAGCACGGGTTCGACACGTTCTCGCATCTGCGCGGCACGTTCATCCAGCCCAAGCTAAACGGCATGGGAATGCTCGCGCCGCCCTATGGGCGACGCTTCTGGTCGATGATCAAGACGCTCAAGCGGATCGCGCTGCCGCGCGGAGCGCGTCAGGGCAGGTAATCGTTCGGGTCGGCGCTCTCCAGGCCGCGGCGGACCTCGAAATGCAGCGCGGGCGGATCGCCCGCTGCGACTTTCGCGATGGTCTGGCCGCGGCTGACGCTGCCGCCCTTGGAAATGGTCAGATCGGTGACGTTCACATAGACCGTCAGCAGATCGCCCGAGTGTTTGATCACGACGATCTTGGCGCCATTGGTGTTCTCGGTGACGGCGGCGACGGTGCCGGCATCGGCGGCTTTGACCGCCGTGCCCGCAGAGGCCGAGATGTCGATCCCGTCATTGCGGCCCTTCGCGTAGTCCCGGATGATCGAGCCAGCGACCGGCCGCACCAGCCGCGCCGAACCGGCGGCGGAGGCTTGGGTCGTCTCGGGCTTGGGCTGCGGGGCCGGGGTCGGTGTCGCCGCGGGGCGCGAGCTTGCGGCCGCCGACGCGGCGGGGGCAGGCGACGAGGCGGGCAGCGGGGTGACGGAGCTGGGCGGCGTCGGCGTCGAGGAGCCTTCGCCGGGGGCGGTCACCGCTGGAGCCGCTGGCGCCGGGGCCGTCGTGGCGACGGGGGCCGCAGCACCTGCGACAGGGATCAGGAGCGTCTGACCGTTGCGCACGGCCATGTCGTCGCCCAGCCCGTTCCACTCTTTCAGGGCGCCGATCGGCACATCGTAGAGCCGCGCGATCGAGTATGCCGTCTCGCCCTGCCGCACGGTGTGGCGCAGCGGCTCTGCGCCGCTGGCCAGGTTCGGATCGGCCCCGATGGGCTGGCTGGTGACCCCCGGAGCGGTGGACACCCGGCTGGGCAGGGCGAGCACCTCTCCGGGCCGCAGAACCGTGTCGGGCGCGATCGCGTTGTAGCGGGCCAGAGCGCCTTGATCCACGCCCAGACGGGCGGCGACGCTGGCCACGGTATCGCCGCGCTGCGCGACGGCCACCTGGTAATTCGGATAGGATATCACGCCGCGGGAATCCGGCTGCGGGCGCGGGGCGAGATTGGCCACGGCCTCCGTGGTGGAGAACCCTTTGCCGAGCCGACGCAGATCAATGTCGAAGGGCTTGGAACAGCCGGACAGCGCCAGCAGCGCGCCGCCCGTCAAAAGGGCGATCCGGGGCGCCAAGCGCGCAGGCTGGCGGAGAGATCTGGTGCGGGAATTCATGGCTCGGCTCCTCGTCCTCAGTGGTCTCTTTCGGACCTTGGGATCACGTTGATCAACGGGCCGATCACGCACGGCCCTGTTGCGCGCAAGAATGGCGCGTATGGCATGGATTTGCAATCTTTTGCCGTGTGGGCGGCGATCAGTCGCTGGCCAACCCCTCAACGAGCGGCACGAAGCGGACCGAGCGCAGCTCGTCATAGTCCAGACCGGTCTCGGTGCGGGTCACTCGGATCAGGGTCTGAACGGCGTCCGACTGCCCCACGGGAAGCACCATGGTCCCGCCGATCTTGAGCTGCGCCAGCAGCGGGGCCGGGGGATCTTCGGCGGCGGCGGTGACCAGGATGTGATCGAACGGCGCCTGATCGGGAAGGCCGAAACACCCGTCGGACACGCTCAGTGTCACATTCGTGATCCCCATGCCCTCAAGCGTGGCGCGGGCGGAGATGACGAGGCGACGGTGACGATCCACCGAATAGACCCGGCGCGCCAGCCGGGACAGGATCGCCGCCTGGTAGCCGGACCCGGTGCCGACCTCCAGCACCTTGTCGCGCGCGGTGACGCCCAGGGCCTGCGTCATCAGGCCAACGACCGAAGGCTGGCTGATGGTCTGACCGCAGGGGATCGGCAGGGGCATATCCTCATAGGCGCGGTCCGCGAAATGGCCTTTGACGAAAGCGGCGCGGTCGACGCTTTCCATCGCGCGCAGCACTTCCGCATCGGTGACGCCCTTGCTGCGCAGGGCGAAGACCAGTTGCATCTTGGATTCGGCGTCGAAGCTCACGACAGCGCCGCCCCAAGCGCTCCAAGCGCCGCGTGATCGGTCAGATCCGCGCGCATGGGGGTGGCGGCAATCCACCCGTCCAGACACAGCGCGACATCGCTGCCATCCGCCGTTGGGGCGTGCTGGTCGGATCCGGTGATCCACAGGAACCGGCGGCGGTTCGGCGCCTCCGCCGGGGTCATCCGCATCCGCCCATGGCCGCGATAGCCCTGGGGTGCGGCGCTCAGGCCCTTGACCTCTGCCGCGGGGCAGGGCGGGAAATTGACGTTCCAGAACAGCCCATACCCGTCGGTATCTTCGGGCCAGGCGTCCAGGATCTGATGCACGACTTGAGCGCCGTGGGCGGCTGCGGCCTCAAATTGCAGATCGCCGGTCATATTCTTGGGGCCCAGATATTGCGATAGCGCAATGGCCTTGATCCCCTGAAGCGCGCCCTCCATCGCGCCGCCGAGCGTCCCGGAATAGAGCGCGTTCTCGCCCGCGTTGTTGCCCCGGTTTACGCCGGACAGGACCAGATCGGGCGGGGCGTCCCGCATCACGTCATGCAGCCCCGCCAACACGCAATCGGCCGGAGACCCTTCGGCCGCATAGCGGCGCTCGCGCAGTTTCGCGATCATGGTCGGGCTGGTGTAACTGATGCAATGCCCGACGCCGGACTGTTCGAAGGCCGGTGCAACGGTCCAGACCTCGCCATCGGGTCCGGCAAGCTCTGTCGCGATGGCCTGAAGAACCTCCAGCCCTGGCGCGTTGATGCCGTCGTCATTGGTGATGAGAATGCGCATGGTGCCGCCCCCTTTCGTCCTACCTATCTGCGGGGGCGCAGGCGGGCAAGACGTCTGAAGCGCGCGCGGACGTCACGTGGCGCCACTGCGTGAACGCGAGAATGGACAGTGCCCATACCGATCGGTATCTTTGCCCGTACGGACCCGTATGCTGCGGGTTCGCAAACCCGCTGGAGGAGCCATGACCGAAAAGCTGAGTCGTCAGGACTGGATCGACGCGGGTTTGCGGCGCTTGGCTTCGCATGGGGCAGATGGGCTCAGCGTGGCCGGTATGGCGCGTGAGCTTGGTGCGACCAAGGGGAGCTTCTATTGGCATTTCAGCGATCTGCCTGACTTTCGCCAGGCGCTCCTGACGGCGGTCGAGGACTTGGCCGAAGCTGGTCTGGACGTGCCCGACAACGCTGATCGGCCCATGATTGCGCTGATCCGATCCATGGCGCTTCCGGAGGGGGTGGAGCCCGCATTTCGGGCTCTGGCCTTGCATGACCCCGAAACGACCCGGATGCTGGAACGGATCGATCGGCGCCGGATCGCCGCCTTTGCCTCCGTGCTCGAACGGCTCGGCAAGGACGCGACAAAGATGCCCCATCTGCTCTATGCGGCTTGGCTTGGGGCAGAGCATCTGGCGGGTCCGGTTGGTATGCCGGTCCACCGCCTGCGCGCCGCCGCGGCACGCATGATTATCCGATGATTTCGGGCAGCAGCCGCGCGGCTTCATCCTTCGGGCTTGCAAGGCTGGTCTTGTCCTGAACCGGATAGAACCGCGCCCGCGTGGCGGTGGGCATCTCCTGCGGCTCGCAAATCACCACCTTCGGCCCGATCTTCGCGCTTTCGGTCTGCCAGCTCTTCGCAAGCGCGATCTGCGCGCCCTTGGTGGCGCCATACCCGCCCCAAAGCGGCTGGCCGTCATGGGGATCGTCGAAGAACACGGCCCGACCGTGAGCCCCCAGCAGCGGCGTCAGGTAGCGGATCAGGCGGGCGGTCGCGGCGACATTCACGTCAAGCGCGCGGGTCATGTCCTTTTCGGAGATGTCCTGAGCCGAGGCCAGCGGCGTGGCATGAACTGCCGTGTGCACCCACAGGTCCAGCTTGTCCCAGCGGTCGTAGATCGCGCGGCAGAGCTGTTGCATGGCGGCGTCTGTCGTGATGTCGAGCGGCGCCAGAGTGGCTTCGCCGCCCTTGGCACGGATCCGGTCGTCCAGCTCTTCGAGCGCGCCGGTGGTGCGGGCGACCGCAATGATGTGATGGGTCGGGGCAAGCGCCTCGGCCAGAGCCGCGCCCAGCCCGCGCGAGGCGCCAGTGATCAGAGCGATCTTCATTCCGCCGCCTCCGCTTTCAGGGTGAAGCCTTCATCCAGCTTGTCGGACGGGGCGACGGGATAATCGCCCGAGAAACAGGCATCGCAGTATTGAGGGCAGGCGGCCTTGCGTCCCTCCGGCTCTCCGACAGCGCGGTAGAGCCCGTTGAGCGAGATGAACTCCAGGCTGTCGACGTCCAGATGCGCGCGCATCTCTTCGACGCTCATCGTGGCGGCGAGCAGCTTGTCCCGGTCGGGGGTATCGACACCATAGAAGCACGGCCAGGTGGTCGGCGGAGAGGCGATGCGGAAATGGACTTCGGCGGCGCCGGCGTCCTTGAGCATGTCCTTGATCTTGCGCGAGGTGGTGCCGCGCACCACGCTGTCATCCACCAGAACGATCCGTTTCCCTTTGATCAGAGCGCGGTTCACGTTCAGCTTAAGGCGCACCCCCATATTGCGGATCTGGTCCGTGGGCTCAATGAAGGTGCGGCCCATATACTGGTTGCGGGTGATGCCCATACCGTAGGGTATGCCGGACTGCCGGGCAAAGCCGATGGCTGCGGGGGTGCCTCCGTCAGGGACCGGACAGACCAGATCGGCCTCGATCGGGGATTCCTTGGCCAGCTCCATGCCGATGGCTTCGCGCGCCTCATAGATGGAGCGGCCACCCGCCACGCTGTCCGGGCGCGAGAAGTAGACATATTCGAAGATACACGGGCGCGGATCGCGCGGTTTGAACGGGCGAATGCTCTCGATACCCTCCTTTTCGGTGATGACGACCATCTCACCCGGTTCGATCTCGCGGACGAATTCCGCGCCAATGATGTCGAGCGCGCAGGTCTCTGACGACAGAACCCAGCCGTCATCGCCGATCTTGCCCAGAACCAGAGGCCGCACGCCCAGCGGATCGCGGCAGCCGATCAGCTTGGTGCGGGTCATGGCCACGACGGAAAACGCCCCTTCGACGCGGCGCAGCGCGTCTTCCATACGCTCGGGAATGTTGCGCTGAAGCGAACGCGCCATGAGGTGAATGATGCATTCGCTGTCGGACGACGACTGGAAGATCGACCCGCGCTCAATCAGCTCGCGCCGCAGCGCGTTGGCATTGGTAATGTTCCCGTTATGGGCAATCGCCGCGCCGCCCATGGAGAATTCGCCAAAGAAGGGCTGCACGTCGCGGATCTGCGCGCCTTTCGATCCGGCGGTGGAATAGCGCACGTGGCCAATGGAGAGGCTGCCGGGCAGGGTCTCCATCAGGCTCGCCTTGGTGAAGTTGTCGCGGACATAGCCGAACCGGCGCGCGGAGGTGAATCCTTCCTCCGGGTCATAGGCGACGATCCCGCCTGCTTCCTGGCCGCGATGCTGCAGGGCGTGCAGGCCAAGCGCGACGAAGTTGGCGGCTTCGCTCACCCCGATCATGCCGAAAACGCCGCACTCTTCGTGCAGGGTATCGGCGTCGTCAATAGCATCGAAATCGAACGGATGGGCGGGGGGCATCTTGGGCGACGGCGTGGGCGACAAGGGGCGGCTCCGAATCCGGCTGCGGGACATGAACCTTGTCCTAAGGGTGTTCGTCCAAAGTGTCACGAAACTATCATGCTCCGCTGCGGCAGTCTTGGCTCTCGCCCCACGGGGCGGAACATGGCATCAAGTCTTAAGCGGTGCAGGAGCCACCTTTCGCCGGGCATCAGGGGAGCAGGATCATCAGCCTGAGATTACGCGCATATCGGCATTTGGAGCGGGTCGAACGAAGCCACCCCACCGGCCAGATCATTGAGATTGCAATCATTTTGTTGATTGCTGCGAATGTCGTCGCGGTCATACTGGAGACGGTTCCAAGCTATCACAACGAACACGTCCGTTTCTTTCGCTGGCTCGAAGTGATCTCGGTCGCGGTTTTCACGGTCGAGTATGCCGCGCGGCTTTGGGTCGCGCCCGAGGCAGAACCCGACTCGCCTCCGGGACCGGTCCGGCGGCGCTATGCGCTCTCTCCGATGGCGCTGATTGATCTGGTGTCGATCCTACCGTTCTACCTGGCCTTCCTGATCCCGATCGATCTGCGCATCCTGCGGGTGCTCCGGCTGCTGCGGATTTTCAAGCTCACGCGCTATTCCTCGGCCATGTCGATCCTCCTGGAGGTGCTGCGGGACGAAGCACGCACCTTGTTCGCGGGGATCTTTATCCTGTTCGTTTTGCTGATGCTGGTGGCTTCAGGTGCCTGGCTGGCGGAGCACCGCGTGCAGCCCGAGGCGTTCGGCTCCATTCCCGCGGCGATGTGGTGGGCGATGGCGACGCTGACGACAGTGGGCTATGGCGATGTCACGCCGATCACCATTGCGGGCAAGATCTTCGGGGGGCTGGTCATGCTGATCGGGGTCGGCATGGCGGCGCTGCCTGCGGGTATCTTTGCCTCATCCTTCAACGATCACTTGCGCCATCGCCGGGACCGGATGCGGCGCGAATTTGAGAAGGCGCTTGCGGATGGGCATATCGACCTGCACGAAGGCCGCGCCCTCGAGGAGCTGCGGCGCCAGCTGGGCATCAGCAGGGCGAGCGCAGCAACGCTGTACGAAAAGGCCCGGCGCAAGACCGAAAAAGCCGAGCCCATTCGATGCACCTGCCCGCATTGCGGGCAGAGCTTTGAGCAAAAGGTGGAGCGCTAAGCCTTATTCGGCGCAGGCGTTGGTGAGCCGCTCGTATTGCTTGGTGACCCAGCCCAAGGCGGCTTCGGGGTCTTCGTCCTCGTAGCCCGCGATCATGTCGCCAAACACTTTGGCGGACCGGGAGTTGTCCACCATGGGCAGCTCCTGCGCGCCGAGCACGACCTTGTAGACAAAGAACGCGACCGCCACGAGCAAGATGCCCCGGGCAATCCCGAACAGGAAGCCAAGCGCCTGATCGGCCCCGCCCAGCACCGAGCGCTGCACCAAAGACGAGAACAGCGGCGTGAAGAGCGATGCGATCACCAGGGCGATGGCAAAGACAAGCGCGAAAGAGGCGATGATCGACAGCTCACAGCTGTCACCGATCGCATCGCCCACCATGGGGATTTGCTTGACCAGAGGCTGCACCGAAGCGGCGAACATGAAGGCGAGGATCGCGGCGACGATCCAGCCTGCGATGGCCAGCATTTCGCGGGTCAGGCCGCGCGCATAGGCCAGAAGGCCCGAGATGACGACCACAAGGGCGACGATGCCGTCGATCAGGGTGAAACTGTCCATGTTGGCTCCTAGGCTGCCGATCAAGACCCGGATCGCGGGCCGAAAGTGTCTTCCACAAAGCTGCGCAGGTCCGGGGACTCGCGCAAGGTCAGGCCGCCATCCCCGGCCCGACGGGCACGCGGCGGGGTCATGGCGGAGCTAAAACCAAGTTTTCGGGCCTCTTTCAACCGATTTTCCGCCTGCACAACCGGACGCAGAGCGCCCGAGAGGCTGATTTCCCCGAAGATCACGGCGTCCTGAGGCAAAGCGGCGTCTTCCCGCGCACTGACCAGAGCAGCGGCGACGGCCAGATCGGCGGCGGGTTCCGAAATGCGCAGGCCCCCCGCAACATTCAGGTAGACATCAAGCCCGGCAAAGGCGACGCCGCAGCGGCTCTCCAGTACGGCCAGGATCATGGCCAGCCGTCCGCCATCCCAGCCCACAACCGACCGGCGCGGCTGCGAATGCGGAGAAGGCGCGACAAGCGCCTGGATCTCGCACAGCACGGGCCGCGATCCTTCGATCCCGGCAAACACCGCAGACCCCGGCACAGGCGCGCCGCGTTCCGACAGGAACAGGGCCGAGGGGTTTTTGACCTCAACCAGCCCTTTTCCGGTCATTTCGAACACGCCGATCTCATCTGCCGGGCCAAAGCGGTTCTTGACCGCGCGGAGCAGGCGAAACGGGTGGCCGCGTTCGCCTTCGAAATAGAGCACGGTGTCGACCATATGTTCGACCACGCGCGGGCCGGCCAGCTGGCCTTCCTTGGTGACGTGGCCGACCATGATGCAGGCCATGCCGCGTTTCTTGGCGAAGGTGGTCAGCTCATGGGCGCAGGCGCGGACCTGGCTGACCCCGCCGGGCGCGCTGTCCACATGGTCGGCCCACATGGTCTGAATGGAGTCGATGATGCACAGATCGGGCGTGTCCTGATCGAGCGTCGTGAGGATGTCGCGCAGGTTGCTGGCCGCGGCAAGCGCCACGGGGCTTTCCGTCAGCCCCAGCCGCTCGGCCCGCATCTGCACCTGGGCCGCGCTTTCCTCGCCCGAGACATAGAGCACCTTGAGCCCGCCGCGCGCGAACCGGGCGGCGGCCTGAAGCAGCAGCGTGGATTTCCCGATCCCCGGATCGCCTCCGACCAGCAGCGCGGAGGCTTTCACCAATCCGCCGCCCAGCACGCGGTCCAGCTCTCCGACACCCGACAGGGTGCGCGGCGGCTCTGCGCCTTTGGTGGCCAGATCGGTGAGCGTCAGCCCCGTGCCCAGCCCCGCCTTCATCGCGCCCGGCGCGGGGGCGGCGTCGGCCTCCAGAGTGTTCCACGCCCCGCAGGAATCGCATTTGCCGCTCCATTTCGGAGAGGTCGCGCCGCAGTCGGAACATCGGTAGAGGGGGGACGATTTGGCCATGGTGTCTTGTCGCGGATTGCGGGCGGAGGGTCTAGGGGGAAGGCGTCGGCATCACCTGCGTCGCGCCGCGTCCCAAAGCGACAGCGCGAGCGAAGCCAGAACGCAGCCGGTGAACAGCCACAGCCCCCAGGCCGTCTCCACCCGGCCGACGCCCACGCCCTTTGCCGCGACGATATACAGCGCGATCAGGAACACATCCGCCATGGCCAGTTTGGACGCATAGGCGATTGCGGGGGCGGCGCGCGCAGGCAGCCGGTCAAACTGAAGCGCAATCAGCCCGAGCGTCTTTGTGATCGGTGCGACCATGGCAAAGAGAAACACCAGCAGCGCCAGAAGCGGCGCCTCGTCCCAGAGTGTCATCAGCCCCGACACGATGCTGATCTCGGTGCCGCCGAACCAAGGGAGCAGCCCGGCCCGTAGCAGGGGGGCGAACCACGCAATGGGAAACGCGATCAGAAGCGCCAGATTTGCGCCAAGGGCAATGCGGTTCATTCAGCGGCGTCGCGGGTCGAGGCCACATTGCGGGGCGCGGACGGAGCGCTTTGCGACACCACACGCAGGCCCAGCGGGGGCAACACGGCCTCAAGCCGCTCTTGAAGCTGGTTGAGCTGAGAGGCCGCGATGGATTCTTCGACATCGACCTGCTCGGCCCAGATGCGCAACTCGCTCAGATCGTGCAGCGCGCGGGTCACTTGATCTTGCAGATGCTCGGCCTCCTGCTGGCGCTGCGTCAGGAAGGCCTTTGCGCGGGCGACCTTCTCGTCGGAATAGACATCCGCCAGCTCGCGGGACTTCTCGGACATCTGCGCCGCCAGTTCGAGCGCATCGGGTTCGAGCGCGGCAAGGTCGGGGTGATCGCGCAAGAAAGCCAGCCGCTGCCGCACCGCGTCGAATTCGGAGGAGAGGGTGAACACCCCCGCGCGGTCGGCCGTATGGGCGGCGTAATAGGCGCGGGTGACATCTTCCATGGTGATCCGGAAATCGCGATGCGCGCGCTCCAGCTGCATGATCCGGTTGGCGGAGGGCATGAAGAACGACAGGAGCGCGATCAGCACCGTCACGGCGATCTGGATGATGGGACCGGCGCCCAGATAAAGCGTGCCGCCGAAATTCACCGAGGCCTCAAGCCAAGGCGCAAAGCCGAGCCCGCATGCGGCGGTGTAGCCGACGACGGCAAGCGCGAGAGCCGCGAGCATATAGAAGCTGATCGCATGCAAGATCCGATAGGCCGTCAGAGCTGCACGGGCCTGGGAAGCGGGTTTGGATAGGCGGGTGGTCATGGCAGTGCCCCCGATTGATCGGCAATTTCTCGCTTAGAACCATAATGCCGAAAAATGCCGTGATCGCGGGGGAAAAATATATATTTGCAGGCAGATGGACGGCGTTGTTGCCATTCTGCGTCAGCTTCCGGCTCAGCTTGGAGGGCGGATCGGACCTTCGACGGCGCCTGAAATAAACTGTCTCAGATAGGGATCTTCGGCAGTCGTGGCGCTTTGGGCGGGGCCACACCAGCGGATTTTGCCCGCATGCAGCATGGCGATCCGATCCCCGATGTGATGCGCCGATGTCATATCATGGGTGATGGTCACGGCGGTGACATTCAACTCATCCACGACGGAGCGAATCAGGCGGTTGATCACTCCGGCCATGATCGGATCGAGCCCGGTAGTGGGCTCATCGAAGAAGATCACCTTCGGATCGGCGGCAATCGCACGGGCCAGCCCGACGCGCTTTTGCATCCCGCCCGACAGCTCCGCCGGGAGCCGGTCGGCCACATCGGCCTCCAGCCCCACGCGCGCCAGTTTTTCCAGGGCGATGGCGCGGGCCTCGCCGCGCGGGCGGTCCTGAAGCAGGCGGAAGGCGACATTTTCCCACACGGGCAGGCTGTCGAACAGGGCGGCGCCCTGGAACAGCATCCCCACCCGCGCCAGCCGGTCCCGGCGGTTCGCCATCGTGGCGGGGGCGCCGTCGAAGGTGATCTCTCCGCTGTCGGGGCTGAGCAGGCCAAGGATGCATTTGAGCAGAACGGATTTCCCCGCGCCCGATCCGCCGATCACCACCATGGATTCGCCCCGCGCCACGTGCAGGTCCACACCTCGCAGCACCGGGGCCCCTTGGAAGGTCTTATGCAGGTCACGCACGCGGATCATGAGGAAAAGAAGGCCTCCGTCAGCAGGAAATTCGCGGCCAGGATCAGCACCGCTGCCGCCACGACGGCGCCCTTGGTGGCGCGTCCGACGCCCATGGCGCCGCGCCCGGCATCCATGCCGAACCAGCAACCCATCAGCGCCGCGATAAAGCCAAAGGCCGCGCCCTTGGTCAGGGACGAGGCGATGTCGAGCGGCTCAAGGAAGTTGAGCGTGTTGCGCAGATAGGGCTCGGCGGTGAAGCCCAGCCGTTTGGTCGCGATCAGGAACCCGCCCAGGATGCCGATGATGTCTCCGATGGCGACCAGAAGCGGCATGACCAGCGTGCCCGCCAGCACCCGCGGCACCACGAGGTAGCGCAGCGGATCGGTGGACAGGGTCAGCAGCGCGTCGATCTGCTCGGTGACCTTCATCGTGGCGATTTCGGCGGCGATCGACGATGTGACCCGCGCCGCGATCATCAGCCCGACCAGCACCGGGCCCAGCTCGCGCACCATGCCGATGGCGACGATCTGCGGCACGACCGCTTCGGCGGAAAACCTCTGCCCGCCCGCGTAGATCTGAAGCGCAAGCGCGCCGCCGGTGAAGAGTGCCGTCAGCCCGACCACGGGCAATGAGTGATACCCGATCTGCCACAGCGACCGGGCGATCTCGCGCAGGTAGAGCGGCGGCAGGAGCCGGGCCAGAACCGCGCCGGTGAACAGCGCAACCCGCCCGACAAGCGCAAGCGCGGCAAGCGTTGCGGCGCCGATGGCGGTCAGCAGGCTCATCGCCCGGTATAGCGCCGCGCATAGCGCGCGCCGAGGCTGGTGAGCACCTCGTAGCCGATGGTTTCAGCCGCTTCCGCAACATCGTCCACGCCCTGTTCGGGGCCCAGAAGGGTCAGCGCCGAGGGCGTTTCGTCAAGGCGCGTGATGTCCACGGTGATGAGATCCATCGACACCCGTCCGACCACGGGGCAGGGCTCGTCGTGGTGCCACAGATGGGCGTTGTTGGACAGGATGCGGTGAATGCCGTCGGCATAGCCCGCGCTGACGGTCGCAATGCGCGAGGGGCGCTCCGCCACCCAGGAATTGCCGTAGCCGACCGTTTCGCCCGGCTCCAGATCGCGGGTCTGGATCACGGGCAGATCCAGCCGCACGACGGGTTGCGCCTCTGCAAAGGGGAGGCCGCCGTAGAGCCCGACGCCGGGGCGGGTCAGATCGAAGTGGTAGGCCGGTCCAAGCAGCACGCCGCCCGTGGCCGCGAGGCTGCGCGGGGCGTCGATCCCATCGGTCATCTCGCGGAAGGCGCGCAATTGCTGCGCGTTCATCGGGTGGTCCGGCTCATCGGCGCAGGCCAGGTGGGACATGACCAGCCGGGGGCCGAGCGGCAGAGCGATCTCGCGCAGGGCCGCCCATTCGGCGGGCTCCATCCCGAGCCGGTTCATCCCGCTGTCGAGCTGAATGCCAAAGGGCGCGCCGGGCAGGGCCTCCACATGCCGCGTGAGCTGCGCGGTGGAGTTGAGCATGGGCACGAGATCGAGGTCTCCGATCATGTCGGTATCGCCCGACATGTGCCCGCCAAACACCATGATCGTGGGGCCGGGGCCAAGCGCCTGGCGCAGGGCGGCGCCTTCCTCGGCGACGGCGACAAAGAAGGTGCGCGCGCCCGCCTGGGCAAGCGCCTTGGCGGCTTTTGCGGCGCCGGTGCCGTAGCCGTCGGCCTTGACGACGGCGGCGGTTTCGACAGCGGTCATGGCGTCAAGCGCGCGCCAGTTGGCGCAAAGCGCGGCGAGGTCGATGGTAAGAGATGCAGTGGCCATGACAGCCGGTTTGGCGCGCGGCGCGGCGCGGGTCAAGCACCGTTGTCGCGCGTGATCCCGTGCGTCACCCAAAGCGCCCCCGCGGCAAGCGAAGCGATGCCGAGCGCCAGCGGCAGGGGCGTGCCGTTGAACGCAAGCCCCAGCGGCGCCGCGATCATCACGGCGCCCACGGTCGACACGGCCGAGATCACCGAAGCGGCCAGCCCTGCGATATGGCCCATCGGCTCCATGGCGAGCGCGTTCAGGTTGCCGACGGTCAGGCTCATCTGGAAGAACACGCTGGTGGTCCAGACGACGAAGATCGGGAATTCGACGCTGGCCGGGAGCCCCAGCAGGACGGCAAGCGCCATGATCGAGGACAGCGCGATCTGCACGGACAGCATGGCCCGCACCAACGCGCGCATCCCCATCCGCATGACCAGCCGGGCATTGAGCATCGAGCCCGTCGCCGCGACAAGCGCAATGCCGCCGAACCACATTGGGAACTGATCGCCGCGCCCGTAGGTGTCGTCAAACAGGGGCTGGGTGCTCGAGAGCATCCCGAACAGCATGCCAAAGCATAGCGTCTGGGCGATCATGGAGCGCAGCACCGTCGGGTGGCTCAGCACCTCTTTCGCAGCAGTGCGCAGCGTGGCCGGGCGGAAGGGGCGGCGCGCCTCGGGCGCGAGCGTTTCAGGCTGGCGCAGCATGAGCCACCCGGTTGAGACGATGGCAAAGCCCACAAAGGCAGGAAAGATCTGGCGCCAGCCGAACGCGCCCATGATGACCGCGCCGAGGGTCGGCGCAATGGCGGGGACCAGCGTGAACACCATCATGATGAAAGACATGATGCGGGCCATGCCGCGCCCGGCGTAGAGATCCCGGATCAGAGCGATCGCAACCACCCGCGCGCCCGCAGCGCCCAGCCCCTGGGTCACCCGCGCGGCGAGCAGCAGCTCCAGCGTGGGGGCATGCCAGGCCAGCAGGGCGCCCGCCGTGTAGAGCAGCGCGCCCCAGACCACGACAGGCTTGCGCCCGAACGCATCCGAAAGCGGCCCGGTGAACAGCGTGCCCGCCCCGAGCCCCAGCACGAAACTGGTGATCACCAACTGCGCGCGGTTGGGATCCGTGGGGCTGAGCGCGCCCGCGATCTCGGGCAGGGCCGGGAGCATTGCGTCGATGGAAAACGCGGTCGTGGCCATGATCAGGGCGATCATAGCAATGAATTCGACGCGGGAAAGCGGGGTGCGGTTCATCAGTCGATCCGAGAGACGTGGGGATGCGGGACAAGAGCCCGTCCGCGCAGGAAGACCCGAACGGCGCGAAAGTGCAAGCGGATCATCCGGATATGCCGCGGCGGTGTCGCCTGGGCGTCAGATCAGCCCGGCTGGGGCGCGTCTTCTGCGGCCTCGATCTCCGCGATCACCTGCATCCACAGATCGGTCGTCTGGGCCCCCGGCACGGCGTGCTGCCCGGCCACGATGAAGGTCGGGGTGGAGGTGATGCCCATCTCTCGGGCGGCGGTGTCACGGCTGCGGACAGTGTCGATATCGGCGCTCGATCCCAGCAGGCGCCGGACCATGGCCGCATCCATGCCGACCCCGTCCGCGATATCGGCCAGCACGTCCCGGTCGGAAATATCGCGCCCGTCGCGGAAATAGGCTTCGAACAGGCGCTGCACGACAAAGCTCTGGCATTGCTCCAGCTCGGCCCAGAGGATCAGGCGCTGCGCGTCCAGGCTTGAGGGCGTCTTGGTGATGCGCTCCAGATCCATCGGCAGGCCATCGGCCTTGGCGTGTTCGATCACCGGGAGGTAGGCGTCCACCGCCTCTTTCTTGCCGCCGAACTTCGCTTCCAGATAGGCGCGCCGGTCCATGCCTTCTGCGGGCATGTCGGGGTTCAGCATGAACGGGTGCCAACGGAGCTGGAACGGGTTTCCGGCCCGCTCTAGCGCGCGGTCCAGCCGCGCTTTGCCGATCCAGCACCAGGGGCAGATCGGGTCCGAGAAGATATCAAGCGTGACCATGGTCTTGCTCCCATTGTGCGCGCAGGCTGCGCCTGTCGAGCTTGTTGTTGGCGTTGCGGGGCAGGGCGTCCATCCGCTCCATCACCCGGGGGCGTTTGTAGGCGGCGAGCCGCGCATCCAGATGGGCACGCAGGTCGTCATCGGGGATTGCGGTCTCTGCCGTGTAGAATGCGCCGATGATCTCTGTGGCGGGTCCGATGCGCAGCGGGCAGGCGGCGGCCTCACCGATCAGCGGGTGGTCTGTCAGGGCGCGTTCGATCTCCACCGGAGAGACGCGCAGCCCGCCCGCATTGATCAGATCGTCATGGCGCCCCTCATAGATCACCGCGCCTTGGGGCGAGAGATGCCCCCAATCCCCGGTGAGATACCACTCCCCTTGAAACCGCGCGGCGGTCGCTTCGGGCGCGTCCAGATAGCCCAGCATAAGGCCGGGATCGTCGCGGTGGATCGCGATCTGGCCGGAGCCATCGGTCGGGCCGCGATCATCAACGATGGCGATCCGGCGGCCGGGCTGCGCAAAGCCGAGCGTATCCGCCGGGGCCGGGCGGGCGGGGCTGCCCGAGATGAAGGTGGAGCATTCGGACTGGCCGAAGGCTTCGTGAAGCCCGGTCCCGGTCGCGGTGCGCCAGGCGGTGCGCAAAGGCTCCGCCAGCTTCTCTCCGGCGCAGAGCCCGTGGCGCAGCGCGGGCATCGGCGGAAGGTCGGTGCGCAGGATCTTGCGGATCACGCCGGGCGCGGCGGCGAAGATCGTGGCGCCTTGCGCCGCCAGAAGGGCGGGCAGCGCCTCGGCCGCAGTGCCGGGGGCCGGGATCAGGGCGGTGGCGCCCACGCTCCACGGGTCGAGAAGCCCGGTGCCCAAGGTGAACGTCCAGTTGAAAGCCCCCGCATGGAGCAGACGATCCTCGGGGCCGAGCCCTTCCCAGCCCTGATGCATCATACGCCGCGCCCAGATGGCGCGGTGCGCGTGGCACACAAAGCGCGGCGCGCCCGAGGTGCCGGAGGTCTGGACGATATAGGCCAGCCGGTTTGGATCGCCCATGTCATATTCGTGCGGCGGGAGGGCATCCGCCTCCAGCAAAGCGGCTTCCTCCAGCACCGGTGCGGGGTGATCGGGCAGGGCAATGCCGGGCCCCGCGAGGACCAACGCCGGATCGAGCGCGGACGCGGCGCGGGTGGCTTCGGGCGCGGTGAGCTGCGGAGAGCTGGGCACCGGCACCCGCCCCGCCGCAATGGCGCCGAGATAGGCCGCCGGAAAGGCCGGGCCATTGCCCAGACGCATCAGGATCCGATCCCCCGGCGCGCTATGCTGCGCGATCAGGGTGGCGATGCCCTGCACCGTGGCGATCAGCCGGGCGTAGCTCCACCACTGCGCATCGGTTTCCGAGAGGATGCCAAGCGCCGGTTTGTCCGGCGTCGCCGCGCCCGCGCGCAGCACATGGGCCGCGAGGTTGAACGGGGCCGGGCAGGGATCGGTGAGGCTCATGAAAGTGCGGGTAGGACGGGGCGGGCTGTGATGCAACCCTTGCTGTCGGCTGCGCGCCCCATGGCGCGTCCCTTTGGCGCAAGGACCGGGATCAGCGGTCGTCGTCTGGCGCGATCAGGCCGAGCCCGCGCAGGTAGATGCCGATCCCGGTCTCCAGAAGATCTTCGGGGGGGAAGGGCGATTTGGTGCCGGGGGCGCCGCGCGCAAAGAGCTCCACCACGCCGTGGCTCATTGCCCAGATATGGGCGGAGAACATCTGCGGCGGTGGGCGGCGATCCTCGGGGAGCCGCTCGGCCAGCCCTTCGGCCGCGCGCTCCAGCACGCCGAGCGCACGGGAGGACGCCGCGGCCAGCTCCGGTGTGCGTTGGATGGAGATCCCGCTTTCGAACATCGCAACATAGTGGCCGGGATGCTTGCGGGCGAAGGCCAGATAGGCGCGGCCGACCTTTTCGAAGGCCGCAAGCGCAGAGGGTTGCCCGCCGTCATAGGCGAACTCCATGAGATCGCCAAAGATCTCGAACCCCTGCCGGGCGGCTTCCGCGATCAGGTCATCGCGGCCCTCGAAATGGCGATAGACGGCAGCCGGGGTCACCCCAGCCTGCTTCGCCGCCTGCGAGAGGGTGAAGCCCGTGGGGCCGTGGCTCTCGATCAGCGCGAGCGCCGCATCCACAAGCGCCTGACGCAGGTTGCCGTGATGATAGCCGCGCTTAGGCATTCCAGATCCCGGGGCCGCCGCAGATTTTGGGGTCGGGCGCGCAGGCGGCCTTTGCGTCCTTGCGTGCGTAGTCGATCTGGCTGAGCACGGACCGGATGGCCGCGACGCGGGCACGCTTTTTGTCGTCGGAGCGGATGACCGTCCAGGGCGCATCCTCGGTGTGGGTGCGCTCAAGCGTCTCCGAGATCGCTTCGGAATAGGCGTCCCACCGTTTCAGCCCCTCCACGTCGATCCAGCTGAGCTTCCACTGTTTGAGCGGGTCGCTCTCGCGGTCGAGAAACCGGCGGAGCTGTTCGGACCGGCCCACATTGAGCCAGATCTTGAAGAGCTTGATGCCTTCGTCCACCAGCATCTCTTCGAAGGGGGTGACCTGCGAAAACCAATGGGCGCGCTGTGCGGGTGTGCAGAAATCAAACACATGCTCAACCACGCCCCGATTGTACCAGGAGCGGTCAAAGAACACGATCTCTCCGCCGGCGGGGAGGTGTTCGATGTAGCGTTGGAAATACCACTCTGACGCCTCGCGGTCTGTCGGTTTGGACAGGGCCACGACCCGAGCCCCGCGTGGGTTCAGGTTCTCGCGGAAGCGCTTGATCGTGCCGCCCTTTCCGGCAGCGTCCCGGCCTTCGAACACGATTGCGATCCGCTCTCCGCTCTCGCGCAGATGGGCCTGGAGCTTGACCAGCTCGATCTGGAGCGCCGCCATGGCGTCTTCGTAGTCGTCCCTGTCCCACTGATCCTCATAGGGATAGTCGGGGGACATGACCTCGCCTTTCTTGCGGGTCTCGATCCGCTTGCGGATCTCTTTCGGGGCCTTGGTTTCGAAGAACTCCGAAATGGCTCCGTCAAATGGCAGATCGCTCATGCTGCGCCTCCTTTTTTCATAATATGGGGGCGAAGGGGCGTCGCAGCAATCAACCCCGCAGATCCGTGCGTTTTTGACCGATCTCCGAGAGGTCGAACGGGGTGGTCGCGTAGATCTCATTGATCCAGTTGCCATAAAGCAGATGCGCATGGCCCCGCCAGCGGTTCATCGGGTCCAGATCGGGCTTGTCGGCGGGGAAGTAGTTCACCGGCAGCCGGTCATTGACCCCTTCGGCGGTGTCGCGGCGGTATTCATCGGCCAGGGTGCCGCTGTCATATTCGAGATGGTTGAATATATAGAGGGCGCGATGCGCCGGATCTTCGACCAGACAGGTGCCGACCTGCACGGAATGGAGCAGCGTGGTGAGCCCCTCGCGGGCGTCGATGTCTTCTTGGCGGACTTCGGTCCAGCGGCTGACCGGCACGATCAGATCGTCCGAGAACCCCCGCAGATAGGGCGAGGCGGGCGCCATGTTGGTGTGGCGGTAGCAGCCAAAGGCCTTTTGTTCGAGCGGTCTCTTGGGCACGCCGTGGAAATAGTTGATCATCGCCATGCCGCCCCAGCACACGCCAAAGGTGGAATGCACATTGGTCTGGGTCCAGTCGAAGACGCGGGTCAGCTCTGGCCAGTAGGTGACGTCGTTGAACGGCATTTGCTCCACCGGGGCGCCGGTGATGATCAGCCCGTCGAATTTCGCGCCCGAGGCGTCGATCTCCTCGAAGGGGGCGTAGAAGCTCTCCATGTGATCGGCGGAGGTGTTGCGGCTTTGATGGTCCGACATGCGGATCAGGGTCAGTTCGATCTGAAGCGGGCCTGCGCCGATCAGCCGGGCAAACTGGTTCTCCGTCTGGATCTTCTTGGGCATGAGGTTGAGCAGGGCGATCCGCAGCGGCCGGATGTCCTGAAGCGCGGCGGCATCTTCGTCCATGACAACAACGCCCTCGCGCGAGAGCGTGTCGAAAGCGGGCAGGTTGCGGGGCAACTTGATGGGCATGGGTTTACTCCTGCGGCAGGGCGGCCGCGATCAGGTCATCGAACTCTTGCGGACAGGTGATGCGGGCCACGTCTTCGGCCGCCACCTTGATGCCCCACCGCGCCATGCCCTCATAGAGTGGCTGACGGTGGTGAAGCGCGCGCGCATAGGTGGCGCGGATGAAGTGATCCGGGTCAACATCGTCCGGCTTCACGTTGTTATCGCTCAGATATTCCCGCCAGCAGGTGGCCAGGAAATCGGGGTGATAATACATCGGCTTGGGCGCCTTGTCGAACCGCGCAATCAGGTTGTCGGTGTGGGCGTCGGAGCCTTCGATCCAGACCAGAAGCAAGCGCCGGGCCAGATGGTGCAGCACCGGATCGTCGGGATCGGCGGGATCGACCACCTCGCAGATGGAGCCGCCCGTGTCGCACAGGAAGTGGCCATAGTCATAGAGCTGCTCGGCGCGCTCAATGAAATGGCCGGTATCGAGCAGCGCGGCGATCTCGGCCTGGCGGTGCTGATCCTGGCGGCGGCGGTATTCGTCAATCGGCAGCCCGCCCTTTGCCGGGGCGCCGGGCTTGCCCAGATAGGTGGAGAGCGGGGTCAGGTTGTCGAAGCTGATATTGGAGCCGATATAGATCGAATCCGACATGAGCAATTCTCGCAGCAGGGGCACCTGCATGGCGAGCCGCTTGGCATTGTCCGTGATCGCTTCGCCCATGTAGCGGGTGCCGATGCGGTAATCGACATTGTAGTGATACCAGTCGCCGCTTTCGCGCAGCATCTTCGCAAGATGGGTCTTACCCAGCCCGGACATTCCGAACAGGGCGATGCGTTTATGCGGCGCGGCGCGCCAGTCTGAGGCGGATGCGTAGATCATGACTTGTCGCTAAGCCCGCTTGCCCCAAAAGAAAAGGCCCCGCGCATGGCGGGGCCTTCCAGTGTGATCGGAATGCCTGTGATCCGGATTGGCTCAGAACTTGTAGGCGATCTTGATTCCGGCGCCGACCAGGCTGTTGTCGTCGAACTTGGCGTTGATGTCTTCCACGGTCGCGGAGCCGCGCCACTGGTAGGAGACGCCCGCGCTCAGATCGAGATTTTCGCTCAGGGCGAACTTGCCGCCAAGTGTGATGCTCTTCACACCGTCGGAGGGCGACAGGTTGGTAGCCAATCCGCCCTGCTCGGGTTCCCAACCGAAGGCAATCGAGCCCGCGAAACGATCAGAGAACTGGCGGCCCACACCGATGGAGTAGGACCAGGCCGCCTCGCTGTAGTCGATGATGTCGGTGGTGACGCCGGGCGCCGGGGTGGGGCCATTCACGTCGGTCTGCGGCCAGTCGGCCCAGCGAATGTTGGCGAACACGAGCGTGCCGGGGGCGACACCGGTCTGAAGGTCGATATTGACCGACTGCGGAAGATCATAGGCAACCTTGCCCGCGAACGGGACGGCCACGCCGAGTGCATCGACATAGGCGGTGCCGGTGGCGTCATGTTCCATCTCGATGGCGGAGCTATAGGTTATAGCAGCGCGCAGCGCAATCTCCGGGCGCTCATAGGCGGCGCCGACCACGAAGCCGGTACCCGAGCCGCGCTCCACATCAAGGGTATATTTGGTCAAGCCAGAAGCCACTTGGGTCAGGTCGGCTTCGGCGGAGACCAGGCGCAGACCGCCATGGACCGAGAAGTTGTCGTTGATCTTGTAGCGCAGGAGCGACGTGATGCCGGTGCTGGTCACGTTGGCGATGGTGCCGGTGAGCGGATAGAGCGGGCTGCCCTCGGTGTAGCTGACTTTGGCGCCAAAGGGCTGGTCGTAGATGACCGCCATCGACAGTTGCGGCGACAGGTCCCATTTGATGGCGGCGCCGACCTGATAGTAAGACGGAGCCATGTCGCCAGACGACGCGGTCGCGCCCGCGATCGGCGTGCCCGGCGGGTACGTGAAGGTGCCGGACTGGTTGGGGTTGACCCGACCGATGCTCATTTCGGCGTAACCGCCGTCCTGGAAGATCACGTCGACCGGTTGGTCCGAACGATCAAGTCCGGCGGCGTAAGCCAGCGACGTCGTGGAAAGCAGCGCCGCAGCGCCGGTTAGAAGGTGTTTCATGTCTCATCCCTGCCATGAAAAGTTAATGTGGTGCGATACGGTAAGAAGTGAGCTCTCAATCGGTCAATCACTGACGAAGCGTCACTTTTACCTCATCGTGATTCGTCGCATTTACGCACCACGGAGATTGGACCTATCACGCAGGTTGATGAGATTTCCGATAACGATTAAAGCGCCGCCTGCGAAAACCATCGGATCGAGCGCCTCGGCGTAGAGCAAACTGGCCACGATCGCGATGAGCGGCAGGCGCAGGTAATCAATGGGCATGATGGTTGCGGCGGGCGCCAGAGACAACGCCGTTGTCAGGCAAAAATGCGCTCCGAGCGCTGCAAAGGCGATGATCAGCAGCCATGGGGCTGTCGCGCTGTCGGGGCGCGCGATATCTCCATCTATCCCTGCGCATAGCAGGGCAAAGCCGATCTGAGTGAGCGTCATCCAGAACAGGATATCGGTAATCCCGGTGTGGCGGGTCAGCTTGCGGGTGAATAGGGCAGACAAGGCGAAGCCGATGCCACAAAAGGCCGCCGCCAGCAGCCCGGGGGACAGGGCCGCCGTGCCGGGGCGGGCAATCACGACGATCCCCGCAAATCCCAGAGCGGCGGCGATCAGCCCGCGTCTGTGGATGGCCTCACCCAGCACCAGCGGAGCCAGTAGCAGGGCCCAGATCGGGGTGAGAAACTCAAGTGAGAAGACCTGAGCCAGCGGGATCGTGGCGACGGCAAAGAACCAAAGGTTCTGGCCGGTGAAATGCGCAACGCTCCGAATCAGGTGCAGATCGAGCCGACGTGCAGTCACGTCCGACAGGCGCCCGCTGATGGCGGCGGCGATGACCACAACACAGAGCCCGACAATGCTGCGGTAGAGCATGATTTCGAACGTATCGAGCGCGAAACTGACTTCGCGCCCGGCAATGGCCATCGTTGAGAAACAGGCGACCGCGCCCAGCATCCAGGTCGCGGCGCGGGCTCTGTCGGACATTGGGTTCCTCGCGATCAGGTGGTCAGGATGAGCAGAAGGCCAAGCCCGACTATGATCGCGATTGCGATGACAATCCAGAACTCCACACGTTGGGGGAAGGGTTTGTATTGCGAACAGTATCCGCATTGTGCGCCCTGTAGCCGCATACAGTGCCCGCAGGCCGAGCATCTAAAAAGGCGCATGATAGCCCCGTCTAAAAGTGTCGCATGAAGTGACTCAGGAACAACGAACCTACTGCCCGCACCGTAGCTGCGCGGGTGGACGAAATCCATGAGGACCATGCTGTCCTTAAGGACAGGAAGACAGGTTGGACGCCGCTACGTCACTCCCATTCGATGGTTCCCGGCGGCTTCGACGTGACATCGTAGGTGACGCGGTTGATGCCGCGCACTTCGTTGATGATCCGCGTGGCCGTTTCACCCAGGAATTCGTGGCTGAACGGGTAGTAATCCGCCGTCATCCCGTCGACCGAAGTCACCGCGCGCAGGGCGCAGGCATAGTCATAGGTGCGCCCGTCGCCCATCACGCCCACGGTGCGGACCGGCAGGATCGCGACGAAGGCCTGCCAGATCTCGTCATAGAGCCCGTGCTTGCGGATCTGATCGATATAGACGGCATCGGCCTTGCGCAGGATCTCCAGCTTCTCGCGGGTGATCTCTCCGGGGCAGCGGATCGCAAGGCCGGGGCCGGGGAAGGGGTGTCGCCCGATGAAGTGATCGGGCAGGCCCAGCTCACGGCCAAGCGCGCGGACCTCGTCCTTGAACAGCTCGCGCAGCGGCTCGACCAGCTTGAGCCCCATCTTTTCGGGGAGCCCGCCGACATTGTGGTGCGACTTGATCGTCACCGAAGGCCCGCCCGAGAAGCTGACCGATTCGATCACGTCGGGATAGAGCGTGCCCTGGGCCAGGAATTCGGCGCCTTCGATCTCATTGGCGTATTTCTGGAAGACGTCGATGAACAGCTTACCGATGATCTTGCGCTTTGTTTCCGGATCGGAAACGCCATCCAGTTCGCCCAGGAACAGCTCGGTTTCATCGGCGTGGATGACCTGCAGGTTCATGTGGTCGCGGAACATGCCGACGACCTCTTGCGCCTCGTTCAGGCGCAGCAGGCCATGATCCACGAACACGCAGGTGAGCTGGTCCCCGATGGCCTCGTGCAGCAGCGCGGCGGCAACAGAGCTGTCCACCCCGCCAGAGAGGGCGCAGATCACGTTCTTGTCCCCGACCTGCGCGCGGATCTTTTCAATCGCTTCTTCGCGGTAGGCGCCCATCGTCCAGTCGCCGGTGAAGCCCGCGATCCGCACGAAGTTTTCGAACAGTTTGCGCCCGTTGGGGGTGTGGTGCACTTCGGGGTGGAACTGCACAGCGTAGAAATGGCGATTGACGTCCGCCGTGATCGCGAAAGGTGCATTCGGGGAGGTGCCGTAAACCTCAAAACCCGGAGCGATTTCAGCGACGTGATCGCCGTGGCTCATCCAAACCTGCTCGCGGTCTCCTTCGAACCAACCGGTCAGGGCCTCGGCCTTATGGGCGGTCTCCGTCACATAGGCGCGGCCAAATTCGGCGGTGCCGTCGCCGCGTTCAATGCGGCCGCCCAGCATGTGCATCATGACCTGCTGACCGTAGCAGATGCCCAGCACGGGCACGCCCATCTCGAACACCATTTCCGGGGGGCGAGGGCTGCCTTCGTCCAGCACGCCGGCCGGGCTTCCCGACAAGATCACGGCGCGGGGCGCCATTTCCGTCAGCAACTGCGGCGTCACATTCTGGAACGGGTGAATTTCAGCGTAGACGTTGAGCTCGCGCAGGCGGCGCGCGATCAGCTGGGTCACCTGGGACCCGAAATCCACGATCAGGAGGCGGTCATGTTGGGCGATGTCACTCATGATTGCGGGTTACGGCGCGGCGCGGGCTCGCGCAAGCCCCGCCGATGTCGTTTTCGCGCGCAAGATGGCGCAAACTCACCCTCGCGCGGGGGCTTGGGGCGGTAAAACACCGATCACCCTACCGGAGAATCCGCCATGACCGATCAGCCCAGCCCCAGTGCCCGCCGCCGCGGCCGCGCAGGTGGAGGACGTGCCGCCCGCCATGCCGCCCACAGCGATGTGCGCGTTGAAACGGCGCGGTTCATCACCCGCAACGTGCCGAACCTTGAGATGCTCAACGACGAGGCGCTTGAGCTGATCGAATACAACGCGGAGACCGTTCTGGAGGAAATCGGCGTCAATTTCGTCGAGAACCCGGGCGCCCTGGATCGCTGGCGCGAGGCCGGGGCCGACGTGGAGGGTGAGCGGGTGCGCATCCCGCGCGGCCTGGCCCGAAAGCTTTGCGCAACGGCGCCCAGCCAGTTCACCCAGCACGCGCGCAACCCCGCCAAATCGGTCGAGATCGGCAGGAAAAATCTCGTGCTGGCCCCGGTTTACGGCCCACCCTTCGTGCGCGATCTGGACGGCGGACGCCGCTATGCGACGATTGAGGATTTCCGCAACTTCGTGCGTCTCGGCACAATGTCGAAATACCTGCACCATTCCGGCGGCACCGTCTGCGAGCCCACCGACATTGCGGTGAACAAGCGCCATTTCGACATGCTGCTGGCCCATATGGAACTGTCGGACAAGCCCTTCATGGGCTCCGTCACCGAACCCATTCGCGCGCAGCATTCGCTTGAGATGGCCGGGCTTCTCTTTGGTGAAGACTTCGTGCGCGAGAACACGGTGATGACCTCGCTCATCAATATCAACTCGCCCCTGACCTTTGATCCGATCATGGTCGGCGCGCTTGAAACCTACGCGGCGTCGATGCAGGCCTGCATCGTGTCCCCCTTCATCGTCGGGGGTGCCATGGCGCCGGTGACGGTGGCGGGCACGTTGACGCAGGTTCTGGCGGAAGTGCTGGCGGGCGTGGCCTACAGCCAACTGGTCCGGCCCGGCGCGCCGGTGATTTTCGGCACCTTCGTGACCTCGATCGACATGAACAGCGGCGCCCCCACCTTCGGCACGCCCGAGGCCAGCCAGGTGACCTATGGCGCCGGGCAGTTGGCGCGGCGTCTGGGCTTGCCCTATCGCTCTGCCGGGGCGTTCACGGGCTCCAAGCTGCCGGATGCGCAGGCGGGCTATGAGACCGCGAACAGCCTCCAGATGGGGCTGCTGTCGGGTGTGAACTTCATGCTGCACGCGGCGGGGTGGCTCGAAGGGGGGCTGGTGTCCTCCTACGAGAAATTCGTGTTGGATGCTGACCAACTGGGTGCGATCCACCAGTTCGCCAGGGGGATCAACACCGATGAGGCTGGGCAGGCCATGGATGCGATCCGCGAGGTCGGGCCGGGCGGGCACTTCCTGGGCTGCGCGCATACACAGGCCCTGTTCAAGGAAGCCTTCTGGCGCTCGGACGTGCTGGATTACAAGCCGTTCGAGCAGTGGGACGAAGAGGGCGCGCGCGACAGCCAGATGATCGCGCAGGCCCGCGTGCAGAAGATGCTCGGTGATTTCGAAGCACCGCCGCTTGATCCCGGCATTCTTGAGTCGCTCAAGGACTACGTGGTGCGCAAGAAGGCCGAAGAGAAGGACGCCTTCGGCTAGGCGCCCATAGCGTTCGCTTCGGCCAGAAGCGCAATCATCAGGTCAAGATGGCGCAGGGGGGTGTAGCTCGCATCCCCCGCTTTGCGCTTGGCGTTCTGTTCGGCCTCCAGCTCAAGCAGGATCATGACGGATTCGGCGGGGCTCGGAAGGCTGGGCCGGATCAGCAACCGTTTCAGATGCCGCTCGCGGCGGAACTCGGGCATCCCCGTTCGTGCAGCGTCTATCAGGATGCGTGGGCGGCGCAGAGCGCGAAGGCGGGTGTGGATGTCCTGCATGACGATTGATCCCCAGAATGTGACAGACCGGAGATTGGTAGCACAACCTCTAGTGGTGTTGCGTCACGGTGGGTGATCGTTCGCTGTGGCAATTATTGTTTATTATTTAGAAACAAATATGGCCGAAACGGAAACAGTTAACCTGTAAACTGCGGGAGTTCAGGGCCTTATGGTGCATTTCGTCTCAAATATGGAAACAATTAGGTCTCCCATCTCGGGCTGGCCGACCTGGCTTCCGACGGCGGCGCGGCACTATCTCGATCATACCGAAGCGGGGCGCCGGTGAGGGCGCCCTTTCTTGTTTTGCCTTAGCGGTTGCGCCGCATCAGTCGTCCGCGCGCGTCAGGCCCACGGCATTGATCACACCGGCCAGAATGCCGCCAGCAAGCGGGGCTGCGATGAACACCCAAAGCTGGCTCAGCGCCGCGCCCCCCGCGAACAGCGCCGGCCCGATCGAGCGGGCAGGGTTCACGGAGACGCCGGTCACATTGATCCCGACCAGATGGATTGCGGCCAGCGTCAGGCCGATGGCGAGCCCGGCAAAGGCGGCAGGCGCGCTGTCATGGGTGGCGCCAAGGATCACGGTGACGAAGATGAAGGTCGCCACGAATTCAAAGATCAAGGCGGCGCTGAGGTTGTATTCGCCCAAGTAGCCCGCGCCAAAACCGTTCTGGCCCAGCCCATTGGTGGCCAGATCATACCCGGCAGAGCCATTGGCGATCACGAGGATCACCGCAGCGGCGGCGATGGCGCCTGCGATCTGCGCTACGCTATAGGCCACGGCATCGGCGGGGGACATACGGCCCGCGGCGACCATCCCAAAACTGACGGCGGGGTTCAGATGCGCGCCGGAAATGGCGCCCAGGCCATAGGCCGCCGCGACGATAGAAAGGCCGAAGGCCCAGGCGATGCCGTGCAGCCCAATGGCGTCGCCCATGAACACGGCCGCACCACAGCCGAAAAACACCAGGATGAAAGTGCCGATCAGCTCGGCTACGAGTTTCTTGGTCATGTCACTGTCTCCAAAAGCCCGTTTCGCTGGGCAGATGTGCCTATCTGGCAGGTTTTCCCGGCTCCATGTCAGGGGAACTTTCGACAACGGCACACCTCGCGAGGCTTGCGCAGGGTGCGGATCGGCCTTGCATCGGTGCGCAGGTTCTGATTGCAGCGATTGGACAAGTCCGGCTGTCCGTCTTAGGTGATAAGGATAAGGAGAACGCCATGGCCCCTCGTGATCTGAAAATCCCATCCGAACGCCATCCGGAGAAAGCGCACCGCCCGGACAATGCGCCCCTGCGCAAACCGTCCTGGATCCGCGTCAAGGCGCCGGTGGGCGATGGATATCGCGAGACGCACAAGATCATGCGCGAACATGGGCTCTCCACGGTCTGCGAAGAGGCGGGCTGCCCCAATGTGGGCGAATGCTGGAGCCAGGGTCACGCCACCATGATGATCATGGGCGAGATCTGCACGCGTGGCTGTACCTTCTGCAATGTCGCAACCGGCAAGCCCAACGCTCTGGACGTGTTCGAACCTGGGCGGGTCGCCGATGCCGTTCAGAAACTGGGGCTATCTCATGTGGTCATCACGTCCGTGGACCGCGACGATGTCGAAGATGGCGGGGCCGAGCATTTTGCCCAGACCATCCGCGCCGTGCGGCACCGGTGCCCGGACACGACGATTGAAATCCTCACCCCGGACTTCCTGAAATCGAAACCGGGCAGCCTTGAAATCGTGGTCGAAGCGCGGCCCGACGTGTTCAACCACAATCTGGAGACGGTGCCGGGGCTTTATCCTTCGGTCCGCCCAGGCGCGCGCTATTTCCATTCGCTGCGTCTGCTTCAGCGGGTCAAAGAGCTGGACCCGGCGATGTTCACCAAATCCGGGATCATGGTGGGGCTGGGCGAGGATCGCCAATCCGTCATGCAGGTCATGGATGACATGCGGGCCGCCGATATCGATTTTCTGACCATCGGTCAGTATCTGCAGCCGACGCCCAAGCACCACGCGGTGGATCGGTTCGTCACGCCCGAAGAGTTCGCCTCCTATGAGAAAGCCGCCTATGGCAAGGGCTTCTTGATGGTGTCGGCCACGCCGCTGACCCGCTCAAGCTATCACGCCGGGGACGATTTCGCGCAGCTGCGCGCGGCGCGGCTCAAGAAGCTGGCACAGGCCTGATGCCCGCGCTTATTCGCATTGCCATTATGCTGGGCGCGGCGGTGATCGCGCTCGGTGTCATGGGCCGGATCGAAGATCCTATGACCGGGCAGATCGTGGCGGTGGTGATCGCTCTGGCCGGGGTGATCGTCAGTCGGCTTGTCTACGCAAAGCTCATGCAGGGGCGAGAGTAACCCGCCCCCTAAGCAGACTTACACGGACTCGCCGCCCAGAGCCGTCCGGCACCGTTCAACAGCGCGCTGATAAGCCGGGCGGGCATGGATCCGCTCAAGCCAGTCCCGCGTGGCCGGGCGCGCCGCAACATCGGCGCGGCTTTGCGCCGCTTCGACGGGGAAGGACATCATGACATCGGCGGCCGAGAACTCCGCCCCGCCGAACCAGCCGTTTTGCGCCAGCGTGTCTTCCCAAAATGCCGTGAGCCGCTGCAAATGCGGACCGTGATAGGCGGCCTTGGTGCCCTTGGCGATCTGGCGGGCGAGGGGGCGCACAAACCACGGCGCCTTTTCTGCGGCACTGTCGAAGACGAGCGTCATCACCAGCGGCGGCATCGCGCTGCCTTCGGCGTGGTGGAGCCAGTAGCGGATGCGCGCGCGCTGCGCAGGGGGCAGCAGGCTGTCTTGGCCTTCCAGAAGATGCTCAAAGATCGCGCCGGTTTCGGCAAAGATCTGGCCGTCCTCCTCGATCAGCGGCGCGGTTCCGGTCGGATGCAGGGCGCGGAGCTCGGGACCGGCCAGCTGCGTCTTGGGATCGCGCCGATGCGGGGTGATGCGGTAGGGGCGCCCCAGCTCTTCGAGCAGCCAGACAACGCGCAGCGAACGGGACCGTTCGAGGTGGTGAACCGTGATCATGAAAAATCCTATGGAAGTCGCGGGACGCGCGGGGCGCGGGTTGTGCTTAGGGCCTCGGGCCAGCCGAAGAAATGCTCATAGCCCGCAAGCAGCGCGACGATGGCGATAATGGCCAGCATGAACTTCACGCGCTTCATGGAAGGCGGGTTGCGGGCCCATTGGGACATTCGGAGAAACCAAAGCATATGGCGAAGCTAGGCGTCATGGGTTGCGGCTTCAAGCGGGGTTGCGATTTGGCGGCGTCTGTCGGACATGGGGGCAGGAGGCCTGACATGACGAAACACGCCGAAACCCGCGTTCTGCCTTACAGCCCGCAGCAGATGTATGATCTGGTCGCGGATGTGGCGCGTTACCCTGAGTTCCTGCCCTGGACTGCGGCGGCCCGGATCCGGTCTGTCACCGAAAAGGACGGGCATCTGGAGATGCTCGCGGATCTGGTGGTGTCGTTCAAAGTGTTCCGCGAGCGGTTCGGATCGAAGGTCTGGCTGTATCCCGACGAGATGCGCATTGATACCGCCTATGTGGACGGCCCCTTCAAGCACATGGAGAGCCGCTGGATGTTTGGCGATCATCCGCAGGGCTGCGAGGTGAGGTTTTCGGTCGATTTCGAATTCAAGAACCGGCTGCTGCAGGGCGCGGCGGGCATGTTCTTTGACGATGCCATGCGGCGGATCGTGGGCGCCTTCGAAACCCGGGCGAACGCGCTGTACGGTTAGGGCTTTGGGGGCTCTGCCCCCGTCCCTGCGGGACTCCCCCGAGGTATTTGCCACAAATAAGAAGAGGGGCGCCGATGCGGGCGCCCCCCCGTTGTTTCATGAGCTCATGTGGTAGGCGTTCTCGCCGTGGACGCTCAGGTCGAGCCCGTTGGTTTCGGTCTCAAGGTCCACCCGGATCGGCAGCACGGCTTTGACGGCGTAGATGATGAGGCCGGTGGTGACGGCGGTCCAGATGCCGACGACGGCCAGCCCGCCCAGCTGTGCGGCCCAAGAGCCTGCGCCGAAGACGGCGATCATGATTGTGCCGAAGATGCCGCCGATGCCGTGCACGGCGAAGACATCCAGCGTGTCGTCGATGCCCATGCGCTCGCGGATCAGGATCACGGCTTCCTGGCACAAGATGCCGGCCACGGCGCCGATGATGAGCGCTTCAACCGGGCCGACAAAGCCGGAGGCCGGGGTGATCGAGGCAAGCCCTGCGATGGTGCCGGTGACGATGCCGACAAGGCTGGCCTTGCCGAATTTGATCCGTTCCCACGCGGCCCAGGACAGAGAGGCGGTGGCGGCGGAGATATGGGTGACGGTCAGGGCCATCGCCGCGCCGCCATCGGCGGCGAGCTGCGAGCCGCCGTTGAAGCCGAACCAGCCCACCCAGAGCAGTGCGGCGCCGGTGAAGACCATGCCGGGCTGATGCGGGGGGGTATGGCGGTTCTTGCGCGGGCCCAGAACGATGGCGAGCATGAGCGCGGCGAGGCCTGCGGTTTCATGCACGACGATGCCGCCCGCGAAGTCCTTTACGCCGGTCTCTCCGAAGATGCCGCCATCGGCCAGGAAGCCTCCGCCCCAGATCCAATGCGCGACCGGCGCGTAGCAGATCACCATCCACAGTGCCGAGAAGACGAGCACGAAGCCAAAGCTGATCCGTTCCACATAGGCGCCGACGATCAGGGCGGGGGTGATGATGGCAAAGGTCATCTGGAACGCGAAGAACAGCACTTCGGGGATCGTGCCGGAGACGCTGCCTGCGGTGACGCCGTTCAGAAATGCCTTGTCCAGCCCACCCCACCAGGGGCCGCCGTCTCCGAAGGCGATGGAGTAGCCGATGGCGAGCCACAGCACGCTCATCAGGCAGGCGATGGCAAAGCACTGCATGAAGACCGAAAGCACGTTCCGGGCCCGCACGAGCCCGCCGTAGAACAGGGCCAGACCGGGCAGCGTCATCAGCAGAACGAGCGCGGTGGCGGTGATGATAAAGGCGGTATCGGCGCCTGAGATGGTGGCGGGCATGGGGCTCCCCTTGTTGCGTGTCGCGGGCAGGAAACGCATCAGGGGCGCTGCGAAAAGCATCACCTTGCGGGCGGGGTGCTTAAAAAACGGGCCAGACAGAGCATGCCAGTTTTTTAGGCATGTTTTGGGGGCGGTGCCGCTTTGTGCGTCACTGCGCGGCGCGCAGCACGGCGCGGATCGCCAGCGGCGGAGACGTGAGCACCGGCAGCCCGGTTGAGGCCAGCAGAGGCGCGGCCAAGGCCATGGAGGCCTGAGCCAGGATGATTGCGTCATGCGCGCTCAGCGCCGCCCTGATGTCCGTGGCGATGGCTGCGGCGTAGGCGGCGGTATCGCCGCTCAGGAAGGCGTCCCAGCCGGGGCAGAGCCGGTAATCGGCGCGCGCGCCTTCCTCGTCCATCAGGGCCTGCGTGGGCGCGCGGGTGCTCTCGACGCAGTAGGCAATCAGCGGGCGGGTGCGCTGTGCGGCGGCTTGGGCGAGGGGCCGGTCGATGCGGACCATACCTGCGGCCTCGGCCAGAGGGCCAAGGGTTGAGCAGGTGCACAGCACGGCGTTGCAGTCACTGAGCGCCTTGAGCGCCGGAGCGAGATCGGGTCGGGCGCCGCTTTGCGCCTGTGCCAGAAGCTGCGGATCGGTGTGGTGCCGGGCCTGCGCCTGCGGCGCGGCTTGGGTCAGCAATCGCTCAAAAGTGGCTTCGTGCAGCGCGGCGGTATGCAGGAAGCCGATTTTCACGCGCCGAGCGCCGCGGCCAGAATGCGAAGCGCATGGTCTTGGGCTGCCGCGCGAACCTGGGCACGGCCGAGGGCGCCATACTCCACCGTATGGGCGGTGGTGCCATCCGCCGTGGCGAGCCCAAAGCAGACCCGTCCTTCGGGCTTGTGCTCGGACCCGCCGGGGCCGGCGATGCCAGTGATCGACACGGCGATCTGCGCGGCGCTGCGGGTGAGCATGCCCTGCGCCATCTCGCGCGCGACCTCTTCCGAGACAGCGCCATGGGCGGCGAGGGTCGCGTGGCTCACCCCCAGAAGGTCCTGCTTGGCGGCGTTGGAGTAGGTCACAACGCCCCGGTCAAACATGTCAGAGCTGCCGGGCAGTTCCGTCAGGGCCGCAGCGAGCAGGCCGCCGGTGCAGCTTTCGGCGCAGGCGAGCTTGACCCCTTGTACGCGTGCGGCCTCCAGCAGCGCCTGCGTCATCGCATCAGGACCCCGTGGGACAGGGCGGCAAGCGCCACGGTGCCGAGCGCCGCGAAGAGACCGGCCCACAGATCGTCCTCAAGAACGCCCCAAGCGGTGCCCTTGGCATCGGCGCGGCCGACCAACCAGGGCTTCCAGATGTCGAACAGTCGAAACAGCACGAAGGCCGACACCCAGCCCGGCCAGAGTGCCATGGCAGGCGCGCCCACATGCCAGGCCCCGATGGAGACCGGCAGCAGGGCCAGCCACTGACCGGCGGCTTCGTCGATCACGACTTCGGACGGGTCCTTGTGGCCGGTGGCATTGATATGGGCCGCGATTGCGCGCGGGGAAAAAGCGATCGTTACAGCGAGCGCGATGGCAATCCCAACGGGGCCCACGACAATGTGGAGCCCATAGGCGATCAGCACCGCCGCCACAGATCCCCAGGTGCCGGGGGCAGGGCGCAGGTGGCCGATGCCCAGCATGGTGGTGAAGGCCTGGGTCATTGGGCGGCCTCGCGGATCAGCGCATGCAGATCCTGCAGGGCGCGGGCGGGGTCTTCGGCGTGCCAGATCTCGTCTCCGATGGCGAAGAAATCGGTAACCGGGGCGAGCGCTCGGATCGCATCCGGGGTGAGCCCACCTTCGGCCACGACGGGCAGCTCGATCATCTGGCTCCACCAGGCGAAGAGGTCCGGCTCGGCCAGAGTGCCGCTGCCCAGCCCTTGATCGGTGACGGGACCGAAGGTCACGTAATCGGCGCCGCGTTCTCCGGCACTCATGCCATCATGGGTGGAGGCCTCGCAAAAGGCGCCGACGATGGCGTCCTCGCCCAGCTCCTTGCGGGCGGCAGCGACGGAGCGGGCGCCGTCCAGCAGGTGCACACCGTCAAGCCCCAGCGAGGCGGCGAGCCGTGTGTGGGTGTCGATGACAAGCGCGATGTCGCGCTCATGGGCCAGCGGGCGGATCAGATCGGCGCTGCGCGCGATCACGGCCGGATCCTGGCTGGACTGGCGCAGGCGCAGGCAGGCCACGGGCACCGCATCGAGCGCGGCGGCGAGCCGGGTGCAGAGCGTGTCGGTTGCGGGCTCCGCCGGGGTGATGAGCGTGATCTGGGGGATCGTGTCGGTCATGAAGTGCGGCCTTTCAGATCGGGTCCGGCGGTCTATAGCGCGCGCAGCGGGCTTTGACCATCGGGGCTGATCCCATGGAACCACTGGCGCTGTGCTTGAAGGGACGGGCGGGGCGCGATACCAGCTGCGGGTCGCTGAGAGGAGCTTTCCCCATGTCCGTTGATCCTGCCTTCATCCTGGTGCGCCCGCAGATGGGTGAGAATATCGGCGCGGCGGCGCGGGCGATGTGGAATTTCGGGCTCGACCGGATGCGGGTCGTGGCGGCGCGCGACGGCTGGCCCAATGAGCGCGCTGTCGCTCTGGCCAGCGGCGCCGGGCGGGTGTTGGACGGGGCGGTGCATTACGGCGATCTGGCGGAGGCGGTCGCCGATTGCGCCCATGTCTACGCCACCACCGCGCGTCCCCGAGAGCTGACCATGCCGGTGATGACCCCGGCGGAGGCGATGGCCGACGCGCAGGCGCGCATCGCGCGGGGGGAGCGCGTGGCCGTCATGTTCGGCGCAGAGCGCACGGGGCTGGAAAACAGCGAGCTTGCCCTTGCCAATACCGTTGTGTCGGTGCCGGTGAACCCGGCGTTTCCGTCCCTGAACCTGGCGCAATGCGTGCTGCTGACCGCTTATGAATGGCGCCAGGTGGCCGGGGACGGCGTGCAGACCGCCGTGACCGGAGAGAGCGAGACCGCCAGCCAGGCGGAGGTCGAGGCCCTTGCGCGGCACTATGAGGAGCGCATGGACGCGGCGGGGTTCTTTTTCCCCGAAACCAAGGCCGAAGGGATGCGGATCAACCTGCGCAATCTTTGGAGCCGGATGCCCCTGACCCGTGCCGATGTGCAGATGCTGCATGGTGTGCTGCGGCAGATGGTCCGCTGGAAAGAACGCGGCTAGACGTCACCTTCGGTGCGGATGTGGATCGTGGTGCCGCAATGCTTGCAGTGCACCGCGTCGGCATCATGCAGCACCAATCCGCAGGTCTGGCATTCCTGGCGCACCTTGGGCGGGCGGAACAGCACCTGAAGCAGCCGCAAGAACAGCGTGACCCCGAAGATCATGACAAAGACCGACAGCATCCGCCCGCCTGAACCGGTGAGCGTGATGTCTCCGAATCCAGTGGTGGTCAGGGTCGTGATCGTGAAATAGAGCGCGTCCGCGTAGTTGTTGATCTGCGGGTTGCTGGCCTCTTGCAGGGCGTAGATCAGCCCGGTCATCACAAAGAGGAAGACCGACAGGTTGACCGTGGCCAGCACGATGTCTTCGTGTTCGCGGAACCAGCGGAAATCCTGCCTAAGGCGCTCCATCATGTGATAGGTCTGCAGCAATCTCAGCGTGCGCAGGATCCGCAGGAAACCAAGCCCTTCACCGGCCACGGGTGCCAGAAACGACGCAACAGCAAGCGCGTCGGTCCAGGTGCTCATGCGGGTGAGCAGCTCGCCCTTTTCCGGGGTCAGCCAGAGCCGGATCAGGAAATCCGTCAGGATCACCACGCCGAACAACGCGTCGATCAATTCGATCAGCGGGGTGTGCGGGAAGAACGAGGTGACGATCACGAAGGCGATCGTTGTCACATCGAACACCAGCACCCCGTAGCGGAAGCGGTGCGCGCGGGGCGTGTCCCCCTCATAGAGGATGCGCAGGTCTTGCTTCAGGGTGCTCATGGTGCGGCTGGTTCCAGATGGGTGATCCCCACAGCGGCCGCGCGGGCCAGAGCCGGGTCCAACGACATCTGAAGATATTCGCCCCGGCGCCAGAGCGTGCCCAGATCGTCATAATGCCGCGAGAGCGGGTGCCCGGACTGCCCGGTCGAGATGATGAACACCGACGCCTCAGGGTCCGCGAAATCATAGACCCCGCGATAGCCCGCGCCGTGGACATTCAGGAACGCCTGCGGGCCTTCGCCGCCTTCGGTGCGCCCGCGCAAAAGCGTGTTGTCCCCACCCGAGGTGCTTTGGCGGATGTTCACGATCCAGCTCAGGATCGGCACATCGCCCAGCACCGGGTGATCATGGGTGGCCTGGTGGGCATCGCCCCAGCGGAGGCTTTCGAGAGAGGTGCCCCAATCCTCCGCGATCTCGACAAGCGCATCGTCAAGCGCGACCTTGGCGATCTGCGCGCAGGTTTCCACTGGAGCCGATTGCCGGACATCGCACCACGCGCCCGCGCCGTTGTAGTTGCGGAACACCCGCTCAATGAAGAGCGGCTCAACATGGGTGAACTCATCCGCCAGCGGGCCCAGATCGTCCCGGATCAGCCGGTTTTGAAGGGCGCGGAGCCAGTAGGCATAGATCATCGGCTCGGGCAGATGTTCGTTCATCTCTCCGTTCCAGTCCGCAAGCAGCTCAAGCGCGATCTGGCGGCGGCGTTCGGGCGTGCCTTTGGGCGCCGGATCGCCGGTAAACCACAGATCGGCGCCGATCAGAGGCAGCAGCACGCGGGCGGTAAAGCTGACTGTGTCGAGCTGGGCGGAGATGAAGCTCTCGCGGGTGTGGACCTCGCGCTCCTGCATCAGCTTGCGCCAGCGGTGCACGCGCTGCGTGTCGCCATAGTGGAACGAGACATGGCGCGGGAAGGGGCGGTTCACCAGCTTGTTGTTGGTGTTGCCCAGGATGCCGCCTTCCGGGTCCACGAAAACGGGGTTCTCTGCGAACGGGAAATATCCCTGCCAGCGGTTGCGCTCGATATAGCCAAAGGTGGGCAGACGGCCCTGGCTTTGGTGCTGAGGGTCGCGTTTGGGCATCGCACCGATGGTGGCGATGGCAATGTGGTTGCGATCCGCCAGCGTGATGTTCTGGGCCGGGGTGACGTAGTTTTCGGCGGCCCGCAGGGCCTCTTGCACGGTCTGGGCGCGCATGATGTCCATGGCCGCCGTCAGCGACGTGTCGTCTCCGCGCGTGGCGGGCCAGGCCAGGGACACAACATGCCCCGGCTTGCGGATCGTGCCCAGATCGAAATCCTCATCCCCCAGCACCGGGCCGTTTTCCGTCCATTGCAGTTTCACGGTGACGGCGGGGGCATCCTTGACCGTGACAATGCTGTCGCGGGTGCGGAAGGGGGCCCAGCCGTCCTGGGTGCGGTAAAGCGTGGCGTCTTCGGAATTGACCTCTTCGAGGTAGAGATCCTGATCGTCCATATAGGCGGTCGTCAGCCCCCAGCCGAGCGCGGCGTTGCGCCCGATCAGCACAGCCGGGATCCCGGGCACCGTGCCTCCGATGACCCCGCCCGAAGACAGCTCTAGCCGCGCCAGATACCAGATGGTGGGGGCGGTGAAGCCCAGATGCGGATCGCTCGCCAGAAGGGTCGATCCCGACGTCGAGCGGCTCGCATCCGCGGCCCAGGCGTTCGAGGCCCCCGCAAGCGCGCGCGGTTTGACCGGAGAGAGCGGCGAGAAGGGCGGACGCGTGTTCGCCATGTAGCGCGGCACGCCGGGCACCAGATCGGCATAGCGCGGCAGCGCGCCGATGCCGGGCCCCGGCGCGTCGGGCAGCAGATCCTGAAGCCGGATATCGGCGTCCAGATACAGCGACAGGCGCGCGCGCAGCACTTCTTCTTCCAGATGCGAGGAGAGCTGCAACGCCATCAGCTTGGTAATGGCGAGGCTGTCTGCCTCGGACCAGGGGGCGATCGGGTGGTTGAAGAGCCACATCTCGGGCGCTCCGCGCCCCTTTGCGCCATCGCGCACCTCTTCCAGCCAGGCGTTGACCCCGGCGGCATAGGCGGTCAGGGCGGCGCGGGTGGCGGGGGACTGGTCGTCCAGGCTTTCACGCGCGGCGGTGTAGAGATCCAGCCGCCGAAGCAGGACGTCGGTTTGCAGCGTGTCGGTGCCAAACAGTTCGGACAGCCGGCCCTGCACCGCACGGCGCATGAAGGTCATCTGCCACATCCGGTCCTGTGCATGGGCATAGCCCAGGCCAAAGAACACGTCCTCGTCGGTCTCTCCGAAGATATGCGGGACGTTGGCATTGTCGCGCACGATTTCGACGGGGGCCGATATCCCGGAAACCTCTTGCGTCGCGTCATAGTCCGGCAGCGACCGCGCCGCGAACCAATAGATCAGCAGGATCGTCAGGGTGGTGAGCGCCACCAACCCGGCGGCAATACGGAACAGCCAGCGAAACAGGGTCGGCATGGGGCAGGGGGCCTCTTGTGGGTTGCGGCGGCGTGAAGGTAGGCTCCGACCAAGGGTTTGACAAGCAACGCAAGACAGCAAGGAGCCGCAATGGCGAAAGTCGCATTTCTGGGATTGGGCGTGATGGGCTATCCGATGGCGGGCCATCTTGAAGCCGCAGGCCACGAGGTCACCGTCTATAACCGCACCGCCGACAAGGCGCGCAAATGGGTCAAACAGCATGGCTGCACCATGGCCGAGACCCCGCTGGAAGCCGCGCGCGGGGCCGAATTCGTCATGGCCTGCGTGGGCAATGACGATGATCTGCGCGCCGTGTGCCTTGGATCGGATGGGGCCTTCGCAGGGATGGAGCCAGGCGCGATCTTCGTCGATCACACGACCGTGTCGGCGCAGGTCACGCGCGAGCTTTACGCCGCCGCGAAAGAGCGCGGCATCTCCTTCGTGGATGCGCCTGTCTCGGGCGGCCAGGCGGGCGCGGAAAATGGCGCATTGTCGGTGATGTGCGGCGGCGATGAGCCCGCCTATGCAAGCGCCGAGCCGGTCATCGAGGCCTACGCCAAAATCTGCCGCCGCCTCGGGGACAGCGGCGCCGGGCAAATGACCAAGATGTGCAACCAGATCGCCATCGCGGGCCTCGTGCAGGGCCTGTCTGAGGCGCTGCATTTCTCCGAGAAAGCCGGGCTGGACGGTTCCGCCGTGGTTGAGGTGATCTCCCAGGGCGCGGCTGGAAGCTGGCAGATGGCGAACCGCTATAAGACCATGCTGGACGGAGATTTCGATCACGGCTTCGCCGTCGACTGGATGCGCAAGGATCTCGGCATCTGTCTGGACGCGGCTGATGAGCTGGGCGCGAGCCTGCCGGTCACCGCTCTGGTCGATCAGTTCTACAAGGATGTGCAGGCCATGGGCGGCGGCCGTTGGGACACGTCCAGCCTGTTCGCAAGGCTGCGCAAGCTGGCCGACTGACGGGCGACCTCCCCCACAACGAACAGGGAGGGCTCACCCGGCCCTCCCTTCTTATTTGTCCAAATATCTCGGGGTCTGGGGCAGAGCCCCAGTCCTCACCGCTCAGGCAGCAACCCACGCGGGGCGAAGCGCAGCACCACCAGAAGCACAACCCCCATGGTCAGCAGCCGCATATGCGCAACCGAATCCATGAGATGCTCCTTCAGCCACGATCCTTCAGCCATGCCCGCGGTCACGCCCTGCATGATCGACAGCCCGATCGGTTCGACCTGGACCCAGAGGAACCAGATCAGGAACCCGCCCAGCACCGAGCCCAGGTTGTTCCCGGATCCGCCCACGATCACCATCACCCAGATCAGGAAGGTGAAGCGCAGCGGCTGATAGGAGGAGGGCACAAGCTGGCTGTCCAGCGTCGTCATCATCGCGCCCGCGATCCCGCAGATGGCGGAGCCCAGGATGAAGATCTGAAGATGGCGCCCGGTGACGTCCTTGCCCATCGCTTCAGCTGCGTCTTCATTGTCGCGGATCGCGCGCATCATGCGGCCCCAGGGGCTCTTGAGCGCGAGCTGCGCCAGCACCAGCAGCAGCACCAGAACAACGGTGAAGAGCAGCGTGTAGTTGAGCTTCACGAAGAGGGTGGAGGCCTCGGTGGCCTCCAGCCCGAACCCGGCGGCGCGCTCCACAAAGGCGGGATCGGCCTGAAGGTCAATCTCGTAGGGCACGGGGCGGGGCAGGCCGATCACGTTCTTCACGCCGCGCGACAGCCAGTCTTCGTTCTTCATGATCGCAATGACGATCTCCGCGATGCCGAGCGTGGCAATCGCCAGATAGTCGGACCGCAGCCCCAAAGCCGTCTTGCCGATCACCCAGGCCGCTCCGGCGGCCAGCAGCGCACCGACCGGCCAGGACAGCAGAACCGGCAAGCCCAGCCCGCCCAGATAGCCCGACAGCGCCGGGTTCACGGATTCGACTGCTTCGACGCCCGGATCGAACACGCCGCGATAGAGGAAAAAGCCGCCAATCAGGATCGCCAGAATGCCAAGGCTGCGGGCCTTGCCGCTGAGCCGCTTGGCGGCGATCACGGCGGCGGCTATCACGCCGACTCCGATGGCAAGCCCGGCCAGAATGCGGGGGCCGCCCGCGGCCCAGGCCTCACCCACCGGCGCGGCAGAGGTCAGCACCACCGCCAGCCCGCCAAGCGCGACAAAGCCCATCACGCCGATATTGAACAGCCCTGCAAACCCCCATTGCAGGTTCACGCCAAGCGCCATGATGGCCGAGATCAGCGCCATGTTCAGGATCGACAGGGACGCGTTCCACGACCCCGAGAAGAACCAGAAATTCGTTGTCCCTTCGAGCAGGAACAGGACCGCGACGAGACTGAAGAGCAGGACGGAACGGGCAGAGGCGCTCATAGTGCTTTCCCCTTGAACAGGCCGGTGGGCCTAAACAGCAAGACGATGATGAGGATGACGAAGCTCACCGCGAATTTGTAATCGGTGGACAAAAGCTGCACGAGCCCGTCCGGGGCGAGACTGTCGGGCAGGGCATAGCCCAGAACCTTTTTCCACGCATAGGTGATCGTCACCTCCGAAAAGGCGATCACGAACCCCCCGGTGATGGCCCCCAACGGAGAGCCCAGCCCCCCGACAATCGCAGAGGCGAAGATCGGCAGCAGAAGCTGGAAATAGGTGAAGGGCTTGAAGCTCTTGTCGAGCCCGTAAAGCACCCCGGCAATGGTCGCGAGCGCCGCCACGATGATCCAGGTGACCAGCACGACCCGTTCGGGGTTGATGCCCGAGAGCAGCGCCAGGTCTTCGTTGTCCGAATAGGCGCGCATGGATTTTCCGGTGCGGGTGCGGTTCAGGAACCAAAACAGCAGGGCCACGACGATCACGGCGGTGACAATGGTGATCCCTTGCGTGGTCTTGAACGCGAGCCCTTCGCGCAGGCCGGTCATCTCCTTGAAGGTGCGGGCCGAAATGATGAAACGCTCTCCATCCGCGAAGCGCTGATCGTCCGGGCCGATGATAATGCGCACAACGCCATTATAGACGAACATGACCCCCATCGACACGATGACGAGGATCACCGGTACGACCCGTTGCGCCCGGTAGAACCGATAGACCACCTTGTCCGTCAGCAGAACCAGCCCGACCGCGCCCAGGATGCCGATGGGCAGCGCCAGCAGCGCCGTGGGCAGGGGGCCAAAGCTGACCCCGGCCGCTTGCAGGCCCCAGGTCGCCAGCACCGTGACCATGGTGCCAAAGGCCATCGTGTCGCCATGGGCGAAGTTCGAGAACCGCAAGATGCCGTAGATCAGGGTCACCCCAAGCGCCCCAAGCGCAAGCTGCGCACCGTAAGCGGTGGCGGGGATGATGACGAAATTGGCCAGGGCGACCATAGCGTTCAGGATATCCATCACTCGATCTCCTCACAGATGCCCAGATAGGTGATCGCCATGGGCACAGCGGGCATGTGCAGGCTGTAGCGGGTCGCGCCATCGGCAGCGCGCGTCAGGAGATGCGGCGCGCCTTCGCGGGCAGAGATCACGACGAGCGCGTCGTCGTCCCACGTGTTGAGTATGAACTGGGTTTCACCATTCATGTCGCTCAGGACCGCTTCTCCGGCCCATGCCATCATGCGCCCGGCCTGGACCGCCTTGCTGACGTCCAGATCCGCTTCATAGGTGGTCTGTGCGCACGGCTCGGCGTCGATGCATTCCAGGTCGAAACGGCAGGTGAATTTGGTGGTCTCGGTCTCGACCGGGGGATAAAGGACCCAGCCTTTGCCGTCCTGCGCCACCGCACCGCCGCCGATCCACAGGAGGAGCGCCGCGCCAGCGACCTTTGTCGTCATCGGGAACCCCATGCTCACCCTCCCAGGAAGGTGCGGCGCACCTCGTCATCGGCCATCAGCTCGGCGCCGGTGCCGGTATGGGCGTTCGCCCCCTGCACCAGCACATAGGCCTTGTCGGCAATGGCCATCGCCTGTTGGGCATTCTGTTCCACCATCAGCACCGGCAGCCCGGTCCGCGACACTTCGATAATGCGGTCGAACAACTCATCCATCACGATGGGAGACACCCCTGCCGTGGGTTCGTCCAGCATCAGGACCTTGGGCTGGGTCATCAGAGCGCGCCCCACGGCGACCTGCTGGCGCTGCCCGCCCGACAGCTCTCCGGCGGCTTGGTGGCGTTTATCCTTGAGGATCGGGAACAGCTCATAGACCTGCTCCATCGTGGCCTTGATGTCGTCCTCGCGGATGAAGGCCCCCATTTCCAGGTTCTCCTCCACGGTCATCGACGTGAAGATGTTGTTCACCTGCGGCACGAACCCCATGCCTTTGCGCACGCGGTCCTGCGGGGTCAGCTCGCTGATCTCTTCGCCGTCAAGGATCACCATCCCGCCGCGCAGATCGAGCATGCCGAACAGGGCCTTCATGGCGGTGGATTTGCCCGCGCCGTTGGGGCCGACGATCACCGCGATTTCACCCTGATCGACGCTGATCGAGCAGTCGTTGAGGATATTGGGGCCCTTGCCATAGCCGCCGGACATCTTCTCGCCGCGCAGGAAGGCGCCGCTGCCGCCGATGTAATCTGCGCTGCCCGACTGGCGGGTCGGGTCGATCTCGGCGCGGTGCCCGGCCTTGGTGATCGAGCGGTCGTTGTTGCCGCGATCGTCCTGATAGGCGTTGCTCATGCTCCCACCATATCCTTGTTCTTGAGGCCACGGCCCAGATAAGCTTCGATCACGGCCTCGTTTTGCATGATCTCGGCGGCGGAGCCTTCGGCCAGAACGTGCCCTTCGGCCATGACGATCACCGGATCGCAGAGCCGTTTGATGAACTCCATGTCGTGCTCGATCATGCAGAACGTGTAGCCGCGTTCCTGGTTCAGCCGCTGGATCGCGTCACCGATTGTGTTCAGCAAGGTCCGGTTCACACCGGCGCCGACCTCGTCGAGAAACACGATCTTGGCGTCCACCATCATCGTGCGGCCCAGCTCCAGCAGTTTCTTTTGTCCGCCGGACAGGTTCCCGGCCTTCTCATCCGCCAGATGATAGATCGTCAGGAAATCGAGCACCTCATCGGCCTTTTCGGCCAGAAGACGGTCCTCGCGGGCGATCTGGCCGCGCTTGAACCAGGCGTTCCAGAGCGTCTCTCCGGTCTGACCGCCGGGGACCATCATCAGGTTCTCGCGCACGGTCATGGAGGAAAACTCATGGGCGATCTGGAACGTGCGCAGCAGCCCCTTGTGGAACAGCACATGGGGCGCGAGCCCGGTGATCTCCTCACCGTCCATGTAGACCCGGCCTTCAGTCGGGGGCAGGCGCCCGGCGACGACGTTGAACAGCGTGGTCTTGCCCGCGCCATTGGGGCCAATCAGCCCGGTTATCGTGCCCTCGGCAATCTCAAGCGAGGCGCCATCGACGGCTCGAAAGCCGCCAAAGGACTTCACCAGCCCTTCGACCTTGATCATATCGCTGTCCCCTGTCGGACGTGTTTTTCTTGGGGAGCAGGGATTACCCTGCAAAAACGGCGCGGGAAACCCCCGCGCCGCCTTTTTTTGCGTGATCAGCGATAGCCGACGGTGGTGATCTCGCCGCCCTCGATCACGATCTCGCGGAAGGTGCCGGCGCTTTCGCCCGGCTCGATCATTTCGATGGCGGTGACGCCTTCGTAGTTGATCTCTTCGCCCGCCGCGAGCAGCTCAAGCGCCTTGCCCAGCTGGCCTGGCAGGATCACTTCGCCCGGCGCGTTGGCCACGCTCATGACGTGGTCCTTGTAGTCGCCCGGTGCGGTGGAACCCGCAGCCTGCATGGCCAGCATGATCAGCGCGGCGGCGTCATAGGCTTCCCCCGCGTAGGGGCCGGTGGGATCGAACGCGTCGCCAGCAAGCGCTGCGAACATGTCCGCGCCATCGCCCTTGGCGGCGGCGTTCTGCCCACGCGAGCCTTCGATTTCGTCACCGAAATTGGCGGTCAGCGTGTCCGACAGCATCCCGTCGGGGAAGTGGAACGTGTCGAACGCACCCTGATCGAGCGCCGCGCGCACGATGCCGGAGCCGCCCTGATCCACGTAGCCCGCGACGACCAGAACCTCACCGCCCGCAGCGGCCAGAGCCCCCACTTCGGCGGAGTAGTCGGCCTTGCCGTCTTCATGCGCGGCGACGATGGTCACGGTGCCACCCGCTTCTTCGAAGGAGGCTTTCAGGCTGTCGGCAAGACCCTTGCCGTAGTCATTGTTGGTGTAGGTGATGGCGATCTCTTCGACACCGTTTTCGCGCAGGATCTCGGACATGACGACCGACTGGCGTGCATCCGACGGGGCGGTGCGGAAGAACAGGCCGTTATCATCGGCTTCGGAGAGCGCCGGCGACGTGGCGGACGGCGAAATCATCACCATACCGTTCGGCATGGCCACATTCGCCAGGATCGCGCCGGTCACGCCAGAGCAGGCCGCGCCGACAAAGCCGGACACGCCGTCACCGGTGATGACCCGCTCGGCCACGGAGGTGGCGGCCGCCGCGTCCACACAGGTGCTGTCGCCGCGCACGGGGGTGACGGTCTTGCCATCCAGCAGCTTGCCGCTCTCGGAGACTTCGCTCATCGCCAGCTCCGCGCCGCCCGCGATGGCGGGGGTCAGGGATTCGATCGGGCCGGTGAAGCCCAGCACGACGCCCATCTTCACCTCATCGGCGGTGGCGGCGGTGGTCAGAAGGGTGGCCGTGGTGGCTAGCAGCAGTTTTTTCATTCGAGTAACCTCCCAAAGGTTCTGTTGGTGCGCGGAGCCTAGAGACCCGCTTGCCCAATGGGAAGGGCCGATCTGCGCCGCCTGCTGCTGGCCGGAGCGCGTCAGTGCGGCGCGGCCTGCGCGCCCAGCACCCGCGCAGCGATCCGCTGCAATACCGGACCGGCCAGAACCGAGATGACAAAGGCACTGGGCCAGGCGATCAGGAAATTTTGGCCCCATGCCGGGAGCCAGCCCGCGCCGAACCCGGTGGCCAGCCCGGAAAAGAGCCCGGTGAGCGCGCTCGCAATTGTCGCGGCCATCATGAGCGAGGTCAGAAGACGACGTTTGGTGTCGAGGGTCATGGCGGCTTTCCTTTCGAATCGATGATCGGTAATGTCAGGAAGCTTATATGATATAAGGATACTGATATGCAAGGTGAGGAGACTGAAAACCGATCCCCACGGGTGGGCCATCTTGTGAAGGAAGCGCAGCTTGCGATCCGGGCCGAGATGGAAAATGCGCTTGGGCCGTGCAACCTGACCCTCGCGCAGTTCAAGGTGATCGAACACCTGTCGCGGCACCCCGGCGATTCCAACGCCGATCTGGCCCGCGCGGGGTTTGTCACCGCACAATCCATGCAGTCCATCCTCGCCAGGCTCGAAAGCGCAGGTCTTATTGAACGCAAGCCCGATCCCAAGGGCGGGCGTCGGTTGATCAGCCGCTTGACCCCAGCCGGGCGGGACGTGGTGGAGCAAGCCTGCGCGTGTGTCGCGCCGGTCGAGCAGGCGGTCATAGAGGCAATTGCGCCGCTCGATCCAGAGCCGTTCTGCGCTGCGCTGATCCGGATCCGGGACCAGATCGGTGCCTAGGGCTCAGGACTTGGCGCTCTGACTGCCGCGTTCGCGATAGGGGGTGATCTGGTAATGCCCCCGATAGCATTTCGAGAAATGCGACGGAGAGGTGAAGCCGCAGGCCAGGGCCACATTGATCACGCTCATATCGGTCTGCATCAAGAGGTTGCGGGCCTTGGCCAGACGCAGCTCCATATAATACCGCTTGGGCGAGCGGTTCAGGTAGCGGCGGAACAGCCGCTCCAACTGGCGCGTGGACATGCCCGCCTGCGCCGCCAGCAGCGACGGGCTGACCGGCTCTTCGATATTGCTTTCCATCTCCTGGATGACCTGGGACAGCTTCGGGTGGCGCACGCCGATCCGGGTCGGGATCGACAGGCGCTGCGTGTCCTGATCGGTGCGGATCGTGCTGTAGATCATCTGATCGGCCACCGCGTTGGCCAGATCCTCGCCCCAATGGTCCGCAATCAGTTTCAACATCAGGTCGATAGAGGCGGTGCCCCCGGCGGTGGTCATGCGGGTGCCATCGACGACAAAGACAGATTTCGTCAGATCGACCTCGGCGAATTCCTCCAGGAAGCTGTCGTGGTTCTCCCAGTGGATGGTCGCACGGCGGTCGTCCAGAAGGCCCGCGCGTGCGAGCACATAGCTGGCGGTGCACAGCCCGGCGATGGCGATTCCGCGTCGGGCCTCCCGGCGCAGCCAGTTCAGCAGCGGCTTCGACGTTGCAGCATGCACTTCCATCCCGCCGCACAGGACCAAAATGTCGTCGCGCGCCAGCTCCGGGAGCGGCGCGTCCAACGGAAAGGCAATCCCGGCGGAGCACTCGACCGCAGTCCCTTCGCCCGTCAGGAGCCATTCATAGAGTGGGCGCCCGGCCATGCGGTTGGCGATGCGCAGCGCCTCGACCGCACCGCTGAAGGACAGCATGGAGAACTGCGGAAGCAGAGCAAAGACAAAGCGTTGCGTGCGCTCGGGCGCCGCCGAAAGCGGTATGCTCTGATCCTGTGCGTCCACCTGTGCCCCCCTTGGTCCGAGTCGATCCGAAGACTATCGCCGCGAATGTGGAACGGGCGCAAGCCGCCCCGGACCTGCGCGCGCTTCACACCCGCGTATCTTCGGGGCAGTAACAGGGCTGCGAGAGGGGCGTCGATGGCTTGGCGTCATCGGGAACCTGCCAAAGGAGGGCCGCCATGAGCAGCACGGGTTTCTTCATTGCCTCCAAACTGGTCTGGGCACTGATCCAGCCGGGCACATGGTTGATCGCGGGGCTGGCCTTCGCCGCTGTGGCCCTGATGCGGGGGCATGTGCGGGCCGGGCGGCGGATGGTGCTGGTGACCCTTGCCGCGATGCTTGCGATTGCGGTGCTCCCGCTTGGGGATCTTGCGCTGCGGCCGCTGGAGCTGCGCCACCCGCGCAACCCTGATCTGACACGCGTCGACGGGATTGTGATCCTAGGGTTTTCAAACAGCGGAGAGGATGCGGCGCATTGGGGGCAGGTGCCCTTGTCCGATGCCGCCGAACGGCTCACCGAGGGGCTGACGCTCGCGCGGCGGTTCCCCAATGCAAAAGTCATCTTTACCGGCGGCGTGGCCACGCTGCGCGATCCCGAGGGCGAGAGCCTGACCCCCGATGCCGAGGGCATGGGGCGGATTCTCACGGGGCTTGGCCTGTCTTCGGATCGTCTGATCCTTGAGCCGAAGGCCCGCAACACGCGGGAGAACGCGGCGCGCGCGCTCCCCCTCGCGGCGCCTAAGGACGGAGAGACCTGGGTGCTGGTGACGAGCGCCTTCCACATGCCCCGCGCTATGGAGAGCTTTGCCCGCGCGGGATGGCCCGAGATGATCGCCTATCCGGTGGATTTTCGCAGTAGCGTGCCGGGGCAGGGTGGTCTGTCCTGGGGGCTCATCGACGGGCTGGCGAAGCTCGACACCGCGTTGCGGGAATATGTGGGGCTTTGGGCTTACCGCCTGACCGCGCCCGGCGGAGACTGAGCCGCATTTTGTGCAAAAAGCCACAGCTTGGCACCTTTCCGCCTAGGAGGCGCAGGCCCTGCCCGGAAAATGCCACATTTCGCCCGGATCGTTCCTAGGTCTTGTTCACGAGTGCTGAGGCGAAAGGAAAAAACCATGAGCAGCCCCCGGTCCGACAAGCCGCAAAAGCCGGCGAAACCGCAAAAACCCCAAGCGCCGGTGCAGTTCACCGATTTTGCGGCGATCTGAGCCGCGCATGAAAAAGGCCGCTCCGGTGTTCCGAAGCGGCCCCTGATCCTCGGTGTCGATGGCGCGGCTTAGCCGACCAGTTCGAGACCGGAGAAGAAGAACGCGATCTCTTCCGCAGCGGTTTCCGGAGCATCGGAGCCGTGCACGGAGTTTTCGCCAACGCTTTCCGCGAACTCGGCGCGGATGGTGCCAGCGGCGGCGTCGGCCGGGTTGGTCGCGCCCATCACTTCGCGGTTCTTGGCAATGGCACCTTCGCCTTCCAGAACCTGCACGACCACCGGCTCGGAAGCCATGAAGTTGGTCAGTTCGTCAAAGAAGGGGCGGTCCTTGTGGACGGCGTAGAACTTGCCCGCCTGATCCTTGCTCAGGTGGATGCGCTTCTGAGCGACGATGCGCAGGCCGGCATCTTCAAACTTGGCGTTGATCTTGCCGGTCAGGTTGCGCTTGGTGGCGTCGGGCTTGATGATCGACAGGGTGCGTTCGGTGGCCATCGGGGCTCTCCTTGGGTTGAATATTGCTCGCGCCCCTAGCACCATCGCGCCCGCTTGAAAACCCGCCATGAGGCTGGGCAAACCCTTGGTGACAAGGATTTGCCCTTCACGTGTTTTCTGACCGCCGCTTAGCTGGCGCGGGCCGCGGCAAGCGCGCTGCGCCGCTCGGACAGCTCTTCGGCGACGAGGAAGGCCAGCTCCAGCGATTGCGACGCGTTCAGGCGCGGATCGCAAGCGGTGTGGTAGCGGTCCGACAGGTCCTCTTCGGACACGGCCCGCACGCCGCCGGTGCATTCGGTCACGTCCTGGCCGGTCATCTCGAAATGGACGCCGCCGGGGATCGTGCCTTCGGCTTTGTGGATGGCGAAGAACTCGCGCACCTCGCGCAGCACGCTGTCAAAGGGCCGGGTCTTGTAGCCGGTGGCCGATTTGATCGTGTTGCCATGCATCGGATCGCACACCCAGGTGACGTTGGCTCCTTCGTCCTGAACCGCGCGGATCAGGCGGGGCAGGTGCTCCCCGGCCTTGCCCGCGCCGAACCGGGCGATCAGGGTCAGGCGACCCTCTTCGTTGTCCGGGTTCAGCGTGGCGAGCAGGCGTTTCAAGTCATCGCTCTCCATGGAGGGGCCGCATTTCATCCCGATCGGGTTGAGGATGCCCCGCGCGAATTCCACATGAGCGCCGTCGGGTTGGCGGGTGCGATCCCCGATCCAGACCATATGGCCCGAGCCCGCAAGCCAGTTGCCCGAGGTGCTGTCCTGACGGCACAGAGCCTCTTCGTATTCCAGCAAAAGAGCCTCATGCGAGGTGTAGAACTCAACGGTCTCCAGCTCGTGCGTGACCTCTTCGTTGATCCCGGCCGCGCGCATGAAATCCAGCGTGTCGCTGATGCGGTTCGCCATGTCGCGGTATTTTTCGGATTCGTCCCGGTCGGTGAAATCCAGCGTCCACTGGTGGACCTTGTTCACATTGGCATAGCCGCCCGTGGAAAAGGCCCGCAGCAGGTTCAGCGTCGCCGCCGCCTGGGTGTAGGCTTGCAGCATCTTGGCCGGATCGGGGATCCGCGACTGGGCGGTGAAGTCCAGATCGTTGATGATGTCGCCGCGGTAGCTCGGCAGCTCCACGCCGCCGATCGTTTCCGTCGGGGCCGAACGCGGCTTGGCAAACTGCCCGGCCATGCGGCCCACCTTAACCACCGGCACCTTGGCGCCGAAGGTCAACACCATGGCCATCTGCAACATCACCTTGAACGTGTCGCGGATCGCATCGGCCGAGAAATCCTTGAAGCTTTCCGCGCAATCGCCCCCTTGCAGCAGGAACGCCTCACCCCGGCCCACGGCCGCCAGGTGCGATTTCAGGCGCCGCGCTTCTCCGGCAAAGACCAGCGGGGGATAAGAGGCCAGCTTGCCCTCAACCGCGTTCAGACTGCCTTGGTCAGGATAGTCAGGCATCTGCACCCGGGGCTTGTTGCGCCAGTCGCTCTTGCTCCAGTTGGTCATGTCGCTCTCCGCTGCGATTTGGGCCGAAGCCCATGGGTCCGGGGCGAAACTATAGGGATGCTGCGCGGCGGCGTCCAACCCCAAAAATGCGGGGGGATTGGTAGGCCCGGAGGGACTTGAACCCCCAACCAAAGTGTTATGAGCACTCTGCTCTAACCAATTGAGCTACAGGCCCGCCGTGCCGCGTTCCTAGCAGTCCGGCCCCCGCCGTCAAGCGGGGAGCGGAACTTGCCACTGGCGCCCGGAGGCGTGCCGCGCTAACCCAGCCGCAAGAGAAGGAGCCAGCCATGACCCAGAAAAACGGCCTCACCTATGCCGATGCGGGCGTCGATATCGACGCCGGGAACGCGCTTGTGGAACGGATCAAGCCCGCTGCGAAATCCACCGACCGCCCCGGCGTGATGGCGGGGCTCGGCGGCTTTGGAGGGCTCTTCGACCTCAAAGCGGCGGGCTATGACGATCCGGTGCTGGTCGCGGCGACCGATGGTGTGGGTACCAAGTTGCGCATCGGGATTGATACCGGCCAGCTCGATGGGCTGGGGATCGACCTTGTGGCGATGTGCGTTAACGATCTGGTCTGTCAGGGGGCGGAGCCGCTCTTCTTCCTCGACTATTTCGCGACGGGCAAGCTGTCGACCGATGCTGCGGCGCGGGTCGTCGAGGGCATTGCCAAAGGCTGCCGTGACAGCGGCTGTGCGCTGATCGGCGGCGAAACGGCCGAGATGCCTGGCATGTATGAGCCGGGCGATTTCGATCTGGCGGGCTTTGCCGTCGGCGCGCTTGAGCGGGGCCATACCCTGCCGGATGGCGTGTCCGAAGGCGACGTACTGCTGGGTATGGCCTCCACCGGGGTGCATTCCAACGGTTATTCTCTCGTGCGCCGTGTGGTGGAACTTGCCGGTCTGAGCTGGGATGCCCCCGCGCCTTGGGGCACGGGCACCGTGGCCGAAGGTCTGCTCGCCCCGACCGCGCTTTATGTGAAACCCGTGCTTGAGGCGATCGCTGCGGGCGGGGTGCATGGGCTGGCCCACATCACCGGCGGCGGCATCACCGAAAACCTGCCCCGCGTGCTGCCCGAGGGCCTGGGCGCCAGCGTGAACCTGGACGCCTGGGATCTGCCGCCGGTCTTTGGCTGGCTACGCGAGGCCGGAGGCATCAGCGATGCCGAGATGCTCAAGACCTTCAATTGCGGTATGGGCATGATCGTCGTCTGCGCTCCCGAGACCGCCGAGACCCTGACCAGCCTTCTGGGCGCCACCCGTCTGGGCACCGTCACCAACGGGGGCGGCGTCACTTATGAGGGCGCGCTGTGATCAAAGTCGCGATCCTGATCTCGGGCTCGGGCACCAATATGGAAGCGCTCGTGCGCGCCATGACCGGGGATTTCCCAGCGCGGCCCCTGGCGGTGATCTCAAACAAGCCCGAGGCCGGAGGGCTGGCCAAGGCCAAGGCGCTTGGCGTGCCCACCCATGTGATCGACCACCGCGGCCGCCCGCGCGAAGAGTTCGACGCCGAGCTTGCGCAGACCCTCACCGATCTGGCGCCCGATCTCGTGCTCCATGCCGGGTTCATGCGGATCCTCTCGCCAACCTTCTTCGAAGGCTACAAAGGGCCGATGCTGAACATCCACCCGTCGCTTCTGCCCAAATACCCCGGGCTCAACACCTTCGCCCGCGCCATCGAGGCGGGCGATGCGGAGGCTGGCTGCACCATCCACGAAGTCATTCCCGAGCTCGATGCAGGCCCGATCCTCGGCCAGGCACGCGTTCCGATCCTGCCGGATGACACGCCCGATAGCCTCGCGAAACGGGTGCAGTCCCGTGAATATGAGCTCTACCCGCTGGTGTTGCGCCGCTATGCGGAAGGCTTGCGCGAACGGATCGACATCTAGGCGCCTAGCCGAGCCACTTTGCCTCATTCGCGCGGATCGCATCCACCCGCGCGGGGGTCTTTGGGTGAGACATCAGCCAGGCGGGCGTGCCGCCGGGGCCGCCGGTCAGATGCTCCAGCTTGTCGAACAGGCTGATCTGGGGTGCGACGCCGATCCCGGCCTTGATCAGCAGCGCGCTTGCATATTCATCGGCCTCGAACTCGTCACGCCGCGACAGCCCGGCTGCCAACAGCCGCATCAAGCCCCCGGCGATCCAGCCGCCAAACCCGGGAATGATCCGCGCCAAGATCATGGTGATCGCCGCGCGCGCCGCGTTCTGCCCGGCAAAGTCGATCATCCGCCGCCGCGCATGGCCCAGGGCCACATGGCCCAGCTCATGGGCGATCACCGATGCCATCTCTTCCGCGCTGACCTCGCCCGATCGGAACCGGTCGTAAAACCCGCGCGTGATAAAGATCCGCCCATCCGGCGCCGCCAACCCGTTCACGGGATCGACCTCGTAGATGAACACCCGCACCCGCGGCAGATCGAGCGCTCGCGCCAGCCGCATGCTCTGCTCCAGCAAAACCGGATCCGCCAGCTCGCTTGACCGCGCATCCAGCTCCCGCTTGGTCCGCCAGACGGAAAAGCGAAAAAACGCAACGGCATAGAGCAGCGCTAAAAGGATCGGAGTAAGCCTCAACATGGATCAGATATGGCGCCGCCCGCCGCGCGATCCAAGCCCCTTCTTATTTGTGCAAATACCTCGGGAGCCATGCGCTCCGCGTCGAAAATCTCGCGGATCATGCCGACGGACTGGGTGTAGTCCCAATAGCGCCGGTCCAGAGGGTTGATCCACAGATGCTTCGGCCAGGTGTCACGCACCCGCTCCAGCCAGACGCGGCCCGGCTCTTCGTTCCAATGCTCATTGGCGCCGCCCACCATGGCGACCTCATAGGGCGACATCGACGCGTCCCCGACAAAGATGCAGGTCCAGTCGGGGCCGTAGCGGTGCAGCAGATCCCAGGTAGGGGTCTGCTCCGTCCAGCGGCGGCGGTTGTCCTTCCACACGCCCTCATAGAGGCAGTTGTGAAAGTAGAAATGCTCCAACGTCTTGAATTCCGATTTGGCCGCGGAAAAGAGCTCCTCGACCAGCTTCACATGGGGGTCCATGGAGCCCCCGACATCGAGAAACAACAGCACCTTCACGGCATTGCGCCGCTCGGGGCGCGTCTTCACGTCCAGCCAGCCATGTTCGGCGGTCGAGCGGATCGTGTTGTCCAGATCCAGCTCTTCGTAGGCGCCGTCGCGGGCCCAGCGGCGCAGGCGCTTCAGGGCGACCTTGATCGCGCGGGTGTTCAGTTCCACATCGCCGTCCAGATCGCGAAACTCGCGCTTGTCCCAGACCTTCACTGCCCGCTGGTGGCGGCTTTCCTTCTGGCCGATCCGCACGCCTTCGGGATTGTAGCCATAGGCCCCGAACGGAGACGTCCCCCCGGTGCCCACCCACTTGTTGCCCCCCTGATGGCGGCCCTTTTGCTCTTCGAGCCGCTGGCGCAGGGTCTCCATAAGCTTCTCGAAGCCGCCCAGAGCTTCGATCTCGGCCATCTCTTCGGGGGAGAGAACCTTCTCCATCTCCTTGCGCAGCCAGTCTTCGGGTAGCCCCACGGCCTCCATGATCTGCGCGTCCGAGATGGCTTGCACCCCATCAAAAGCGGCGGCAAAGGCGCGGTCGAACCGGTCGATGTGACGCTCGTCCTTCACCAGGGCCGCACGGGCGAGGTAGTAGAACCCATCCACGTCATAGGTCACCAGATCGGCGCTGACCGCCTCCAGGAAGGTCAGGTGCTCACGCAGGGAGACCGGAACCCCGGATTTGCGCAGCGCATCGAAGAAGCTTAGGAACATCGGCCTAGAACATCGCCCGGTCGAGCGCGATCACCCCAAACAGCCCGATCAGGCCAAAGAGGATGCCGTGGACCATGGCCCATTGCACTTTATCCGCCCCGGTGCCGCCCCTTTTGCCCGCGCGCCAGGCGCCAAAGATCGCTCCGATCACGAGGCCAGCGAGGGGAAATAGCATGGGGGCTCCTTTCAGGGCATCAGGTCAGTGCAGCGGGCTCAGCTGCGCGATCTCGCGCAGACGGGCCTGGACATTGGCGTCAGAGCCGAAGCCGTATCGCGCCCAGCCCATGCTGTCCAGTCGCACCGCCTGTGCTTCGACCCCGCGCCCGGCGAGGTCGAGCGCCTCGGCCTGGAACAGCATCAGCGTCGCGAGCAGAGCGGCGTTCTGGTGCCGCTGCGCGACGGGGATATAGGTCTGGGTCAGCTCCATCACGGTGCTCGCCTGTCCGGCGGCAAGCGCAAAGGCGGACAGCTGGACCGCAACATGGGCCCGCTGGATCTGCATGCCGCCGTGGCTTGCATAGGCCTCATCGGCCTTGCGGAAGGCGGCGAGCGCCAGATCCGGGTGAGAGCTGACATGTAGCCGCCCGTAGACATAATGCGCAAACCCGCGCCGGGTGCCGTGCCAGTTGAGTGCCCGCGTGAGGTTCAGCGCACGCTCCGCGTTGTCGCGGCGGGTGGCAGGGGCAGGGGCGCTGCCCAGGGCCGATTCCATTGCGCTGATCCAGGCCCGGGTCGTGTCGGATTGCGGTGCTCCGGCGCCGCGCGCGCCGCGCGGGTTGAGACGGGCAAAGATCGCGGGCAGCCGCGCGGCCACCTCTCCGCGGCTCATGCCGTTGGACAGCTCGGGCGCGTAGGTGGCGCGCAGGACCAGCATGTCGAACCCGGTCAGCACGGCGTGCATATTGTCATCGTTGAACACGCTGTCGGGCAGGCGATAGAGATCGTTGAGCGGGCCAAGCGCCTGCGCCATCTCCTCGTGGAGGCAGTCGCGAATCTCCTGGGGGGATGCATCGGCGGGCACGAACAGCGTGGCGCGGTCGCGCCGCTCCAGCGTGGTCCAGTCGACTTGCGGCGTGTGCCGGGCAGCAAGGTATTCGTCCCATCCGCTCACCCGCGGCACCACGAAACACGCCGCCTTGGGCACCGCGCGCTGCAGGGCGGCGCGGGGAACTGCGGCCACGGTGATCTGGGCCTGAGGCGCGCCGGTCATGGCGATGTCGAGCCCAGCCTCGCGTTGCAGACGGGTCAAAAGGTCCCGCAGATCGGCGGCGGTGGTGGCAGTGGCCGCGCCCGACAGGCGGACGGTGATCGGTTGATCAAAGCGCGTGAAGCGCGGGATCGGGCGGCCGCTCTCCATCTTGAAAGAGAGGTCGAGAAAGTCGCCCATCATTTCGGTGTTCGATCGCAGGGCGGGCATGGCGCTGCTTCCGCTGAACCGGCGAGCGCCCGCCACCTGGGGCAGATCCGGCAGCAGGTTCATGCGCGTCGCGGGCTGCGGCGCGGTGCTTTGCGGCGCCGGTGCGCAGGAGGCGAGCAGGATAAGCGAGGCGAGCAGGGCGCGCTTCATCGGGCATTCCTCGAATATTTGATGAACGGGGTTAGACCGGCCACACTGTCATAGAGCGCACGGGCGGTGTGGTTGAAATCCTGGGTGAGCCAATACACATCGGCGGCGCCTTGGTCGTCGGCATAGGCGTAGACGGCCTCGATCAGAGCGCGGCCCGCGCCGGTGCCCCGTGCCGCAGGCGCGACATAGAGGTCTTGCAGGTAGCACACCGGCTCTTCCCGCCAGCCATGGCGGTGCAGCAAGGCATGGGCCAGCCCGATCAGCGCGCCGCCTTGTTCGGCAACGATGCCGTGGAACTCTCCGTCCGCGCCGCTCAGCATCCGCTCAAAGGCGCGGGTGTAGGCGGGCTCGGGCAGGGCGGTTTCGTAGAAGGCCAAGTAGTCGCGCCACAGCTCGGCCCACTGCGGGCGATCGGTCGCGCGCAGCTCACGGAGGGTGAGAGAGGGGTTTGAGTTGGTCACGAGGGGATTCCCAAAGATATGTCAGCAGCTCTTCTTTGCGCGCCAATCAGACCGGAGTTTGATCGTATTGCGGCAAAGCTTTGATCATGTCGGCCAGGCGACGTCGGACGTGCGCGGTGGCTGCGCGGGCGTATGGTGATGACGGCAGGTCGCTGCATGACACGGTCTCCTTACCCGATTTGTCGGCCTGTCCCCCCTTTCGGAGCAAGAGGGGAGGGGGGAGGGGGGCAATTGGGGCGGGATTGTGGCACGGCTGCGCTATAGCTCTTGCGATACTTTAGCTTCGATCCACATCATATTGTTTGGATTGCTATCTGTTGATTTTATCCACAGGGGTGAATGTGGCGGCTTTGGGGCGCTGTGGGCCCATTCCCGCACTTAGGTGCGCGAATCGCTCCCCCCTGCGCGACTTCAGCCGCGCGAGGGCGCAAAACGCCTTCCCTCCGCCGGGGAGCGGAGGGCTTCAGCCGTATTCAGATGGTGCAGATGAGGCGATCAGCGCCCGCCGCGACGGGCCATGAAGGCGAGCCGCTCGAACAAAGACACATCCTGTTCATTCTTCAACAACGCGCCGTGCAGACGGGGCAGGGCGTCGCCCGGAGATTTGGCCAGATCTTCGGCTGACAGGTCTTCCGCCAGCAGCAGCTTGAGCCAGTCCAGCACCTCGGAGGTGGAGGGCTTCTTCTTCAGCCCCGGCGTGTCGCGAATCTCGTAGAACTGCGTCAGGGCCGTCTCCAGCAGGCGCGGCTTGATGCCCGGGAAATGGACATCAACGATGCTCTTCATCGTGTCCATGTCGGGGAACCGGATATAGTGGAAGAAGCACCGGCGCAGGAACGCGTCGGGTAGCTCTTTTTCGTTGTTAGAGGTGATGATGACGATGGGCCGCTGGCGGGCCTTTACGGTTTCGCCGGTCTCGTAGACGTGGAACTCCATCTTGTCCAATTCCTGAAGCAGGTCGTTCGGGAATTCGATATCAGCCTTGTCGATTTCGTCGATCAACAGCACCACGCGCCCTTCGGCGTCGAAGGCTTGCCACAGTTTGCCCTTGCGAATGTAGTTGGACACATCGCCCACTTTTTCGTCGCCCAGCTGGCTGTCGCGCAGGCGCGAGACGGCGTCGTATTCATAGAGCCCCTGCTGTGCGCGGGTGGTCGATTTGATCCCCCATTCCAGCATCGGGAGCCCCAAAGCGCGCGAGACCTGCCGGGCCAATTCCGTCTTGCCGGTGCCCGGCTCGCCTTTCACAAGGAGCGGTCGCTCCAGGGTGATCGCGGCATTGACGGCGATGGTCAGGTCGTCGGTGGCAACATAGGCATCGGTGCCGGTAAAACGCATGGCGGGTGCTCCATTGGCGGCAAGGTCCGGCGGACCCTATGCGCGGCGCGGCGCGGGGTCCAGCGGTGAAATCGGGGGGTGACACCGGCCCTTATGAGGAGTAGGACGCGCCCCAAGGAAACGGGGAGGACGCGCCATGGTCAGCACCTCGGCGGCCGCTCCCGACAAGGGAAAGAGCCGCATGAAAGCTGAGAACTTCCTGCCGGACGATTATCGCCCCGCTGAAGATGAACCCTTCATGAACGATCGCCAACTGGAGTATTTCCGGCGCAAGCTGCTGGCTTGGAAGTCCGATCTGATGTCCGACAGCCGCGACACCGTCGCCGGGATGAAAGACAGCAGCCGCAACATTCCCGACATTGCGGATCGCGCCAGCGAAGAGACCGACCGCGCGCTAGAGCTGCGCACCCGTGACCGTCAGCGCAAGCTGGTCACCAAGATCGACGCCGCGCTGCGCCGGATCGAGAGCGGCGATTTCGGCTACTGCGAAGTGACCGGCGAGCCGATCAGCCTCAAGCGGCTGGACGCGCGCCCCATTGCGACGATGAGCCTTGAGGCTCAGGAACGTCACGAGCGGCGCGAAAAAGTCCACCGCGACGACTAAGCCATGCGCCCGGTTCTGATCCTCCTCACCGAAGGGTTCGCGGATTGGGAAACGGGCCTGATAGCGGCGAACCTGCCCCAGGTTGACGGGCTGAAGGTGCGCAACGCTAGCCTTGATGGCACGGCCGTCACTTCCATGGGCGGTCTACATGTGAGCGATCTCGCCCCGTTCGACCCTTCGGGCGATGATGTCGTGGTCCTATGTGGCGGCGCCATTTGGGAGAGCCCCGACAGCGACGCTCTGATTGACCGGCTGACCCCGATGATGCGTGCAGCCCGCGGAGCAGGTGCCAGCCTGGCCGGGATCTGCGCCGGGGCGACGGCTCTGGCCCGGATGGGGGTGCTGGACGGCATTCGTCACACTGGCAATGGCTTTGACAGCATGACCCAATGGGCCGGGACCGATTATCCGGGTCACACGCTTTATTGCGATCAGCCCCATGCCGTGCGCGATCAGGGGATCATCACCGCATCCGGCGTTGCCCCGGTCAGCTTTGCTGCTGCCGTGATGGTGGAAGCCGGGGCCGGGGCCGAAGTGGGCGCGATGGCCAAACAATATCTGGGCGCGGAGTTTCAAACGACATGGGATATCTGAACGGTCGTCACATCGCCATTCTGGGCGGCGGCATCGCGGGACTGACAGCGGCGCGCGCGCTTGCGCAGCGTGGGGCTCGGGTTGAGGTTTTCGAACAAGCTTCGGCTCTGCGTGAGGTTGGCGCCGGGCTCCAGATCACCCCCAACGGGGCCCGCGCGCTTGAGGCGCTTGGGCTGAAGGCGGCGCTTGAGGCCGGGTCGGTTCGCGCCATGGCCGTGGAGCCCATGGACGCTGTGTCAGGCCGCCAGATCGCGCGATTCGATCTGAGAGGGTTCGATCAGCCGCCCTATCGCTTCTTTCACCGCGCGACGCTGCTCGACATCCTGGCGCAGGGCGCCCGCAAGGCAGGCGTGGAGATCCATCTGGGTCAGCCCGTCACGCCCGATGGCTCGGATGGCATGGTGCTGACGCCGCAAGGGGCACGCCGCTTTGATCTGGTGGTCGGGGCCGACGGCCTGCATTCCAAGGCCCGTCCCGTGCTCAACGGCGCAGCTGATCCGTTCTTTACCGGGCAGGTCGCATGGCGGGCGATCATCGACCGCCCCCGTGCCGCGCCGGTTGCGCGGATCTGGATGGCGCCGGGGCGGCATCTGGTGACCTACCCGCTGCCGGGCGAGCGGATGAACATCGTTGCCGTGCAGGAACGCCGCGCCTGGGCCGCCGAAGGCTGGCACCACGCGGATCAACCCGCCAATCTGCGCGCGGCCTTCGCCGGGCTTTCGGGCCGTCTGACCGGGCTCCTCGCGCAGATCGAAGAGGTGGCGCTCTGGGGGCTGTTTCGCCACGAGGTTGCACAGAATTGGGGGCGCGGCGCGCTCGCCCTGATCGGAGATGCCGCCCACCCGACGCTGCCGTTCCTGGCGCAGGGGGCCAATATGGCCATCGAGGATGCGTGGCTTCTGGCTGCGCTTTGTGACGCGGCCCCGCAGGCCGATGCGCTTGCCCGCTATCAGAAGCTGCGCCGCCCGCGCGTGGTGCGTGCTATTGAAACGGCAAACCGCAATGCCGCCCGGTATCATCTGAACGGCGCCGCGCGTCAGGCAGCCCATGGGGCGCTTTCGCTCATGTCGCGGGCGCTGCCGGGGGCGTTCCTGGGCCGTATGGAATGGCTCTACGGATACGATGTCACGGCCCAAGCGTAAGTAAAAACGTTTGCCGTGCGTTGCCCTGCGCGTTAAGAACATTTCATGAACAATGGACCTGACTCTTCGGACATGAGATCCCGGATGCTCCGCAATCTGCGGCTCTACCCGTGGGCCACAGGGCTTGAGGGGCTGCTGTTCTGGCAGGCGACTTGGTTCCTGTATTTTCAGGAAACACTGTCCGGTGCGCAGGCGGTGCTGCTGTATGTGGTCTATGACATCTCTAGCACGCTGCTCGAAGTGCCTTCAGGCGTGATGTCGGATCGGTGGGGGCGGCGGGCCACGATGATCTCGGCGGCGGCGGCTGCCTTGGCCGGGGCCATCGTGCTGAGCCTTGCGCAAAGCTTTGCGGTCTTCGCGCTTGGGCAGGCTTTGATTGGCGCCGCAGTGGCTTTTGCCTCGGGCACCCGCAATGCGCTGTTGTTCGAATCGCTCGAGGCGCTTGGGCGCGGCGATGAGGTCGAAGCCCACGAGCTGCGCGCCTGGCGGGCGAGCTTTGTGGCTCTGGCGGTGTCGGCCGTGATCGGCGGGGCGATGGCGCTCTGGGCGCCGGTGCTGCCGTTCATTGCGTCGATCCCGGTCGGCCTGGCGGCGCTTGCGGTCGCGATCAGCTTTGCCGAGCCTCCTGCCCAAACCCGTCCTGAGGCCGCCCGTCCGCAGCTCGCGGCGCTTGGGGAGGCGTTTCGCAGCCCGGTTTTGCGGTGGCTCTTCGCGTTTTCGGTCGCGGGCTATGCCTTTAGCCACGTGCCCTTCGTCTTTGGCCAGCCCTTCATCCTCGTGGCGCTCGACGGGATCGGCGCGGGGCAGAGCGCGCCGCTCGCCAGCGGCGCGGTGAGCTTTGCCATGATGGCGATCTCTGTGCTGGTATCCCTGCGCGCCGGAGCGTGGCGGGCCCGGTTCGGGCTGGTGCCGCTGCTGCTGACGGCTTTCGCGATCCAGGTCGGACTTGCGCTTGTTCTGGGGGCCAGTGGCAGCGTGTTGGCCATCGCGGTCCTGCTGCTGCGCATGGTGCCCAACGCGCTCTCTGCGCCTTTCGTCGTGGCGCGGGTGCAGCCGCTTTTGCATGGTGAGGCGCGCGCGACCTATCTGTCGTTGCAAAGTCTCTTTGGGCGGCTGTTTCTCTCCGCGACCTTGTGGGCCGCTGCACGTGCCGGCGGGGAAGGCGCGCTCGAAAGCGAAGCGCTGAGCCGCGTTTTGCTGGGCTATGGCGGGCTGGGGCTCGTGATCCTCTTGGGGTTCGCTATCACCGTGCGCAGGGCGCGTGTCGAACCCTGACGCTATTTCCAGCGGCGCAGTTTGGGAATGTCACGGGTGACGACCCACGCCACCGGGCGCGGCCATCCACCCTCGCGCAGCTTGTTGAGGCAAAACGCCTGCATCTGCTGCGCCGTCATCTCCGGCTGGGTGAAGGCGCCGTCCTGATAGCAATAGGAGCAGTATTCCCCGCTCACCGACCCGTCCGCCTCGCGCCCGCCGCCTTTCGGGTCCTGCTTGAGCGGCATCCCGCAGCTTTGGCATCGCGATCCCATGGGAGGCTCCTTCTTGGGGGTTAGAGGTCCAGCTCGACCCAGACCGGAACGTGATCGGAAGGTTTCTCGCGGCCGCGGATTTCGCGGTCGATCCCGGCGCCGCGCATCAGATCCGCCGCTTGCGGGGTCAACAGGATATGGTCGATCAGGATGCCATTGTCCTTCTGCCAAGCGCCGGCCTGATAGTCCCAGAAAGAATACTGCCCGGCCGCCTGGTTGGTGGCGCGGAACGCATCGGTAAAGCCCAGATTGACCACGCGCCGGAACGCGGCGCGGCTTTCAGGGCGAAACAGCGCGTCTTCGCGCCAGCTTTCGGGTTTGGCGGCGTCGCGGGGCAGGGGGATGATGTTGTAATCCCCGGCCATCAGCGCCGGAGCCTCATCGGCCAACAAGGCCTGCGCACGGGCATAGAGCCGCTCCATCCAGGCCAGTTTGTAGGCATATTTCCCGCCGGGCACGGGCGTGCCGCCCTCCAGCTCCACCGGGTTGCCATTGGGCAAATACAGCCCGCAAACCCGCAGCGCACCGCGATCGCCGCTCACCGTCGCTTCGATCCAGCGGGCCTGTTCGTCGCTGTGATCACCGGGCAGGCCACGCTGCACATCCTCAAGCGGCAGCTTCGACAGAATAGCCACGCCGTTAAAGCTCTTCTGGCCGTGGGTGGCGACATTGTAGCCGCGATCCTCGAACAGTTCCGTCGGGAACGCCTCGTCCACGGACTTGATTTCCTGGAGCAGCGCCACATCCGGCGCGGCCTCGTCCAGCCAGTCGCATAGCGCTTGCGCGCGGGCCTTGATGCCGTTGATGTTAAACGTCGCGATCTTCATGGGCCGGGCTCCTCTTTGGTTCTGATTGACCCATGCGCGCGCGCGGGGCAAGTGTGGGGCATGACCCAAAGCCCGATCCTGACTGTTACGCTCAACCCTGCGCTCGATCTGTCGACGATCACCGGTGTCGTGCGCCCGGATCGAAAGCTGCGCTGCGCTGCGCCGCGGGTTCAGCCCGGTGGGGGCGGGGTCAATGTGGCGCGTGTCATCAAGGCGTTGGGCGGAGACGTCCGGGCCATGGTCGCCGTGGGTGGGCATGAGGGCCACCTTCTGGTGGGACTGCTGCGGGAGCAGGGGCTCCACCCGGCGGTGATCCGGCTCGATCAGCCGACCCGCAGTTCGCTGACGGTGACCGCGCTGTCGGATGGTCACCAGTTTCGATTCGTGATGCCCGGGCCCGACTGGGGCGCGGAGGACGTGGCCTTGGCCGAAGGCCGCATCCGCACCCATGCGCCAGCCGGAGCCGTGGTCGTGCCGTCCGGCTCTCTACCTCCGGGCGTTGCGCCTGGGTTCTTCTCGACCCTGGCGCCCCGGCTGAGCGGCGTGCGCGTGATCCTCGACACGTCGGGCAATGCCCTGCGCGCGGCGGCGGACGCCACCGGTCTGCACACGCTGAGGATGGATGACGAAGAGGCGCGCGAGCTGTCTGGTGAAAGCTTGTCCTCAATCCCGCAAATCGCGCGGCTCGCCGCCGAGCTTCAGGCCAAGCACGTTGCGGAAACGGTCATGATCGCGGCCGGCGCGCGGGGCACGGTGATTGCCACGGACGAAGGCCAGTGGCTTTGCGCGCCGCCGGTTGTGAAAGTTGTCTCCGCAGTTGGTGCGGGGGACAGTTTTGTGGGCGCCTACGCGCTTGCCATTGCCGAGGGCGTTCCCCCTCTAGAGGCCTGCATCCTCGGTACGGGCGCCGCCGCAGCTGCTTGCGAAACGCCAGACTCTGATCTGTGTTCGGGATCGTCGGCGCGCGAGAGGGCGCAAGAGGTCTCCGTCACGCGGCTGTAACCGCGTCTTTGTCGGGCGAAGTTTCGGCGGGCGGGGGCGGTGCCCCCAACCCATCCTCCACTCAGAGCTTCGACGCCCCGCGAGCAAGCGCCGCGACCCCGGTGCGTGCGATCTCTTGCAGCCCAAGAGGGCGCATCAGCTCGGCAAAGGCATCGACCTTGTCAGGGGTTCCGGTCATCTCGAAGATGAAGCTTTCATGGGTGCTGTCCACGACGCGGGCGCGGAAGATATCGGCCAGCCGCAGGGCTTCGACCCGCGCCTCGCCGCCGCCCGCGACCTTGAACAGCGCCAGTTCCCGCTCCACGGACTTGGCCTCTTCGGTGAGGTCATGCACGTCGCGCACGGAGACGATCCGGCCAAGCTGCGCCTTGATCTGTGCAATGATCTGCGGCGTGCCCGAGGTGACAATAGTGATCCGCGACAGGTGACCTTCGTGGTCTACCTCGGCCACGGTCAGGCTCTCGATGTTGTAGCCGCGCCCGGAAAAGAGCCCGATCACGCGGGCCAGTACGCCCGGCTCGTTCTCGACGATGACGGCGAGGGTATGACGCTCCACCACGTCCGAAAAGGTCGGGCGCAGGTTATAGGCGGAGTGGCTCGTGGAGCCTTTCTTGATTTTCAGTGCGGACATGCTGTCCTCCCTCTAGGCGGGTTATTTGCTGCCGGTGGCAGTGGTCGTGAGGATCGCGCCTCCAAAGAATACCAAAAGCGCGCCAAAGACCTGCTCAACACTGCGCTTGACCGATAGTAGCCGGTCCCGCACGCGTGGATCCGCGAAAAAGAGTGCGACAATGGCGAACCAGAACACATGGGCCAGCGCGATGAAGACACCGTAGCAGAGCTGTGCAATAAGCGGTGTCTGCGGCGTGACCACTGTGGTGAATACGCTCAACACGAAAACGGCCGTTTTGGGATTGGTCGCGTTTGTCGTTGCGCCCCAGCGGAATCCTTCGAGCGGGGTCATCGCCGTGCCGGTAGCTGCGGCCATGTCCGAGCTTGCGCTGCGGATGGTTTTGATCCCTAGATAAATAAGATACGCGCCGCCAACCAACTTGGCGATGGCAAAAGCAGTGGTTGAGGCCGCCAGCAGAGCACCGACTCCGAGGATCGCTGCTGCCACATGCACGTTCAGACCGATGCCAACGCCAAGAGCCGTCGCCAGCCCAGCCTTGCGGCCACCAATCAGCGCATTGCGGCTGACGATCGCGAAATCGGGACCGGGGCTCATCACTGCCAGAAGGGTGATCGTGGCCACCGCCAAAAATTCGGGCGTTAGAAATATGGATGTCATACCAGTGCCCCTCCGGCGCCCTTAATGGCGTTTGTAGCCTTAGCATCCCCCAGCAGCATCTTGTTGTGGGGCTCACCCGACGGGATCATCGGGAAGCAGTTTTCATGTTTCTCGACAAGGCAGTCGAACAGCACCGGACCGTCGTGCTTGATCATCTCCATGATCGCATCGTCCAGATCGGCGGGGTCCGACACCAAAATGCCCTTTGCCCCGAAGGCTTCGGCCAGCTTCACGAAATCGGGCAGCGATTCCGACCAGCTGTGCGAATAACGCTCTCCGTGTAGAAGCTGCTGCCACTGGCGCACCATCCCGAGCCGTTCATTGTTCAGGATGAACTGCTTGACCGGCAGGCCATACTGCACGGCGGTGCCCATTTCCTGCATGTTCATCAGCCAGGAGGCTTCGCCCGCGACGTTGATCACCAGGCTGTCGGGATGGGCAAGTTGCACGCCAATGGAGGCCGGGTGGCCATAGCCCATGGTGCCCAGCCCCCCAGACGTCATCCAGCGGTTTGGCTCTTCGAAGCCCATATACTGGGCGGCCCACATCTGGTGCTGGCCGACTTCGGTGGTGACGTAGCGGTCCATGTCCTTGGTAAGTGCCTCAAGCCGCTGCATCGCATATTGCGGTTTGATCGTATTGCCTTCTTGCGTGAAGGCGAGACAGTTGACCTTGCGCCATTCCTCGATCTGGGCCTGCCACTTGGCGATGCCCGCGCGGTTTACCTTGCGGCCCCGCGCCTTCCACAGGTTCAGCACGTCCTCAAGCACATGGGCCACGTCCCCGACGATCGGCACATCCGCGCGGATCACCTTGTTGATCGAGGACGGGTCGATGTCGATATGGGCCTTCTTGGATTTCGGGCTGAACGCATCCACACGGCCGGTGATCCGGTCGTCGAACCGCGCACCGATCGCGATCATCAGATCACAGCCATGCATCGCCAGGTTGGCCTCATAAAGGCCGTGCATCCCCAACATGCCCAGCCAGTTCTTGCCCGATGCGGGGTAGGCGCCGAGGCCCATCAGCGTCGATGTGATCGGGATGCCCGTCGCCTCAACCAGCTCGCGCAGGAGCTGGCTGGCCGCCGGGCCAGAGTTGATCACGCCGCCGCCGGTATAGAACACGGGGCGCTCGGCGGTTTCGATCATCTCGACCAGCGTGGCGATGGTCTCCGGATCGCCCTTCACGGGCGGGTTGTAGTGCGACGTCATCGCCTTGGGCGGGGTGTACTCTTCGGAGGCAAACTGCACATCCTTCGGGATGTCGATCAGCACCGGGCCGGGGCGACCGCTTGACGCGACGTGGAACGCCTCGTGGATCGTGCCGGACAGCTTGCCGGTGTCTTTCACCAGCCAGTTATGCTTCGTGCAGGGGCGGGTGATGCCCACGGTGTCGGCCTCCTGGAAGGCGTCCGAGCCGATCATGAAGGTTGGCACCTGGCCGGAAAACACAACCAGAGGAATCGAATCGAGCAGCGCATCCGTCAGCCCGGTCACGGCGTTCGTCGCGCCGGGGCCGGAGGTCACGAGCGCCACACCGACCTTGCCGGTGGAGCGGGCATAGCCTTCGGCGGCATGAATCGCGGCCTGTTCATGGCGCACAAGGATGTGGCGGATTTCGTTTTGCTGGAAAATCTCGTCGTAAATCGGAAGGACAGCACCGCCGGGATAGCCGAATACCACTTCGACGCCCTGATCCTTCAGGGCCTGAACCACCATCTTCGCGCCGGTCATCTGACGTGCCATTTCTTTGTCCTTCGCCTACGTCACTCGCTTTGGTCACAAAAAAGCCCCCGGGGGGTAATCCGGGGGCGCATGGAGGTTGGTCTGGCGACCGTTACCGGGCCATGCGCCTTTTTCCTACAATTACGACAAGATCCGTCATCGGGGGCTCCATTGTGTGCGGGAAACTTATGCATGTGCAGAAAGGAGGGTCAACCCGGGTCATGGAGAAAATGTCGCGTTTTGGGTGTTTTGCGTAACTATCGTAAAACAAGGGGTGTCGCGGGTGCGAAAAATGTTTGCGTCAGTTGTTTTCGTTGTTCTGCAAGGGGCTGCTTGGCGTTGAAAGGCCGCCCATGCACAAAAATTGGTCAAAAAATCTGACAATATGTCGCATCAAGGTGCAAAACGCGGTTCCCACGGCTTCAAAGGAGCGCTAGTCTTTCTGCACTTTAACGATCCGCCCTTGTGGGAGCAGGGGCCAAAACAACCTTGGGAGGTCATAAATGGATCGTCGCTCTTTTCTGAAAAATGCCGCGCTCGGCTCCACCGCCGCCGCTGCCACCACCGCTCTGGCCGCTCCGGCCTATGCGCAAGGCAAGCGGACCCTGACCCTGGTCACCACCTGGGGCCGCGGTCTGGCCGGTGTGCATGACAGCGCGCAGCGCAACGCCGACATGATCACCGCCATGACCGATGGCCAGATCACCGTGGATCTGAAAGCGGCTGGTGAACTGGTTGGCGCGTTCGAGGTGTTCGACGCCGTGACCTCCGGTCAGGCTGACATGTATCACGGTGCCGATTACTACTTCGTGGGTCAGCACCCGGGCTACGCCTATTTCACCTCCGTGCCCTTCGGCATGACCGCGCAGGAGCTGACCAACTGGTACTACCAGAACGGCGGCATGGAGCTGCATGACGAGCTGGGCCAGATCTTTGGCCTTAAATCCTTCCTCGGCGGCAACACCGGCGCTCAGGCTGGCGGCTGGTACAAGAAGGAAATCACCGGCCCCGAAGACTTCCAAGGTCTGAAGTTCCGTATGCCGGGTCTGGGCGGTGAAGCCCTGGGCAAGATGGGCGCCTCCGTGCAGAACCTGCCGGGCTCCGAAGTGTATCAGGCGCTTGCCTCCGGTGCGATCGATGGCACCGAGTGGATCGGCCCCTGGGCCGACGAGAAGGCCGGTTTCCAGGAAATCACCAAGACTTACTACACCGCCGGCTTCCACGAGCCGGGTGCCGGTCTGTCCATGGCGATGAACCGCGAAGTGTTCGAAAGCCTGACCCCGGCCCAGCAGAAGATCTTCGAGGTCGCTTGCATGGAAGGCCACCAGTGGAACCTGAGCCAGTTCCTGGCCGAAAACGGTGCCGCTCTCGAGCGCCTGCAGGCTGGCGGCGTGAAGGTCATGGAATTCCCGGACAGCGTTTGGGAAGCCATGGGGGCTGCCTCGAAAGAGACGCTCGACCAGTACATGGACGATGAGCTCTATGCGCGGATCCGCAACAGCTACAACGACTCCATGCGCAAATCCTCCGCGTGGCTGCAGAAGTCCGAAGGCGTGTATCGCGCCCAACGTGACCGCCTGATGGGCTAAGCCCGCGGTTTTGCACTATCGGCGGGGGCTGCGCGCGGCGCGGCCCCTTCGCCACAATCCGGGGAACGCCCCGGCAAAATTCAAGAGACCCGATCAGGGAGGGGACGATGGCGGAAGAGGCCGCGACGGGGCTTTGGCCCAATTATGACGGCTGGCTGATCCAGCAGATCGAGGCGCTGCAGGGCACCGGTTGGCTGGGATGGCTGATCGGGCAAATTTTGGAAGCGCCCTACAATATCGTCTTCGCGCTGACCCATCCGGGGATGTGGCTCGACTGGTCGAACAAGGAAGCGGTGATGCGCTTCGTCTATTTCGGCGGCTCCAAGGAACTGCTGTTCGCCGTCCTGTTCCTGTTCCTGGTGGTGACCGGGATCGGGCTTGCCTCGCGCCGCTTCATGTGGGGCTGTGTGCGCACCTTCGAAGGGATCACGAACACCATTGGCCGGATCGCCGCCTGGGCGGGGCTGCTTATGGTGCTGCAACAGATCCTCATCATCTTCATGCAGCGTATCTTTGCCGTCAGCCAGATTTCTCTGGGCGTCGGGGCTTCCGTGTCTAAGGACGTGTCCTGGTGGGCCGAGATGCTGAAGTTTGAGAACGCGCTGATCGTGACCCTTTGCGTGGGCTACACCTTCGTGCAGGGCGGCCATGTGCGGGTGGACCTCATTTATGCGGCGGTCAGCCACCGGGTGAAGCGGATCATCGACATGGTTGGTTCCATGATCTTCATGGTGCCCGCGGCCTGCCTGATCTGGATGTATGGTTGGTTCTTCCTGTGGCGCCATCTGATCGTGCCGAAGCCCTCGGCTTCGGACACGCTCGACAAGCTGCTGATGAAGTCCCGCGCGCTTCGCTGGAACGTGGAGACCATCGGGTTCAGCCCCAACGGGTTCAACGGCTACTTCCTGTTCAAGATCTTGCTCGTGGCCTTTACGGCGCTCGTGCTCTTGCAGGCGGTGACGTTCTTCTACCGCTCCTATCTCGAACTGCTCGAGGGCGAGGACGCAGTGGACAAGTATCTCGATCATGACGCTCAAGAGCCGATCGAGGATGAAATGCACGCCAGCGAGCATCTGGCGTAAGGGAGGCAGAGCGCATGCTTTTCGGATTGGACGGGATCGAACTCGGTCTCCTCATCGTTTTTCTCTGCCTCTTCGGGGGTATTCTGTCGGGCTTCCCGGTGGCTTTTGCCATCGGCGGATCGGGGGTGATCGCGTTCGCGATCATTGCCATGCTCGACGCCAACGGCCTGCTGATCCATCAGGCGATTGATGAATCCTCGGCAGAATATGCCAAGCTGCTGGCCGAAGGGGTCCGGCAGGATTCGATATCCGTGTTCCGATACCCGGACTTGCCACGTGTGGCGGAGCCGATCTTCCCGCAGTTCGTGGACGGCGTGGTGACCGGCGGCGGTTGGGAGACCGCGGTGGACCGCAACCTGTCCTTCATCGTGAACCGCATCAACGAGCGGGTTCTGGCGGGGGCGTCGATCGAAACGCTGCTGGCGGTTCTGATGTTCGTTCTGATGGGCATCACGCTGGAGCGCTCGCGGATTGCAGATGATCTGCTGACCACGATGGCGCGGGTCTTTGGCCCGCTTCCGGGCGGTCTGGCGGTGTCCGTGGTCGTCGTGGGCGCGTTCCTGGCCGCGTCGACCGGGATCGTGGGTGCGACCGTTGTGACCATGGGGCTGCTGTCGCTGCCGACCATGCTGCGGGCCGGGTATCACCCGCCGCTGGCGACGGGGGTCATTGCCGCCTCGGGGACGCTGGGGCAGATCATCCCGCCCTCGATCGTGATCGTGCTCCTGGGCACGCTGGCGGGGGATCTCTACTCCACCGCGCAGGAAGAGCGCGCGCAGCTTGTGGGCTGCTCCGATGCGCTGACCTATCTGGGCGAGCCCGCGGTCGTGTCGGTCGGCACGTTGTTCCAGGCGGCGCTGCTGCCGGGCATCCTGCTTGCGGTGCTTTACGGGCTCTATGCCTTTGGCTTTGCCATGGTGAACCCGTCCAAGGCGCCCGCCGTTCAGGTGGACGGCGGCAAAGGTGACGTCGTCACGCGGAACGAAGCCCTGACCTGGTTCGTCGGTGTGCCCGGTGCCCTGATCGGTGCGCTGCTGGTGGCCGGTCAGCTTGGGCTGGTCGGGTCTCAGGATGTGTCGGTGTCCAGCTTCTCGGATGCCGGGCAGACGGCGAGCCTGCGCACGACGGTCGGGCCGGAATGCCAGGCCTCGATGATCGAGCTGCATGGCCAGGACGCCTGGGATGCTGCCGTGGCCGAGCAGGCCGCGATTGATGCAGCGGGCGGCGTCGCGGAAGCGCACCGCATGAGCGAGGACGAGATCGCCGCCGCGCGGGCCGAAAAGGTGGCGAATGCGCCTCTGATCGGCAAGGGCATCGCGGTGTCGGCGCTTCTTATGGCGCTGTGGCTGGCCGTGGCCGTGGGCGTGGCGCCGACGGCGGACAAGCGCCCGATGATGATCGGCGGGGCCGGGATCGCGGGGCTGTTGCTGTTCGATGCGCTCTTTGCCGGGCCGCTGGCCTCTCCGGGCACGCGGGTGCTGATCTTTGCGCTGCCGCTGGCCGTGGCGCTCTGGGGCTGTGCGAAAGCCGCGCCGCTTCTGGGCCGCAACGATCTGCTGCGGGTGGTGTTCCCGCCGCTCGTGCTGATTGTCGCGGTGCTTGGCTCGATCCTGGGCGGCATCACCAACCCGACGCCCGCTGCGGCGCTTGGGGCGGGCGGCGCGATCATGCTGGCGGCCTATCGCCGGCTTGAGGCCCAGGGCCGCAACCCGCGCATGGTGCTGTATACGACGCTCGCAATCATGGTCATGCTCATTGTCGGGACCAATTTCGACATGCGCATGGGGCAAGAGACCGTGCTTTTTGAGAACCGGCTCGCCTATATGGTGGTGTTCGCCGCCTTCCTGGTCGCCATGTTCGGCATCTTGTGGAGCTGCTGGGTACTGTTTGCCGATGGCGTGCTGACCCCGGTGGTGCGGGAAACCGCGAAGGTCACGTCGATGGTGTTCACCATCCTGATCGGCTCGCAGCTTCTGAACCTGGTGGTGATCTCCTTTGGCGGGGAACACTACATCCAGCAGTTCCTGCGCAGCTTCGACAATGAATTCGTCGTCTTCCTGACGGTGATGGGCGTGCTGTTCATCCTCGGCTTCGTGCTCGACTTCCTGGAGATTATCTACATCGTGATCCCCATTGTCGGGCCCGTCATCTATGGTGGCACGATGGATCCGAAATGGGTGACGATCATGATCGCGGTGAACCTGCAGACCTCGTTCCTGACCCCGCCCTTTGGCTTTGCGCTGTTCTACCTGCGCGGGGTGGCCCCGCCAGAGGTCACCACGGGGCACATCTATCGCGGTGTGATCCCCTTCGTGCTGATCCAGGTGCTGGGTCTGGCGCTGCTGTGGTTCTTCCCCAGCGTCGTGACCATCGTGCCCAACCTGATCGGGCACTGATCCGCACCCCTTGCATCAAAGACCCGCGCGCCTCTGGCCCGCGGGTCTTTTCTTGTCAGGACGGCAGGCGATCCAGAACGGCATCCAGCTGCGCGCAGATCTCGGCCGGTGCGGCTGTCATCGGTAAGCGCAGCTCGGGGCTGTCGATGATCCCGCGCCGCCAGAGCAGATGCTTGATCGGCGCCGGGCTGGGCGCGGCAAAGATCAGCCTGGCGATGTCGTCCACCTCGCGCCACAGGCTGTGGGCCTGGGCGAAGTCGCCTTGTGCGACATGGGCCATGATCCGGGCGTGGACCGGGGCGAGCAGATGCGCCGACACCAGAACCGCCCCGCGCGCGCCATGGAGGATGGCCGTCAGGAACAGCCCGTCCTCCCCCGTCATCACGGAGAAATCGTCAGGCGGGTCCAGCATCAGATCGCGCGACTGGTCGGCATCGCCTGAGCAATCCTTGAGCCCCACGATCCGTGGCTCCCGCGCCAGATCGCGCAGTAGCGCGTTCGTCATGCCGATCCCGGTGCGGTAGGGGATGTTGTAGAGCATCACCGGCCCCTCAACAGCCCCCAGCAGCGCGCGGATATGGGCTGCAATCCCCTCCTGAGACGGGCGGAAATAGGAGGGCGGTGTGACCAGCCAGCCATCGGGCTGGGGCAGGGCGCGGGCGTGGTCGATCAGCGGTGCGGTCGCCATCCCGGACAGGCCCACCCAGACGGGCAGGTCGGTTTCGCGCCGCGCGATGTCGATCAAGCGGGTCAGCTCTTTGGTGCTCAGGGCGGGGCCTTCGCCCGATGTCGCACCGAGGATCAGGCCGCTCAGCGGCTGCGTGGCGCAATGCTCCAGCAGCCGGATGAAAGACGGCTCATCCAGTGCTCCGTTTCGAAACGGGGTGATCAGGGGCAGCCAGATCCCTTGCGGGAGGCTGTGGGGCGGTGGGGTCATGATGGTGTCCTTTCTCAAGACGAGACCGGACACGCGCATGAAAAAACCCCGCGCGAGACCGGCGGGGTTGAACAGACGCACAAAGGCCAGCCACCCCTAAAGGGTGGGTTTCTTCACGAAAGAGGCGCGGATCATGGTCATGGCGCGATCATGCCGCTTCGGCGCGCGCTGTCAAGCGGGATCGCGGGGCGGGGCCGGGGGCTCTTCGTCCGGGGCGCTGCGGGCATGGGGCAGGCTGATCCGGGCCACCTGTTCGGCGATGGGATCGGTGGAGAGCGGGTGCAGATCGGCGCTGAAACTGTCGGGATCATCGAGCGGCTGCCAGGTGCCGCCGTGGTAGATCTCGAGGCCGGAGAACCGGGACTTGTAGCCCATCTTGGGCGATCCGGGCACCCAGTAGCCCAGGTAGACATAAGGCAGCCCCAGCTCGCGCGCGATGCGGATGTGATCGAGGATCAGGTAGGTGCCGAGGCTGTCTTTCTCGTGGTTGGGGGCGAAGAACGTGTAGACCATCGACAGCCCGTCCCCGAGCAAATCGGTGAGCGCGGTGGCACGCAAGATCGCGGGGCGACCGGCGGTATCCGCGGGGCGCAGGTAGTTCACCAGCCGAGTACGCACCGGACTTTCTTCGACCATCGCCGCGAATTCGAACATGTCCATGTCGGCCATGCCGCCGGTGGCGTGCCGCGCATCCAGATAGTCGCGAAACAGCGCGTAGTGGTCATCGGTCACCCAGGCGGAGCTGAACTCGCGTAGCAGCCCTTGGTTCCGGCGCAGCACGCGGCGTTGGCTGCGCGAGGGGGCGAAGGTTTCGACATTGATCCGCGCCGAGAGGCAGGCGTTACACTCCGCGCAGGACGGGCGGTAGACGACATTCTGGGATCGGCGGAACCCTTGTTGGGAAAGGGCGTCGTTGAGCGCCTCCGCACCGACGCCCTGCAGCGCGGTGAACAGCTTCCGCTCCGTCCGTCCCTCAAGATAGGGGCACGGCTGCGGCGCCGTCACGTAAAACTGCGGCGAAAGAGGCAGGCTGTGGCGCATCTCGATCCGGTTTTCATACCATTCAGGCTTATAGCCTAAGCGATCTGCGCCAACTCTGCCAACCCCGTTACCACCCAGCGGCGGGGCGGTTGATCATCGCAGTCCCCAGGACCATATCGCTGAGCCCTTGGCCGCGCTCGCTGGTCGCCATCATCACCACCGACGCGATCTGCACGATGGTCACCGCGAACGAGAGCATGTAGCCCACGGTGTGGAAGAACGCGGTCGAGGTGCTCAGGCGCCCGCCATCGTCTTCGCGCAGTTGGATGGACATCATGCGCATCCCCCAGGTGGCGGAGCCGGAGCTGAGCGTGATCCAGCGGTAGAAGAAACCAATCATCCCCATGATCGCGGGCAGCAGGAAGATGCCAAAGATCGTCAGCGCAAGCGGCACGATGGTGATGACGAACACAAGCGTGGCCAGGATCAGCACAAGCAGAACATCCAGCCCCCAGGCGATCAGGCGCTTGGTGCCGACGCCATCATAAAACTCCGGCTTCATCGCGGGATCGGGCAGGGCAGAAACGGGGTCGGCGGCGTACATCTTTCAATCCTTTCGAGCAATACCGGTGATGTGGCAAGGAAGGCCCGGCCCTTCAAGAGGGCCGGGCCACTGGTCGATCAGGCGTCGGCCTTGGGCGCGTCGTCTTCGTCCATGTCGCGGGTGCTGCGATTGTCCATGAACTCGTCGAACTCGGCTTTGTCCTTGGCTTCGCGCAGGCGCTCCAGGAACTCTTCAAAGGCGCGTTGCTCGTCTTCCAGGCGGCGCAGCGTTTCGGCTTTGTAGGCGTCGAAGGCGGCGTTGCCGGAGGGGCGAATGGCGGCCATGGCCCGGTGGCGGGCTTCGTGGCGGGCGTGGCGACGGGCGCCGCAACGGCCGGATTGGGTGCCATCATGGCGGTGGTGTTTGCTGAACATGCGTTTGCTCCAGATCATGTAGATGAGAAGGGCCAGCCCAACGGGCCAGATAAAGATGAAACCCAGCACCATGGCGGCGATCCAGGCACCTTTGCCTTTGTCGTCCAGCCAGTTCTCGGCCCGGGCGAAGGGGCCGGGGCGCATCGGGATGGGGTCGGTCGAAACGGCGGTCATATCAGTCAGCTCCTGTCTTGGTGGGCGCGTTGAGCGCGGTGGGGTGAATGTTTATTTGCTTCACATCACCGATATGGGAGGGGGTATCGGGGCTCGCAAGGGGGTGAAGTAAAATAGTTTAACATTATCTCCGCTTGCCGCCGAAGGACGGGCATGTGATCTCTGTTTTCAAAGGAGAAAGCGCTATGAGCAAATCTTTGAAACGCGTCACGAAGGCGCTGCAGGACGCCGGATTCGACATCACTCCGGTAGAGATGGCCGACGGCACCCGCACGGCGGCAGATGCAGCAAAAGCGGTCGGCTGCGAGCTGGACCAGATCGCGAAATCCATCATCTTTCAGGGGCATGAGACCGGAGAGGTCATCTTGTTCCTGACGGCGGGCGGCAATCAGGTCGATCCCGGCAAGGCCGCTGCTTTGGCCGGAGAGCCCCTGGACCGTGCAGATGCCGCGGCCGTGCGGGCCCAGACCGGTTTTGCCATCGGGGGCGTGTCGCCGGTGGGTCATCTGAATCCGATCCGGGCCTTTATCGACCCGCGCCTTGCGGAGTTCGAGGTGCTCTGGGCCGCTGCGGGCACGCCGCGCCATGTCTTTCCGATCTCGGCCAAGGCCCTCGAAGATCTGACCGGCGCGCAAGAGGCGGATTTTACGCGCTGATCCCTTTGCGGGCGGGATCGTAAAGCGCTAGCGTGCCGCTCATGTCCGACACCATGCCCTTGCCCGCCCGCATCGCTCAGACGCTTGCCGAAGAGATCATTCGCGGGGATCACGATCCCGGCGCGCGCCTCGGGCAGGACCAACTCGCCCAGCGTTTTGCCTGCAGCCATGTCCCCGTGCGCGAGGCCTTGGCCCAGCTCGTGGCGATGGAACTCGCCACTACCGCGCCCCGGCGCGGGGTGCGCGTGGCTGAAGTGACCCCCGAAGACCACCGCGATATCCTCGATATGCGCCTTGCGCTTGAGCCGCTCGCGGTCTCTTTGGCGGCGGCGCGGGTGACGCCGCAGCAGTTGGAGCGGATCGAGGCGCTGCGGCAGGACTGCGACGCCGCGCAAGAGGCGATCGGCTGGGAGCGTGCCAACCGCGCCTTCCATATGGCGATCCTTACACCCAGCAACCGGCCCCGGTTGCTGCAAACGGTCGAGGGGCTGCAAAGGCTTTCCGCGCGCCATTTCCACAGCAAATGGCGAGAGAGCTGGGTGCGCAAATCCGATGCGGAACACCATGCCATTGTGCAGGCCATGTCCCATGGTGACGGTGCTTCGGCGTCCGCCATCTTGCGCCGTCATCTCGCGCGGGGGTGAGGCGCGCTCTTGCGTTTGGATATTTTATCAACAAAAGTGGCGTGGGTGATGCGAGTCACCAATAATTATCTATAAAATGGAGAACGCCATGACCGTCACGACTCTCAAGCCCACCATGCTTCGCCATGGCGCGGCGATGATCGGCGCTGTGCTGTTGCTGACCTTGTCCGCCAAGATCAGTGTTCCTTTCATCCCGGTTCCGATGACGCTTCAGGTGGCTGCCGTGCTCGCGCTTGCCGGCGTGTTCGGACTGCGGCTGGCGGCGCAGGGCTATGGGGCCTATCTGGCCGCCGGGGCTGTGGGCCTGCCGGTCTTTGCGGGCACGCCCGCCAAAGGGCTGGGCCTGGCCTATATGGCGGGGCCGACGGGCGGCTACCTCCTGGGCTTTCTGGCCGCGATCCTTCTGATCGGCGTGGCGCGGGATCGCTTTGGCACGAAGGGCGCGGTCGCGGCGATGCCGGTCGGCTTGGCGGTGATCTATGCGCTTGGCATTGCGTGGCTTGCGCGGTTTGTCCCTGCGGGCAAGCTGCTTGAACTGGGCGTGCTGCCGTTCCTGTTTGGCGATCTGTGCAAGCTCGCGCTTGCTGCGCTGATCACGCTCGGGGCCGCGGCGCTGCGCGACGGGGGCCGCGATGTTTGACGACAGCATGACCGCCACGGCGGACCGGGCGGAGGCGCTGCTGCGCGCCCCGCTTCTGGAGCTGCTGCACGAGGCTGCTGCCGTCCACCGGGCCCATCACGATGTCACCGACATCCAGAAGGCCAGCCTGCTGAGCATCAAGACCGGCAGTTGCCCGGAGGATTGCGCCTATTGCCCGCAATCGGCGCATCACAAGGAAGTCGGTCTTCAGAAAGAGCACTTCATGGAGCCGGACTCCGTCGTCGCCCTCGCGCAAAGGGCGCGTGATGCCGGGGCTGAACGGTTCTGCATGGGCGCCGCGTGGCGCCGTGTGCGGGACGGGGCGGAGTTCGACGCCGTGCTGGACATGGTGCGCGGCGTGCGCGCACTGGGCATGGAGGCCTGCGTGACGCTGGGGATGCTGGAGCCTCACCACGCCCGCGCCCTGGCTGAGGCGGGGCTGACCGCCTACAATCACAACCTCGATACCGGGCCCGAATTCTACAGCGAGATCATCGGCACCCGCACCTATCGTGACCGGCTTGAGACGCTGGACCATGTGCGCGCGGCGGGGATCTCTGTGTGCTGCGGGGGGATCATCGGCATGGGGGAGAGCTTGCGCGACCGCGCAGAGATGCTTGCCGTGCTCGCCGGGTTCGATCCCCAGCCCGAAAGCGTTCCGATCAATGCTCTGATCCCGGTTCCGGGCACGCCCTTGGGTCATCTCCGGCGCACTCCGGCGGTGGAAATCATCCGCATGGTGGCCGCCGCGCGCGTGCTGATGCCCCAAACGCGGGTGCGGCTCTCCGCGGGGCGCGACGGGTTTTCGGTGAGCGATCAGATCCTGTGCTTCATGGCCGGGGCGAATTCGATCTTCTACGGCGATACGCTGCTGACCGCGCCGAATGCGAGCCTGTCCCTGGATGGTGAGCTGTTCGACACGCTCGCCGCCATCGAAGGCTGAACGAAAAAGGCCGCCCTTTGCAGGGCGGCCTTCACAGCTTCTGCGGTGCCGGATTAGAGGCCCAGCTTGGCCGCGACGATTTCGTTGACCGCTTTCGGATTGGCCTTGCCGCCGGTGGCCTTCATCACCTGACCCACGAACCAGCCCGCCAGTTTCGGGTTGGCCTTGGCCTTTTCGACCTGCGCGGGGTTGGCGGCGATGACCTCATCCACGGCGGTCTCGATGGCGCCGGTATCGGTGACCTGCTTCATGCCGCGCTCTTCGACGATGGCTTCGGGATCGCCCCCTTCGGTGTAGACGATCTCGAAGAGATCCTTGGCGATCTTGCCGCTGATCGCGTCCGAAGAGATCAGCCCGACGATCTTGCCCAGCTGCTCGGGCGATACCGGGCTGTCCTTGATCGTCTTCTCGTCTTTCTTCAGTCGGCCGAACAGCTCGTTGATGACCCAGTTGGCGGCGAGCTTGCCGTCGCGGCCCTCGGCTACACCTTCAAAGAAGGCGGCGTTCTCGGCTTCGGCGGTCAGCACGCTTGCGTCGTAATCCGACAGTCCGAAATCGGCGATGAACCGGGCTTTCTTCGCGTCGGGCAGCTCGGGCAGGGAGGCCGCGATGTCATCGACCCAAGCCTGCTCGATCTCCAGCGGAAGGAGGTCGGGGCAGGGGAAGTAGCGATAGTCATGCGCCTCTTCCTTGGAACGCTGCGTGCGGGTTTCGTTCTTGTCGGGGTCATAGCCGCGCGTTTCCTGGTCGATGGTGCCGCCATCCTCCAGAATGGCGATCTGGCGGCGGGCCTCCACATCAATCGCGGCCTGGATGAAGCGCATCGAGTTCATGTTCTTGATCTCGCAGCGGGTGCCCAGATGGCCGAAATCCCCGGTTTCGCGGTAGCGCTCATAGGCGCCCGGCTGGCAAACGGACACGTTCACGTCGGCGCGCAGGTTGCCGTTTTGCATGTTCCCGTCGCAGGTGCCCAAGTACCGCAGGATCTGGCGCAGCTTGCCGATGTAGGCGGCGGCCTCTTCGGGGCCGCGGATGTCCGGGCGCGAGACGATCTCCATCAGGGCGACGCCGGTGCGGTTAAGATCGACAAAGGACATGGTCGGATCCATGTCGTGGATCGACTTGCCCGCGTCCTGTTCCAAGTGGATCCGTTCGACCCGCACCAGACGTGCGGTGCCGTCGCCCATTTCAACCAGCACTTCGCCTTCACCCACGATGGGGTGATAGAGCTGGCTGATCTGGTAGCCCTGCGGCAGGTCGGGGTAGAAATAGTTCTTCCGGTCGAAAGCCGACACAAGGTTGATGTCCGCCTTGATGCCCAGCCCGGTGCGCACGGCCTGTTCGACGCAGAATTCGTTAATGACCGGGAGCATCCCCGGCATCCCCGCATCCACGAAGGCCACGTTGCTGTTGGGCTCTGCCCCGAAAGACGTCGAGGCGCCGGAAAACAGCTTCGCCTTGGAGGAGACCTGCGCATGGATCTCCATGCCGATCACAAGCTCCCAATCGCCTTTGGCTCCGGCGATCACCTTCGGCTTGGGCGCGTCATAGGTCAGGTCAAGCATGGGGCGGGTCCTCTTTGGCTTTGAGCGAGCGATACTTCGCGCAAGGGGCGGGATCAAGGGGCGGGCGACGATCCGGCGACTTGCAATATCGGGAAGGATCGGCATGGTGGCGGCGTCATGGTTATCAGACGGATCATCCTGGGGGGGATGATGGCTCTGGGGCTGACGGGTGCCGCGCGCGCCGAACTGTCCGCTTCGCTATCAACCCTGTCCCCCGCGCCGCAAGTGCTGCCCCCCGTGTCTGCGGCGATCTTCGAAGGGCCGCGCCCGATCGCCCGTCGCCCCCTGGCCGCGCCCGAAGCCGTGCTGCGCCCACAGGCGCGGAGCCTGGTGATCCCCGATGCCCGCTGGGACCATCGTCCCAATGGCCGCGCCTGGACGATGGCGGGCCTGCGCGCCATGGGGCAACAGGGCGCGCCCATCACCGATGTGGTGCCGCGTGACATCAACGATTGGTGCCCCGGCTATGTGGACGCTTCCACCGGAGAGCGCCGGGCCTTCTGGGTCGGTTTCCTGTCGGCGCTCGCCTTCCATGAGAGCACGTGGAACCCGCGCGCCGAGGGCGGCGGAGGCCAGTGGATCGGGCTGTTGCAGATCTACCCGCAATCCGCCCGCCATTTCGGGTGCCGGGCCACCACCGTCGAAGAGCTCAAGAGTGGCGCGGCGAATGTGTCTTGCGCGATCAAGATCCTGTCCCGGACCATCCCGCGCGACCGGGCCATTGCGGTGAAGGATGGTCGTTGGCGCGGCGTCGCAGCCGATTGGGGGCCGATGCGCAACGCCAATCGCACGGCGCAGATGCAACGCTGGACGCGTGCGCAGCCCTATTGCAAGGCCGATACCGCGCCGCAGCGTGCTTTGCGCCCTCTGGCGCGGCCTGCCAGTGTGATCCTCGCGGCGGACTGAGCGGCCTTAGAGGGAGGGGTGCAGCGGGCGTGCTGGGTTCCCGCCCACGGTTGCGCTTTCGGCCACGTCACGCGTCACCACTGCGCCCGCACCAATGATGGCATTGTCCCCGATCCTGACGCCGGGCAGAAGGATCGCGCCGCCGCCGATCCAGACATTGTCTCCGATGGTGATGGGGCGTCCCATCTCAAGCCCGTCAGCGCGGGCTTGCGGATCGCGCGGGTGATCGGCGGTCAGGATCTGCACATAGGGGCCAAGCTGCGTGCCCCCGCCGATACGGATGGGGCACACGTCCAGAAAGACGGCTCCGTAATTCACAAAGCACCGCGTGCCGAAATGGATGTTGGTGCCGTAATCCACGTGGAATGGCGGGCGGATCACCACGCCATTGGCGGTTCCCAACAGATCATCCAAAAGCGCGTCGCGCGGATCGCCCAGAATGGTGTCGTTATAGGCTTTCATGCGGCGCTGCGCGGCCTTGCGCCGGGAGACCAGATCCGGATCGCCCGCGTCGTAATGCGCCCCGGCGCTCATGGCCTCATAGGCCGTCATCTCAGCAAGACGGGACGCTTCGTCGCCTTCACAAGGCTCACCCCCGGCGCGTCCTTGTCTCCAAGCGCGAGCGTGGCGCGGCGCAGGATCTCGATCCCTTCATCGGAATTCGCAGGCAGCGATCCGGGGGAGATCGGTTCCCCAACGGTGATCGTGTAGGGTTGGCGATCCTTGTTCAACGTCTCGTGGAACAGGGTGATGTCGCGCAAGGTGGGGTGGACCGCGTCGAACAGGTAAAACAGCGCCGAGTTGCGCGCCTGCAGGTGAACAGGGATCACCGGCAGTTTGTATTTGCGCGCCAGCATCGCGGCCGAGGGCATCCATTCGCGCTCAAACAGGCGCAGCCCGCGGCGTTTGGCGAGGCGGCCCGAGGGGAAGATCACGCCCAGGCGGCCTTGCTCCACGGCCTCGCGGGTGAGGCGCATGGTTTCGCGGGTCTTGCCATGGCTGCGGCGGTCCTTGCGCCATTCGACCGGGATAATCATGTCATCCATCTGCGGCAGCACGCGCAGGATGTCGCCATTGGCATAGTAGTAGGGATTGGACCGGATCGGGCGGAGCGCGTGATCCAGAATGATCCCGTCTGCAATGCCCGTCGGATGGTTGGCAACGATCAACGCGGCCCCCTGGCGCGGGATATGCTCCAGCCCTGAAACGGTCACATCCTTGCACAGCATGTCTGCCATGTGCTGCATGATCTGCGGCGTGTCGAAATCGCGGATCTGCTCCCCGATCTCGACGGAGCGGTTGTAGGACAGGGCGCGGTTGAGCCCGAGCCGTGCAAGCTTCACGGGAAGATCAGCGCGAAACAGCCAGGGCGCGCGCTCTGCGATCAGCGGGTCGATGCGGTCCTTCATGTTGTCCATGACGGCCTCTTCCTTCGGGTTCACCGCAGTTTAATGGCTCACCAGCGTTCTGTCATCGCTGAATTTCAGCCCCAAGGATCCGGGTCACCATTTCGCCGGTATCGCGGCTCAGGCCGGGCAGCGCGGCGATGCGCTCCAGCTGTGCGCGCATCATTTGCTGCCGGTCGGCGTCATAGCGCGCCCAGCTCTGGAACGCGGAACTGAGCCGCGCCGTAAACTGCGGGTTGAGCGGATCGGTGGCGATCAGCCGGTCGGCAAAGAGCCGATAGCCCGCACCGGAGCGGTGGTGGAACCCGGCCGCGTTGCCAGCAAGCGCACCGAACACCGCGCGCAGGCGGTTGGGGTTCTTTGCGTCAAAGGCCGTGTGCTGGGTGAGCCGCTCCGCCGTGGCGGCGGCCTGATCGGGGGCGGCATGGGCCACCTGAAGCGACAGCCAGCGATCCATCACGAGCGCATTGCCGCTCCAGCGGGTTTCAAACGCGGTCAGTTCGTCCTGGCCCTCCCCGATCCGCAGCAGGGCCGCCAGGGCGGCGAGGCTTTGGGTCATATTGTCGGCTTGGGCGAATTGCGCGCGGGCACGTTCGCCGCCATCGCGCAGGCTCAGCAGTGACAGCGCGGCATTGGCGAGCGCCCGGCGCCCGGCGTCTTCGGCCTGTGGGCTGTAGGGGCCGGGCACCTGGTGGGTGTCGAACAGGCGCGCCAGCTGCGGCTCTAGCGCGCCAGCCATGGCCGCGCGCAGCGCCTTGTGGGCGGCGTGGATTGCGTCGGGGTCCGGCGTGGTGCCCGCATCGAACAGGCTCTGCGCCAGATCGTCTTCTCCGGGCAGGGCCAGGCAGAGCGCCTTGAAGGCGGGATCCAGATCATCGTCCAGCAGGTTTCCAAGCCCGGTGAGATAGGCGTCATCCACGGGCGCGCCTTGCGCGATCATCGCCATCAGGCCGGTTTTCGACAGGCTGCGCCCCGCTTCCCAGCGTGCGAACGGATCCGTGTCATGGGCAAAGAGCAGCGCGCGCCGGTCGGGCAGGGCGCTTTGGTCGATCAGCACGGGCGCGGAGAAGCCGCGGTTCACCGACACGGCCACATCGGCACCTTCGGGGATGTCGAACACTTCGCTTTGCTGGGGTTTGGTCAGCTCGATCAGGCGGGTGGGTGCGATCTCCTGACCATCGCCATCGAGCAACCCGACCGCCAGAGGGATCACCATCGGGGCCTTGTCGGCTTGTCCGGGCGTAGGGGGCACGTCTTGCGACAGGTGCAGCGTCAGCTCGCCGTTCTCCTGAGCGGCGCGCAGGGTCACGCGCGGCGTGCCTGCCTGAGAGTACCACAGCTTGAACTGGGTGAGGTCGCGGCCGGTTGTGTCTTCGAAACAGGCGAGCCAGTCCTCAATCGTGCAGGCCTGCCCATCGTGGCGCTTGAAATATAGATCCACGGCGCGGGCATAGTCGGCATCCCCGACCAGCCGCTTGAGCATTCCGATCACCTCGGCGCCTTTCTCGTAGACGGTCGCGGTGTAGAAATTGTTGATCTCGACAAAGCTTTCGGGCCGCACAGGATGCGCCAGCGGGCCAGCATCCTCGCGGAACTGCACGGCCCGCAGCATCAGCGTGTCGTCGATCCGCTTCACCGGGGCGGAGCGCATATCGGAGGTGAACTGCTGATCGCGAAACACGGTCAGCCCTTCCTTGAGGCAGAGCTGGAACCAGTCGCGGCAGGTGATGCGGTTGCCGGTCCAGTTGTGGAAATACTCATGGGCGATCACGCTTTCGATCCGCTCATAGGCGTCGTCGGTCGTGGTCTCGGGCGAGGCGAGCACAAGCGCTGCGTTGAAGATGTTGAGCCCCTTGTTCTCCATCGCGCCGCCGTTGAAATCGTCGATGGCGACGATGTTGAACAGGTCGAGATCATAGGCCCGGCCATAGGTGCGTTCATCCCAGGCCATCGAGGCCTTGAGGCTCTCCATTGCCCAGGCGGTCTTGTCCTGATCGCCGTCGCGCACCCAGATGTTCAAGGTGACGTCCCGGCCCTCCGATGTCGTGAAGTGATCCTCTCGCGCATGCAGATCGCCCGCGACGAGCGCAAAGAGATAGGCGGGCTTGGGCCAGGGGTCGTGCCATTCGGCCCAGCCGTTGCCGCTGGCCGTCATCTCTCCGTTCGAGAGCAGCACCGGGGCATCGCCTTCGATTCGCACGGTGAAGGGGGCCATCACGTCGGGGCGGTCCGGGTAGTAGGTGATCCGGCGGAACCCCTCGGCCTCGCATTGCGTGCAATAGAGCCCCTTGGACATGTAGAGCCCTTCGAGCGCGGTATTGGCCTGGGGATTGATCTCGACCTCGGACTCCCAGGTGAAGGGCGCATCGGGCACGGCCACGCGCAGCCCGTCATCGGTCAATTCGGGCGTCACGGCTGTGCCGTCGATTGCGGCGGAAATCAGCGTCAGGTCATGCCCATGCAGGTGGAGGCTGCCATCCGAATCGGGCTTTGGCACAAAGCGGATGCGGGCGCGCACCCTCGTCGCCGCCGGGTCGAGCACGAAGGTCAGATCGACCGCCTCGACGGCAAAGGGAAAGGGCGTATAATCCGCAAGATAAATCGTCTGGTCGGTCATGGGACGCCTCCTGATGCTATGCTGCAGAGGTAGGCCGCACGCGACCTGGACGCAATGGCGGAGACAGGAATGGCGCGGCGCAGAGATTTCCACGATCCGGCCCCGGCGAAGGGGATGAAGGGCACCGTCGTTCTGGTGGCCGTCTTGCTGGCCGGGCTTGTTCTGGTCACCGCTATCACCGGCCGCGCACCCGAGTTTCCGAACCCCGCAGAAGAGGTCACGGAATAGCCCGTAGGGCCGTGACCTGACGTTCCGTCAGTCCGAGTGCTGAGCCCCCCGTTGCTCCATTGCCCATGGTTTCGATCTGCCCTAGCGTGCCCGCTCAGGAGAAGAGCAGGAGGACCCCATGACGCAGCGCGAAACCCGGCACGGATTGTCGGTAGATCAGACCCTTGTCCAATTCATCGAAGGGCAGGCGCTGCCCGGAACAGGGGTGGAGCCCGACGCATTCTGGCAGGGCCTGTCGGGCATGGTGGCGGACCTCGCCCCTCGCAATCGCGACCTTCTGGAGCGCCGCGCGGCCCTGCAGGCCCAGATCGACACCTGGCACAAGGCCAATCCGCATATGGTGGCGGGGGCCTATCGCGATTTTCTTCGCGAAATTGGATACTTGGCGCCCGAAGGTGATCCTTTCCAGATTGAAACCAGCAATGTCGATCCGGAAATCGCCCAGACCGCGGGGCCGCAGCTTGTCGTGCCGGTGATGAATGCGCGCTTTGCGCTCAACGCGGTGAACGCGCGGTGGGGGTCCTTGTATGATGCGCTCTACGGGACCGATGCGCTTGGCGATCTGCCTGCGGGCGGGGGATACGATGCCGCGCGGGGCGCCCGCGTCGTGGCGCGGGCGAAAGAGGCGCTCGACATGGCCGCGCCGCTGGTCTTTGGCTCGCACAAAAGCGTCGAGGGCTACCGGATCGAAGATGGCGCGCTTGTCCCGGCGCTGCGCAATCCGGATCAACTGGTCGGCTGGCGCGGGGCACCGGACGCGCCCGAGGCCGTTCTGCTGCGCTGCAACGGGTTGCACCTCGAGATTCAGATCGACCGCACCCATCGCATCGGGGCCGACGATCCGGCCGGTGTGGCGGATATTCTGATCGAAGCCGCTCTGACCACGATCATGGACATGGAAGACAGCATCGCTGCTGTCGACGGCCCGGACAAGGCTGTGGCCTACGGCAACTGGCTGGGCCTGATGAAAGGCGATCTGGAGGCCAGCTTTGACAAGGGGGGTCAGCAGATGACCCGCCGCATGGCCGATGACCGCAGCTATGATGGCCCGAATGGGGCGTTCGAGTTGCGGGGGCGCTCGCTCATGCTGGTGCGCAATGTCGGGCATCTGATGACGACGCCCGCCGTGCTGGATGGCGACGGGAATGAGATCCCAGAAGGGCTGCTCGATGCGCTGTGCACGGTGATGATCGCCCTGCATGATCTGAAGCGGGACGGTGGGCCGCGCAACGCGCCTGCGGGCAGCGTCTATGTGGTGAAGCCCAAGATGCACGGTCCCGACGAGGTGGTCTTTGCCACCCAGATCTTCGACCGGGTCGAAGACATCCTCGGCCTGCCGCGCAACACGGTGAAGATCGGCCTGATGGACGAAGAGCGCCGGACCTCCGCCAACCTGGCAGAATGCATCCGGGCTGCGAGCCATCGGATCTGCTTTATCAACACCGGCTTCCTGGACCGCACGGGTGATGAGATTCACACCTCCATGGAGGCGGGCCCCGTCCGCCCCAAGGGCGAGATGAAGAGCGCCGCGTGGCTGCCCGCCTATGAGGACCGCAATGTCGATATCGGCCTGGCCTGCGGGTTCCGGGGCAAGGCGCAGATCGGCAAGGGCATGTGGGCGATGCCGGACCGTATGGCCGACATGATGACCGCAAAGCGCGCCCATCCCGAAGCAGGGGCCAACTGCGCCTGGGTGCCGTCTCCGACGGCGGCGGTGCTCCATGCGCTGCATTATCATGAGGTCGATGTTGCGGCGCGTCAGGCGGCCATCGCGGCAGAGGGGCCGCGGGCGTCTCTGGCGGAGCTTCTGACGCCGCCGGTCGTTCCGTCCCGGTCCATCACGAGCGAGCAGATCACGGACGAGTTGGAGAACAACGCCCAAGGGATCCTGGGCTATGTGGTCCGGTGGGTCGATCAGGGGATTGGCTGCTCCAAGGTGCCGGACATCCACGATGTCGGCCTCATGGAGGACCGCGCCACCTGCCGTATCAGCGCGCAGACGCTGGCGAACTGGCTTCACCACGGGCTCATCACCGAAGAAGAGGTGATGGCGGCCATGGAGAAGATGGCCCAGGTGGTCGATCGGCAGAACGCCGGTGATCCCAGCTACGCCCCGATGGCGCCGCGTTTTGACGGGCCCGCGTTCCGCGCGGCCTGTGCCCTGGTGCTGGAAGGTCGCGTGCAACCCTCGGGCTACACCGAGCCGCTGTTGCATCGGTACCGCCAAGAGCGCAAATCAGAGGCAGGCTGAGCGCGGCCCGGCATTGGCCGCGCATCACAATTGACAGGTTTTCAGGAAGGATACCGAATATGGCGACAATCGCATTGAACAAGGCGCGGATGGTGATCCGCAAGGCTCTGGCCCATGGTCGCGAGGCGGAGATGAAACCGCTTTCGGTCGTTGTGCTGGACGCGGGCGGGCATGTGATCGCGTTCGAGCGCGAAGATGGCGCGGCGCCCGGGCGTTTTGCCATCGCGCAGGGCAAGGCCTACGGCGCCGTAATGCTGGGCATGGCGGGCACCGCGCAGATGAAGCGCGCCGAAGATCAGGCCTATTTCATGGCCGCCGTGAATGGCGTCTATGGCGGGCAGGTCGTGCCGGTGCCGGGCGGTGTTCTGGTGCGTGACAAGAAGGGGACCGTGATCGGTGCCGTCGGGGTCACGGGCGACACCTCGGACAATGATGCCGCCGCCGCCATGGCCGGGATCGAAGCGGCGAAGCTGATCGGGGAGATCTGAGCCATGCGTGGGCCGGTGATCGGCATCATGGCCAACGCGGTCATGATCAATGACGAATACCCGGCTCAGGCCGTCGGGGAGAGCAATATCGAAGCCGCCCGCGACGTGGCCGGGGGGATGCCGCTGCTGATCCCCGGCGATGCGCGGGCCTGCGACGTGCCGGCGCTTCTCGATCTGTGCGACGGGTTCATGTTTCCGGGCGGGCGCCCCAATGTGCACCCTTCCGAATACGGTCACGATGAAACGGAGGCCCATGGCGCCTTTGATCGGGGGCGCGATGCGGTCGCTTTGTCCCTGATCCGCGCCAGTGTCGAGCGTGGGCAGCCTGTCTTTGGCCTGTGCCGCGGGTTTCAGGAGGTCGCGGTTGCCTTTGGCTCCACGCTCCATCCCGAAATCCGGGATCTGCCGGGGCGGGACAACCACCGCATGCCGCCCGATGGCACGCTGGAGGAAAAATTTGCTCTGCGCCACGAGGTCACCTTCACCGAAGGTGGCCCGTTCGCCAGCCTGATGGGACAGCAGCGGGTGATGACCAACACGCTGCACGGTCAGGGGATCTGCACCCCCGGTCCGCGCGTGGTGATCGACGGACGCGCGCCTGACGACACGCCCGAGGCGATCTATATCGACGGGGCGCCGGGCTTTACCATGTCGGTGCAATGGCACCCGGAATGGCGCGCAGGGGAAGACCCCGTGTCGCGGGCGCTGTTCACCGCTTTCGGAAACGCCTGCCGGGACTGGGCAGCAGCGAAATGAAACGCTCGCGGATCAACGCCATCATGGCCGAGGCGGCGGAGCTGATCGCGCGCCACGGCTTTGCCCTGCCGCCGTTCGCCTGGTGGAGCCCCGAGGAGCTCCGCGCCCGCGCGCCGCGCCACGTGATCGACGCGCGCTGCGGGTGGGACATCACCGATTACGGGGCAGGCGATTTCGATACGATGGGGCTGTTTCTGTTCACCTTACGCAATGGGATCCTGTCCGATCTGAGCGCCGGGCGCGGCATGTGCTATGCCGAGAAGCTGTTGATTTCCCGAGTGGATCAACTGAGCCCGATGCACACCCATGCCATCAAGGCGGAAGACATCATCAACCGTGGCGGCGGCACCCTTGTGGTGGAGCTCTACGGCTCTGACGATGCGGGCGGCTTTGCCGAAGATCGCGGCGGGCGGGTGCTGTGCGACGGGATCCCGCGCGATTTCGCCCCCGGCGAAAAGCTGCGCCTTGCGCCCGGCGAAAGCGTGACCCTGCGCCCGGGCGATTGGCACGCCTTTTGGGCCGAAGGCGCCGATGTCCTGATCGGAGAGGTCTCGACCGTCAATGACGATGAGACCGACAACATCTTTCGCGACCCCATCGGGCGGTTTGCGCAGATCGAAGAGGACGTAGCCCCGACCCACCTCTTGGTGAGCGATTACGCCGGGCTTTAGCGCGCGGGCGTGCCGAAGGTGCCGCCCGCGAAGATCAAGGGCGTGCCCGGTTTTACGGCCATTTCGACCACCCGCCCGATGATTAGCGCATGATCGCCGCCGGGATGGACCGCCTCGCGCTCGCATTCGAAATGGGCCAGGCAACCGTCGATCAGGGGAACAGAGCGGGGGCTTTCCCTAGGGGGCACATCCGCGAACGCATCGGCCCTTGCGGCAAAGGCGCGGGCAATCCGTTCCTGATCCGCGCTCAGAACATGAATGGCGAAGTGATCCGCTTCAATGAAGGTCTGCGCCCGGCTTGAGCTGAGCGCGACGGACCACAGCACCAAAGGCGGCTCCAGCGACAGGGACGCAAAACTGTTCGCGGTAATGCCGACCGGCCCGGCGGCGCCCTGGGCCGTGACCAGCGTCACGCCGGTGGCGAATTGTCCAAGCGCGTCGCGAAAGGCGCGGGGGTCCTGGGCGGGGTCGAGCACGGGGGGAGGCCTCATTGGTTGTGAGCGGCCAGTGTGCCTCAGATTGCGCTGAAGGAACAGGGGTCAGAGCCGCCTGAGGACCGGTCCCATCAGGGCCGGGGTCAGATACATCGGCACCTGAAAGCAGCCCGTGAACAGCAGCAGATCCTGCGCGGTCTGCGTCGGCACAACGGCCAGGAAGATCGCGAAATTCCGGTTTCCGGCGCAGAGCGCCAGGGGCAGGGCCTCGGGCCGTCCGCGCAGTTTGTGGGCGGTGGCGGCCTGCAGCGCGTAATTCACCGCGAAGACCGCGAGCAGGGTGAGCGGCAGCGCGGGATCGCCGCTGCGCAGGGCCGGGCCGATGGCGCTCATCAGGGCGATCACGACCAGCATCATGGCGATGGCCATCAGCCCGTCGATCTGTGGCAGATGCTCCCCAAGGGAAGGCCGCGCGCCCCGGATCACCAGCCCGCCACCGCCCGCAATGAGGATCAAGGCCAGCAGCCGGGCAACGGCCCCGCCGATCTCGCTTGCGCCGGTCACGGCGGGCAGAAATGCGAGCACGGGCAGCACCGTCACGGGCAGCAGCACCGTCCCGATCACGACCTGCCGCAGGGCGGGCTCAGGCTGGGCGCGCAAGATAACGGCGAGCCCTGGCGCGCCGTTCAGGGGCGGTGCAGCCAGGGACAGGATCACGCCGGTGGCGAGCGCCGTGCCCGCCACTCCGACCCCCAATGCGATCGCCAAAGCTGCAAGCGGCAGAGCAAACTGAAAGATCAGTGCAAAGCGCAAGCCTGACCAAAGCGCGCGCCGGTCCAGCCTGAGCCCCGCCGGTCCGATCCGTAGGGCTGCCAGGAACAAGAGCGCGCCGATCAAAGGCAGGATGAGCGGCGTGAGCGCCGTGGCCAGACCCGGCCATCCAACGCCCAGCAGCAGCCCCGCCACCAGCAGCCACCGCCCCCGGTGTGCTGCGGCGGCGAGCAGGGCGCTCACAAGGTGGCCGCCGCCCGCGCGGCCTGATCGTAGCTGCCCGACAGCGCCCGCAGCAGCGCGGCGAGGCGTGAGACCTCCTCTTCGGAGTGCCCCTGAGCGCGGAGGCTGTCGATCAGGATCTGCTTGCGGACCTCTCCGTAGCGCGCGCAGAGCGCGGCGCCCTCCTCGGTTGCGGACAGGGTCTTCTCTTTCCCTGCACGTCCGTCCTGCACCAGCCCGCGATCGCGCAGCTTGCGTGCCGCGTAGGTGACAAGGTGGGTGTCTTCGACATTCAGAAGCAGGCAGAGTTGGGCCATCGTCTTGGCCCGCCCCCGGTGGTGAACCAGATGCAGGACCTGCACTTCCATGGCCGAAAGCCCCGGCGCGCCCGCGGCCGCCATGCAATGCGTGGTCCAGCGGTGGAAGGCGTGGATGCCGGTGACAAGCGCGAACTCCATCTCGGACAGGGCGGGAAAGCCGCTTTGCGCGAGATGGGCCGAAGAAACGACTGGGCCGATGGGGGTGTCGGCACTCATCGGCTCATCATCCGGTCTGGCAGCCACAGGGCGATTTCGGGCCAGATCGACAGGATCGCGACGGCGACCACCAGCAGCCCGAAATAAGGCGCGGCATAGAGCGCGATGCGGAAGATGTCCCGCCCGGTGATGTTTTGCAGAACAAACAGGTTGAAGCCGACGGGCGGGGTGATCTGGCTCATCTCGACGACCAGAACGAGGAACACACCGAACCAGATCGGGTCGATCCCGGCGGCGAGCACCATGGGCAGGATCACCGACACCGTCAGCACCACGATCGAGATCCCATCGAGGAAACAGCCCAGCACGATGAAGAACCCGACAAGCGCCGCCAGAAGCGCGAACGGGGAAAACCCTTGCTCTCCGATCCAGGCAGCGAGCGCGCGGGGGATGCCGGTGTAGCCCATGGCAACGGTCAGGAAGGATGCGCCCGCCAGGATGAAGGCGATCATCGCCGTGGTCAGCGTGGCGCCGCGCAGGGCGTCTGCGGCGCTTTCCACCGTGAGTGCGCCGGTCGCGGCGGTCAGGATCAGCGCGCCGGTTACGCCGACAACCGCGGCCTCGGTCGGGGAGGCGATCCCGGCATAGATCGAGCCGATGACGGCAATGACCAGCAGCACCGTAGGGGCCAGAAGGGCAAGGGCGCGCAGGGTTTCCCCCAATGTGGGGGCCGGTTCAGGCGGCGGCATTTTGGAGCGGTTCAGGAGCGCCCAGCCCGCCGTGTAGCCCGAAAACAGAACTGCCAGCAGGAGGCCGGGCCCGATGCCCGCGAGGAACAGCCGGGCGATGCTCTGCTCTGTCGCAGCGCCGTAGACGATCATGATGATCGAGGGCGGGATCAGGAATCCAAACGTGCCCGACCCGGCCAGGGTGCCGAGGATCTTGGCCTCGGGATAGCCGCGCGCGGTGAGCTCGGGCACCGACATGCGCCCGACGGTGGCGGTGGTGGCTGCCGAAGACCCCGACACGGCGGCAAAGAGTGCGCAGCCAAAGATGTTCACATGCAGCAGCCGTCCGGGCAGCCACTGGGTCAGCGGGGCGAGACCGGTGAACATGTCCTGGCTGAGCCGCGAGCGGTAGAGGATTTCTCCCATCCAGATGAACATGGGCAGCGCGGTCAGATCCCAGACATTCATCGCGCCCCAGACCTTGGTCGAGAACACGAGCCCCGGCGGGGCAGGCGCGGCGAGCCACATGGCGACGAGCCCCACGGTCATGAGCGAGAACCCGGCCCACAGCCCAAGCGCAAGGCAGGCGAAGAGCACGGCCAGAAGGATCAGCGACAGGACCATGATGCTCATGCCGTGGGCTCCTCATTGTGGCGCTCGGCCTGTTCATGCGCACGGAACCCGGCAAGTTTGCCGCGCGCTTCCAGGGCGGCTTCGTCCAGAAGGGCAACCGCAAGAAGGGCAAGGCCGAAAGCCATGGCGCCTTGCGGCAGCCAGAGCGGGACCTTGACGATCCCGTAAGAGACGGAGTTGAACTCCCAGCTGTCCCACGCCTGCAGCCCCGAAAACCACGCCGCCCAGATGGCGAGCGCGGCGGCGCCGATCAGTACCAGCAGGGTCAGGGCGCGGGCGGCCTTGGGCGGTAGGTTGCCCGCCAGCATCGTCACGCGCACATGAGCGCCCGCCTTCAGCGCCGGTCCAAGCGCTAGCATCACCGCGCCGGTGAAGAGAAAACCGCCGATTTCTGCTATGGACGGCACGCGGAGGCCGGGCGGTGCGAGCCCGAGCGCGAGGGCCGCGCGGTCCGTCAGTCGCCCGGTGATCTGCGTCAGCACCATTAGGGCAATGGCCACGATGGCGAGCGCTGAAAGGATCAGCGCGGCGCGATAAAGAAGATCGAGAAACCTGCGCATGGGAGCTCCGGCATCAAAGGAAGGGGGCGTGACCTTAGGGAGCGCCTGCGGCGCGCCGTTTTGGGTTTGGCCCTGCGGGCCGTTGGGGCGCTGCCCCAAACCCCGAGGTATTTGGACAAATAAGAAGGGAGGGGCGTTGAGCGCGCCCCTCCCGCTTGGTCCTATTGGGCCCGGTAGGCGTCGAGCAGCGCGGTGCCTGCGTCACCTGCTTGTTCCTGCCATTCGGCGGTCATAGTGGCGCCGATCTCTCTGAGCTCCGTGCTCAGGGCTTCGGACGGCGCGGAGACGGTCATGCCGTTTTCCTTGAGCGCCGCGATCTTGGCTTCGGTTTCCGCACCCGACATTTCCCAGCCGCGGTTCTGGGCCGTATCGGCGGCGGCGCGGACGGCGGCTTGGGTCTCTGCGGAGAGCGCCTCGAAGGCCTTGGTGTTCACGATCACCATGTTCTTGGGCAGCCAGGCCTGCGTGTCGGTGTAGTGGGAGGTGAAGTCCCACGCCTGAGAGGAGACGCCGGTGGAAGGCGAGGTGATCATGGCCGCCACGCGGTTGGTCGAGAAGGCGGTTGGGATGTCGCCGGTTTCGACCTGGGTCGGAACGGCGCCCATGAGCTGCGCGAGGCGCTCGGTCGCGGCGTTATAGGCGCGGAAGTTCTGGCCTTTGAGGTCAGCCACCGAGGTGAGCGGCGCCTTGGTGTAGATCGACTGCCCCGGCCACGGCACGGCAAAGAGCAGGGTCAGCCCCTGTTCGGCCAGCTTTTCCTCGACCATCGGGCGCGAGGCTTTCCACAGGTTTTCCGCGTCGTCATAGGAGGCGGCCAGGAACGGCACGCTGTCCACTCCGAAGATCGGGTCTTCGTTGGCCAAGCGCGAGATCAGGACTTCTCCGATGGGCGCCAGGCCGCGGCGCACGGCGTCCTTGATTTCGGGATGCCCGAAGAGTGCGCCGGCTGAGTGGACGGTGATGGTCAGATCGCCATTGGTGGCGTCTTCCACGTCCTGAGCGAACTGCATGATGTTCTGGGTGTGGAACACGCTGTCGCCATAGGGCGTCGGCATGTCCCAGGTTTCGGCGGCCAGCGGCGTGGCAAGCGCGAGGGTCAGGGCCGTGGTGGCAAAGAGTTTGGTCATATGATCAGCTCCCGGTTGGTGTGAGGGTCTTGTCGCCCGTTGATGGAACTGAGCTTGACTCACTGTCTGACATTTTGTCAACAAATTGTCAGACAACCAACGGGAGGCCGCTATGAGCGTTTGGGATTTCTGGATTGATCGGGGCGGCACCTTTACCGATGTGGTGGGGCGCGCGCCCGATGGGAGCATCCATCCGCGCAAGCTTCTGAGCGAAAACCCGGATGCCTATGAGGACGCGGCGATTGAGGGGATCCGCCAGCTTCTGGGCGGGTTGAACCCGGCGAGGATCGGCACGGTGCGCATGGGCACAACCGTTGCCACGAACGCCTTGCTGGAGCGCAAAGGCGACCGCGTGGCGCTGCTGATCACCAAGGGCTTTCGCGATGCTTTGCGGATCGCCTACCAGGCGCGGCCCGACATTTTTGCCAAGGAAATCATCCTGCCCGAGCAGCTCTATGAGCGGGTGATCGAGGTGCCTGAGCGCATTCGCGCGGACGGTGCGGAGGAAGCTCCGCTCGATCTTGAAGCGCTGCGCGGCGATCTGGAATCGGTGCGGGCGGATGGGATCGACGCCGTGGCGGTGGTGCTCATGCATGGATGGATCAACCCCGCGCATGAGGCCGCCTTGGGCGCCATGTGCCGCGATCTTGGCTTTGGACAGGTGTCGGTCAGCCACGAGGTGTCGCCGCTGATCAAGCTGGTCGGGCGCGGGGACACGGCTGTGGTGGATGCCTATCTCAGCCCGATTCTGCGCCGCTATGTGGCGCGGGTGGCCGGGGCCCTGGGGGCCACGCCTCCGGGGGAGCCGGGGCCGACGCTGCAGTTCATGATGTCCTCTGGCGGTCTGACAGCGGCGGAGCGGTTCCAGGGCAAGGATGCCATCCTGTCTGGGCCTGCGGGGGGCGTTGTCGGCATGGCCGAGACCGGGCAAGCAGCCGGGTTTGACCGCGTGATCGGATTCGATATGGGCGGCACGTCCACGGATGTTGCCCATTATGCGGGCGATTATGAGCGCGTCTTTGACACCGAGGTCGCTGGCGTGCGCATCCGCGCGCCGATGATGCAGGTTCATACCGTGGCCGCCGGGGGCGGATCGGTGCTTCATGCCGAACAGGGGCGGTTCCGCGCCGGGCCTGACAGTGCGGGCGCCTATCCGGGACCGGCCTGCTACCGCCATGGCGGTCCGCTGACGGTGACCGATGCGAATGTGATGCTGGGGAAGCTGAACCCCGATCTGTTCCCGGCGATCTTTGGCCCGAATCAGGATCAAAAGCTTGACCGGGATACCGTGATCTCGCGCTTTAAAGATATTGCGCAAAGCCCTGCTGGAGAAAGTAAATCTCCGGAAGAGATTGCGGAAGGGTTCATCCGCATTGCCGTGGGTAACATGGCCGAGGCGGTCAAGAAGATCTCGGTCCAGCGGGGCTATGATGTGACGCGGTATCTGCTCAACAGCTTTGGCGGTGCGGGGGGGCAGCATGCGTGCCTTGTGGCGGATGCTTTGGGCATGGAATCGGTGCTGATCCACCCGCTGTCCGGCCTGCTTTCGGCCTATGGGATCGGGCGGGCGAAGGTCTTTGCCAGCCGCCAGCGGGGGATTGAGGCGCCTTTGAGCGAAGCCGATCTGCCGTGGGATGCGCTGCGCAGTGAGGTCCGGACTGAGATGGCGGAGCAGGGGCTCGCCCCCGATGGCGTGATCCTGCGGGACCGGCTGCATCTGCGCTATGAGGGCACCGATACAGCCCTGCCGGTGGCCTTTGACGGAGACCGCTCCGCCGCGCGCGCGGCTTTCGAGGCCGATCACAAGGCGCAGTTCGGCTTTGCCTCGCCGGAGAAGGACGTGGTTGTAGCCTCTGCCGAGGTGCAGGGCGTGGAGCAGCGCGCAGATGACGCGCTTGGGGGGGCTCAGGATCCGGCGTGGCAGGACATGGCGAGCGATCAAAAGGTGCCGATGTTCTCAGGCGGGGCGTGGCACGATGCCGGTGTGTTCCGCCGCGAGGACATGCAGCCGGGCGCTCAGATCAAGGGCCCCGCGCTGATCATTGAGCCGAACCAGACCATTGTCGTGGAGCCGGGCTGGACCGGGCGGCTCACCGGGCGTGATGACATCTTGCTGCACCGCCATGAAGCCGCGCAGCGCGACGCCGCGATTGGGACAGAAGCGGACCCGATCCTATTGGAAGTGTTCAACAATCTCTTCATGTCCATCGCCGAGCAAATGGGCGTGACGCTGCAGAACACGGCCCAGTCGGTGAATGTGAAGGAACGGCTCGATTTCTCTTGTGCGGTGTTCGACGCGGGCGGTGCTCTGGTCGCCAATGCACCGCATATGCCGGTGCATCTGGGCTCCATGGACCGTTCGGTTGAGGCGGTGATCCGCCAGAACCCCAATATCGCGCCGGGCGATGTGTATATGCTCAACGCGCCCTATAACGGCGGCACCCATTTGCCTGACATCACTGTGGTGACGCCCGTGTTTGACGATGCGGAGCAGGAGATCCTCTTCTGGGTTGCTTCGCGTGGGCACCACGCCGATGTGGGCGGGCAGGCGCCGGGGTCGATGACGCCTCTGGCGACGCATATCGACGACGAAGGCGTGCTGATCGACAATTTCAAACTGTGCGCACGGGGGGTGTTCCTGGAAGAAGACACCCACCGCCTGCTGACCGATCACAAATGGCCCTGCCGCAACCCCGGCCAGAACATCGCGGATCTCAAGGCTCAGGTCGCCGCCAATGCGCGCGGCATCAACGAGCTGCGCAAGATGGTGGCAGAGTTCGGGCTGGACGTGGTGCAGGCCTATATGGGCCATGTGCAGGACAATGCCGCCGAGGCCGTGGCCCGCGTGATCGACAGGCTGCACGATGCGGAATACGACTACCCGACCGACAATGGCCAGGTCATCCGCGTGAAGCTGACCGTGGATCGCAAGGCCCGCCGGGCCAAGGTGGATTTCACCGGCACCAGCGATGTGAAGGCGAACAATTTCAACGCGCCGGAGCCCGTGACGCGGGCGGCGGTGCTCTATTGTTTTCGGGTGATGGTCGAAAGCCCGATCCCGATGAATGCGGGTTGCCTGCGCCCCATCGACATCGTGATCCCCGAGGGCTGTATGTTGCGGCCACAGTATCCGGCGGCGGTGGTGGCCGGGAATGTGGAGACCTCGCAGCATGTCACCAACGCCGTGTTCGGGGCGCTTGGCGCCTTGGCCAATAGCCAAGGCGGGATGAACAACCTCACCTTCGGGAATGAGACGTATCAGTACTATGAGACGCTGTGCTCGGGCTCTCCGGCCGGGGTGATGAACGATGGCCGGGCCTTTGCGGGCACGTCCGGGGTGCATGTGCACATGACCAACTCACGCCTGACCGACCCGGAGGTTCTGGAACTGCGCTATCCGGTCCTGCTGGAGGATTTCCACATCCGCGCCGGGTCCGGTGGGCAGGGCGCCTATCCTGCGGGCGATGGCACGCGCCGCACCCTGCGGTTCCTTGAGAAGATGGATTGCGCGATCCTGGGCTCTCACCGGATCGTGCCGCCCAAGGGGATCGCCGGGGGCAGCGATGGGCAGGTTGGGCTGACGCAGGTGCGCCGGTCCGATGGGCGCATCGAGGATCTCAAGCCTTGCGATCAGACGGTGCTGGAGCCGGGCGAGGCGGTGATTGTCACCACGCCTACCGCCGGCGGCTACGGGGCGAAGGGGTAGGGGCTCTGCCCCCGCCCTTTGGGCCTTTCGGTCGAGATGAAGGGGGCGTCAGCCCTGCTCAATGGGGTTGGTGAGCACGCCAAGCCCGTCGACTTCAACCTCGACCCGATCTCCGGGCTTCATCCACAGCGGCGGGGTGCGGCCTGCGCCAACGCCCGAAGGCGTGCCGGTCACGATCACGTCGCCGGGCTCCAGCGTCATGACCTGGCTCGCAAGCGAGACAATCTGCGCCACGGGGAAGATCATGTCATCGGTGCTGGCCTGCTGGACCACGTCTCCGTTCAGGCGGGTGGTGAGCGTCAGCCCCGCGCAGCCTGCCGGAAGCGCGTCGGCGCTCACGAAGAGCGGGCCGAACGCGCCGGTGGCGTCGAAGTTCTTGCCCATGGTGAACTGGGTCGTGCGCCGCTGATAGTCGCGCACCGAGCCGTCATTGAACAGCGCATAGCCCGCGACCGCCGACAGGGCGTCATCGCTGCTCAGGTTCCGGGCGCGGGTGCCGATGACGGCGGCGATCTCTCCCTCGAAATCGAACTGCTCCGACAGCGCCGGGCGCAGCATGGGCTGGTCATGGCCAACAAGCGTGGTCGCCACGCGCAGGAAGAAGGTCGGGTATTCGGTCACCGCGCTGCCGGTTTCGGCGGCGTGATCGGCGTAGTTGAGCCCCACGCAGAGGATCTTGCCGGGCCGGGTGAGCGGGGGGCGCCAGGTGAAGGTGCCTTCGGCCAGCACCCGCCCGGTGGCGAGATGCTCCGCGATGGCGGCCAGGTCTGAACCCTGGGCCAGCAGCGCGGCGAGGTCTCCGCGATACTCGGGCGCACGGGCATCAAAGCCGCGCAGCCCGTCGCTGGTTTCCACCGCAAGGCCTTCATGACCGTCCTGAACATAGCTCGCAAATTTCATGGAATCTCTCCCTGTCATTGCGCGCAGCTTGCGCGTCCGCGCGCTTTGCCGCAAGAGAGGCCCGAAAGGAGCCTTCCCATGAGCCATGCCTTCGACCGTAGCCCGAAGATCGCACCGTCGATCCTGTCCGCTGATTTCGCCGATTTCGGGCGCGAGATCCGCGCCGTTGAGGATCAGGGCGCCGACTGGATCCATGTGGATGTCATGGACGGCCATTTCGTTCCGAACCTCACCTTTGGCCCGCCTTTGGTGAAGGCCCTGCGCCGACATGTGACGACGGTCATGGATGTGCATCTGATGATCGCCCCCGTCGATCCCTATATCGACGCCTTTGCCGAGGCCGGGGCGGATGTGCTGACCGCACATCTGGAGGCAGGGCCCCACACGCACCGCACCTTGCAGGCGATCCGCAGCGCGGGCTGCAAGGCGGGGCTCGCGCTCAACCCCGGAACGCCCGTGGAAGCGGCGGCGCCGCTGCTGGATCTGTGCGATTTGGTCTGCGTGATGACCGTGAATCCCGGCTTTGGCGGGCAGAAATTCATCGAAACCCAACTGGATCAGATCGCGGCTTTGCGCGCGATGATCGGGGATCGTCCGATCCATATCGAGGTCGATGGCGGGGTCGATCCCACCACCGCACCGCGGGTCATTGCGGCTGGCGCTGACGTGCTCGTCGCGGGATCTGCGGTTTTCCGGGGCGGCACTGTGGATCAACCGGAGGTTTACGGGCAGAATATCACTGCAATCCGCGAATCCTTGGGGGCGCGTTAACGCTTTGTTAGCTGTTCTTTCCCAAGGTGGCCCCTGAGCCCGATGGGAGAGACAACGTGAGCGCCCATTCCCTGCGTTCCCGCGCGCCGCAAGCCGATCAGGAGGGCGAGCCGCGCCCTGGAAATCCCAACGCATTGGTCGACGGGCCGGGCTCTTGGCGATCATGGCATAATCTGCGCCGGGAGCACGAAGTCGCCCGGAATGCTTTTGTTGACGAACAATCGATCCGGCTCGTCGCCAAGGCCGTCATTACCGCGATCCTGATCTTCGCCGGTCTGTGGCGCAGCGCTCTTGTGCTTGCGGCTCTCATGTTTGGAACCGAGCTTATGGGGCGCGCCCTTGCTCTGTATGGACGAGTTCGTCGGAGGGATCGGCGCGGGGTTTTCTTGCTCGGCGGGTTCTGGATGACGCTGAACATATCCGTGATCAGCATGATCACCCCGTCGATACTGCTCAGCACGCAAGGGTCTATGCCGCTGTTTGTCATCGGCGCGCTTTGGAATCTTGGGTTGATCTTCTACGTTTCGATCCACTTCGGCACGATGCCGGTGCACAACCTGGTGACGCTCGGATTGCTATCGGCGGCGACGTTCATCGTTTTATGGTTTAGCATGACGAATGACTTCTTGCGGGGCTCTCTGATCGAAAGCCTCGCCTGTGTGGTCTTTCTCGTCGCCTATAACGCCGTCGCGCTTCACACGCTGTTGCGGCAGAACCGGATCAGCCTGGCGCTGCATCAGGCAAAAACGGATGCCGAAGCCCGGCTTGCCCAGATCGAATATATTGCGCGCCATGATGAACTGACCGGGCTCTTCAATCGACGCTCCTTCGATGAAGCGCTCGCGGCCATGCTGCGGGACTGTTCCGACCGGGTCCCTATCTGGGTCGTGATGGTCGATCTGAACGGTTTCAAGCCTGTCAACGATCTCTACAGCCATGACGCGGGCGATGAGGTGCTGCGCCATGTCGCGCGCCGCCTGAGTGAGCTGGCAGGGCCTAAGGGGGTTGTTGCGCGGATTGGAGGGGATGAATTCATACTCGCGCAGCCCGCCATGCCCGAGGGGCACGCGGCGCGGTCCCTGATTGGGACGATCGCAAGCCAACTGCGGGAACCGATCTCATTTGGCGTTCATCAGCTTCGCGTTTCGGCGGCGGTTGGACTTGCGGAGGCGAGCGACCCGCAGACCAAAGTCACGACAATCTGCGCGAGGGCCGATCAGGCCATGTACCGCTCCAAGAGCTCTCTTGATGGGGTCCCTGCGATCTATTCTCCGCAGTGGGATGCCCGCCGCAATCCGCTCGCTCAACGGACCGAGCTGATCGGCGCCATGCGTGCGGGCGAGATCGTTCCCTACTTCCAGCCCAAGGTCGATATGAAGAGCGGGAGGCTCCTCGGTTTTGAGGCGCTCGCGCGGTGGGTCCGCCCGCAGGGTGATGTGTTGACGCCGTCTCGTTTTCTTCCCGCTGTTGAGGATGCTGGGCTCGGGGGCGTTCTGGTCAATCATGTCGCCGGGCACGTAGTCAGACAACTTCGCACTTGGCAGAGCATTGGCTTTTGTCCCGACGATGTCTCGATCAATGTTTCCGAAGCGGCGCTTGCAACTGAAGGAGGCTGCACAGAGCTGTTGGCGATCATCGCTGACTTTCCCGATCGCAAGCGGCTCACGCTCGAGATCACGGAAGACGTGTTCTTTGCCCGGCCGGGTGATCCGGTTCAGAAATCGATCGAACGGCTGCGCGCTGCCGGGTGCCGGATCTCTCTCGATGACTTCGGAACCGGCTACGCTTCGTTCCGGCACCTGCGGGAGCTGGTGTTTGACGAGGTCAAGATCGACCGCAGCTTTACCTCGGATCTCGGTCGGGACCGATCTGCCGACGTCCTTGTTGAAGCGGTCATTTCGATTGCGGACTCGCTGGGCCTGCAGGTGATCGCGGAAGGGGTCGAAACCGAAGAGCAGCGCCAGAGGCTTATGGCCATGGGGTGCCGAGCGGGCCAAGGATACCTATGGAACCGCGCGCTGTCCGCGCGCGAGGTCGAAGAGGTCTACGGCGCGGGTGCTCTGACGGTGAAGACGTTTCAGTCCTGTTGAGCCCTACAAGCCCGGCCTCAGGGTTCCAGCAGGGCCAGACGCTCCGTCATCCTCACGAACAGAGCATCGTCATCGACATCGCCAATGAACAGCGCGTTGGGTTGCCGATCTGTCACCCGCCACCAATCCGCTACGGTCATTCCGCGCGTCAGGGGGCTTTCGGTTTCGATCTCGACATTGATCTCTCGTCCCGAAAACAGATCGGGCCACAGCAGCCACGCGATCACGCAGGGATCATGGAGCGGCGCGCCTTCGGAGCCGTATTTCTCCTTGTCGAAACGCTCAAAAAACTCGGTCCAGCCCGCCAGTTGAGCCCCGATCCGCGGGCCAATCGCCCGAAACGCGTCGTTGCGCGCGCGCGTCACAAGTGCCTTATGCGTCACATCAAGGGGAAGGACCGTGATCGGAATACCGGACTTGAAAACAATATCAGCCGCTTGCGGGTCGACATAGATGTTGAATTCGGCGGCAGGCGTGATGTTTCCCACCTCGAAATAGGCGCCGCCCATGAGCACGATCCGCGCAACACGATCTGCGATGTCCGGTGCGGACTGCAACGCCATGGCGATATTGGTCAGGGGGCCGATCGGGCACAAGGTGACGGAGCCGGGCTCCTCCGCCCGCAAGGTCTCCACGAGGAAATCCACGGCATGGGGGTCCTGCACTGGCATCACCGGCTCTGGCAGCGGCGGCCCGTCGAGCCCGGTCTTCCCATGCACATGCTCTGCCGTCACCAATTGCTCTGACAGCGGCTTGACGCAGCCCGCGTAGACGGGAATGTCCGGTCGTCCGGCCAGTTCGCACACCTTGCGTGCATTTTTGGCCGTCAGCGCCAGCGGGACATTGCCTGCCACGCAGGTGATGCCCAGCAGGTGGAGTTCGGGGGAGGCGAGCGCCAGGAGGATGGCGACTGCATCGTCCTGGCCCGGATCGGTATCAATGATGATCTTACGCATGGCTGGAGTGATTTCACGCGGGCCGCCGCCTCGCAAGGGGGAACCGGCGCTTCGCCCGCCGAAGGGAGATCGGTTTGATCTTACCCGGCTTGCTCTTCGGAGGCGCAACACCCAAACTGGGCAAAACATGCGGCAGGCGGAGGGCCAATGAACAGCGCGTTTTACATGGTTCTCGCCTCTGCAGTGCTCTGGGCGATGCAGCCCGCCTTTATCTTGTACTTCGGACGCTCTGGCGAAAGCGCGTCGATCCTGTTTTTCAACACGTTGGCCACGGCACTTGCCGCGGCGGCGTTCCTAGTCAAGTCCTCCGCGTTTCGGCGCGGCGTCGCTCTGGTGTTCAGCGCGCCGCATCGTCGGACTTTCCTTGCGTTCACCTTCCTCGACGGCGCTTTGGTCGCCTGCGCGTATTTCTTCCTGTTCCTCGCCTCCAACGCCGCCAATCTTGCGGCTCCGGCGGTGTTCTTTGAGGCTTGGCCCATCGTGGCTGCGCTGTTTCTGATGTGGGTCTCGCCGCTGAAGAGCGACCACCGACAACCGATCTTGCGCGCGACGGCGCTGCTGCTTCTGGGGTTCGTCTTCATTGGCTATTCTGAGGTTGAGACCCTCAACTTCCTGGGCTCGCGGAACCTCGCATGGAGCCTGGCCTCGGCGTTGTTCTTTGGCATCGCCGTGGGGGTCATTCAGGTGATGGTGCGCGACAAGATCCCGGCGCTTCAGGACATCGGGATCTTTCCCGTGGTGATCCTGTTTCGGGCCCTCTTCACGAGCCTTTTCCTGGCGGTGGTGATCGCAATCCACACACAGCAACTGCTGCCCACGCTTCCATCATGGAGCGACGGGGGGGTCGCGATCGTATTCGGCTTCATCGTTGCGATCAACTCCATCCTTTACCACATCGGCATGGCGAGATCGCAGCACAACGCCTTGGCGCTTGTCGCGCTGATCTCTCCGGTGCTGGCGCCGCTTTTCATCTTTATGATCGGTCACGGATTGCCCAATCAGGTCTTCTTCGTCGGCGGGGCCTTCGTGTTTGCCGGGATCTCGCTCTCAAGCCGCCACGCGGATCTGAGCCTGCAAGCCCAAGCCGTGCTGGTGTCTATCCTGCTGTTTGGGACGCTGATCCTGATGACGGAAGGCTCGGCCAGTGACGCGCGGTTTGGCTATGTGGATTCCATCGCCGTGTTCTACGGGCTGCTGCAGGCCATCATCTATCAAAAGCTCTATGATCGGAACAAAGAGATTGGCGGCGCGCTCGTCGAACTGGGCACGGCGTTCAAGCTGCGGGACCGCCCCCGCGTCTATGAGAAGGTCTCAGAGCTGCGGTTCCTGCGCTCGGGGCTGATTTCGATCTCAGAGATTATCCTGATCACCGCGCTTGCGGCGGGCACAGCGGCGGTTGTCACCCTGACCCGCGACAGCGGCTTTGTCGGGGACATCTCGGCCTTTCTGATCAGCTGCGCGGCGGCTGCCCTGGTCGTGTCGTGCTGGAGCATGCAGTACAACTCTATGCGCATGAGCCTGAGCTTGAGCGGCCCACGGCGGCTCCGGATCAACGGGGTGCGGCCGCAGCGGATGGATGTGCGCGGGCGGCTGTTCAGCTATCTGGTCCTGTGCATCATTCTGATCTGGTTCGTCGCGCTCATCGCGATGAAAGACGCGCAGTATTTCGAAGAGGCGCTTAAAGCGAGCCACATCATCCGCCCAAGCCAGACGGTGAACCCGCATCCGTGATCGTCAGTTGAGCGCGACGGGGCCCTTTGCGCGGAACTCCGTCGGGCTCGCGCCTTCGGCTGCGCGGAAAGCGCGCGTGAAGTAGGCGGGCGAGGAGAACCCCAGATCGCGCGCGATGTGCGCCACGGGGGCTTTGCTGTTGCGCAAAAGCTTGCGCGCCTCGAACATCCGGCGATCTGCCAGAAGCGCATGGGCCGGTCGGCCCGACACGGCTTTGCAGCAGCGGCTCAGATGGGTCGGCGTGACGCCGAGAGCGGCAGCGTAATCCGCAACCCCCTTGTGCTGATGAAAGGCCTCCGCGACGAGCCCGGCATAGGCTTCGACCAGACGCTCAGCGGCATTGGGATCGCTGCGCTCCTCTCCGCCAAGCTGACGCTCCAGGAAGATCGCAAGCAAAGCCAGCCGATGATGGGCGGCCCGCTGGCATCCGGCTTCATCGCTCAAAAGCTCGCGCTCAAGCTGGTCGAGCAGGATGGCAAGCTCCTTTTGAACGCTCACGTCACGCAGGCGAAGATGATGAACATCGTCGGGCCAGTCATAGGCCATCGCTTCTGGGATCGTGATGATCTGGGCAAAGCCCGTGGTCCCAAGCTCAACGCCATACAGAGTGCCTGCGGGGAGGTAGACCACATTGTTCGGCCCAAAACCGCGCACGCGCCCGGCGACCGTGATCCGGCCTTGGCCTTTGGTGAAGACGATCAGGCGCGGGCTGGCATGGGCGCGCATGGACTCGGTCCGCCAGCGACCCGCACTAGAGGTATGGCCTATCGACGAAATGGAGAGCCGGTCTCCGGCGGGAATGGTGGTCATGGGCAGCGCTCCGGCGGCAGACGGGCGAAAATTAATGACCAGAAGGATGGCGCCGAAGGGCTCAATTCGCAACGAAAAAAGCGTTGAAAAAGGTCAACCGGCGCGCTCTAGAGTCTGGGCCATGATCTTGTGCCAGGCCCGCATTCTGGCACGAAACCATGTGCGCTGACGCTTGGCATATTGGCGGGACGCGATCACGACCGCCTCGCGGGCCTGATCTTGCGGCATTTCGCCCCGACTCAGCGCAATCATTTCGCGGGCGCCGATGGTGCGCGACGATTGCAGGGCCGGATCCCAGTGGGGGGCCATGGCCTGAGCTTCGGCAAGCGCGCCTTGGGTCAGCATTTGATCGAACCGGCACGCGATGCGCGGGGTGAGCCACTCCTTGGGGGCGTCGAGCACGATCGGCTGGGCATGGCCCAGCGGCAAAAGCGGCGGCGGCGTGCGGGCCTGCCACACGCGCAGCGGCGTGCCCGTGGCGCGTTCGACCTCCCAGGCGCGCTGCACACGGGCGCGGTTGAGCTGGTCGAGCCCGGCAAGCGTGGCCGGATCAACCTGGGCACGCAAATCCTCAAGGGACAGCGCATCGCCCGCCGCGCGCACATCGCCCGGCACCCCCGGGATTTCGGCCAGCCCTTCGGTGAGCGCGGTCAGGTAGAGCCCGGTGCCGCCGACGATGATCGGGCGCTGATCCCCGGCCAAAATCGGTGCGAGATCCCGCAGCCAGTCGCCGACCGATGTCTCGGCGTGGTAGGGCAGGTGCCCATAGAGCGCGTGCGGCGCGCGGGCACGTTCCTCCGGGGACGGCTGGGCCGACAGGATAGGCCAGCCTTCAAAGACCTGAAGCGCGTCGGCATTGACCACCACACCGCCCTGGGCCTGTGCAATGGCAAGCGCCAGCGAGGACTTTCCGCTCGCCGTCGGGCCTGCGATCAGCACGGGACGGTGCGGGTCGAGATCGTGTATCAGATCGCTCAGCGGCAAATGCGGTCTCCGGTCGCGGTTTCACGTTGATCCGGCGCCCCTTTTCCGACAGTTTGCGCAACAAGTAAAATAGGGGGATCCGACAATGACCGACGCCGCTCTTACCGAAACCCCTGAAGAGCCCGCATATAAGCGGGTCATGCTTAAGATTTCGGGGGAAGCCCTGATGGGAGATCAGGGATTCGGCCTGCACCCGCCCACCGTCGAGCGCATCGCCCGAGAGGTCAAATCCGTCCACGACATGGGCGTGGAGATTTGCATGGTCATCGGCGGCGGCAATATCTTCCGCGGCCTGCAAGGCTCCGCCCAAGGGATGGAGCGCACCACGGCCGACTACATGGGCATGCTGGCGACCGTGATGAACGCCCTTGGCATGCAGTCGGCGCTTGAAGGGCTGGGTGTCTATTGCCGGGTCATCACCGCGATCCGCATGGATGAGGTGGCAGAGCCCTATATCCGCCGCCGCGCTGTGCGCCACCTTGAGAAGGGCCGCGTCTGCATCTTTGCCGCGGGGACCGGGAACCCCTATTTCACCACCGACACCGCCGCGACCTTGCGCGCCTCGGAGATGGCTTGCGAGGCGATCTTGATGGGCAAGAACGGTGTGGACGGTGTCTATGACAAAGATCCCAAGCAGCACAGCGACGCGAAGCGCTACGATCAAATCACCTATGACGAAGTGTTCCAGAAGAACCTGAAGGTGATGGACGCCTCGGCCATCGCCCTGGCCCGCGACAACGATCTGCCGGTTATTGTCTTCCCGCTGGATGAGCCGGGCGGCTTTCGCGGGATCCTGGCCGGGAAGGGCACCTACACCAAGGTGACGAAGTAACCCGGCACCACTTGTGTGTTGAATTTGGCCAGATCCCGCCGGATCTGGCTCAGATTGCTATACAACGCGCTTCACTTGACGTAAGACCGCCCCAAAGTCCCGGCAGAGCCGCGCAAGCGGATGCCATGAAGAAGAGCAGAACCGATGTCTGACGAATTTATCCTCGATACCGATGACCTAAGCCGCCGCATGGATGGCGCCATGAGCAATCTCAAGACGGAGTTTGCCTCCCTGCGCACCGGGCGCGCCTCCGCCTCGATGCTGGAGCCCGTGATGGTGGACGCCTATGGCTCCATGACGCCGCTGAACCAGGTCGGCACCGTCAACGTGCCCGAGCCGCGCATGGTGACGGTGAATGTCTGGGACAAATCCATGGTCGGTAAGGTGGAAAAGGCCATCCGCGAAAGCGGGCTGGGCATCAATCCGCAGACCAACGGTACGATCATCATGCTGCCGATCCCCGAGCTCAACGAAGAGCGGCGCCGCGAGCTGACCAAGGTCGCGGGTCAATACGCCGAACATGCTCGCGTGGCGATCCGCAATGTGCGTCAGGACGGGATGCAGCAGATCAAGAAGCACAAGGACGGCATGTCCGACGACGACCAGAAATTCTGGGAAAACGAAGTGCAGGATCTGACGGACGGCCACATCAAGAAAGTCGATGAGGCACTCGAGCACAAGCAGGCCGAGATCATGCAGGTCTAAGGACCGCAAACAGGAGGGCCACGCCATGGCCGATACGATCACTGCAGGTCCGCGCCATGTCGCGGTCATCATGGACGGCAATGGCCGCTGGGCCGAACGGCGCGGGCGGCCCCGGCTGTTCGGGCACCACGCTGGCGCCCGCCGGGTCAAAGAGATCGTGCGGGCCTGTCCCGATCTTGGCGTCAAGTATCTGACGATCTTTGCCTTTTCGACCGAGAACTGGAAACGCACCCAGACCGAAGTAGCAGGGCTCATGAGCCTCTTTCGCCGCTACATCCAACGCGAAGCACGTGCGCTTTTGGCGGAAGGCGTGCGGGTGCGCTTCATCGGGGACCGGATCAAGCTGGATGACAAGCTGGTCGCCCTGATGGACGAGCTAGAGCTGCTGACCTCGAACAATGACAAGGTCCATCTGACCATCGCGCTGAACTACGGTGGCCGCGATGAGGTGACCCGCGCAGCCAAGCGGCTCGCCTTCGAGATCGAGCAGGGGCGCCTGTCTCACAAGGATGTCGACGCGGAAACTCTTGCCCGGTTCCTGGATACGCGGTTCCTGCCCGACCCGGATCTGGTGATCCGCACCAGCGGTGAGGCGCGGATTTCGAATTTCCTGCTGTGGCAGTCGGCCTATGCGGAATACGAGTTCATCGACACGCTCTGGCCGGACTTCGATTCGGCTGAATTTGCGAAGATCGTGAGCGGCTTTGGCACGCGCGAGCGCCGCTTTGGAGCGGTCACGGCCTAAGATGGCGTCTTCTGGTTCTTGGACGGATCTTTCGGCCCGGGCTATTTCCGGCGTTGCGATCGCCATTGTCGGCCTCGTCGCGGTACTTGCCGGCGGCGTGTGGTTCCAGATGCTCGCCGTCTTTGCCACCGCGGTGATGATCTGGGAACTCTGGATGATGATCCGCCCCGATCTGCCCGAGCGCGGCATGATGATGGCGGCCCTGTCGGCCTCTGTTCTGTCGGGCCTTCTTGGTCAGGACAGTGTGGCGTTGATCGCCATGCTGTTCATCACGCCGGTGATCGGCACGCTTTGGGCTTGGCGCGAGAAGGCTGCATTCTTTCTGTTCGCCATGCTCATTCAGCTGGCCGGTTGGGGGCTGATCCTTCTGCGCGCGGAATACGGCGCGTTGTGGCTGATCTGGCTGATCGTGGTGGTCGTTGCGACGGATGTGGCCGGGTATTTCGCGGGCCGTATGATCGGCGGGCCAAAGTTCTGGCCCCGTGTCAGCCCTAAGAAAACCTGGGCAGGAACCGTCGCCGGATGGATCGCAGCCGCGATCATCGGCCTGGTTTTCGCGCAGATCGTCGGGGCAGGGGGCGGGCTGGTGCTCGTGTCTGTTGTGCTCAGCTTTGCGTCTCAACTTGGAGACATCGCTGAAAGCGCGCTGAAGCGGCGGATGGGGGTCAAAGACAGTTCGGCCCTGATCCCGGGACATGGAGGCCTGTTTGATCGCTTCGACGGGCTGCTGGGCGCGACCCTGGCGGTTCTGGTGATCGCCTTGGCGCTGCACCTGCCGGGGGCAGAGTTTTGAAACGGGTCAGTATTCTGGGCGCGACCGGGTCTATCGGCCAGAGCACCCTGGATCTGATTGCCGCCGATCCGGAGGCCTATGAGATCGTGGCCCTGACCGGCGGGCGCAATATCGCTCAGCTTGCCGCGGATGCGCGGCGCTTTGGCGCACAGATTGCCGTGACTGCCCATGACGATGAATTGCCCAGCTTGCGCGACGCTCTTGCAGGAACGGGCATTGAGGCCGCCAGTGGCGCAGCGGCGCTGAATGAGGCGGCGGCCCGCCCAGTGGACTGGGTCTGCAACGGGATCATCGGTGCGGCGGGGTTGCAGCCTGGACTGGCCGCGCTTGCACAAGGGGCGACGCTGGCGCTTGCCAACAAGGAAAGCCTTGTATGCGCCGGGACATTGGTGATGGCGACGGCCACGGCCCATGGCGCCACGCTTCTGCCGGTCGATAGTGAGCATTCCGCAATTTATCAATGCCTTACGGGCGAAAGCTCGCGTCATGTGGCGCGCCTTCAGGTGACCGCTTCTGGCGGCGCATTCCGCGACTGGCCGCTAGAGGCGCTTGAGGGCGCCACGCCCGAGCAGGCGGCGACGCATCCGAACTGGGATATGGGTCAGCGGATCACCATCGACAGCGCATCCATGTTTAATAAGGCGCTCGAATTGATTGAAGCAAAAGAGCTTTTCGATCTTTCGCCTGATGTGATCGAAGCCCTGATCCACCCCGAAAGCCTTGTCCATTCCTTGGTCACCTTCGACGACGGAGCAACGCTAGCGCATCTCGGGCCCGCCGACATGCGGCACGCTATCGGCTATGCGCTCCACTGGCCGATCCGCGCACCGCTGCCGCTTCCGCCGCTCGATCTGGCACAAGTCGGGCAACTCACGTTCCGCGCTCCGGATGAGACGCGCTATCCCGCGCTAAGGCTCGCCCGGGAGGTCATGGAGGCCGGTGGCCTGCATGGCGCCGTTCTCAACGCTGCCAAGGAGGAAGCGCTTGATGCTTTCCTCGCTCATCGCATCCGGTTCACCGAGATGGCGGTGGTGGTCGAACGCACGCTGGATCACATCAGCGCCGGGCAGGGGGTGCATTCGCGTGCGGATGCCCTAGATAAGGTGCTCGACATGGATGCCGAGGCCCGCCGGGTCGCTCAGGGCGTCATCATCAGCCTTGAGGGATAAGACTTGGACTTTTCGACCCTGATTCCGCAGTTCGGCAACCTGGCGTTCACGCTGGGCGCATTCATCCTGGCACTGTTGGTGATCGTCGCGATCCACGAATACGGGCATTACATCGTTGGACGGTGGTGCGGCATCCACTCGGAGAAGTTCTCGCTGGGCTTCGGTCCGGTGATCTGGTCCCGGCGCGACAAGCGCGGCACGCTTTGGCAGATCGCGGCGCTGCCTGTTGGTGGGTTCGTGAAGTTCCTAGGCGATAACAATGCCGCCAGCGTCGGCGGTGAGATCCGCGAAGGCGTTGATCCACGCCGCACAATGCTGGGCGCCCCTCTTTGGGCGCGCGCTGCGACGGTGGCAGCGGGGCCGATGGCGAATTTTCTGCTCTCAGCCCTTATTTTCATTGGGCTGTTTTCGATGCAGGGCCGGACGGCGGAGCCGCTCCAGATCGAGCGCCTCACGGCGCTTCCGCCCGCCTTCACCCAAGAGCTGGCACCGGGCGATACGCTGCTGGCCGTGGGCGATCAACAGATTGAAACGCTTTCTGATTTTTCGACCGCCTTGGACGCAGCTCCCGAGGCCGAAACCGTGCCCTACACCGTGGAGCGCGATGGTCAACGGATGACCGTGAGCGGCCCGCACCCGCTTCCGCCGGTGGCGCAGTCGATCAGCCCGCGGTCTGCGGCCTATCGGGCCGGGATGGAACAAGGTGATGTCATCACCGCAATCGACGGCACGCCGGTGTTCAGCTTCCCGCAGATCAAGGCGGCTGTGGAGGCCGGGCAGGGGGCCTCTCTCACCCTGACCTTGTGGAACGACGGCACCTCCCGTGATGTGACACTGACCCCCAAGGTGACGGATCTACCGTCGGCGGATGGCGGGTTTGAGACCCGCTACCTGATCGGCATTGTCGGCGGCGCGCTGTTCGAGCCGGTCACTGAAGCGCCGGGTCTTTGGACCGTGCTCTCGGGCTCCGTGATGCAGGTCTGGGACATCATTGCGAAGTCCATGTCTGGGCTGTGGCACATGCTGACCGGTGCGATCTCCACCTGCAACCTGTCCAGCCCGATCGGGATTGCGGATACGTCAGGCGCCATGGCCGCGCAGGGGACCGAAAGCTTCATCTTCTTCATCGCGTTCCTGTCGACCGCTGTGGGTCTGATGAACCTCTTTCCAATCCCTGTCCTGGATGGCGGTCACCTGGTGTTTCACGCTTGGGAAGCCGTGACGGGCAAGCCGCCTTCGGCGCGCGCATTGCGGATCGCCACGACGCTGGGTTTCTCGCTGATCCTGACCCTGATGGGCTTTGCGATGCTGAACGATCTGATTTTCTGCCGCTAGGCCGGAAACGCCCGCGAAGCGCCCGCGAGGTGCCGCATTTGCGCCACATTCAGACGCGACTTTGAGCCGTGTTGAAACCGAGGTGCTGCTATGCGGACATTGAACAAATCTTCTCGCGGTCTGGCCTATCTGATTGCGCTGAATGGAGATCTCCTGATGTTTGCCGCTGCCATCGGTGCGGCGTTGATCGCCGCCAGCTATCTGACGGGCTTCTGATCCTCCTCGCCCACGCTGTCTCTTTCGCTTGCCCAAAGGCCTTCGGCTTTTGACAAGCCGCCCGGTTCCCGGTAGCAGTTCCAAAACCTTTGGTTGATTGCACGGGTGGGGATCATGAGCAGCAAGACGAAGGGCGACAACAAGCCCGCATTCACCGCATCGAACCTCCTGAGACCGGTCCTTTCGGCCGCGATTTTGGGAGCAACGATCTCTGGCGCGGCCTATGCCCAAAGCTATAGCTTTTCAGGCGTCCAGATCGACGGGAACCAGCGGATCGAGGATGCGACGATCCTGACTTATGCCGGGATCGCACGCGGGGAGACGGTCTCTGCCGCCCGGCTCAACGATGCGGCGCAAGCGATCCGCAACACGGGGCTCTTCGAATCGGTATCGGTCACCCCGCGCGGCGGCACCCTCGTGATCGAGGTCGTGGAGCGCGCGACGATCAACCGGATCAATGTCGAAGGGAATCGCCGCCTGAACGACGAAAAGCTTCTCGCTGTCATTTCGTCTTCGCCGCGCCGCGTTTTCAACCCGCAGCAGGCGGAAGCCGATGCTCAGGCGATGGCCAAGGCCTATGCCGATAGCGGCCGCATCAACGCGGTGGTCAGCCCGAAGATCATCCGCCGTTCCGATAACCGGGTCGATCTGGTGTTCGAAGTCTCCGAAGGGGGGCTCACAGAGATCCAGCGGATCAGCTTTGTGGGGAACCGCAGCTTCTCGGATCGCCGGTTGCGCGGCGTGCTGGAAACGAAACAGGCCGGGATCCTGCGCGCGATCATCCAGCGTGATACCTATGTCTCGGACCGGATCGGGTTCGACCGCCAGGTCCTGACCGATTTCTACCGCTCTCGCGGTTATGTTGATTTCCAGATCACCAACGTGGATGTGTCGCTGTCCGAAGAGCGCGACGCCACCTTGATTACCTTCAATGTCGTCGAAGGGCAGCAGTTCCGCGTCGGCCAGGTCGATGTGATGTCCGAGATGCCGGGCGTCGATCCGGCCGCCTTCCGCCGGGCCGTGCGCCTGCGCAGCGGGCAGGTCTATTCTCCTGCCACCATCGACAATGACATTCGCCGACTGGAGCAAGTGGCCATTCGCCAGGGCGTGGATTTCCTGCGGGTCGATCCGCGCGTGACGCGCGATGATCGTGGCCTGATCCTCAATGTCGATTACGTGCTGACGCGCGGCCCGCGGATTTTCATCGAGCGGATCGACATTGAAGGCAACACGACGACGCTCGACCGGGTGGTGCGTAACCAGTTCCGCGCCGTTGAAGGCGATCCGTTCAACCCCCGCCAGATCCGCGAGAGCGCGGAGCGCATCCGGGCGCTTGGCTATTTCAGCAATGCCGAGGTCGAGGCCCGCGAAGGGGCGCGCGGCGACCAGGTGGTTGTCGATGTGAACGTGACAGAGCAGCCGACGGGCTCGCTGTCCTTCGGGGCCAACTACTCGACCGACTTCGGTGCCGGGCTGGTGGCGTCGTTCAAGGAGCGCAACTTCCTCGGGCGCGGTCAGCAGCTGAATTTCGCGATCTCAACGGCGAAGTCGAACCGCAGGTTTAACCTGTCATTTGGTGAGCCCAACGTGTTGGGGCGCAACGTCTCCTTCGGTTTGGACGCCAGCTACGCGACGACTGACAACGAGAACGCGCTTTATGACACGAAGCGTGGCCGGATCAGCCCGTCCCTTGGCTTCCCGGTGAGCGACAATGGTCGCATCAATCTGTTCTACGCCTACGAATACACCGACATCACCGACGTATCGAACGATGCCAGCAAGGTGATCAAGGAAGAGGCCGCTCTGGGCGGCTTCGGCACCCATTCGCTGGGTTATTCCTTCAGCTGGGATACGCTGCGCTCCGGTTCGCGCGAGGATGATTGGCGTTTCCGCTTCGTCTTTGGTCAGGAACTGGGTGCCAGCGAAGATACCCGCTTCGTGCGCAGCTCGGCCTCTGCCACCGCGCAGACCCGCGTTTGGCATGAGGACGTGACCTTGCGCGCCACCATCGAAGGCGGCGTGTTCAACTATCTCGAAGGCGACAGCCGCGTGACGGACCGCTACTTCATGGGGTCCAACGTGATGCGCGGCTTCCAGCCGGGCGGCATTGGCCCGCGCGATGCCGATACCGAAGATGCACTTGGCGGCAACGTCTTTGCTGTTGCGCGTCTTGAGGCAGAGTTCCCGCTGGGTCTTCCCGAGGAATACGGCGTCACGGGCGGGGCCTTTGTCGATTACGGCTCGGTCTGGGATGTGGGCAACACCCACGGCGCCAATGTGCTCTATGATGACTACACGCCGCGCGCCGTTGCCGGGGTGTCGCTGTTCTGGAAAACGCCTGTCGGTCCGCTGCGGTTCAACTTCACCGAGCCGCTAATAGTCGAAGACAAGGACGAAACCAAGGACTTCGACATCACCATTTCGACCACGTTCTGATGCGTGCCGCGCTATTGGCGGTGTTGATTGGGCTGGGCGCTCCTCTGGGCGCCCAGGACGCTCCGGCGCGGCAGCCGACGGTTGGCCCTCTGGTGGCGCCCAGTGGCGTGTTGATCATCGACAGCGAGCGGATGTTCAGCGAAAGCGCCTTTGGGCGGCGCGTGGCAGAGACCTTGCGGCGTCAGACAGAGGATCTGGCGGCAGAGAACCGCCGGATCGAAGCGGACCTGACCGAAGAGGAACGCAGCCTGACCGAGCGCCGACCGGGCATGGATGTCGACCAATTCCGCACAGAAGCTGAGGCGTTCGACGCCAAGGTCCAGGAGATCCGGATTGCTCAGGACGCCAAGGAACGCGCGCTCCAGCAGGCCAGCAATGCCGAACGCGACAGCTTCCTGCGCCAGGTGCAGCCGGTTCTGGGCGGGCTCATGTCCGAACGCGGCGCGACGGTGATCCTGGATCGCCGGGCCGTTTTCCTGGGCACGACTGCCGCTGATATCACCGACTTGGCCATCGCCGCGATTGATGCTGCGATTGGCTCAGGGGAGGCGGCAGAGTAAGCTGTGCTTGCTCCGCGCTCGGGGGGTTGATAACCCATCCGCACCATGATCCGGGGAGAAATGAGCGCCATGAGCGAGAGCACCGTCCAAGAGCTGGCCCGCGCCGACATCCAGACCATCCAGCGGATCCTGCCGCATCGCTACCCGTTCCTTCTGGTGGATCGGGTGGAACAGATCGACGGCACGGCAAGCGCTGTGGGGATCAAGAATGTCTCCATGAACGAGCCGCATTTTCAGGGGCATTTCCCCGGCACGCCGATCATGCCCGGTGTGACCATCGTCGAGGCCATGGCGCAGACGTCCGCGGTGATGGTCGGGGTGACCATGGGCCTGCTGGACGGCGATCTGCTGGTCTATTTCATGGGCATCGACAACTGCAAATTCCGCCGCAAGGTGATCCCCGGCGACGTGCTGGAGATGAAAGTTGAGACCACGCGCGGCAAGCCGGGCGGCAAGGTCTGGAAGTTCAAGGGCGTCGCCACCGTCGATGGTGAGCTGGCCTGCGAAGCCGAGTTCACCGCGATGATGGATCTGGGCGCGTGAGCACCGACATCCATCCCTCCAGTGTCATCGACCCGTCCGCGCAGATCGGTGACGGCTGCAAGATCGGCCCGTTTTGCGTGATCGGGCCTCAGGTCGTTCTGGGCGACGGGGTGGAGCTGAAATCCCACGTCGTCGTCACCGGAGATACCCATGTTGGCGCGGACACGGTCATCTTCTCCTTCGCCGTCATCGGAGAGATTCCGCAGGACAAGAAGTTCGGCGGAGAAGCGACCCGACTGCGCATCGGCGCCCGCAACCGCATCCGCGAACACGTGACCATGAACCCGGGCACCGAAGGCGGCGGCGGCATCACCCGTGTGGGCGATGACGGGCTGTTCCTGGCGGGCAGCCATATCGCCCATGACTGCCAGGTGGGGGACCGCGTCGTGGTCGTGAACCACACCGCGCTTGCCGGTCACGTGGAGGTCGGGGACGACGTGGTGATTGGCGGGCTGTCAGGGATCCACCAATTCGTGCGGATCGGGCAGGGCGCCATGATTGGCGCGATGTCCATGGTCACCAAGGATGTGATGCCGTTCGGGCTCGTTCAGGGGCCGCGGGCGGAGCTGGAAGGGCTCAACCTCGTCGGCCTGAAGCGCCGGGGCGTGTCGCGCGAAGACATCGCCGCGCTGCGGGCGGCCTTTGGGGCGCTGCGCGACGGCGAAGGCCCGTTCCATGACCGCGCGCAGACGGTTCGCGACGAGGCCGACAGCGCCCATGTCCGCGAGATGCTCGATTTCGTTCTGGGCGATCACAGCCGCCACGTGCTGACGCCGGTCTGATGCGCGCGGTGATCGCAGGGACGGGGGCACTGCCCGCCCACTTGGCAGGGCTTTCCGATCCTCCGCTGATCTGCCCGCTAGAGGGGTTCGCCCCGACCTTGCCCGACAGCGTGGAAACGCATCCGTTTCGGTTGGAGCAGCTCGGAACGCTTCTGAACGAGTTGGAATCGCGCGGCGTGCGCGATGTCTGCTTTGCCGGGGCCATGGCGCGAGTGCCGGTGGATCCGTCTCGGATCGACGCCGCCACACTGCCGCTGGTGCCCCGCATCATGGCGGCGCTGCAATCGGGGGGGGATGATGCAGCCCTCCGCGCGGCGGCGGCCTTGTTCGAAGAGCGCGGGTTCACCTTGCACGGGGCCCATGACTGGGCCCCGGACCTGCTGCCGCCAGAGGGGGTTCTCAGCGGTGCGCTGACCCCGGACGTCGAGGCGTCTGCCGCGCAGGCGATGACGCTTCTCGAACAGCTCTCCCCGGCTGATCTGGGGCAGGGCTGCGTTCTTCTGGGCACGCGGGTGATGGCGGTCGAAGCCGCGCCCGGCACGGATTGGATGCTGGGCTCTTTGGCCGGGGGCGAGGCGCGCGGTGGCCTCTTCGCCAAGGCGCCCAAGGCCGGTCAGGACCGGCGGTTTGATCTGCCGGCCATCGGTCCGCACACGGTTGACGGGGCCGCCAAGGCAGGGCTGAGCGCCATTGTGATCCAGGCGGGCGGCGTCATGGTGCTTGACCGATCCGGCACGATTGCGGCGGCCCAGGAGGCCGGGATCACGCTGTGGGTGAGGCCGTGAAGGCGTTCCTCATCGCGGGCGAGGCCTCGGGCGATAAGCTGGGCGGGGCGCTAATGGCGGGGCTCCGCCAGATCGGGCCGCTGCAGGCCTCTGGCGTCGGCGGCGCAGAGATGGCGGGGCAGGGGCTCTCCAGCCTGTTTCCCATGTCGGATCTGTCAGTCATGGGGCTGGCCGAGGTTCTGCCGCGGTATCGCCAGCTCAAGCGCCGGATCCGCGAGGCGGCGCAGGCGGTGATCGACACGGCGCCGGATGTGCTCATCACGATCGACAGCCCGGATTTCTGTCTGCGCGTGGCAAAGATCGTGAAAGCCGCGCGGCCCGATCTGCCCATCATCCACTATGTCGCGCCGTCGGTCTGGGCCTGGCGCCCCGGGCGCGCCGCGAAAATGGCGCGGGTGGTGGATCACGTTCTGGCTCTTTTGCCGTTTGAGCCGCCCTATATGCACGCGGCCGGGCTCAGCTGCGATTTCGTCGGTCATCCCGTGGTGGCGGACCCGGCTGCTGATCCGGCGCAGGTCGCTGCGCTGAAAGCCGAAGGCGACGGCCCGATCCTGTGCGTGCTGCCCGGCTCCCGGCGCGGAGAGGTCACCCGCCTCGCCCCGGTCTTTGGCGCCACGCTTACGCGGCTCAACTGGGAGGGGCGCGTGATCGTCCCCGTTGCCCCGGGCCTCGAAGAGCTGGTCGCCCAGCAGGTTGCGTCCTGGCCGGTGACGCCGCGTCTTGTGCTGCCCGGCGAAGGGCTGCGTAAACAGTCCGTTCTGGCGGCTTCGGATCTGGCTCTGGCTGCATCCGGCACCGTATCACTGGAGCTGGCAAAGGCGGGCACACCGATGGTGATCGCCTATGACATGGCGTGGCTGAGCCGCCAGATCATGTCCCGCATGGTGCGGATCGACACGGTGACGCTGGTCAATCTGGTCAGCGAAACCCGCGCGGTGCCTGAATTCATCGGTGCCCGCTGCCGCCCCGAGCTGATCGCGCCCGCGCTTGATGCGGTGCGCCACGATCCCGCCGCGCAGACCAAGGCGATGTCCCTGACGATGGAGCGGCTCGGCGCGGGCGGTGAAGCGCCGGGCCTGCGCGCCGCGCGCTCTGTGGCTGCGTTTCTGGACCGCGCTTAGCCCTTGTGAATCCAGCCGCCGCCAAGCACGCGGGTGCCGCCGGTTTGATAGAACACGCATGCTTGTCCGGGGCTCACGCCCTCTTCAGCTACAGCCAGCTCGACTTCCGCTTCGGTGTCCGAGATCGGGCGCAGAATCGCCTCCGTCGGCGGGCGGGTGGAGCGCACTTTCACGGAAATCTCGCGCGCCGCGCCGGTGAATGCACCATCGCCCAGCCAGTTCACCTCGCGCACCGGCACGGTGCGGGTCGCCAGCATCTCTTTGGGGCCGACAATGACGCGGCGCTGATCGACATCCAGCTTTACGACGTAAAGCGGCTCTGCCAACCCGCCGATGCCCAGCCCGCGCCGCTGGCCGATCGTGTAGTGAATCAGACCGCGATGCTCGCCCAGGATGCGACCATCGGCGTGGACGATCTCTCCGGGCTCGGCAGCGCCAGGGCGGAGTTTTTCGATCACCGAGGCGTAATTGCCGTCAGGCACGAAGCAGATGTCCTGACTGTCCGGTTTGTCCGCCACGGGCAGGCCGTACTTGGTGGCGAGCGCCCGGGTTTCGGCCTTGGACTTCAGGTGCCCAAGAGGGAACCGCAGGAAGTCAAGCTGTTCGGGGGTGGTGGAGAACAGGAAATAGCTCTGATCGCGCACAGGGTCTGCCGCCTGGTGCAGTTCGGCACCATGCGGGCCCATTTTGCGCTGAATATAGTGGCCGGTGGCCATGCAATCGGCGTCCAGATCACGCGCGGTGGCGAGCAGATCCTTGAATTTCACCCGCTCATTGCAGCGAATGCAGGGCACGGGCGTCGCTCCGGCCAGATAGCTGTCGGCAAACTCATCAATCACCGCGTCTTTGAAGATGTTCTCATAATCAAGGACATAATGCGGGAAGCCCATTTCTTCGGCCACGCGGCGCGCATCGTGGATGTCGCGCCCGGCGCAGCAGGCGCCTTTCTTGGCCAAGGCCGCACCGTGATCGTAAAGCTGAAGCGTCACGCCCACGACGTCATAGCCCTCGCGCGCGAGTTCCGCCGCCACGACAGAGCTATCCACCCCGCCCGACATCGCCACAACAACGCGCGTTTCGGATGGCGGCTTGGCAAAGCCCAGCGAATTGAGCGCAGGGTCGAGCGGCATAGTGATCTCCTTGGGGCAAGATGGCCAGAATATAGGAAAATGCCACGTATTCTCAAGAGCCCGATTCATGCCCCCTTAAGAGGCGCGCGCCAGTTTGACCTTTGAAAGAGGATGGAGCGCGATATGTTCTTGAAACGGATTGATGGCCCCCGGACGGTGACCCTGCCAAGCGGCCGCAAGATGAGCCGGGCCGACATGCCCGACCCTGGCACGTTACGATGGACAGCCGCGCGTAAGGCCACAGTCGTGCGGGGCGTCGTTCATGGGCTTGTGTCGCGCGACTGGGCGCTGAGCGCCTATGAGCTGTCGGAAGAAGAATTGGACAGTTGGATTGATGCACGCACGACCCATGGAGATGCCGCCCTGCGGGTGACGGCGATTCAAGATTACCGGCAATCTGGCGTTGAGTGATGTCTTGCGTTAGCCACGGGTAACGGGAAATTAACCTTTGCGGGGTTAACACCGTTCCAACGAGGCGCGCGCAGGAGGCATTGATGCGTATTCTTCTGGTTGAGGATGATCCGACCACATCCAAGAGCATCGAAATGATGCTGGCCCATGCGGACTTCAATGTTTACGCGACAGCGCTTGGGGAAGACGCGATCGACCTGGCCAAGCTCTATGATTACGATCTGATCCTTCTGGACATCAACCTGCCTGACATGAGCGGTCATGAAGTCCTGCGCCAGCTTCGGCTCGCACGGGTGGAGACGCCGACACTGATCCTTTCGGGTGAGGCCGGGACGGACAGCAAGCTGAAGGGGTTCGGCTCTGGCGCGGATGACTATCTGACGAAGCCCTTCCACCGCGAGGAGCTCGTGGCTCGGATTCAGGCGATCATCCGGCGCTCGAAGGGGCACGCGCAATCGGTGATCACGACAGGCAAGATCAACGTCAACCTGGATGCCAAATCTGTCGATATCGCGGGCACCCCGGTCCATCTGACCGGGAAGGAGTATCAGATGCTTGAGCTTTTGAGCCTGCGTAAAGGGACCACGCTCACCAAGGAGATGTTCCTCAACCATCTCTACGGCGGCATGGATGAGCCCGAGCTCAAGATCATCGACGTGTTCATCTGCAAGTTGCGCAAGAAGCTGGCGCAGGCCAATGAGGGTGAAAGCCATATCGAAACCGTCTGGGGCCGGGGCTATGTTCTGCGCGAGCCGGTGAGCGAGGCGCACGAGGAACGGGTTGCTCTCGGCGTCTAGTCTGGACGCAGGCGCGGGCTGCCCCTAGACCGGAGAAAACGGTCACGCAAGAGGGGCGGCATGAACTTCACCCGCGATATCGGCGCGCTTACGCAATCCGAGGCAGAGGCGGAACTGGCCGCGCTTGCCCCGATCCTGAAGGCGGCGGAGGACGCGTATCACCGGGCTGATGATCCGGTGATGAGCGATGCGGAGTATGACCATCTCAAGCGGCGCAATGCCCTGATTGAAGATCGCTTTCCCGCTCTCAAGCGGGAGGATAGCGCGTCCGATCGTGTGGGCGCAGCACCGGCCGACGGGTTTTCGAAGGCTGCGCATTCGGTGCCGATGCTCTCCCTGGCCAACGGGTTCGACGATGACGATCTGCGGGACTTCGTGGCCCGGGTTCGAAAATTCCTCGGACTTGCTTCGGATACGCCCCTTGCCTTCACCGCGGAGCCGAAGATTGACGGTCTTTCACTCTCGCTCACCTATGAAAACGGCCAATTGGTGCGTGCCGCCACCCGTGGCGATGGCCGCGTCGGAGAGGATGTCACAGCCAATGCGCGCACCGTTGCGGATATCCCCCAGATCATTCCCGATGCCCCCAACGTTCTGGAGATCCGCGGTGAGGTCTACATGGACCACGGGGATTTCGCGCACCTGAACGCACGCCAAGAGGCCGCAGGCGCCAAAGCATTCGCCAACCCGCGCAATGCCGCCGCCGGTTCCTTGCGTCAGCTGGATGCAAACGTGACCCGTGATCGCCCGCTTCGCTTCTTTGCTTATGGCTGGGGCACCGTGTCGGAACCGCTGGCCAGTACACAGTTCGACGCGCTTGAGCGGCTCGGGGCGTTTGGCTTTTCGATCAACCCGCTCACCTTGCGCTGTCAGTCCTCACCCGAGATGCTTGCGCAGTACCGCAATATCGAGGCGCAGCGCGCAACGCTCGGCTACGACATCGACGGGGTCGTCTACAAGGTTGACGATCTGGCTCTGCAGGCCCGATTGGGGAGCCGCGCGACGACCCCTCGCTGGGCGCTTGCCCATAAGTTCCCGGCGGAGCTGGCCTGGACCCGGCTCGAAGCTATCGACATTCAGGTTGGCCGCACCGGCGCCCTGTCCCCGGTGGCCCGCCTTACCCCCGTGACGGTCGGCGGTGTCGTAGTGTCGAACGCCACGCTGCACAATGAGGACTATATCGCGGGCCGCGACAGCAACGGAGCGCCGATCCGCGATGGCCGCGACATCCGCCCCGGCGACTGGGTGGAAGTCTATCGCGCCGGGGACGTCATCCCGAAGATCAAGGATGTCGATCTGTCCCGGCGCCAGCAGAGCGCTCCGTTCGTCTTTCCGACGATCTGCCCGGATTGCGGATCCGAGGCGATCCGCGAAGAGGGCGACAGCGTGCGCCGCTGTACCGGGGGGCTCATTTGCCCCGCGCAATCCGTTGAAAAACTGAAACACTTTGTGTCCCGCGGGGCCTTCGATATCGACGGTCTGGGCAATAAGCAGGTCGAGCAGTTTCACGATCTGGATTGGATCGCGGAGCCTGCGGATATCTTCACGCTGGAAGATCGCTTCGGCCCGCAAGGGACGGCCTTGCAGCGGCTCGCCGCCCGCGACGGCTGGGGGGAGCGCAGCGCTGAAAACCTGTTCTCGGCCATTCAGGACAGCCGGAAGGTTGATCTCGACAAGCTGATCTTCGCGCTTGGCATCCGCCACGTCGGAGAAGTCGCAGCCCGCAATCTGGCTCGACATTTCGGGAGCTGGGAGGCTCTGGAACAGACGATTGCGCGGGTCGTGACGGAGCCTGCCTTCACCGAGGGCGAGCGGGCCGAGACGCGCAAAGCCAGCCCCGCTTGGGCGGAGCTGACCGGCATTGATGGGATCGGCTCCGTGCTGGCCCGATCGCTCGCGACCACGCTCATGCAGCCGGAGGAGGCCGCATCAATCGCCCGGCTGCGGGCGCATCTTGATGTCCAGACGGTCGCCGCGCCCCAAAGCACGGGCAGCCCGGTTGCGGGCAAAACCGTGGTCTTCACCGGCACGCTGGAGCGCATGACCCGCGCCGAAGCCAAAGCCCGCGCGGAAAGCCTGGGCGCCAAGGTGTCGAGCGCAGTCAGCGCGAAGACCGACATCCTGGTGGCGGGGCCCGGCGCGGGCTCCAAGGCCAAGAAGGCCGCCGATCTGGGGATCGAGACACTCGATGAAGAGGGCTGGCTACGGCTCATCGGGGACGCATGACCGGCCGACCTGAACCGCTCTGGCCGCTCTTTGGTGAGCTCGAGTCGCTGGACGGCGTCGGGCCCAAGACGGCCCAGATCCTGACGCGGGCCAGGGTAGAGGTCCCGCGCGATCTGCTGCTGACCCTGCCGAGCAGCGGTGTGGACCGGCGTCTGCGGGAGACGATCCAGGGGCTAATCTTTCCGGCGACCTGCACTGTGGCGATCACCGTGGAGGCGCATCACCCGCCCGCGCGGCGCGGCCAGCCGTTCCGGGTGCTGGTCAAGGACGCCGAGGAAAGCTTCACGCTGATCTTCTTCCGGGCGCATGGCGATTGGATCAAACGTCAGCTTCCCGTGGGTGCAAGGCGGGTTGTCTCGGGCAAGATCGAGCTGTTCGACGGGCGGGCCCAGATGCCGCATCCCGATCATATCCTTCCCGAGGCGGAGGCCGACACGATCCCCGCCTTCGAGCCGGTCTATCCCCTGACCGAGGGGCTGACCCAGAAAACGATGCGCAAGGCGGTGCTGTCCGCTCTGGAGCGCGCGCCGGATCTGGCGGAATGGGCCGACCAGACGCTTTTGGCGGAGCGGGGCTGGCCCGGTTGGCGCGACGCGGTGGACGCGGCGCATCACCCCGAAGGCACGCCCGATCTGGCGCCTGACAGCCCGGCCCGCGCGCGGCTCGCCTATGATGAGCTGTTCGCCCATCAGGTCACGCTCGCTCTGGCGCGGGCCTCGCGCCGGCGGGCGCCGGGGCGCGGCTCTGAAGGGAACGGCCAGCTGCGCCGCGCGGTGCTGGACAGCCTGCCGTTTGAGCCGACGGGCGCACAGTTGCGCGCGGTTGATGAGATCGCGGGCGACATGTCCCAGCCGCACCGGATGAACCGCCTGCTGCAGGGGGATGTGGGCGCCGGGAAGACGCTTGTCGCTGTCCTGTCCCTGCTGGTGGCCGTCGAGGCGGGCGGCCAGGGCGTCATGATGGCTCCGACCGAAATCCTGGCCCGCCAGCATCTGGCCGGGATCGCGCCGCTCGCGGAGGCGGCAGGGGTGCGGGTCGAGTTGCTCACCGGGCGGGACAAGGGCGCGGCGCGGGCGGTGAAGCTGGAGGCTCTTGCGCGCGGAGACATCGGGATTCTGGTCGGCACCCATGCCGTGTTTCAAAAGGACGTGACCTTCCACGATTTGCGGCTGGCGGTCATCGACGAACAGCACCGCTTTGGCGTGGCCCAGCGGATGGAGCTGGGGGCGAAGGGCGACGCGGTGGACGTGCTGGTCATGACGGCCACGCCGATCCCGCGCAGCCTGTCTCTGGCGCAATATGGCGATATGGATCTGTCGGTTCTGGACGAAAAGCCACCGGGGCGGACGCCGGTTCAGACCGCTCTGGTCAGTCAGGGACGGCTGGAGGAGGTCGTGGACCATCTGCGGCGTGCCATCGCGGAGGGGCGGCAGGCCTATTGGGTCTGCCCGCTGGTCGAGGAAAGCGAGCTGTCGGACATGACCGCGGCCGAGGCGCGGTTCAAGCATCTGCGCGCCGCTCTGGGGGACGATCTGGTCGGGCTGGTCCACGGCCAGCTTCCCCCGGCTGAAAAGGACGCCGCCATGGCGCGGTTCCAGTCGGGAGAGACCAAGGTTCTGGTCGCCACGACGGTCATTGAGGTCGGCGTTGACGTGCCCAATGCCTCGATCATGGTGATCGAGCGGGCCGAGAGCTTTGGGCTGGCACAGCTCCACCAGCTTCGGGGCCGGGTAGGGCGCGGGGCGGCGGCTTCGACCTGCCTGCTGATGTATCAGCCGCCCTTGGGCGAGACGGCGCAGCGGCGGCTGGAGATCCTGCGCGAGACCGAAGACGGGTTCCGCATCAGCGAAGAAGACCTGGCCATTCGCGGGGCAGGGGACGTGATCGGCACCGCGCAATCCGGGCTGCCCCGGTTCCGTATCGCGGATCTGGAGCGCCACACCGGCTTGATGGCCACGGCGCAAAGCGACGCCCGCGCCCTCCTGGTGCAGGACCCGAACCTGTCATCCCCGCGCGGAGAGGCTGTTCGCATGCTGCTTTGGCTTTTAGGGCAGGATCAAGCGATCCGTTTGATTTCAGTGGGTTAGACTGGATTGGAACAAAATGTTCTCATTTGTTCTCAAAAAGTTCTTTACGCAGTCTTAACCATATGGAACAAATGGGCAACAGATCAAAGGAGACGCCCCATGGTCCAAGACATCACTCAAATCGTCGCCCGCAACCGCGGCACGCTTTTGCCCGATGCTTTGGGCGCTGTGGCTCTTCTGGTGATCCTGTTCGTCGGCTTGTCCCTGCCCGGATCGGTCTGACTGCCTCACACCTCTCGCGCCCGCTGCGGCTTCGACGCTCACCTGCCTGTCCCGAGCGTTCGCCGCAAACGGGGTCCCGCGCGATTGGCGATCCTGCCGCCGCCATCCTCTACCGGGATGTGCGGCGGTTTTTTAATTTAAAGCAATGGCTTATCTGGCGTTCTTCGCGTTTTTGATCGCGGTCAGGGTCGCATCGAAACACAGCAGGATTGACGGGTGACGGTTGCGGAACTCCGCCGCGGGGCGCAGCACCTCGAGCCCGTCCCACGGCGCAGCGGGCGCCGGGGCACCTTCGGTCAGCATCGCGGCCAGCTCATCGCGGCCGCGGCGGATCGTGGCTTCGTCCTGGCCGATGATGGCGGCCCCGATCACCGCGCTTGCCGCCTGGCCCAGGGCGCAGGCCTTCACGTCCTGCCCAAACTGCGCGACGCGCCCGCCGTCCATGACCAGATCCACGGTGACGGTCGATCCGCAAAGCGGCGAACGTTCGCGCGCCGTGCCTTGCGGTGCCTCAAGACGTCCCAGATGGGGAATATCCGCCGCCAAGGCCAGGATGCGGCCGGAATACAGCTTGATCAGATCGGCATCGCTGCTCATGGCATTTCCCTTCCGCGGCTTTCCCTCTACTTAAGGTCCCTGTGCCGGACTGCCAGAGGAAAACCGACCATGCCCTTCGATCCTGCGACGCTGCGCTATAACAGCGATGGCCTCATTCCCTGCATCGCCCAGCAGCAGGGCAGCAAAGAAGTTCTCATGATGGCCTGGATGAATGCCCAATCCATCGCGCGCACGCTAGAGACGGGGCACGTCACATACTGGTCGCGCTCGCGGCAGTCCTTCTGGGCGAAGGGGGAGACCTCCGGGAACATGCAAAAGCTCATCGAGCTGCGCTATGACTGCGATCAGGACTGCCTGCTGGCCATTGTCGATCAGACCGGACCGGCGTGCCACACGGGACGGCGCAGCTGTTTCTACAACCGGATCACGGACGAGGGCAGCGAAGAAGCACCTTTGCCCTGACTGGGCGCGGAGCAGCCCCGGCACCATGTCAGGGCTGCCACCATGCGCGCGGCGCTATTCGCCGTCCCACCACCAGACATCGGGCTGCCAGCCCGGCCAGTCGCCGAAGATCGGCATGGCCTCGGGATGCTTGAGCCGCGCGTCATGGGCGATGCGGCTGATGTTCCACTGGTAGATCGGGATCACGTAGCGCCCGGCCGTGAGCACACGGTCAAGCGCGCGGGCCGAGGCGATGAAATCGTCTTGACTTTCGGCACTCAGCAGGCTGTCGATCATCGCGTCCACCGCCGGGGATTTGACGCCCATCAGGTTGCGCCCGCCGGTGGCGTCGGCCTGTTCGGAACCGAAGTACAGATACTGCTCCGTGCCCGGAGACAGCGTCAGCCCCCGTCGGTAGTAGGTCATGTCAAAATCATACGCATCGGTGCGTTCTTTGAACTGCGCGGCGTCCACGACGGTGATCGACGGCGTGATCCCGAGACGGCCAAGCGATTGCACGAACATGTCAATGATCGCCTGGTTTTCGGATGAATTGCTTTGCAGCAGGATGTCGAACGCAAAGTCAGCGCCATCGGCATTCTTCAAAACCCCGTCCTGCACGGTCCAGCCGGCCTCTTCCAACAGGCCGAGCGCCTTGCCGATATTGGCCCGGTTCCGCTCCGACCCGTTCGAGACGGGCAACGTGTAGCCTTCGAACGTGCCCGGTGGCAGATCGGCGGCGAAGGGCTCCAGCAATTCGCGCACGCGGCCTTCGGCGGGGCCGTCCTGCATCGCCAGCGGAGAGTTGGAGAAATAGGAGGTGATCCGGGGCTGGGCACCGCCCGTCATGGTGTCGTTGATGAACTCGAAATTGAACGCATGCATCATCGCCGCGCGCACGCGCCAGTCTTCGAACTGCGCTCGGCGGGTGTTCATCACGAAGCCGGTCATGCCCGACGGACGGGCGTGGGGCAGGATTTCCTTGACGTAGTCCCCGCTCTCAATGAGCGGGAAGTTATACTGGCTGTCCCACTTGGCCACGTTGAATTCGCGGTTGGAATTCACGATGCCGGTCTTGAAGGCCTCAAAGGCGGCGGTTTCATCCCCGAAGAATTCCAGCCGGACTTCATCAAGATTGTTGGTCCCCCGGCGGAACGGAATGTCGGCGCCCCAATAGTCAGGGTCGCGGGAGAAGGTGATGAAGCGGCCCGGCTCAAAATCGCTGATGACGTAGGGGGCCGAGGTGATCGGGATCATGTCGGTGCCGCCGGTCGCCGCGAAATCCATCCCCTCATATTGGGCCTTCTTCAGGATCGGGCGCATCCCGGCCAGAAGCGCCAGCTCGCGGTTGTCCTCACTGAAGGTGAACTTGACGGAGCGCTCGCCGGTTTGCTCCATGCTGGCGACCTTGGACCAGAACCCTGCGTAGCGGGGGTGGCCTTCGGTGCCCAGCGTTTCAAACGACCACATGACATCGTCGATGGTGACGGGGCTGCCGTCGGAGAAGCGGGCATCGGGGTGCAGCGTAAACTCCACCCATTCGCGATTCTCACCGACTTCCATCGATTCGGCCAAAAGCCCATAGAGCGTGAAGGGCTCGTCCAGCGTGCGGCCCATCAAGCTTTCGCCCATCAGAAACCGAAGCTGCCAATCGACCGTGCCCTTGCGCACAAAAGGATTGAGACTGTCAAAGCCACCGACGGTGGCGGTGACGATCTTTCCGCCCTTCGGCGCCTCAGGGTTCACATAGGGCAACGCCTCAAAATCTTGGGGCAGGGCAGGGTCGCCATACATAGCGATGCCATGGACCGGCTCCGCCTGTGCCATGCCCGTGAGCGCCAGAGCCGCAACGGAGCCCTTCAGGAACTGAAAAAACTGCGGTTTCATTTCGTGGAAATCCTCTTGCCCTGTGAGCGTTCTGCAGGGAGCCTACGCGCGGGACGGTGGCTTTTCAAACTTTTAGCTTGGACTCTTTGCGCGTGCCGCGTATATAGAAGGCACTGCTCGATAGGTTTCTTGCCTGTATGAAACCTGCCTCAATAACTAACGCCCGCCTCGTGCGGGCGTTTTTTTATTTTGAGATCTGACGAGAGCAGGGCGGCTTTGACAGATTCGTTGATACGAAAAAACCGCCGGACCCGTGCAGGGCCCGGCGGCGTTATTGGTCATGAAAAAGAATTGTGGCCTATGTCGGATCGGATCGCGATCCCTGCAGACCCAAAATCCCATGTCGGGACGGATCTCATCAAACTGGACTACGCAAAACACATCCGGTATTCGTGAAAGACCCCACTTTAAGAGTTCGCGATGCGTGAAACGACGCCTTATCGGCTAAGCAATCTGCTTCTTGATGCAAGCGTACCCGTATTGCTGGCATTGTCGGGCCCGTTCGGAACCTTCCAATCGCTCACTCTGCAGGAACGTGCCCTGATGTTCAGCCTCGGCTCGATGGGGACTGCGCTGTGCACCCAGTTCATCGTTCGGCTCTGTCTGAAAGATCCTTGGCTCAGCCACGTCCGGCGGCCCTACCGAATCCTTGTGGGCACGTTGCTGGCGTCGATCCCGTCCGTGGTGGTTGTCAGAGCCGTCGGGCAGGCGCTCGGCCTGGCGCATGTCATGCCGGATAGCCTGCTGGAACTGTGGTTCCAGATCTGTCAGATCAATATCGCGTTGGTCGCTTTGCATTTCGTTCTGCTTCATCGTTTGCAGGCCCGGCGTCGGTCCGGCGACCATGCAGACGAACCGAAGGATCCAGATCCAAGACCAGAGACGGAGCCGCTGGAGGTGCCGCCGACCTTGGTCGCACGGCTGGCGCCGGAGAACCGCGGCGCGGTCATCTCGTTGACGGCGCAGGATCACTATGTGGAGATCACGACGACAGGCGGGGCTGAGTTGGTTCTGATGCGGCTGTCTGATGCCATCTCCGAACTGCAGGGCCTTCCGGGAATTCAGATCCACCGGTCGCACTGGGTGGCGCTGAGCGCGATTCGCAGCACATCCCGCAGCGCGGGCCGGATGAACGTGACGCTCGTCGATGGGCGCAGCCTGCCGGTCGCAACAACGCGTGAGAAAAGCGTGCGCGCAACCTTGGATCGGCGCGAGAGCACCTGACGGCCAGGCAGGGGGTGTCACCGTCACGTCACTGGCATTTGCACCCGCAGCATGTAGGATGCGTCCAGACTTGCTCAAAAGGAGGCGCAGATGTCGCTGCAAGGGAAAACCGCTGTTATCACCGGATCCAATTCGGGGATCGGGCTCGGCATCGCGACGGAGTTCGCCAAGGGCGGGCTGGATGTCGTGATCAACAGCTTTACCGACACTGAAGAAGACCACGCGCTTGCCGCCGAACTGGCGCGCGAGCACGGGGTGTCGGTGCGCTATATTCAGGCCGACATGAGCAAGGGCGATGACGCCCGTGCCCTGATTGAGAAGGCCGGGCGCTGCGACATCCTGGTCAACAATGCCGGGATCCAACATGTCGCCCCGGTGGAAGAGTTCCCCGCCGCCAAATGGGAGGCCATCATCGCGATCAACCTCAGCTCTGCCTTCCACACGATTGCGGCGGCCGTGCCGATGATGCGCAGTGCGGGCTGGGGCCGGGTCATCAACATCGCCTCCGCCCACGGGCTCACGGCGTCGCCCTATAAATCGGCCTATGTCTCGGCCAAGCACGGCATTGTCGGGCTGACCAAGACCATCGCTCTGGAAACCGCCGAAGATCCGATCACCGTGAACGCCATCTGCCCCGGCTATGTGCTCACGCCGATGGTCGAGGCGCAGATCCCCGACACGATGAAGGAATACGGCATGGGCCGCGACGAGGTCGTGCGCGACATCCTTCTGGCGCGCCAGCCGTCGAAGCAATTCGCAACGGTCGAACAGATGGGCGGCACCGCTCTGTTCCTGTGTTCCGACGCCGCCGCGCAGATCACCGGCACCACCATTTCGGTGGATGGCGGCTGGACGGCGCTGTAGGGCGCCGCGGTGACGATCAAGCTCAACCTCGCCCTCCAGGGGGGCGGGGCGCATGGCGCCTTCACCTGGGGCGTTCTGGATCGCCTTCTGGAAGAGGACGGGATCGAGATCGCTGCCATTTCCGGCACCTCGGCTGGGGCGCTGAACGCCGCGGCGATCAAATCCGGGATGATCGAAGGTGGCCGCGCAGGCGCGCGGGAAAAGCTCGATTGGCTTTGGGGGCAGGTCGGGGCGGTGACTGCGCCCGGCCTGTCGCAATGGCTGTCGATCTGGGCGCCCTCCGCGCCCTGGCTGGCTCGCGGGATGGAGTATTCCTCGACCTTTGCGGCCTTCGATGCGATGAGCCGGATGATGTCGCCCTACGCGTTCGGTCCGCTGTTTGAAAACCCGCTGTCGCGGGTGGTCTCCCAGTTGTCCTTTGACGAGGTCTGCGCCGATGACGGGCCCGAGCTCCATATCTGCGCGACCAATGTCCGATCGGGCAAGATCCGGGTGTTCACGGGCCACGAACTGAGCGCGGATGCCATCCTTGCCTCCGCCTGCCTTCCGACCCTGTTCCGCGCGGTAGAGATCACCGATCCAGTGACCGGCACCCGCGAAGCGTACTGGGATGGCGGCTATACCGGCAATCCCGCGCTGTTCCCGCTCTTTGCGCCGCATCTGCCCGATGACATCCTGATCGTGAACATCAACCCGATCCACCGCGAAGAGATCCCGACCGAGCCCCAGCAGATCCAGAACCGCATCAACGAGATCAGCTTCAATTCATCGCTGCTGCGTGAATTGCGGGCGATTGATTTCGTGCAGCGGCTGATTGCGGGAGGTCAGGTTGCGGAAGGCCAGATGAAGCGTGTTCTGGTGCATATGATCGCGGATGACGCGCTGATGAACGCTCTCAGCGTCGCCACGAAGCTGGTGCCCAACCCGGTCGTTCTCGCGCGGCTCAAAGACGCGGGCCGCGAGGCGTGCGGCAGGTTCCTTGAGACCCATCGCGGCGATCTGGGTGCACGCAGCAGCACGGATCTGCGCGCGATGTTTAGCTAGGTTTTCTCGTCGCCGGGGAGAACGACAGGCGGGTGAGCCTCCTGCGCGTTGCGATCCCCCGGATAGACAAGCCCCGCCGAGATCACGAGCTTCGCCGCATCCTCGATGGTCATGTCGAGCTCGATCACGTCTTCGCGCGGGAAGAACAGAAGGAACCCGGAGGTCGGGTTCGGCGTGGTTGGCACAAAGACCGACAGCATGTCCGCCTCGCCCGAGCGGCGCAGGACCTCTCCGCGCGCATGGGTGGAAATGAACCCGATGGCCCAGATCCCCTTGCGGGGATATTCGACCATGCAGGCTTTCTCAAAGCTCTGCTCCTGTTGGGCAAAGATCGTCTCCGCGATCTGCTTCACGCCGTTATAGATCGACCGCACGACCGGCATCCGCGCAACCAGACCCTCGCCCCATCGCAGGAAGCTGCGCCCGACGAAGCCCTTGGCGATCCAGCCGACGAGAACGGTAAAGATCAGGAACACGACCACGCCGAGGCCGCGCACATTGATGTAGACCTGATCTTCTCCGGTCAGCCCCAGCCAGCGGTTGAGCAGCGCGTTGGGCTGGTAGGAATTGGGCACAAAGGGCCACACGGCACTGTCCACCCAGCCGACCACGGTCCAGATCAACCAGACCGTCAGCCCGATCGGCGCGATCACGACCACGCCGGCCAGGAAGTTGTTACGCAAACCGCCCAAGATGCCGCCAAACAGGCCGGAGCGATGGGGCGCGCGGGAATCGTCGTGCTTCTGGGTCACCGGGCCTACCTGCATTAAGCGCGTGTTATGACATGGTATCTATGTGGGCCTGCGCCCCGCGGCAACGGCTCAGGGCGCGGATTTCAGCGCAGTGGCGATTTTCGCCCCAAGGCGAGCATTGTTGCGCACCAGGGCGATGTTGGAGTCCAGTGAACGCCCTTCGGTCAGCTCAAAGATTCGCTGCAGCAGGAACGGGGTCACCTGCTTTGCGGCAATTCCCTGCTCATCCGCTTCCTGAAGGGCACGCTCGATGATCGGAGCCAGATCCTGCGCGGGGATTTCGTCCTGTGCTGGGATCGGGTTCGTGACCAGCTGCCCGCCGGGCAGGCCAAGCGCCGCGCGCAGGCGCTGCGCATCCGCGATCTGCTGCGGCGTGTCGGCCCGCAGCGGCGCGGGCAGGGCGCTTTCGCGCGACCAGAAGGCGGGGATCACATCCTGACCGTAGGCAAAAACCGGAACGCCCAGCGTCTCAAGCACTTCGAACGTTTTGGGCAGGTCGAGGATCGCCTTTGCCCCTGCGCAAACCACGGTGACGGGCGTGTGGGCCAGCTCCTGCAGGTCGGCGGAGATGTCAAAGCTTTGCTCCGCGCGGCGGTGCACGCCGCCGATCCCGCCCGTGGCAAAGACCTCGATCCCCGCCAGATGGGCGCAGATCATGGTGCCCGCCACGGTGGTGGCGCCGGTGCGCCCTTGGGCAAGGCAGACCGCCAGATCGGCGCGCGACAGCTTCATCGCGTCGGGCGTCTGGGCAAGACGGTCCAGCTCCTCGGGCTCCAGCCCGATATGGAGCTGTCCGTCCAGCACCGCAATGGTTGCGGGGCAGGCGCCCTCAGCGCGGATGTCGTCTTCGACCAGCCGCGCGGTTTCGGCGTTTTGCGGCCAGGGCATGCCGTGGGTGATGATCGTGCTTTCCAGAGCGGCGATCGGCGCGCCTTCAGCGCGGGCTTTGGCAACTTCGGCGGAGGTGGTGAACGAGATCATGCGGTCTTTCCAGAGATATGCGCAGCGGCAATGGTGAGAGCGTGGGACAGGGCGTCGTCGCGCGACGCGCCATCCAGTTCGGCAGAAATATGAGCGGCCATGAAGCTGTCACCGGCGCCGGTGACTTGCACAACCTCGACCTTCGGCGGCAGCGCGACCACGACGCCTTCGGCGGTGGCATCAGCGGTTTCGCAGCTGCCATGGGTCACGACCGCACGGGACAGGCCGTTTGCGACAAGATGGGCGGCGGCGGTCGGGGCGTCCTGGAACGCGGCTCCGGCCATCAGGTTCGCTTCTTCGAGATTGACGTAATAAACCGCGTGTTCGTGGGCCCGCAGGGCCAAAAGCCGCTCTGCCTTGCCGGGCGAGGCCGGGGCGACGCGCAGATCGGCCTGCGTGAAGAGCGCCGACTTCGCGATCTGCTCCAGCAGCTCGGCGGTCAGGTTGCCGTCAAGCGCCACGGCACCTTCCCAGGGCGCCGTCTGGGTGCCCAGGCGTCCGTCTTCGAGAGGGGCCAGGATCAACGCTCCGGCAGCTTCGAGCGAGTGGGCATCGGCGATGGCGGCCACAAGCCCTTCGGGGCTTTCAATGGCCATGTAGCGATCCGTGGGCAGTTCGGCTGAGCGCAGCAGGAATCGCGCGTCGAGCCCGAGCCGTTCGATCTCTTCGGACAGGGCGCGGCCTTCGCTGTCGTCGCCAATGACGGACAGGAGGGCAGGGCGCCGCCCCAGCCGGGCCAGTGTCACCGCGATGTTCATGGCAACCCCGCCGGGCACGCGCCGGATGCGGCCGGGACGGTCGGCGCCCAAGGGCATGTCTTCGGCGCAGCGCCCGATCACGTCCCACAGGACGGAGCCAATGCAAAGAATGTCAGGTCGTGTCATAACGCCCCTATGCACCGCCGCGCGCGCGTCGCGCAAGCTGGGCCGCGCGTTTTGGCCATTTGGGGCCTGCGATGCCCAACAGGGCTTGACCCTTCAGGCGTCAGGCTCTAATGGGCGCTCACTTACCCCGCAGGCGGGGGCGGGCCTTATGGGGAGACATCCCATCAAGGTCCACCGGTTGGCAAACGCTGATCCCCCGCCAAGGCATAAACCGGAAAGGAAAACGGACATGGCTCTTCCCGAGTTCTCCATGCGTCAGCTGCTTGAAGCCGGCGTTCACTTTGGTCACCAGACCCAGCGTTGGAACCCCCGTATGGAGCAGTATATCTACGGCTCCCGCAACGGCATCCACATTTTCGACCTGACCCAGACCGTCCCGATGCTGGACGCCGCACTCAACGCCGTGCGCGAAACCGTCGCCAAAGGCGGCCGCATCCTGTTCGTCGGCACCAAGCGTCAGGCCGCGCGCCCGGTCGCCGAAGCCGCTGAGAAATCCGCGCAGTTCTACATGAACCACCGCTGGCTGGGCGGCACGCTCACCAACTGGCAGACCGTTTCGCAGTCCATCAACCGTCTGCGCGCGATCGACGAAGCCGCCGAGAACGGCTTTGAAGGCCTGACCAAGAAAGAGCGTCTGGGCATGGAGCGTGAGCAGGCCAAACTGCAGGCCTCGCTGGGCGGGATCCGCGAAATGGGCGGCGTGCCGGACATGCTGTTCATCATCGACGTGAAAAAAGAAGACCTGGCCATTGCCGAAGCCAAGAAGCTTGGCATCCCGGTCGTCGCCGTTGTCGATACCAACTGCTCCCCCGATGGCGTGGACTACATGATCCCGGGCAACGATGACGCGGCGCGCGCCATTGCGCTCTACTGCGATCTGGTCTCCCGCGCGGCTCTCGACGGCATGTCCGCTCAGCTGGGCGCCGCTGGCGTCGATCTGGGCGAGCTGGAAGAAATGGCCGAAGAGATGGCCGATGCCGGCGAAGCCGTTGAGCCCGTCGAAGCCGAAGCTGCCGAAGCTGAAGCCGACGCCTGATCGGCGTCCGTTACAGACCTGTTACCGGGAGGGCCTAAGGCCCTTCCGACGATCTCACGAAGGAGAGAGATGATGGCGATTACCGCTGCGAAAGTGAAAGAGCTGCGCGATTCGACCGGCGCGGGCATGATGGACGCCAAAAAGGCGCTGACCGAAACCGATGGCGACATGGAAGCCGCCGTTGACTGGCTGCGCACCAAGGGCCTGGCCAAAGCCGCCAAGAAATCCGGCCGCGTGGCCGCCGAAGGCCTCGTCGCCGTGAAGGTGGATGGCGGCAAGGGTGTTGCCGTTGAGGTGAACGCCGAAACCGACTTCGTCGCCAAGAACGCCGAGTTCCAGACCATGGTGTCCGACATCGCCACCGTCGCTCTGACCGTGGGTGACGTTGAGGCGCTGAACAACGCGGACGTCGGCGGCAAGCCCGTTGCGACCCTGATCACCGACAAGATCGCCACCATCGGCGAAAACATGACCCTGCGCCGCATGGCCACGCTTGAGGGCGCCAGCGTTGCTGCTTACGTGCACAACGCGGCCACCGACGGCATGGGCAAGATCGGTGTTCTGGTCGCCTATGAGGGCGGCTCTGACGCTCTGGCCCGCCAGATCGCCATGCACATCGCCGCCGTCAACCCGGCCGCCCTGTCGGAAGCCGACATGGACCCGGCCGTGGTCGAGAAGGAAAAGCAGGTGCAGATGGATATCGCCCGCGAATCCGGCAAGCCGGAGCAGGTGATCGAGAAGATGATCGAAGGCCGCATGAAGAAATTCGTCGCGGAATCGACCCTTCTGAACCAGCAGTTCGTCGTGAACCCGGACCTGACCGTCAGCAAGGCCGCCGAAGAGGCTGGCATGACCGTGACGGGCTTTGTCCGCATGGAAGTCGGCGAAGGCATCGAGAAGGTCGAAGAAGACTTTGCCGCCGAAGTGGCCAAGGTCGCCAAAGGCTGATCTCCGCCAAAGCGTGAAAATGACAAGAAGGGCGCCTGTTTCTGACAGGCGCCTTTTTTCGTTTTCGTTTGGGGAAGGGGGGGCGGTACCATTGCGGGAGACAATGGCACCGCCCTGAGGCTGCGAGGGCAACAAGACGGGAACGAGAACCCCCAGCACTCTTCAAGCGGCCCGTGTCATGACAGCTAAGCTGCCTGGCACAGGCCTGGGAGACGAAGAGGGTTCTCACGCAATACCAGAACCCGCCGCGGCCCCGAAGTTCCTCGGTCCAAGACCGACACTCACGGAACGCTCTCACTGTGCCTTTTACCCGGTATTCCGCACAGGGGGAAAACCAGACCAGTATTCCCCTAAACCGCTTTGGAAGGGTCGGGAATTACTGACCCAGAACGAACATCTGGTTCTGGAACGATGCTTTTAGCACCGCTTGAGCGGTCGTATCGACGTCCATCGCTTCCCGCGCCAGACGCATGTGCTTTTCGATAGTTGCCGCCGTGAGCCCCATGATTTGCGCGATGTCAGCCGTCGTCTTCCCATCACCAACCCATTCCAACACTTCGCGTTGGCGCGAGGTCAGTTGGCGACCAGCAGAGTAGGGGAGTGTCAGGAGCTTTAGATGCGCCACGGTGTTCAAAAGCTCGATCTCGACGCCATGACGGGCCCAGATCGCGTCCATATCGTCCTGGCTCAACCCTTCGCGGGCGATCAGCCCCACGGCACCCTTGGCCCGGCGCGACACCGAGTGGAAGCTGATGGAGTATCCGACATTGACGCCATGAGCCCGGTTGAACTCGATCACACGCTCCATCCGAGCGGAGGGCTGAGCCGTCAGCATGTCACCAATCTGCCGCCAGGAGCATGACCCCTCGTGCTCGAGCGCCCATCGCACCATGGGGGCCTCCAGGAACAGACCATCGTCGATGAAGCCATCCATATAGGTCCGGGGCAAGTTCGACAGCAGCACCATGTCCTGAGGGTCTCCGAGGCCGCTCTCTGTCCGATAGCGCGTGAACCCATAGATCAGGCGGTCGATCCCAAAGCCGGCCATCCTGACGCAATGGCGGGTCCACAATTCCTCGACGGACTGCGCAGATGTAAGCCGCGCAAGATATTGCAGCAGATCGCTCATGAGCTCAGATGCCCAACGAGCGCACGCAGCGCGAGCGTGTATCCGGCCGCGCCAAATCCGCAGATCTGGCCAATGGCGACCGGCGCAATGTGGCTCTTGTGGCGGAACTCTTCGCGGGCGTGGATGTTGGAAAGGTGCAATTCCACCACCGGAATGGCGACCGCCTCGATCGCATCGCGCAGCGCGATGGAGCTGTGAGTGTAGGCACCGGCGTTCAGCACGATCCCGTCATGCGTGCCGCGCGCCTCATGGATCGCGTCGACCAACGCGCCTTCATGGTTCGACTGGAACGTCGTGATCTCAACGCCCAACTCCTGCGCAAGATCGCGGCACTGGGCCGAGATGTCATCCAGAGTGGTGGTGCCGTAGATTTCGGGCTTGCGGGTGCCCAGGAGATTAAGGTTTGGTCCGTTGAGAACCAGAAGAGAAATCGTCATGCATTGAACTCTCGGTAGAATAGCGGCACCATAAACCAACGCGAGAGGTATGGAAAACCCTCCTTTTGACGGCAGCGGCCATCAATTTATTTACCATAATCCTGATTATGCGCCAATTTCTACCGATAGTTGTCCTGCGATTTTCTCTTTCGTGCTGACACAGATAAAGCCTTAAGTGATGTAATGTAAACCCCCCTTAAGAACGCCTAATAAGAACGCCTGAAATGATGGCGCCCGCGCGGGGGTGTCCATTCCCCGCGCGGGCCTCAGTGATCGGTGGAAAAGGAGACGAAAACACCGATCAAAAAATTGGAATATGCGCGCTCTAGCGCGTGTTCTTCTCCCAGATGGACATGACCACACCGGATACCGCCAGAGCGCCCCCGGTGATCGCGTCGATCTGCGCAGCGTCCGCGTATCCCTCCGCCAGCAGATAGCCGCCAAGGACCGTCAGACCGTGCCGAAGCGCGATGCCGACAAGCCGCCCCTTCATTCCGAAACCCATTTTTCCACCTTTCGTTCAATGTGTTGCAGTCGTTCTTTGAAGTTATCCACGGCAACCGAGAAACCGCCGATCCGCGCGAAAATCCCGCACAGAACCGCGATTTCTACGGTCTGGATGATTGCGTCAGCGGTCACGGTCATTTCAGCGCACCCGACGATTTCAGGGCCTCATAGGACACGTAGAGCGCGCCGCCGACGACAACCCAGCGAGCCAGCCGTGTTGCGCTGTCCAGAGCCTCCCCGGTCTCCCGCGCAGCCCATCCGGCACCCGCCAGACCGGCCACGCCAAGCACGCCCCATGCGATGATCGGGACCGGCATCACGCAATCCTCCCAATCGCGCGCACCACACTGTCGGGCGAGACGGTCGCGGCATTGAGGCTATCTCCGGCATAGTAGCTCTGACCGCGCCGGACGTGGCGCTTGTGGCCTCGTTGATCCTTCTGCACCGGCAGGCCCGCCCATTCGCGCGCCAGCCGATCCGCGAACGTCGCCGCGCTGATATGGCCCGCGCGGTAGCTGTCCAACCCGCGCCGCTTCATCAGCGCGACGGCGCAGGCATCCTGCGTCTGGGCGTTGAAGAGCTGGTTACCAGACACCGCGCCCGACATAACCAGATCGCGCAAGGTGTCTTCCATGATCTGATAGCGGCCTGCGGCTTCGCTGTTGTAGCGGTTGTCGATCGAGTCTTGCCACGCCAACACTTCGTTCACAGTCATGGTTGTGAGCGCGCGCGGCGGTCGATCCGCCGCGGCGATGCCGCCCCATACCTGGTTGTAGCCCCGCGGCGCTTCGGCACGGCCAATCACGGACAGGAGCGACGACACGCCCCCTGCCCCGGTCGGCACCTGAAACCCGGTCACGTCCTGAAACACGGCGCCTGCGGTCGCCTGCGCGCCTGCCGTGTCGCCGGAGAGGAACCCGGCGGCGACGTCAATCAGGCCTGACACGATCTGCGCGCGGCTGGCGCGCTTGTCGGCGCGCGGCTGGGGCGTCGGATAGGATACGACAACCGGCTGAGGCGGCGCGCTCTGGCGCGCAGACATGCGGCCAAAGGCCCAGACCACAACACCGACGATCCCGGCGGCTACAAGACCAGAAAAGCTGCGATCAGACATAATCTTCCACCTCCATGTGAAACACCAAATTGCAGGTGGTTTGCGCTTCATTGATGATCTTAAGACCGACGCGGCCAGCGATCCGAACCGGCTGAAACGGAGCAGCTTCGGCATAGGGACGGCGACTAACACCACCTTCGTCCAGCACCGAGATTTTCAGACCGTGCGCGATGGCCGAGGTCACGTTGGTGACGATGATCGCGATTGCGTCATCCGGGATGTCCGCTTGGTTCAGCCTGAACTGCGAACCGGACCCCAGTTCAACAAGACCGGAAGAACCGGTTGTCAGCATAAGCTCGGTCGTGATCGTCTGGCGCTTCGGCGCGCGGCGGATTTCAAAATCAGACATGGATCACCTCATAGGCTGATATGGCAACGTTACCGCCAAGTGCCCTGACCATGAGGTAGCCGCCGCCGGGAATGGTTACGCTGTCTCCCGGAAACAGCGTCACCAACGGACGAAAACCCGCCATCCCATCCGTGCCGGGATGGATAAATGCTTTCCCTTCAGATCCATCGTGGCTCAAGATCAGCGATTGTCTCATTTGGTTTCGATCCGCGATGGTCGCATACTTACCCGCTTCGACAATCGCCAAGTTATCGGACAGGTCAGGCACATTGAGGCCACCACGGATAATAGCATCAGTGAACACGAGAGGGCGCATTTCGACTTGCTCGCGGGTGCTGATTGCGGTCGCCACGACCAGCCGGTTATCGCTGATATTGCCACGCCCGAATCCCAGCGTGACGCTGATTTCGAATGCGTTCGGGTTGACGATTTCCACCCGGTCAAACGTCACGTCCGAATGGAAGGTCAGCCCCTGCTCAAATGCCGTTTCCGGCGTGTTCCCAATCCGCACCCGGAACGGTGCGGCGGCGTCGAGACAGGACAGAAACTCAGCGCTTCGGTTGACGGTCACCGCACCGTTGGCCGGGACGGTCCACGTGGATGAAATATAGCTCGGGTTCATTTGTTGAATGCTCCTGCGATCAGAACCAGTGCGACGGCGGGGATGCCCAGCCGGATCAGTTGTTGCGACAGTTGGGTGCTATCCTCAGCGGATGCGTTGAGGGTCTGCGACAGGGCGCCGGAGACGGTCGTCAGCGAGCCGCGCGCGAAGTCCAGAGCATCACCGAAGGTCTGGCCAGCAAAGTCCATCGCGCCGTCATAGGCCGCACGGTTGCCGTCCATCGCCTCGCTGGCGATGCCCATTGCGCCGTCATATGCCGCGCGGTTGCCGTCCATCGCCTCGCTGGCGATGCCCATCGCATCGTCAAGGGTCTCGGCCTGCTGGATGGAATGCGTGCGCGACAGGCTTTCGGCCAGATCGAGCGCGCCGCCGGTCGCGTCGCCGGTCAGGTCGAGCGCGTCCAGATTGGTGCGCCGTGCATAGTCCAGAGCGTCCGCCTGTGCGCCGCGCTGATAGGTCAGCGCCGATCCGGTCAGATCGTAAGCGCCCTCCGCACTCTCTGCGATTTCAGAGATGGCGCGGCGGCCAAGGTCGCCAGCGTCAAAAACTGCATCGCGCGCCGTCTTCATGCTGGCGTCGGTCATGTCGCTGACAGCCTGCGCAAAGGCGCCGCCAAGCGCGACCGCCTCGGCGCTCGTTTGGTTGATCGTCACCCCGTCGCCGCGCACCGCGAAACCGCCATTGTCAGCGGCAATCTTGTTGTCCTGGGCGTTGTAGTTGGTGGCGGTCTTCGCGCTCGTGCTGCTTTTACTTCCCATCCGTGATTTCCTTTTCCAGAACGTGAGACGCGGTGAACCCGTAGGCACCAGCTCGGCGGGCCAGAGCTGGCAACCGCGTCCAGAAGCGCAGCGATTTCAAGCCGCGCTTACTTGCGACGGTCTCCAAAATGCGAAGCACCTGCGGCAGCGTGTCGCCGCCGCCATCGGCGGCATAGACGTTGACCACCAGAGCGCCTTCGCACTCTGTCAGAACCAGCGAGCCGATGCGCTCCGGGCCGTCATAGACAGCCCAGACCTGCGCCCTGCCCTCGCCTGCGGCGATCCCGAAAAACAAAACGTCCTCCGGCCCAAAATGCGCAACGCGCAGGCAATCGGCCTCCGCGCGCGCATCCATTCCGCTGATTGGAACGGCGCAGATCATTTGCGCACCAAACGAAGCGCCAGAAGCGCCACGCCCCCCATCAATGCCATCTTCGTGATGCTGGGCGCATCGGCCTTGGTGCCCTTAAATACGAAGTCACCGAAGGTGACGCCCCCGACAGTCACGGGGGCGCCCTGCGCGTTCGAGGGTCCGGCGGATAGGTCGAGGTTGAGCGGCGGCAGGCCGGGCATATTGGGCACCTCCGGGGCGGCTGGCGCCTGCGGGGGTGCAGGCATTTGGGGCATCTGGGGAGCGGGGGCGATCATGGATCAGCCCGCCGCCACCCAGTAAACGAGGCCAGCGGCCAGAGCGCCGCCGATCACCAGCATGGGCGAGATACCACCGCCGCCGCCCGCCGATCCGGGGGCAGACGCATTGACCAGAACGGGTTGCACGTCGCCGTCACCGGTGCTGCCCATGTTGGCCAGCACCCCAGCCGCAACGGCCTTGAGGCCGTCCAGTAGGCCGGTGCTGGTTCCGCCATCCATGCGCACCGTGTGCGCGGTCGGGATCGGGCCAACCGGCTTGGCGCCGGTGACGGTCTGCGCGGACATGCCGGACGCGGACATGCCAGCCGGGCGCGTCGTGGTCACGGGCGTCGTTTTGGTGCCGATTCCCATCGACATGGTGCGCAAAAATCCGTCCAGATCGAAACCGCCGGCCATCTTCTTGCCATAGGACAATTTCGAGCCAACCGGGATCGTGTCGAGGCTTGCGACGCCGCCGCCGTAGCTGAGATTGGACGCGGGCGCCGACGCGGCCGAGCCGCTGACAGGGGTGCCCATAGAAAACCCGAGATTGCCCGAAGACGCGGGATCCCAGCCGAAAACATAGCCGTTCTTGCTGCTGATAGTGGTGGGGGCGTTCACGCCCACGGCTGCGACCATCGGTCAGCCCTCCTGTTTTGTCGTTAGGAACGGGCGCGGCGGGTCTCACCCGCCGCACCGTAGGGTCAGGCGGTGCGGGCTTGGACGCCCTGCACCGAAACCGCATACACCTTGAAATTTTGGTTGACGGCGGTCACGTCCAGCTTGACCCGGAAGTCATTCAGGGCCATCGGCAGCGCTTCCCCAAGGCGGTTTTCGGGGATGAAGTCCAGATGCGTGAAACCGGCCTGCGGCAGACGATCAGCCAGCCGCAAATGAGCCTGACGCGCGACCTTGTCTGTCTCCGACACCTGGCGATTGTCGGCCAGCACTTCCACGCCGTCGATCTTGTCGGTCGTGATGTGCAGGCCCAGCATATTGTAGGCACCGCGCGGCAAGTCGCTGATTTCCTTGGTCCCGATCATCGCCATTTGGTCGCTGAAGCGCTGAATGCGCAGGTGCGGCCCGAACGCCTTCGGCTCGGACTGGATCGCATAGACGGACAGTTCACCGATGGTGATGCCCGGCTTGAGGTCCATTTCCAGCGTAAACGTCGCCATGTTGGCGGCGGTGCCGTAGGCGGTGTTGTCCTCGCCCGGAATGGTGCGCGCCCAGGGCTGCGACAGGAACAACGGCAGCACACCGGCGTCAGCTTCTTGGCCATAGAACTTGTTCATGGCCTCAAGGTCGGCGGCGTCGATCTCGATACGAACATCCCCGTTCACCATCAGGCGGATTTCACCGATGTTGTCACCCCAAGACCCGGCGGCGACGTCGCCAGTGCCATCGGCCATGCGGATGTAAAGGCGATGATAGGTCGGGCCCAGCGGCAGGTTCACCGTTGCCGTCTGGCCCGCTCCGATCCCCTGCGGGGTCGGCAGCTTTTCAAAACGGCGCATCAGGAGAAGCCTTTGTTGGCGTCGGACACCACGGACACGTCGCGGGCCAGATGCATCACGTAGCCAGCGGCCATGACGCCAACGGCCACCAGAGCGACGAATTTAAGATCGGATTTCTTCGGCAAGGTCTTTCCCTCCTATGCCATGTAGGAGGGGCTGCTTTTTGCAGTCTGGGCGCCGCTCACGCGCTTGGTGACATACCAGACGATAAGCCCGGAAATGACCCCAGAAACAACAGATTGAGCGATGCCAGAGCGCATGATGCGGCCCCCGTTTGATTTCGAACGGGGGAGAAGCTGGCAGGCGGTGCGCTCTGGGTGGAAACCATACGTTAACGCACCCGGCGCGCACTATTTGCGCGCCGGGTGCGCTTTATTTGCGGTGATTGATCTTCCCGCCGCGCAGGTTCCCGTTAGCGGCGTGGATGTAGTGCAGGTTCTTAAGGCCGGTAATTTGCGCCTTGCTGGCGCCGGTCGCGTCCATCGCGGCGGCAATGTCGCGTGGCCCCTGCTGTCTCAGCACAACGGTTTCGGTGCAGTTCCCACGGAAACGGGTCGAGACCTCAGCGATGCGCTGCGACAGGCCGTATACCGTGATCCCATAGTGCCGCCCGCGACTACAGATTTCGGCAAAGCCGGGGCACTTCTGGGCGCCGCCGTGGACGGGAAACGGCAGGTTCATTTCTTCGACCACAAGCGTCAGGCCCAGATTGCTCTTGCCGTCCTTAAACGGCTGCTGTGCCCGCATCAGGAGGCGGCAAAGCGCAGACAGGGCCAACGGCTCCTTGCCGCTCTGAGGCACGTAGGCGACCCGGAACCCGGCCCAATCGTTCCGCATCGCCAGACGCACCGCGTCCAGATCGTTGGTGCTGGCCGGGATCGGCGGCGCGTTGACATTGGCGGTCGGCGGTCCATTGACGTTGGCCGGGGCGCGCATCAACGGGGCGTATTCGTCCAGCGGGTCGAAGACGACAAGCCGCCGGGTGCGGCGGATTTCCTTCTTCACATAGGACGACTTGCCCGAACCAGAGGCGCCCCAAACCCCGATGCGGGCGGCATTGCTGGACGCGCTCACAGCGATGCCCCCGCGCTCTCCATCTTCTGTGACAGCTCATCCCACGCGAGCATTCCCGCCGCCAATGCTTCGGCGTGAAACTGGCACAGATTGAGCGGCGTCATCATCCCCGCGCCGTCACTGACCGGGATCCTATAGGTCGCACGCTCGCCGCATTCGTGGCAGAGCTTGACCCGTGAGATTTTGAATTGACCAAGCATCAAGCGGCCTCCTGTCCGGGAAGGTGCCAATCTGGCACCTGATTTGCGTTAACGGGATCGGCGGGCGCATCCGGCGCGCTCTGGGGCGGCTTCGGTGCGCTCTGCTGGCGCGCAGCTTGCGCGGCCTCTACCCGTTTCGCGTTCTTGGCTGCGATACAGGCGCGCGCCACCATCACCTTGCCGACAATGAACGGCCCGGCCACCATCAGATGAGCAAACGTCTCCGATCCGGGCCGCAGGGCGGCGGGGTAGTAGATTTCGAGAAGGCTATGCACCGCATCGGACGCAGCCCGCGCGCCCTCCCGCTCCTGCGGTTGGATCGCTACCGGCTGGAAAGTCGCGTCCACCATGCCCGGGACGCTGAAAGCGATCTTGAAGACCTCAGCAAAGGCGGCTTTGTCGATTTGGTCAGGCCCGGCGTCGGCGTGGATCGGCTCGCCGTCCTCTCCGATTTCTTGAACATCATCGGGCGCAGCATCCAGACCGTCCGAAAGATCAGCGGCGCGGAACTCATCAAGATGTGCAGCATCATCCGAACCGCTGGAAAATGTCCCATTCATCGGCTCGCTTTCCGGGCTCGGCGGATCCTCCGTCATTCGCCACGGCTCCAGCGGCAGGCTGACCCCGTTCTTCCCGCGTCGGCTGCTGAACGACAGGCCCCCGCTCAATTCCTCTCGTGACATGGATCGGCTCTCCTTCTTCCTGATAGGCCCGCACCATTTTGTGTCCCTCGGCCTTGCTCCAACGCTCATGGTGCCCGCACCACCCCGCATCTGTCGTGTGCTGGCAGTAGTAGTAGGGCACCCCTGATTTCATGATTTTGATCGGCTGCTCTTTGCCGCACCCCGCGCAACGGCAAATCGCGATCACCGTTTGGGCCGGGATCACCTCAGCCGACATTCGCGGCGTCCTCGTCCAGATAAGGCGTCAGCTCGTCCACCCGGTCGGCCAGAGCGATCAGCGCGGCGCCGATCTGCGGCAAGACTTCCTCCGCAATCGAGATTTTCTGCATCATCGGCGCTTCCTTCACACGCTCGATCTGAGCGAGCGCGCGCCGCGCCTCCTGCCCCATCTGCCCCATCGGTCCATTTGCCATTGTTCGCCCCTTGGTTGCGTTACGTGATAACGTTGCAGCTTAAGCGCAATCCGGCAGAGCGCAAGAGCGCCTCTCTGGGCGCCCTGATGGGCTTTCGTGGTGTCAACCCCATCGACAGCCGGAGTTGGCGCCACAGCGCCCGCGTTGCGGGGTCTCCGTCGCTCATGGGCGTTCCGGTTCCCCGCCTTGGCGCTCCGCCGCCTCCCTTCCTCATTCTCAGCCTGCCCGGCCTGATCTGGCCGCACGACCGCCCAACCGGGTGCTTATCGCCCGTGCGCCGCGACTAGCGGCGCTCCACATCGACGCGAAGCGGCGGAACATGGATCTATGGATCTATGGTAGGGGTGTTCTTTATTGGCACCCTTTTGCACTTAAATTGGCACCCTTTTGCACGTAAACTGGCACCCTTTAATTTGCATATGTCCAAAAACTGGCACCCTTTACGGAGCGCCAAAAAAAGAGGGGCCTAAGCCCCTCAGTCGCGCAGTTGGCGGATAACTGCGATCTTATGCGGCCTTGATCGTGACCGCTGTGACGCTGTCATCTTGGAGCGCGGCAAGACCTTGGATCATATCACCGAAGTCCCTACTAACCCGCTCTGCAACAAACTGTGTTCTTGCCGTCAGGTGCAGACGTCCGGCGGCAACGCCATCGCATTGGAGCCCTGCGAGCCACGACGCGTGGACCTCCGGTCCTAGTTGGCCGCGAAGAGCATCACTCACAGCGTCCCATAGCCCCCCCTGCCCGACCTCCTTGGCGGCGTTCGTCCCCGCAGTTGCCCCCTGCCCTGCGGGCTGCAATCTATATGTGACAGCCTTTCCACGGCCACCCGCAAGATTTCGTATCGGCGTGATTGAGCCTTCTTCCTTGAGGATCTTCAACGCATCCAAAATCGAGTTGCGACAGAGCAGCGTTTGTTCTGCGATTTGTGGCCGCGAGATTGTCACCTCTGGCCGGTCGAACTCCGCATTGTGGCACAGACACTGCAACACTATCCGCGCAGACAAGCGCGATCCGCTGGCCGACAGGACGCGGTTGATGTGCATTCTCGGGCGGTATTGTCCCTGCCCGCTCATTTCTGCATGTCCTCGTCAAGGCGATCTGCCAGAAACTCGAACGGTAGGTCTGACAGCGTTCCGGCCTCCTCCATCTTTCGTTTCTGCTGGAAAACACCGTTGCGGCTGCGGCCCAGGTAGTCAGCAATTTCCTGATAGGTCCGCCCGCGAGCAACGCCCACCCGGATCACGTCCAGCTCCACACCTCGGAAAAACGATGCCTTTGCCATAGCTGCCCCTTTCTTTATGAGGCGCATACTGATAAGAACAACTTAAGCACCGCTCACAGAACACCAACGCGAGTTGCGCCCGTTTTGTCATGTGCCCGCAAAACCCCCCTAACCTGTTGGTTTGCGGGGGTTTTCGCCTATCTCAATCCTGATTATACGAAATCTGGATGCGGCTTTGCGCAGACCCTTACTCTTTCACGACCAGCCCAGTTGGCGTTGCCGCAAGACGCTCCGCCCCGCTGTCCGTGATCAGGATCGGTTCGGTGATTTCGATCCCGCCGTCCTCCAGCCATAGCGCAGGCATGAAGTGGAATGTCATGCCAGGCTCCAGCAGCGTCGTGTCGCCCGCACGGAATGACATTGTGCGCTCGCCCCAGTCCGGTGGATAGCTCAGGCCGATGGGATAACCGCAGCGGCTATCTTTGTGAAACCCGCGCGCCGCCAAGGCGCTATTGAACGCTGCCGCCACATCTTCGCAACGATTTCCGGGCTTTGCCTGCTCTAGCGCAACCTCTGTTGCGTCTGTGACGGCCCGCTCCGCATCGCGGTATCGCGTTGGGACGGCCCCAAAGAACAAGGTGCGCGATTGTGGGCATTGATAGCGCCGGTGCGCGCCCGCGATCTCAAAGAACGTCGCTTCTCCTGTGCGCAGCGGTGTATCGTCCCAGGTCAGATGCGGCGCCGTCGCGTCCAGCCCGGACGGCGCCATTGGCACCATTGCTGGATAGTCGCCCCAGTGACCGCCGGTTCCCGAGATCCCTGTATGGTAAATATCGGCGATCAACCGGTGCTTGGGCATACCGGGTTCGGCGCGCTCAACGATCGTCGCATGCATCGCCGTCACGATATCAGCGGCGCGCCGCATGTATATGATTTCCTGATCTGATTTCACCGCGCGGCACCAGTTCACAAGGCCCGTGGCATCCTGAAAATCGGCCTTCGGGAGATGGGTCAATAACGAGCCGTAAGCCGCTGCGCTGAAATAATAATTGTCCATCTCGACTCCGATTTTTGATCCGGCGTGTCCGAGCGCATCCAATAGGCGCGCGAGCTCCTGCATCGGGTGCTTGTCAGGGTTCTGGACATAGCTGTCATCGTAGCCGTGGATGCAGTGATCCTCCATGAACACCGTGCGCATTGCGCCCGCGGTGTCCATCTCGCGCCCCCACCAGTGCGGGTTTCCTTCCATCCCTAACACTACGGCCTGATGAACATAGAACGACCATCCATCGTAGCCAGTAACCCACGCGATATTGGACGGATCGGACAGGACGAGCACATCAATCCCCGCAGCCTCCATCCGCGTGCGCACCTTGGCGATCCGCTGGCGGTATTCGGCATCGGTGAAGGACGGCGATGTTCGGCTGGATGGCATGGGCAGGCTCCTCCTCAGGAAACGCTAGCGCGCGCCCTGCCCTATGCACAGTCTGTTTGCGGCCTATCCCAGAGCGTAACCGGCGCCGCGCACCGTGCGCACGGGATCTTCTCCGCCATGGGCCGTCAGAACCTTGCGGAGCCGTCCGATATGCACATCGACCGTACGCGTGTCGACGTAGATGTCACGCCCCCAGACCCGGTCCAGAAGCTGCTCGCGCGACCAGACGCGGCCGGGCTTCTCCATGAAGGTGGAGAGCAGACGAAACTCTGTTGGGCCCAGCTTGAGCGGCTTTTCATCGCGATGCACGCGGTGCGTCTCGGAATCGAGCACGATGTCTTCGAACACCAGAACTTGCCCGACCGCCGAAGGGCGCGAGCGCCGAAGCTGCGTGCGGATACGCGCCAGAAGCTCTTGAATCGAATAGGGTTTCACGACGTAGTCATCCGCCCCGGTTTCCAGCCCCCTCACCCGGTCCACTTCCTCGGAGCGTGCGGAGAGCATGATCACCGGTACATCACGCGTTTCAGAGCGCGCCTTGAGCTGACGGCAGACCTCAATCCCCGAGACCGAGGGCAGCATCCAGTCCAACACGATGAGATCGGGCGTCTCTTCTTCGACGAGCAGCAGCGCCTCCTCGCCATTCTCGGCACGCGAGACGCGATATCCTTCAGCTTCGATATTGTAGCCCAGCACTTCGCGTTGGGCCGGTTCGTCTTCGACGATCAGGACATGGGGGGTCGGCGTTGCGGAGTTCATGGGTATTTATTCGATTGGGGTGAAGGAGGTCGTATCGCTCTTGGGGCGGCTGTCTTCCGGGTGATGCCCGGACACCAGGTAGATCACCTGTTCGGCCATATTGGTCACCAGATCGCCCATCCGTTCGATGTTCTTGGCGATGAAGTGCAGGTGCATACAGGCGGTGATGTTGCGCGGGTCTTCCATCATGAAGGTGAGGAATTCGCGAAACAGAGCATTGTACATCTGGTCAACGTCATGGTCACGCTGCCGCACGTCTTCGGCCAGTTCCGCATCTCGGCGGATATAGGCGTCCAGACAATCGCGCAGCATCCGCTCCACCTCGCGCGCCATGCGGCGCAACGCGGTGTCCGAGCCGTTGATCGGACGCATTTCGGCCAGAACGCCGGTCCGCTTGGCGATGTTCTTGGCGTAATCGCCAACACGCTCCAGCGAGGTCGAGAGGCGCAGCACCGTGAGCACCAGGCGCAGATCGGTCGCGACCGGAGCCCGGAGCGCGATCACGCGCGCCGCGCCTTCGTTCACGCTGTCCATCATCTCGTCGATGACGCGATCCCCCCGGCGGACCTTCTCCGCCAGTTCGACATCGCGCATCTCGAGCGATTTGGCAGCGTCGAGGATCGCGGCCTCCACGAGCCCGCCCATTTTCATGATCTGGGCCTGAACGGCCTCCAGATCACGATCAAAGGCGGACATGATATGCGGGTCATTATTGGCCATGCGTTAACCGATCTTACCAGAGATGTACCGTTCCGTGCGTTCGTCCTGCGGGTTCTCGAAGATGTCCTTCGTTGTGCCAAACTCAACCAGGTTGCCGAGGTGGAAGAACGCCGTCTTCTGGCTGACACGCGAGGCCTGCTGCATCGAGTGGGTCACGATGATCACCGAATACTGCTCGCGCAGCTCGTCGATCAGCTCTTCGACCTGGCTCGTCGCGATCGGGTCAAGCGCCGAGCACGGCTCGTCCATCAGGAGGATTTCCGGTTCGGTTGCAACGGCGCGGGCAATGCACAGACGCTGCTGCTGGCCGCCCGAAAGACCGGTGCCCGGCGCATCGAGACGATCCTTGACCTCATCCCAGATGGCGCCGCGGCGCAGGGATTTCTCGACGATCTCGTCCAGCTCCGCCTTGTTCTTGGCCAGACCGTGGATCCGAGGGCCATAAGCGATGTTGTCATAGATCGACTTGGGGAACGGGTTCGGCTTCTGGAACACCATGCCAACCTTGCGGCGCAGCAGCACCGGGTCAACTTTGGCGTCGTAGATGTCTTCGCCGTCGATATGGATGTCGCCTTCGACGCGGCACACATCAATCGTGTCGTTCATCCGGTTGATGCAGCGCAGAAAGGTGGATTTGCCGCAGCCCGACGGGCCGATGAAGGCCGTGACGGTCTTGTCATCCAGGTCGCAATCCACGTCTTTGATTGCGTGAGTGTCGCCATAGTAGACCTGAACGCCGCGCGCCTTGATCTTGATGTCCGTCTGGCCGACTTCGCCATTGATGGTCATGTCGTTCATTTCCTTACGTCCTTGAGTCTTACCAACGGCGCTCGAAGCGGCGGCGGAGGATGATAGCGATGATGTTCATGGTCATGAGGAACAGCAGCAGAATGATGATACCGCCCCAGGCACGTTCGTAGAAGGCCCCGTCTGCGCGGCTGATCCACTGGTAGATCTGCGCGGGCATGGCGGAGTTCGGGTCAAGGAAACCGGACGCCACCCCATCAGGATAGTTGGTGGCCACATAGCCCACCATCCCGATCAGCAGCAGCGGTGCGGTTTCACCCAAAGCCTGCGCGAGGCCGATGATGGTCCCGGTCAGGATGCCGGGCATGGCCAAAGGCAGCACGTGGTGGAACACCGATTGCATCTTGGAGGCCCCTACCCCGAGCGCCGCGTCGCGGATGCTCGGCGGCACCGCTTTGAGCGCGGCACGGGTCGAGATGATGATCGTCGGGAGCGTCATGAGCGTGAGCACCAGACCACCGACCAGAGGCGCGGATTGCGGCAGGCCGACGAACTGGATGAACACCGCAAGGCCCAGGATACCGAACACGATGGACGGCACCGCGGCCAGGTTGGAGATGTTCACCTCAATGATGTCGGTCAGCCGGTTCTTGGGGGCGAACTCCTCAAGATAGATCGACGCGGCGACACCGATGGGCAGTGTCAGCAGCAGCACGGTGAGCATCATGAAGAGCGAGCCGACCATGGCAACGCCCATCCCGGCCTGTTCGGGGCGGTTCTCGGAGGCGTCCGCGCCAAACAGGAAGTTCCAGTTGAAGCTCCGGTGGATCACGCCCGCGTCGCGCAGGGCATCGACCGCGTCAAGCTGCTCCACGGAGCTGCCCTTAAGCCGCCCGGCCGCTTCGCGGTCAATCCGGCCCTTGAGGTAACCATCGACATTGGCAGAGGCAAAGACCTCGACCTCCTGGGTCGTGCCCAGCAGGGACGGATCGCCTTGCACCATGCTGCGGATCTGCCCCTTGCCGCTCTTCGAGAGCATATCTTTCAGTTCTTTGGCGGGCACGGCGACCGTGGCGCCGGATTCGGCAATCGCGGTGTTGAACCCGTCGATGATAAGCGGATCGAACGCAAAGGTCGGCGCGAATTTGGACGGATCGCCCGTGCCCCGCGGATCAATGACCTCGGCCTTCAGCTCGATCGGCAGGGTGATCGTGGTCTGGGTAAAGGCGCTCAGACCGTTGGACAGGATCGACCACAAAAGCCAGCACAGGAAGAACAGGCCAACCGCGATGGCGCCAATCCCGTAGAACTGGAACCGCTTTTCGGCGGAGTTGCGTTGGGCGACCGACTTGGCGCCGGACATGATGGAGATGTGACCGCTTTCGGTCAGCATATCTCCGTGTTCGTTGACAGCGGTCATTCGTACTGCTCCCGGTATTTGCGCACGATGTAGAGCGCGAAGACATTGAGCCCGAGCGTCATCAGGAAGAGGACAAAGCCCAGAGCGAAGGCGACAAGCGCCTCGGGCGAAGCAAAGTCCGCATCCCCGGTGAGCTGCGACACGATCTTGGCGGTGACCGTGGTCATGGCTTCGAACGGGTTGCCCGACAGGCGACCGGCGGCCCCTGCCCCGAGCACCACGATCATGGTCTCCCCGATGGCGCGCGAGGCGGCCAGCAGGATCGCGCCCACAATGCCGGGCAGCGCGGCGGGCAGGATCACCTGGCGCACCGTCTCCGATTGCGTCGCGCCCAGCCCGTAGGATCCATCGCGCATCGCCTGCGGCACCGCGTTGATGATGTCGTCCGACAGCGAGGACACGAAGGGGATCAGCATGATGCCCATAACCAGACCGGCGGTCATCACGGCGCGAGCGCCTTGCATCCACTCGACCCCAAGAAGGCCGCCATCGCCCTGCACGCCTTGGCCGAACACGTTCAGCAGAAGCGGACCGACGATGGTCAGAGCAAAGAGACCGTAGACGATGGTCGGGATACCGGCCAGCACTTCGAGCATCGGCTTTGCGATGGAGCGAAGATGGGGCGAGGCGTATTCCGACAGGTAGATCGCCGCGAACAAGCCAAGCGGCACGGCCACGAGGAGCGCGATAATCGAAATGTAGAGCGTGCCCCAGATCAGCGGCAGGAAGCCCAGTTCGGATCCGCCACCAAAGGACGGTGCCCAGGTCGTGCCGAACAGGAAGTCCGTCAGCGGGTACATTCCAAAGAAGTTGATCGTGTTGAAGATCAGCGACAGCACGATGCCAATGGTGGTCAGGATCGCGACCGAGGCCGCGCCGATCAGCACGTAGCGGATGACTGCTTCGACCGTGTTTCGTGCGCGGAACTCCTTGTCCGTGCGCATCATGGCGAAGGCAAAGCCCGCAACCGCCAGACCCAGCACCGCAATCGCGCGCATCAGGCGACCGGTGCGCGCCGCGCCCCGGTATTCTTGCGCCGCCTTAAGCGTGGAGCTGTCGACACCCGACCCAAGCGCGACACCGGCCTCGGCTAGGCGCCCGCGCACGTCGGAGAAATTGGCGTTGATGTCACGCGCAACGTCCTCGTCCATCAGGCCCTGCTCAATCGCGCTGTCGAGCCCGTTGGCCACGCGCTCAACATCGGACATGATCAGGCCAAGATCGCCAGCCGTCTCATATTTGCTTTCCGGGATGGAGCCGCGGACCATGGAGTTGATCACCATGGGTTGGGCAATCAGCCACACGCCAAGCGCAAGAAAGGCCGGAATCATCGTGAACAACGCGACGTTCCAGCCATAGAAATTCGGAAGCGAATGCAAATCGCGGGACTCACCACCAGCATCGGACAGCGCACGTTGGCGCCCCAGGACGAAACCGATGGCAGCAAGCACCAGCACGATGATCGCGATCATGGACGCGGACATGTGGGCTCCTTGAGGAAATGCGAGAGATGGTGGCGCGCGAGACGCTGTGGCTCTCAGAAGTGACGAAGGGGGCGGCGCGGTGCGCCACCCCCATGGAAGGCTGAGCTTACTTGCTCATGACTTCTTCGTTGGCGATCATGGACTGGGTCGCGGCCAGTTCAGGATCGGACACCAGGCCATACTGAGCCAGCGGGCCATCCGGGCCGGCAACGGCGTCGGAGATGAAGAACTCAGCATATTCCTTCAGGCCGGGGATCACGCCGATGTGGGCCTTCTTGATGTAGAAGTACAGCGGACGGGACACCGGATACTCGCCGGAAGCGATGGACTCGGTGGAGGGAGCAACGCCGGACATGGTCGCAACTTTCAGCTTGTCCTGGTTGTTCTCGTAGAAGGCCAGGCCGAACACGCCGATGCCGTTCGGGGCGGAGGCGATGGAGGCCAGGGTCTCGGTGTAGTCACCGTCGATGTCCACGGACTTGCCGTCGGTGCGGACTGCCATGCAGGCGCCTTCGATGGCGTCTTCATCCATGCCCATTTCTTCCATCAGCTTCATGGCGCCGGAGTCTTCACAGCCCTGCAGCAGGACTTTTTCTTCGAAGACTTCACGGGTGCCGTGCTTGGTGCCGGGGATGAAGGCCATGACATCAGCGTCGGGCAGAGATTCGTCGATCTCGGACCAGTTCATGACGTTGTTGTCGACCATTTCACCATCGTGGGGCTTCTGAGCAACCAGAGCGTTGTAGATCTGGGCAGGCTCGAAAGCGGTGAAGGCCGGGCCGTTGATGTCGGAGGCGAACACGATGCCGTCATAGCCGATACGAACTTCGATGATCTCGGTCACGCCGGCGTCGGCACAGGCCTTGATCTCTTTGTCCTTGATGCCGCGGGACGCGTTGGCCACGTCGATGGTGTTTTCGCCCACGCCTTCGCAGAAGCGCTTCAGGCCAGCGGAGGAACCGCCGGATTCCACAACCGGGGTCGGGAAGTCGAAGTTCTCACCGAAAGCTTCAGCAACGATGGAAGCATAGGGCAGAACCGTGGAAGAACCGGCAACCTGAACGTTGTCACGGGCAGCGGCAGCAGTGGCCACGGTGGCGATCGCCAGAGTGGAGGCGGTCAGTTTCACAAAGGACATGGATTTCTCCTGTTTGTCAGACACGAGACTACCCCGAAGGTTTCGGGGCTCTCAGACGCCGGGCTACGCCTCGCGCACCACGCTTTTGTGACACTAATGTAAACATTATGTGACAGTCCTCGGGGTCGGCCGAAACCGACGGAGCGTCACTATTCGAGCGGCAGGAGCACAGTGAACGTGCTGCCCTCTGAAGGCGTGCTTTCGATCCGAAGCCGACCGCGATGCCGGTTCACGATATGCTTCACGATCGCGAGCCCCAGCCCGGTGCCTCCGACCTCCCGCGAGCGGTGCGAGTCTACACGGTAGAATCGCTCTGTGAGGCGCGCGATGTGATGTTCAGGGATGCCTTCCCCGTAATCTTTGACAGACACGCGAATCCCCGGACCCCGCAGGGCCGTTTCAGCCGCCGGTTCCGTCAGCGAAATTTCGACACGATCGCGGCCGTATTTGATCGCGTTCTCGACCAGATTGGTGAGGACCTGGCGCAGTTGGCGCGCGTCTCCGGGGACGGAGACTGGATCATCCGGCACATCCACCACCAGTTCGCGCCCGGCGGCATCCGCCACGGGCGTGAGCGCATCGACAGTTCCCCGGATTAACGCCCCCATATCCACCGGAGAAAGCGGCCTCACCCGTTCCTCCTCCTCCACCCGCGAGAGCGACAAGAGGTCTTCGACCAGCCGCGACATGCGGCCAGCCTCCTGCGCCATGATCTCAAGAAAGCGATCACGCGCCACTGGATCATCCCGGGCGGGGCCGCCCAGCGTTTCAATGAAACCCAGAAGCGCCGTCAGCGGTGTGCGCAGCTCGTGGCTGACATTGGCCACGAAATCGCGGCGCATCTGCCCGGCCTCCTCCACCGCAGTCACATCTTCGAATGTGGCGAGCAGCACCTGACCGGCGCGGGCCAGCGACACTTTCCACGTGGCGTCCCGCACCCCGTCCCGTCCCAGATAGCGGGCGGTGCGCTTTTGCGAATCCCGAAGGCTCTCTTCGATGGCATCCAAAAGCGCGGGCTGCCGCAGCGCCGTGATGTAGTGCATCCCCGCAAGGTCCATCCCGAACAGCGCGCGGGCCCCTTCGTTCATCTGGCCAATCCGTTCATCGGGCTGAACCGTCAGAGCCGGCAGCGGCAGCGCTTCGATCAAGGGCGGCGTCGTGGGTGTGGTCTGATCCATCATATCCGACGTTATGGGCCGGAACCCCCCGCGCGGGAAGCCCTAACGGAGCGGCGCGCTCACAGCGTGCGCAGCCCCGCGCGGAAACGCGCCGCGTTCTGCTGATAATGCTCCGCCGAAGCGATCAGTGCCTGGCGGGCGTTCTCATTCAGCTCGCGCACCACTTTGCCGGGCGCGCCCAGCACCATGGAGCCATCGGGAATGACCTTCCCTTCTGTGACAAGCGCCCCGGCGCCGATCAGGCAGCCCTTCCCGATCTTCGCACCGTTCAAGACGGTCGCGCCCATGCCGATCAGACTGCCATCGCCAATGGTGCAGCCATGCAGCATGGCCTTGTGGCCGACGGTGACGTTTTCGCCCAGCGTCAGCGGATAGCCCAGATCGGTGTGGAAGACGCAATTCTCCTGCACATTGCTGCCCTTGCCGACGATGATCGGCTCACCGTCACCGCGCAGCGTGCAGCCGAACCACACAGACGAGTGTGCCTCAAGGATCACAGAGCCGATGATATTCGCATCCGGCGCCACCCAGGCGTCGTCTGCAATCTGCGGGATGCGGTCGTCGAGCGCATAGATCGTCATGACATTTCCTCAAATTGAGCCTGAAGGGCGCGGACATGGGGCACCAGCCCCGGTTGCTGGCTGCGGCGCAGGCGTTCTGCGGTCACGATGGTGCGTAGCCGCTCCGCGGTGGCATCCCGGTCGTCATTGACCAGAACGTAATCATAGCCATCCCAATGGCTGATCTCGTCCCAGCTTTTCTGCATCCGCTTTGCGATCACGTCATCGGCGTCCTGGCCGCGCGCGATCAGCCTCTCGCGCAGCGCGGTGATCGACGGCGGGAGAAGGAAGATCGACAAAACATGCGGGTTCATGTCGGTGTTGCGGATCTGCTGGGCGCCCTGCCAGTCGATGTCAAAGAGCACATCGTCCCCGGCGTCGATCGCTTCTTGCACGGCGCCGCGCGGACTGCCGTAGAAATTGCCAAAGACATGGGCGTGTTCGAGCATCTGGCCGTCAACCACAGCCCGCTTGAAGTCCGTCTCCGTGTAGAAATGGTAGTCCTTGCCATCCACCTCGCCCGGACGCGGGGGGCGCGTCGTGGCGGAGACTGAGAAGCGGATCGTCGGATCCCATTCCCGCAGCGCCTTAGTCATCGTGGATTTCCCCGCGCCAGACGGGGAGGACAGGATAATCAAAAGGCCCCGGCGCTGCATGGCATTACTCCACATTCTGGATCTGTTCGCGCATCTGGTCGATCACCGTCTTCAGGTCAAGCCCGATGGCGGTGAGCGCCTGATCGCCGGACTTGGAGCACAGCGTGTTGGCCTCGCGGTTGAACTCCTGCGCGAGGAAGTCGAGCCGCCGCCCGACCGGGCCGCCCTCCGCCAAAAGAGCTCGTGCGGCACCGACATGGGCGCGCAGGCGGTCCAGCTCCTCGGTGATGTCGGATTTGACAGCGATCAGCGCGAGCTCTTGTTCCATGCGGTCGGGGTCCACCTTGCGAGAGCCGTTCAGCACCGCATCCAAAGCGCGCTGCAGCGCCTCTGCCTGCGCCGGACGGCGCGCTGCTGCGGCCTCCCCGGCGGCGTCGATCAGCCCTGCGATCCGGTCAAGCTGCCCCAGGATCACCTCTGCAAGCGCGGCCCCTTCCCGTGCGCGCATGGCGTCGAACGGCTCCAGCAGCGCCTCCACCCCGGACAGCAGCACCTCCGGGCCCGGCAGAGTCACCGCCGCCTCCGCGACCATCACGCCGGGCAACCTCAGCACATCCGCCGCGCTGACCGGCGCCAGCCCCATCACCGATTGTTCGACCTGATCGAGCGCGGCCAGCATGGCGGCCAGCCCGTCGGCATCGACCGCAGCGCCCCGCGCGCCCCCGCTGCCTTGCACGCGCAGGGACAAGGTAACCGACCCGCGCGTGATCTGCGATTCAAGCGCCTTGCGCAGCGCCGATTCCGCCGGGCCGCTGCCCTCGGGAAGCCGCATCCGCAGATCGCGCCCCCGCCCGTTCACAGACCGGATCTCCCAGGTGAGGGCCAGATCGTCATGTGTCTGCGGCACGCTGGCAAAGGCGGTCATGGAACGGATCATCGGCATCCCCTGTCGTGGCGCCCGGACGCGGGCGCCTGCTCAGTAGACCAAACCCCTGCCCCGGCCACAAGCCACGCGCCGCCGCGTTAACCCGTTAACACTTTGTTTAGTGTATTGAAGGCCCGAAAGGGGCAGAATTGCGCCATGGGGTCGGCAGACTGTTTCGTTTCGACTCAAGCTAACCCCGTTCAGGATCAACCAAGGGAGTAGAGCCATGAGCGACGATCTGATGCAGCGCGATAGCGGCGCCATCCGCGCCACGTTGGCGCGGCTCGAACAAAGCTGGTGGTCCGTGGCCGACGCAAGCGGCGTCGCCCCGCGCCGCGCCATCACCGCCCAGCTCATCGGCCCCGCCCTGCCCCATGCCTTCATCGCTGAACGCATCGCACCGGGACACGCCCGGATCCGCGTCGCCGGGCAGGAACTGGCGGCCATTGTAGGCACAGAGCTGCGCGGGATGCCGCTGTCCTGCCTGTTGGGCGTGGAGAGTCGCACACTCTTTGCGGATCGGCTGGCGATCTGTTTCGAGCGGCCCGCCATCGTGGATATGCCGCTCCACGCGCCGCGCCGCTTCGCGCGTCCGGCGCTTAATGGACGGATGTTGCTGCTGCCCCTGATGGGCAATGACGACGTCATTGACCGCCTGCTCGGTGCCTTGGTGCTCGATGGAGAGATCGGCCACCGCCCCCGGCGGCTGGAGATCGACCAATCCGCGCCCTGGCGGCGCGACACCCTCACCGGGCCGCGTCCGCAGCGGCTGCGGGCCATTGCGGGCGGGGCGCATCTGCGCCGATCCGCCTACGCGCCGCGCCCGAAGCTTCGCCTGGTGGTCGACAACGGCTAGGGCCCGATTGACGGCGCGCGCCGGATCGGGCATCGCCGGTCCATGCTGCGGATTGATGACATTTCCTACTCCGTCGAAGGTCGCCCCCTGCTTGAGGGCGCCTCCGTCACCATTCCCACCGGCCACAAGGTCGGCCTGGTCGGGCGTAACGGCACGGGCAAGACCACCCTCTTCCGCCTGATCCGGGGCGAGCTGACGCTCGATGGCGGAGAGATCGAGATCCCCCAAGGCGCCCGGATCGGCGGCGTCAGCCAGGAGGTGCCGGGGTCCGAGGTCTCGCTGCTCGACACCGTGCTGGCGGCGGACACGGAACGCGCGGCCCTGCTGGCAGAGGACGCCACCGATCCTGCCCGGATCGCCGAAATCCAGACCCGCCTGAGCGACATCGACGCCTGGTCCGCCGAAGCCCGCGCCGCGACGATCCTCAAGGGTCTGGGCTTTGACGACGCCCAGCAACGCATGCCCTGTTCGGCCTTCTCGGGCGGCTGGCGGATGCGCGTGGCGCTCGCCGCCGTGCTGTTCTCGGCGCCGGATCTGTTGCTGCTCGACGAGCCGACCAACTATCTGGACCTCGAAGGCGCGCTGTGGCTGGAAAGCTACCTGGCGCGTTACCCGCACACGGTGCTTGTCGTCTCCCACGATCGGGGTCTGCTGAACCGCGCCGTCGGCGCGATCCTCCACCTGGAGGACCGCAAGCTAACCTACTACACGACACCCTATGACGCCTTTGCCCGCACCCGCGCCGAACGGCTCAAGGTCCAGCAGGCCGAAGCCCGCAAGCAAGACGAGCGCCGCGCCCATCTGCAAAGCTACGTGGACCGATTTCGCTACAAGGCGTCCAAGGCCCGACAGGCCCAAAGCCGCCTGAAAATGATCGCGAAGATGGAGCCGATCACCTCGCCTCAGGAAGCGGCCCTGCGCGCGTTCTCCTTCCCAGAGCCCGAGGAGCTCTCTCCGCCGATCATCGCGCTTGATGGCGCGGCGGTGGGCTATGATGATGCGACCGTGCTGGATCGCCTGAGCCTGCGCATCGACCAGGATGACCGCATCGCCCTACTGGGCCGCAATGGCCAGGGCAAATCCACCCTGTCCAAGCTGCTCGCCGGGCGGCTGGAGCCGATGAAGGGGCGCCTGACGCGCACGTCGAAGCTGCGGATCGGCTATTTCGCGCAGCACCAGTTGGATGAGCTGCGCGGGGATGAGACCCCTCTCGATCACCTGCGCCGTCTGCGCCCCGATGAAGAGCCCAAGCGCCACCGCGCCCGCCTGTCGGGGTTCGGCCTGATGGCCGAGCAGGTTGAGACCACGGTGAACCGCCTCTCGGGCGGGCAGAAAGCGCGGCTTTCGCTGATGCTCGCCACGCTGGACGCGCCGCATCTCCTGATCCTCGACGAGCCGACCAACCACCTCGACATTGAGAGCCGCGAGGCGCTTGTCGAGGCGCTCACGGCCTATTCCGGCGCCGTGGTCCTGGTCAGCCACGATATGCACCTGCTGAGCCTTGCAGCGGACCGGCTTTGGCTCGTGCAGGATGGACGCGTGACGCCCTATGAAGATGATCTTGACGCCTATCGCCGGATGCTGCTGTCCGACAAACCGGCCAAGCCCGCCGCCGCAGCGCCAACGCCCAAGCCCAAGCGCCCCTCCCGCGATGAGCTCATGGCTTTGCGCGCGGCGCTGCGCAAATGCGAGGCGCGGGTCGAAAAGATCACCGAGATGCGCGAGAAACTCGCCGCCAAGCTTGCCGACCCGGCCCTCTATGAGGACAGCCGGATCGGTGAGCTTGAAAGCTGGAACCGAAAATTCGCAGAGGTCGAAGACGGGCTGTCCCGCGCCGAAACTCTCTGGCTGGAGGCTCAGGAGAAGCTCGACGCGGCTGAGCGCGCCTGATGATCTAATTGTCGGGGGAGGACGGCTCTGCCGGCGCGGCAACGCCCCGCTCTTCGAGAGCCCGCCGCACTGCCTCTTCGCTCTGCCGGGCAAGCGCCTTGCGGTCACTGAACTCCGCGACCATCAACGGGGTGTGCTGCACCACGGTCACCTGTCCCTGAGGCCATTGCGCCAGCACCTGCAGAAGCGAGTCCCCGAACGCGGCATCGCCCCACCACCCGTAGAAGCGCGGATCGCGGCCTTTTGGCGGGGAATAGACTACGCTCACCGGCTGCACCTGCATCCCTTCGACCGGTGCGTTGAGAAAGCTGGCAAAGAGCGCAGGCTTGAACGGCAGCACCCGGCGCGCATCGCTTGATGTGCCCTCTGGAAAGACCAGAAGCCTGTGCCCGGCGCCAAGCCGTTCGGTCAGAAGCTGCGCCTGCGCGGCCGCCTCGCGCCGATCCCGCCGGATGAAAATCGTACCCGTCGCACGGGCGAGAACACCGATTCCGGGCCACCCCTTCACCTCGGCTTTTGAGACAAAGTAAACCCGCTGCACCGCGTTGAGCACAAAGATGTCGAGCCAGCTCGCATGATTGGCAACCACCGCCCCCGGTCCGCGGAGCGGCGTGCCCTCAATCCGAAGCCGCAGCCCCATCAGCGCCAGCGTGGCCCGGCACACGGTCTGTGTAATCCAAGGGGTCCAGGGCCGGTGCAACCCGAACACCGGCCGCTCAATTTGCCGCAGCAGCAGAAGAAGAACCAGCCCGGTCCCGATCACGGCGACGATGCCGATGGCGCGGACCGTCGCAATGAGCCTGCCGCCCCACCCCGGTTTGGGATCGCCCTGCGGCGGTTGATCGATGCCCCAGGTCTCGCTCATCCGCGATACCGATCCGCCGCGCGGGCGTTCAAGCGGGCCGTGTCCAGGATCAGGCACACATCGGTGGTGTTGAAATCGTGATCAACGAACGCGCCCTCGCCCACAGTGCCGCCAAGGCGCAGATAGGCTTTGATCAAGGCCGGAATCGCCAGCATCGCCGCCTTGCGGTCGATCTGATCCGGAGCCAACAGGTCCATCGGCTGGAACACCTTGGACCGGGCCCGCAGAGGCTCCGGCGCGAGATGGCGGTGGTGGAGCAGGCTCAGCGGTGCGGCGAGCGCGTCGACATCGGTGCCGTGGAACGAGGCCACGCCGAACAGGATGTCGATCTCTTGCTCGGCCACGTAAGCGCCAAGCGCGCGCCACAGAAGATGCATGGCGCTGCCGCCGCGATGGTCGGGGTCGAGGCAGGACCGCCCCAGCTCCAGGAGACGCCGCCCGCTCCGCTCCAGAGGGCCCAGATCGTATTCCGCGTCACAGTAAAAGCGCCCTGCGGCTGCGGCGCCATCGCGCGTCATCAGGCGGTATACGCCAATCACGTGATCGCCCGTGGGGCGCGCGGGATCACACAAGATCAGATGCTCGCAATGCGCATCGAACGCGTCTTTCTCCAGCCGCTGCGCGTGATCCACCTGGGCGCCGGAGCCCCCCAGTTCCTCAATGAAAACGCGGTATCTTAGGCGCTGAGCCGCGCGCAGATCTGCGTCATCCCGCGCCATTCGAAGCTCAAATCCATCACTTTGAGAGATCATGCTCCGCTCCTGTGTCGCCTGCTCGGGCCTTTGGCCAACCGCTGGCCTGATAGGTCCCTGCCGCCCGCATGTCCAGTTTCGCCCTGCAAGGCTGTGTTGACCTTTTGTTAAGGATTTGGCGCGATGTCGGATAGTCAGACGCTAACAAGATCCAGCTCGACATGGGCCGTGTCGACAACCTGCTTGCCCACGTCACGAAACATCACCGTGACTTTTGAGCCGATGACCGACTGCACCTGTCCCTCGCCCCATTCAGGGCATTTCGGGTGGCGCACGATCATGCCAGGCGCGAAAAAGGAAGAATACGACATGGGGTCCGCCTATGATAACTAAGCAAGATATGACGGCCCTCGCCGTATCGAAGCTCTGCCACGACCTTGTGAACCCGCTGGGCGCACTTGGCAACGGGGTGGAGCTTCTGGAGCTGACCGGCCAAGCCGGCGGAGAGGAAATGGCGCTGATCAAGCAGGCGCTCGGTGATGCGACAGCGCGGCTTGGATTTTATCGAATCGCCTTTGGCGCGGGGTCCGATCAACTCCTTTCAACCGATGAAATTCAGCGGGTGCTGGACCCGCTCAACAACCACGCGCGCGTCACGCTTTCCTGGACCGCGCAGGAGCCGCGAACCCGCCACGCGGTGAAGCGCGCCTTCCTGGGGCTGATGTGTGCGCAATCCGCTCTGCCCATGGGCGGTGCAGCGGTCTATGATGGCCAGACGGTCACAGCGCGCGGCGAAGGGCTATCGCTGGATCCGGCTCTGTGGCCCCTTCTCACCGAAGGGGGAGGCGATCTTCCGACCGCCTCGAGCGACATTCACTTTGCGCTTCTGGCCCAGACCATGGCCGATCAGGGCCGCCGCGCCGACCTTCAGACGGCCGACGGGCAGTTGATGCTGACGCTTTAGGACCGCACGGCCCCGTCGCCCTCGACCAGATACTTGAACGTCGTGAGCTGTTCGGCCCCAACCGGACCGCGCGCATGCATCCGTCCGGTGGCGATGCCGATCTCGGCGCCCATGCCGAATTCGCCGCCATCCGCGAACTGGGTCGAGGCGTTACGCATCAGGATCGCACTGTCGAGCCGGGCAAAGAACTCCGCCGCCGCGCTATCATCTTCGGTGATGATGCAGTCGGTGTGATCCGAGCCATAGCGCCGGATATGGGCGATCGCCCCGTCCAGATCATCGACCACACGGGCGGCAATGATGCTGTCCAGATACTCCGTCCCCCAGTCGTCCTCGGTCGCGGGGATGGTCCCGTCGAGCCCGTCGGCACGCACCTCAACTCCGGCCTCTTTCAGAGCGTCCACAATATCTTGGCCCAAGCCCTTCGCGTTCTTGTGGACCAGCAGGCACTCCGCAGCGCCGCAGATCCCGGTGCGCCGGGTCTTGGCGTTGAGCACGACGCGCATGGCTTTTTCGGGGTCAGCATCCCTGTCCAGATAGACATGCACGATGCCTTCGAGATGGGCAAAGACCGGCACCCGCGCTTCGCGCTGCACGAGCCCGACGAGCCCCTTTCCGCCGCGCGGCACGATCACGTCGATATGATCGGTCATGCGCAGCATCTCGCCCACGGCGGCGCGGTCGGTCGTGGGGACCAGTTGCACGGCATCCTCGGGCAGCCCGGCGTCGCGCAGGCCTTTGCGCATCGCCTCGGCAATCGCCATGGCAGAGCGGTGGCTTTCCGACCCCGCGCGCAGGATCACGGCGTTGCCCGCCTTCAGGCACAGTGCCGCTGCGTCGGCGGTCACGTTCGGGCGGCTCTCAAAGATCACCCCGACCACGCCCAGAGGCATCCGCACCCGCCGGATATGGAGCCCCGAGGGCCGGTCCCATTCGGCCATTACCTCCCCGATCGGGTCACGCTGATCTGCAATGGTGCGCAGGCTGTCTTCGATGCCGCGCAGACGATCCTGATCCAGCATCAGCCGGTCCAGCATCGCGGGACTCAGCCCTTTGGCGCGCCCGGCCTCCATGTCGGCGGCGTTTGCGGCCAGGATATCAGGCGCGGCCTCACGGAGCGCCGCTGCGGCGGAGATCAGAGCCGCATGCTTGCGATCCGGCTTCGCCTGGGCCACCTGCACCGACGCCGCGCGGGCGCGGGCGCCCATGTCTTGCATCATTGCTGCGATCTCATCCATCTTACCCTCCTTGCGGCGCTACTGCGCCATGTCATCTCGGTGCACCACGACCGCCGGGCCCTCATACCCCAGGATCGAGGCAATCTCGCCACTCTGGTGCCCGCGCATCTGCTCCACCTCCGGCTGGGCATAGCGGCTCAGCCCCGTGGCCAGCCGTGCGCCGTCGGGGCCGGTGATTTCAACGGGGTCGCCTTTGGTGAAAGCCCCCTCAGCGCTCACAATCCCGGCGGGCAAGAGGCTCTTGCCTGCGGCAAGCGCGCGGGCAGCCCCTGCATCCACGCGGATCTGACCGCGCGGCGGCATGGCGGTAATCCACCCCTTGCGGGCCTGCTGCGGGCTTGCCTGAGCGGCAAACCAGGTCGAGGGCGCATCACCCTCAAGCCTTTTCAAGGGGTTGTGCGCCGTTCCTGACGTGATCGCCATGGCGCATCCTCCCTCTGTCGCGATCCTGGCCGCCATCAGCTTCGTCCGCATGCCGCCTTTCGACAGACCGGACACCCCTTCGCCAGCCTGTGCCTCGATCTCGGGGGTGATCTGCTCAACAATGTCATAGCGACGGGCCGACGGATCGGTCATCGGGTTCGCAGTGTAGAGCCCGTCTACATCCGACAGCAGGATCAGCACATCGGCGCCCACCGTCACGGCCACTTGCGCGGCAAGGCGATCATTGTCGCCGTAGCGGATTTCATCCGTCGCCACCGTGTCGTTTTCGTTGACGATGGGCACTGCGCCAAGCCCCAGAAGCGTCCCCAAGGTCGCGCGGGAATTGAGGTAACGGCGCCGGTCCGCGACGTCTTCAAGCGTGACGAGAACCTGCGCCGCGGTGATCCCATGCGGGGCGAGCGCCGCCTCATAAGCGCGCGCCAGCCGGATTTGACCAACGGCGGCGGCGGCCTGGGCCTGCTCCAGTGGCACATCGCGGCTCAGGCCGAGAACGCCGCGCCCAAGCGCGATGGACCCAGAGGATACGAGCACCACATCAACGCTGCGCGCCTTCAGGTTTGCGACATCATCACAAAGGCTTGCGAGCCATTCCTCGCGCAATCCGCCATCTTTGACCAGCAGCGCCGATCCGATCTTGACGACAACCCGGCGCGCATCGCTCAGGGTTGCCACGGCGCGTCCTCCTCGGGGGTTTTGTGGCGCAGGCGGTCTTCGTCGATCCGCGCCCGCAGCGCGCGCAGAACGTCAGTCACGCCCGCGCCCGAGGCACCGGACATCACCATGACCTCCCCGGCCACCGCTTCGAGCTGGGCCTTCTGATCCGCGACGAGTTCGTCATCAAGCGCGTCGGTCTTGTTCAGAACCGTCACACGCGGCTTGTCTGCCAGAGCGCCGCCATATTCGCGCAGCTCGTGGATGACGGTCTTCCAATCCTGCGCCGGATCATCCGCCGTGCCATCCACGAGGTGCAACAGCACCGCGCAACGTTCCACATGGCCCAGGAACCGATCCCCGATCCCGCGCCCTTCATGGGCGCCTTCGATCAGACCGGGGATGTCGGCCACGACGAATTCAACACCATCCACGCCGACGACACCAAGGTTCGGCACAAGCGTGGTGAAGGGGTAATCCGCGATCTTGGGCCGGGCGTTCGACGTGGCCGCAAGGAAGGTCGATTTGCCCGCATTGGGCAGGCCTAGCAGCCCCACATCGGCGATCAGTTTGAGCCGCAGCCAGATCGTGCGTTCCACCCCAGGCTGGCCCGGGTTGGCGCGGCGCGGCGCCTGGTTCGTCGAGGTCTTGAAATGCAGATTGCCATGGCCGCCATTCCCGCCGCGCGCCAAGGTGACGCGCTGACCGACTTCGGTCAGATCGGCGATCACCTCTTCTTGATCCTCGTCCAGCACTTCGGTGCCAACGGGCACCCTCAGGACGATCTCGGGACCGCTGGCGCCGGTGCGCTGCTTGCCCATGCCGCCCTGGCCGTTCTTGGCGAAGAAATGCTGCTGGTAGCGGAAGTCGATCAGCGTATTGAGGCCGTCGACAGCCTCGACCACCACGTCTCCGCCGCGTCCGCCATCGCCGCCATCGGGGCCGCCATATTCGATGTATTTCTCACGCCGGAAGGATACGGCGCCGTTTCCGCCGGCGCCCGAGCGGATATAGACCTTGGCGAGATCGAGGAATTGCATGGGTCTCTCCTTTGCTCAGAGCGGTAGCGAGGGCGGGGTCAGGGTGCAAGGGGGGCGCTGCCCCCTTGGGCCTGCGGCCCAATTCCCCCGAGGTATTTGTCACAAATAAGAAGTTATGGCGCGCTTGGGATGGTGAGCCGATAACGACGGCAGGTGGTGTCTTCCCCGCGAGCTGTGGCGAAGGCGGTGCTGGTGCCGGTCTGCACAAAGCCCAGCTTGCGCAGCACGGCATCGGAGGCCGGGTTGTCGTGCCAGGTGGTTGCGCCGATCTCCGACCAGCGGTGATGCGATGCGGCATGAGCGATGGCAGCCCGCGCGGCCTCGGTGACGAACCCCTGGCCGTGCCACTGTGCGCCCATCTGGTAGCCAATGGTCGGAATCTCCGAATCCTTGCGGGTGATCCCGATCGTGCCGACCATGTCGCCATCGTGGCAGATGGCCCATAGATCGCCCTCTCCCTCGAAGGTTTGGCACCGGTTTGCGGTGAAACTGCGGTCGGCGGGCCAGGGCCACGACCCCGTTTGCCGGGCCACGTTCCAATCCGACATGAAGCTGTGCATCCGCTCCGTATCCGAGGAACGCAGGGGGCGTAGCAGGAGCCGGTCTGTGTGTATGGTCCGGCGCTCGAAGAGCACCACAGGGTGCGCACCGTCCCGCGCTGCGGAGTGGCCTTCGCCCTGCCCGGTCCTGCGAAAGCCGAGGTTGTGGAGCACGGCGCCGCTGGCCGGGTTGTCGGTGAAGTGGTCTGCTTCGAGCAGCGCGGGTGCGAAACGTCGGTCAAGTTCATCTACGAAGGCCCGCATCGCTTCGGTTGCGTAGCCCTGCCCTGCGTGATCGGGATGGATCGCATACATGACCGAGGGCGAGCTGCGCGGTCCGATCCCGCCCACGCCGCAGGTGCCGATCATTTCGCCATCCTTGCAGATGGCCGCGCGGAACGGGATCCGTCCCCGGTAGCGGGAGGCGGCGATGAGCCGTGCTGCGTCCTCTTCGGACCAGCCCACGGTCATGGCGAACAGGTTGGGCGCGACCTGAGGATGGCCGCAGATCCGTGCAAACGCCGGGGCGTCGGCATCGGTCATCTCGCGGAGCGTCAGACGGTCGGTCTCCAGGCGAAAGGCGCGCCGATCTTGCCAGCGGGTGCGGGTCAGGAGCATTTCGCGGCCCGGAATATCCGTGCGCCCGTCGCTGCGACAGAAGGAGCGTTTGGGGCCGGTATCAATGAACCCGATTTTCTCAAGCGCGCGGCGTGAGCGGTCATTCGCGGCAAAATGGCTGGAGGGGAGATCGCCATGGGCGGGGTCCGAGAACCACCAATCCACCGCCGCGTCTCCGGCTTCGGTGATGATCCCCTGCCCCCACGCATCCTGCGCCAGCCAGTATCCAAGCTCGTCCGAGACGCCGATCACGCCTTGCGGCGCGCCGTCCTGTTCGATGAGCCATGCCGTGCCGGGCGCGATCTGGGTGATGAACTCCATCGCGTCGTCATGGGTGTAGGGCTGCGGGATCACCGACAGCCATTCCCAGATCGCCCGATTTTGCAGCTCATTGGTGATGAACGCCGCGTCCTGCGCCTCCAGCGGGCGCAGAACCAGCCGGGAGGTGCGCAGGACAGGAAGCGTCATCCGTCCATCTTCCGGCTATAGGTCCAGGTTGGCACGGTCGCGCCGCGCGCGACGGAGAACTGTTCCGCATCGCCCAGATAATCGAACCCGCAATTCGTCAGCACCCGCGCAGAGCCCGCGTTGTCCTGAAAGACCTCAGCAAAGAGCCGATCCGCCCCATGAGGGTTTGCCGCAAGCACGGCGCGCACTGCCTCGGTTGCAAGGCCCGCATTCCAAAACGCTGGCGCAATCCAGAAGGAGACTTCGCTTTGCGCACGATCAAGCCGGTCCAGCATCAACATGCCCATGAACTCGGGACGCTCGGCCGGAGTTCCGTCAATGCTCCAGATGTCGAAACTGCGGTCTTTGCGGCCCGCACTGTCGATATAGGCCGCCGCCGCGCCGGGGGGGAACGGGTGCGGGATGGTGCGGGTCATCCGCGCCACACGCTCATCGCCCGCGTGGAGCGAGAAAAGGCCGGCATCAGACGCCCTGACCGGGCGCAGCACGAAGCCATCGGCTTCGATCATCGGGGGTGTTTCCATCGTTTTGTCTTTCAACATGCGCACTCCTCCTCGCGCAGGTCTGGACCAAATTCATGAACAAAGGACCGAAGAGAAAAGAACCGGAAAAAGAAGAAGGGGGACCGGTTCTCACCGATCCCCCTTGTCACATTTGCTCGCTTGGGATTTCGGCGTTTACTCCGCGGCTTCCGCCATTGGCATCACGGATACAAAGGTGCGACCCTTGAGGCCCTTGCGGAACTCAATGGTGCCCTCAACGGTGGCGAACAGGGTATGATCTTTACCCTGGCCGACACCTTCACCGGGCCAATACTTGTTGCCGCGCTGACGCGCGATGATGTTGCCGGGGATGACGTGCTCACCACCGTATTTCTTCACACCAAGGCGGCGACCGGCAGAGTCGCGACCGTTGCGGGAGGAACCGCCTGCTTTCTTATGTGCCATCTCGCTTCTCCTTAGGCTTTCATCAGCTCGTTGGCCTGAGCGATCCAGTCGTCACGCTCAATACGGCCTTTGAAGCTGAGTTGGTCATCCATATAGGCGATTTCCGCCGCATTCCAAGCTGCGATCTGATCGAAGTGGAACACACCGTTTTCGTGCAGCAGGCCTTCCAGCTTCGGACCCACGCCGGAGATCTTCTTCAGATCATCCGCGCCGCCCTCACGGGCTTCGGTCAGCAGGTTGGTCGGCTTGGTGCCTTCGGAGGCAGCCTCGGCCTTGGGTTCGGCTTTCTTCTCGGCCTTCTTGGCAGCGGGCTTCGCCGCTTTCTTTTCAGCCTTCGGGGCAGCGGCAACACCACCAGCAGCGCCGGTGCCGATCGCAGCCATCACGCCGGATTTGTCAGCGCCCTTTTCCAGGATCTCGGTGATCCGGACGAGAGTCAGCTTCTGGCGGTGGCCACGGGTGCGCTGCGAAGAGTGCTTCCGGCGACGCTTGACGAAGGTGATGACCTTGTCCGCCTTGACCTGGTCGATCACTTCGCCCTGCACACCCGCGCCTTCGACGAGGGGCGTGCCGACGGTGCCGCCGACCATGAGAATATCGTTGAATTGGACTTTGTCGCCCGCTTCGGCAGCCAGCCGCTCAACCCGGATCACGTCGCCCGTGGTCACTCGGTATTGCTTGCCACCGGTTTTCATAACCGCAAACATCTGCGTTCTTCCTTCGTATCCCGCGTCCTCGGGCCCCCGGTTTCGGGCGTTTGCGGGATCATCCCGCCCTCGAACAGCGCGCCCGCTTTTCGGGCGATGTAACACAAAACCGGGCGTGGTTACCCATGCCCGGTCCGGCGCGTATCGCCCAAGGGGACGTTCAAGTCAAGCGTTATTCACAGCTCCTGCGCGGAGACGTGCTTGGCCGCAGCGGCGCCGAGCGCCATGGAAACCTCGTTGAACAGCGCGTCGTAGGCGGCAAAGCTCGCCTCAACCAGGGCCTTGCTCTCTTCGGTCTCCGAAAAGGCGATGTAGTCCTCAAGGTCGCCCTCGTCGAGCAGCTTATACGCCATGCCCAGGAAGCCCGTCAGCCAGGTGCCCGTGTCGGCGCGCAGCTCGCCTTCGCCGGACCAGACCTGACGCAGGATTTCGCCCTCCGTCAGATCGGAGCCCCCGATCCCGCCGCCGCCCGCCAGCCCGGTGAGAAACGCGACGTTGCTGTTGAGCCCCCCGACCACGTTGCGCTCCACCAGGTCATTGGCGTCAATGAACCGCGCGATCTGTGCCGCATAGTCCGGGTCCGTCCGCTCAAGCGCCGCGCCTGCCGCACGCGCGGTCTCCTCGATATCGTCATCGAGCATCAGGCGACGGGTCTGGGTCTCGGCCGCCATGGCGCGCTGCCCGACCGGGCTTTCAAAGAAGGTGATGGCTGGGGCGGTGATTTCCTCACGGGTGTCGAGCAGCGTGTGGAACGCGGCCTCCACGGTCACCTGCATCCGCTCGACATCGTAAATGCGGGCCAGATCGGTCTCCCACCCTGCCCCGCCGCGACCGGGAAACATCTCGTCCGCCAGTTCGGCACCATAGGAGAGCCCCTCCTCGGACATGATCTCGATGATCTCATCGACCTGCATCAGATCAAGCATGCGGTCCACCTGCGCCGCATCCGCATGGGCCTGCCCCCCGAGCCCAAGCACAATGAGCACGGCTGCGCCTCGAAGCGAAGAGGTCTGCATGGACATGGCGCGGTCTCCTTATCACTGGCCGGTCCAATAGGTTTAAGGGCTCAGCGCTTCCGCGAAAAGGGGAAGTCCACAGATGGGGTTGCACAGCATGCGCGAGGGCGGTAGAGGAGCGGCCCAGACCCTTCGCGGAGAGGTGCCGGAGTGGTCGAACGGGGCGGTCTCGAAAACCGTTGTGGGTGCAAGCCCACCCAGGGTTCGAATCCCTGTCTCTCCGCCACTTGACTACCAGACACGTTGGTAGTCCTTAATTCTCTGAACCCAACTAACTCTATATCTGGTTAGTTCCATGTTGGCCTGTATCATGCCGAGATTTGATGTTCGGCACCGACATCTCTGCGAATTGAGCGCCGAGCTTATTGCTTGCAAATTCATGCGGAGATCAGTGTTTCGACGGTATTTTTCTTAGCATTTTCAGGGGCGCTCTTCCAACGTGGCGCTTCAGCGCAAAGCTCTCACGCACCACGCCCTCATGTTCATTAGCGCGCCATAGGTGAAATGGATCACCGTCGATTTGCACGAAGAACCTGTCAACCACCATTACCATTTCGGGTCCGTATTCGCCCGTCGCTGCCGGACCAGATTCGCAAGAACGGGGCAGAACCTTACTTGCTAATAGCGGATACTATCGTAGCAAACATCTATTCAGCACCAGTGTAGTACGTCTTTAATTTGACGCAAACTGAGTGGGTATCGAGTCTTGTATAGCACCGCCAACTTAGTGATCTCAGGTCTGGTTTGAAAATGCTTGTCCGGAGAGCAACTGCTCGTATTGCTAGGCTAAACCTCCGGCCTCCCCGGACCGACGCAACTTCCTCTTACGGAACCTTCAGGATATACCTTAGCTGGCTGTCCGGATTTCTGGGGCAAAGTCAGTTAGGCTATCGATTTTCTGCTCCGGGCGGCATCGTCGGAGGCCAACTATGGACTGGAAACCACCCGATGGGCGCGCGCCGCGCAGACAACAGACGGAAAGACCGGCGCTACGTTTGAATCCCTTGAATATATGGAGATCCAATGATGAGAACTTCTACTGCTTTCGCTGCAATCATCCTCTTTTTGGGATCAACCGTGCTGGCTCAGGCCGAAGGTGAGCGTCGCCCCTCCACTACAGTGATCGCTTTCATCGAAGCCATAAAGGCTTGGCCGGGGGACATACAGAAATTTTATGATCCAATTGCCGAAACAACCGGCGAAGGAAGTGGCCTGGTCACTTCTTTTTCGGCGGGGCCAGACTTGAGATCGTGGCAACTGATTGAGACACTCGGCAGTGGCCCATCGCGAATGAATGATCCTTGGATCGGGCACTACGATCAGGCCGGAAGTTATGACGATACCGATTGGTATGGTCTTAGCTGTTACCGTTTTGGAAAGGCCAGCAAGCCACTTTTCGATCAGGCTATCGACGAAGGCTTCACGCTAAACCAAGGAATCAATTCCTCCGCCGCACCCACGATTTCAGCTGGAGATGCGTTTCGCATGCTAGTGGGGGTAGACATGTCCGGGTTCTTCTGGATTTCGGAACTATCGGATGTGGAAGTCGCGACCAATTGCGATTTTGTAATGACTTTCGCAGGCATGACGACCACAGATGCGGCTCACGATCTGCAAGAAGGCCTTGTAGATCTTTTGGGAGAAGATTCTGTTTCACTGTCGAATCCGCAGGAAGGCGTTTTCTCTATAGACATCACCTATGATGCCCGAAACTCAGACCAAACCAAGATTGAGGCGCTAGAGATCTTCATTGACGATTTTTATGGACGTACGTCGCTAAGCATTTCGGCACATGCGTATCGAACCCACATGCCCTAGCTTTGGAGCATCTTCACTGGGGGAGGATCGGCAACGTCCCGACAGATAGCTGTCCTATTTACTCGCGTCCCCCTGCAAGCATAGGCGTGGGCCACCCTACAGGTGGATTGGTTTCGCGGCATCTAGAGTAAGGGGCCTTAGGTGCTCCGATCCGCCAGAGATCCTGCGCGTCCATTCTTATGCGTATCTGCCCAAAGAGGTTGAATTAAGTCTGGGCAGCACCGCGCAAAGCTGGGAAGCTCCGCGTCGAAGAGACACCCGCTTAACCGCCACCTGTTCAGGAGGAGCGCATGACCTCGGCGTTAGATCGGCGCAAAATGCTCGACCGCATTCGCATCACTATCCAAGAGTATGGACGGCATGTGTATTCGGTGTCCGGGGGGCATTCCCCGCGATTTCTATATACGATCGGGCTCTACGGGAAAGCGGGCGTGGAGCTTCTCTTTGCGGGCGGTGCGATCTATGACGAACGCGCGCTTGCATCACTGCTCAATCGCGCTGCGGTTCTGATCGAAGACGGTGACGACCCGTCCCAACTGCATATGCAGGACGATCAACTTGGCCCCGTGCGTTTGGTTCGGGCCGATCAAAGCTGGGTTTCCCGGCTGCTTCTGGGCGCTTTGGACTACTATGACATTGCCGAACTCCCCGTCTGGCAATTGGTCCCGGAGGACACTGAAAGCGCCAGCTTCGATATTCCGAACACCACGGAGCCTTTCAGCGAGCCCGCTCACCCGGCCTGGCGTTGGTTAGACGAGGACTGCCCCTACAACCTGCCGCCAGACAGCATCGCGATCACTGACCTGGATCTGATGCTGGGGTACGGCGCGAGCGAAGTCATGCGGTGGGACAGCGCCGAATGGGAGATCTACTCAGGCGAGAAGCCGACGCATGAGGCCGATACATATCGCGTCCCGCTGGCGCCGTTGCTCGCGTTTGACGCGGCACTGGCGCCTGCCGCCGAACTCGCCGTGGGCCGGGGGTTGATCCGTGACTATACCGCAGACGGATCGCCCGGCCCGTGGCAACCTTGGGGCCCGAAATAGGCCCGGCGCCCCAGGCCACGATCCCAGTTTGAGAGCACAGAGCAATGGCACGGTCCGATCAGGAAAACCCCATCACTCATGACGATATAGAGGCGCATTATGCGTCTCTGTTTGGCGCGCCCGACGAAAGGCACGTGTATCGGACCAAGACCCATAGCTTTGCGGTGCTGTGCTGGTCTCCGCAAAAGACAGGCGAAGACGTCTATATCTTCGCGACGGTCGGCGCGTATGCCGCAATGGGCACCCCGACCGAAAGATGTGAGTTCTTTTTTGGGCTTACCGAGAAACCGGCAGGTGTTGCGGACTCGATTGCCGAGGTGGCTTTGGACGGGAACGGAACCGGGCGCGTTCCGTCATCCGGCGATACCGTGACCTTGGCGTTTGCATTGTGGGACGGCACGCGCGCCACGAGTTATATGTTCACGGATGGCGGCGACGAAATCGTGCCACGGCTGCGACGGAACGCGACCGTGGTCGAGTTTATCCAGCTGGTTCCTCTCTTTGCAGACGAGGTTGACTACAAGAAGGCGCATGGGGAGGAGGCTCTTTGGCGGCATTTCGAAGACAACCACGTTGCCTATTGGGATCCTGACCGGATCTCGTCATTGTCCGATGGGTAACGACTAGATGAACGTTGGGCCCTGACATGAGTGATGCAAGCGTTTTCAAAGACGTGCTTTCGACCTGGGAGGCCCGAGAAACCGAAGAGTTCTGCGAGCTGGTCAATGATGCGCTCGGCCGTTCTGACGCGGCATGGGAGTTTGGACCCGATCCGTTGGATGACGACAAGATGCTCTTCTCGCTCAGCCTTCGGAACGATCCGGACTGGACCACAGCCGTCTCCAAGCGCCTGGAAATCCCGTTTCAATATGGGGAGGTCGGAGCCACTTTGGGCATCCCGCCGCGTCACTGGGACCGCTATTTCGAATACGTGGATCGCGACAATCAGGTGCGGGAGATCGACGGTGAAACCTGGGCGTTTCGCATGTCTCCAACAGATGATCCGAACATGGTGCGACTAAGTGTCTTTGCCGACCTTCCTCCAAGCGTTGATTGGTTCGATGCGGTGTCTATCATGCTGACCGGCGAGCTTGGTGAGTGCAATGTCGCCGAGTGCATTTGCCAGGTTGAGCGCATTGATAACCCTCAAGGATCAGCCCCGTTCGCCGATCTAAGAGCAGCCTTTGCCCGGCGCTTCCCCGGCTGCCACTACTATGCTGTTCTTTCAGAGGTCTAGGCCCGCCGACCGGCAGCGTCTGTCCTAAATCCGGACACACTCGCGCGTCAGATCTTGTAGAATGAGTAGGAATCAATCGGAGGATGAAACCATGAAAGCGCTTGAATTCCGTGGCCCGGGCGAAAAGGCTTGGGTGGAGAAGGACAAACCCGGCATCGAAAAGCCGACCGATGTGATCGTTAAAGTCACGAAGACGACGATCTGTGGGACCGATCTGCACATCCTCAAGGGCGACGTCCCGGCTGTCACCAAGGGCCGGACACTGGGTCATGAGGGCGTCGGGATCGTCGAAGAAGTCGGCGCCGCAGTGCGCAACTTCAAAAAGGGCGATCCGGTTCTGATCTCTTGCGTTACCTCCTGCGGGGCCTGCCCGAACTGCAAGCGGCAGCTCTATGCGCATTGCTCCGATGGCGGCTGGATCCTGGGGCATCTGATCGACGGCACTCAAGCCGAATATGTGCGCATCCCCCATGGCGACAACTCGCTCTATCCGATCCCGGATGGCGCGGATGAGGAAGCCCTGGTGATGCTGTCCGACATCATGCCCACCGGGCTGGAGATCGGCGTGCAATATGGCGGCGTTAAGCCCGGCGACACCGTTGCCATCGTGGGCGCCGGACCGGTCGGCATGTCGGTCCTGCTGACCGCGCAGTTCTATTCGCCCGGACGGATCATCATGGTCGATATGGACCCCGCGCGGCTGGAACTGGCCAAGACATTCGGCGCCACCGACACCGTTGAGGTCGGCAAGGAAGACGCCGTGGCCCGCATCATGGAGATGACCGGCGGCGCCGGTGTCGACGTGGCGATTGAGGCCGTCGGCGTGCCCGCGACCTTTGATGTCTGTCAGAAGGTCGTCGCAGCGGGCGGCAATGTCGCCAATGTCGGCGTGCATGGCACCCCGGTCGAGCTGCATATCGAAGAGCTTTGGATCAAGAACATCAATATCTCGATGGGTCTGGTCTGCACCAACACCACGCCGATGCTGCTCAAGACGCTGCAATCGGGCAAGGTCGATCCGGCCCAGCTGGTGACCCACCGGTTCAAGCTGGATGAGATCATGGACGCCTATGAGGTCTTCGCCAACGCCGCCCGCGAAAAGGCGATGAAGGTCATTCTGACCGCATGACCCCTGACCACTGCCGGGGAGCGCCAATTCCCCGGCAGTGTGCTTCGGAGCCACCCTGCCCGTCCGAAAATCGGACGGACTAATCGTCTCCGATCTGTTACACAGATGTATTGCCGCCCTTCGCGGATGCGAAAAAACATACCGGTCAAGGGGCTTGCCGGTCACCGTTGTCAATCGCTCTGGGGAGGGAGAGATGCCACAGCGGCTCAACAAAACCGATTGGGAGGATTATCTGGCTGTCGGCCGTATCCCCCCGCAGATCAGGAGCGATGTGCTGCACAGTTGGCAGCGCTCGTCGGAGCAGCACATTTCGCGTCTGAAACGTGCGCCGATCCTGAACGAAGAAGAGTTGCTGACCCGCCGGGCTCTGTCGCGGCGCCTGCGGATCAGCGCGCAAACCGCGCTCAGCCGGGCCGGACAGCTTCTGGACGACACCGGCAACATTCTGCTGCTATGCGACCGCTCCGGTGTCGTGGTGGACGCCGCCGGAGATCGCGCAACGCTCGATCGGGGCCGCGAGAACCATCTGCATCTTGGTGGCAACTGGTCCGAACCGGCCATCGGCACCAATGCCATCGGCACGGCCCTTCATCTGGGGCGCCCCGTGACCATCCGCGAGGCCGAGCATTTTTGCGAGGAGATCCAGCTTTGGAACTGCGCCGCCGCTCCAATTTCCGAACCCGGATCGGGCGAGGTGATCGGCGTGGTGGATATCTCCTGGCGCAATGGCATTGACCACCAGCACAACGCAGCGGCCCTTTCGGCCACCATGGCCATGCAGATCGAAGCAGAGCTGCGCCGCATGCAGGAGCGCGAGCGCGCCGAGCTTATGGAAAAACTGCATCTGACACGGCTGCGGCGCGGCGGTGAGCCGATGCTGGTCATGGACCGCACGGGCTCGGATGTGTTCGCGACGGAGGACTTTGCCCGGTTTTGCAAGGATGACAGCGCCCTGCGAGACCTGCGCGCCCGGATCCCCACCCTGATCGACCAGCGGCCCGCGACCATTGCAGAGGCCCTGTCGGACTGCATGCCGGGTATAGATCTGGAGGTGGTCGGCTCTGCCGAGGAAGCCATCGGCGTAATGATCTCTCTGCGCCGCTCTCGCCCGGCGAAAGCGGATCCCGGCGCCGAACTGACCCGGATCGGATCTGCAGGTCAGGCCGCAGCCCGGCTGTGCGCACATGCGCAGCGGCTGGCGCAGACGGAAATCCCGATCCTGATCGAAGGAGAGACCGGCACCGGCAAAACCTTCATGGCCCGCGCGATCCACCGGGCAAGCGCCCAGTCCGATGCGCCGTTCGAGCTTCTGGATTGCGCGGGGCTGACGGATGAGGTGCTGCGCGATCATCTGGCATCGGGGCGCTTTGACCGCGCGGGCGTGCTTTGTCTGAATTCGCCCGGCGCCATATCGCTCTCCAACCAGAAGCTGCTCCTGGGCCTCGTGGAGCATGTGTCGGACCGGGGTGCGCGGATCATCGCGCTATCGACCCGGCATCTTTATGACGAAATGTCCGAAGAGCGGTTCCGGGGGGATCTGTATTACCGGATCGCCGGCGCCCGGTTGGACATTCCGCCCTTGCGTGCGCGCCGTGACGAAATCGCGCCGATGCTGCGTGAGCTGGTGCGCCACCACGCGCTGACCAACGACGCCCGAGAGCTGCGCTTCACCTCCGGTGCCATGGCACGGCTGGTGGGCCATGCCTGGCCTGGCAATCTGCGCGAGATGCAGAACCTGATCGCAGCGCTTGATGCGCTCTCGCCCACTGGTCTGATCGACGAGGCGACCCTGCCGACGGAGTATCGCAGCGCCGCCCGCAAGACGGGCGAAAACACCTTGCGCGATGCGGAGCGGGCCCAGATCCTCGCCGCGATGGAGGCCGAGGGCGGCAACCTGACCCGCGTCGCCCGCCGTTTGGGGATCGCCCGCTCGACGCTCTATCTCAAACTGGATAGCTATGGGATCGAACGGAGTCGCTAAGTCCCACAATCATGCGTCAGCCAAAGCTGCTCACCACACTCAAAACCTATGACCGGCAGCAGCTGGGCGCGGATCTCAAGGCGGGCGTCACGGTCGCAATGATCGCGCTGCCGCTCAGCCTCGCGATCGCCATTGCCTCGGGCGCCGATCCCGGCACCGGGCTCATCACGGCGATCATCGGCGGCTTTTTCATCTCGGCCCTCGGGGGCAGCCGCGTACAGATCGGCGGGCCGACAGGGGCGTTCATCGTCGTCGTTTTCGGTATCATCGCCGAGCACGGGTATGACGGGCTGGTGCTGGCCACCCTGATGGCGGGTGTCCTGCTTTTGCTGGCGGGCGCGTTGCGCGCCGGGCGATTGGTTGCCCTGGTGCCAGAGCCGGTGATCAACGGCTTCACCATCGGGATCGCGATCATCATCGCCACCAGTCAGATCAAGACCTTCCTTGGCCTCGAACTTGCCCAGGAGCCCGCTGATTTTCTGGAAAAGCTGCCCGCGCTTTGGGGCGCGCGCGGCACGCTGAGCCTCTCCACATTGTGCATCGGGCTGGCCTCCATGGCGCTGATCGTTGTCTTGCGCCGCGCCGCGCCGCGTCAACCCGGCCTGATCGTCGCTGTCGCGATCACCTCCGCACTCGTCGCGCTGTTTGGCCTGTCGGTGGAGACCCTGCACAGCCGCTTTGGCGCACTGCCGACGGCGCTCCCTGCCCCGGCATGGCCCGATCTGTCTATCGAGCGCATGATCGAACTGCTGCCCTCAGCCGTGATCATTGCCGTTTTGGCGGCGATTGAGTCCCTCTTGTCCGCGATCGTCGCGGACCGGATGATCGAAGGCAATCACCGCCCCAATGCCGAACTGCTCGCCCAAGGGGTCGCCAACAGCGCCTCCGCCCTGTTCGGAGGGTTGCCGGTGACCGGCGCCATCGCGCGCACCGCGACCAATGTCCGCGCCGGGGGGCAAACGCCCATGGCGGGCATCTTTCATGCGCTCACGATCCTTATCGTGATGCTCGTCGCGGCCCCCGCGGCGGGACATCTGGCGATGCCCGCACTGGCGGCGCTGCTCATGCTCACCGCCTGGAACATGAGCGAGCCCGACAGATGGGCCTCCTACGCCCAGGCTCCGTGGCCGGATCGGGTGTTGCTCCTGATCACTCTGGCGCTGACGGTTCTGGTCGATCTGACGGTCGCCATCGGGGTCGGTGTCGCCCTGGATCTGCTGCTGCGCAGGCTGCGCGCCCGCCGCTAAGGGGTGATGTAGCCGCGCAACCGCGCGTCCGCAGCATGTCCGTCAGCGCGCCCGATCATCGGACAATGCGCCGCTTTCGATCTGCGCCATCCTAGGTCTCAGCCGTACCCAATCCGGGACGGTCGTGAGACATGGGAGGAGTTTTTCGTGCCACTGGACAAGAAAAACCAACGCTCTGTGCAGGTGCTTGGCATCGACGCGGGCGGGACAATGACGGACACGTTCTTCGTCGACGCGGATGGCGATTTCGTCGTCGGCAAGGCGCAATCGACGCCGGACAACGAGGCCCGCGGGCTGATCGAATCCAGCCGTGAAGGGCTGGAGCATTGGGGGCTGAGCCTCGAAGAGGCGCTGTCCTCGATCCAGACAGGTGTCTATTCCGGCACCGCGATGCTGAACCGCGTGGTGCAGCGCAAGGGCCTTAAAACCGGGCTGATCGTCAATGCGGGGATGGAGGATTTTCACCGCATGGGCCGCGCCTGTCAGGCCTATCTGGGCATGGCCTATGAGGACCGGATCCACCTGAACACGCACTATTACGACGATCCGCTGGTGCCCCGTCACCTGACCCGCGGCGTGATGGAGCGCATCGACATGTTCGGTGACGTCGTCATCCCGCTGCGCGAAGACACCGCCCGTCAGGCCGCGCAGGAGCTGATCGCGCAAGATGTCGAAGGCATCGCGATTTCGCTGCTGCACAGCTACAAGAACCCGGGCCATGAGCGCCGCGTGCGCGACATTGTCGCCGAAGAGGTCGAAAAGGCGGGCAAAGAGATCCCGGTCTTTGCGTCCTGCGACTACTACCCGGTGCGCAAGGAAACGCATCGCACCAACACCACCGTGCTGGAGGCCTTCGCGGCGGAACCCAGCCGCCAGACGCTGAAGAAGATCTCGGGCGAGTTCAAAGAGAACGGCTCCAAGTTCGACTTCCGCGTGATGGCGACCCATGGCGGCACCATTTCCTGGAAGGCCAAAGAGCTGGCGCGGACTATCGTGTCCGGTCCGATTGGCGGCGTGATCGGTGCGAAGTACCTCGGCGAAGTGCTGGGCTACAAGAATATCGCCTGCTCTGACATTGGCGGCACGTCCTTTGACGTGGCCCTGATCACCCAAGGCGAGCTGACCATTCAGAACGACCCGGATATGGCGCGCCTTGTGCTGTCGCTGCCTCTGGTCGGGCTGGATTCGGTCGGCGCGGGCGCCGGATCGTTCATCCGTCTTGATCCCTACACCAAGGCGATCAAGCTGGGCCCGGACAGCGCGGGCTACCGCGTGGGCGTGTGCTGGGCCGATAGCGGCATCGACACGGTGACCATCTCGGATTGCCACGTGATCCTGGGCTACCTGAACCCGGACAACTTCCTGGGCGGTCAGGTCAAGCTGGATCGTCAGCGCGCCTGGGACGCCATGAAAGAGCAGATCGCCGATCCGCTTGGCATCAGCGTCGAAGAGGCCGCCGCAGGCGTCATCGAACTGCTCGACTCCGATCTGCGCGACTACTTGAAGGCGTTGATTTCGGGCAAGGGATACTCGCCCTCTTCCTTCACGTGTTTCTCCTATGGCGGCGCCGGTCCGGTGCACACCTATGGCTACACCGAAGGTATGGGCTTTGAGGATGTCATCGTCCCGGCCTGGGCGGCGGGCTTCTCGGCCTTTGGCTGCGCGGCAGCCGATTTCGAGTATCGCTACGACAAATCCATGGACATCAACATTGCCGAAGAGGCCAGTGACGATGCCAAGGAAATCGAAGCCAAGATGATCAACGACGCCTGGCACGAACTGGCGGAGAAGGTTCTCGAGGAGTTCGAGCTCAACGGCTACACCCGCGATCAGGTCGAGTTGCAGCCGGGCTACCGGATGCAGTATCGCGGCCAGCTCAACGATCTGGAGATCGAAAGCCCCATCGAGTCCGCGAAGACCGCCGCCGACTGGGACAAGCTGGTCGAAGCGTTCAACGACAAATATGGCCGCGTTTATGCCGCTTCGGCGCGCTCGCCCGAACTGGGCTACTCGGTCACCGGTGCCATCATGCGCGGCACCGTGCCGATCCCGAAACCCAACATCCCCAAGGAAGAAGAAGGCCCCGCCACGCCGCCCGAAGAGGCCAAGCTTGGTACCCGGGAATTCTACCGCAAGGGCAAATGGGTCGATGCGCAGGTCTATCAGATGGAGACGCTGACGCCCGGCAACCGGATCACCGGCCCCGCCATTATCGAATCCGACGCCACGACCTTTGTTGTGCCTGGCGGTTTTGAGACCTGGCTCGACGGCCACCGCCTGTTCCACCTGACAGAAGTGTGACGGGCAAGGGAGGAGAAAACCCATGAATATTCAAACGACAACCAAAGGCATCGTGCGTGGCGGGCAAACGCTCAAGCAGCACCGCGACCAGATCATGGATGCCACCAAAGCGACCGGCCACTACGCCGGTCTGAAGGAACGGGCGCTGCAGAAGGAAAGCCCGATCCTCTATAACAAGCTGTTCTCGCGCCTTCGGGCCGGGGTGGTGGATGCGCGCGAAACCGCGAAAAAGATCGCCGCCTCGCCCATCGTGGAGCAGGAAGGTGAGCTGTGCTTCACGCTCTATAACGCGGCCGGGGACAGCATCCTGACCTCCACGGGGATCATCATCCACGTGGGCACCATGGGCGCGGCGATCAAATACATGATCGAAAACGATTGGGAGGGAAATCCCGGCATCGCCGACAAGGATATCTTTACCAACAACGATCCGCTGATCGGGAACGTCCACCCCTGCGACATCCACACGATCGTGCCCATCTTCCACGAAGGTGAGCTGATCGGCTGGGTTGGCGGCGTGACCCACGTGATCGACACCGGGGCGGTTGGCCCGGGCTCAATGACCACAGGTCAGGTGCAACGGTTCGGGGATGGCTATTCGGTCACCTGCCGCAAGACCGGCGCCAATGACGAGCTGTTCCGCGACTGGCTGCATGAATCGCAGCGCTCGGTGCGGACCACGCGGTACTGGATGCTCGACGAGCGGACCCGCGTCGCGGGCTGCCACATGATCCGCGACCTCGTTGAGGAAGTGATCGCCGAAGACGGCATCGAAGCCTATTGGAAGTTCGCCTATGAGGCGGTCGAGCATGGCCGGGTCGGCCTGCAAAACCGCATCAAGGCGATGACCATTCCGGGCACCTACCGTCAGGTCGGCTTCGTCGATGTGCCTTACGCCCATGAGGACGTGCATGTGCCCTCGACCTTCGCCAAGGTCGACACGATCATGCACACCCCGTCCGAGATGACGATCAGGCCGGACGGGACGTGGAGGCTCGATTTCGAGGGCTCAAGCCGATGGGGTTGGCACACCTATAACGCCCACGCGGTGTCCTTTACCTCGGGCATCTGGGTGATGATGACCCAGACGTTGATCCCGTCCGAGATGATCAACGACGGTGCGGCCTACGGGACGGAGTTCCGATTGCCAAAAGGCACCTGGATGAACCCGGACGACCGGCGCGTGGCCTATGCCTACAGCTGGCACTTCCTGGTGTCCTCCTGGACAGCACTGTGGCGCGGGCTCTCGCGGTCCTATTTCGGGCGCGGCTACCTCGAAGAGGTGAACGCGGGCAATGCCAACACCTCCAACTGGCTGCAAGGCGGCGGGTTCAACCAGTATGACGAAATTCATGCGGTGAACTCCTTCGAATGCGCGGCCAACGGGGTTGGGGCATCGGCCTTCTCCGATGGGATCTCCCACGCGGCGGCCATCTGGAACCCCGAAGGCGATATGGGCGACATGGAGATCTGGGAGCTGGCCGAACCGCTGGTTTACCTGGGCCGCCAGGTCAAAGCCTCCTCGGGCGGCGCGGGCAAGTATCGCGGCGGTTGCGGGTTCGAAAGCCTGCGCATGGTCTGGAACGCCAAGGACTGGACGATGTTCTTCATGGGTAACGGTCATATCAGCTCCGATTGGGGTCTGATGGGCGGCTATCCGGCAGCATCGGGCTATCGGTTTGAAGCCCATGACACCGGGCTCAAGCAGAAGATCGCCAATGGCGAGCCGATCCCCTTTGGCGGCGATACCGACCCGGAGAACCCGATCTATGACGGGCTGATCAACCCGGAGGGCATCAAGCGCGACAAGCAGGCCATCACCACCGAAGACATGTTCGAGGATCACGATCTGTACCTCAACTACATGCGCGGTGGGCCGGGCTTTGGCGATCCGCTGGATCGCGAACCCTCCTCCGTGGCGGACGACGTCAATGGCGGCTACCTGCTCGAACGCTTTGCGGAGCGCGTCTACGGCGTCATCCTGACCGAGGGCGCGGATGGCCTGAAGGCCGCCGATGAGACCGCGACCGAGGCGAAGCGCGCCGAGATCCGCAAGGATCGTCTGGCCAAGGCCGTGCCCACCAAGGAGTGGATGGCCAAGGAGCGCGAGCGCATCCTGAACAAGGACACCGGTGTCCATGTGCAGCAGATGTATGCCTCCAGCTTCAAGCTGGGGCCGACCTGGGCACAGGGCTTCCGCGAGTTCTGGGATCTGCCGGAGAGTTGGGACCTGAAGGAAGAGGATCTGCCGATCCCCTCCTATGGCCGCGAATACTCGATGGACCTTTCCGAGCTGCCGGACGTGAAAACCGTCCAGTTCGTCGAGGAATAAGATCCCTTGGGTGCGCCGCAGCCTCCCTGTGGCGCACCCCCTTTTCCAAAAGGAGTAAAGAAATGGCTTACACAAAGGCAAAGATCAAAGACCTGGTCGATGGCTCGATCGACCGCGATACGCTGCACACCATGCTGTCCACGCCCAAGGATGGGGACCGCTTTGTGAAATACATCGAAGTGCTGCAGGAGCAGGTGCCGTGGAAAGACCGGATCATCCTGCCTCTGGGGCCGAAGCTGTTCATCGTGCAGCGGGCCTCGGACAAGAAATGGGTGGTCAAGTCGCTGGCCGGTTACGAGTTCTGCGACTGGAAGGAGAACTGGAAGCTCCACGCCGTGATGCGGGTCCGGGAAACCGCCGAGGACATGGAAGAGCTGTATCCCCGTCTCATGGCGCCCTCCACCGACTGGCAGGTGATCCGGGAATACTACTGCCCCGCATCCGGTGATCTGCTTGATGTCGAAGCGCCCACGCCCTGGTATCCTGTGATCCACGACTTCGAGCCGGATATCGACGCCTTCTACACGGAATGGCTGGGGCTCGAGCTGCCCGAACGCGCGGCCTGATCGCGCCGCCGCATTCAATGCCCGGCTGACAGCCATGTCAGCCGGGCATTTTGAAACCAGGTCCTCCATGGCCGCCACAGCGGCCATGGAGGGGGCTTCCGAGGTCACACAGAGACTGAGGCCCGCAGGGATCGCCCGCCGCCTCCGCGCCCTCAGAACCGCATGATGGCCCCCAGCCCGAACGACACCGGATGCTGCTCTTTGACGAGAGGGCTTTCCGCACTCTTTCCAAGATCTTCGTAATCGACGGAGCCGATGAGCGTCACACTGTCGGTGATCGGATAGCCAACCGTAAGAGAGGCAAAGCCGGTCGTCGTCTTCTCGGCGGTGTAGGCCGCCCGAACCGATGTCGCTTCCGCCGCGGTCACACCGTAGAGATACTGGTTAAGCTTCGCGTCGCGGTACTTCGCCCCGATCGCTATATCCACCTGGAACGCCCCGGCATCAAGCACATACCCAATGGTTGCCGTCGCCTCGGTACCTTTATGGGCGTCTGTGATGTCCTTGCTCACGTCCAACCCCAGATAGGCATCCCCGAAATTGAGCATCGTGCCGATGCCCGCCTCGACGGCGCCATCCCGCTTGAGGCCCTTGAACAGATCCTTGTCGGGAAAGTCAGGCGCCCCGCGATAGCCGAGCGAAAGACTGACGGTCCCGATCCCGTAGTCAAAAGCCTCATAGGACACGCCGTCCAGCCCGATATGGAGCCGTTCCGTGTCGTAGGACAACATCGGCACTACTCCGTAGGTGTAATCGTCCTCGCCGACATAGACGCCTTTCGTGCCTCCGCCGATCAGGCCAAACGTCCAGGTTCCTTCTGCATATGCGCCTGTCGCGCAGAAGATCAGCGCTGCGACCCAAACCGTTCTCGTCATCTCATGATCCTTGATTGAGTTGTTGATGCCCCCTTGCTCTGCAAAAGCAGGCTGTGTGTCGTCCAATCCCTCACGGACGGACATTTATTGACGATCCGGACACGCGATATGCTCTAACGGATGGCGACCGCTCCGGGGTTTGATAGAGAGTGCGGATGGACGACGTTTTCGTAGACCTGATCACCACGGCAACGGTCGTGATCTCGCTCTTTGGCGCGACGCTCGCGCTGAACCAGCAGCGCTACCCGCATGTGGCACGCAGCTTTGCGGCCTTTCTGCTGATCGTCGCGGTCAACAACCTACCCGATATCGTGCGCCGCGCCCTGAGCACAGCGCAGCAAGAGGCGTTCGAGCCGCTGCTTGCCGCCGTCGGGATCGCCACCAGCTTGTGCATCGCTCCGGCCTTCTGGCTCTACGTGGTCATGCTGACATCCACGCAGCCGCGAATTCCCCCGCACCCTTGGCGGCATGCCGCATTGCCCGTTCTGGGGCTGGTCGCAGCCATCTTAGTGGCGTTCTTCTCACGGGATCTCTTGTTCCTGTCCGAGGCGGAGATCAGCCAGGACTTCACCGCGTGGCAGATGGCGATCCTCGCGCTCCTGCTGCTGGTCATTCTGACGATGTTTGCGCAATTGCTGGTCTATCTCTACCTCATCATGCGCCGCCTGCTGCGCTATCGGCGCCGCCTTCAGGATTTCTACGCCAGCACGGAAAAGCATGAGCTGCGTTGGATCTATATTATCGGAGGGCTTGGCCTGCTGTTCTGGTGCGCGCAGATCATGTCGGTGCGCAATGAGATCACGCCCGAGCGTCAGCTTCTGTCGCAGGCCGCGCTTAGCCTCGCGGGACTCGCCATGGTGGTGGCGACCACATTCTGGGGGCTTCGCCAAAGGCCCGCTTTGGTCCCTGCCCCATCCGAGCCCGAGCCTGCCCCCCTGCCCGATCAGCCCTCCGGTTCCAGCCCCGAAAAGTCCGCGGAGAAGTATGAGAAATCCGCCCTCAGCCCCGAGGCCTCGGCGCGGATCGAACGCAAGCTGCGCGCGGCGATGGAGACGGACAAGCTGCACCGCGACGCCAACCTGTCGCTGTGGAGTCTGGCGCGCCATGTCGGGGCGTCTCCGAACTACATCTCTCAGACGCTCAACGAGGTGATCGGGGAAAGCTTCTTCGACTTCGTCAACCGCCACCGGATCGCAGAGGCCATGCGGCGGCTCTCCGATACGGACGAAACGGTGCTTACGATCACCTATGATGTCGGCTTCAACTCCCGCTCGTCCTTCTACACAGCGTTCAAGCGGGTGACGGGCCAAACCCCGACCGGATATCGAAAATCATTGTCCGACCGTGAGGGAGCGGACGACGACTCGGAGGCACAAGGCCACATCTGATCGAGACAACACCGATCAGGAGACATCTTGTGACATTCCAACCCCTTTCCCTGCGCCTGCGCAGAGCCCTTCCGATGAGACAATCCCGGCCCGACCGCCGGACGCCCTCGCGCGGGCTTGCAACCTGCGGTCTGTGCGCCGCTTTGCTCCTGTCCGCCTGCGGCCTTGTCGGCTCTGGTCAGGCGCGCCCCCAGGATCCAAAGGACCGCCCCTACCGCATTGAAACCGTCAGTTTCGCCGGTGGACCGGGCGTCACACTGGCCGGAGAGCTGACCATGCCGCCATCGGGTGGCCCGTTCAAAGCCGTCGCGCTGATTTCGGGATCCGGCCCGCAGGACCGCAATGAAAGCGTGGCCGACCATAGGCCGTTCCTGGTTCTGTCGGATTACCTGACACGGGCCGGCTACGCGGTGCTGCGCTATGATGATCGCGGCACCGAAGAAAGCACCGGCTCCTACGAGGATGCGGCGCTGCCTGACTTTGCCGACGATGCCGCTGGCGCGTTCCGCTACCTGCAAAGCCGCCCGGAGATCGACAAGACCGCAATCGGTTTCATCGGTCATTCCGAGGGCGGCGAAATCGCCCCGTTCGCCGCGGCGCAGGTCGATCCTGCCTTTATGGTCTTCCTGGCGGGCTCCGGGCGCCGGACATTGCCGGATGTGCTCGCCACCCAAGTGGCCGATATCGCCCGCGCGCAAGGCGTCGACGAGGACGAGATCGCAGAAGCCAAGGAGGTGATTGAGCAGGCCAGCCGCATCCTCGCCCGCCCCGCCCCGCTGCCGGAGATCCGCGAGGAATTGAATAGTTATCTCAAGTCCAAGGGACTCGGCCGGAGCAGCCGTCAGGCCTATCTCGCGCAGTACGGAAACCGCTGGGGCGTCAGCCAGGCGACCAACGACCCGACCGTCTCGCTCCGGGCGCTGAATGTGCCGGTGCTGGCGCTGTTCGGTGAAAAGGATCTGCAGGTCGCCGCGCGCTATGAAGCGCCGGTCATGCGCTCCGCGCTCCGCCACCCGCGCTCAAGGGTCGAAACGATCGAAGGTGTCAATCACCTGTTCCAACCCGCTGAGACCGGCCTGCCATCGGAATACGGGGAGATCGAAACCACGATCTTGCCCTCCGTTCTGGAGCGGATCCGCACCTGGATGGATGCGCTCTAAGCGCCGCCGCCGGTCCATCACCCCTCTTCGGCATCCGCCCTACAAGCGGGCGCCGCTCATCCTCCCGCCCGGCAATTCCGCCGCGGCACCCACGTCATAAGGAAAACTCAATGACACCGACGAAGACCCTGATCCTGACCGCCGCCATTCTGGCTGGCCTGGCCCTTTCTGCCTGCAGCGATCCGAACGCCATTCCCGTCTCGACCATGAGCTGCACCGATCTGGCGCGCGAGATCGGCCGCTATACCCAAGTCCGGGATGACGCCACGATCGACAGCCTGGCGGCGTCGGTCGACAACCTGTTCACCGATGAGAAGGAAAAGCTCATCACCAACAGTGTAGAAGCCCTGGCCGAAGACATCACCGGAGTAGATGCAACGCAGCGGCTCGACGTTCTGAACCGCGCCTACGCCCAACGCGGCTGCCGCTAGCGCAGCGTCTGAGCGCGCTCCTGGATACTTCACAGGCCCCTTCCCAGCGGGCGTAAGACGGCCAAATCCAGAGCGCCACCGGAGCCCGGCATGCGTCCGGGCTCCAATCTTCCAACGCAACGTCACTCACGGATCGACGCGCATTTCGGAATTTTATTCTTCTTTGGACCAGCTCCGCGTTCTACGCTGACCGGCAGGAGGAGAACCCGAAATGCGCGACGATCAGGCTGATCTGCCGCTGACCTTGCACACCCGTGCCACACCCAAGCAGGCGCGTGCCCGCCAGAGGGTGCGCGAAATCCTCAGCGCTGCCGTAGAGGTGCTGGCGGATCACCCGCCGGGCGATCTGTCGGCCAACCTCGTCGCCGCGCGCGCGGGCATCCCGGTCAGCTCGATCTATCGCTATTTCCCGACCCCCGATGACCTCGTCGATGAGCTTTACCTGCAGGCCGCCGCCGAGCTGAAAGATGCTATGGAGCAAGCAGTGGACCGCCCCGGATCGTGGCGCGCGCGGCTTGCGGATGTTTTGCAACTGATCCGCCGTTTTCTCGAAGAGCACCCCTATTACCGGCCCCTGCTTGTGCTCATTGCCGCGCGGCGCGGACCGCAGGGGCTGTCGCATGATTTCAACCACGACATCGCAAGCTTCCTGGCGGAACGGTGGGAAATGGGCAAAGACGGCTTCCACGGCGGCACCCCGAAAACCGTCGCCGCTATTGCCGTGCAGATGGTCCTGTCCTTCGAAGAGCTGATGATCTTGCAAGACGGCACGCGCCGCGCCGCCTACATGACCGAATCCCTACGCGCGCTTGAGGCCTATCTCGCGCTGTACCTCACCGATGACACCCCGGAAGGAGACCCTGCATGAGGGCATTGATCGCAATCGCAGCCATCGCCGTGATCGCCGGAGCCGCCTTTCTGATGTGGCCGGAGCCGGACCTTGAGCCGGGCCCCGAAGACATCGCACGGGCGGAGCGCCTGCACCCTCTCGATCCCGAGCTGGGCGCGATCTATGACCGCTCCTGCATCAGCTGCCACGCCCTCCCGGGCACCGGCGCTCCGCTCGCGGGGCATCTCGCCGCGTGGGAGCCCCGGCTCAAGGCCCGCGGCGAGGCCGGGTTGCTGCATTCTGCCCGCAACGGATACGGCGCAATGCCCGCCATGGGGCTGTGCAACGATTGCAGCCCGGACGAATTGGCCGCGCTGATCACCTTCATGTCCACCGGAGAGCCTCAATGACCCTGACTCGTCGCAAGACCCTGGCCCTTGGGGCCGGAGCCGCCATCGCCGTGCCCGCCGCTTTGCAGGGCCGATGGCTTGCCAAGGACTTCTCCGTGGATCAGCCCCCCGCCCCCATGCCCACCGACGGCGCTCGGGTCTGGCGCAACTGGTCGGGTCTGCACAGCGCCACCCCGCGCGAGATTTTCACGCCGACCAGCGAAGACGAACTGGCCGCCAAGATCGCCGCCTGGCCGGGGCGCGTACGGCCGGTGGGCAGCGGGCATTCCTTCATCGACATCGTGCCGACCGAAGATCTCATGGTCGATGCCAGCCGCCTGTCGGGGCTTATAGACGCCGACCCTCAGGCGGGCACCGCCACATTTGGCGCAGGCACCCGCCTCAGGCAGGCCGCGATGGAGGCCGATGCCGAAGGGCTCGCCTTCCCGAACCTGCCCGATATCGACGTGCAGACGCTTGCCGGGAGCTTCTCAACCGCCACCCATGGCACCGGGCGCGATCTGCCCGCCCTCCATGCGCGGCTGCGCGGGTTCCGGTTGCTGACCCCGTCCGGAGAGTTCCGCGATGTGACCCGAGAGAGCGACCCCGATCTGTTCGCCGCCGGGCAGGTGTCGCTTGGCACGCTGGGCATTCTGACCCAGGTCACGCTCGACATGGCTCCGCGTTTTGCACTGAACCGCAAGGTGTTCCTCGTCCCGCTCGACGAGGCGATCGAAACCATGCACGAGCGCGCCGCGCAGCATCCGTATTTCGAATTCTACGTTCTGCCACATACCGGCTATTGCGCGCTCATCACCCATGATCATTTCGACGGAGAACCGGAAGGCCGCGCCCCGAGCAAGGATGAGGACTTCATCAGCACATTCAAGACGTTGCGGGACGTTCTTGGCTGGGCACCCTGGCTGCGCAAGAAGGCGTTTGAGACCTATGTGAAGACGCAGGTCGACGGCTCCGGCCTGATCGAGGACGAAACCGATCTCTCGTGGAAGCTGCTTTCAACCGCGCGCGCAACGAAGATGCACGAGCTGGAATACCACCTGCCCGCCGAGGAGGTGCAGGACGCCCTGCGCGAGGTGGTCGCGGCCATGGAGAGCCGCCCCGACACGTTCTTCCCGATGGAAGTCCGCTTCATCGCCACCGATGACGCCTGGCTGAGCCCGTTCCAGGGCGGTCCGCGCTGCTCGATCGCCGTCCATACGGCCCAAAATGAAACCCATCAGACCCTGTTCGATCTGGCAGAGCCGATCCTGCGGGCCCATGGCGGGCGGCCCCACTGGGGCAAGCTGCACTCGCTCAGTGCGGAGCAACTGGCCGGGCTCTATCCCCGCTTTGGCGACTTCCAAGCCGTCCGCGCCCAAATCGACCCAGAGGGCAAGATGCTCAACCCCCGCACCGCCGCGCTGTTTGGCGTGCCCTTCGAGGCGTAATCTCCATGGCTCTCTTGTTTCTAGTCGTCCCGCTGCTCACCATCCTGGCCGCGCAGCGCATTTCGGTGCTGGACCGGATCGGCGTTGTGCCGCTGGTGTTCCTGCTGGGATTCATCTGCGCGCTGACCCTCGACACGCAGGCGCTTTGGGGGAGCGACCTGCAACAGACCGTGATCGAGGTCAGCGTCGCCCTGGCTCTGCCGCTGATCATCTTTGCCGCCAATATCCGCACCGCGCTGAGGGACGCAGGCGGTGCGTTGCGCGCGATCGTCGCCGCCTTTGTGGCAGTGGTGGTCACCGCGCTCGTCGGCACGATCCTGTTCAGCGGCACGGTCGATGGCCTGCCGCAGGTGGCCGCGCTGTCGGTCGGCGCCTACACGGGCAGCAATATCAACATGGGCGCGATCAACAGCGCGATCGACGGAGACCCGACGATCTTCACCACGATGATCACCTACGACATCGTGTTTTCGGTCGTCTACATGCTTGTGATCCTGCTAGTCGGCCAACGGCTGGCCGGGCTGATCCTGCCGCCCTATGAGGCCACGCACTCCGCCGAGGAAAGCGCCATGGCCCATTTGGCGGATGAAAGCGCGGGCGCCTACCGGACCCTCCTGCAGCGCTCCACGCTGGCGGGCTCTGCCCTGGTGCTGGTCGCGGCCGCCGTGGTGGTGGGGCTGTCGGTGCTGGTCGGGGAGCTGGCGCCCGAGTCCCTGTCCTCTGTCGCCGTGATCCTGTCGATCACGACGCTCGGACTAATCGGATCGCTCATCCCGCAGCTTCACAAAGTGAAGACGAGCTTTCACCTTGGCATGGTGTTCATCCTGATCTTCGGCTTCGCCACGGGCACCACGCTCGACACCACGGTGCTGGCCAGGATGGATCTGAGCCTTGCGGGCTATTTCCTGTTCGTGATCTTCGGCGCCATGATCGTGCAGGCACTCCTGTGCCGCCTGATGGGCATCGACCGGGACACGTTCCTGATCGCCTCCGGGGCCTCGGTCATGTCCGTGCCCTTCATCCCGGTGATCGCGGGCGCCCTGCGCAACCGCGCGCTGCTGGTGCCGGGAATCGCGATTGCGATCATCGGCTACGCGGTCGGGAACTATCTGGGGATCATGGTGAACGCCCTTGCAGGCGGGATTTCTGGTGGGTGGTGAGGGGCTCGAACCCCCGACATCCTCGGTGTAAACGAGACGCTCTACCAACTGAGCTAACCACCCGCCGGGCGCCCAGATAGCGCAGGGATCAATCGGGTGCAAGCACGCTCAGCACACCGTCTTTGCAGTGGTAAACCACGCCCTGTGCAATCCCCGGCGCGTCCCCGAACCGCGATGTATCGCCCGCAAGTGCAAGGCTGCGCAGCATTCGGATCGTGATCCCGTGGGCGATCAGAACCGCAGGCCCCTTGAGATCAGCCATCAGGCTTTCGCAGCGCGCCTTGAGCCCGTCGAATCCCTCTCCGCCCGGAGCGGCGTCATACCATGCCAACCGCTGCGCAGGATCGTCCGAGAACAGATCGGGCCGCTGCGCGCGCATCTCGTGCATGTAAAGGCCGGACCATGCGCCCACGTCGATCTCCATCAGGCGATCATCGGTGCGCAGCGGGGCTTCGCGGTGCCCAAGCGCAATCGCAGCGGTCTGCACCGCCCGCCCCTGCGGGCTCACCCGCAAATCCAGCCCGCTCAGGTCGAGCGGATCAAGGATCGCACGCAGCCGCGCCGCCTCCTGCCGCCCCTTGGGGGTCAGTGCAGAGTTCAGCCGCCCCTGCATCCGCTGGACCGCGTTCCATTCCGTCTGCCCGTGGCGGGCAAGATAAAGATCATGGGCGAAACCAGCCATGGGCGCGATCCCTCATATCAGTTGTGCGGAAAAGGCGGCCCCCTTCCGCAGTTCTCAACGGCCTCACCTGATCGGCGGAAACGGGGCGATTGACCCGCGCGGTTGCACCGTCGCTTGCCATTGACCCTGCGCCGTGACAGGCACGGATAAGCCGCAAGGAGCCCGCATGTCCACCGCCTATCATCTCTGCCAGCCCGAAGACCTCGATCTGCTGATCTCGCTCGCGCTCCGGCGCACCGAAGAAGCGGGCGCCGACTACGAGGAAGAGACGCTGCGCGCGGGCTACGCGCCGCTTTGTGCCGGAGGCTCGGAAGGAGCCGCCTATCTGTTCGGCCCGGCCCGGGCCCCCGTGGGCTATTTGGCCATCACCTTTGGCTGGTCCGTGCCCCTGGCCGCTCCCGAAGCGCGGATCGTCGACATGTATATTCGCCCCTCCGTGCGGCGCCGCGGGCTTGCGGGTGAAGCGCTGCGCGCCGTATCGCGCGGCCTGCGCGAAGGCGGCATCAAGGCCATCCATGTGGAGCTGCCCCACGGCAACGCCCCTGTCTCCGCCTTGATCCGCCGCGCGGGTTTCGTGGCCGACCCTGGCGCGATCCGCGCCACCCGGCTGCTGTGACGGGCTGGAATTTCGATAACAGCTATGCGCGCCTGCCCGCGCGGATGTTCCACCGACAGCCGCCCGCGCAGGTTCCGGCGCCGCGCCTGCTGAAGGTTAACGCGGCTCTGGCCCATCGGCTGGGCCTCGACCCTGCCGAGATCACGGCGGACATCGCCGCAGGCAACGCGGTTCCCCCCGGCGCGGATCCGCTAGCCCAGGCCTATGCCGGGCACCAGTTCGGCAACCTGGTTCCGCAGCTTGGCGATGGCCGCGCGCTGCTCCTGGGGGAGCAGATCGCCCCCGATGGAGCCCGCTTCGATCTTCAGCTCAAAGGCTCCGGCCGCACGCCCTTCTCCCGCGGCGGAGACGGCAAGGCCTGGCTCGGCCCGGTACTGCGCGAGTACCTGATGAGCGAGACCATGCACGCGCTCGGCCTGCCCACGACCCGCGCCCTCGCCATGGCGACGACCGGGGAACAGGTCCTGCGCGAACGCCCCCTGCCCGGCGCGGTTCTGATGCGCGTGGCCGCCAGCCACATCCGGGTCGGCACGTTTCAGTTCTTTGCCCTGCGCGGCGACACCGAGGCGCTCGCCGCTCTGACAGAGTACGCCATAAATCGCCACGCCCCCGAGGCCTCCGGCCCCGAAGATCTGCTCGAACATGTCGTGCAAGCCCAGGCCGATCTGATCGCGGGCTGGATGGCCTTCGGGTTCATCCACGGCGTGATGAACACCGACAACTGCACGATCTCCGGCGAAACCATCGACTACGGCCCCTGCGCCTTCATGGAAAGCTATCACCCGATGCAGGTGTTCTCCTCCATCGACCGGCAAGGGCGCTATGCCTATGGCAACCAACCTGCCATCGCGGCGTGGAACCTTGCGCAGCTCGGATCGTCCCTCCTTCCGCTGATGCCCGATAGCGACGCCGCAATCCCCCGCTTCCAATCCCTGATCGACAGCTTCTTCGATAGGTTCAGCACCGCCTGGCTGGCCCGGTTCGCAGCCAAGCTCGGCCTGCCGGACGCGACCCCGGACGATGTGCCTCTGATCGAAGACCTGCTGGCACTGATGGCCGAGGAACGGCTCGATTTCACCCAGACCTTCGCCAGCCTCACCGATCCGGACAGCCTGCCCGGACCGCAAGGCGCTCAATGGCGCGACCGGTGGCGCAAACGGACCATCGGCCACGACCCCGCGCCCCAGATGGCGCAGGCCAACCCGACCATGGTGCCCCGTCTCCACCAGATTGAGTCCGCCATCACCGCCGCAGTCACCGACGACTTCGCCCCGTTCGAAACCCTGCTGGCGGCCGCCACGACCCCGTTCGCCCCCCGAAAGGCCAGCGATCCGCTCACTCAAGCCGCACCGGCTGGCAAAGAAGTCACGCGCACCTTCTGCGGCACCTGAGCGCCGCCCCCCATCTTCTTATTTGCGGCAAATACCTCCGCCGGAGGCGCATCTCTCCACCCGTGATACCGCCGAGCCGCGCGGGCTCACATCACCGCAGAGCCCAGAAAACAAGAAAGGCGCGGCGCCCGTCAGGGTGCCGCGCCTTCCCGCAATCGTAATCGATCAGCTGCGGGCGTCGCCCACCAGTTTCCAGGCGGCAGGCAGCAGCAGAGCGGCCAGAGCCAGCTTCACCGCGTCACCGATCAGGAACGGGGTCAGACCCCAGGCCAGGATCGGCTGATCCCAGCCATAGAGCTGGCCCAGCCACAGCAGGCCGGGGACATAGATGATCGCGTTGCCGATCAGCATGGCCACAGCCATCTTGCCCACCGAGCGATCCCAGCCCTGACGGGCAAACCAGCCTAGGGCGACCGCGGCCAGGGCGTAGCCAACCAGATAGCCACCGGTGCCACCCATCATATAGGTCAGACCGGCTTTCTCCGCCGAAGACCCGGCAAACACGTCATAGCCAAGAGCACCAACGGCCAGGTAGCCCAGGATCGTCACCAGCCCGAGCCGCGGGCCATAGGCCGCCCCGACACCCAGCACGGCGAACGTGCCCATGGTGATCGGCACGGGCCACATCGGCACCTTGATCTTCGCGGCAAGGGCCAGCAGCGCGATACCCGCGATGACGAGGGCAACCTGCTTGGCCAGTTTCAGGGCGCCGTCCTGAGCCCCGAAGGTCTCGGTCAGCACCGCGTCATTCATCACTCGAGCCATCGGCTCCTCCTCTCGTTTGATCCGCGACAATCTGCACCACCGGTGCTGCACGTGCAAGCGTGTTAGCGCCGGTAGAGCGTCTCCATCCTGTAATCCTTGGCCGGGCCGCGCACCTGCCAGGTGACGCGCCAGTGATCCGGGAGCGCCAGATCGTAATGCCCCTCATAGGTGTCCGGATCGCACCAATGGGGTACACAATCGCCTCCTTGCGCGGGATCCCAGACATGAAACGGACGTCCATCATCGAATAAGACGGCGATCCGCGCGCCATCTGCCTGCCAGAGATAGCGCCGCTCCCCGCCCAGCCCACGATAGGGACCATCGACCCACCTGCCGCTTTCAAGCAGCACCGCCCCGGATCCCTCCAGCTTGACCTCCGCACGCCCCTCAAACCGGCTCGTCTGGCCCGCGCGGCGGTCGTCCACCACGCGCTCCAAAATCCAGTCGCCCTCAAAGGGAGAGATCACCGACATCGCTTCGCCCGCTTGCCCATACCGGGGTCCAAGCCTAAGAGAGGCGCGACGCAATGAACAGAGGCCGCTGCCATGATCCCCCGCTATGCCCGCCCCGAGATGACCGCGATCTGGACCCCGGAGACCAAGTTCCGCATCTGGTACGAGATCGAGGCCCATGCCTGCGACGCCCAGGCCAAGCTGGGCGTGATCCCGCAAGCCAACGCCGACGCCGTGTGGAAGGCCAAGGACGTGGAGTTCGACGTGGCCCGCATCGACGAGATCGAGGCCGTCACCAAACATGACGTGATCGCCTTCCTCACCCACCTGGCCGAAATCATCGGCAACGAAGAAGCCCGCTTCGTTCACCAGGGGATGACCTCCTCTGATGTGCTCGACACCACGCTGAACATCCAGCTCGTGCGCGCCAGCGATCTGCTGCTCGCAGGGATGGACCGCGTGCTGACCGCGCTCAAGGCCCGCGCGATGGAGCACAAGATGACCCTGCGCATCGGCCGCTCCCACGGCATCCACGCGGAGCCGACCACGATGGGCCTGACCTTCGCCCGCTTCTACGCGGAGATGGAGCGCAACAAGAACCGTCTGGAAAAAGCCCGCTGGGAAATCGCCACCGGCGCCATTTCCGGCGCGGTCGGCACCTTTGCCAATATCGACCCGGCCGTCGAAGAGCATGTCTGCGACCAGCTGGGCCTGCGGCCTGAGCCGATCTCGACCCAGGTGATCCCGCGCGATCGCCACGCGATGTTCTTCGCCACCCTCGGCGTGATCGCGTCGAGCATCGAAAACATCGCCATTGAGATCCGCCACATGCAGCGCACGGAGCTTCAGGAGGCCGAGGAGTTCTTCTCCAAGGGCCAGAAGGGCTCGTCCGCAATGCCGCACAAGCGCAACCCCGTGCTGACGGAGAACCTCACCGGGCTCGCCCGTCTGGTGCGCATGGCCGTGATCCCGGCGATGGAAAACGTGGCCCTCTGGCACGAGCGTGACATCTCTCACAGCTCCGTAGAGCGCGGGATTGCCCCCGATGCGACCATCACGCTGGATTTCGCCCTGCACCGCCTGGCCATGGTGATCGAGAAACTGGTCGTCTATCCGGAGCGGATGATGGACAACCTCAACCGCACCCACGGGCTGGTTAACTCGCAGCGCGTGCTGCTGGCCCTGACCCAAAAGGGCGTGAGCCGCGAAGACGCCTACAAGATGGTGCAGCGCAATGCGATGAAGGTCTGGGACGAAGGCGAGGATCTGCGCGAGCTTCTGGGCCGCGATGAAGACGTGTCCAAGGCGCTTACCGCCGAGGAGCTCGATGGGCTGTTCGACATGGGCTACCACACGCGCCGCGTCGATGTGATCTTTGGCCGGGTCTTCGGCGAAAGCTGACCCCTACTGAGCGACCGCAGAACATGCGATCCAGATCATAGGAAAGGGGTGCGCCAAGGCGCACCCCTTATTCGCATCTACCGTGCGGCGTCCTCCCGATGCGCCGCAGGTGAGCGATCCGTATCAGGCAGCGACGGGCGCAGCCTTGGGCCGCTCCCCAACCTTCCACGGCTCCATCGTGAGCACCGCGTGCGGCTTGCCGGAGCTGGGATCGCGATAGGTCGGGCCGCACTGCTCGGGATCGTATCCCAGCTTGCGGATCGCACGCACCAACGTCACATGGCTCAGCGCGATGATCCGGTGCGCACCGCGGTTGAGCGATTCCGACACGATCCCCTCCACCAGAAGATCCAGCACCTCTGTGCGCTCCGCCGCGTTGAGGTGATCCTCGATCACCAGCCGCGTGGCCTCCATAATGCCCGGTCCCTCGTAGCCAGCAGGCACGATGGTTTCGGGAATACCGGGCAGCAGCCCGGCGCGAGCATCGCCCAGCATGTAGCCGGCGGAGCCCCAACGCGACGTAGTCGGCATGCAGCGGGCGCCGCCGACAACCTCTCCCAAGTGGGTGATCACCGAATAGAACGCCTGCGGCGTATCGTACTGATCCATCTCGACCTGATCATCGTGGGGAATGTCCCACCCCAGCTCATCGACGAAGTATTTCTTTCTCAATCTCAGGAAATCCCAAAGCACGGTTCCATGTTCGTGTGCGGTGGAAAGATCGAAAACGTGAAGTTTCATTTTTACTACCCCCGTAGTGTTGCCTGCGCCCTCACCTTTTCGGGACGACGTCTTAATAAGATGTTAACCAACACAATGCGCACCCAGAGGTTGCGACCATCAAGCGACAAAAAAACGTTAGCGTGTGCTATTTACGCCAACCAAACGAATGCTCTTTGTGAGCGCCGAAGCGCTCAGATTAATCCGAAATCACGCGCCATCGTCGCGGCTTGCGCCGCGGTTTGCGCCTGTAACTTGGTCTTCGCGTTGCGCAGGCGCTGTTTCACGGCGCCCTCGGTTACCCCAAGTCGATAGGCAATTTCCTTTTGACGCAAGCCCTCACTGACCATACCGAGCGCTTCGAGCTCCGCGGCCGTGAGGTTTTTGGGCGGCGCCCGCTCTATGTGGAGAGAGGTCACATGGTCGAGCAGCGGCGCAAGCTCTTCATCCCTGAACTCCCTGTCGGAACGGGCAAAAATCCCAAAAGAGCGCATCCCGCGCGGGCCTTCATCACGGCAAGCCACAGCAGCACCATAGCGCAATCCGAAGGCATGAGCCTGGGCCAGAACGCGATGTGGGTCGGGATCGTCAATTTCGCTCCAGCGAATCGCACCGGTCTCGCCGTAGACCCATCTCATGACCGGATCTCGCAAAACGAGTCGCTGCATCGTGTAATGCGCGATCCAACGATGAGGCCATTCGTTGATCTCGACCAACGGGAACGCAAAGCCAATCCGAAGGGCAATGTGGTACCCAACGGGAGAAAGCTGTTCCAGTTCCTCGGTTTTCAACACTTGACCCACAACATATCCTGATCCGTACCTGCCGAACCTGCCGGAAAAGAAAGATTGACGTACTTTCAACCTTGACATCTCCTAGCTGCAAACGTCACGGCGGTGCAACCGTGAAGAGGAGTTCCGAGGCGCCATGGAACGACAAATTGCCATCAAAGAGACGGTCACCGAGTTGGGCCGGGAATGCCCGTCGGGCTATTCCGCAGCATTTCACTTCGGGTTTCATTCTCCTGATTTCCTGTTTCAGACCTATCCGCCGGCTTGGCGCGATGAATATACCGACAACAGCCTGGTGATGTTCGACCCAGCACTTCGGTGGGGAATGGAGAATGCCGGAACCATTCGCTGGTCGGAAATTCCTGAGGCGAAAGATAACGTGGTAATGGCCCGGGCAGCCGCACACGGCGTTGTTTATGGTTTCGTTTGCTCTGTTGGAGAGAGCAATGATCGCTCCATTTTCAATGGCTCCCGTGCTGATCGCGAATTCACGGATGCGGAAATCGCGTCTATCTCTGACAAAATCGCAAAGCTGCATGATCTTACAACTGATCTCGATGCGCTGAGCGAACAGTTTGAAGCCGAATTGCGCGCGCTCTCCATCGACGTGACTCACGGCGGCCACGCGTAACCTTTCCTTTACCGCTCCCCTGCTACCCGTGCTGAACCAGCCACGGAGATGTGCATGACGGACGGTTTGCAAGCCTTATCCCCGCCACCTCGCGCCGAGAAGGCGGCAATGATCGTACGGCTACTGCTCAAGGACGGTGCGGATCTTCCGATCAAGTCCTTGCCAGAACCCAGTCAGATCCGACTCACACGCGCTTTGGGGGCTCTACCCGCGGTCAGCCAGGCAACCCTAGACACCGCCGCTGCCGAGTTTGTCGAAGAGCTTGAGGCGATGGCCCTAACAGCGACGGGCGGAATGCATGGCGCGATCGACGTTCTGCGCGATCAGCTCAGCCATGCCGCGGCAGAGAAGCTCGCCAATGAGGCCGGTGCGGATGACCCGACACACGCCTGGCGTAGGATCGCCGCCCTGCCCTCCGAGGCGCAATCAGAGATTCTGCAATCCGAAAGCACCGAGATCGCGGCGCTCACACTCTCCAAATTGCCAGTCGCCCGCGCGGCGGAGCTGCTGGGGCTCATCCCCGGTGATCGCGCCCGGCGGATCGCCTGCATGACGTCGCAGATCGACGATCTGTCGACCGAGGCGGCCGCGCGAATCGCAAGGGCTCTCGTGGCGGACTACTGCACGACACCCGCACCCGTCTTTGATCGGGATGCCGTGGACCGCGTCGCGGATATGCTCAACGCCACGGGCCGCGCCCGCCGGGAGGAGGTGCTCGAAGGGCTGGATGCTGACGATGCCGATTTCGCCCAGGCCGTCCGCAAAGCACTCTTCGTCTTCGCCAACATTCCCGACCGGGTGGAGCCGCTGGACATCCCCAAGGTCGTCAAGCTCCTGAACCCCGAACAGATGACCGCCGCGATTGGCTATGGTCTGGCCACGCCCGGCGACGACAGCGCAGCGGCGGAGTTCATTCTCGACAACCTGTCGAAACGGATGGCAACGCAGATCCGTGAAGAGGTCGAAGATGCGGGCACCGTCGATCAGGAGAGCGCCGAAGAGGCGCAGGCCGCGCTAATCCAGTCGATCCGCGATCTCGCGGATGGCGGAGAGATTGCGCTCAAACGCAGCACGGCGTAGGCGGGCGGCCCGTCACGCGGTATCCTTGGGCGCCTCGCCCATGCGATCCCGAGACGTGGGCTATACGTGCTGTGAATTGCCCGCAGTTGACCGGCGATCCTCGGGCACACTGCCGCCGCGAAAGGTGCGTCCGCCCCTTGTTCCGCCCCCCCCAGTTGCGTAGCTCCCTGCAAAGCACCAACCTGTGAGGGCCAGGCACATGAGCGAAGAGACCCCGACCGGCTCGCCGGTCCAATGGCTGCAAAATGCCGTGTTCCGCACCGCGCTTGCCGGGCTGCATCGCCTGCCCTACCCGCGCCGCGTGGCGATGATGGGATCCCTGACCCGCCGGGCCATCGCGCCCGCTGCGGGGTGGCGCAAACGCGCCATGGACCAGATCGCCTGGATAGAGCCTGACCTGCCCCTCGATGCGGTCCGCAGCCGCGCCAACGCCGTCGCAGACAATACCGGCCGCACCCTGATGGAGCTTTACAGCCCGCAGGACTTCCCGGCCCGCATGGCAGAGGAGGCCCCGACTGGCGCCGGGCTCGATGCCATCGAAGACGCACGGCAGGCCGGGCGGCCGGTTCTGTTCATCACCGGCCATTTCGGCAATCACGAGGCTCCGCGCCACGCATTGATCGCGCGTGGCTATCAGATCGGCGGGCTCTACCGTCCGATGAAGAACCCCTATTTCAATGACCATTACGCCCGCACGATGACCGATCACGGGGGGCCTGTCTTTGCCCAGGGCCGCAAGGGCACGATGGGGTTCCTGCGCCATCTGTCAGCCGGAGGCATGGCCACGCTGCTGTTTGACGTCTGGGTCGGAGAAGGCACGCTCATCGACTTTCTGGGCAAACCCGCGCCGACCTCGCTCGCCGCGGCGGAGTTCGCCTTGCGCAGCGACGCGCTGCTGGTGCCCTATTTTGGGACGCGCCGCGCTGATGGTCTGACCTTTGACGTTGAGATTGAGGCGCCGATCCCGCACAGCGATCCTCTCACCATGATGCAGGAGGCGACCGCGCGGCTCGAGGCGCGCATCCGCCGCACGCCGGAGCAGTGGTTCTGGACCCATCGCCGGTGGAAGCCCGAACGCCAGGTCCCCACCGAATAACGCCCGATCAGTCCAGCGGCCGGACCGCGAGCACTGCGCCGGGACCGGGCTCCTGCACGATCAAAACGGCGCCCGCGCCCTCAGCGGCGGGAAGGTCGATCTCCATCTGCGGCTGGGCCGAGCTGTCCCAGGTCGCCAGACGGTCCCAGCTTGTCACCACGTTGACGTAGCTCAACCGCTCTCCGGCGTTTTCACCGCCGGTGATCTCGGTTGTCTCGTTGGGCGAGAACCGCACGTAATCGACCCAAAGCGCCCCCATGCCGGACGTCGCATCGAAAACTGCGCGCCCGTCGTGAATTGCGATCGACACGGCCTCCGGCGCCTGCAGCGAGTCGCCAAGCGCCTGAGCCACTTCGCCTGCCCGGCTCCCGATCACGGCATGAGCACCGGCAACGATCATCTGCGGGGTGTAGACCATCTTTGCGCCGTGCTCATGAGCATAAGCCTGCTGCCGCGCGGTCCATTGCGGCGTCGCAAACGCGTCGCGCCAGCCCAGATAGTCCCAGTAATCGACATGAAGCGACAGCGGCATGACGTCATTGCGCATGGCCAGCTGCTCCAACAGAGCATCGGCGGGCGGACAGGATGAGCAGCCTTGCGAGGTGAAGAGCTCCACCAGAACCGGGCCGTCCGCCCGCGCGTCCAGTGATGGGCCCGCCCCGATCGCGACGACAGCAAGAGTGAGGGATTTGAACCAGTCGATCATAGCTCTGATATAGCCCGGCGGCGGGGGCCGTGCCAATCACCTCCTCGCGAGGGTCCGTGTGAGCACGGGGGCTCTGGACAGCATCGGTATGCAATGGTATGCGAGCCGCGAGTTTCCCTTGCTCCGCGCGCCGGGGCGGGGCAGAAGGCAAACAACCCAGTCACAGTATAAGCGAGGTGTCCCATGCCCATCCAGGTCGGCCAAGACAGTGCCAAGACCCGTCAGTCCCTTACCGCTGGCGGCAAGGATTACGCGATCTACTCCATCCCTGGCGCTCAGGCCGCTGGGCTTGGCGATTTCGACAACCTGCCCAAGAGCCTCAAGGTCGTGCTTGAGAACATGCTGCGTTTCGAAGACGGCAGCACTGTTGTCACCGACGACATCAAGGCGTTTGGCGACTGGGCCAAGAACGGCGGCAAGTCCACCCGCGAGATCGCCTACCGCCCGGCCCGCGTCCTGATGCAGGACTTCACCGGCGTTCCGGCCGTTGTGGACCTGGCCGCGATGCGCGACGGGATCAAGGCTCTGGGCGGCGACGCTCAGAAGATCAACCCGCTGAACCCGGTGGATCTGGTCATCGACCACTCGGTCATGATCGACGAATTCGGCAACCCGCGCGCGTTCCAGATGAACGTGGATCGCGAGTATGAGCGCAACATGGAGCGCTACGAGTTCCTCAAGTGGGGCCAGACCGCGTTTGAAAACTTCCGCGTCGTGCCCCCCGGCACCGGCATTTGCCACCAGGTGAACCTGGAATATCTGGCCAAGACCGTCTGGTCCGACACCGATCAGAACGGCGCGATGGTCGCCTACCCCGACACACTGGTCGGCACGGACAGCCACACCACCATGGTCAACGGCGCCGCCGTTCTGGGCTGGGGCGTCGGCGGGATCGAGGCCGAAGCCGCGATGCTGGGCCAGCCGGTTTCCATGCTGATCCCCGAAGTCATCGGCTTCAAGCTGACCGGCAAGATGCGCGAAGGCACCACCGCGACCGACCTCGTTCTGAAGGTCGTGCAGATGCTGCGTGAAAAGGGCGTTGTGGGCAAATTCGTCGAATTCTACGGCGACGGTCTGGACAATGTGCCGCTCGCCGACCGCGCGACCATCGGCAACATGGCTCCGGAATATGGCGCGACCTGCGGCTTCTTCCCGGTCGATGCCGAAACCATCCGCTACCTGACCACCACCGGCCGCGACGAAGACACCATTGCTCTGGTCGAAGCCTATGCCAAGGCGCAGGGCATGTGGCGTGAGACGGGCGACACGCCGGTCTTCACCGACACGCTTGAGCTGGACATGGGCACCATCGTTCCGGCCATCTCGGGCCCGAAACGTCCGCAGGACTACATCGCTCTGGATGAGGCCAAGACCGCCTTCCACCGCGAGATGGAAGAGACCTTCAAGCGCCCGATGGGCAAAGAGGTCGCCGTCGACGGTCAGGACTACACGATGGAAAGCGGCAAGGTCGTGATCGCCTCGATCACCTCCTGCACCAACACGTCGAACCCCTACGTGATGATCGGCGCAGGCCTCGTGGCCCGCAAGGCCCGCGCTCTGGGTCTGGATCGCAAGCCTTGGGTGAAAACCTCTCTGGCGCCGGGCTCTCAGGTCGTGTCCGCTTACCTTGAGGCCGCGGGCCTGCAGGAAGATCTGGATGCCATCGGGTTCAACCTGGTGGGCTATGGCTGCACCACCTGCATCGGCAACTCCGGCCCGATTGCGCCCGAGCTGAGCAAAGCCATTGCCGAAGGCGATCTGGTTGCGACCTCCGTTCTGTCCGGCAACCGGAACTTCGAAGGCCGCATCAGCCCCGATGTCCGCGCCAACTACCTGGCCTCGCCCCCGCTGGTCGTGGCCTATGCCCTGGCCGGGACCATGGATATCGATCTGGCCACCGGCGTGATCGGTCAGGACAAGGACGGCAATGACGTCACCCTGAAAGACATCTGGCCGACCCAGGCCGAGATCTCCGAGCTGGTCGAGAAGACCGTCACCCGTGAGGCGTTCCAGTCCAAATATGCGGATGTCTTCAAAGGCGACGAGAAATGGCAGGCCGTCGAAGTCAATGGCGGTGAGACTTATGACTGGCCGGCGGCATCGACCTACATCCAGAACCCGCCCTACTTCCAGGGCATGAGCCAAGAGCCCGGCGAGATCGAAGATATCGTCGATGCCCGCGTGATGGCGGTGCTGGGCGACATGGTCACGACCGACCACATCTCCCCGGCTGGCTCCTTTGCGGAAAGCACCCCGGCGGGCCGCTACCTGACCGATCGCCAGGTCGCCCCGCGGGAGTTCAACTCCTACGGGTCGCGCCGCGGCAACCACGAGGTCATGATGCGCGGCACCTTCGCCAATATCCGCATCAAGAACGAGATGCTGGACGGCGTCGAAGGCGGCTACACCAAAGGCCCCAACGGCGAGCAGATGGCGATCTATGACGCCGCCATGGCCTATCAGGCTGAAGGCACGCCGCTGGTCGTCTTTGGCGGCGAACAGTATGGCGCCGGGTCTTCCCGCGACTGGGCGGCGAAAGGCACCAACCTGCTGGGCGTCAAGGCCGTCATCGCCGAGAGCTTTGAGCGGATCCACCGCTCCAACCTCGTCGGCATGGGTGTGATCCCGTTCGAGTTCACCGGCGGTGACAGCCGCAAGACGCTCGGCCTGACCGGCGACGAAGAGGTGAGCATCGAAGGGCTGGGCAACGTGACGCCGGGCCAGATCGTGACCGCCAAGATCAAGATGGCCGATGGATCGGTGAAGGATGTCGATCTGAAATGCCGGATCGATACCGGGGTGGAGATCGACTACATCAAAAACGGCGGCGTTCTGCACTACGTGCTGCGCAACCTCGCCAAGAGCTGATCCGGCCCCACGCCTGATCCAAATGGCGCGCCCCTTCGGGGGCGCGTCTTTTTTTTTTGTCTTGCGTGCGAGTCTTGCGTTCCTGCGGAACTTGCGCCCTGCGGATGACGAAATGCGGTCACGCCAGTCCAGCAGCGGGGACTCTTAAGGAGATCCTCTTGAACCTTCGCTCAATACGCGAGACCTGCTAGCGTATCGGTGTACTCTGTGCAGGGGGCGACGACATGGCCGACATCCGGCAAGCCGTTCAGAGCGACTTGGACGCGTTTTACAACATTTCGTTGAAAACCGGCCACTTAGGGAGAGACGCCACCGACCTCTATTTAGACCCAAAGATGATGGGCCACATCTATTCGGCCCCCTATCTGCTTTTCGAACCAAAGCTGGCTTATGTCATCGAAGAGCGGGATCAGGTGGTCGGGTTTTGCGTTGGCGCTGTGGATACGTTGAAATTCAGCGCCCTTCTCGAAGAAACGTGGTGGCCAGGCCTGAGGAAGGCATATCCGAAACCTCGGATGTCTTTGCGCAGCACATGGTCAGCGGATGAACGCAGATCGCACATGATCCATACCCCCGAATCCGCGCCGAAATCGGTTGTCCAAACCTATCCCGCCCACATGCATATGAACCTGCTCCCCCATGTCCAAGGCCGAGGATTTGGCCGCGAGATGTTCAAGCACTGGGTGCAACAAGCGTCACGATTTGACGTCGATGCCATTCATATTGGCGTGAATGCGGGAAATGTGGGCGCCCTTCGGTTTTGGGAAAGCAACGGTTTCCGGCGCCTCCCCGTTCAGGAAGGCAGAACCATCTGGCTAGGACTGAAGACCTGATGTTCCCGTCGCTTTATTGCGGGCCTCTTTCCTGACCAAGCAACTGCACCGACACGGGGACAAGGCTAACGCCTTGAGCGCGCTCCGCATTCGACCACAGATCGAGGGCTGACAGCGTGTCAGGCCGCAGGCGTGCGAGCAGCACGACTTGGCCTTCGTTGCGGGCACGGAACGCCGCCTGGTCAAGGAAGCGGCGGATCACCTGTGCGTCCTGCCCCTCGCGGTCAAGGTCGCGGTAGATCGCGGCGGCTGGCACGCCGTCCTTCTCTGCGGCACGCAAAGCGCCGCCCAGCCCGCTGGAGAGCGCAACGAGCCCGCGGCCATCATCCTGCAGACGCGTGATCGTTTCGGAGATGGCAACGCGGTTATTGCCCAGGCCCAGCTCACCGGGATCAAGAAGCGCAATGGCTTCCGGCAGGGCCGAGAACAGTGCCTCAAGGGCAATCTGCTGGTCTCCGGCGGTGCCGCTTTCGGGCAGATCAGCGAGCGCGAGGGTCTCCACCCCTGCGGCACGGTAAGCGTCCATTCGAGCCCGCGCGTTGGAACCAGACGCCTCAAGGGCGACGGACACCTGCATCGGCAGTGCAGAGACCGCGTCCGGCCCCAGCCCGATCCGGGCATCGTCGATCAGGATGACACTCAGAAGCGGACGGCCATCCGGCGCCGGAGCCTGCGCCGCATAGGCTTCGAGCGCGGGAAGCGTTTCGGGCGTCGCCTCCTCGGGTGCTGTGTCGAACAGCGACCCGGCATCCGATTTCAGCGGCGCCACGGGCGCGAAGGTGGACGGCTTCTCGGCGGGGGCCTCATCGCTCGGCTCCATTGAGACGGGCGGGGCAATACGGATGAAACTGTCCTGCGGGGTGTCGGAGGCCTCCGGCTGCGCAGGATCGGTCGAAATCGCGATATCCTGTTCGGGGAGCGGCACCACAGGCGCCTGCGAGAGCGGGCTTTCCAGCACCTGCGAGTCGCGTTCCGGGCGATCTGCGGGCAGATCTGGTGAAACGGGGGCCGGGTCGGTCATCGTCGGCTCCGCCGCCGGGGCCAGAGCGGCCGCGGTATCGGCCGCAGGGCGCGGGCTTGGCTCTGGGGCGGTCGGGGCCGCGGGGGCTGTGCTGGGCGGGTTCGGCGCATCCGTCGCGTCACCCGAGGCGGGCGGCGTATCGGCCATCATGGGCGCGGGACTGTCCTGCTCTAAACCGGTCTGCGGCACGGCGCCGGTGTCGATCTCAAGCGCAGGCGGCGTTGCGGCCTCACTGGGCGCCGGGACCGTTGGGGTCGCTTCGGGCTGCGGAGCGGCGTCATCGCCATCCGGGGCCGCGATCAACGGCGCGAATTCGGTTGGCTGCGGCGCGCCGGTCACCGGGCTTTGCACCTGCGGCACCATAGGCGGCACCGCTCCAGCAGGCTGCTCTGACATCACCGACAATGTCGATAGGCCGATCACCGAAACGAATCCGCCGGTGAGAATTCCGCCCAATACGCTCTTGACCATGGAGCTGCTCCCTTTGCGGCGCCCGCTTGACCTTCGGCGGTCCGCGTGGCTCTTCTGGGGGCCAACTATACGGCGTGCCTGCGCCAGAGAAAACCGGATGAAGGAGAGCTGGCGAAATGATCCTCTTGATCGACAATTATGACAGCTTCACCTGGAACCTTGTCCACTATCTGGGCGAGATGGGTGCCAAGGTCCGGGTTGAGCGCAACGATGCCCTGACGGTCGATGAGGCTATGGCGCTTGCGCCCGAAGCGATCCTTTTGTCTCCCGGCCCGTGCGATCCGGACAAGGCCGGGATCTGCCTGCCTTTGATTGACGCTGCGGCCAAGGCGCGTGTTCCGCTCTTTGGGGTGTGCCTGGGCCATCAATCCATCGGTCAGGCGTTTGGGGGCAAGGTGGTCCGCGCCAAAGAGATCGTCCACGGCAAGCCGGGGCGCATCCTGCATCGAGGGACCGGCGCCTTTGCCGGGCTGCCCTCTCCCTTGTCGGCCACCCGCTATCATTCGCTGATCGTCGAGCGGGCCTCCCTGCCCGACTGCCTGGAGGTGACCGCCGAGCTGGAGGACGGCACGATCATGGGGCTGCGCCACCGCGAGCTCCCGATTGAGGGGGTCCAGTTCCACCCTGAAAGCATCGCCTCCGAACATGGCCATGCGATGTTGCGCAACGTCTTTTCCAGCCAGTTGGAGCCCGCATGAGCGACCGCCTGAAACCGCTGATCGCCGCCGCCGCCGAAGGGCCGCTGCCCCCCGAGGATGCCCGCACGGCGTTCGACATCCTGTTTGAGGGCGACGCCACGCCCGCCCAGATCGGCGGGCTGCTGATGACCCTGCGCACGCGGGGTGAGACCGTCGACGAAATCGCCGCTGCCGCAAGCGCCATGCGGGCGCGCTGCCTTCCGGTGTCGGCGCCCGATGGCGCGATGGACATTGTCGGCACCGGCGGGGATGGCAAGCACACGCTCAATATCTCGACCGCGACCGCCTTTGTCGTGGCAGGGGCCGGGGTGCCCGTGGCCAAGCACGGCAACCGCAACCTGTCATCGAAAAGCGGCACCGCCGACGTCCAGGGACAGCTTGGGATCAACGTCATGGTCGGCCCGGAGCTGGTGGAACGCGCGATCAAAGAGGCCGGGATCGGCTTCATGATGGCCCCCATGCACCACCCGGCGATGAAACATGTCGGTGGCCCTCGCGTTGAGCTGGGCACGCGCACGATCTTCAACGTGCTGGGCCCGTTGACCAACCCTGCCGGGGTCAAACGGCAGCTTACGGGCGCTTTCACGCGCGATCTGATCCGGCCCATGGCCGAGGTGCTGGGCGCGCTCGGCTCGGAGCGGGCGTGGCTGGCGCATGGCTCGGACGGCACCGATGAGCTGACCATCACCGGGCTGAGCTGGGTCGCCGCGCTCGAGGATGGCCGCGTTGAAGAACGCGAGCTGCACCCGGAGGACGCGGGGCTGCCGGTCCATCCTTTCGAGGCCATCATTGGCGGCACGCCTGAGGATAACGCCCGCGCGCTGCGGGCCGTTCTGGCCGGGGCGCCTTCCGCATATCGCGATGCGGTTTTGCTGAATGCAGCGGCGGCGCTCGTGGTGGCCGGGCAAGCGGGCGATCTGCGCGACGGGGCCGCGATGGCGGCGCAAAGCATCGACAGCGGCGCGGCGACCCGCGCCGTGGAAACGCTGGCGCGGATCAGCTCGGGCGGCTGAACGCTGCCCGGACGCCCGCAACGCCTCCGGGGGGCCGATATGATCAAACCCGATCTGACAGGCTGGGACGATCTGCCCTTCTGGCAGGAGGACTGGCCCCGCGTGGCGAAGCGTCTCGCGCAGGACGATCGCACCATCCTGCCCACGGAGCCGCAGCGCTTCGCCGCCCTCAGCGCCGTGCCCCCAGACGCGGTGCGCGTGGTGATCCTGGGCCAGGACCCCTACCCAACCCCCGGCCATGCCAACGGGCTGGCCTTTTCGGTGGCGCCTGGCGTCGCGCTTCCCCGGTCCCTGCGCAACATCTTCTCAGAGATGGAAGCCGATCTGGGCGCCGCGCCCGCAACCGGCGATCTGTCGGGCTGGGCCGCACAGGGTGTGCTGCTGCTCAACACGGCGCTGTCGGTTCCCGCCGGAGACGCGGGCGGGCATGATCGGATCGGCTGGGCGCCGTTGATTGACCAGGTGCTCGCACGCGCGGCGCAGCGCCCCTGTGCCTTCCTGCTCTGGGGCGCCAAGGCTCAAAAACGCGCAGCTCCGGTGCTAGGCCCCGATCACCTTGTGATCGCAACGGCGCACCCGTCCCCCCTGTCGGCCCGGCGTGGCTTTTTCGGATCACGTCCTTTCTCGCGTATCAACACGTGGTTGGAATCGCGCGAAGAAAGTCCCATAGACTGGGCGGCAAAGACGGGAGAGAGCGATGACAGAGACCATTCTGGACAAGATCAAGGCCTATAAGCTGGAAGAGATCGCCGCCGGGAAAGAGAAGCACAGCCTCGCCCAGTTGGAAGCCAAAGCGCGCGACGCAGGTCCGGTGCGGGATTTCGCCGGACGCCTGCGCGAAGCGCGGCGCACCGGATATGGGCTCATCGCCGAGGTCAAGAAAGCGAGCCCTTCGAAAGGCCTCATCCGTCCCGATTTCAACCCCGAAGCCATCGCAAAGGCTTATGAGGCGGGCGGCGCCGCGTGTCTGTCCGTTCTGACCGATGCCCCGTCGTTTCAGGGGGCGCCCGAATACCTCACGCAGGCTCGAAATGCGGTGAGCCTCCCGGTGCTGCGCAAGGACTTCATGTACGATCCCTGGCAGGTGGCCGAAGCCCGCGCCTGGGGCGCCGATGCGATCCTTGTGATCCTTGCCTCGGTCAGCGACGCCCAGGCCGAAGAGCTGGAGGCCGCGGCGCGCCAATATGGCATGGCCGTTCTGGCCGAAGTTCACGATGAGGCGGAGCTGGAGCGGGCGGAGCGGCTCAAGACCCCGCTCATCGGGATTAACAACCGCGATCTCAACACCTTCGTGACCTCCCTTGATGTGACCAAGCGCCTTGCGCGGCTGGTCTCTCCGGGGCGCGCCATTGTCGCGGAGAGCGGGCTTTCCACCCCCGAAGACCTCGCGGAGCTGGCGCGTTACGGGGCCCGCACGTTCCTCGTCGGAGAGAGCCTGATGCGCCACGACGATGTGGAAGCCGCCACGCGAGCGCTGCTGGCCAATCCCCTGACCCCTGATGGAGCGATGTGATGCTGACCCATTTCGATGACGCGGGCAAAGCCCATATGGTCGATGTCTCAGCCAAACCTGTCACCGCGCGCATCGCCGTGGCAGAGGGCCATGTCATCATGTCCCCCGAAACCCTGAAGCGGGTGAAAGAAGGCCGCGCCGACAAGGGCGATGTGCTGGGAGTGGCCCGGCTGGCCGGGATCATGGGCGCGAAACGCACGCCCGATCTGATCCCCCTGTGCCATCCCCTGCCCCTGACCAAGGTCGCGCTTGATCTGGAGATTGACGACAACCTGCCCGGCATCAAGATCACGGCCACCACCAAGACCTCGGGCCAGACCGGGGTCGAGATGGAGGCGCTCACCGCCGTGTCGGTCTGCGCGCTGACGGTCTACGACATGCTCAAGGCCGTGCAGAAGGATATGGAAATCGGCGGCATCCGGCTGCTGTCCAAGGAGGGCGGCAAATCCGGCCGCTATGTGGCGCCATGATTTCTGTCGATGATGCCCTGGCCCGGCTGCGGGCTCTCGTCCCCTTGATGGACATTGAAGAAGTGTCCTTGATCGAAGCAACGGGCCGCGTGTTGGCGCAGCCCGTCGCCGCCCGCCGCGACCAGCCGCCCTTTGCTGCGTCGGCCATGGATGGCTACGCGGTCTGTGCGCAGGATGCGGCCGCGGGCGCTGTGCTCGACGTGATCGGGGAAAGCGCCGCGGGATCGCGCTTCGATGCGCCCTGCACGCCCGGCAAGGCCGTCCGCATCTTCACCGGCGCGCCCGTCCCCGAAGGCGCGGCCCATGTCGTGATCCAGGAGAACGTCACCCGCGAGGGCGACCGGATCACCATCACCGCGCCCGGCGACGGCGCCAATATCCGGCCCGCTGGCGGCGATTTTCGCATCGGCGATGAGCTCTCCGCCCCGCGCCTGCTCACCCCGGCGGATGTCGCGCTGCTCGCAGCGATGAATATCGACCGCGTGCCGGTGCGGCGGCGCCCCGTTGTCGCGCTGATCGCAACCGGGGACGAACTGGTCCAGCCCGGAGAAACGCCCGGCCCCGACCAGATCATCGCGTCGAACTGCTATGGGCTGCACGGCCTGCTCTCTGCGACGGGTGCGGAGCCCAGGATGTTGCCCATTGCCCCCGATGAGCTGGATCAACTGATCGCGACCTTTGAGCTGGCGCAGGACGCCGATCTGGTGGTGTCCGTCGGCGGCGCCTCCGTCGGGGATCACGATCTGGTGGGCAAGGCCGCCGCGGCTCTGGGCATGGAACAGGCGTTCTACAAGGTCGCGATGCGGCCGGGAAAACCGCTGATGGCCGGCCAAATCAAGGACGTGCCGCTGATCGGCCTGCCGGGCAACCCCGTCTCGGCCATGGTGTGCGGCGAGGTGTTCCTGCGCCCGGTCATCGCCACCATGCTGGGGCTGGAGCACAGCTTCGCGACGCGGCGGCTCCCCCTGACCGCGCCCATGGAGGCCAACGGGCCCCGTCAGCATTTCATGCGCGCCAAAGCCGGACCCGAGGGCGTCACGCCCTTCCCCAGCCAGGACAGCGCGCTCCTGACAGTGCTGAGCGCCTCGAACGTGCTGATCGTACGCCCACCCCATGCGCCCGAGGCAGCCAAGGGCGATGAGGTGGACGTGATCGACATCGGGCATTGACACAAAACGTGAACACTCGTAGAACATTCACAAATTGTTCTACGGGTGTGCTATGCTGACCAAGAAGCAACACGATCTTTTGCTCTTCATCCACAAACGCCTTCAAAAGGAAGGTGTTCCCCCCTCGTTCGAGGAAATGAAGGACGCGCTCGACCTGCGGTCGAAATCCGGGATCCACCGGCTTATCACCGCTCTGGAAGAGCGTGGGTTCCTGCGCCGCCTGCCGCATAAGGCGCGCGCGCTTGAAATCATCCGCCTCCCGGACAGCATGAGCGATGCCGCCCCCAAGGGCTTCGCGCCGAAGGTGATCGACGGTGATCGCCCCGACAGCATCCCGCCCCGCGCCCGCACGGTCGAAGCCGCCGCGACGGAGCTGCCCGTGATGGGCCGCATCGCCGCCGGTGTCCCGATCGAAGCGATCCAGCACGCCTCGCACAACGTGGCCGTGCCGCAAAGCATGCTTGGCAGCGGCGAACACTATGCCCTTGAGGTGAAGGGCGATTCGATGATCGACGCCGGGATCAACGATGGCGATGTCGTTGTCATCAAGGAAACCACCACCGCCGATGACGGCGAGATCGTTGTCGCTCTGGTCGAAGATCAGGAAGCCACGTTGAAGCGCATCCGCCGCTCTGGCGGCACCGTGGCGCTCGAAGCGGCGAACCCCGCCTATGAGACCCGCCTGTTCCGCGATGATCAGGTCAAGGTTCAGGGACGCCTGGTCGGGTTGATCCGCACCTACTGATCAGGAGCGGACGCGGGGGGCTGCGGCGTATTCCAAAGCCGGGATCCCGCGCGCGCCTTCGCTGTTTCGATCCGCACCCCGTCTGCCCCCACAGAAATCGCAACCGCCCCCGTTTCTTGCAGCCGGGGTGGATCGAAGATCAGGCACGGGCGTTCCCCTGCCAGGCTGTTCGTGATCAGGATGTCGGCGCCGCCGCACCCCACCAGATCGCCAAGCGCCGTCTTGCCGCGCACGCTGAGCACAGTGAGCCCCGACATCGTCGCCCGCCCAATCCGTCCGTCCCAGCTCCATGCCGGGCGTTCGGCGGCGGTCTCCTGTTCGACCGGGGCGCCATCGTTCTCCAGCCAGAGCTGCGCGGCGAAACCATCCCCACGGGGTCTCGACAGGCTCCGCCCCTGATCCGTCATCACGCCCACCAGACCTCCGGTCTGCGCGATCAGAAGATCAGGCCGCGTGCCCTGCCCCCAGATGACGAACGCGGCCAGCACGGGCACCGCCCCGGCGATCCGCGCGCGCCCCTGCCACAAGCAGGACCATAGCGCCCCAAAAGCCAGCAGAGGCAGGACAGAGCCGCTCGGCGCCGGAACATGGCTGACCGCGCCCGGCAAATCGGAGACAGTCCGAGCGACCCACAAGATCCATCTGAGCCCCCACTCCATCGCCCAGAGCCCGATCCCGGCGAGCCCAAACGGCCACAGGACCGCCGCAAGCACCGCCGACGGCATCACCACCATCGCCATGACCGGCACGCTCACGATATTCGCGAGCAGGCCGAAATGCGCGATCTGGTTGAAATGCGCAGCCGCGAAAGGCGCTGTTGCCAATCCCGCAACCAAGGATGAGATCAGCACAGACAGCACCGGATGCCGGGCCCATCGGTGCCGTTGAAGCGCGCGGAAAATCAGGATCAGCGCCGTCGTGGCCGCGAAGGACATCTGAAACCCCGGACCGGTCAGGGCTTCGGGTCGCAGCACCAGCACGATCAGCGCCGCCACCGCCACCGCCCGCAAGGTCAGCGCCCGTCGGTCCAGCAGAACCGCGCCCAGCACGACCATGGCCATGATGAACGCCCGCTCCGTAGCGACCGCGCCGCCCGACAGCGCGAGGTAGAGCGCCCCGGCCGCCATCGCGCCCACAGCCGCGATCTTGCGCAGCGGCAGCCGCAGCGCCAGCGGGGCAATGGCCGCGCCCACAGCGCGCAGGGCAAAGAACACCACCCCGGTCATCAGCCCCATATGGAGCCCTGAAATCGCGAGCAAATGCGCGAGGTTGGATCGCCGCAGCGCCTCTACATCGGCTTGGTCGAGCGCGCTTCGATCCCCGGCCGTGACGGCGGCGGCAAAGGCCCCCGGCGCGCCGCCGATCCGCTCCGCGACGGCGTGGGAGATCGCGTGACGCAGCCGCTCTACCCCCGGCGGATCGGCGTGATCCAGCAGCAAGACCGGCGTGCGGGTGTATCCCACCGCGCCAAGCTGCTTGAACCAGGCGTGCCGCTGGAAATCAAAGCCCCCCGGTTCAACCGGACCGCCGGGCGGGCCCAGATGGGCGGTCAGGATCACGACCTGCCCCGGCTCGGGCGTGATCCACTCCTGCGCGCCATGAAGGGCGATGCGGATCCGCGCCGGGGTGCGGGCGGGCTCCATGCTCAGCACCACCCGATCCAGCGTCAGCCGCAGGGCATCCGAGGCGGATTTGTCGATCCGCACGATTCGACCTTCGACCGGGCCATAGTAGCGAAAGCCAAGGACGGGCTCTGCCACGGCGCGCGCCCGGGTTCCGGCCAGAGCAAAGCCAAGGGCGATAAGGGTCAGCCCCCACAGCAGCGGGCGGGCCGCTTCGGGGATGAGCCGCGACACGGGCAGCAGGATGAGCCCGACAAGAGCACTCCCCGCGAGGGCCGCAACCGAAGGCTCGCGTCCCGCCTCGAAATACAGGCCGATCCCGCAGCCCAACGCGACCGGCGCCCAGAGCAGCAGGTGACCGCGTTGCCGCAGCCCCGCGTCCCGCATCATGGCAAAGAGCCGTGCCACCCGCTTGTCTTCCCCCCGCCTGCCCGTCTATCGAAACCCAAACTCACCGATCCATCGTTAGCGAAAGGTTAACGTCCGATGTCTGACCGCCCTGTTGTCACCCGTTTCGCCCCCTCGCCCACTGGCGCGCTCCATATCGGCGGCGCCCGCACCGCGCTGTTCAACTGGCTCTTTGCCCGCGGCCATGGCGGCACGTTCCTGCTGCGCATCGAGGACACCGACAAGGCGCGCTCGACCCCAGAGAACCGCGAGGCGATTCTCGACGGTCTGAGCTGGCTGGGGCTGGATTGGGACGGCGATCCGATCAGCCAGGCCGAACGCGCACCGCGCCATGTCGAGATCGCGCAGGAGCTGCTTGCCGCTGGCAAGGCCTACAAATGCTTCTCCACCCAGGAGGAGATCGAATCCTTCCGTGAGGCCGCCCGCGCCGAAGGCCGCTCCACCCTCTTCCGCTCGCCCTGGCGCGATGCGGATCCGGCGACCCACCCCGATGCGCCTTACGCGATCCGCCTGAAGGCACCGCAGGACGGATCGACCACGATCCAGGACGAAGTGCAGGGCGATATCACCTGGCAGAACGATCAGTTGGATGACCTGATCCTGCTGCGTTCGGATGGCTCGCCCGTTTATATGCTGGCCGTCGTCGTGGACGATCACGACATGGGCGTCACCCATGTGATCCGGGGCGATGACCATATGGCCAACGCGTTCCGTCAAAAGCTGATCTACGACGCCATGGGCTGGGACGTGCCGGTCATGGCCCATGTGCCGCTGATCTTTGGCCCCGACGGCAAGAAGCTGTCCAAGCGCCACGGCGCGACCGGCGCGGCGGAATACCGCGCGCTTGGCTATCCGGCGGCGGGGATGCGGAACTATCTCACCCGTCTGGGCTGGAGCCACGGGGACGACGAATTCTTCACCGATGCGCAGGCAAGGGAGTGGTTCGACCTCAAGGGAATCGGCAAATCTCCGGCCCGGTTCGACTTCAAAAAGCTGGAGCACCTGTGCGGTCAGCACCTTGCGCAGATGGAGGACGCTGCAGTGCAGCGCGAACTGGACGGCTATTTGCAGGCCACGGGGGCGGATCCGCTGCCAGAGGCACAAAAAGACGCGATGGCGCAGGCAATTCCATTTTTGAAGGGCAGCGCCAAGACCTATCCCCAGCTCCTTGAAAAGGCACATTTCCTGCTGGTCAGCCGCCCGATTTCGCCCGACGAGAAGGCCTCCAAGGCGCTCGATACGGTATCCCGTGGTATGCTGGAAGAATTGACGCCGCAGCTGCAAAATGCTAGCTGGTCGCGTGACGCTCTGGAGCAGATCGTGACCGACCTGGCGCAAGCCCATGACACCAAGATGGGTAAGCTTGCCGCGCCGCTCCGGGCGGCCCTGGCGGGACGATCCGCAACCCCGAGTGTTTTTGATATGATGCTGGTGCTGGGACGGGATGAAACCATCGCCCGGATCGCGGATGCCGCCAGCGGGGCCTAAGAGCTCCGAAGCCAAACTAGACCCCCGGCACGCCGGGGGTTTTTGACGCAAAACCGTATGTAGGGGACAAATATGACCGAAAAGACAGCAACACTGACCATCGACGACAAGGAATTCAAACTGCCGATCCTGTCGCCGAGCGCCGGGCCCGATGTCATCGACATCCGCAAGCTGTATTCCGATGCCGGTGTGTTCACCTACGATCCCGGCTTCACCTCCACCGCATCCTGCGACAGCACCATCACCTTCATCGACGGTGGCAAGGGCGAGCTGCTGCACCGCGGCTACCCGATCGACCAACTGGCCGAGAAGTCGCACTATCTCGAAGTGTGCTACCTGCTGCTCTACGGCGAGCTGCCCTCGGCCAAGGCGCTCGAAGAGTTCGAGCTTCTGGTGACCCGCCACACGATGATCCACGAGCAAATGCACGGGTTCTTCAAAGGCTTCCGCCGCGATGCGCACCCGATGGCCACGATGGTGGGCGTGGTCGGCGCGATGTCGGCCTTCTACCACGACAGCACCGACATCAACGACGCGCATCAGCGCGAGGTCGCCTCGATCCGCCTGATCGCCAAGATGCCGACGATCGCAGCCATGGCCTACAAGTATTCCATCGGCCAGCCCTTCGTCTATCCGCGCAACGATCTGAGCTACGCGGCCAACTTCCTGCACATGTGCTTCTCGGTTCCGGCCGAGGAATATCACGTGGACCCGGTTCTGGCCCGCGCCATGGACCGCATCTTCACGCTGCATGCCGATCACGAGCAGAACGCATCGACCTCGACCGTGCGTCTGGCATCGTCCTCGGGGGCCAACCCCTTCGCCTGTATCGCGGCCGGCATCGCCTGCCTTTGGGGCCCCGCTCACGGCGGCGCCAACCAGGCCACGCTTGAGATGCTGCGCGAGATCGGCTCCGTCGACCGGATCCCGGAATTCATCAAGCGCGCGAAGGACAAGAACGACCCGTTCCGCCTGATGGGCTTTGGCCATCGCGTCTACAAGAACTTCGACCCGCGCGCGAAGGTGATGAAAGAATCCGCCGACGAGGTGCTCGACCTGCTGGGCGTGGAAAACAACCCCGCGCTCCAAGTCGCCAAAGAGCTGGAAAAAGCCGCACTCGCCGATGACTACTTCGCCGAGAAGAAGCTCTTCCCGAATGTCGATTTCTACTCCGGCATCATCCTTGAAGCGATGGGATTCCCGACCTCGATGTTCACCCCGATCTTCGCGCTTTCGCGCACCATCGGCTGGGTGAGCCAGTGGAAAGAGCAGCTTGCCGATCCGGCGCACAAGATCGGTCGCCCGCGCCAGCTCTACCAGGGCGACACCCTGCGGGACTATGTCGAGATCGAAAACCGCTGATCGACCGCCAAACAAACGAAAGCCGGGCCCAAAAGGGTCCGGCTTTTTTCTTTGTGTGAGTCACCCCGCCGCGCGGACCCGGCGAGGCCGGTGTCAGTCTTGATCGCCGCCGGCCACCTCACTGCTGGAGACTGGTTCAATCGGTGCCGAAGGGCGCGCGGGCGTGGATGACGGCGCAAGAGGCGTATCAAGCGGCGTGTCACTGCCGGTCTCGCTGGAGCGGATCCAGATGTCGCGCTGCGGGAACGGGATCTCGATCCCCTCTTCAGCGAAACGTTTGGCAATCTCGTGGCGCATTTCGCTGCCCACGCTCAGCCCCCAGTTCACATCCCTCAGGATCGCCCGAATTTCGAAGTCCAGAGAGTTGTCGCCAAAGCCCTGGAACAGGATCGAAGGCTCGGGGCGCATCAGCACCATGGGGTTCGATTCGGCCACCTCGCGCAGGATTTGCTCCACCCGGCGGGTATCGGTCCCGTAGGCGACCCCGACCGGCACGATGACCCGCCCGACGGAATTCCCCCGCGTCCAGTTGGTCACCACGCCCGACACAAGATCGGCATTGGGGACGATCACATCCGTCCGGTCAAAGGTCTGAATGCGGGTTGAGCGGACCGAAATGGATTGGACAATCCCCATCTGCCCGCCAACCTCGATCCAGTCCCCTTCCGAAATCGGTCGCTCAATCAGAAGGATGATCCCCGATACGAAGTTCGACACCACGTTCTGAAGACCAAAGCCGATCCCGACCGACAGTGCCCCCGCGACGATGGCCAGCGACGACAGGTCGATCCCCGCCAACGTGATCGCGGCGAGCGCGGCAATGAAAATGCCGATATAGCCCAGCCCCGACACAATCGCATTCTGCCCGCCCTTATCCAACGACGTGCGCGGCAGCACCGTGGAGGCCAGCGTACCCTGGATCAGCCGCGTCAGCGTGTACCCAGCCCCGAACACGATGGCGAAAGTTATGAAGTCGCTGGGTGAAATCGTGGTCTGACCGATGGTGAACCCTTCGCGGAACCGCGCCCAGAGCTCTGTCAGATCGGCCACCCGCGCGCCCCAGATCAGCGCCAGCAGCGGCAGCACCAGAAGGGCCAGGGCAAAGCCGCCCAGCACCGGGATCAGCGCCTCTCGCTCGCTCGCGTCTTCGCTCCGCGTGAGATAGGCGTGAAGGTCGATCAGGAACCGCTGCAGCAGGATGACGCTGCCAAGCACCGCCAGGGTGGTGATCGCCGGGTAAATCAGCGCCTGGGCGCCGCGCGCATAGCCCAGAAGCGCCAGAGCCGCCCCGGCCAGAGCCACGATCCGGGCGGCCTGCCCCATCCAGCCCGCAAGCCTGCGCAGATAGGGGATCGGCGGCGCGTCATCGTCATCGGCGGGGTCTCGCGGCAGTCGCAAGATCCCCCCCAGAAGGAACAAAAGCCAGGCCGCCACGAAATCAGCCGGAAACAAGATCACGCCCGTGAGCGCCGCATCGGGCGCCTCAAGGCTGCCGCCGGACATCAGCAACGCCCCCCAGCTGCGGAGCGCCATGATCCAGGCCATGGCTGGCAGGACCCACCGGCCCCGCGCCGCGCGGGCGCTGTCCAGATCGAGCGGCCCGGGATCGGACGGATCAAAGAAATGCCCGGCCAACCAATGGGCCATCAGCACCAAGATGGCGAGCACCGGCAGCACGCCGACCATCGTTTCGCCGCGCCATGACAGCATGTTCAGCGCAATGATGGACTCCGTGACCAGCACCAGCCCGAGAAACGGCAGAACGATCAGCCCCAGTGATAGCAGGAACCGCCAGACCGCCCGCCCTCTCAGGCCAACCCGATCCTGCAACCCCTTGATCCACGCCCGGCCACGCCACAGCAGCAGCACCGCCGCCGCGAGCAAGCCCATGATCAGAGGGAGGTTCGAGATCGCGGCCCCGATGCGCGCGGAATTGGACATCGACTCGCTCAGGTCTTCGACCAGGACACGAGTCTCATGCAGCAGCGCCATAATCGCCGGAGCCCAGTTCACGGGATTGAGCGGCGAGAGCCCGCGCGTTGTCACATGGGACGCCTGCCGGTCGCGGGTGATTGCGTCGATCTCAGCGATCAGCCCGTTGGCTTCGGTGTAGCGCTCCCGCGCAAGCAGAGCGGGAGCCTCAAGCCGCGCCAGTTCATCCCGCAGAGCCTCGCGCCGGGCCTGGATAAGGGGGATGTCGTCCTGTCCTTCGTTGGGAACGGGGCCGAGCGCCTCAATCTGAGCCTTTACCGTCGAAATCCGCCCCGCATTCTCGTTCTGCGCGGTCAGAAATTCGTCGCGCCGGGTTGCCAGCTCTGCCCTGAGCTGGCGCAGGGAAAAGGCGCTCGGGTTTTCGGACTGGATCCGGGTTTCAGCGCGATCAGCAAGCGCAGCCCAGCCGCCCAGACCGGTCTCGGGCGCCAATTCTTGCTGCAGGGCTTCGGCCGGGGAGCGCTCCTCCGTTTGGCTTGCGGCGCCCGCGCTGCCTGCGTCGTCGATCGCGACCTGCGACAGCGCGACCGAGCCGCAAAGCCCGAGCGCCAGTGCCAAAAGCGCGGCGCGCAGGCGCATCACGAGTCCTCAAGCACGGACGGCAGATCGGGGGCTTCAGCCTCCATCCAGTCAGCCAGCGGCAGACCTTTGTCGCGCAGGAACACCGGGTTGTAGAGCTTGGACAGGTAGCGCGTGCCGTAATCGCACAGCATGGTGACGATGGTGTGGCCCGGCCCCATCTCACGCGCCATGGCCATGGCGCCCGCGACGTTGATCCCGGCAGAGCCGCCCAGGCAGAGCCCCTCATCGGCCATCAGGTCGTAAAGCACCGGCAGCGCTTCGTCATCGAAGATCCGGTAGCTCATGTCGGGCGTGAAGCCTTCCAGATTGGCGGTGATCCGCCCCTGCCCGATCCCTTCGGTGATCGAGCCCCCTTCGGAGCCGAACTCGCCGGTGGTGTAATAGCTGTAAAGCGCCGAGCCGCCCGGATCGGTCAGCGCAACCTTAACGCCCTTGGGCTGCAGCGCCATGCCGACCCCTGCGAGCGTGCCGCCCGAGCCAACAGCGCAGGTGAACCCGTCCACGCGGCCGCCCAGCTGCTGCCAGATCTCGGGTCCGGTGCCGTCGATATGGGCCTGCCGGTTGGCGGTGTTGTCGAACTGGTTCGCCCAGACCACGCTGTGCCCCTGCGCGGCAAGCGCCTTGGCCAGACGTTCGGAATAGCGCACATAGTTGTTCGGGTTCTTGTAAGGCGCCGCCGGAACTTCAACGAGCTGCGCCCCCGCAAGCCGGAGCATCTCTTTCTTTTCCTGGCTTTGCGTCTCGGGAATGACGATCACCGTCTTGAAGCCCATCGACGCCCCCACGAGCGCGAGCCCGATCCCGGTATTGCCCGCCGTGCCTTCCACGATGGTGCCGCCGGGTTTGAGCGTCCCGCGCGCGACCGCATCCCGGATCATCCACAGCGCGGCCCGGTCCTTGACGGACTGGCCGGGGTTCATGAACTCTGCCTTGCCGTAGATCTCACAGCCGGTGGCATGAGAAGGGCCATTGAGCCGGATCAGGGGCGTGTTGCCGACGGCTTCGGCCAGGTTCTGCACGGGGGCTGGGGCATGGGTCATGTCGCTACTCCGGTGTGGTCGGGTATGAATCCCTAGGCCGCGGGCGCGCGCGGTTCAAGCGGGAACGCGCCCCGCCGCCTCTTCACGAATGCAGGAGCGGTGGCGGGCCAGCCACAGCAGCATCATCGCCAGAGGCCCCACGTCGATCTCTCCGCTGTCGATCATGGCAAGCGCGGCGTCCAGCGGCAGGATGTGGGTGCGGATGTCTTCGTGTTCATCCTCGGCGCCGCCGATGCGCCCGTCCGACTCGGGCAGAATGCAGCGTGCGAGGAAGCAGTGGAAATACTCCGTCGAATACCCCGGCGAGGCATAGACCGTCGCGATCCGCTCCACCTGGCCCACGCTCAGCCCCGCCTCCTCGGTCGCCTCGCGGCGCACGCAGTCTTCGGGGCTTTCGCCTTGCTCGACCAGCCCGGCAATGGGCTCCAGCGTCCAGGGTCGGCTGTCGCCCCGACGCCACGGACCCAGCCGGAACTGTTCGATCAGCAAGACCCGGTCGGTCGCGGGCTCATAGGGCAGCACGAGCGCCGCGTCATGGCCAACGAAGATCTCGCGCGACATGGGATCGCTCATCGTTCCGACAAAGCGCGGGACGCTCAAGGTGACGGTGTCGAACCTGAAGAACCCGAAATGGGCCGGAGCGCTTTGCGCGACCTCGATCCGGGCGAGATCCGGCGGCGCGGGGCGGGTGAGCGCCTTGGGCTGCATCGCATAGAGCCGTGCTTGCGCCCGCGCCCGAATGGTCATCATGACGCGGGCCAGATCGGCGGCGGTCCGTCGGCCATATTCGGCCATGATCTCTGCGGCCACGATGCACTCCAGATCGGCGTGATCGCGCGCCCAGTACTCATAATCCCAGGCCATGGCCTCAGAGGTCGGCGCCCTGGCCGCAAGAAGCTGCGCCGTCTGCGACGTGCCATCGGCATTCACGCGGCGCTCTTGCACATCCAGCCCAAGCGCCGTGGCGTAATAGTCCACGCGCGCCTGCTCATCCTCACTGAGCCCGCTGCACAGCACCCCAGGCGCCTCCGCGCCCTCCTGAGGTTGCAAATGTGGCAGAGCCGCCCCTTGCGCGCAGTGCAGAGCAGACCCTGGCAGCACCGCTGCCCGCCCCGGCACCGCGCGACCGATGACGATCCCGCGCACCTCTTCCAGCCGCAAAGGCCCGTAGAGGAACAGCGGCGACGTCATCGCGCGAACCGACCCACGATCGACGCGATCACCCCGGTGCCGACCGCCCCGGCCAGCAAGAACCCCATCACATCGGCCCGCGCGCTCAGCGCAACATAGTCGAGCGCAATCTTCAGCATTCCCTCGAACGCCTCCACCGGTCCGCGATAGCGGTTCTGCAACGCGTAATCGAGCGCCATGCCCGCCGCCGCGACGAAGATCGCCAGCACGTAAAGGACCACGCCGCCGGTGAAGCCGAAGGTCACCCCCGCCACCAGCCCTTCGGGCGCACGGGGGCCGATGGTGCGCCACCCGGTAAGGGCGCCCAGCACCACCATGATCGGCAGGTAGTATCCGGTGCCGTATCCTTCACCCAGCAGGGGAAACAGCGTGGTGGTCAAGAGCCACCAGGTCACGATGGCAAGACAAATGGCGGCAACGGCTTTCGATGCAGTGGGCACCCGGCAAACTCCTGTAATAACTGCCGCCACCTTCCGCCATTGCAAGCGCGGTGGCAAGCGCAGCACTAGCCTCGAAAGCTCTCATAAGCCGCAAGTGCACGGGCGCGGGCCTTCTTATGGTCCACCACCGGGTCGGGGTAGCGCTGTGTTGGAGTCAGCCCCCACCGACGCGGCACAACGTCAAAGAACGCGCGTGCGTCTTGGCCGGGGGTGCTTTGGCCCTCTGCGATCCAGCGGCGGCGATAGGTGTGATCGGGGTCGAACTTTTCCGCTTGAGTGTCAGGGTTGAAGATCCGAAAGAACGGCGCCGCGTCCGGCCCGCTCCCCGCGACCCATTGCCACCCCATGGCATTCGAGGCCGGATCCCAATCCGTGAGATGCTCTTCGAAAAAGCGAAGACCGATCCGCCAATCGGTCAGCAGATGCTTGGTCAGGTAGGACGCGGCCACCATCCGCACCCGGTTGTGCATGCGCCCCGTCACGTGCATCTCGCGCATCCCGGCATCGACAAAGGGCACGCCGGTCCGGCCCTGCATCCAGGCGAGGACGGCGGGGGTGATCTTGGTGCTCCAGGGGAATCCGTTCCACTCCCCGCGCCAGTTGTCGCTGGAGAGGGTCGGGAAGTGATAGGCGAGATGATGGGCAAACTCGCGCCAGACGAGCTCCTTGATGAAGGTCTCGGCGCCGGGTTTTCCCTCTTCGACGGCGCGCCAGCCCGCGGCCCACACGGTGCGAGGGCTGATTTCCCCGGTGGTGAGGTTCTCGGACAGGTTTGAGGTTGCACCGGCGGTCGGCACATCGCGCTGCGCTTGGTATCGGCGGATCGCATCGGCGCAGAAGCCATCAAGGCGCCCGCGCGCGGCCTCTTCTCCGACCACCGCGCGGGCGGCCACGATCTCCGCGCCGCGCTTCATGGCAGCGCCCATCGCCCAGTCTTCGAGCCGGTCCGAGCTGGGCCAGGCTTCGGGCGCGGGGATCGCTCCCGGCGCAGGCAAAGGCGCGCCCGGATCACGGCTGCGCACCGCCTTCCAGAAGGGGGTGTAGACCTTGTAGGGCCCGCCCTGCCCCGTCTCGACGCTCCACGGCTCGAAAAGCAGATGGCCCGCGAAAGATGTCGCTTCGATGCCGAGCGTCTCTTTGACCGCGCGGCCGGTGCGTTGGCCGTCGGCATCGTAGAGCCGTGACCAGTAGACCGCTTGCGCGCCCGTCTCGGACGCCAGATCGTGAAGTACCTGAGCCGGGTCGCCGCGCCGCAGGATCAGCCGCGATCCTCGCGCCGCAAGGTCTTTGGCAAGCGCATGAAGCGAAAGGCCAAGACGCAAACGCGGCGCCGCTCCACCGCGACCATCGTCCACATAGACCGGGATCACGGGGGCACCGGTCGCGCAGGCGGCACTCAGGGCGGGATGATCGCTCAGCCGCAGATCACGGCGCAGCCACAATAGGATGGATCGGGTCATGGGGTCTCGTTCTGCTGTTCGGCAGACAATGCGTGATGGCCCGATTGGTTCCAACCAAAACCCCGCCGCTCCCACAAAAAAGGGCCGCGCAGAGGCGGCCCTTTCTCAAGATGTCAGAGGGTGGATCAGGACTTTCGTTCGTCCATGAGCCCCTTGGCGATGGCGAAGCACATCACGAGCAGCACCACAGTGAAGGGAAGCCCAGTCGAGATCACCATGGATTGCAGCGATTGCAGCCCGCCCGCCGACAGCAGCAGCACGATCGCCACGGCGCCTTCGAACACGCACCAGAACACCCGCTGCGGCACCGGCGCATCGACCTTGCCGCCCGCCGTGATCGTGTCGATCACCAGCGAGCCGCTGTCCGACGACGTCACGAAGAACACGACCACCAGGACGATCCCGATCAGCGACGTGATCCCGGCCAGCGGCAGCACGTCGAGCATCTTGAACAGCTTGAGCTCAAGCGCCGCGTCCTGCGCGGAGGTATAGCCATCCGCAATCACCTGATGCAGCGCGGTGCCGCCAAAGACGGACATCCACAAAACGCAAACCAGCGACGGGATCAGCAGCACGCAGATCACGAATTCCCGCACCGTGCGGCCCCGCGAGACGCGGGCAATGAACATGCCGACGAAGGGTGACCAAGAGATCCACCACGCCCAGTAGAACGAGGTCCAGCCTTGGCTGAAGTTCACGTCCGCCCGGCCTACCGGGTTCGACAGCGCAGGCAGGTATTGGAAATACGCGCCCAGCGAGCTGACGAACAGCTTGAGCAGGTACACCGTCGGCCCCACGAACAGCACGAACAGGAGCAGCAGGAACGCCAGCCCCATGTTGATCTCGGACAGCACCTTCACGCCGCCATCGAGCCCGCGCAGCACCGAGATCAACGCGATCGAGGTGATGGCAGAGATCAGGATGACCTCGGTCGTGGATCCGACCGGGATGCCGAACAGCTCATTGAGCCCCGCATTGGCCTGGGTCGCCCCAAAGCCAAGCGACGTCGCCAGCCCAAACAGGGTCGCAAACACCGCCAGCGTGTCAATAATGTGCCCCGGCCAGCCCCAGACGGAATCGCCCAGGAGCGGATGGAACGCGGAGCGGATCGTCAGCGGCAGGCCCTTGTTGTAGCTGAACAGGGCAAGCGCCAGGGCCACCACGGCATAGATCGCCCAAGGGTGCAGGCCCCAGTGGAAGATCGTCGCCGCCATACCCAGCCGTACGGCCTCGGCCTCATCCCCGGCGGCGGCGCCCAGCGGCGCCCAGTCGGTGCGCACGCCGTTTTCCATCGCTGTGCCGCCCATCGACGAAGAGAAGTGGCTCATCGGCTCGGACACGCCGTAGAACATGAGGCCAATCCCCATGCCCGCCGCAAACAGCATCGCGAACCATCCCGCATAGCTGTAATCGGGCGTGGCATCCGATCCGCCCAGCCGCACATTGCCCCAGGGCAGGACGATCAGCAAAAGGCAGAACAGCACGAAGATGTTTGCCGCGCCCAGGAAGAACCAGTCAAAGCCCTTCGTCACGGCGCTGAACATCCAGCTGAACGCCGCGCCCGCCTGTTCGGGCAGGGCCAGCGTGTAGAACACGAAGGCCACCACGGAGAGCCCCGAGATCAGGAAGACCGGGTTGTGGATGTCAAAGCCAAACGGCCCGAGATTGCCTTCGATATTGTCCTGACCGACCTCGTAATCGGTGTCGATCATGCTCACATCGCCTTCCGGCGTCGGGATGCCCTCTGGGGCATCGAAGTCGCTATTGTCGCTCATCTTGTCCCCCTTAGCGCACCAGGAAGACCGACGCGTCGGAATGGGCGGCGATATGAGCGCCATGCCCGGACCAGACGTAATCGGTCGCGTTTGGAATATGGGTGGCCATCACCACCAGATCGGCCCCGATCTTGTCCACCAGCTTTTCAAGCTCGCGGTCCATCTGGATCGAGGGATCATGGCTGACCAGAACGTCGCTGGTCGCGGTGATCCCAAAGGCTTTGCCCTGCCCTTCGGCAAAGCTGGCCAGCTTGCGGCCGAATTCTTCCGGGCTGCGGGCCAGGGCCGATGGGGTCGATGTCGTGACCCCGATGAAACACAGCTCTGCACCGTGATCGCGCGCGAGGCCGGCGGCGACGGTGATCGCCTTCTCCAGCCGTTCGGTATGCGCCAGATCGACGGGCAGCATGATCTTGTTGAACATGATCCCTCCAAACGGCGAGCCCGCATGGGGGGCCCATGCGGCTCGTCTTATCTTTGCAAAGGTCCGCGCAGATCCGCGCGACACCTGACGCCGCGATCAGACCTCAACGCCGCCCAAAGGCGGCGTTTGCGGCAACACGGCTGCCGGGGGGACTCTCGCATGCCTGTTTGCGACATGCAAATGTCGCAAATGGCAGGCCTTAGATGTCAGGCGTTGACGTCAACCACCACGCGCCCGCGCACGCCACCTTTGAGGATCTTGGCGCCCAGCTCCGGCAGATCGGACAGCGTGGCAGGCACGATCATGTCGTGAAGCTGATCGCGCGGCAGATCCTGCGCCAGACGGTCCCAGGCCCGCAGCCGGGCCTCATAAGGCTGCATCACGCTGTCGATCCCCAGAAGGTTCACGCCGCGCAAGATGAAGGGCGTGATCAACGCGCCGTCAATCGCGGCGCCGCCCGCAAGGCCGATCGCCGCCACCGACGCGCCGTAGTTCATCTGCTTGAGAACCCGGCCCAGCATCGCGCCCGCCACCGCATCAATGCAGCCCGCCCACTGCTCGCTTTCCAGCGGCTTGCGGGTCTGCTCGGTCAGATCCTCGCGCGGGACGATCCGGCTGGCGCCGAGCGTGCGCAGATAGGCTTCCTCGGATGTCTTGCCGGTCACGGCGGCCACCTCGTGACCTAGCTGCGCCAACAGCGCCACGGCCACCGATCCGACGCCCCCGGTTGCCCCGGTGACCAGCACTTCGCCCTGTCCCGGCGCGAGCCCGTGGTCTTCCAGAGCCTGCACTGCCAGCATCGCGGTCAGCCCCGCCGTGCCCACGGCCATGGCGTCGCGGGTCGACAGGCCATCGGGCAGCGGCACCAGCATGTCGGCCTTCACCCGCGCCTTTTGCGCATAGCCGCCCCAGCGGTTTTCGCCCACGCGCCAGCCGGTCAGCACCACCTTGTCGCCGGGCGCGTAGCGGTCATCTTCGGAGCGCTCCACCGTCCCCGCGAAATCGATGCCCGGCACATGCGGATAGCTGCGCACCAGACCACCGCCGGGGCCGATGCACAGGCCGTCCTTGTAGTTGAGCGTCGAATACTCGACCGCGACCACGACATCGCCTTCGGGCAGACGGTCTTCGGTGATCTTCTGGATGGCGGCATGTGTCTTGCCGTCCTCGTCCTTCTCCACAAGCAGCGCGTTGAACATGGCTCTCTCCCTCTCCTGCCTTTGCGCGCACTGTCGCCGCGCCCGACGGTAAGCGCAAGGCGCCCGCATCTTTTTCGCCCCGCCCACAGATTTTGATTGCAAGGGCGGCCCGGTGTTCGTATGCGCCGCGTCACAAGAAACCTTGGATGGGAGGACCCCCCAATGCTTCGCACCACCCTGCTTGCTGGCACCTTCCTGGCCACCGCCGCGGCGGCCCAGGATACTGATATCCTCGTCTTCGACTATTCGGGCTTTGAAAGCCCCAGCTATCACAGCGCCTATGTCGAAACCCACGGCGACAGCCCGGCCTTTGCCTTCTTCGGGGACGAAGAGGAAGCCTTCCAAAAGCTGATCTCCGGCTTCACAGCGGACACCGCCCATATCTGCGCAGGCTCGGTGAGCAAGTGGCGCGAAAGCGGCATGCTGGAGCCCTGGGACAAGACCCGCCTGCCGCTGGCCGATCTGAACACCGATCTGGCAAGCGCAAATGTGACCGGTGACGGAGACCTCTACTTCCTGCCGACCGATTTCGGCTCCACCGCCGTGGCCTACAACCCGGACGAAGTGCCCGCCGAAGACGTGGCCTCGCTGGCCGTGTTCACCAACCCCGCCTATGCCGGCCGCATGTCCCTGCCCGACAATGTCGATGACGCCTTCGCGCTCGCCTATCTGGCGACCGGCGTGACCGACTGGAACACTGTGGGCGACGCGGAATTCGAAGCCGCAACCGCATGGCTGCGTGAGGTTCACCCGAACCTGCGCACCTATTGGACCGATGCCGCCGAGCTGGCGCAGCTGATGGCGACCGGCGAAGTGCTGATCTCCTGGGCGTGGAATGAGACCTATCCGACCATGGCCGAAGAAGGCCGCCCGGTGGGCTTCAACCGCGAAACCACGGAAGGCTCGTCCCTGTGGGTCTGCGGCTATGTGAACCTCGCCAAGGGCGAAGGGGATGACGCCAAGGTCTATGAATACGTGAACGCCGTTCTGGGCGAAGGCTCCGCCGCCGCGCTTCTGGAAGACGGGTTCGGCCAGGCCAACGCCAAGAACATGGCGCAGTTCGGCGAAGAAGAGCTGGAGGCCGGCGGCCTTGGCACGATCTCTGTGCCGGTTCTGGCCCAGCTCCCGATGAGCCAGGCGCTGCGCGACAAGCAGGCCGAAGCCTTCGAGATGATCAAAGCCGGGTTCTGATCCGGTAAAGGGCGGCCCTAGTGGCCGCCCTTTTCATTTGGAGCCCAAGACCATGATCGAAGGCATAAACCACATCACCCTGACCGTGAGCGACCTGCCCCGGTCGCTTGCGTTTTACGAACGGCTCGGCCTGCGCCGCCGCATGACCAGCCCGCGCAGCGCGTATCTGGAAGCCGGATCGCTCTGGCTGTGTCTTGTGAAGGGCGATGCCATCCCGGCACAGGATTATTCCCACATCGCGCTCCATGTCGCGCCCGCGCAGTTCGACACCATGGCGCAGCGGCTGGCCGATCTGCCGTCCTGGCAGGAGAACACGTCGCCGGGCAAATCGCTCTACATTCAGGACCCGGACGGTCACAAGCTGGAGCTTCACGCGGGCACGCTGGAGGAGCGTCTGGGCGCCCTGTCCCGTGATCCACGCCCTGATCGCCAGATCACATAGAAAAAGGGCGCCTCTCACCTGAGAAACGCCCTTTAAATATTTGATCAGGCTATCATTCCTCAGAAGGCGCTGCGCCGCCCTCGGACATATCGTCCTCTTCACCCTGATCCGCGATCCAGGCGACGGAGACGACTTCTTCGCCCTGCGCCGTGCCCATGACACGCACCCCGCCAGCCGCGCGGGACCGGAAGGAGATCCCCTCCACCGGCACGCGGATCGACTGGCCACGATTGGTCACCAGCATGATCTGGTCCGGCAGCTCCACCGGGAAGGAGGTCACGATGAGCCCGTTGCGCGCGGCCATGGCCCCAACGCCCTGCCCGCCGCGCCCGCGTACCGGATAGTCATGGGACGAGGACAGCTTGCCCGCGCCCTCGGCGGTGATCGTCAGGATCAGGTTCTCTGCCGCCGACATCTCGGCATAGCGGGCGGTGTCCAGAGCACCGGCCTCAACGCCCTCATCGCTTTCCACCTCTTCGGTGTCCCCGGCCATGGCGCGGCGCATCTTGAGATAGGCGGCGCGCTCCTCGGGCGAGGCCTCGAAATGCCGGATCACGGACATGGAGACCACGCGATCCCCATCGGCCAGCTTGATGCCCCGCACCCCTGTGGACGCGCGACTGTTGAACACCCGGACCGCCGTGGTCGAGAACCGGATCGCCCGGCCCTTCGCCGTCACCAGCATGACGTCATCGTCTTCGGAGCAAATCCGCGCGTTGACGAGGCTGACAGAGCCGTCCTCCGGCAGCTTCATCGCAATCTTGCCGTTGCGCATGACATTGGTGAAATCCGACAGACGGTTCTGCCGCACATCCCCCGCAGAGGTGGCGAACATGATCTGCAGATCGGCCCATTCGTCTTCGTCACGGTCGATGGGCAGGATCGCGGCCACGCTGACCCCTTGCGGGATCGGCAGGATATTGACGATCGCCTTGCCCTTGGACGTGCGCGAGCCCGCAGGCAGGCGCCAGGTCTTCATCTTGTAGACCATCCCGTCGGTGGTGAAGAACAAGAGCGCAGTGTGGGTGTTGGCCACAAACAACGTGGTCACCACATCGTCATCCTTGAGCGCGCCGCCGGACACGCCCTTGCCCCCGCGCCGCTGGGCGCGGAAATCGGCCAGAGCGGTGCGCTTGATGTATCCGCCCTGGGTGACGGTCACGACCATGTCTTCGCGCTCGATCAGGTCTTCGTCTTCCATGTCGCCGGACCATTCGGAAATCTCCGTCCGGCGGGGCACGGCATAGGCGTCGCGCACTTCGCGCAGCTCATCGCCGATGATAGACATGATCCGCTCGCGCGAGCCCAGGATCTCCAGGTAGTCGCGGATCTTGGCGGCCAGAGCGACCAGCTCGTCGGTGACTTCCTGAACGCCAAGCTGGGTCAGGCGCTGAAGACGCAGGTCCAGGATCGCGCGGGCCTGGGTTTCGGACAGGTTGTAGGTCCCGTCATCGTTCATCTTGTGAGTCGGATCGTCGATCAGACGGATGTAATCCGCGATCTCACTGGCGGGCCAGCGGCGCTCCATCAGCTTCTCACGGGCCTCGGCGGCATCCGAGGACGACCGGATCGTCGCCACGACCTCATCCACATTGGACACGGCCACGGCCAGACCGCACAGGATATGCGAGCGATCCCGCGCCTTGCGCAGCTCATAGGCTGTGCGGCGGGCGACGACCTCTTCGCGGAAATCAATGAACGCGGTCAGGAACTTGCGCAGGGTCAGAGTCTCGGGCCGGCCGCCATTGAGCGCCAGCATATTGGCCCCGAACGAGGTCTGCATCGGCGTGAACCGATAGAGCTGGTTGAGCACAACTTCCGCCGTGGCATCGCGCTTGAGCTCGATCACTACGCGCACGCCGTGCCGGTCGCTTTCGTCCTGCACATGGGCGATGCCTTCGATCCGCTTGTCGCGGGCGGCCTCTGCGATCCGCTCGATCATGGTGGATTTGTTCACCTGATAGGGGATCTCGTCGATGACGATGGCGTAGCGGTCCTTGCGGATTTCCTCCACGCGGGTCTTGGCCCGCACGATGATCGAGCCGCGCCCTTCCAGATAGGCCTTCCGCGCGCCGGACCGGCCCAGCATCACGCCGCCGGTCGGGAAGTCCGGGCCCGGCACATACTGGATCAGGTCTTCGCTCGACAGGTCGGGATCGTCGATCAGCGCCAGCGTGGCGTCCACGACCTCGCCCAGGTTGTGCGGCGGGATGTTCGTCGCCATGCCGACCGCGATCCCCCCGGCGCCGTTCACCAGCATATTGGGGAAACGCGCGGGCAGCACGGTGGGCTCGCGTTCCTTGCCGTCATAGTTGTCCTGGAAATCGACGGTGTCCTTGTCGATATCGGCCAGAAGGCTCATGGCGGGCTTGGCCAGACGGGCTTCGGTATAGCGCATGGCGGCGGGGTTATCGCCATCCATGGAGCCAAAGTTACCCTGACCGTCGATCAGCGGCAGCGACATGGAGAAATCCTGCGCCATCCGGGCAAGCGCGTCATAGATCGCGCTATCGCCATGCGGGTGGTAGGAGCCCATCACGTCGCCGACCGATTTCGCGGATTTTCGGTAGGGTTTGTCGGGCGTGTAGCCCTTCTCCCACATGGAGTAGAGGATCCGCCGGTGCACCGGCTTGAGCCCGTCCCGCAGATCCGGAATCGCGCGCGAGACGATCACGCTCATCGCGTAATCGAGATACGAGGTCCGCATCTCGGACGAGATCGAGATTTCAGGCCCGTCATGGGCCATCCGCACCGGGAGGGAGTCGTCGTCTTCCGGGGTCTCGGGCGTATCAGTCATATGGAGGCTTTCCTTGGCGGCTGTCCGCTATATTTTGTTGTGATCCGTATATCACCCCACCGGGGATAGGGGCAAGGACATGACGTTCAGATGACGAAAGGAACCCGCCCGCCCGGTGCGGCCCGGTGCGGTCGGAGCTCCTGGTCAGGCTGCTGGCAATGATCGCGGAAGCCCTGGGCGTGACCCGGGGCTTGTAGGCCCCGGATCCGATTGGCTTAGGCTTCGGCCAGCACCGCTTCAGCGGCCTTGATCGCGGCTTCAGCGTTCTCCGCGCTCGCCCCGCCGCCCTGGGCCATGTCGGGGCGGCCACCGCCGCCCTTACCGCCGAGCTCCGCCACGGCCGCGCGCACCAGATCGGGCGCCTTGACCTTGTCGGTCAGATCTTTCGTCACACCGCAAGCGACCGCCGCTTTGTCGCCGGTGTCGGCCACCAGCAGCACAACGCCAGAACCCATCTGCGCCTTCATCTCGTCGATCAGGCCGGGCAGATCCTTGCCGGTCACCCCCGAAAGCACCTGAGCCTTGAACGCCATCCCGTTGATCTCACGGGCTTCTGCCTCAGCCTTGCCGCCGGACATCGCAAGATCCCGGCGCAGCTGGGCGACCTCGTTCTCAAGCTTCTTGCGCTCTTCCATCAGGGCGCGCACCCGCTCCGCGGCATCGGCGGGGGCGGCTTTCAGGGCGCCCGCCACCTCGGACAGGCGATCCTGCTGCTGCGCGAGATGCTCAAGCGCCACCGGGCCGGTCAGCGCTTCGATCCGGCGCACGCCAGCGGAAGACGCGCTGTCTGCCAGCACGACAAAAGCGCCGATATCGCCGGTGCGCTTCACATGGGTGCCCCCGCAGAGCTCGATCGACCAGGTGGTGCCCTCCACTCCCTTGCCGGTCGGCGCCTCGCCCATGGAGACCACGCGGACCTCATCGCCGTATTTCTCCCCGAACAGAGCCTGAGCCCCGATGGCGCGGGCGTCGTCCGGGGTCATGATCCGGGTGGTCACTTCGGTGTTCTGCCGGATCATCGCGTTCACGATCCGCTCCACTTCGCGGATCTCGGCGGCGCTCACGGCCTGACCATGGCTGAAATCGAACCGCAGCCGATCCGGCGCGTTCAGCGAGCCGCGCTGCGCCACGTGATCGCCCAGCGTATCGCGCAGGGCCTCATGCAGCAGGTGCGTCGCGGAATGGGTGCCCCGAATGGCGCTGCGGCGGGTGTGATCCACCTCGGCCTTCACGGCCTGACCGGGGGTGATCTCCCCGCTCGTCACCTTGGCGAAGTGGATGAACACGCCGGCCACTTTCTTCGTGTCGGTGATCTCAACGGTTGCGCCATCAAGAGAGAACGCTCCGGTGTCACCCACCTGCCCGCCGGATTCGGCGTAGAACGGGGTCTGGTTCAGGACGATCTGCACCTCGTCGCCCTGCCCGGCCTTGTCGACCTGCGCGCCGTCCTTGACGATGGCCTGCACATGGGCCTCGGCTGTCTCCAGCTCATAGCCCAGGAATTCGGTCACGCCGTGCTGATCCGCGATGTCGAACCAGATCGTGGCATTGGCCGCCTCGCCGGTGCCGGACCAGGCGGCGCGGGCGCGGGCCTTTTCCTCGGCCATGGCCGCGTCAAACCCTTCGGTGTCCACCTCACGCCCCTGCTCGCGCAGCGCGTCCTGCGTCAGATCGAGCGGGAAGCCATAGGTGCCGTAGAGTTTGAACGCCGTCTCGCCGGGCAGATGCGCGCCCTCGGGCAGGCCCGCGACCTCATCGTCGAGCAGCTTGAGCCCGCGCTCCAGCGTCTGACGGAACCGCGTTTCCTCGGCCAGAAGCGAATCCTCAATGACCCGCTGGCCCTGCACCAGCTCGGGATAGGCGGCGCCCATCTGGCGCACCAGCTCTGGCACGAGGCGGTGCATCACCGGATCCTTCGCGCCCAGCAGATGCGCATGGCGCATGGCGCGGCGCATGATCCGGCGCAGCACATATCCGCGCCCCTCATTCGAGGGCAGAACCCCTTCCGCCAAAAGGAACGAGGTCGAGCGCAGGTGGTCCGCGATCACACGGTGATGGGTCACGTGCTCCTCGCCGATCCCGGTCGAGGTGGCATGGGCCGAAGCCTCGACCAGAGCCTTCATCAGGTCGGTCTCAAAGACGTTGTTGGTGCCCTGCAACAGCGAGGAAATCCGCTCAAGCCCCATGCCGGTGTCGATGGACTGGTTGGGCAGGTCGATCCGCGAGCCATCCTCGAACTGCTCGTGCTGCATGAACACGAGGTTCCAGATCTCGATGAAGCGGTCGCCATCCTCTTCGGGGGATCCCGGAGGTCCGCCCCAGATGTGATCGCCGTGATCGAAGAAGATCTCCGAACAAGGGCCGCAGGGTCCGGTCGGCCCCATCATCCAGAAATTGTCATTGGTCGCGATGCGGATGATCCGGTCATCGGGCAGACCTGCAACCTTCTTCCACAGATCGGCCGCAACCTCATCGGTGTGGAACACCGTGACCAGAAGCTTGTCCTTGGGGATCTGCAGCTCTTTGGTGACCATCTCCCAGGCGAAGGGGATCGCCTGTTCCTTGAAGTAGTCCCCGAACGAGAAATTCCCGAGCATCTCGAAGAAGGTCAGGTGCCGGGCGGTGTAGCCCACATTGTCCAGATCGTTGTGCTTGCCCCCGGCGCGCACGCATTTTTGGGACGTGGTGGCACGCTTGTAGTCGCGCGTCTCAACTCCGGTGAAGAGGTTCTTGAACTGCACCATGCCCGAATTGGCGAACATCAGACTGGGATCGTTGCGCGGCACCAAGGGGCTGGAGGCCACGACCTCGTGCCCCTGCTTCGCGAAGTAGGTCAGGAAACTGGACCGAATGTCTGCCAGGCTGGTCATGGGGCACCCCTCGTTGCAATCGCGGCAGATTTACCCATGCCCCGCCCCGGCCTCAAGCACAGAAAAAGGGAACGGTGCGCACCGTTCCCTTTCTTTTGGCCAGAAATATTCCGGGGGCGCCCCAAGAACGGGGGCAGCGCCCATCACTCTTCGAGGATCGCGTCCTCTTCGGACCCGTCGAAATCGAGCCCATGGGCCGCGCGGATCTTGTCTTCGATCTCGTGAGCAATCTCGGGATTGTCGCGCAGGAACTGCTTGGAATTCTCCCGCCCCTGCCCGATCCGCTCATCCCCATAGGAGAACCACGCGCCGGATTTCTCGACCACGCCGGCCTTCACGCCCAGGTCCAGAAGCTCCCCGGTCTTGGAGATCCCCTCGCCATACATGATGTCGAATTCCACCTGCTTGAACGGCGGCGCGACCTTGTTCTTCACCACCTTCACGCGGGTCGCGTTGCCCACGACCTCATCGCGGTCCTTGATGGCGCCGATGCGGCGGATGTCCAACCGCACGGAGCTGTAGAATTTCAGCGCATTGCCGCCCGTCGTCGTCTCGGGAGAGCCAAACATGACCCCGATCTTCATGCGGATCTGGTTGATGAAAATCACCATGCAGTTCGACCGCGCGATAGAGCCGGTGAGCTTGCGCATCGCCTGGCTCATCAGGCGGGCATGAACTCCGACGGAGCTGTCGCCCATATCGCCTTCAAGCTCGCTCTTCGGGGTCAGCGCGGCAACCGAATCGACCACAACCATGCTGACAGCGCCAGAACGCACCAGCGTGTCGGTGATCTCAAGCGCCTGCTCCCCGGTATCGGGCTGCGAAATCAGCAGCTCATCCAGATCCACGCCCAGCTTCTTGGCATAGACCGGGTCAAGCGCGTGTTCGGCGTCCACAAAGGCGCAGACCCCGCCCTTTTTCTGCTCTTCCGCAATGCAATGCAGCGTCAGGGTCGTCTTGCCCGAGCTTTCAGGCCCGTAGATCTCAACAATCCGGCCCTTGGGCAGGCCGCCAATGCCAAGCGCGATGTCCAGCCCTAGGGAGCCCGTGGAGGTGGATTCAATCTCCCGTGCGGGGTTGTCCCCGCCCAGTTTCATGATCGAGCCCTTACCGAACTGCCGTTCGATCTGGGCGAGCGCGCTGTCGAGCGCCTTTTGCCGGTCGCTGGATTTCTTGTCCGTCATAGTCAGAAGGTCTGCCGTTGCCATGGATTTGGCTCCTTATCCCATACCGCCCGAGCAGCGGCAATCGCTGCCGTGTTCGCCCCTTGTTCTATTTTGAATAGATACAAAAAGGGAACACTTCAACACAAATCTTAACCACTGCCCGACAGTGGGTGATGCGCGGTTAACAGATCGTGAAGGAGCGCCCAGAAAATGCCCCCGGGATTTCGCGTAGCGGCGCTGTGTCGTCCCGGAAATTGCGCCGCAAAAGTCACCAGAGCCGCTGGCAGGGCCATGAGCGCGACCGCGTGCCTCAAGGGCACCGTGAAGAGCACCACAAACGGATCGTAGCACCGCGCGTGGGGATGGGCCCGCTCCTTGTGGCGCTGAACGGGGGCACGGCGGCGCCCTTCCGGCACATCCGCGGCTCACAGGGAGGTGATACGGCGTTTCAGCATATCGAGCACAGAAAGGCCCGTGGTGCCGATCGAGGAACTCGAACCCCCGCCCCCCTGATTGCAAACCCGCGTGATCCTTGGGGCATCCGCGTGATCGGCGGGTCCGAGTTTCTTGCGACCCTCGGGCTTGGCCATGCGCGGAGCTACATCGAGGCCACCCTCGCCCGGCTTGGCGTGCGTTTCGACCCGCAGCATGTCAGCATCGGGCGCGCTGATTTCTGCGTGGACGTGCTGGCGCCGGGGTTTGAGCTGGTGCCAAAGCAGTTCGTCATGCACAGCCATGCCAACCGCGCCGACCACATGGACGAGATG
>PDRY01000022.1 GCA_002748265.1 Rhodobacterales bacterium
GCAGGCGACGGTCAGCTTCGGCCTCTCGCGCCCGGACCTGCAGGAGGAGTTCTCGGACTTCCTCACCGATATCCACGCTGCAAAAAACGCCGCTCAGTAAACACGCGAGAGGGGGGGAGCAGCACCGCCATGCGTGTCGACAGGGTTGTAACGCATGGCGATGGGAGCGAACTGAAGTCAGAACGCGCGCTCTTGCGGCAAGCGCTAAAGGCTGTGGAACATGATCGCCATGTAGTGGCGAGACGTTTGAATTTTGGGGCGACGACGGAGGACGCACCAAAACCCAAGGGTAAATGGTTCACGCCACATAGTATTTCGAGCCATACGCGGCGTAGGCGCCGTATCGGCCGCCGTAGCCATACCGCTTCATGCCGCTCGCGCTGATCTGGCTAAGGACCATGCCAGTGATCTTCTGTCCGGACATACGGAACTGCCGAACGCTTTCTGCGACCTGATGCATCGTCGTCGTGTCCCAATGAACGGTGAAGATCGTGGCATCGGCCTGCTCTGCAATGATGAGCGCGTCCGGGACAACCAAGACAGGCGGGCAGTCGACGATGACGATGTCATAGGACTCGCGTGCCTTGGCGATGAAAGCCTTGAATGTCTCTGACGCGAACAGATCGGCCGCGTTGGTATTGGTGGCCTCGCCCGCGAGAATGTCGGCGCCCAGTCCCTTACTTTTGAAAACGGCCTCGGCCAGGGATGTTTCCCCGCTCATGACAGATACGACGCCATGCTTCGGCATGTCTCCAAAGTACTGGTTCAGCGTGCGGCGACGGATGTCGCCTTCGACAAGAAGCACCTTCTTGTCCAGCCCACAGAAGTTGTGCGCCAAGGCAATGGAGTTGGTTGTCTTTCCCTCGCCTGGCAGCGAGGAAGTCATGACGATCACTTTTGGCGGGCTGTCGATGTGGGACAGCATCAACGAGGTCCGCAGGTTGCGATAGGCCTCTGCTGCCGCAGACATTGGCTTGGTGGTCAGGTATTCGATGGCTTTGGGTCGTGAGCGAACTGGCATCTGAGGGATCTGGCCCAATACCGAATAGCCGGTTGCCTGCTCCAGATCGGGTGCCGTCCGGAAACCCGTTGCGCGGAGCTCGCGGAGCAGGATCAGACCGACGCCGATCAGCAATCCCAGCAGGCCGCTCATGGCAAGGATCAGGGATTTTCGCGGCTTGGACGGCACGGATGGGACCACGGCATTCGACAAGATTCGACTGTCGGCCTGCTGAATGCCCTGTTGGGCCGAGGTCTCATTGAACCTGGCAAGAAAGTACTCGTACAGGACCCGTGCGGCTTCGGCCTCGCGAGTGTACTGCTTCAGCGTGATCAGATCCTGGCCTTGCATGTCCAAAGCGCGTGCCAGATCCGTTTCCGATGCTTTGAGCGCCGTCAATTGCTGATTGGTGCGATCTAGGTTGGCGTTCAGTCGGGCCATCACCACCGCCAAGCGATTGTCGAAGGCCTCTTTGAAACGCTCATCACCGTCGGCGCGCGCCCATAGGTTGTTCAATTGGGCATCGTCTGCGAGGGCCACCCTGTCTGCCCGCGTCTCTGCCGCGTTGATCGCTGCAATCTGCACGGCGATCTCGTCCCGACCGGTTTCCGCGAGGCTGATCCTGTCTCTCAGCTCTTTGATTTGACGTTCAAGGCCCTGAAGGCTTTCAGCGGAGACCAGCTCTGTCGAGGCGCTGAAATTCGAGACCTTGGCTTCGGCCTCTTCCAGGTTCAGTTGGAGTTCGGTCAGTCGACTGCTTAGCCAAGATGTCGCGTTCTCCGTCGCACGAAATTTCACCTCGATCTGATCAAGAATGTATTGCTCAACGATTGTGTCGGCGATCAAGGCGGATTTGGTCGCGCTGGTGGTTTCGGCCGTGACCTGGAACACCAAACTTTGCGGGACGTTGCGAACTGTGACGGCTTCGAGAAGGCTCGTGATCACCGAATCCTGCGTACGGGAGGCTTGTTCGGCTTCGGTCATCTCTGTTTCGGCTGTCGTACGTCCTAGCCAGAGCCGGATCCGGGCCTTCCATTCGTCGATCCGGGAAGGTGCGTGTAGTGCGGCATTGAATTCAGGATCGTTGACGAGCTCCAAGCGCTCCACGACCTTTCCCATGAGGGCGCGCGCGCGCAGTACTTCGACCTCTGAGTTTACCTCCGATGTATCTCCAGAAAGCCCGCCAACAACGCTCTGAAGATCCAATAGCTGCTGTTGATCCGTCTCGAGAATCACCACTGCTGTCGAGCGATAAAGCGGCGTGGTCGCGACATAGGCGATGTAGCCACCCACAAGTATCGCGAGGGCCGTCGTGAGTGCGATCCAGATTTTTCCACGCCAGATCGTTGCGAACAGATTCCCAAGATCAATGACATCGTCGCTGGGGCTGCTCGTGGTGACCTGTGTTGCGGGCGCACTGTGCTGGGCTGTAGCGTGGGGAAGCTGCATATTCTGTAACGATTCCGAAGTTCTTGGAGCGGAGCTTGCGCCGATGTTTAGCTTAGTCTGCCCATACGGGCGACCGAAAACTGAATGGCAAGGATGGGTCGAAAAACTGTTTACGTGCCACCGTATTGCGCAATTCAAAGGGTTTCTATTGATCGGGCACTGTGATACGAAAATGCTAACGCCCTTGGAGCCCTTTTGGAGATTGCAGATGACCCGCCTTTTTGTTTCCGCAGCGATTTCAGCTTGCATGCTGTCTACCGCTTCTATTGCTCAGCAAGCCGCACCGACCACCGTCGCGGATTGTGATAATCCGGCCAATGCCGCCAGCTCCCAGTGTGTGTCCTTCTCGTCGGCCAACGTGGGCAGCGTCAACTTCGCGCAATTCGGTGGGCCGATTGCAGCGGGTGTGATTGGTATCGGAATCATCGCCGCCATTGCTGGAAACGACGACGGCGGCAGCACGCCTTCGACGACCGATTGATCGGTATTCGATCACAGTATTGGAGAGCCCCGCAATTTGCGGGGCTTTTTTGTTTTTGGAGGCGTTTCATCGAGGTGACGTGTAGGGCTTGAGGTGGATTGCGGAGGCTTCCGGAGTGGCCTGCTCGCGGAAGCACCCAAGATGGCATTGGAGCTCAATCACATCTTCACCGCTCGTGGGGCGCGCGCAGATCGGGCACTTTCGAAACGCTCCGCGTGCCGAGGATGCTGTCCATTGTTGGTCTGCAGAGCGGCGGGTTTGGCGGGCAGCTGTCGCGGTCCCGGCTGCGTATGTGGGCGCGGCGCAATTCGTGACGAGCGCGCCTCTTCCGCACCGCCCTGTCGTTTGTTTCCGTCATGCAAATGTGTTGACGATGACATGCACCCGTCATGGGGGCGGGTTAATCCAAAATTCATTCGGATGAATATGACCATGAACAGACACCGCTGGCGTGACATACGCGACGCACTTCAACAAGATATCAGGGACGGCGTTTTGGAACCGGGCGTTAAGCTACCGACCGAACCGCGACTTGCGGAGATTTACGGCGCGGGTCGGCACTCTGTCCGCCGCGCGGTGGTCGAGCTTGCCAAGGCCGGGTTGTTGAGTGTCGAGCAGGGACGCGGCACCTATGTGCAGGCCCGCCCGCTGATCCGCTACTCCATCGGTCGCCGGACCCGGTTGCACCAGAATATGGACGCCGAGGGCGTGTCGATATCCGGGAGTGTGACGGGGGCCGAGCGGTTGCCTGCCACGGCCCGTGTTGCACAGAACTTGAAGATCGACGAAGGCGCAGACGTGATCGCGACCAGTCGCATCACGCTGGGCGACGGCGTGCCCGTTTCCATCGGCACGATCTATCATGATGCGAGCCGCTTCCCCGATTTCCCGGAACGCCGGGCGGAACTGGGCTCCACCACGGCTGTCTACGCCTCCTACGGGATCGAGGACTATCTGCGCGGCAGCACCGAAATTCACTCCCGTCCGGCCCGTTCGGACGAGGCTCGCGAACTGCATCAACATCCCGACATGCCGGTTCTGGTCGTGCGGGCCGTGGATGTGGATCTTGAGACCAACCCCATCGCGTTCAGCGAAGTCATCTGGTCGGCGGCGCGGGTGAAGTTTTCCATATCGCAGGAGACGACATGACCGAAGCCGCCGCCCAGCTTGATGGTTTTCCCCATGACGAGATGCTGACCCTCCTGGCGCGCAGCGCGGCGGGGCAGATCAAGACCCTCGCAGAGACAATGCTGCCCGAGCTCGGAGAGATCACGGTTCATCAGAATCGCACTGGGCTCGTCATGCTGCCGATGCGCGACACCGCCAAGGGGACCCATTTCCACCTGGGTGAGGTTCTGGTCAGCGAGGCGCGCATCACGGCAGGCGGTCAGGAAGGCTACGGGATGCGCCGGGGCCGTGATCTGGAAGCGGCCATGGCGATGGCTGTGATCGACTTGGCTGTGGCGCTCGGCAGGGCCCATGGCGCCGTCATTCGTTTCCTGATCGATCAGCGCGACCTGCAACAGGCCGAGGATCGCGAAACCCTGTGCCGCGTCGAGGCGACGCGCGTGGATATGGAGACCTTCTGATGCACGCCGCGCCAATCCCGTCCGAGTTTGAAACACGCTGCAATGAGGTGTTCGATGCGCTCATGTGGGCCCTGTCGCGCCCCGGCCTGCGGCGTGCGTTGCCCGAAACGGGCGCGGCTCAGATCGTCGATGCGTTGATCGACCGGGAATGCGCCGTATGGGCAGCAGATCCCGTCATCATCGCGCGGGCGGAGCAGACGGGGGCGGCATTGGTGGCGCCCGCGCAGGCCGATCATCTCTTTGCCGGGGCGTTGGTGGATGCGGACGCTCTGCGCGGACTGCGCTGCGGGTCCGATCTCTACCCCGACGATGGGGCGACGCTTGTCGTCGACGCCCAGTTCGACACCGGCGACGCGCTGCGTGTGACCGGGCCGGGCGTGGACGGGGCCGAGACGTTTCGTGTTGGCGGGCTGCCCGATGGGTTCTGGGCCGCGCGGGCGGAGGCGATGCGCTACCCGATGGGGTTCGAGCTGTTCCTTCTGAGCGGCGATCAGGTGATTGGCATCCCGCGATCCACAAAGGTGGAGGTTCTCTGATGGCCTATGTGGCGACCCGTGGCGGTGAGCGCGCGATTGAGCAGTCTCAACGGCTCTTCCGGGCCGAAATGGGAGATATCACGCCCGAGCGCGTGGCGGACATCCGCACCGCCATGCCTTACCTGATCGACCGCCTTATGGGCGAGGCGTCGCTCTATGACGAAGACCTCGCGGCGCTTGCGCTCGCCCAGACGGGCGGAGAGCTTTACGAGGCGGTTCTGCTGCTGCGCGCCTGGCGGACCACGCAACCCCGGCTCGCTGTGGCGGAGCCGGTGACCCAAGAGGGGCTCTTCACGCACCGGCGGATTTCGGCGGCGTTCAAAGATATTCCAGGCGGGCAGGTGCTTGGTCCCACGCTCGACTATTCGCACCGGATCATGGCGACGGAGGTGTTGTCCGGGGACACCTTTCGCCCCGAGCCGGTCGAGGCAGCCGCGACGCCAAGCCCCGCCCGGCAGCCCTCCGTTGCCCATTGGCAGGCCGAGAACGGCCTTCTGACTGCGCCGGATCCCGATGAAGCGACCGGCAACGACATCCCCGATGTCACGCGCGAGCCCTTGTTGTTCCCTGCGCAGCGCGCCCACACGCTCCAAAGCCTGGCGCGGGCCGAGACGGGCGGGCTGCTGGCGCTCGGCTATGCTGCGCAGCGCGGCTACGGGCAGGCCCACCCCACAGTGAACGAGCTGCGCCTGGCCGAGGCCGAGGTGATGGTCACGCATCCGCGGGGAACGACATTCAGCGCGGGCCGGGTGAAGGTCAGTGAGGCCGAGGTCGTGTCCAAGAAGGGCACGGAGCTGGGACTGGGCTTTGCCGCGACGATGGGCTGGAACGAGGTGAAGGTGATCGCCGCCGCGACGCTCGATCTGGGCGCGGAAGGCGCGCCGAAAGGGGCTCCGACCGAGGAGGAGTTCTTCCTCTACCACACCGAGGGCGTCGAGGCGTCGGGCTTTTGCATTCACTTCAAGCTGCCGCATTACGTCACCTTCCAGTCGTCGCTGGACGCGATGCGCGATGCGAAGGCGAAGGCGGCGGAGCAGGAGCCGGCGGAATGACGGGCGTGGAGGCTGCCAGGGCGGGCGCATGTCCGTGGGCAGGCGCACCGATCTTTGATCTGTGCGATTTATCCCCGCGCCCCCGAAAGACCAAGGAGCCTTGCGCGCCAGTTGCAAAGCGCCTGTCCGCAGGGACGGACATGCGCTCGCCCGGGCAGCTGAAGCTGCTGTCCCGGGCGGTTTCGAACCGTCCCCAAGGAGCCAAGCCATGACGCTCGCCGCCCTCACCCGCGACTGGGAGCCGATGTCCTACGGCTTCCTTGACGCCTCCGCCAAACGCGAGATCCGGCGTAAGACGCTCAAGGCCATCGCGGTGCCTGGATGCCAGATGCCCTATGCCAGCCGCGAAGTGCCCATGGCCCGAGGCTGGGGCACCGGGGGCTTGCAGATTTCCTGCACCCTGATCAATCCGCGCACCCGCGTGAAGGTGATCGACCAGGGCGCGGATGACAGCGTCAACGCCGCCTCAATCCGCAAGTTCCTGGCTCGCGTCTCGGGTGCGCCGACCACGCTGGACACGTTGGAGGCCGACCTGATCCAGTCCCGCCACCGCATCCCCGAAGAGGTGCTGCGCGAGGATCAGGTCTTGGTGCTTCAGGTGCCCAACCCCGAGCCGCTCCGGTCCGTGCAGCCCAACATGTCCGTCGCCCGGCAGATGCATGCCGATGCCGACTACGGGCGGATGTGGCTGCAGCTCTATGAGCAGATTGTGCGCTCTGGCCGGGTCATGCAGGGGGCAAGCTACCCCTCGCTGGTGAACGGGCGGTTTGTCATGACCCCGTCGCCGATCCCCCGCTGGGACGTGCCCAAGCTGAACATGGCCAAACACCTGACAATCCTGTCAGCAGGCCGGGAAAAGCGCCTGCACGCGGTGCCGCCCTTCACGCGGGTCGAGCCGCTCGTGTTCGATGATGTGCCCTACCGGGTCGAAGACCATGGCGGGCTTACCTGCCACCGATCCGGTGCACGCGGGTTCTTCATGAATGAAATCCCGCAAGATGACGGCTCCTCGACCTTTGAGGTCTCGGACAGCGAGCTCGGGGTGAAGACCATCCGCCGCGCCGATGGTGAGCCGGTCACGATCGGTGAGACCTGGTACAAGGATGGGGAGATGCCGCAATGACCCTGGCCATGGAGCCCCCCCGCCTGGTTCAGACGCGCCCGTTGCTCATCGCGCAGGGCGTCAGCAAGACCTACGGGTCGGTGCAGGCGCTGCGCGACGTGTCCGCCACCGTCTACCCCGGCGAAGTGCTGGGCATTGTGGGCGAAAGCGGATCGGGAAAATCGACCTTCCTGCGCTGTCTCAACCTCGAAGACGTGCCGGATGAGGGCAGCTACACGCTGGATCTGCCCGAGGTGCAGGGAAACCTCTTCGATCTGGACCGCTACGCGCGCCGGATGCTCTGCGCGACCAAGATCGGGATCGTCTATCAGAACCCCCATCTGGGCCTTTTGATGAAGCATTCCTCCTCGGGCAATGTGGCCGAGCGTCTGCTGGTTGCCGGAGAGCGGCGCTTCTCGGTCCTGAGGGAGAAGGCCCGCGATGCGCTCGATGCCTCCGAGTTCCCGCTGGAGCGGATGGACGCCCCGCCCATCGAGCTGTCGGGCGGGATGCAGCAGCGGGTCCAACTGGCAAAGGCCATTGCGCTGGAACCTGCGCTGCTTCTGCTCGATGAACCCACCACGGGGCTGGATGTCTCCGTTCAGGCGCTGGTCCTGGATACGCTCAAGCGGCTTCAGCAAGAACGCCGGATCACGATGGTGATCGTCAGTCACGATCTGGGGGTCATCCGAACGCTGTCTGACCGTGTGATGGTGATGCGGCGCGGCGAAGTCGTCGAAGCCGGGCTGGCCGATCAGGTGTTCCAGGACCCGCAACACGCCTACACGCAACAACTGGTGCATGCGAAGCTATGACCCCGATCCTCGATATTCGCGGCCTCACCAAGGGCTTCACCATGCACCATCTGGGCACGCAGATGGGGGCTTTCTCGGGCATTTCGTTCACCCTGTCGGCGGGCGAATTCCTGCTGCTCAAGGGGCGCAATGGGGCGGGCAAGTCCACGCTGCTGCGCACGCTCTACCGCTCCTATCTGGCCGAAGCCGGAGAGATCCTGTTTCACAGCGCCCACGGGGTGATTGACCTGGCGCGGGCGGCGGATGTGGACATCACCCTGCTGCGCCGGACGGAGATCGGCTTTGTTACCCAGTTCCTGACCGCCCGCCCAAGGGTGAGCGCCGAGTCGCTGGTGGCCGAGCCCCTGCGCCTTGCGGGCCACAGCGAGGCCGCCGCTCTGGAGGAGGCCCGCCACTGGCTGGGTGCGTTCGGGGTCAAGCAAGACCTCTGGCGCGCCTATCCGACCACGTTCTCGGGCGGAGAGCAGCAAAAGGTGAACCTGGCCCGTGCGCTGATCCTGCCCCAGCGGCTGCTGTTGCTGGATGAGCCTACGGCCTCTCTGGACGCGTCAGCCCGCGCCGCCCTGATCGACCGTCTGGCAGAGCTCAAGGCTGCAGGCACCGCGATGATCGGCGTTTTCCACCATCCCGGCGATGTGGCCACGCTCATCGACCGCGAGATCGACCTCACCCCGGATGCCCCGCCAGCTGAGGAGCGCAACGATGTGGCTGTCTGACCTGACCCTTGTTCTGCCGGACCGCGTAACCCACGGCGCCGTGCGTGTCGAAAACGGTCTGATCGCGGAGATCAAAGAGACTGAGGGCGAGGGGGGCAGCGGCCTCACCCTGATGCCCGGTTTCATCGACATGCATGGCGACATGATCGAGCAGGAACTGGAGCCGCGCGCGCGTGTGGATTTTCCCATGCGGGTGGCCTTGAACGCTCTGGATGCGCGGTTGGCGGCGGCGGGGGTAACCACGGCTTATGCGGCCGTGTCCTTTTCGCGCGGCGCCCGTGAGGGCGAGCGGCGGTCCTATGAACACACCAGCCAGGTGATCCGCGATCTGGCCGCCGCGCGCGGACAGGCGCGGGTGGATCACCGCATCCATGTGCGGTTTGACATCACCTTTGACAACGCCATTGGCGTTCTGCGCGATCTTCTGGATCGCGGGCATGTCGATCTGGTGTCGATGATGGATCACACGCCGGGGCAGGGGCAGTATCGCAACCTCGAGATTCATATCAAGAACCGCGCCGCGCATCACGGCATCACGGAAACCGAGGCCCGCCAGATGGTCGCGACCGCCATCGCGGAGCGCTCGCGCCCGCAGGATGTGCTGCTCTCCAACATGCGGCAGGTGGCCGACATGTGCCGGGGGCACGGGGTGGCTCTGGCCAGTCATGATGACGACACCGTGGAAAAGGCAGAGCTGATGGCCGAACTCGGCGCCGTCATCGCCGAATTTCCGGTGACCAAGGAGGCAGCGCGCACCGCGATCCGGCGCGGGATGATGACCGCCATGGGCGCGCCCAACGCCATGCGCGGGCAAAGCTATTCCGGCAACCTGTCGGCCCGCGACGCCCATGCGGCGGGCCTGCTGTCCATGCTGGCCGCTGATTACCACCCCGTGACCCTTCTGCCTGCGCTGCGCGAACTGGCGCAGACGGATCCGGGCGGTCTGGCCGGCGCGGTGCGCCTGAGCACTGCCAACCCGGCCAAGGCGCTCGGCCTTGCGGATCGTGGTGAAATCGCGGTCGGCAAACGCGCCGATCTGGTGCTGGTCGATGCGCAGGACCGGGTCGCCATGACCCTGCGGGGCGGAGAGGTGATCTACTCCAACGGCACGCAAAGCTGCCCCAACACTGCCGCCCGGCTGGCGCGGCCCGCGGTTTAGGAAAACTGTCATAGAGCATTCATTCGGATGTTATGCCGTCTGCCTAGTCAGGACCTGCAAAATTCATTCGGATGAATGCCATGACCGCGACTCTGACCCTGAACCAGCTCACCCGTGAATTCGGAGCCACAACCGCCGTGGACCGCGCGTCGGTTTCCATCGAGGCGGGGCAGTTCGTGGGGGTCATCGGGCGCTCCGGCGCCGGGAAATCCACCATGCTGCGGCTGATCAACCGGCTGGTCGATCCGACCTCGGGCACGATCACTTTCGATGGTCGGGACATCACGGCCCTGAAAGGGCGCGATCTGCGAGCGTGGCGCCGGGACTGCGCAATGATCTTCCAGCAGTTCAACCTTGTGGACCGGCTGGACGTGTTGACCAATGTGCTGATCGGGCGGCTGGCGGAACATGGGTTCTTCAGCTCCATGGCGATGCGCTTTTCCGACGAAGAGCGCGCCATGGCGATCCGCGCGCTCGACAGGCTCGATCTGGTGCCGCAGGCGCTGCAGCGGGCGGGGACGCTTTCGGGCGGCCAGCAACAGCGCGTCGCCATTGCCAAGGCTTTGGTCCAGCAGCCGAAAATCATGCTGGCGGATGAGCCGATTGCCTCGCTCGATCCGGCGAATGCCACCAAGGTGATGGATGGGCTCAAGCGCATCAACACCGAAGACGGCCTGACCGTTCTGGTCAATCTCCACACGCTCGACACCGCCCGTGCCTATTGCGACCGGATCGTCGCCATGCGCGCGGGGCGCATCATGTTTGACGGGACCGCCCGGCAGCTCACCGATGATGTCGTGCGCGACATCTACGGCACCGACGGGCTGGCCGAGTTCAACGAAGCCGTGACCTCGACCCAGGTGCGGGTCGCGGTGCCTGCCTAAGACCACTGAACAAACGCAATCAGGGGGATATCCACATGCGTTTCATCACTGCTGCCGCTCTGTCGGCTCTTATCGCGGCTCCGGCTCTGGCCGAGGGTTGGAAAGACGACTACCAGGTCGTGAAATTCGGCATCCTGTCCGGCGAAAACGAGCAGGACCGCCTGGAGCGCAATGAGCCGCTCCGCGTCTATCTGGAAGAGCAGCTGGGCGTGAAGATCGAAATCTTCACCGCTGGCAACTATGACGGCGTGATCCAGGCGATCGCCGCCGACCAGATCGAAATCGCCCGCTTTGGCTCTTCGTCCTACGCGGCGGCCTACACCGCGACCGATGGCGGCGTCGTTCCGACCCTGACCGACATCAAGAAAGACGGTAACACCGGCTATCACTCCATCGTCGTGACCCGCTGCGACAGCGGCATCGAGAGCCTCGAAGACGCCAAGGGCAAGGTCCACGCCTTTGCCGATCCGGACAGCACCTCGGGCTACGCCGTGCCTTACTGGAACATGGTCAATGTCGAAGGTTTCAAACCCGAAGAGCATTTCGGCACCGTCACCTTTGGCGGCAGCCACGAAGCCGACGTGACCGGCGTCGTTAACGGCACCTTCGATACGGCTTCCACCTACCAGAACAACGATGTGAACGGCATCTATCAGCGGATGGAAAACAAGGGCATGATCGAGGAAGGCGTGGTCTGCAAGATCTGGGAATCGCCCGAGATCACCTCCGGCCCCTGGACCTTCCGCGCCAACCTGCCCGCCGAGATGATCGAAGAGATCACCGTGGCCATCGAAGGCTTCCCGGCCGCCGATCCCGAGGGCTATAAGCTCTATTCCTCCTTCGACCCCGAAGACGAAAACCCGCGCGTTGGCTTCGCCCGCGTCGACGCTGAGCGTTATCAGTGGATCGTCGACATGCGCCAGTGGATCAAAGAGCAGCGCCGCGGCGGCTAAGCCCGCCTGGCCAAGTCTGGCGGCGGGCGTCCGCGTCCGCCGCTCCATCTGCTTCGGAGACGCCTCATGGTAGCCATCCCTGATCCGCAGGCCCCGCTTCGCGCGGAGGCGCTTTCGCAATTCGAAGCCGATTTTGCCGCGCGCCGTCGCCGCGCCCGGATTGGGTGGGCCATCGGAACAGTGGTGTTTCTGATCATCTTCGCCCTGACCAGCTGGATCGGGGATTTCTTCAAGGTGACCCAGGTCACCATGCCGGACGGGTCGCGCGACTGGAGATGGATCATCCCCGCGGGCATCCCGCGACTGGGCGAATACATCTCAAAGACGATTCCCAACCTGAGCTGGGACACGCTCGGCGCCGATCTGGCGCATTGGTTCTGGCGTTGGAAAACCTGGCTAAACCTGCTGCTGGAGACGATCCTGATCGCCTTCATGGCGACGGTTCTGGGCGTGATCGGCGGCTTCCTTCTGTCGTTCCCGGCAGCGCGGAACCTGAGCCCGAACAAATGGGTGCTCTGGATCACCCGTCGCTACCTGGAGATCGCGCGCACCGTGCCGGAGCTGGTCTGGGCGCTGATCTTTGTGTTCTGTTTCTCCGTCGGGCCGATGGCCGGGGTGTTGGCGATTGCGCTGCACGCGACGGGGGCGCTCGGCAAGCTCTACTCCGAGGTCAACGAAAACATCGACATGAAGCCGCTCGAAGGCGTCAAGGCTGCGGGTGGCACGTGGTTCGACCAGATCCGCTATGGCGCGGTGCCGCAGGTGCTGCCCAACATTATCAGCTACACGCTGCTGCGCTTTGAGATCAACGTGCGCTCGTCGTCGATCATCGGCTATGTCGGCGCGGGCGGTCTGGGGCAGGAGTTCCGCACCGCGATGAGCTTTCAGGAATACACAGACCTGTCGGCGCTGTTCCTCATCATCCTCGCGACCGTGATTGTCATCGACTACGGCTCCGAAAAGCTGCGCCACCGCATCATTGGCATGGAGGCCCGCCCATGACCCTCTCCACCGAAGAGATCGAGGCCGCCCGGGCCCGTGTGCCGCTGGCGTTTCGCGCCCCGCTGAAGATCCGGCTGCGCCGCGCCGCGCTTTGGACCGTGTTCAGCGCGCTGTTCATCTACTGCCTGATCGCGTTCAACTTCTCTCCGCTGCGCATCTGGGCGGGTCTGGAGCGGCTGGGCACCGTTATCGGCTTCATGTTCCCGCCCCATATCTGGGACAACTGGACGGACTTCTCCGAGATCCTGAACGGGCTGGGCGAAACCCTCGCCATCGCTTTCCTCGGCACACTGCTGGGCGCGATCTTTGCCTTTCCGCTGTCTTTCCTCGGGGCCAAGAACATCAACCGGTTCAACTTCCTGCGCCTGGGCGTGCGGCGCGGATATGACATCATCCGCGCGTTTGAGACGCTGATCCTCGCGCTGATCTTCATCCGGGCCTTCGGGCTTGGCCCGCTGCCCGGCATCCTCGCCATCGCGGTGAGCGAGATCGGCACCTTCGCCAAGCTCTTTTCCGAGGCGATCGAGAACACCTCGGAAAAGCCGGTGGAAGGGGTGAAGGCTTCGGGCGGCGCGCGTCTGCAACAGATCCGCTTTGGGGTGATGCCGCAGGTGAACCCGGTGATCCTGTCGATCCTGCTCTACAATTTCGAATCCAACGTCCGATCCGGTACGATCCTGGGCATCGTGGGCGCGGGCGGGATCGGGTTCCTGCTGTCAGACCGGATTTCGGCCTATAAGTGGGACGAGGCATGGTCGATCATCTTCCTCATCATCGCGATGGTCTACATCATCGACTGGCTGTCGGGGCTGATCCGGGCGCGGCTGATCGGCAAGGCGGAGCTTGCCAGGTGAGAAGGGCCCTGCAACGCTGATCAGGCTCCTGCGCGCGCCCTTTTTGCGATGGCGAGGACATTCACCCCCCAACAGGAGATCACCCCATGAGCGGCGCCGGATCGAAACACCATCTGAGCGAGACCCCTACGCTCCACGACGGCGCGCGGGTCGAGGATTTCACCCTTGGCGCCTGGACCGAGGTCGGGCGGAACACGCTGCTGAAATCCGGCTCGATGGGCGATTGGTCCTATATCACGGAGGGCGGCCACGTGGTCTGGACCACGATCGGCAAGATGTGTTCCATCGCCAATGGCGCGCGGATCAACCCCGGCAACCATCCCACCTGGCGCGCGGTGCAGCATCATTCGGTCTATCGGGCCGAGGCCTATGGGCTGGGCGAGGACGATCACGATTTCTTTGAATGGCGCAAGGCGGACTGGGTGACGATTGGCCATGATGTCTGGATCGGCCACGGGGTGACAGTGACGGCGGGGGTGACCATCGGCGCCGGCGCGGTGGTCGGAGCAGGCGCCGTGGTGACGCGTGATGTGGCGCCCTACACGGTGGTGGTCGGCGTTCCGGCACGGGAGATCAAGCGGCGCTTCTCGGAGGCGCAGGCCGACGCCCTGCAAGAGATCGCCGTCTGGGATTGGGAGCGCGAGACCTACAAGGCCGCGCTGCCGGATATCCGGGCGCTTGAGATTGATGCCTTCATTGAAAAATACCGGTGATCTGCGGCCCTCAAGGTGGGGCGTCGGCGGGGCTGAGCGCTCAGGTCAGATCAAGGAAGGACGTGGCACGACAAAGCGCGCCGGTCGGGGCGGGACGCGCCCGGTTCTTGTGGCGGAGGGGGCGGCGAAGGGCTGGTTTGAGCCCAAGTCAGTTGATGCTGCACACTGGACAAATGTCAGGTATTGCGGGTTGCAGCCAACCCAAGGCCACTTGCAACAAAAAGACCACCGGTCGTCTTGTATACTCTGGTCATTAGCGAGCGAGACAGTTCCAGTCCGCGCACATAGGCACCGAGGCACCCATAAAACGCTGCAACTGTGAATGCACATAGACAGACAACAAAGACCATTCCCGCCAACTGACCGATGCTGTTGCCGTCAGGCGATAGAAATTGTGGAAATAATGCCGTGAAGAACGCAATTGCTTTTGGATTGCTGGCCGCAACGGAAAATCCACCCGAAAAGTGCTTGAATATTGGCTCTGCTGCTCCGGTTTCCGCCGTTCCTAACGACACACGCTGCGCGGCGGACCGCCAGAGCTGAATGCCAATGTAGATTAGGTATAAGGCTCCGGCGTATTTAATAATTGCGAAAAGAAGCGCCGAACTGGTGATGATCAGACCAAGGCCCGCAGATGCTGCAATTGCCTGAAGGGTAGAGGCTGAAGCGTTGCCGCATGCCGTGACCAAGCTTCGCCGCCATCCGTAGGTGGTACCATGAGCAAATGCGATGAAGGTACTTGGACCAGGTATTAATGAAACGCCGATTACGGTTCCTGCGAAAATCAACCAGTAAGTAATGTCCATGTCGGTCTTTCTAAATCTTCTAAGACGAGAAGACTGCACCGATACCTTATTATCCGCAAGTGAAGTCGGAGTTGAGGGCGAGCAGACAAGCCATTGGATCCAATGGCAACTTGGAAGCGGACCTTTGCGCACCCGCAGTGAAAGCCCGCCTTGTCCTCAGAAGCCGCCCCTCACTCCGCCAACCCCAACCGCTCCAGATACCCGAAACCCGCCGGGATCTTCGCCTTGTCCCGCAGCTCCAGCACCAGATGGGGGGCGCTTTCGCAATCGGCCAAGGCGCGGAAAACGGCGGGCCATTCGATCTCGCCTTCGCCGGGCGCCCAATGCCGGTCGGCGTGGCCGTCCAGATCCTGGATATGGACATGGGCCAGCTGATCGCCTGCATCTCGCACAAAATAATCCACCGGCGGCGCGCCTGACATGCGGCGGGCCAGGTGCGCGTGGCCCGTGTCGATGGAGAGCGCAATCGCGCGCGATCCAAAGCTGTCGACCATCTCGCGGCGTGTAGCGGGGTCCACGTCATGGATGTTCTCGATCACGAGCGTGATGCCATGCGTTTCCGCAGCGCGGACGACCGGGGTCAGCACTTCGTGGATCCGCGCCAGTTTGGCCTCGGCGTAGCCGGGCGTGGCCAGCAGGTTGTTCTGATACCAGAGCGTATAGGGCGAATGCAGCACGACCTGCCGCGCGCCGATGCGGTCGGCCGCTTCCACGGCGGTCAGGAACCTGTTGGTGATGAGCGGGCGCAGCTCCGGGTCCTTGTTGTCGATGTCGAGCCCCTCGAACGGGCCGTGGATACCGACGCGGCCCTGGTGGCCCTCAAGCGCGGCTTTCGCGGAAATGATGCGCGTGTCCAGCTCAGTGGTCAGCGCGGCGTGAGACATGAAATCCTGAATTTCGATGTCGCGCGCGGCGTCGAACAGCCAGTCTTTGTGGGCGGCGATCTCGGCGGCTTTCAGGCAGGCGCCGATCTTGAGCGGGGTCATGGGCGGATCCTTTCGTCGGGGTTAGCCTTGGGGGGTGCCGCGATAGGCGGGGCGGCCTGCGATCCAAGTGCCCAGGATCGACGGAGGGTGACTCTCGGGCCAGTCGACCAGCACCAGATCGGCGCGCTTGCCTGGGGCGATCTCTCCCCGGTCCGTCAGCCCCATGGCGCGGGCCGGACCGGCAGAGACCAGCGACCAGATCGCGGCGCGATCCGCGCGTTTTTCGTCATCGAGCCGCGCCACGGCGGCCAACATGGCCGGGTAGAAGTAGTCTGACGCAAGCGCATCGCATAGCCCGGCCTCCACCATGTCGCCCGCCCCAAGCGAGCCAATATGGCTGCCGCCGCGCGCGGCGTTCGGGGCCCCGAAGACGATGAAATCTCCGGCGGCGCGCGCCGCCTGCGCGGCCTCCATCACCATGGGGAACTCGGCGACATGAGCGCCGATGTCCCGGAAATAGGTCCGTGTTTCGGCGCGGGTGTCGTCATGGCTGAGCATCGGTGCTCCCGCCGCGCGGCCCAGTTCGGCCACCTGAGCGATCATCGCGGGCACATCAGCGCGGCGCTCCCACACCTCACCCAGTAGCGCAATGTAGGCATCTTCGCTCAACCCGGCGCGATGGGCCTTGGACGCGGTGCGCTTCTTCATCCGCTCATCGTCCAGCGAGGCAATGGAGAAATCGGGAGAAAGCTCGAACCCGCGCTCCTGGATAGGAACATCATAGGCGCGCATTGTCATGGAGGTATGGTCGTTGAAGGCAATCGACGGGCACAGATCGGCGCCAAGCGCCCAGGTGATCGTCTCCAGAGCTTCGGAGGCGAAGGTCTCCCAACGCAGCTGCACGCGGTTCTCTGACAAAAGGCGCGGGGCCAGAGCGAGGATCGTCTCCATCAGACGCCGACCGCGCGCGACGTCGCGCAGCCCCGGCTCCCAGCCCAGTGTGATCGCATGATAGGCGGTGGCGATGCCGTTGGTCGCCAGCTGGCGGTCGGTGTCCAGAACGGCCGCTTCGAGCGGGAAATAGACGTTCGGGCGCGGCATGAGCTGTCGCTCGAACGCATCGCCATGGACGTCGATCAGGGCGGGGGCCAGAAGCCGCCCGCGGGCGTCGATCACCTCACCCTCCGCGGGGCCGCCGATCTGGACGATGTCGCCGCCGTCGAGGGTGACAGAGGTTTCCTCGATCCCGCTGGGCAGGATCACCCGCGCGCCTTCGAAGGTCAGGGTCATGTCAGAGCCGCTCCATTTCCAGATGCCAGTGCCATGCGCCGGGCTTGTCGTGCTCGCGGTCTTCCAGCCAGCTCAGCTCGAACCCCTGGAACAGGGCGATCAGCTCCGCTGCGGAGCAGAAGTAATGCGGGTGAATCTTATCCGTTCCCGGTGCGTCGAACACCCACGCATTGCGGCTGATCTCGCGCCCCGGATACTTGGCCTGCTCATGGGGCAGGCGGCGTTTGGACAGCATCGTGCCGAAGAAAGACCCGCCGGGGCGCAGTACGCGGCGAATCTCTGCGATGCTGCGCAGCAAGACGTCTTCGTCGCCGTGATAGATCACGTTCCAGCTCAGCACATGGTCAAAGGCGCCGTCTTCGAAGGGCAGGACATCCATGCGCGCCTGAACCGTCGTCACGCCGCTCGCCGCGTCGATCCGGGCGAGCCCCTCGGGTGCGGCGTCGAGCGCGGTGACCTCGAACCCCTGCTGGGCCAGCCAGAGCGCATGGCGCCCCACGCCCGCCCCAAGATCAAGGATGCGCGCGCCCGGCGCCAACATCGCGGCCCAGGCGGTCACGTCCTCTTCGGGGGTGAGCCATTTGCTCCCTGCGTCGATGCTTGCCCATTCGGCGTTCCAGTGGGCGTCGGCGGTATCGGTGGTCATTTCTGCTCTCCTATGATGCGGCGGCGGGCCAGACCGCTGAGCGCCTCGATTGAGATGACAACAACGGAGATCATGAGGATCACCGTCATGGCCGTGGGATAGTCGAAGAGATCGAAGCCGACCTTCAGTTCGATCCCGATCCCACCGGCGCCGACCAGCCCAAGGATGGTCGAGGACCGCACCGCCTTTTCAAGCGCATAAAGCCCGGTCGAGACAAAGGCGGGCATCGCCGCCGGGATCGTGGCACAGGCCACCACGTCAAGTTTGCGCGCGCCTGTTGCGGTCAGGCTTTCGGCCGGGCCTTTGTCGGCGGCCTCCATGTCATCGGCGAAGAAGCGACCGCAAAAGCCGATCGTGTCCATGATGATTGCCAGCATCCCCGCGAACGGGCCCAGCCCCACGGCGACGACGAAGACAAGCGCCCAGGCGATGTCCGGCACCGCGCGGACAAACCCCAGCAAGACGCGGGTCACCTGGTTCACCCAGACGGGGGCGATCATCCCGCGTGCGGCCAGCAGGGCGACGGGCAGCGACAAGAGAACCCCCAGAACGGCGCCTGCAAAGGCGATCTGCAAGGTTTCAATCATCTTCCAGCCGAGCCGCGCCAGCACGTTCGGCTCCATGTTGGGCGGGAAGGCCCGGCCTAGGAAATCGGAGAAGCGCGGCGGGGCCGTCATCACCTTTTCGAATGAGAAACCGGCGCCGGACAGGCACCAGACGAGGATCGTCAGCCCAATCGCGTAGCCGATGAAGGACAGTGCCGACGGGCGCTCCATCCGGGGCGGGGTGATGTCAGCCATAGAGCCCCCTGAGGTCATTGGTGGTCAGTGCATTGGCCATCGCATCGAGCTGCAGCCCGCCATGGGCGAGCCCCATGACCCGGTCGCCGTAGCGCAATGCGTGGTCCAGATCGTGCGAGGTGAAGACCACCGTCACGCCGCGATCCCGCGCGAGGCGGAAGAACAGGTCCATGACCTCCTCTCCGGCTGCCGGGTCGAGCGAGGCGCAGGGTTCGTCCGCGATCACGATATCGGGGGCGCCAACAAGGGCGCGGGCGACGGCCACGCGCTGCGACTGCCCGCCCGAGAGCCGGTCCGCCCGGCGCGCGGCGAAATCGGCCAGCCCGACTTGCTCAAGGGCCTCCATGGCCGCGTCGCGGGCGGTGGCGGGGGCGAGCGCATGGCTCCAGTAGCGCGGCCCGCTGGCCTGGCCGAGCAGGCCGTGCAGCACATTGCTGAGCACGCTGAGCCGGGCGACAAGGTTGTGTTTCTGAGACACGAGCCCGACCCGCGCCCGCAGGCTGCGCAGCGCGCGTCCGCGTGCGGTGGTCACGTCCTCACCCAGCAAGGACACGCATCCTGATGTGACCGGGATCAACCCCATCAGGCAGCGCAGCAGCGTGGATTTCCCCGTGCCGTTCCCACCGACCAGGGCGACCGCTTCGGCGCGGGCCAGGCGGGCGCTGACATTGTTGAAAACGGGCGTGTCCCCGAACCGTTTCGACACTGTGTCCAGCTCGGCCACAACGGGCGAAACCGAGGCGGAGACCGCCCCGGTGTGCCGGGGCCGCGCCTGAAGCGCGACCCGCTCTTTCAGATGCGGCTCAGTCACCGATGAAAGCGTCGAACTGCGGGTAGCCCGCGTTGCGATACATGGAACGGACATAGTCATAGGCATTGTCCTCGATGGCGACGAGATCCATGCCGATGTACTTGTCGTTCTCTTCATGGGCCGTGATGCCGGCGATGATGGCGTCCTTGTTTTCCAGGATGGCATCGCGCACGGCGGTCGCGGCATCGCTCGGTACATGGGCGCCGACCATGATCATATCGTTGGGCAGATCGCCCGAGCGCGCGATGATCTTGAAGGCGCCATAGGGCATGTCTTCTTCGGTGCTGCGCAGGCCCACCCATTTTCCGGCATTCATGCCCAGAGCGTCCACATCCCCGGCCTTCAGGCCTTCGAACGCGATGTTGCGCGACGTGTGGATCTTTTCGATGTCGTTCACCGGATCCACGCCATTGTCGGCCAGAACCTGCATCGGGCACAGCATGTTCGAGGTGGAGCCGATATCGCCGAACGCAACCTTGCGGCCCTTCAGGTCTTCGGGGCGGTTGATGCCGCTATCGGCGCGCACGATGATCGCGCAGTGATAGTCCGGGCGACCCAGACCGATCAGCGGAGTGGCTTCGGTCAGCGTGTTGATGACGACATATTCCGCCGGGCCGGAGACGACGAAATCGACAGTTTCGCCGCGCAAGGCTTCGGCGGCGGCGGTGCGGGAGTTGACCGGGAAGAACTCGAAGCTGTCGCCAGTCGCCTCTTCCAGAGCCGTTTTGAACGGGCCCCACTCCAGTTGCAGGCGCTCCATGCCCTCAACGTCGGTGACGGCGAGTTTCCAGTTTTCGGCATTGGCCAGGGTGGCGGCGGTCGCCAGGCCCAGACCCAGCAGGATGGATGTGAATTTCATGATAGCCTCCATGTCGAAATTCATTCGAATGATTTGATGGAGGCGATTCATTCGCGCGACGAACGCGTGAAATCTTCATGACACGCCGTGGAGCGGACGCAGCCCATGCGGCGGGAAACCCAGGGCTGAGCCGCCATGTGTTCGGCCGTCGCTGGGCACCCTGACAGGGGCCTTTCGCTGCCCTTGCGGAAAGGCACATTTCGAAATCCTGATTTTACTCAAGTGTCGTTATGGCGTCACAAAACGGTGATGCAGCTTTCCTATGAGGCCGGGCGGACACACGGGGGCTTCATGCTTGAAATAACATCGCTGACCAAAGCTTTCGGGACGAAGAAGGCAGTCGATACGGTCAGTTTCACGCTGGATCGTCCCATGATGGTTGGCGTCATTGGGCGCTCCGGAGCCGGTAAGTCGACGCTGCTGCGCATGGTTAATCGCCTGAGCGACGCGACCGAAGGCTCGATCACCTTCAAAGGCGAAGAGATCACCAGCCTCAAGGGCGCCGCCCGCCGCAAGTGGCAGTCCCGCTGCGCGATGATCTTCCAGCAGTTCAACCTGGTGCCGCGCATGGATGTGGCCTCCAACGTGCTGCACGGAACGCTCAACCGCCGCTCGACGCTGGCGACGATGTTCAACCTCTATCCGCAGAGCGACATCCATAAGGCGATCGAGATCCTCGACCGTCTGGGGATCGCCGATCAGGCGCCCAAGCGGGCCGAGAGCCTGTCCGGCGGGCAGCAGCAGCGGGTCGCCATCGCCCGTGCCCTGATGCAGGATCCGGACATGATCCTTGCGGATGAGCCGATTGCCTCGCTCGATCCGATGAACGCCCAGATCGTGATGGAGGCCCTGCGCCGCATTCACGAGGAAGACGGGCGCATGGTGATTGCCAACCTGCACACGCTCGATACCGCGCGGCGCTATTGCGACCGGGTGATCGGGATGCGCGACGGGCGGGTGGTGTTCGATGGCGCGCCCGAACAGCTCACCACCGGGGCTGCGCGCGACATCTATGGCGCGGGGGATGCGTTCTCCGAAGCCGCGACCTCGACTGAAATCGACACGCTGGACAGACACGAAGCCTCCCTGCGCGAAGCAGAAGCCACGGTCTGAGCCAGTTCCCTTCCGCACCCTTGCGGGCCACCTTCATCAATGGAGAGATCTGATGAAAAAGACCCTGACCCTTGCCATGGCCGCCGCCGCGTTTGCCGGTGTCGCCCAGGCCGAAGACATCACCGAATTCCGCATCGGCATCCTGGGCGGCGAAAACGCTCAGGACCGTCTGAACAGCTACCAGTGCCTGGCCGACTACACCGCCGAAGAGCTGGGCGTTGAAGTCAAGCTGTTCGCGCCTGCCGACTATAACGGCGTGATCCAGGGCCTGCTGGGCGGCACCATCGACATGGCCTGGCTGGGCGCTTCGTCCTATGCGGCCACCTATATCCAGGACGCTGACGCCGTCGTTCCGGTTCTGGTCAAGGTCAACATGGACGGCTCCATCGGCTACCACTCCATCGGTTTTGCCCGCAAGGATAGCGGCATCACCTCGCTGGACGACATGGAAGGCAAAGTGTTCGGCTTTGGCGATCCCAACTCCACCTCCGGCTACCTGATCCCCTCCATCGAGATCCCGCAGTACAAAGACGGCATCACCATGGAATCCGGCGAGTATTTCGGTGAGGTCAAGTTCACCGGCGGCCACGAGCAGACCATCGTTGCGGTCAACAACGGCGACATCGACGGCGGTGTGACCTGGGCCGACGGCCAGGGCAACTGGGAAGACGGCTACAACTCCGGCGCGCTGCGCAAGGCGGTTGATGCCGGTCTCGTTGACATGAACGATCTGGTGCAGATCTGGAAATCCAACGTCATCCCCGAAGGCCCGATCGTCCTGCGCACCGCGCTGCCGGAAGACGTGCGCACCAAAATGACCGCCCTGATGGACGGCCTTTTTGAGCGCGACGCCGACTGCGCCTATGGCGTGGCCGCTGGCGACACGCTCGGCTTCCAGCCGGTGACCCACGAGACCTATGTCTCCATCGTCGAGGCCCGCAAGGCCAAGATGGCGAACTAAGACCCTATCGGGTCAGGGGCCGGGTTTCGCATCCGGCCCCTTTTTATATGGAATGACATGACTGATATCTCCCCCTCGGGCGTGGACGCGATCCAGTCCAGCTACATGGCGCAGGTCCAGCGGAAACGGCTCTATGGTGGGCTGACGCTGATGGTGTTCGCGCTGCTGATGGTTTCCGGCTTTCTGGTGGCCAATGACCGCAATGCGGGCGGCTTCTGGGACGGGTTGCACCGGATCGGCGACTACCCGGCCGACGTGCTGTCCGAAGCGTGGGAGAAGGCCGCGGATCTGCCCGGCCTGATCGTGAAATACGTCCCGGCGCTGATCGAGACGATCAACATTGCGGCGGTGTCGACCCTGCTGGGCGGCGCTTTGGGCCTGCTGCTGTCGCTGCTTGCCACGCGTGGTCTGGCCCGCTGGCCCCGGCTGATCCCGCTCTTTCGGCGCTTCATGGACATTATGCGCGCGGTGCCGGAAATCGTTGTGGCGCTCGTGCTGATCTTCGTGCTGGGCGGAGGTCCGGTGCCGGCGATGATCGCCATTGCCATCCACACCGCCGGGGCGCTTGGCAAGCTCTTCTCCGAAGTGGCGGAGAACGCGTCGCTCAAGCCGGTCGAGGGGCTCGCCTCCACGGGCGCCAGCTGGGCACAGCGCATGTGGCTGGGCGTGCTTCCGCAGGTTGCGCCGAACTATCTGAGCTACGCGCTGCTGCGGTTTGAGATCAACATCCGCGCCTCTGCCATTCTGGGCTTCGTCGGGGCTGGCGGGCTGGGGTATGAGCTGCGCAACTCCATGGCCTGGGGGCCGGGACAGTTCGATGAAGCGGCAGCGATCTTCATCCTGCTCTTCTCGACGATTGTCTTCTTCGACCAGCTGTCGAGCCGCTACCGCAACCGCCTGATCGAAGGAACCCGCGCATGACCGCTACCGATCTGGGAGCCGCGAAATTCGCCGCGGACCGCGCGTTCCAACGCAAGCGGATCATGGGGTTTGCCGTGCCAGCCGTGGTGCTGGCCTACCTGGCCTATATCTTCTTCGCCTTCGATATCGCCGGGCTAGCCGGGCGGGCCAACTGGGACAACGCGGTCACGCTGGCCTCGGACAGCTGGTCCTACAAGACCCACGTGACCCGAGATCATCGCTCCGGGGAGATCACCTATGCCGTCGAGGGCGAGCGCAAGGGCACTTACCCGGAGGGCGAGCGCCCGGACTGGGTGAGCGGCGACGAGGTCGTGACCGTCGATCTGGGCGCGGGGCACATCGTGCGGCTGCTGCCCGAGAACGCGACCGAGATCGAGGTGCCGGGCTACGATTTGATCAAGGCGCAGCGCATCGGCTCCGGCGTGGAGACGAACCTGACCGGCGATCTGCCCGACTGGATCAGCGCATCGAAGAATCGCGTGGCGCTGAAGACCGATGAGGGGCGGATCACGATCACCCGGTCCAAGACCGAGATCTTCAACTACTTCCCCGGCTGGGAGCTGTTCTGGTTCACCCTGGACAGCCCCTATCACGGGCATGGTCTGGCCGCGATCCTGTTCGGGGCCCGCATCGACCCGGAGCGGCACAATATCACCGGCGCGATCCATGATTGGTGGAACAACGCCATGTGGCGGCACAAGGATGTGGCCTGGGCCATTGGCGAAACCATCCTGATGGCCTTCCTGGGGACCATGGGCGCGGCCATGCTGGCGCTGCCACTCGCCTTTCTGGCGGCCAAGCGGTTCACGCCGGTCGCGGTGTTGCGGTTCGGCGTGCGGCGCATTTTCGATTTCGTGCGCGGGGTGGATGCGCTGATCTGGACCGTGGTGCTGGCGCGGGCCTTTGGGCCGGGGCCGCTGACCGGGACGCTGGCCATCCTGGTGACGGACAGCGGAACCTTTGGGAAGATCTTCTCTGAGGCACTGGAAAACGTGGACGAGAAGCAGATCGAGGGCGTGGCCTCCACCGGGGCCAAGCCTCTGCAGCGCTACCGTTTCGGGGTGATCCCCCAGGTGGTGCCGGTGCTGCTGAGCCAGATCCTCTATTTCCTCGAATCCAACACCCGCTCCGCGACCATCATCGGTGCGATCACCGGGGGGGGGATCGGGCTCATGCTGACGCAAGCGATCCAGACCCAGAAGGACTGGGAAGAGGTCGCCTATTACATCGTTCTCATCATCCTCATGGTGATGCTGATGGACTGGTTCTCGGGCTGGCTGCGCGGACGCCTGATTGGACGCAAGGAATGAGCCGCCTGCTGATCACCGGGGTGAACCGCGGCATCGGTGCGGCGCTGCGGGCCGAGGCTGAGGCGCGCGGGTATGAGGTGATCGGCACGACCCGCGATGGGCACGGCGGCACGCTGCCGCTGCTGTTGGACGACCCCAAGGCCGTTGCGGCGCAGCTGCGCGACATCGGACCTCTGGATGGGCTGATCAACAACGCCGGGATCATCGGGCCTCAGCGGCAATCGCCGCTCGATATGGATTTCGACGGGTTCGCGCAGACGCTGACCGTCAACACGCTCGCTCCGCTGGCCGTTGCGCAAGCAGTGCTGCCCGCGCTGCGGCAGGGCACCGCCCCGAGGATCGTCACCGTGTCATCGCAGATGGCGTGGATGGGCTATCGCAAGGCCGACCGCATCGCCTATCGCGCCTCGAAGGCGGCGGTGAACAAGGTGATGCAGGGGTTGGCCACGATGCTGGAGCCCGAGGGCATCCCGGTCGCCCTGGTCGATCCCGGCTGGGTGCGCACCGATATGGGCGGCGCCGAAGCCGACGAGACGCCCGAAGACGTCGCGCGCGGCATTCTCAACGTGACCGAGCGGCTGACCCTTGCGGACACCGGCAAGTTCTTCCGCTTCACCGGCGAAGACCGCGCGTTCTGAGGATGGCCGTGATCTCGCGCGATCACCGTCCCGCCATCGGGCTGGGGATCACGCAGACGATTGGCTATGGCACGCTCTATTACGCCTATGCGGTGCTGCTGCCCTTCATGGCCAAAGATCTGGGGCTAACGCTCTCGCAAGTGTTTGGCGTGCTGTCGCTGGGGCTGTTCTTCGGCGGTCTGCTGTCGCCCGTCGCGGGGATCTGGGTGGACCGCTTCGGAGGCCGCTGGGTGATGACGCTGGGCTCCACCGTCGCGGGGGTCGCACTGATCCTCATCTCTTTGGTGGAGACATCAAAGCAGCTCTTCTTGGCCGTCCTGCTGGCCGAGGCGGCCGGGATGTTCGTGCTTTATGACGTGGCCTTTGCCTCTGTCGCGCGGATGGATGTGAAGCTCCCTGCGGCGCGGTCGATCTCGATCATCACGCTCTTTGGCGGTGTGGCTTCCACGATCTTCTGGCCGCTGACGCTGTGGATCCATGACGCCACGAGCTGGCAGCAAACCTGGGTGATCCTGGGGATCTTCACGCTGGTGACCTGTGTGCCGCTGCACCTTTGGGTGCTGGCCGGTCCGCAGAAAGACCCTGACGCTCCGCCAGCGCCGGGCGCACAGGCTTGGCCTGAACTGACCGGGGCAGCCCGGCGGCGGGGAATGCTGTGGATGGTGATCTCCTTCATTCTGTCGGGCTACGTCATGGGCGCGGTGATGACGCTGTGGGTCACCAATGTCGAAGACATGGGCCACAGCGCCGCCATGGCGGCTTTGGCGGGGGCGGTGATCGGCCCTTTCAAGACCATCGGGCGGCTGCTGGAGATGATCGTGAGCCGCGATCTCTACCCGCGCGTGACCTACCTTCTGAGCCTCTCGCTGATGCTGGGGGGCTTTGCCGTGCTTTTGATCCTCGGGGTCACCGTGCCCGGCGTTCTGCTGGCCGCCGCGATCTATGGGATGGGCGATGGGATCAAGACGATTGCACGCGGCACGCTGCCGCTCGCGCTGTTTGGCCCGCGCGGCTACGGCGCGCGGCTGGGCTGGATCTCTTTCGTGCGGATGGGGCTGAACGCGTCTGCACCCTTTGCCTTCGCGTGGCTGACGCAAACCTTCAACGGCTGGACCTCCTTTGCTGCGATGGCTGGCTGCATGTGCGCGGCCCTTTTGGCCTTTGCCTTCATCCCCGACCCAAGGAGATCCGCATGACCCGGCTCACACCCGACGCGCCGTTCCTTCATCCCGATTGCGAGATTACCGAGAGCGAGTTCGGCGCCTATTGCGAGGTTGGCCGAGGCAGCCGGATCGCACGGAGCCGTTTTGGCGATTACAGCTATTGCGACCGCTATGCCGATATCGCCAATGCCGATGTGGGCAAGTTCTCCAACATCGCGGCGTTCACCCGGATCGGAGCGACGGATCATCCGCTTGATACGGCCTCCTGCCACCATTTCCTCTATCGGTCGGGCGACTATTGGGACGATGCCGGAGTGGACGAAGACTTCTTTGACCGGCGCCACGCGCGGCGGGCAGTGATCGGGCATGACACGTGGATCGGCAATGGCGCGATGATCAAGCCCGAGGTGACGCTGGGCGACGGGGCGGTGGTGGCCTCGGGCGCCGTGGTGACGAAGGACGTGGCGCCTTACACAATCGTTGCAGGCACTCCGGCCGTGCCGCTGCGCCTGCGTCAGCCACCCGAGATCGCCGAGCGGCTGATCGCTCTGGCGTGGTGGGACTGGTCGCATGACCGCTTGCGCGCAGCCTTGGAGGATTTCCGCTCGCTGCGCGCCGAGGCCTTCCTGGAGAAATACGGCGGCTGAGGGGTCAGCCCACCTGCCGCCCCTGGCTCCAGACGCCCCGGATCACGGGCAGGCCCTCGTGACGGGTCACGCGCAGCAGATCGCCGCGCCAGCCCGTTTCGATCCGGCCCCGGTCGGTGAGCCCGGCCGCTTTGGCCGGGTTTTCGCTCACACAGGCGACGGCGCGGGGCAGATCGTTCCAGATCTCCCCCAGCTTGAAAGCGGACAGGAGCAGTGCGGCGGGCACGTAGTCGGAGGAAATGATGTTCAGAAGCCCGGCCTCGGCCAGCTCATGCGCGGCGATGTTGCCCGAATGCGAGCCGCCCCGGATCAGGTTCGGCGCTCCCATCATCACGGCAATGCCCTCATCGGCACAGGCTTGCGCGGCCTCCAGCGTCGTGGGGAACTCGGCAAAGGTCACGCCGTGGCGCCGCGAGGTGACAACCTGATCGCTGGTGGTGTCGTCGTGACTGGCCAGAACCGCGCCGAGCCGCCGCGCCTCGGACACGGCGCCGGCTTCGTGCCGTGCCCCGTGGAGCCGCTGCAGCTCTTTCAGGCGGGCGACATGTTCGTCAAAATCCGCATCGGTCATGGACCGTTTCTTGCCGTAGTAAATCCGCAGCGCGTCGAGCGAGCGGAACTGCCGCTGACCCGGCGTGTGGTCCATCAGGCTCACGATCCCCACGCGGTCTTCGGGGCCAAACTCCGCCATCTCCTCCAGAAGCGTCTCGGAACAGATTTCCGCCCGCAGGTGGATGAAATGGCTGATGCGAAAGAGCCCGGCGGCGCGGGCGGCGAGCAGCTCATGCGCCATATTGCGGGCATAGGCCTCATAGCGGGCCTTGCTGCTGGCGATGGATCCGACGCGGAGCGCATCGAACACGGTGGTGATCCCGGTTGAGGCCAGCTCCCCATCATGGGCGAGGATTGCGGGCAAATGAGGCCAGTCCACCTGCGGGCGCGGCTCGATATGGCGCTCCAGATTATCGGTGTGCAGCTCAACGAGCCCGGGCAACACGAAATCGCCCTCGCAGTCGATTGCATCGGGGGGCACGGCATCGCCTTCGGTGATCTGGGCGATCTGTCCATCCACCACGGTGACAGCCCCGCGCAGGACGTGTCCGGGAAGGACCAACTCGGCATTGGCGAGCGTGACGGGCTCTGCCATAGAACGGGGCGTGGGCTCGAAGGAGGCGGTCATGTCATTCACTCGCTTTGCGATCTACTACCTGCCCCCCGAAGGCGCTTTGGCGCAGTTCGGAGCGGCTTGGCTGGGATGGGATGTGGGTACGGGCACCGGCACGGTGCAACCGGCCGTGGACGGGATCGAAGAGGTCACGCGCACGCCCCGCAAATACGGGTTCCACGCCACGCTGAAGCCGCCCTTCCGGCTGGCGGAGGGCACCACGCAAGCGGGGCTGGAGCAAGCCGCGGCAACGCTCGCCGCATCTTTGCCTGCCGCGCGGGCGGAGAGCATCGGCCTGTCGCGCCTGGGGCGGTTCCTGGCGCTGACGCTGGAGGGCGCCACCCGCGGCGTGGAGCAGATCGCAGCGCGCTGCGTGACGGATCTGGATCGGTTCCGGGCCCCCGCAGGAGAGGCCGAACTGGCCCGCCGCCGCGCCAGTGGATTGAGTGCGGCGCAGGATGCGCTGCTGCTGCAATGGGGCTATCCTTACGTGCTCGATGAGTTCCGCTTCCACATGACCCTGACCGGTCGGCTCGACGATCCGGCCCCGTGGGAGGCGACCTTGGCCAAGGCCCTGCCACCGCTCCCCGCGCCCTTCCGGTTGGACCAGATCGCTTTGGTCGGAGAGCGCGAAGACGGTCGGTTCGAGCTGATCCACCGCTACGCCCTCTCGGGGTAAAGCGCGGCCCGCGCGGCGGAGATCGTGTCCTCCAACGCGCCGTCATTGGAGACGCTCACGATTGCCAACCCATCGGGAAGCGGCGCTGTGCGGGCGAGCCGTGCTGCGATCTCCTCGGCCGTCTCGCGCCCCCGTGCCGACAGGCGCACGGCCAGCGTTTCGGGACGTGCGGTCAGGTTCAGGACCGTCAGTGCGGGGAAGATCTCCGCCGCAGGAGCCAGCATCGCGCGGGAGAAATTGGCAAGAACCTCGGCGCCGTCCTGCACATCACGCAGCACGCCCGCCGGGATGCCGTAGCGCAGACCATGGGCGCCCCAATGCAGACAGAACGCCCCCTCGTCGGCGGCGGCCTCGAAAACGTCCACACTCATGTGATCGTAGTCCTCGCCGCCCAGTTCGGGCGCACGGGTGATCACGCGGCGGGCGCGCCGCAAGTCGGGCAGGGCGCTCAGCAGCCCGTCCATCACGCTGTCCTTGCCGACGCCAGAGGGGCCGACCACCGCGATCAGCCGCCCGGCGGTCATGCCGCGTTCCGGGGCGTGAAGGCGCTGACGTCGATCTCCCGGTCGCAGACACGCGCCCGAGCGGCTTCGTCGTGGAAGATCCCGATGATTGCGGCGCCGCGCGACTTGGCCTCTTCGATCAGAGACAGGACGACCTCGCGATTGGCGGCGTCGAGGCTTGCCGTCGGCTCATCCAGCAGCATCGCGGGGAAGCCATGGGCGAATCCGCGCGCGATGTTGACCCGCTGCTGCTCTCCGCCAGAGAAGGTGGTGGGCGAGAGCGACCACAGCCGTTCGGGGATGTTGAGCCGGGAGAGCAGATCGCGGGCGCGGGCCTCAGCGTCTTCGCGGCTGACACCAACAGACCGCAGCGGCTCCGCCACGACGTCCAAAGCAGGCACGCGGGGCACGACGCGCAGGAACTGGCTGACATAGCCCAGCGTTTCGCGGCGCAGGGCGATGATCTCGCGCGGCTCCGCCGTGACAAGATCGGTGCCCGCCACCTCGATCGCGCCGCCTTGGGCCAGATAGTTGCCGTAGATCATGCGCATCAGGGTGGATTTCCCCGCGCCGGACGCGCCGGTCAGGGCCACGCATTCACCCGCGCCGATGTCGAAGCTGACCCCCTCCATCACGGGGATTACGGCGCTGCCCTGATTGTGCAGGGTAAAGCTCTTGGAGACATTGCGCAGGGTGATCATGGCGGCCTCCTCAGACCTGCAGGACGCTGGAGACCAGCAGTTGCGTATAGGCGTGCTGCGGGTCGTCCAGCACCTGATCGGTCAGACCTGACTCGACGACGTGGCCGCCGGTCATGACCATCAGCCGGTCGGCCAGAAGCCGCACCACGGCAAGGTCATGGGTGACGATGATGGCGCTCAGCCCCATATCGCGAACCAGCCCGCGCAGCAGATCGAGCAAACGCGCCTGCACCGACACATCCAGCCCGCCGGTGGGCTCATCCATGAAGACCAGCCGAGGGCCGGTCACAAGGTTGCGCGCGATCTGAAGCCGCTGCTGCATCCCGCCCGAGAAATCGCGGGGGCGGTCGTCGATCCGGTCGGTGGCGATCTCCACGCGCTCCAGCCATTCGCCCGCGGTCGCGCGGATGTCGCCATAATGCCGCTGACCAAGCGCCATGAGCCGCTCACCCACATTGCCGCCGGCGCTGACCCCCATGCGCAGCCCGTCGCGGGCATGCTGGTGGACAAAGGCCCAGTCCGTTCGGCCCAGCATCCGCCGCTCCGGCTCGCTCATCGTCACAGTGTCGCGCAGGCCGTGATCGCGGGTGTCGAACAGCACCTGCCCCTGATCGGGGGCCAGATGCCCGGCCAGGCAGTTCAGAAGGGTCGATTTGCCCGACCCGCTTTCGCCCACAATGCCCAGCACCTCGCCGGGGTAGAGGTCGAACGAAACCCCGGTGCACCCGATCCGCGCGCCATAGCGCTTTTCCAGGTTCTCGACTTTCAGAAGCGGGGTCATTGGGCCTCCTCCCGCCGCGCGCGGCAATAGTCGGTGTCGGAACACATGAACATCCGCCCGCCCGCATCATCGACGATCAGCTCGTCCAGATAGCTGTCGGTCGCGCCGCACAGATCGCAGGTGGCATCCGCCTTGGATGCCTTGAACGGGTAATCCTCAAAATCGAGACTGACGACCCGCGTATGCGGCGGCAGGGCATAAATCCGCTGCTCGCGCCCCGCGCCGAAAAGCTGGATCGCCGCACTTTCCAGTTTGGGGTTGTCGAATTTCGGGATCGGCGACGGATCCATCACGTAGCGCCCTTCGACCCGCACCGGATAGGCGTAGGAGGTCGCGATATCGCCGTGCTGGCTGATGTCCTCATAGAGCTTCACATGCATGAGCCCGTATTCTTCGAGCGCGTGCATCTTGCGGGTCTCCACCTCGCGGGGCTCCAGAAAACGGAGCGGCTCGGGGATGGGGACCTGGTAGACAAGGATCTGGTTCTCGGTCAGCGGCTCTTCGGGGATGCGGTGGCGGGTCTGGATCACGCTGGCCTCGGTGGTGCGCTCGGTTACTCCGATCCCGGCGGTGCGCGCAAAAAAGCGACGGATCGAGACGGCATTCGTCGTGTCATCGGCGCCCTGGTCGATGACCTTCATTGTGTCATCCGCGCACAAGATCGCGGCCGAAACCTGAACGCCGCCCGTGCCCCAACCATAGGGCATCGGCATCTCTCGGCTGGCAAAGGGCACCTGATAGCCGGGGATCGCCAGCCCCTTGAGGATCGCGCGCCGGATCATGCGCTTCGTCTGCTCGTCAAGATAGGCGAAGTTGTAGTCGGTCATTTCTCCCAAGCCCCGCTCTTCTTATTTGTCCAAATACCTTGGGTGAATTGGCCGCAGGCCAAGAGGGCAACGCCCTTTTGGTGCCCCCGGCGTCCCGTGCGCGCGATCATCTGAACCGTGGGCCTCATTCGCTGGCCTCCGAGGCGTCTCGGCGCAGCTTGCGGATCAGCTCCAGCTCGGCCTGGAAATCGACGTAATGGGGCAGTTTGATATGCTCCAGGAACCCGGTCGCCTGGATGTTGTCGCCATGCATCAGCACGAATTCCTCGTCCTGCGCGGGGGCGCCGACATTCTCTTCGCCCAGCTCCTGCCAGCGAAGCGCCCGGTCCACCAATGCCATGGAGATCGCCTTGCGTTCGCACATCCCAAATACCAGCCCGTAGCCGCGGGTGAATTGCGGCGGTTCTGTCTTGGATCCCTGAAACTGGTTCACCGTCTCGCATTCGGTGACTTCGATCTCCGCGATCTCAATGGCGAACCCCAGCTCGGGGATCTCCATCTCGACCGCGACCATGCCAATGCGCAGCTCCGCGACGAAGGCGTGGTTGCGCCCGTAACCCCGCTGGGTCGAATAGGCCATGCCCAGAAGGAAGCCTTCATCCGCGCGGGTCAGCGATTGCAGCCGCAGCGCCCGGCTGGCGGGCAACTCCATCGGGGTGCGGGTCAGATCGGGCGGGGTGTCGGCGCCCTCTGGCTCGGCCTGCATCAAACCTTCGGCATCAAGAAAGGACATGATGTGCGGGGTATCGGCGGGATCAACCTCCACCTGGGACGCTTCAGGAGCCTCTCCTTCAGCAGCCAGTTTGAAGTCGAGCAGCCGGTGGGTGTAGTCGAAGGTCGGCCCCAGAACCTGCCCTCCCGGTGCATCCTTGAAGGTTGCGCTGATGCGGCGGTCACAGCGCATGGCGCCGGTGTCGATCGGGCGGGCTCCGCCAAAGCGGGGCAGCGTCGTGCGATAAGCGCGGATCAGGAAGATCGCTTCGATCAGATCGCCGCGCGCCTGTTTGATGGCCAAGGCCGCCAGATCGGGATCATAGAGCGACCCCTCCGCCATCACCCGGTTCACCGCCAGCTTCAGCTGCGCGTGAATTTGCGCAAGGCTCAGCTCGGCGATCTCCACGGGGCCGCGCCGCTCTTCGGCGAGCCAGCGATGGGCGTTGTCGATGGCGCGCTCGCCACCCTTTACGGCGACATACATCAGAGCACCTCCGTCGAGCGGGGCAGCGCCGCAATGCGGTTGCCGCAGGTAAAAATGAAATCCAGCCCCAGCGGGAACAGCGCCCGGTTGGTCTGAAACGGGGCCAGATCAGGGAGCGACAGCTGCGCCGTGTCCTTGATCCCCGGCCCGCGCAGGGTCTCGCCTGCGGGCTCCAGCGTGTCGAGCTCAATGATGACGGTCGTGGACCGGTCGGGATATTCCGGTGTGCCGATGGGGAAGGCGGTCAGGTCCAGTTCGTCCCAGCGGCCAAGGGCAAACTGAGCGTCACCTGGCGCCACCACAGGCGCACCGGTGTGGAAGGCGACCCAGTCCGGCAGCACATCCGCCACGGAGGGCGCGAGCCACAGGCCGGTATCGGCGTCGCACAGCACAAGCAAAGCAATCGCCGCCGCCGGAGAGACGGGCGCGGGCGCCGCGCCGCCCGACACCTCTTGGATCGTGCCCGGGCGCGCCATGGCCGTCATGATCGCCCGGAAGGCCACGGCGCTGTCGCGCGCCGGATCGGCAAAGCCGCCGCTCAAACGGGTATCCGCCATCAATCCTCTCCTCGCATGAGTGTGAAGAAATCGACCTTGGTGGCCGCGGCTTTCTGCGTCCGGGCCTGCCGAGCGGCGGCTTCCGCGTCGCGCAGCGGCTTGAGCACGGCGGCCTCCAGGGATGCGGCCTCTGCTCCTTGCATCAGGGCGTCGATCAACGCCGCCTGAAGGGCTTTGTCCTTGCTGCGGCCCTGCACATAGCCGTGGCCGACCGCGCCAGTTTCGGCGCGCACCGAACAGCGGGTGACGGTCACTTCGCCCAGGTTGAAGGGCGCACCTGTCGCGCCCGCACGCCCGCGCACAAGGCTGGTTCCCACTTCGGGCGCGCGCAGCACGTCGTAGGTGGGCGCCATCCCGGCGCTTTGCCACAGCGCGTCCAACGCGTGTGCATCGGCGCGGGCCAAAAGCCCCAGCCAGGCCTGTCGTTCGGTGTTGTGTTGCGACATCTCCGCCTCTTGTCTATTTTCCTAGACAACTATACAAATCTGCTATCCGATGCGCGGGCGCTCTGGCAACAGCGCAGACATGAAGATTTGGTGACATCCATGGCTCGTCCTGCTCTTTGGCGCGACATTCACGACAGTCTGAAGACCGATATCGCGGACGGTCTGTTCGGGGCGGGCGACAAGCTGCCGACCGAGGCCGCGCTTGCCGCGCGTTTCGGGGTCAATCGCCATACGGTGCGCCGGGCTCTGGCGGAACTGGCCGAAGCGGGCTTGGTGCGTTCGCGCCGAGGGGCGGGGGTGTTCGTGACCGAGCGCAAGATTCCCTATCCGATCGGCAAGCGCGTCCGGTTTCACCAGAACATTGCCGCTGTCGGCGGATTGCCGGGCCGGAGGTTTCGCACGCTTGAGACCCGCAAGCCGCGCCCCAGAGAGGCGGAGCATCTTGCATTGCCTCAGGGCGCGTTGGTGCATGTTTGCGAAGGCGTTTCGACCGTGGATGGTCAACCGCTTGTGTGGTTTCGCGTGGCGTTCCCCGCCGACCGTCTGCCCGGCCTTTTGGAGGCCCTGCGCGATCAGGGCTCGATCACCCGCGCGTTGGCGGTCTGCGGCGTGCCGGATTACACGCGGGCCCGAACCTGGATGACCGCAGAAGAGGCCAGTGCCACGCTGGCGGCGGACCTGAACGTTCCAACGGGGGCCGCGCTTTTGCGCACGGATGCGGTGGGGGTCGACCCTGCAGGATGCCCTATTGAATATGGCCGGAGCTGGTTCGTCGGCGCGCGCGTGGTGCTTTCGGGGGATTTCTAGGCTCTTGCCTTGCGGGGCAGGTGACGGGGTTCAGCGCCCCGCGCCGAGGGCCCATCTTACGCAAATCACACCGTTGATCGGCGGACTGACATTTGACTGATTTTGCCACATGGAGTAGAACAAAATAAGAACATATGGAATCGGTCTTCTATGATGCCTCTCGAAGCGCGAAAGCTTTTGGCCGGGCATGTGCCGCACTTACCCCAAGAGGCGCATACCCTGTCCGAAGTCTTTTCGGACAAGGCGGTTGATGCCGCCGCCGTTGGATTTGTCCTGACGCGCCTGCCGCGCCATCAGGCACCTGTCCTGTGGGTCCAGGACCGTGTGTCACGCAAAGAGGCCGGGCGCCCCTGTCTGGCGGGGATCGGCCCGGAACGGCCGGTGATCCTGATGAATGTATCGCGGGCCACGGATGTGCTTTGGGCGATGGAGGAGGGGGTGAGATGCAAGGCATTGAGCGCTGTCATCGGAGAGATTTGGGGCGTGCCTCGGGCGCTCGACTTCACCGCGACCAAGCGGCTTGCCCTGCGCTCCGAGACTGCGGGGGTGCCGTGTTGGCTGATCCGCCGCGCGGCATCGCCCGATCTCAGCGCGGCGCGGGACCGCTGGCGAGTGTGCTCACGGCCTGCGATCCCGCATCCGCACGATCCTCAGGCCCCCGGTCTTCCGCGATGGTCGGTCGATCTGTTCCGCTCCCGCCGGTCGAAGCCGGGCCAATGGGTGGCAACCTATGACCGGGCGTCGGATCGTGTCGATTTCGCTGCCCCGGTTCGCGATGGATCGTTGGCAGAAAGAGAGGGAGCGGCAAGGCACGCCATCGCCGGATGATATTCCTGTCGCCTTGGCCCGCGAGGGGCAGCATGGGCCGGTTGTGCATGGGGTGAACCGCGCGGCACGGCTGAATGGGATCACACCGGGCGCGCGAATTGTCGATATGCGGGCGATCTGCCCGGAGCTGCAGGTCGAATATGCGGAGCTGGCCGGAGACCGGGCGGCTCTGGACAGGCTCGTCCTGTGGGCGCGTCGGTGGTGCCCATGGACGGTGCGCGATGGCGATGACGGCCTGATCCTGGACACGACCGGGTCGGATCACCTGCTGGGTGGGGAGGCCGCCATGCTGGCCGAGATGGAAGCGCAACTGGCCGTCTTGGGTTTTGACGCGCAACTGGCGGTGGCGCCCACATGGGGCGCGGCCTGGGCTCTTGCACGGTTTGGTCCTCTCAGATCGGTGTGCCCGGCTGACGACGTGGCGCAGGAGCTTGCCGCGCTCCCCGTCATCGGGCTGCGCCTTGAGCCGCCGACTGTTCAGCTTTTGCATCGGTTGGGGTTGAAGACCATCGGCGCCTTGATGGAAGTTCCGCGCCTGTCCCTGGCTCGGCGCTTCGCCAGAGCGGGACTGCGCGCCAATCCTCTCATGCGGCTGGATCAGGCCGTGGGCAAACTGGCCGAGCCGGTGGCAAGCGCCGATGCACCCCCGCGGTTTCGGGTGCAAAGCCGTCTGCCAGAGCCGATCTTTGATCCGGCGCCGCATCTGCCAGAGCTGTGTGAGGAGCTGTGCAGCAGTCTGAATCGGGCAGGGATGGGGTGCCGCCGGTTGCGTTTGACGGTCTATCGCACCGATGGAGACGTGAGCCGGGTGAGCGTCGCGACTACGGCGCTCACCTGCGATGCTGTGCATTTGCACAGCCTGTTCCGTGACAAGATTGAGCGGATCAACCCCGGTTTCGGCTTTGATCTGCTCACGCTTGACGCGGGCGGGGTGGAGCAGATGCAGGCGCAACAACCTCGGCTGGATGGTCCGCCGCAGGATGATCTTGGCTTGGCGCGGCTGATCGACCGGTTGGGGGCGAAGTTCGGTGCGCAGGCAGTCACCCGGCCCGTTTTGCGGGAAAGCCATGTTCCCGAACGGGCCGAAGCGCATCTGCCCGCTTTCGGGGGCGCCGTTGAGACCGCGCCAGCTCCGTTGCAAGAGCGCCCCATCCGCCTTTTTGACCACCCTGAGGAAATCCGTGTGCTCTATGCCGTTCCCGAAGGGCCTCCGGCGCAGTTTGTCTGGCGGCGACAGACCCGGCGGGTGGTGCGCTATGCCGGGCCGGAACGGATCGCGCCGGAATGGTGGCAGGATCGGCCGGGCACCCGTCTGCGGGACTACTTCAAGATCGAGGACCAGAATGGGCAGCGTTTCTGGCTCTATCGCGAAGGGCTGCACGGCGACGGGCGCGGAGGAGACCCGCGTTGGTTCATACACGGGAGCTTCGCCTGATGCCCGATATGGACAACCAACGCCCAAGGCGCACGATTGAGGAACCGTTCCAGCCCAACCCGCGCGCGGATTATGTCGAGCTGGGGCTGACCACCTGCTTTTCCTTTCTGCGCGGCGCGTCCGATGCGGTCGATCTGGCGGCCACCGCCAACCGGCTGGGTTATGATAAACTGGGCTGCGCGGACCTGAACACCATGGCGGGGGTGGTGCGGTTGCATGCCGAAGCGCGAAAGGCCTGCATCACCCCCGTGATCGGCTGCCGCCTGCGTCTCGTGAGCGGGGAGGAGTTTCTAGCCTACCCGCGCGACCGGGAGGCTTATGGGCAGCTGTGCATGCTCTTGTCCAAGGGCAAGATGCAGGACACCAACGGCGACTGGCAGGACAAGGGCGCCTGTGACATCACGCTGGACGATCTGGCGGCCCATTCTGCCGGGGTGCAGCTGATCGCCATCCCGGGCCCGCAGGTGTCTGTGCTTGCGACGGGGCTGAGGAGGCTCTGTCGCGCCCTGCCAACGCTGAAACATATCGCAGTCAGCTATCTTTATCGCGGGGACGACCGGGCACGGATCAACGCTCTTGATGCGCTTGCCCAGACGCATGGCCTGACGATCCTGGCGACGAACGATGTGCGTTACCACATCCCAGATCGGCGGCCCCTGCAGGATGTGATGACCTGCATTTTGCACAAAACGACGATCCACAAGGCGGGGTTCTTGCTGGATGCCAATGCCGAACGGCACCTGAAATCCCCGGCTGATATGGTGCGGCTGTTTGCCGATTGGCCCCACGCGATCCGCGCCACGCGCGAGGTGGCGGAGGCATGCCGTTTCGACCTGAGAGAGCTGTCCTACGAATACCCAACGGAGACCGTCCCCCACGGGTATACGCCCCAAGACTATCTGAAGGAGCTGACATGGAAAGGGGCGGCATGGCGCTATCCGGAAGGCGTGCCCGGCGATGTCAGGGCGAGCCTTGAAAAGGAACTGGCCCTGATCGGCAAGCTGAACATTTCCAAGTATTTCCTGACCATCCGCCACATCGTCGACTATGCCCGACACGAGGCCACCCCCCCGATCCTGTGTCAGGGGCGCGGCTCGGCGGCCAATTCTGCCGTTTGCTATGTGCTGGGCATCACCGCCGTGGACCCGGCGACAAACGATCTTCTGTTCGAGCGTTTCATCAGCGAAGAGCGCAAAGAGCCCCCCGATATCGACGTCGATTTTGAACACGAACGGCGCGAGGAGGTGATCCAGCACATCTACGACAAATACGGGCGCGACCGGGCGGCGCTTTGTGCCACGGTGATCCATTACCGCCCGCGCATGGCAGTGCGCGAGGTCGGAAAGGTCATGGGGCTGAGCGAGGACATCACCTCGGCTCTGGCCAAGACGATCTGGGGGTCATGGGGCAAGGAGGTCGGCGCGCGCGAGGCGGCAGAGGCGGGCATCGACCTGACCGACCCGCTGATGGCGCGCACTATCAAGCTGGCCGACCAGATGATCGGAATGCCGCGTCATCTGGGCCAGCACGTGGGCGGGTTCATCCTGACCGAACACCCTCTGATCCAGACGGTGCCCATCGGCAACGGCGCCATGCCGGACCGATCCTTCATCGAATGGGATAAGGATGACATCGACGAATTGCGCATCCTCAAAGTCGATGTGCTGGCGTTGGGCATGCTGACCTGCATTCGCAAGGCGTTCGACCTGATCAAGGCGCATCACGGGCAAACCCACACGCTTGCCAGCATCCCGCAGGAGGACGGGGCCGTCTATGACATGCTCTGCAGGGGCGACAGCCTGGGGGTGTTTCAGGTCGAAAGCCGGGCGCAGATGAATATGCTGCCCCGCCTGAAGCCGCGCACTTTCTACGATCTGGTCATTCAGGTCGCCATCGTCCGCCCAGGCCCCATTCAGGGGGATATGGTCCACCCCTATTTGCGGCGGCGCCATGGGGTGGAGCCCGAAGATTACCCCTCTCCGGGGCCGGAGCATGACCCCGACGAGCTGCGCAAGGTTCTCTCACGCACCAAAGGCGTTCCGATCTTTCAGGAACAGGCGATGAAAATTGCCATGGTCGCGGCAGAGTTCAGCCCGGATGAGGCCAACCAGCTGCGCAAGGCCATGGCGACGTTCCGTTCGCGCGGAACGATCGGTGAACTGGAGGACAAGATGGTCAGTCGCATGATCCGGCGCGGCTATGATCCCGAATTTGCGCAGCGGTGTTTCAACCAGATCAAGGGGTTTGGCGATTACGGATTTCCCGAAAGCCACGCGGCCAGTTTTGCGCATCTGGTTTATGTCTCAAGCTGGATCAAGTGCCACTACCCGGATGTATTCTGCGCGGCGCTGCTCAATTCCCAGCCCATGGGGTTCTATGCGCCTGCTCAGATCGTGCGCGATGCCCGCGAACATGGGGTCATCGTCCAGCCTGCAGATGTGAATTACAGCGACTGGGACACGACACTGGAGCCGCTCGGCGCTCGCGGTTTCGCTGTTCGGCTGGGTTTGCGACAAGTGGATGGGATCCGGCAGGCTGTGGCCGCGCGGATCATGGCAGAGCGGGATAACCCCTTCACCGATCTGGCCGATCTGAAACAGCGCGCGGATGTGGATGCGGGCACGATCCGCCGCCTGGCCGCCGCCGATGGGTTTCGGTCCATGGGGCTGGACCGCCGTCAGGCGCTATGGGACTCGCAGGCGCTGAAGGACGCCCCGGATCTGCCGCTGTTTCGCGACGCCCGGGACGAGGGCGAAGAGGTCCGGTTCGGCCTTCCGCAGATGCCGCTTTGCGAACATGTGGTTGCGGATTACCAGACCACCCGCCTGTCGCTGAAAGCGCACCCCATGTCCTTTCTGCGCCGCAGCCTGTCGGCGCAAGGCTATCGCCCCACGGCGGCCTTGGAAGATATGCGCAGCGGACAGGCGGTCCGGCTGGCCGGGATCGTCCTGATCCGTCAACGCCCCGGCAGCGCCAAAGGGGTGTGCTTTATCACGTTGGAGGATGAAACCGGCGTGGCCAATCTGGTGGTCTGGCCCAAGGTGATGACCGCGTTTCGCAAGGCGATCATGCAGGCCAGGATCCTGGATGTGCGGGGCGTGGTGCAGCGCAGCGATGATGTGATTCATATCGTGGCGCATCACCTGACGGACCGCAGCGATGTTCTGCATCGCCTATCTGATGACACGATCCGCCCGCCGCTGGCGCGCGCGGATGAGATCGCAAAGGCCCTGCCGCACGCCCCGCACGGCCATCCGCGCAATGTCCGCGTGATCCCCAAATCGCGGGATTTCCATTAGCGGGAGACATGGCATCTGGGCCATCATGACCGGTGCCCTTTCAGGCCGTGCACGCATGGGAAACCGGTCTTCGTTCCGCGCCGCCGTTGCGGGTTTCTATTTGCGATCTCGGGGCCTAGTGTGACGTGGCAACATTCGCTCTGGATCGGGAATTATGACCGGCTCACCACATATTGCGCCCGGCTCCGTGCCCCCCGCTTTTCGCGCGTCGGGCCTGTGCAAGACCTACGGCGAAGGGGCGGCGACCGTCCATGCGCTGCGCAATGTGTCCCTGACCATCCCCGAAGGCGAGCTGGTTGTGTTGTTGGGGCCCTCGGGCAGCGGGAAATCGACGTTCCTGAACATCATCGGCGGGTTGGACAGTGCGACGACCGGCGAAGCCTGGTTCCGTGACAAATGCCTGACCTCGATGGGGCGGCGCGATCTCACCCGGTATCGCCGCGACCATGTGGGCTTTGTGTTCCAGTTCTACAACCTGATGCCCTCGCTCACCGCGCGTGAAAACGTCGAACTGGTGACCGAGATCGCCAAGAACCCGATCCCGCCCGAAGACGCGCTTGAGCTTGTCGGTCTGGGTGGGCGGCTGGACCATTTCCCCGCTCAGATGTCGGGGGGAGAACAGCAGCGCGTGGCCATTGCCCGCGCCATCGCCAAGCAGCCTGACGTCCTGTTTTGCGATGAGCCGACCGGGGCGCTGGACAGTGCCACCGGACGCGCGGTGCTGGCGGCTCTGGACGATGTGAACCGGCGGCTGGGCACAACGATCTTGATCGTCACCCATGCGGCGGCCACGGCGGGAATGGCCCACCGGGTGCTGCGTTTTGCCGATGGTCAGGTCCAGGGGGAGGACGTGAACACCAACCGCGCCTCAGCGCAGGAGATCGAGTGGTAACCGATGCATCTGAGCGTGCTCCACCGCAAGCTTGGCCGCGATCTGTGGCGGATCCGCGCGCAAGGGGCTGCCATTTCGGTTGTGGTGGGAATCGGTGTGATGGTGCTGGTGATGATGAGCGGGCTGATTGCGACGCTCTCAGGCACCCGCGATAGCTACTTTGAAAACTATCGGCTTGCGTCGGTCTTTGCGCCCGTGACGCGAGCGCCGCAGGACATGGTCTCGCGCCTGGCGGAGATCGACGGCGTGCTCGCGGCGGCGGGCCGGATCAGCGGAGCCGCCCGGATCGATATTCCCGGCGAAGCGCTGCCCATCGCCGCACGTGTGCTGTCTCTTCCCGATGACGGGCCCGCGCGGCTGAACGATCTTCTGCTCACGGCGGGCCGACTTCCCGCGCCGGGGCAAAGTGATGAGATCGTGTTGCTGGACAGTTTCGCGGCTGCACGTGCGCTTGCGCCGGGTGACAGTCTTAATGTCACGCTGGAGGGCGCCCATCAGCGATTTCGCATCACCGGGCTGGCCCGCGCGCCAGAGTTCATCTTTGCCGCCGCGCCCGGAGAGTTCATGCCGGATGACCGGCGCTTTGCCGTCATCTGGATGCCCCGCAGATCGACAGAGGCCGCCTTTGACATGGAAGGGGCGTTCAATGAGGCGCTGCTGTTGACCAGCCGCACCCGACCCGAGGCCGCCGTGATCCGCGACGCGGACCGGCTGCTTGCACCTTTCGGGGGGCAGGATGCCTACGGCCGCGACCAGCAGATGGCGGTTCAGTTCGTGAATGAGGAGATCAAGGGGCTTCGGCGGACCTCTGCGTTCCTGCCGCCTATCTTCCTCGGCGTGGCCGCATTCCTGCTCAACGTCGTGATCGGGCGCATCGTCCAGGCCGAACGCCGCGAGATCGGGTTGATGAAGGCCTTTGGCCATCGCGGCACAGAAATCGCGGCCCATTACCTGGAGATGGTGTTGATCATTGCCCTGGCGGGCGCGGCGTTGGGCTCGGCTCTGGGTGTGCTTTTGGGGCGTGCGCTGATGCCGGTATATGCCGATGTCTACAAGTTTCCCTACCTTGTCTATGACATCCGCCTTGCGCCCTTTGCGACCGGTATTCTCGCCAGTCTGGGCGCCGCTGCGTTGGGGGCCTTGCTCACGCTGCGTGCGGTGCTGCGGCTGACCCCGGCCGAAGCGATGCGCCCGCCCGCGCCGCCCGATTTCAGCCGCCAGGGGCACGGGCTTCTTACGGGGCTGGCGCGGGTTCTGGACCAGCCGGGACGCATGATTTTGCGGCAGCTCACGCGGCAACCGCTGCGCAGCCTCGGATCGGTTGTCGGTATCGCGGCGGGGCTGGCGCTGAACGGCGCGATGTTGAGCATCTATGCCAGCTTTGATCGCGCTTTGGACACGACCTTCTCTGCTGCGGATCGCAGCGATGTGACGATCACCTTGACCCACGCGCTTGCACCGGTGGCCATGCAGGATCTGGAGAGCCTTCCCGGCGTGATCGAAGCGGAGCCGATCCGCCACGTGCCGGTGGTGTTTCGCAACGGCACCATCGACCGCAATGGCGCTTTGACGGGCCTGCCCGCTGGATCGCGACTGACCCGCGCTATGGACACGCAGGTCCAGCCGATCCCGATGCGTGAGGATGGGGTGATCTTGTCGGCCACGCTGGCCGGGACACTGCGCCTGTCGCCCGGTCAGATGCTGCGGGTCGAAGTCACCGAGGGGCGCCGCCCCGTGCTGAACCTTCCGGTTGTTGGCATCGCGGACAGCCAGATGGGAACGCCCGCCTATATGGAGATCGGCGCTCTGGCCCGTGCCTTGGGCGAATCCGAGCGGATCAGCGCCGTAGCCCTGCGTATCGACCCGGCACAGCGCGACGCGCTGTTCGCGCAGCTCGCCGATATGCCGATGGTGGCAGGGGTGTCGGTCAAAGCGGATGCGTTGCAGGCGTTTCGCCGGGTCATGGATCAGGGCATGGGCCAGATGCGGTTCGTCTTTGGAACCATTGCCTTCGCGCTGAGCTTTGGCATCGTCTACAACGCGGCCCGCATTGCTTTTGCCGAGCGGGCGCATGAACTGGCCAGCCTGCGTGTTCTCGGGTTCACCCGCGGCGAAGTCACGCTGGTCCTGTTCGGCGAAATCGCGGCGCTCGTCCTGTTGGCGATCCCGCTTGGGATCGTCCTGGCCAACTGGCTGTCAAAGCTGATTGCCATGGGATTTTCGAACGAAACCTATCAGATCTCCGCGACGCTCAGCCCTTCGGGGTTGGGCGATGCGGTCCTGGTCGTCCTTGCGGCACTGGCGGTCTCCGTGCTGCTGGTGCGGCGCAGCCTTGACCAAATGGAAATGGTCACGGCTCTCAAATCGAGGGAATAGCCCATGACCCGTAAGTTCCGTACCCGCTGGTTGATCCTGATCGTTATCGCTGGGGTGTTCGCGGCGGCTCTGTTCGTCGTGTTGCAGCCCAAGCCGGTGGCGGTCGATCTGGGCGTTGTGGATCGCGGACCGATGGAGCTGAGCATTGAAAGCGAGGGTCAGACCCGTGTGGCGCAAACCTATATCGTCTCCGCCCCGATCAGTGGCCGTCTGGAACGGGTCACGATTGAGCCGGGCGATACGGTAACGCAAGGCGAGACGATCCTGGCCCGGATGCGCCCTGCGCTGCCTGCCGTGCTGGACGCGCGCAGCCTGGCCCAGGCGCAGGCGGCTCTGGATGAGGCCAAAGCGGCTCTGTCGGCCGCCCATGCGGAGCGCGACGCGGCCAACTCGGCCCGTGCTCTGGCCGATCGCACCTTGTCGCGCACTCAGAGCCTGGCGCGGTCGGGTACGGTCAGCACGGCTGCTGTCGACAATGCGGAGGCCGCTGCCGATTCCGCCGCCGCGCGCCTGAGCACGGCGGATGCGGCGATCGCGATGCGCGAAGCCGCCGTGGCCCGCGCGCAGACGCTGGTCGATCAGAGCCTGGCGCCCGATGCGAACGGATCGACAGACTTTCCCATCCTGTCGCCTGCCAACGGATCAGCACTGCGGATCCTGGTCGAAAGTGCCACCACCCTCGCGGCGGGGACACCGATCATCGAAGTCGGAGACGTGAGCGGCGATCTGGAGGTCGTCAGCGATCTGCTGTCGCGCGATGCGGTGCGTGTGCGGGCAGGGCAGGATGTGACGATCACCAACTGGGGCGGTGGTCCGCCGCTTGCCGCAAAGGTGCTACGCGTGTCGCCCGCCGGGGTCACCAAGGTCTCGGCGCTCGGGGTCGAGGAGCAGCGCGTTGAGGTGGTGATCGGCTTTGACGGCACGCCTGCGGACCACGTTGGCCTGGGGCACGGGTTCCAGGTCACTGCGCATATCGTCGTCTGGCGCGCTGCGGATACCGTGCGCCTGCCTTCGGCCGCGCTGTTTCGCGATGGTGACGGGTGGGCGGTCTACGTGCAGGCCGGGGATCAAGCAGCAAAGCGGGTCGTGCAGATCGGCGTCAACAATGGCGTCTATGCGCAGGTCGATGCAGGCATCGAGCCCGGCGAAAGCGTCGTTCTATATCCCAGCGATGCCATTTCCGACGGGGTGCCGCTGATCAAGCGCTAAGGGCACGCTTCGTTCTCCTGCTGGCGGAACGTCTGAAGCTGTTTCTTCAGAGTTCGAAGCCACGTGGTGATGGGCGTGGTTGCTGAACCAGGGCGAGCGCTCCAACTATCGCTCCAACTATGCTGCCACGCTGGACAGGTCAGCGCTCGTCGGCGCGCACGAACCCAGAGGAAATCAACTGCGCCCAGATCCGTGTGTTCAGAGCGCTGATCTGGTTGATCGAGCTTTGGACCGCTTCCACCGTTTCCTGGTTGATGGCGCTTTCTGCGCCGAACTTGATCCCCGTCTTGCGGTCGGAAATGCGCATCAGGATGGTGCGCGGATTGCCGCCGTCAGGGTCAAACGCGTAGATGCAGTGATTGTACTTGTTCCGCGTCGCGGACAGCTGCTTGAAGCTGGAGGTGAGCTCCAGCACGTCGCTCTGCAGCTTGGTGGGCGTTCCGGGCAGCTTCACCAGTCTTTCGACCAGATCAATGCGCGCCCGGAACGTGCTGACCGTCAAAAAAATGACGACGGCCTTGTCGTTATCGATGTCGAGCAGTCCAGAGATGAAGTGGATGAGCAGGCTTTCGGTGTTCGTCCAGACATAGTTCATCTTACCGACGAGATGCACGAAGCTCTCGAATTCGGTGCTACGTTCCGCCTGATCATTCACTGAGCGTATGTCTGGAGTCCTCCGTGATACATGTTCGCAGCTTCGGTGCGGTTGCTCACCTTCAGCTTCGATATGATGTTGTGCACGTGAATTTTGACGGTGTTTTCAGACAGGCGCAACTGATGGGCCACAACCTTGTTCTGCTTGCCCTCCGCAACGAGCTGAAGGACCTCTAGCTCACGCCCGGTCAAGTTGGCAGGCAGGCCCGATTTTGCAGGTGGGGTATCTCCCCGCACGGGGGCCACACTCTCAGCGGCGTCCATGCCCTCCAGAAGCTCCGCTGCGATGAAACGCTGCCCACAGATCGCCATGCGGACGATTGACAGCCAATGATCGAGTTGGAGGTTCACCGCGACAAAAGACAAGTCCGCGCAGTCGCACTTCCGTAGGAGCTTTTTCGCCGATGTGACGTCAGAGTAGGTCACGACGATGCGCTTGTTGCAGAAGGCACGCTTCTCGGAAGCTGGCAGATCCAGCAGTTCGGCAAAGATGTCTTGATGGATCACCAAGCACTCGGGCGCTGCTTCGACCACCCGAGACAGGTCGGAGGCTTTTGTAAAGCGCGAGACTTTGAAGTCCGGGATCTTGTGGGAAACCAAATCAACGAAATCACCTGAAAAAATGAACTTTTTACCCCACAGAACAAGCATGTCGTCAGAACACGTATTGCCCATGGCTAAACTCCCCCTCTTTAAGTGACCACCTCTTGAAAAAAGTCTGAGGCTCGCGGGTCATAAAAAAATTCTTCATCAAATCGGGGGTAGCTCGTTTGTTGGCGTCCATCCCCGCAGATCACTATACAGCCCTCTCTCGTCGCGAACACGGAAAAATATTAACGCAGTGTTAATCGCAAAAATCTTTTCTTTTCATAATGTTGTTCGCGGCTTGGTGTGTTCGTTCGAAACGGCCTAGATCGTTTGATCTACGTCAGATTCGAATCGAGCAAAGGCCTGACAGGGGAATTTTGCCGATGGCGAATCCCTCGTATTTCCCCTTTGAGAACAGGCTCAGCCGCGGAACTAGACCGAATGTTCAATTCTCAGATGCCCGGCTCATTGGCAGTCTGAAGTTGTCTCACGGCGAATTCCCGCCGAGCGGCGTAACTTCAACATCCGCATATACCGCTTGATATTGAATGGTGGTGCGCGGAGATGTCCAAGGAGCGACTCCGATGTCTAACAGAAACGCGAACTTCCTGTGGTGGAACCCGAACCAGAGCCAAGGTCAGGACCAGGCTCAGTCCGAGATGCAGGCTCAGCTTCAGGCTGAGATGCAAGCCCAGCTGCAGGGCCAGGGTCAAGACCAAGATCAGGGCCAAGGCCAAGGTCAGGACCAGTCCCAGTCGTCCACGAGCCTGAACGGCAACCTGAACGGCAACGGCAACATGAACGGCAACGGCAATGCCAACGGTAACGGCAATGCCAACGGCAACGGCAACATGAACGGCAATGCCAACGGCAACGCCAACATGAGCGCCAACGGCAACATGAACGGCAATGGCAACCTGAACGGTAACGCCAACCTGAACGACAACACCACCACCACCGATGTGAACGTGGACGTCGATGTTGACCTGGCCATGGAAGGCTACATGCCCGACGACAACGACTTCGCTGACATTGATCTGGATCACTCCGAAGTGGGCGACATGATCATGGCCGATGGCGATCTCGACTACAATCCGGGTGACGACGTGACCATCGAAGACGTGCTCGATGGCGCTCTGAACGGCAGCGGCACCGCGACCGGCTTCGTCAACTCCATGTCCAACGACCTGGTCGACAACGACAACCTGAAGAACGTCTCCAACAGCGGTGACTTCGATCAGAACAACACCGTGAGCGGTGGCGACGCTGCGACCGGCAACGGCATCTCCAGCGGTTCCCAGGGTGGCGACGGTGCCCCCGATGGTGGCATCGATCTGTCCCTGCTCGACCTTGACCTCGGCGCTGGCGGCAACGCGACCGCTGCGGGCACCTGGGGCTCCGGCAACGGTGACGACGGTCTGGTGCACGGTGAGAACGCTGCGTCCGCCGACGCCGAAGTTCTGACCTCCGCCTTCAACCAGGACATCGTGATGGGCGCCAACGTTCTTGGCAACTCCGTCGACGTGTCCATCGTGGGTGGCGACATGAGCACCACCTCGATCGGCGAAGACGACGCGTAATCGCCGGGCGCTCATAAGGCCCAACGTTTAGAACACCAGCCGGGCCGACTATTCCGTCGGCCCGGCTATTTTCATTTTATTTATGAGATTTCCCATGGATAGTGTTACCGAAGCTATCTCCCACTTTATCGGTCTATTTCATCTGACCGAGACCGAGGCACGTCTTCAGTTCAACTATGACAGTTTCGCATTTCTCCGGAACGCCGAGGAACTTGAAGATCTTACCGGGGAAGGTGGGCTGAATTCGTCTGAGCCGATCAAGCTTCTGCCCTTCGCGCCTGATGTTAATATGCCGCTGGCGCCGCGCGGTGTTGAAATGGTCTCATATGTACCGGAAACGCCTTTCTACCCGCCGCCGCCGCCCATCTATACACCGCTGATCCCGCTCGATCCGCTTCAGCCGATGGAATTTGGTGGCAGCGCCGGACCTGAGCTCAGCCTGCGCCTTGCGTTCGAGGGCGCCCCGACCGGTCCGTTCCAGTTCGAATACGGGCCGCCGCCCGGAACGATCATCATTTCGATCCAGACCAACGACATCATCGACAATGACGTCCTGGACATGACCGACAGCAACTTCACCTTTGTCGGCTTCGGGGACGTGACTGCAACGCTGACGACGCTGATGGCGGTTGCGGAGACTCTGCAAGGCCCCGCCGATGGTTTCGAGCTGAGCGGAGGCACCTTCCTCGCAGGCGCCGAGGTGCTCAAGGAGCAGCTCGAAGAATATTCGCCCACCGGGATTGAACAGGCCGTTGAAACGGAAAACCTGAAGGGCGTGATCGAAAATGGCGAAACCGTCTCTGCGGTGGTTGAGCTGGATGATCTGATGCCCAGCCACAAGGCCGAAGCGAAAGAGGCTGCGGCCCGCGCCAAGGAAGCCGACTCGCCATTCTATGACGAATACACCCCGCACATCACAAGCGGCGGCAATACGCTTATGAACAGCGCTTTGCTCTCGTCGCTGTCGGTGGATGCCGCTGTGATTGCCGTGATGGGCAACGCCTATAGCTTCAACACGATCTCGCAGGTCAACGTGCTGTCCGAGCAAGACAGCGTCGGCGCCGGAATTTCAGCGGCTTCCGTCGATCCGACCCGTCTTGTGAACAGCGCGTCCTATGATGAGCAAAGCGCTCCGGCGCAGCTGTTTCTCCACGAGAACGGGTTGCGGGCCTATTCGATCGACACGGTCGAAGGCGACGTGGTGCTCGCGCGGATTGTCCAGCAGATCAACTTCGTAAGCGATTACGATCAGGTCCTGGCTTCGTTCTTGGAATCTGATCTTCAGATCACGATTGGCGGCAATACGGCGTTCAACGCGGTCAAAGCGCTCGACATCGGAAAGTATTACGATTTCATCGTAGTCGATGGGAACATGATCGACATCAACTCGATCACTCAGACCAACGTGCTGATGGACAATGATATGTTCCGGGTCACGGGGGAGTTCGAGGGCACCCATACCGGCAACGACAATGCCTTGGTGAACATGGCGTCTATCAGCAAGACGGGCACCGACACGTTCAAGTCGATGGACGACTATATGAAGACGACCGCCGCGCACGCGTCGAGCGATGAGAGCGCCTTTGTCCGGTTCCTGTCGGGTGAAGACAGCCTGGCCGGGGTCGGCGCGCTTCGGGTGCTTCATATCAAGGGTGATCTGGTTGGCTACAATTCGATCAAGCAGACCAACATCCTGGGCGATAACGATGAAGTCCACGCCGCGATGGACGAGTTTGAATCCGAAAACCCGGCAGCGGTTAAGGTTCTGACCGGCGGTAACGCGTTGATCAACATTGCCGCCATTAACGATGTCGGCATCGATTCTGAAGTGAACGTTGCGGGTGAACTCTACTCCGATGCGCTGCTTGTGCAGGCGGAGTTCATTGATACGGGCGATGCGTTGCCCGGCACAGACGGGGCGGGACTATCCAATCTGGCAAGCGAGGCAGTGGCCTTCCTCGCTGACAGTACCGCCCCCTCCGACGCGGCAGATTCAGGGGTCGGAGGTATCGTCCCAACCTCCGATCACCTGGCCGCGTCGGACGGTCTCTACTCCGCCCTCACCTGACAATACGGAAGACGACACATGTCATCAGACACTCAGAAGGATGGGACCGCTAAGTCCCCGTTCGTCCTGACCGAAGACCATAAAGTCGATTCCGGGTCGGGCGGGGCGCCCGGGGAGACCACAAAGCGCGCGCGCCGCATGAGCGCGCGCGAGCGTCCTGTTTCGGCCGATATCGAGGCCAAGCCCGCCGCATTCCACAAGCGGATCAACACGGAGAACTTCACCCAGAGTCTGACGACAGCCAATTCGGTGATCCGTCGGAACCTGTCCTTCGTGCTGCTGCTGACATTTTTCACGAACATTCTGGTGCTGGCGATTCCGATCTACCTGTTTCAGATCTCCGACCGTGTGCTGACCTCGCGGTCCCTGGATACGTTGGTGATGCTGACTGCGGTGATCCTTGGGGCGATCATGCTTCAGGCGATCTTTGACATGATCCGTCGCTTCATCCTGATGCGTACCGCGGTCGAGGTCGCCGTGCAGTTCGGCTCTCCGGTGCTGAGCGCCGCGGCCGTGACGGCCCAGCAAACGGGCGGGCGTACCTATCAGACCCTTTCCGATATCCAGCAAGTGCGCAGCTTTCTCACCTCGGGGACGCTGACGTCGTTTCTGGATACGCCGTTTGTGCCCATCTTCCTGATGGCGATCTACTTTGTGCATCCGCATCTGGGGATCATCGTTTGCGTGACGGCTTTGCTTTTGCTGGGGATCTCTTTGATCAACCAGAAAATGACGTCCAAGCCTTTCGCGGATGCGAACAAGGCGCAGTCTCAGGCGAACCTTCACGTCGATTCCATGTCGCGCAACAGCCAGATCATCAACGCTCTGGCCATGGTGCCCGAAGCCGTTTCGATCTGGGGCCGCGACACCGCGCAATCGCTCAAATCGCAGGTGGTGGCCCAGGATCGCAACATCATGATGGCCGGCCTGTCAAAGATGGTTCGCATGATGACCCAGGTCATGATGCTGGGCTGGGGCGCGTATCTTGCAATTCAGCAAGAGATCACCGGCGGCATGGTGATCGCCGCGTCGATCATCGCGGGCCGGGCGCTTGCGCCGATCGAAGGGTCGATCGAGGGCTGGAGCACCTTCCTTCTCGCGCGCAACTCCTATGGGCGCATCAAGCTGCTGCTGGAGACGTCCAAGTCGAAATTCGAAAAGCTCTGGCTGCCCAAGCCTCAGGGTCGGCTGGATGTGGAGCGGCTGCTCTATGTCCCTACCGGCACCAAACAGGTCGTGCTGAACAGTGTCAGCTTCTCGCTTGAGGCGGGGCAGACGCTGGCGGTGATCGGCAATTCCGGAGCAGGCAAGACGACGCTGGGCAAGATGTTGGTTGGGTCCATCCTGCCGACATCGGGGAATGTGCGGCTGGACCTGATGGACATCCGCAACTGGGATCCGCGCCAGTTCGGGGAAAGCATCGGTTATCTCCCGCAGGACGTGCAGCTCTTCCCTGGCTCGATCAAGCAGAACATCGCCCGGATGCGCGAAGAGGCCAGCGATGCCGACATCCATCGCGCCGCCGAGCTGGCCGACGTGCACGAGATGATCGCAGGCTTGCCCCATGGCTATGAGACGGTCGTTGCGGCGGATGGGTCTCCGCTATCGGGCGGTCAAAAGCAGCGCATCGGTCTGGCCCGTGCGTTCTTTGGCAACCCGAAGATGCTGGTTCTGGACGAGCCGAACTCCAATCTCGACACGTCGGGTGATGCGGCGCTCGCCAAGTCGATCGCCATGGCGAAGGAAAACAAGATCACCGTTGTCGTCATCACGCAAAAGCCGTCGCTGCTATCGGTCGTGGACAAGATCATGCTGCTGGCCGATGGCACTGTCGCGATGATGGGCGAGCGGGAGAAGGTGCTCGAAAAACTGGCCGAGCGCCGAAGCAACAAGCGGGTAGGAGGCTAAATCATGGGCGCTGTATCCACCACGATTGGAAACGATGTCGTCGAAGCCGATTGGTATGCGGAAGTGCCGCGCCGGATCGGCAAGCTGGTTCTGCTGAGCATTTTGCTGATCACGCTGACCTTCGGCAGCTTCGGCGTCTGGGCGACCACGGCGCCTCTGGCCGCCGCCGTGATTGCGCAAGGCAGCTTTGTTGCGACCGGGCGGAACAAGATCGTTCAGCACCTGGAAGGCGGTATCATCAAGAGCATCAACATCACCGAGGGGCAGAAGGTTGCGCGCGATGACGTGCTGCTGAGCCTGGATGAGACAAGCGCGCTGTCCAACCAACGCGAGTTCCATCAGCGCCTGATGCGTCTTGAGGCCATGCAAGCCCGCTTGGTCGCGCAGTATGAGCGGCGTCCGACTCTCGAGTTCCCGCCGCATCTGCTGGAGCAGACGCATGATCTTCAGGTCGCCAACCTGTTGGAGGCGCAGACGATGTCGTTCAACTCGACCATGCATGCTCTGGAGAACGAACACGCGCTGCTGAAGTCCAATATCGAAGCGCTCGAGCATCGCGCGCTTGGCTATCGGACCCAATTGGAGGCAACGGAGCTCCAGAAGGAGCTGATGGGCGAGGAGCTTGAGATCAAGACCGAGCTCCTGAGCAAGGGCCTGATCCGTCGCCCCGAAGTCACCGCGCTACAGCGGGTGATGGCCGAAGCGGATGGTCAGATTGGCCGCTTGCAGGCTCAGATCGACGAAGCCCAGAAGATGATCGACCGCTATGACACCCAGATCGCGCAATCCATCAGCAGCCATGAGCGCGATGCGCTTGTGGAGCTGGAAGCCGTCCGGGCGGAACTTGAGAGCGTGCGAGAAAAGACCAACACCGCAGAAAGCGTGCTCAAGCGCACGGATATCCGCGCCCCGGTGAGCGGGACCGTGGTCCGGCTCTACTACCACACGGCGGGCGGTGTCGTGGAAAGCGGCAAAGCAATCGCGGAGATCCTGCCCTCTGACGAGCCGCTCATCATCGAAGCGCAGGTGCCCCGTACGGAGATCGACAGCGTTCATACCGGGCAAGAGGCCACCGTCCGCTTGTCGGCCCTGAACCAACGCACGACGCCGGTGCTGATCGGAGAGGTGTTCTATGTTTCGGCGGACGCGCTGTCGAATGGTGGCGACCGTCTGGATGAGAAAGAAGTCTATATCACCCGCATCTCGATCTTGCCCGAAGAGCTGGATCGCGTGCCTGGCTTCTCACCCACGCCCGGCATGCCGGCGGAGATCATGATCCAGACGCAATCGCGGACCTTTTTGCAGTATCTGGTCAAGCCGGTCAAAGACAGCATGTCGCGCGCGTTCCGCGAACAGTGACACCTTGTGCGCCGCGTCACAGCGCGGCGCACACCGCATCCGCGTGCGGGATTGGCGTGACCGCGCCGTGCCCCTCAACGGATAGCGAAGCGGCCGTAACCGCATAGCGGGCGGCGTCGGGGGCCGGATCTTCGGCGAGAAGACGGGAAAGGAAACAGCCGTCGAAGCAGTCTCCGGCGCCAGAGGCGTCCACAGCGGTGGTCGGGCGCGGCGGGATGTGATGACGGCCCGATGAGGTGGCGACAAGGGCGCCATCTTGTCCGAGGGTCAGGGCGACGACCTCCGCGCCAGCGTTGAGATACCACGCCGCGATGTCGTCCGGGCTGTGCTGCCCGGTCAGGGCCCGCGCGTCTTCGAGCCCGGGCAGTGCGATGTGACACCCCGCGCCGAACCAGTCCCGCTGCGCCGCGCGGGCCGCCTCAAGCGTCGTCAGATTCAGCCTCAGGTTCGGATCAAAGGCGATGCGCGCTCCGGCGCGGCGCATGACATGCGCGGCCTCAAACGCGGCGTCCCGGCAGCTTTCGCTGACGGCGAGACTGATGCCCGAGACATGTAGCATCCGCGCGCCGCAGTCGGTCAGCCCGTCCAAGTCGGAGCGGGCAAGGCGGCTCGCGGCGGATCCTGCGCGGCGATATTCGAAGTGATGACCATCGGCGTCATGTCGGATGAAATAGAGCCCGGTCGGCGCATCGTCTTCCGACACGAAGCCATGATCTACGCCTTCCTCGTCCCAAAGTCTGCGGATTGCGGCGCCAAAGCTATCCCGTCCCAGCCGCGAGATGACGCCTGCGGATGCGCCTTGCCGCGCGGCGGCAATCGCCACGTTTGACACGTCGCCGCCCACGCCTTCGCGCCAGTCGCGATCGTGTATGTGACTGAATTCAAAGAGCGGCTCGCCAAGGCAAAGAAGGTCCGGCATTCGAAAGGCTCCCGTAGGCCGTAGTCCCGAGCAGTCTCCGCCAAACCGCGTTCGGCGTCCAGCTTAGCCTGTGACGGCCTCCGCATAGGTGGCGCGCAGGCCGCTCAGCAGGGCTTGCTCCGCGTCAGCGGGCGTCGTGGGGACGCCCTGCCGGGACAGGGCCGCGCTATACGCCGTGCTCAGTGCGCCATCGTCTCCCAGTATGGCGACGTTCTGTCCCAACCAGTAGGGCCGGGCGGCGGCAAGCTCCGCCCCGATCAAGAGCCCGAACAACCGACTGCGCGTCTGCGCCGGGGACTGCCCGTCCAGAAGAGCCCGCGCGTCGAGTCCGGATAGCTGCGCCGCAAGCGCCTCTGGCCGCGCGGTGGCATCGTCAAGCGCAGTGTCGAACGCGGCGCTGTCCCAGTCACCATTGGCCATAAGCGCGCCCAGGCTGGAGTGCTCAGCGAGGAGCGCCAGAAGCTCTCCGGTCAGGAAACTACGGAAGCTGACGATCTCTCCGGCGCTGATATGCGCCCAGATCGTGCGCGCGCCGGGCAGGCACAAAATGCCGTCGAATTCCGGCTCTTGCGCAAGGTAGCCCCTGATCCGCACCACGCCTGTTCCCATCAGCTCGGGCGGGGCGGCCTGCGCGATGCCAGGCAACAGGTAGACCGGGCGCGACCACTCGAAGCGCCGCGCGTCCCGTCCCCCCGGCGGCGGGCAGGGCGTCGCGGCGCGCGGCGTGTCGGCGTCTTTCCAGCCACAACAGATCACAGGCGCGGCGCTCGGGAGCCCCTTAAGAAGGAGATCCAGTGCAGGCCCGAACGCGCCTTTAGCATCGGCTTTGCCGCTGCGTGCCTCCCTCACGGACCCATCGGCGCGAAACGCCCACGCCCGCAGGGTCGTGTGGCCCCAGGCGACGCCGATCCAGGCGATATCGTCGTGATCGGTCATGGCTCCGTCTCCGATACGCGCCGGGGCGGGGGTTACCCCATATCGACGCCAAGCGCCTTGGCGACGGTGAAGATGTCTTTGTCGCCGCGGCCGCACATGTTCATCACGATGATGTGGTCCTTGGGCAGATCGGGGGCGATCTTCGCCACATGAGCGAGGGCGTGGCTCGGCTCCAGGGCCGGGATGATGCCTTCGGTCTCGCAGGAGAGCTGGAACGCATCCAGAGCCTCGCGGTCGGTGATCGACACATATTCCGCACGGCCGATGTCGTGCAGCCAGGCATGTTCCGGTCCGATCCCCGGATAATCCAACCCGGCGCTGATCGAATGGCCCTCAAGGATCTGCCCGTCTTCGTCCTGAAGAAGATAGGTCCGGTTGCCATGCAAAACCCCCGGGCGCCCGCCCGTCAGGGAGGCGCAGTGTTCCATTTTCAGATCGACGCCGTGGCCGCCCGCCTCGACCCCGATGATCTGCACGTCGGTGTCATCGAGGAACGGGTAGAAAAGGCCCATGGCATTGGACCCGCCGCCAATCGCGGCAATCAGGGTGTCGGGCAGGCGGCCCTCCTTTTCCATGATTTGCGCGCGGGTTTCCTTGCCGATGATCGCCTGAAAATCGCGGACCATGGCGGGGTAGGGGTGCGGGCCTGCAACGGTGCCTATGCAGTAGAACGTATCCGCCACATTGGTCACCCAGTCGCGCATCGCGTCGTTCATGGCGTCCTTCAGCGTGCCCCGGCCAGACGTGACCGGCACGACCTCGGCCCCGAGAAGCCGCATGCGGAAGACGTTAGGCGCCTGCCGCTCCACATCGGTGGCGCCCATATAGACCACGCATTTCAGCCCGAACTTGGCGCAGACGGTGGCGGTGGCCACCCCGTGCTGGCCTGCGCCGGTCTCTGCGATGATGCGGGTCTTGCCCATGCGCCGCGCCAGGATGATCTGGCCCAGCACATTGTTGATCTTATGCGCGCCGGTGTGGTTCAGCTCGTCCCGCTTAAGGTAGATCTTCGCCCCGCCCAGACGCTCCGACAGCCGCTCTGCATGATAGAGCGGCGAGGGCCGCCCCACGTAATCCCGCCACAGCAGATCCATCTCAGCCCAGAAGCTCTCATCCGTCTTGGCGCGCTCATACTGCGCTTCCAGTTCAAGGATCAGCGGCATCAGCGTTTCGGACACGAACCGCCCGCCGAAAATGCCGAACCGGCCCCGGTCATCCGGGCCCGTCATCAGGGAATTGGCCAGATCAGCCATGGGTTGCGCCTCCGCTTTTGCACTGGATCGGGGTAGCCTGCGACCGTCTGCGCGGCAATCCCCGGCTCCTTCTTTGTGATCTAATTGTTTTCGCCCGAGGCCGCGCCGCGCGTCGCCTCCATAAAGGCCCGCATCAGGGTGTCGTCCTTGACCCCCGGCGCCGTCTCAACCCCCGAGGCCACGTCCACGACCTGTGCTCCGGTGCGCGCCACGGCTTCGGCCACGTTGTCTGGCGTCAGCCCGCCCGCCAGCATCCAGGGTTTCGTCCAGTACTTCCGCCGCTGGATCAGCGTCCAGTCAAAGCTCAGGCCGTTGCCGCCGGGCAGCACCGCGTCCTTGGGGGCCTTCGCGTCGATCAGCAAGAGGTCGGCCACTTCGGAATAGACGTCGATCTGATGCAGGTCCGAGGCCTGCGCGATCCCGATCGCCTTCATCACGGGCAGGCCGAACCGTGTGCGAACCTCGGAAACCCGTGCGGGGGATTCGCTGCCATGCAGCTGCAAGATGTCGGCGCAGCCCGCGCGGACGATCCGGTCCAGACCGGCATCGTCTTCGTTCACGACAAGCGCAACGCGCGCAACGCCCGCGGGCACATCTGCCGATAGCGCGCTCGCCTGCTCCACACTGACAGAGCGTGGGGATCTGGCAAAGAAGTTGAACCCAAGATAGCGTGCGCCCGCCTCAACGGCGCCGCGCACCTGCGCGCTGTCCCGCAGACCGCAAATCTTGACCGCGACGGGGGCGCTCACTTGCTTGCGGGCGCGTCCAGCAGGGCGAGAACATCATCCTGCCCTTCGTGCTTCTCCGCGCGCATCTTCTTCACTTCGCGCTCAAGGTGGTTCACCTCGCGCTCACGCGCGCGCATCGACACGCGGTGCTTGTGCTCGCGCAGCCATTCCCAGACGAAGCCGATCAGCAGACCGGCGGCCACGCCAGCAAAGATCACCAGATAGAGCGGCAACGTCACATCGGGGGAGCGCCCGACCAGATCGGCCAGCCATTGCGGCATGGCGCGCAGCTCAACCGGCTGCGCGTTCGCAAGGGCAACAACAACCAGACAAATGGCGACGAGCGCCCAGAAGGCGAGCTTGATGTATCTCATGGGGGCGTTCTACTTCCCGTTCAGCCGGTCGCGCAAGAGCTTCCCGGTCTTGAAGAAAGGCACGTGCTTTTCTTCGACGGGGACCGGCTCTCCGGTGCGCGGGTTGCGGCCCATGCGGGCGTCGCGCTTTTTCACCGAAAAGGCGCCGAAGCCGCGCAGCTCAACGCGATCGCCGCGGGCCATGGCTTCGGTGATTTCGTCGAATACGGTGGCGACGATACGTTCGACGTCCCGGTGGTAGAGATGCGGATTGTCATCGGCGATCTTCTGGATCAGCTCGGACCGGATCATATGGTTCCCCCCTTGGGCAGGCCGCGGGGTTCGCCCCGCTGATATGATCGTAGCATAACAGAGCCTTGGTGTGGAAAAAGGGGGTTTGATCGCCCGTCGCCGCGTAAATCGTCGCAACGGCGCCCCTGTTCGGCACGTTCGAGCCGTTTTTCACGCGCTCAAAGGAAAACGGGCCGCCCCGAAGGACGGCCCGTTTCTAGTCATTTCAGCGCGGAAGCGATCAGTTGTCGCCCTTCAGAGCCGCGCCCAGGATGTCGCCGAGGGACGCGCCGCTGTCGGAGGAGCCATACTGTTCGACGGCTTCCTTCTCTTCGGCGATCTCGCGGGCCTTGATCGACAGACCCAGACGACGCGAGCGGCTGTCCACGTTGGTGACGCGCACGTCGATCTTGTCGCCGGCCTGGAAACGCTCGGGGCGCTGTTCGGCACGGTCGCGCGACAGGTCGGAGCGGCGGATGAAGGACTTCATGCCCTCATATTCCACTTCGATGCCGCCATCTTCGATCTTGGTGACCTCAACGGTGATGATGGAGCCGCGCTTAACGCCGTCCACCACATCGCCGAAGCTGTCGTCCAGGGCCTTGATGGAGAGCGAGATGCGCTCTTTCTCGACGTCGGTCTCGATGACCTTGGCCTTGACCATATCGCCCTTGCGGTAATCGCCGATCACGTCTTCGCCGCGACCTTCCCAGGTCAGGTCGGAGAGGTGAACCATGCCGTCGATGTCGCCCGGCAGGCCGATGAACAGACCGAATTCGGTGATGTTCTTGACCTCGCCCTCGACCTCGGTCCCTTCCGGGTGGGTCTCGGCGAACACTTCCCACGGGTTGCGCTGAGTCTGCTTGAGACCCAGGGAGACGCGACGCTTGGAGCTGTCGATCTCCAGGACCATGACTTCCACTTCCTGAGAGGTGGAGACGATCTTGCCGGGGTGCACGTTCTTCTTGGTCCAGGACATTTCGGACACGTGGACCAGACCTTCGATGCCGGGCTCCAGCTCAACGAACGCACCGTAGTCGGTGATGTTGGTCACGCGGCCTTCATGGGTGCTGTCGAGCGGGTACTTCGCTTCGACCGAATCCCACGGATCGGCTTGCAGCTGCTTGAGACCAAGCGAGATGCGGTGCGTTTCCTTGTTGATCTTGATGACCTGCACCTTGATCGTCTCGCCAATGGTGACGATCTCGGAGGGGTGGTTGACGCGGCGCCAGGCCATGTCGGTGACGTGCAGCAGGCCGTCCACACCGCCCAGATCGACGAACGCACCGTATTCGGTGATGTTCTTGACCACACCGTCCACTTCCTGACCTTCGGCCAGGTTGGCGATGACTTCGGCACGCTGTTCGGCACGCGATTCTTCCAAGATGGCGCGGCGCGAGACAACGATGTTGCCGCGGCGGCGGTCCATTTTCAGAATCTGGAACGGCTGCTTCAGACCCATCAGCGGGCCAGCGTCGCGCACGGGGCGCACGTCAACCTGCGAGCCGGGCAGGAACGCAACCGCGCCGCCCAGATCGACGGTGAAGCCGCCTTTGACGCGACCAAAGATGGCGCCTTCGACGCGCTCTTCGGCAGCATAGGCCTTCTCCAGACGGTCCCACGCAGCTTCGCGGCGGGCCATCTCGTGCGAGATGACGGCTTCGCCACGGGCGTTCTCGGCGGCGCGGAGGAAGACTTCGACCTCATCGCCAACTTCGATTTCGGGAGCTTCGCCGGGTTGGGCAAATTCTTTCAGCTCGACACGGCCTTCCATCTTGTAGCCGACGTCGATGATGGCTTGGCCTGCTTCAATTGCGATGACCTTACCTTTGACAACGGAGCCTTCTTGCGGCGTGTCAATTTCGAAGCTTTCGTTCAGGAGGGCTTCGAATTCCTCCATGGATGCGTTCTGAGCCATGTGGCTATGGATTTCCTTCAGATCATATTGCTGGCCGAGCGGTTGTCTCCGCCGGTCTTGGGGGTGAATTGGTCGCAAGCCGCGTTTCATCGCGCCATAAAGAAAGGGCCGGTGTTTTCCGACCCTGCCTCACTGCTCTGGTGCGTTTACCGCTTCGACCGGGTCGCTATAGGCGCGTGAGGCCTTGAACGCAAGGCTTTTCGCGCGGGCGCGGCACCGCTATGAGCGGGACAATCGCCACAGGAGCCGACCATGAAGATCGCCCATATCATCAGCCATAACGACCATAATGGCGTTACATCGTCCGGATCCGCCTTGGTCCGTGAGATGCATGCGCGCGGGCATGAGGTCACTTTGATCCACCGCCCGAACGCCTGGATCGGCAAGCAGAGCTTCCCTGAGGGCGTGCGGCTGGTCCCTATGGACATGGGCAAGCGCATCCTGAATTACGGGGAATGCCGCCGGGTGCGGGCGCTGCTCGACGACTGGGGCGTGGATGTCATCCACACCCATGGCACCGGCGCGGATCGCATCGGGGCGCTGTGGTACTGGCGGTGGGACCGGCCCGTGGTGGCCAAGGCCGCCGCGCGCATTCCGCATTTTCACTGGCATTTCCACGACGCCATCTTTGCGCCCAGCCCCTACACGAAGGACTGGTATGTGAACCGGGTCCGCGTGCCCGAGCGGCGGGTCCATGTCGTGACCAACTTCGTTCATGACCACACGATCCCGAAGCCGTCGGCAGAGGGGCGGGCCAAAGCCCGCGTTGCGATGGGGCTGCCTGACACGGCCTTCGTCCTGGGCGTGGTGGGCTCCGTGCAGGGGCGCAAGAACCAGTCCGCCGGGGTGCCGATCCTGCACGCGTTGCGGGGTAAAGGCGTGGATGCGCATATGGTGCTCGCCGGGCGGTTTGGCGGTGAGGAGCCTGACAAAATCCGCGCCCGGGCCCGCGAGCTGGGCGTGGAGGATGCTGTCCACCTGCTGGGACACCGCGAAGATGTGATGGACCTGCTGGCCGGATTCGATGTGGCCTTCACCACAACAAAGGACGAACAGGGCTCGATCGTCGTGATCGAAAGCATGGGCGCGCATTTGCCGGTGGTGTCGACCCCGGTTGGGATGGTTCCGGTGCTGATCGAAGATGGCGTGAACGGCCACCGGATCGACCTTGCGGCGCCCGGCGCGACGGTCGCCTATCTTGAGCGGCTCGCCACCGATCCGGCCTTTGCTGCACAGCAGAGCGCCAACGCCCGCAAGGATTTCGAAGAGCGGTTCCTGCCGGACCCGATCCTGACACGGATCGAAGGGCTCTATACGCAGCTGATCGAGGCGCGGGGCCGCAAGGCTTAGCCGCGCCCGATATAGGGCATCTTGGTCGCCATCACGGTCATGAACTGCACATTGGCTTCCAGCGGCAGTTGCGCCATGTGCAGCACGGACCGGGCGGCGTCCGCGACGTCCATCATGGGCATCAGCGGCTGCCCTGCGGCGATCAGCCGGTCATTCAGATCGTCTACCAGCTCTGTGCGGGCGTTGCCGATGTCGATCTGACCGCAGGCGATGTCGAAGGCCCGCCCGTCGAGGCTCAGGCTGCGGGTCATGCCGGTGATCGCGTGCTTGGTCGCCGTGTAGCAGACAGAGCCGGGGCGCGGGTTATGCGCCGAAATCGAGCCATTGTTGATGATCCGTCCGCCCTGAGGGCTTTGACGGCGCATCTGACCAAACGCCAGCCGCGCGGCCACGAACATGCCGTGCAGATTGGTCATCATGACCTGTTCCCACGCCTCTAGTGGCACTTCGTCGATGGGGGCGGTGGGTCCGAAGATCCCCGCATTGTTGAACAGCATATCCAGCCGTCCCGCCTTGTCGGTGAATTCCGTGAAAGCGGCCTCCATCGCGTCGGCGTCGGTCACATCGGCGGGCAGGATGATGGCGTTCGGGCCGTCCATCTCGGCCAGTTTCTCAGCCCGGCGGGCGATCAGGCCGACGGTCCAGCCCTCCGCCAGAAACAGCTCTGCCGTGGCGCGTCCGATGCCGCTGCTGGCGCCGGTGATGAGGATCGTCTTCATTCTGGCTCTCCCGTCAGTTCGAGCGTGGTGGGCGCGTCGATCAGGTCGCTGACCGAGAGCGGCGCGGAGGGCTTGGCCAGCCGGTTGCGGGTGACCCAGCGAAGCTCGCGCTCCGCCCGGGTGATGGCAACATAAGCGAGCCGTTTCCACAAGGGCTGCCCGGCTTCGCTGCGTCCCATGCGGGCGGCGGCGTAGATGTCCGGGGCAAACACCTGCACCGTGTCCCATTGCGAGCCTTGCGCCTTGTGGATCGTCACCGCTGCGCCATGCAGGAAGGTCGCGCCCATGCGGGCGGCGAAGGGGATGAACGGCTCTTCATCGCCCTCTTGTTCGATCTTCACGATCGACGCGGCGGACAGGCGCGGGTCTTCGGCACCCATCACAAAGAGCCGGGAAAAGCCGGGCTTCTTGCCAGGGCCAAGATAGACGACCTGCGCGCCTTTAATCAGCCCTCGCGCTTCAAGGTCCAGCCGCTTCTTGCGGTGCTTCATGGGAAGTTCGATCCCGTCACAGATCAGCGGCTCTCCGGGCAGCAGGGCTGTGGGCGGGGCATCATGGGCGGCGCGGAAGGCGTGGATCAGGCGGATGCGGGTTGCGTTGCGCCACACCAGCACCGGTGAGCGCGCCATCAGGTCGCTTTCCACCCGCGGGGCCAGCACCACGCGCGGATCGCGTGCGGCGGCCTCTTCGACCAGCCGTTCGAAGCGATAGAAATCCACCTGGTCGTCGGCCAAAGCGTGCGCCAGATCGAGGATCGGGTTGTCGGCTTCCTGCCGGTGGATGCGGTGCAGCACCAGCCGATTCGCCTCGGGCAGGGTTTCGAACACCATGCCGCCATCGGATTTCACCGGCGGAAGCTGGGCCGGGTCGCCGAACAGCATGAGGGTCGGGAAAATCTCTTGCAGGTCTTCCAGCTGGCGCGTGTCCAGCATGGAGCTTTCATCGACCATCCCGATGTCGAGAGGGTCTTCGCGCCGCTTCCATCCGGTGATGAAATCACTGCCCCGCAGCCCGGCGGCGGCGAGCGCGGCGGGGATCGAGGCATGGGTTTGATAACTGTCCCAGGCGCGTTGCAGGGCCAGATCGGTCAGCCCCTCGATCTCGGGCCGGGGGCCGCCTTCGGACAGCCACTCCGCGACCTTCTCATATTCCGGGTCATAGACCGGGGTATAAAGGATCCGGTGGATCGTCGTGGCCGGAACCCCGCGCGAGCGCAGGACGCTGGCGGCCTTGTTCGTCGGGGCCAGAATGGCGAGGCTGCGTCCGCCTTTACGGCCCTCCCAATCGCCGGAGACCACCCGCACGCCCGCGTCTTTCAGCGCGCGGGCAAGTTCGCTCAGCAGCAGCGTCTTGCCCGATCCGGCCTTGCCAATCACCGCCATGGTTTCGGAGCGGTCGTCGCCCGAAGGGCGCAGAAGATCATCCGTCAGCTCCACCCCGGCGCGGGAGAGCATATCGGACAGGCTGTCCCAGGCGGCTGCCTGGTCATCGGAGAACTGGGGGACGGATCGCGACATGGCGCGACCCTACCTGTGCCCGCCCGCCGCCGCCAGCGGGAAGGGGTCATGCGCTATGGGGATTCGCGTCCTTGATCCTGTCGCGATCGGCAAGCTCCGCCGCTGCGATCAGAGCGGTGTTGTCCAACTGTTCTGCCAGGCGGGGCAGATCGTTGTCGCGGGCGAAGGCCCGCATGTCCGCCAGCACGTCCAGTATCCATCCATCGGCCATCAGCGCGTCTCCTCTGTCCGCGTCATAGCGCAACCTTTCCTGACAAAACGTTACCGGCCCCACGATGGGGGCCGGTTTTTAGGGGATATTGCTGTGGAAAAGTGGAGGATTAGTCTTTGCTGGCGGCCACAGCGTCATCAAAAGTGCGGATCCCGGTGCGCGGCACCTGGACCAGAACGGACATGTTCCCCGGCTTGTGCTCGTTCTTGTACATCTTCATGTGGGCGGCGGGGATTTCGTCCCAGCCGAACACTTCGGACATGCACGGATCCAGACGGCGCTCCACCATGAGCTGGTTGGCCGAAGCCGCCTGCTTGAGATGCGCGAAGTGCGAGCCCTGCACGCGCTTTTGGTGCATCCACAGGTAGCGCACGTCGAAGGTGCAGTTGAAGCCGGTGGTGCCGGCGCAGATCACGACCATGCCGCCTTTTTTGCAGACGAAGGTCGAGACAGGGAAGGTCGCTTCACCGGGGTGCTCGAACACGATGTCCACGTTGTTGCCCTTGCCGGTGATGTCCCAGATAGCCTTGCCGAACTTGCGGACTTCCTTGAACCAGTCGTTGTATTCGGGGGTGTTCACCGTCGGCAACTGTCCCCAGCAGTTGAAGTCCTTCCGGTTGATCACGCCCTTGGCGCCCAGGCCCATGACGAAATCGCGCTTGTCCTCTTCCGAGATCACGCCGATGGCATTCGCGCCTGCGGTGTTGATGAGCTGGATCGCATAGGAGCCCAGGCCGCCCGAGGCGCCCCACACCAGCACGTTCTGGCCGGGCTTGAGCTCATGCGGGTGGTGGCCGAACAGCATCCGGTAGGCGGTCGCAAGGGTCAGCGTGTAGCAGGCGCTTTCTTCCCAGGTCAGGTGCTGCGGGCGCGGCATGAGCTGCTGGGCCTGCACATTGGTGAACTGGGCAAAGGAGCCGTCGGGGGTCTCGTAGCCCCAGATCCGCTGGCTGGGCGAATACATCGGATCCCCACCGTTGCATTCGACGTCATCGCCATCGTCCTGGTTACAGTGGATCACGACTTCGTCGCCCACTTTCCAGTTCTTCACCTTGTCGCCCACGGCCCAGACGATGCCCGACGCATCGGAGCCCGCGATGTGGTAGTCGGCGCCATGGCCGTCGAAGGGGCTGATCGGCACGCCGAGCCCGGCCCAGATGCCGTTGTAGTTCACCCCGGCGGCCATCACCATGACCAGCACTTCGTGGCTGTCCAGCTTGGGCACATCCACGACCTCGACCTGCATGGCCTTGTCGGGTTCGCCGTGGCGCTCGCGGCGGATCGCCCAAGCATACATCTGCTTCGGAACGTGGCCGAGCGGGGGCATTTCGCCCACTTCGTAGAGGTCTTTCTTCGGCGCGTCGTAGTCAGCCATGACATGTCTCCCAGTCGTTCAGGACCATGCCGCGACGCAGAATCGCGGCGTTTCGGATGATAGGGGTAAGTCTGGCCGCGAAACATTGCAACCCATTGGGGGCTGAATTCGAAAGAAGATTGCTTTGCAATTGCAGAAATGACGCTGCGTTGCGGCGTCAGAAGTGGTGCGCGATGGATTTCGCGTAGAATTTCAGCAAGGGCTCCGCGCCTGGTGTGGGGCGGCCATCCTCTGTCACGAGATCGCGCGTGCGCAGAAGGTCCATCGCGTGCTCCACGATTCTCTCGGGCGCGCCCAGCGGGGCCGGGCGTCCGCGGGCGCGCAGATCGTCCAGGGCCTCCTGGACCCGTGGCGCGAGGGGGGCGTCGCTCTCAAGCAGAAGCCGCGCCACCAGCGGGACCGGCAGAACCGGAACCCCGCTCGCGATCCGGGCCATCAGCTCATGCCCCAGCTCTTCGACATCCCCATGCCAATCGGACAGCGCAAGAGGCTGCCCGATGGCCACACGCGCGACTCCGTAGCCCCGGAACCGGCGGGTGATCCGCTGCACCAGCTGCCCCGCAGACACCCACGCGATTCGGCCCCAGGGCACCCTGAAGCGGCGGGTGCTGTCGGCGGCCAGAAGGATGCGGTCTTCCAGCACACGGTCATAGTTGAGCGCCACGGGCACGAAGACCACGGGCCGGTCCCGCAGGGGATCGTCGGCCATCACATAGGACAAAAGCCCGAGCCGAGGCGCCCCGATCCCGCCGGACAGGCTGAGCCCGCCTTCGGGAAAGAAGGCCTGCGTGACGCCGCCGCGCGTGGCCATCTGGACGTAGTGCGCCAGTACTTTGCGGTAGAGCGCCCCGCGCGATTTGCGGCGAATAAAGTAGGCGCCCATCATTTTGATGAGGCTCGACAGCGGCCAGACACGTGCCCATTCCCCGACCGCATAGGACAGCGCAGAGGCCCGTGCCAGCAGCCACGTGACCAGCACGTAATCCATGTTGGAGCGATGATTGATGACAAAGATCACGCAGGCGTCTTCGGGCACGTCGGCCAGAACGGTTGCGGGGTCTCCGTCCATGCGGATGTCGTAGAAAGCGCGGCTGAGCCATTTGGCGATGCGTGTGGCCACGCTGAAATACAGCGTGGCCGAGAAACCGGGCACGATCTCGCGCGCGTAGGTCTTGGCCTGCTCAAAAGCGACATCCTCGCGCAGTCCCTCTTCGCGGGCATGGGTGACCACGGCGGCTGTGACTTCGGGGTCGTAGATCAGCCGCTGGATCATGTCGGTGCGCCGGGCCAGCTTGAAGGGCTCAATCGGGCGTTTCAGCCTTGTGTTCAGCCGTGCCACGACACGTTCCATGCGGCGACGCAGGAACCAGCGAACGGACGGAAACAGGAAGTGAGAGGCAAAGGTCACGCCCGCGAAGGCGACCAGAAGGGCAAGGGCCCAGAAGGGGAGCGTCACGGGCGCATTCATGGAGCCATGATATGCGGGACGCTCCGTCACGCCTAGCCCCGCGCGCCTTTGCATGTGCAGCATATGGACAAGCAACATTCCGAAGGATAAAACGTCTGCAACGAAATTTCCTTGCTCGGAGCTTCCGATGACCCAGACCAAAGACCGTCCCTGGCTGTTCCGCACCTATGCTGGCCACTCGACCGCGAGCGCGTCCAACGCGCTTTACCGCTCGAACCTCGAAAAGGGCCAGACCGGCCTATCGGTCGCGTTCGATCTGCCGACCCAGACCGGCTACGATTCGGATCACGAACTGTCGCGGGGCGAAGTCGGCAAGGTCGGCGTGCCCGTCTGCCATCTGGGCGACATGCGCGCGCTGTTTGATCAGATCCCTCTGGAGCAGATGAATACCTCCATGACGATCAACGCGACGGCGCCCTGGCTGTTGTCGCTCTATATCGCCGTGGCCGAAGAGCAGGGTGCCGATGTCAGCAAGCTGCAAGGCACCGTGCAGAACGATCTGATCAAGGAATACCTCTCGCGCGGGACCTATATCTGCCCGCCCGAGCCGTCGCTGCACATGATTACCGATGTGGCGGCCTACACCCGGCAGCACCTGCCCAAGTGGAACCCGATGAACGTGTGTTCCTACCACCTGCAAGAGGCCGGCGCGACGCCCGAGCAAGAGCTGGCCTTTGCCCTGGCCACTGCAACAGCGGTTCTGGACGATCTGAAAGGCAAGGTCGCCCCCGAGGACTTCCCGGCCATGGTCGGGCGGATCAGCTTCTTTGTGAATGCGGGCATCCGTTTCGTCACCGAGATGTGCAAGATGCGCGCCTTCGTGCAGCTCTGGGATGAGATCTGCCGCGACCGCTATGGCGTCGAAGACGCCAAGTACCGCCGGTTCCGGTATGGCGTGCAGGTGAACTCGCTCGGCCTGACGGAGCAGCAGCCGGAAAACAACGTCTACCGCATCCTGCTGGAGACCCTGGCGGTGACCCTGTCGAAAGACGCCCGCGCCCGCGCCGTGCAGCTTCCGGCCTGGAACGAGGCTCTGGGCCTGCCGCGCCCCTGGGACCAGCAATGGTCGCTGCGGCTGCAACAGATCCTCGCCTATGAGACCGACCTTCTGGAATACGGCGATCTCTTCACCGGCAACCCCGCCGTTGAAGCCAAGGTGGCCGAGCTGATCGAAGGCGCCCGCGCCGAGCTGGCCCAGATCGACGGGATGGGCGGCGCCGTGAAGGCGATCGACTATATGAAGGGTCGTCTGGTCGAGGCGAATGCCGAACGCATCACCCGCGTGGAAAGCGGCGAAACCGTCGTGGTCGGTGTGAACCGCTGGACTACGGGCGAAGACAGCCCGCTGACCGCCGGTGACGGTGCGATCATGACCGTGGACGAAGCCGCCGAGGCCGATCAGCTGACCCGCTTGGCCGCGTGGCGTGAGGGCCGGGACGACGCCGCGGTGCGCTCGGCTCTGGCCGATCTGTCCGCTGCGGCCAAGGCCGGAGACAACGTCATGCCGCCCTCCATCGCCTGCGCGAAGGCGGGGGTGACGACGGGCGAATGGGCCGAAGCGATCCGCAAGGTGCATGGCCAGTATCGCGGCCCGACTGGCGTGTCTCCGAACCCGTCGAACCGCACCGAAGGGCTCGATGATCTGCGGGCCCAGGTCGATGCCGTGAGCGCGAAACTGGGACGGCGGCTGAACTTCCTGATGGGCAAACCGGGGCTCGACGGTCATTCCAACGGTGCGGAGCAAATTGCCGCCCGCGCCCGAGATTGCGGTATGACGATTACCTATGAAGGTATTCGCATGACCCCCAAGGAAATCGTCGATGCCGCAATTCGCGAAGACAGCCACGTGATCGGTCTATCCATCCTCTCGGGCTCGCATCTGCCGTTGATCGAAGAAGTCATGCAACGGCTGCACGATTCCGGCCGGGCCGATATTCCGGTCGTTGCTGGTGGCATTATCCCCGATGCGGATGCGGAAAAGCTTCGGTCCATGGGGGTTTCTCGGGTCTACACACCGAAGGATTTCGAGCTGAATCGGATCATGAGCGACATCGTCACTCTCGCCGCTCCGGACGAGGCGGCGGCGTAAAGGCAACCTGTCCTTTTTGACAATAGGTAATGCGGGCTATTGCAAGGGCGCGCATTTCCAATTTATGGAATCTCATTTCGTTACAAACGGAGGGGATCCGAATATGGGTAACAAGAACGCCGAAATCGACCTGACTGGTATGGCGCGGGGCGACCTGCAAATCCTCCAAAAGCGGATCGAAAAGCGGCTCGTCAAGCTGGACCGCGAAGATAGAAAAGCCGCGCTCGCCGCCGCCGAAGCGGCCGCACGCGACGCGGGATATTCGTTGGACGACCTAATGGGCGGTAAATCGCCTAAAGCGTCCGGCGCGAAGAACCCGCCGAAATACCGAGACCCCGAGACCGGAAAAACCTGGTCGGGCCGTGGACGTCGCCCCGATTGGATCAATGCGGTGGACGACATTTCGGTGTTCGAGATCTGACATGACAGTCCATATTGGCGCTGAAAAAGGCGATATCGCCGAAACCGTTTTGATGCCGGGCGATCCATATCGTGCAAAATGGGCCGCGGAAAAGTTCCTGAAAGATGCGAAATGCATCAACGAAGTTCGGGGCATGTTGGGCTTTACCGGGACTTGGAATGGTCATCGAGTGACCATTCAGGGATCGGGCATGGGCATGCCGTCGCTCTCGATCTACGCGAATGAGCTGATGCAGGATTACGGCGCGCAAACGCTGATCCGTATTGGGTCCTGCGGGGCAATGCAGCCTCAGATCGCGGTGCGTGATCTGGTGATTGCAATGACGGCGACCACGTTGGGATCTCCGTCAAAAGCCATTTTGCGAGAGCTGAATTACGCGCCCTGCGCCGATTTCGGCTTGCTTCGTGCAGCGGTCGCTGCGGCCGAAGCGCGTGGCGTGGCCCCGCATGTCGGTGGCATCTATTCGTCGGATGTCTTCTACGACGAACGCGATGATCTGATCGCGCAAATGACACGCCACGGTGTTCTGGCTGTCGAAATGGAAGCGGCGGAGCTTTACACGCTGGCGGCCCGTCACGGGCGCCGGGCACTTGCGATCCTGACCGTGTCCGACCACCTGCAAACCGGTGAAGCATTGCCCTCAAGTGAGCGCGAGCGCAGCTTTGGGGAAATGGTGGAAACCGCGTTGGAAGCGGCGTTCGCCTGACGCACCCGGTGCCGGGTTAACGACCCGGCACCGTATCCAGCGGGCTTTTTCCAGCCAGTTGGTCGATCAAAAAACGCTCGTCTTCATTGCGGAAGAACGGAACAGATGTTGGCGGCCCGCTATGTGTCGTCAGCGAAGCGATTTCGGCCAGAACCACTTGTGTGATGAAGGGCAGGTCGAGCTTGCGAACTTCGGCCAGGGGCACCCAGTGTAGGTGGCTGAGCTCATCTTCGGCATGGGTGAAGTCATCGGGATCAGTGACCAGATGGGCGGCATCCGCGAGGAAGAAGCGGGCGTCGAAACGGCGCGGGCGCCCAACGGGCGTGATTGCACGAAAGACGAAGGTCAGCCCGTCGGCGGAAGGGCGATGCCCGCTTGCCGCGAAACCGCGCCAGCCGCGCGGTGCATCGGGCCAATTGCCGGGCGTGCCTAGGATTTGGCCTGTCTCCTCCCAAAGCTCGCGGATCGCAGCGGCGGCGAGCGTGTCTGGCGCCAGGTCGCTTTCCGAGCGGAGGCGGTCCCGGCACACGGCGGGCAGGGGGCTGGCCAGCGGGATCGCGGCATCTCCGGCATCGACCGCTCCGCCGGGGAAGACATACTTCGACGGCATGAACGCCGCGCCTTCGCCCCGCTGCCCCATCAAGACCTGTGGAACGGTTTCCCGGTCGCGTAGCAGGATGATCGTTGCGGCGTTGCGGATGGCGGTTTTGTCGATCTGCTCGCTCATGTCCCTCTCCCGTTCTGGAGGGGCGCTAGGGCTCGCCCCCGAAGCCGTGCATGCGGCGTGACCATTGTAGGCCAACAATCATGCCCTTCAGTCTCGGAAGAAGGTAGAGCGATAGAGCGACGCAGCCAACGGTGAAAACGGAAATCATCACGAGCGGCTCTGGCCGATAGGCCACGAACATCCACAGCATGATCGGCGCCAGCAAATGTCCAACGATCAGGATCGTCAGGTAAGCCGGGCCATCATCGGCGCGATGGTGGTGCAATTCTTCTTCGCAGACGGGGCAGTTGTCGGCGACCTTAAGATAGCCGTCGAACAGCTTGCCGTCCCCGCAATTGGGGCAGCGGCAGCGGAAGCCCCGCCACATGGCGGGCTTCGAAGGGCGGTCGTCTTGCGGCATCGTTGCGGGCGTGCTGTGATCTGTCATCCAAGACACATGCGGGGAGATCGCGCGCAAAGCAAGGGGGCGTAGCTTTTTGCGGCGGCATGCCGCCCCTCGCGCGAAGCCCTCAAGCGGAAAGCGCCACGCGATTGCGCCCTTCCGACTTTGCTCTGAACAGCGCCCGGTCGGCCTCCTCCAGAAGCTGTTCAGCCGCTTCGGGGCCCGTCAGCGCATGGCCTGCGACCGCGACGCCGATCGACGCGGTGAGATTCAGGAGCGAATCGCAATGTGTGGAGGAGAACGGCTGCGCGGCGATTGCTTTGCACAAGGATCGCGCCCGGTCCCGCGCAGCGTCATGCGCGCAGTTGGGAAGCGCGATCAGGAATTCCTCTCCGCCCAGCCGCGCCAGCAGATCCCCAGGGCGCACGAGCCGCCGCAACCTGTTGGCAAAGCCAACAAGCGCATCATCACCTGCCGCGTGACCGTGCCGATCATTGATCGCTTTGAAGTGATCAAGATCCAGCACCATGGCGGTGAGCGGAACCAGATGCGCCGACATCCCGACCAGTTGGGACAGGGCAAAGCGGCGGTTGTGGAGCCCGGTCAGCGGATCGGTCACCGCAGCCTGAAGGCCGCTGAGCACACGGTCGCGAAACTGCTCCGAACGACGCTTGCGCCGCATCAGGCGCCCAGAGCGATGGGCGATCTCTGCCGCACTGACCTGTGCTGCGATGACCTCATCGGCGCCAAGATCAAGGGCAAGCGCGGCCTGATCACCCTGATCGGGCTCAAGCAGGATGAGCTGCATGACGTGGCGGGTTTCTTCATGACTGCGCAGGTCCGCAATCAGGCGCATCCAGGGCGCGTCGTTTCCGGGTTGAGAGGGGCGCCGCGCGTCGATGATCAGGACATCGGGTTGCGGTGCCTCAGGCACGCGGCCTTGAAGCGCGGTACAGGGCCATATCCGTGCCTCCGCCCGCGTCAGGCGTGTGATCGCGGCGCAAAGCGTTTCGCAGGCGCGCGGATCAGAGCCGAGCACGGCAATGCGTTCCTGCATCACGAAGCCGGGCGGAGCTGTGTCTTCGGCAAAGCCGAGCGCGCGTCCTGTCGCCGCCTCGGGGTTAAGATCGCTGGTCCGGCGCCGCAGCCGCAAGAGCGCCCGAATGCGGGCTAGGAAGAGAGGCGGGCGGGCCCAAGGCTCGATCACCTCATCTACTCCGGCGTTCAACAGGGCGAGCCGCAGGTCGGAGCTGGCATCTTGCAGCATCGCCAGAACGGGCAGATCCTCCGCATCGCACGCCGCGCGGGCTTTTCGAATCGACCGCTGCGCATCGCGCGTTGCTGCGAGCGCGCTGAAAATGATGAGATCCGCCCGGGCGCACAGCCCATCTTGCACCGCATCCTCGACGGTGACGGCAGAGCTGGCGGAGTATCCAGCTGCTTCGAGTGTCGCGCGATGCACGATTCGTTGCGCCGCAGTTCCACCAATGATCACAACTTTACTTGGCACGTCTCTCGAACCTTCTGTGAGATGCACGCCTGTCCCGTCTCCACATTTGCGCCGGAAGTGTTAAGAAATCCTTTCTGATGGCACGGAGGTGGCGAGATGTCGGAAAATGCGGAGGTGATCGGCCTCAAGGCTCTGGCCTGGCTGATCGGACATGAAGAGCTCGGGCCAGTCTTCCTGGGGTCTTCAGGTGCCAGTGTGGAAAATTTGCGGGAAACCGCCCAAGACCCCGCCACTTTGACGTCTGTCTTGAGCTTTCTGACCATGGACGATGCGTGGGTCCGAGAGTTCTGCGACGCCCATGATCTTGCTTATGACGCTCCGATGCGGGCGCTCCATGCCTTACCGGGGGGAGCGCCCGTTCACTGGACGTAAAGCGTTACTGCGCCAAGCAGTTGGACAGGGTCGCTGCGATCCGGCGCAGAACTTCCGGGTAGAGCGCGGCGCCGGGTGCGAGGTCGCGTCCGATCGGGTCCAGCGAGCCGGTGCGCGCGTCGGTGCCTTCGACCAACAGCGTCGTCCAATCCATTGACACCGACGGATCAGACAGGACGCAGGTGACGCCCGAGGCCGCCAATTCATCTTGCAGCGCAGCGATCCGTGCCGGTCCGGGCGAGGTCGCGTCGTGATCCGCAATGGACCCTGCGGCTTCCAGGCCAAAGCGGTCGCTGAAATAGCCATAGGCGTTATGCGGCACGACATAGCTGCCCGAGACGCCATCCAACTGCGCCGCAATCTCTTGCTGAAGCGCAGCAAGCTCGGCCATCGCAGCTTCGGCATTGGCATGATACTGCGCTGCATTTTCCGGGTCGGCCTCGGCGAGAATCTTGGCGATTTCATGGGTCCAGGCAGACGCGACCGCCGGGTCCAGCCAGGCGTGGGGGTCTAGCCCCTCATGGACATGGGCGTGCTCACCGTCGCCATGCGCGTGGTCGTGATCGCCCTCTTCATGAGCGTGCTCACCTTCGCCATGTGCGTGATCGTGCTCGCCTTCTTCGTGGGCGTGCTCACCTTCGCCATGTGCGTGATCGTGCTCGCCTTCTTCATGTGCGTGCTCGCCTTCACCGTCATGCTTTGCAGCATGGTCGTCGTGGCTATGCCCATGCTCATGCTCATGCTCATGCTCATGCTCATGCTCCTCATGCTCATGCTCATGCTCATGCTCATGCTCGTCGCCGTCCGCGTCGCCGAAGAAGCGCATCGGCCAGCCTTCCGTTTCCAGCAGCTCAAGCGTTTTGGCCGACCCGGCTAGAGATTGGATAGGATCAGCAAGGTAGGGGGTCAGGCGCGCGCCGGTCCAGATGACGACGTTGGCGTCCGACAGACGGCGCGCATCCGACGGGCGCAGGGCGAAGCTGTGGGGCGACACATCGGGCGGAAGCAGAAGGTCGGGGGCGGTTACTCCGTCCATGACGCGGGCGGTCAGGCTGTGAATGGGGGCAATATCTGTCACGACACGCAGCGGATCTGCAAAGGTGGCGGCAGGAATCATCAGGGCTGTCATAGCGACAGCGGTCAGGCGGTGGGTCATGAAGAGCCTCTTGCAAGCGTTGAGTGCGGATTCTATAAACTCGATGATATAACATCACAAGAAGTGATATAAAATAACATGCACGATCTGGTCACGCCCCCTGTTGGCTTTGGTAGCCATGACCATCGGCGCTGCGCCGCGCAGGCTCTGCAAGCCGCCGAAGAAAGCTGCGCCCGGAACGGGCTGCGGCTGACCCCCGTCCGGCGCCGTGTTCTGGAGATCCTGGCGGAATCCCATCGCGCCATGGGGGCCTATGACGTGCTGGAACGACTCAGCGCAGAAGGGTTCGGATCGAAACCGCCGGTGGCGTACCGTGCACTTGGGTTCCTGGTGGACAACGGCTTTGCGCATCGGATTGAGCGGCTCAACGCTTTCGTGGCCTGTGCCTGTCCCGGTCAAGCCCACAACCCTGCCTTTCTGATCTGTCGCGACTGCGGCATCGTCGCGGAGGCCGGGGACGCCCCGCTTGCGGCGCTGCGCAGTGTCGCGCAGGACGCGGGCTTCGCCATCGAGCGCACGGTGCTGGAGGCGGAGGGCCTGTGCCCCGCGTGCCAGCCCGCATGACCCTGATCGAAACGCGCGACCTGTCGGTCCGGCTGGACGGCAAGCCAGTGCTCCACGGGATCGATTTTGAGATCTCCGCCGGAGAAATCGTCACCGTTGTCGGCCCCAATGGGTCAGGCAAGACCACACTGCTGCGTGCGTTGATCGGAGCGGTTGCTGTGTCGGGCGGGGCCATCCGCCGCATGCCGGGACTGCGCTTGGGCTATGTGCCGCAGAAGCTGCACCTGGATCCCAGCCTGCCGATCCGGGTCGTCGATTTCATGCATCTGCCCGTTCATGTCAGCGATGAACACGTCACGGAAGCGCTTGGTCGCACCGGGGCGGCCGGTCTGGCCGAGCGACAGCTTTCAGACCTCTCGGGCGGGCAGATGCAGCGTGTCCTTCTGGCTCGGGCTTTGCTGTCCCGGCCTCAGATCCTGCTGCTTGATGAACCGACCCAGGGGTTGGACCAACCCGGCTCTGCGGCGTTTTACCTCCTGATCGAAGAGATCGCGCGGGGCACCGGGGCGGCCATCTTGATGGTCAGTCATGAGCTCCACGTTGTGATGAGCGCGAGCGACCGGGTGATCTGTCTCAATGGTCATGTCTGCTGCGCGGGCACGCCAGAGCATGTCTCCTCGGCGCCCGCCTACCGCGAGATGTTCGGCACGGGAACCGGCGGGGCTTTGGCTCTCTATCGCCATGACCACGACCACGATCATGACGGCCAGTCGGGGCAGGCCTGCGACCACGACCACCACCCGACGGCGGGAGGCTCCCCCCATGCTGGATGATTTCCTGATCCGCGCGGCCCTGGCCGCCCTGGGCACGGCGCTCGCCGCCGGAGCGCTTGGCTGCTTCGTCGTTTGGCGCCGTATGGCCTATTTCGGGGACGCAACCGCGCACGCGGCCATCCTGGGGGTCGCCCTGGCCCTTTCGACGGATCTGCCGGTGATCGTTGGCGTGCTGTTGACAGCGATCGCCATGGTGCTGCTGCTGGAGCGGCTCTCCGGCCGCACGCGGGGCGCTGATACTATGCTCGGCGTGCAGGCCCATAGCGCATTGGCCATGGGCCTGCTGGCGGTGTCCCTGCTGCCGGGGCTTCGGGTTGACCTGGAGGCCTACCTGTTCGGAGACGTGCTGACCGTCACCCGTAGCAATCTGGCGCTGATCTGGGGCGGAGGCGCTGCGGTTGTGGCGCTGCTCGTCTGGCGGTGGAGACGGCTTTTGACCGCCACCTTGAACCCCGATCTCGCCTTTGCCTCCGGGATAGACCCGAAACGCGAAGAGCTGATCTTGTCCCTGACGCTCGCGGTCCTGGTGGCCGTGGCACTCAAGGTCGTGGGGGCGCTGCTGATCACCGCCATGCTCATCATCCCCGCAGCAAGCGCGCGGGGGGTGACGCGGAGCCCGGTGGCGATGGCCGTTGCGGCCGCACTGATCGGAGGCTTGGCCGCTTTGGGCGGGATCTGGTTCGCGCTGCTGGCCGATGCGCCGGTCGGGCCTGCCATTGTCGCGACGTCGGCGGCGATCTTCGCACTGTCGGTGGGAATTGGCGCAGTCCTGACGCGCGCGGGTTGACTTGGGGGCGACCCCAGGAGATCTAGTCCGCCCCAAAGGAGACCTGCGCCATGCGTCATCTGCTGCTTGCAGCCCTGATCACCCTCGCGCCGCTGCACGCTATGGCGACATCCTGTTCCTTGCCGGACACCGCGCAGGCCGAAGCGAATGACATCGCGCGTGGTCTGGCGGCGTTTCGCGCCGCGCGCGGGCTTGCCCGCTCGGCGCCTGATGCAAAGCTGAGCGCTGCTGCGCAGGCCCACGCCTGCCATCTGGCTGAGATCGGGCAGATGACCCATGTGGGACGGGGCGGAACGAATTCCATGCAGCGGGCACTCTCCGCCGGGGCGCAGGTGCGGCTCGCGGCCGAAAACCTCGCTTGGGGCTATCGGGATGGCGCTAAGGTCGTCGCGCTGTGGTCGGGTTCGGCGGCTCACGCCCGCAATATGGCCCACCCACGGGCGACCCGCTACGGGCTAGGTATCGCGCAGAGCCCGCGCGGCCCCTATTGGGTGCTGCTGCTGGGAGGCTGACGCCTACAGATCGACCCAGATCGTGACCGGTCCGTCATTGGTCAAAGACACCGCCATATCCGCGCCGAACTGGCCCGTTTGCGTGGCGATGCCAAGATCGGTCAGGGCTTTCGCAAAGGCCTCATAGGCTGCCTCTCCCTCCGCCGGAGGGGCGGCGGTGGAAAAGCCGGGACGATTGCCGCGTGCTGTATCGGCGGCCAAGGTGAACTGGCTCACCACCAAGGCGCCGCCGCCCGTGTCCAGAAGGGAGCGGTTCATCTTCCCCTCAGCGTCCTTGAAAATCCGCATCTTGGCGATTTTCGCGGCCATCTTTGCGGGAAGATCGGGCGCATCGCCCGCCATCGCACAGATCAGGATTAATAGCCCCGGCCCGCAGGCGCCGATGACGGCGTCATCGACCCGGACCTCTGCCGCGCTGACCCGTTGGACAAGCGCCCGCATCAGACTAGCTCCGCGCGGGTGGGCGGGTTGGCACCGGTCTGCGTGACCACATGGGCGGCAGCGCGCACAGCCAGATCGAGCGCCTCGCGCAGGGCAGGTTGGCTGAGATTTTCGAGCGCGTCACGGCTCAGATGTCCCCCCTCCCACAGCCCCGCCAGCAACCCGGCATTGAAGGTATCGCCCGCACCGATGGTGTCCGCGACCGTGACCTTGGGCGGAATCAACATCACTTCCTGCTTGCGGGTATGTGCCGTCGCTCCTTGGGCGCCTTCCGTGCAAATGGCGAGCGCCGGTCCGCGCTCCAACAGGGCTTCGCAATGATCCTGAACGGAGCCAGAGCCGAGAAACCACGCCAGATCTTCGTCGGACATCTTCACGATGTCCGCGTCTTCGATCATGCGTTCCAGACGGTTGCGATAGGCGGTTTCGTTGGTGATGAAATCAGGGCGGATGTTCGGATCCAACATCAGAACCTTCCCGGCCTTACGCAACTGCTGAAACAGGACCTCGAAACTGGACCCGCAGGGCTCGCTTGCGAGGCTGATGCCACCGAAAAACGCGGCCGTGCAATCTAGCTCTTCGGGCAGATTGTCCGACCGAAGCATCCGGCCCGCGCTTCCTTCGTCGTAGAAGGTATATTGCGCCTGGCCGTCGTTCAGCGCGACGAAGGCCAGCGTGGTCGGGCGTTTTGAGCGGTGGCAGAGATCCGTGTCGACATTACTCTCGCTGAGGCTGTGGGACAGCATCTTCCCGAACATATCGGTGGAAAGGCCCGTGAAAAATCGCACAGGGGCGCCGAGCCGACCAAGCGCGATGGAGGTGTTGAACACCGCACCGCCCGGGCGGGGCACAAAGCCGGGGCCGGCTGTGCCCTCCATCGGGATCATGTCAATCAGGGCTTCTCCGCAGGTGAGGATCACGGGCAGGCTCCTTTAATATTCGGGGAACGAGACTGAGATCGCGCCTCCGGTTTCGTTCATCGCGTACACATAGCCAACCGCAGCAGCAACCAGCAGGCCGATCACCACAGCGATGGCGATCTTCCATGCGGACCACGGGCGTTCGCCCTGGACCCGGCCCGTGCGCCCGTTGACGACGAAGCGATAGGTGCGGCCCCGGTACTTGTAGGCGGCGAGCCAGACCGGCAGCAGGATATGTTTGAAGGTCACATCGCTGATCTGGGTTTCGATATGGTGAATACGTTGCTTGTCGCCACCGATATCGAACCGCACGTCCCGTTGGATCACCCGATCCATATGGGTGCGGGCCTCCTGAAAACCCTCCTGCAGCTCGATCTGGTAGGCCTCGGCCTGAAAGCCGGCGAGGTATTCAGGATTGTAAGGCTCCAGGGCGGCCAGATCCCAGGGCTCGAGCCCGTCGGTGTAGCGCTTGGGCAGCGCGCGCGAGGCCAGCACCAGCACATCGTCAAAGAACCGCGCCACGCGGCCCGATTTTGGACTCCAGCGGGTGCGGGCGACACGCACGGTCTCGCGTTTGCCATCGCGCATCACCGTGCGGTTTTCATAGTAGACCGTGCCGCGTTCGCCCCGGTAGCTGCTCTGCGTGTCGGCATCGAAGGTCCAGTAGGGGACGTAAATGCCGTTCATTCTGCGGCCCTTGCGGGCATAGTCACGCAGGCCGTTGGGGGCGAACCAAAGCCGCCCCAGCCAGTCGGTCATCGCCTTGCGGGCCTCGGGCTCATCAACGGCAAAGGGCAGCAGGCCCTTGGGTTTGATGTGGCGATGGGCGCCGGTATCGGTGACCACGGGCGTGGCGCAGAACGGGCATTCGGCGGCGTGAATGTCGGGGTCGAATTCGAAATTGGCGCCGCAGTTGGGGCACTGCGTGGTGCGGGTCTCTTCGATCTCCGCCTCGGGCAGCTGGTTTTCGAGCGCCCGGCGGAAATCCAGCTCGCGGATGGCCTCGCCGCCCCACGGGCCTGCGGCCTGCACGGGCTCGGTGTTGCCGCAATGGTCGCAGACCAAAGCCTGACTGTCGGGATCGAACCGCAGGTCCGATCCGCAGTTTCCACACGGAAAACGGTGATCGTCAGCCAGCATCACGCTGCCGCTGTCATAGCCCGGATCGGCCCCCATGGCGCTCTCCCTTGGCGGTGGGAAGGGGGCGCAGCCGCCCCCTGGTCACATCAGACGCCCGGCGGCGGGGGCGGCGGCGCGATGGTAAAGAGCTGCGCGAGCTCCGCCACCTCATCGGCCTTGAGCCAGCCATCCTGACCGGCCGTCCAGACATAGGTCTCACGGGTCAGATCGCCGCTGGCGGCCTTCTGCCCCATCTCCGCCTTGGAGAACGGGCCTTCGGTCGCGCCGTTGCGGGCGATGTGCCAGACATGCTCGACCGGCGGCGGGGGCGGGGTTTGCGCCGCTGCGGGAGCCGCGCCCCAAGGCCCGCGCGAGGCCATCTGACCGGCCATCGCCATGCCCAGACCCGCGCCCAGCCCGGCGCCCATGCCGCCGCCCCCGTTGGGGTTCTCGGCGGCGATGGTCATCGCCTCTGCGGCGGAGAACTGCGCGTAGCGGTCCAGATCGCCTACGACCCCCATGGAGGTGCGCTTGTCCAGGGCCTTCTCCACCGCCTCGGGCAGCGAGATGTTCTCGATGTAAAGCTCCGGCAGGGTGACGCCGTAGTCTTCCAGCGTCGGAGAGATCGCTTCGGCCACGATCCGGCCCAGATCGCGTGTGTTCGCGGCCATATCCAGCACCGGGATCCCCGCAGAGGCGATTACACGGCTGAACTCCTGCACGATGATGTTGCGCAGCTGATAGGTGATCTCATCGGTGGTGAACTCACCGTCGGTGCCGACGATCTCGGACATAAAGCGCCGCGGGTCCGACACTTTCACCGTGTAGGTGCCAAAGGCGCGCAGCCGGGTGGGGCCAAATTCCGCATCGCGCACCATGATCGGGTTCTTGGTGCCCCATTTCATGTTCGTCTTGCGGGTCGTGTTGACGAAGTAGATCTCTGATTTGAACGGAGACCGGAAGCCGTGATCCCAATGCTGCAGCTTGGTCAGGATCGGCATGTTGTTCGTTTCCAGCATGTAAAGGCCGGGGGTGAACACATCCGCGATCTGGCCTTCATGCACGAACACGGCCGCTTGGCCTTCGCGCACGGTCAGCTTGGCGCCGTATTTGATCTCGTGGCCTTCGCGTTCGAAACGCCAGACCATTGTGTCCTGGGTGTCATCCGTCCAGTGGATGACGTCGATCACCTCGCCGAGGAGAAAATCGAGGATGCTCATGGGGCTCTCCCTCTTTCGGTATCCGTTTTTCGTAACATGGGCGCAGCGGGCGCGCCCGGCAAGTCAGCTTTCCCCGCCCACCAGCTCATTGGCGATGGTGCGGGCAATGGGTTCGACCTCGGCGCGGCTCATGCCGGTGCGCAACCGGCGGTCGTAGAGCATTTTCAGCAGCAGCGAGTCGTGGGTGGTCAGCAGGGCGAATTCTTCGTCATCGTTGAAGATCGACGGGCGCGCGCGGGGGCTGTCATTGGCGAGCCCAAGCCCCTGCGTGAGCTCTTCGTGAATGCAGGATTGGCGCAGAAGGCCCCGGTGTTCATCCCGAATGATCGCGACGGCCTGAGTATAGCCGCCATCGGCCTGCGTGGAGAATGCAACCACCGCACAAAGCGTATCCGGGTCCAGATCGATCAGAGCGCGCTCGACCGTGGCATCGAGCCCCGGAACCAGCGTCCGCAGCAAGGGGCCAGCGGCCCGGCGGTCTGCCTCGCTCATGAACAGGACGTGGTAATTGGCCGATCCCTGATCGGTCATGGTGATGCTCACACCCGGGGTGCGGGACAGGCGCGCGGCAAAGGCGCCGACAGCGTTGCGGTCCTTCACACGGCGGTCTTCGGGAACACTCTCCCCAAAGCTGATCGCCATGCGGACCGGCTGATCCCAGCGGCGCAGGTTGCTTTCGACGGCGCGGGCGCGGATCCGTCCGCCCGCGCGGCTGTATTCGTCATACATCGCGATATCGATGAAGTTCCGCGCCAGCATGTCGGCGGTGAACGGCGTATCCACCCCGCCGCCATCGGTGCGCAGCAGTCCCCGCGCCAGAAGCGCGTTCTCAATCCGGGCGTATTTGCTCAGCAGCGCGCTTGAAGGCTCGGCAGGGGACGGCGTGGGCTGCTCCGGGCGCGGGACGGGCCGCTCGGACGTTTCCGGGGCGCTCGGCACGGGCGCCGGTGGGGGCGGCGGCGCGGCACAGGCCGACAGCAGGCCCGCGAGGGCCAGTGCCAAAGCCGGGATGCCGCGCCGCCAGGTCACAGGTCAGCCCGCCGCGGTGCCGACATTGTCGCCGGTGCCGTCCGCGCGCGCCTTGGCAGCGGCCAGCGTGTTCTTGAGCTCCTGCTCCATGCGCTGAAGCTCTTGCTCGGCCTCGGCACGCTTGCGCTTGCCCTCATCCGCGATGGCGAGGCTTTCGTTGATCGTGGCGACCAGGTTCTCGTTCGCGGCCTTCACGGCTTCGATGTCGAATACGCCGCGTTCCATTTCCTCGCGGACCAGACGGTTGTTCTCGCGCAGGTTCTCGGCATTGGCCTTGAGCAGGTCATTGGTCAGATCATTCGCTTCCTTGACGGCGACCGCCGCTTCGGTGGAGCGCTGAATGGTCACGGCCTGCGCCAGCTGGGTTTCCCAAAGCGGCACGGTGTTGACCAGGGTCGAGTTGATCTTGGTGACCAGCGACTTGTCGTTCTCCTGAACCAGACGGATCGAGGGCAGGGACTGCATGGTCACCTGGCGCGTCAGCTTCAGATCATGCACCCGGCGTTCCAGATCGTCGCGGGCGGCGCGCATGTCACGCAGCTCTTGCGCTTTCATCACGCCCTGCTCTTCGGGGGCGTCCTGGACCTCTTTCTCCTTGGCCGGAATGACGGAGCCATCCAGCTCGGCCAGCTTCGCTTCACCGGCGGCGATGTAGAGCGCCAGCTCATCGTAGAAGGTCAGGGTCTTGTCGTAGAGCATGTCGAGGCTCTCGATGTCTTTCAGCAGCACATGCTCGTGCTTGAGAAGATCATCGGTGATGTTGTCGATCTGGCCCTGCACCTCTTCGAAGCGGGCTTTGAACTTGGCGATCGGCGCGGCGCGGCCCAGAAGCCGTTCCCACCAGGACCGCTCGCGGCGCACGTCCAACTCGGACACGGAAAAGCCGCGGATCGTGGTGACGATGTCGCGCAGGCTGTCGCCCGCCGGGCCCACATCCTTGTTCTTCACGCCCTGCAGCATGGATTGCGAAATCTGCTGCAATTCGGCCTGCGCGGCAGATCCGAAGGACACGATCGACTGGGTGTTGGCCATGTCGATTTCGTTCATGCGGCGGCGGATCGCATCGGTGGTGCTTTGATCGGCCTGCTCGATGGTCACGATCTCGCCCTTGGGTTCGGGCAGCACGATGTTGGACACGCGGTCCACCTCGGCCAGGGCGGCCTCGGCCTGCTTGCGTACATTCTCAGACATTTACTTGTCCCCTTCGATGAAGTCTTTCATGTGGAGCCCTTCGCGTTCCAGCCGGTCGCGCAGGACATTGATTTCGACGTCGAGCCCGGTGCGATCCTCGATCAGCATTTTTTCGGTCCGGGCGGCGAAGTTCTTCTCCAGATCGTCCAGAAGCGCCTTGTAATCCATCCGCGCCTCCCAGCTTTGGGACCGGCGCCAGACGGCGACGAATTTGGCCGTCGCGTCGCGGGCGCCCATCAGGTAGACGCCCAGAAACTTGCGCGCGCCGGTCAGATCGCGCGGGTCGTCCTCGACCGTGCGGATCATGCGCTGCGCGGAGGCGGTGAATTCCCGCACTTCCTGGGTCAGCGTCGGATCGCCCAGGGCGTCGATCTGGCCGCGGATGTCCTCCAGGTAGCTTTCGGCCTCATCGACGACCTTGGCCACGCGGTCCTGCTGGAACTGGTCCACCCCCGCGACATGCTTGTCTTTCAGCGGGTCGATCCCGAAGGCCGCCAGATGCAGGGCGCCGGCGATGATGCCGTAAAGCCCCGCTTCGGCCACGCCCGATCCGTGGAACACGGTCGCGACGCCAACGCCTAGCCCGGCCAGCACGGCGGCGAAGATCTTGCGCGGGATGGCGGGGCGCTTGGCGATCTTGCGCAGGTTATAGGCGGCTTCGGCCCGCAGCCCTTCGCGCAAGAGCCATGCGCCCAGACCCAAGAGCCCGGCCCCGACCAAGCCTGTCGCCATGCTCACGGCGCCTTCGCCCATGGTCATCAGCGCCAGGACGACGGGCGGGGCGAACATGACATTGGAACGGGCGCCTGCAGCATCGCGCACGCGCTCGTCCTGACGCAGTTCTTTTAACGCCGCGGTTTCGTCGCTGGCCGTGGGGGAGTATTTGCCGCCGTATCGCTGTGCCATCAGAGGGCTCCCGCGGTGGCGGAGAACATCAGGACGATCAGCAGCACATAGGCGATCTTGCTGAAACGGCTGGGCATTGCGACCTCTCTTCCCGTGGTGGAGGTAGTGGCTTCGACCAGCCGAGCGCCCGCTTGCAGGACCAGAGCCGCCGCCGCAAAAGCGGCGATCAGCAGGACCAGAAACAGGATCAGGCGGGCCATTGGCTCCTCCGGATGTTGCGCCCCTCTAACCTAGGGACGCAACGGTTTCTTTACGAGTGGCTTTGCGCCGCAGAGCGCTCGGCTGCCAGCTTGCGCTGATAGCCGGTTTGCAGGATCTCGACGGCGAACAGCACCACCACCGAGAAATAGAAGGTCGATTTCGACATCGGCACGATTTCGTGGCCAAACACCTTGAGCGCCGCGTGGTGGGCTTCCTCGGCGGCGACGCCCGTGGCTTCGAGCCCATGCACCGCAGCCTGTCCGGCTTCGCCCAGAAGCACCACGCCCACGATCAACAGGATGAACAGGCCCAGGACTTCGTACATGCGGTTTTTCTGAAGGAATGCCGTCACGCCATCGGCCAGCAGCAGCATGGCCGCGCCCGAGAGCACGATGGCGGCGACAAGGATCGGGAACACATCGGTGATCGCGAGAGCCGACAGCACGGAATCGAAGCTGAACACGAGGTTCATGAAGACGATCAAGGCCACGACCTGAACGGCGGATTTGCCGGATTTGCCTTCGATGTCATGCTCCAGATGGTCGATGGACAGCATGTGGCTGATTTCCTTCACCGCTGTGTACATGATGAACATGCCGCCAACGAGGAACACCAATGTGGCGAAGTTGACCCCGCCTTCCAGGATGCCGTCCCAATGGAAATGGTAAAACGGGGTCGACAGCGCGGCGATCAGCTTGATCATCACGAACAGCAGGACGATCCGCAGGGCCACGGCGATGACAATGCCCCAGAACCGCACGGCTTTTTGCTGGGCCACCGGCGCCCGCTGGCTTTCGATGGAAATATAGAGAAGGTTGTCGAACCCCAGAACTGCCTGCAAAAACAGCAACATCAAGAGGTTCATCGCATTTTCAGCGGTCAGAAGATCGGCCATATCGTCCCTCGCAATGTGTTTTAGTGTTCAAAGGCCACAATGCCGGGGACCGGTCAAGGGTTCACGCTTTCGTTGTTTTCCCCTTCCGGGGTCCCTTGTGCGGCCCATTCGAAGGCCCATTGCGCGGGCCGCGCCGCACTTGCTTGCGTCCGGGCTTGGCCGGGGGTTCGCCAATGCCCAGCTGATCACGCATCACTTTCGGGCGGACTTCTTCGACCTCGCCGGGCTTCAGGCTGCCCAGTTGGAACGGGCCATAGCTCAGCCGGATCAACCGGTTCACCTTGAGCCCGATGGCCTCCATGGCACGGCGGATCTCGCGGTTCTTGCCCTCTCGCAGGCCCACGGTCGCCCAAGCGTTGGCGCCTTGCTGGCGGTCCAGCGTCACCTGCATCGGCTGGTAGCGCAGGCCATCGACTTCGATCCCCTTGCGCAGGGGCTCCAGGTCGGTCTCGCTTGGCGTTCCGTGGATGCGGACGCGGTAGCGGCGCAGCCACCCGGTCGAGGGCAGCTCCATCCGCCGTTTGAGCCCGCCATCATTGGTCAGCAGCAAAAGCCCTTCCGAGTTCAGGTCCAGACGTCCGACGCTCATCACGCGGGGCAGGTCTTCGGGCAGGGCGGCAAAGACCGTCGGGCGGCCCTTTTCGTCGGATTCGGTTGTCACCAGTCCGGCGGGCTTGTGGTAGATCCAAAGCCGCGGGGCCTCGGGCGTGCGCACGGGCTTTCCGTCCACCAGCACCTTGTCGCGCTCGGTCACATTGAGTGCGGGGCTGTCGATCTTGGCGCCGTTCACGCTGACACGTCCGGCTTCGATCATGCGTTCCGCCTCGCGGCGCGAGGCCACGCCCGCGCGGGAGAGGAACTTGGCGATGCGATCGCCGGGGGGAGGGGTCTGGGTCATGTCCCAGCCCTAGCGCCGCACAGGGGCGGGCGCAATCTTGCATCGCGGCGCCGCGCCGGGCAGGGAAGAACCCATGGAGTTCACGAGCCACATGGACCACGCCCTGGAAGAGGCCCGCGCCGCCGCCGCACGCGGCGAAGTGCCCGTGGGCGCTGTGGTCGTGTCTGCCGACGGTGAGGTCCTTGCGTCGGCCGGGAACCGCACCCGTGAGCTCTCCGACCCGACCGCGCATGCCGAGGTGCTGGCGCTGCGCGCGGCCTGTGCCGCGGTGGGAAGCGACCGGCTGCCCGGCGCGTCGCTCTGGGTCACGCTTGAACCCTGCCCGATGTGCGCGGCGGCGATCAGCTTTGCCCGGATCGCGCGGCTTTACTATGGCGCAGCCGACCCGAAATCGGGCGGCGTGGCGCAGGGTCCGCGCGTGTTCGCCCATCTGCAGTGCCACCACCGTCCCGAGGTGATCGACGGGATTCGGGAGCCCGAATGTCAGGCGCTCTTGCGGGAGTTCTTCGCCGCAAAACGGTAGCGGCGGAGGGGACTGCGGCCCGCGTTCCGCAGTGTTCCGCAACCATGCGTCAAGCCGTGACGTAGGGAGAATCAGATCGGAGTCTCGTCGCGTCTCATTCGAAAAAATGTCGGAAATCAGCACTTTTTGTCGTTTTTGATGCCTGTCAACCCGTTTGATGTGGTTGCAAACCGCGAATTGCCCCGCTTTAGTTTGTCTCGACGGGCGGAGCCAACCGCCACGCGAACCAAAACAGGGAGGCCGGATGGCCCAGACAGATACGGACGCGGCATTCGTCGAATTCGAACGAGTGCAAAAGAGTTACGATGGCGAAACGCTGGTCGTGAAAGATCTCAACCTGACCATGCCCAAGGGAGAGTTTCTGACGATGCTCGGGCCGTCGGGTTCCGGCAAGACGACGTGCCTGATGATGCTGGCGGGGTTCGAAACCGCAACCCATGGTGACATTCGCCTGCGCGGCCAGTCGATCAACAATATCCCCCCGCACAAGCGCGGCATCGGGATGGTGTTCCAGAACTACGCACTTTTCCCGCACATGACCGTGGCCGAAAACCTGGCCTTCCCGCTCGAAGTGCGCGGCATGGGGAAATCCGAGCGCGAAGAAAAGATCATGCGCGCGCTCGATATGGTTGAAATGGGCGCCTTTGGCGGGCGTCGCCCCGCGCAGATGTCCGGCGGTCAGCAGCAGCGGATCGCTCTGGCGCGGGCCCTGGTGTTCGAACCCGAGCTGGTGCTCATGGACGAACCGCTTGGCGCGCTCGACAAGCAGCTTCGTGAAAACCTTCAGTTCGAAATCACCCATCTGGCGCACCGTCTGGGCATCACCGTGGTCTACGTGACCCACGACCAGACCGAAGCGCTGACCATGTCGGACCGCGTGGCCGTGTTCGACGATGGCCGCATTCAGCAGCTCGCTCCGCCGGACCAGCTTTATGAAGAGCCGGAAAACAGCTTCGTTGCCCAGTTCATCGGGGAAAACAACACGCTGAGCGGTGTGGTCGAGACGATCAGCGGCGATCAGTGCACTGTGCGGCTCGACGATGGTGAGATCATCGACGCAAAGCCGGTGAACGTGTCGCAAGTGGGGGAGCGCACCACTGTGTCGATCCGCCCCGAACGGGTCGAATACGACAAGACCCGCCTGCACCCCGATGCGCATACGCTCAAGGCCGAGGTGCTGGAATTCATCTACATGGGCGACATCTATCGCACGCGGCTGCGCGTCGCTGGCAATGATGATTTCATCATCAAGACCCGGAACGCGCCGGATCAGCGTCGCCTGAAACCGGGTGAGCAGATCGAAATCGGTTGGCTGCCCGAAGACTGCCGGGCGCTCGACGCCTAATCGTTTGCCGCCCGGTTTTCCGGAGACCGGGCGGACTCCAAGAGCAATCCGGGTAACCAACGGGAGTAAGCTATGAAGCTCACCAAGACCCTTGTCGCCACCTCGGCGATCGTGGCCGCGGGCTCTGTGTTCGCTGAGGACATGGCCAATGAAATGACCATCGTCAGCTGGGGCGGCGCCTACCAGTCCTCGCAGGTCAACGCCTATGTTGAACCCTACAAGGAAATGCACCCCGAGCTGACCGTCGTCACCGACGAAAGCTCCGCCGATGCCGTGACCAAGCTGCGCGCCATGGCCGAAGCGGGCAACATCACCTGGGACCTGGTCGATGTCGTGGCCTCTGACGCCATTCGTCTGTGCGACGAAGGCCTGGCGATGGAAATCGACGCCGACACCATGCTGGCCGATGCGCCGGACGGCACCAAGGCCTCCGAAGATTTCGGCGACCTGCTGGTTTCCGACTGCTTCATCCCGCAGATCGTCTATTCGACCACCGTCGGCTACCGCACCGACATGGTGGGCGACACGCCCCCCAGCTCCATCTGCGATCTGTTCGATCTGGAGACCTATCCGGGCAAGCGTGCGCTGCAGAAGCGTCCGATCGACAACATGGAATGGGCGCTCTACTGCGATGGCGTCGCCAAGGAAGACCTGTACGACGTGCTGGGCGAAGACGGCGGCGTGGAACGCGCCCTGGCCAAGCTCGACACGATCAAGGATCAGGTCGTGTGGTGGTCCGCCGGTGCCGAAACCCCGCAGCTTCTGGCTGACGGCGAAGTCGTGATGGGCTCCACCTTCAACGGTCGTCTGTTCTCCGCCATCGCGGAACAGGGTCAGCCGATTGGTATGCTCTGGGACATGCAGTCCTTCGACCTGGACGGCTGGATCATCCCCGCCGATCTGCCCGAAGACCGCCTGGCCCGCGTGAAGGACTTCCTGTTCTTCGCCACCGACACCCAGCGTCTGGCCGATCAGGCCAAGTACATCTCCTACGGCCCGGCGCGGGTTTCCTCCGCACCGCTCGTGGGCAAGCACGAAGAGCTGGGCATCGACATGGCCCCGCATATGCCGACCGACCCGGCCAATGCGGGCAATGTGCACAACTATGACTACACCTGGTGGGCCGACTACCGCGACGACATCGACGCGAAGTTCCAGGCCTGGCTGCTGCAGTAAGGCGTAGCCTGACACCATTCGGGCCGGGCTCCTGCGGGGGCCCGGCTCCCCACATCCAAGGCGGAGACCATCCATGCCCAAAGGCTACCTTATCGGCCACATCACGGTGACCAACCCCGACGCGTACAAGGAGTATGTGGAGCGTGACACGCCCATCCTTGAGGGCTACGGCGGCAAGTTCATCGTGCGCGGCGGCCAGAGCGAAGCCCCGGAAGGCCCGATGAAGGACCGCCATGTGGTTGTCGAATTCCCCAGCTTCGAAGACGCGAAGCGGGCGTATTATTCGGATGAGTATCAAGAGGTTCTGAAGATCCGCACGGCGAATGCCCAAAGCGATATCATCCTTGTGGAGGGCACCTGATCATGAGCGACGCAAGCGATACCGACGGCGTGGTGCTGGCCGCGGACGGACGGCCCCTGAAGGAAAGCCTTCGCCGCGCCCTGCGCCAACAGAAGATCCGCGCCGTGGCGCTTGTCCTGCCGCTGCTGATCTTCGTGATCGTCAGCTTCATCATGCCCATCGGCTCGATGCTGTGGCGGTCGGTGACCAACACCGCAGGCACCATCGACCAGCCCGGCGGCGGCGAGCGCGCGGCTTTCATGACGGAAGTTCTGCCCAATGTCGGCCAGGCCCTCGCCGATTGGGACCCGGCCAGCGGCGAGATGCCGTCCGAGGCCGTCTTTGCCGCCATGGCCACGGATCTGACCGCGGCCTTCGATGCCAAGAACCACACCCAGATCGGGCGGCGGTTCAATTATGAAACCCCGGGCATGTCGTCGCTTTTCCGCAAATCGGGGCGCAAGGTCTCCCGGATGGAGGAGCCGCCCTACCGCGAGCAGTTCCTCGACATCGACGATGACTGGGGCCGCGTGGATTACTGGGCGACGATCAAGGCCAATTCCGGGAATTTCACGTCCAGCTACTACATCGCCGCCGTGGACGGAGAGCGCACCCAGGACGGCGTGCAGCTCAAGGAATCCGATCAGCGCATCTATCAAAAACTGATGTTCCGCACGCTCTGGCTGTCGCTGCTCATCACGTTTTGTACGCTGGTGCTGGGCTATCCCATCGCCTGGCTTCTGGCGGATCTGCCTTCACGGGCATCGAACCTGCTTTTGATCCTGGTGCTGTTGCCGTTCTGGACATCGCTTCTGGTGCGAACATCGGCGTGGAAGATCCTGTTGCAGGAACAGGGCGTCATCAACAACATCTGGGTGGCGCTGACCGGGGCCGAACGGCTGAGCCTGATCAACAATCAGCTTGGGGTGGTGATCGCGATGACCCACATCCTTCTGCCGTTCATGATCCTGCCGCTCTATTCTGTGATGAAAACGATCCCGCCGACCTATCTGCGCGCGGCAAAATCGCTCGGGGCGAGCAACTGGACCGCCTTCTGGCGGGTCTATTTCCCGCAAACAACGCCGGGGATCGGGGCTGGCGCGCTGCTCGTCTTCATCCTGGCGGTGGGCTATTTCATCACGCCCGAAATCGTCGGCGGTGCCGATGGCACCTTCATCTCGAACCGCATCTACTACCAGTTCTCCACCGCTGGAAACTGGGGACTGGCGGCAGCGCTCGGATCGCTGATGCTGATCGTCGTCCTGATGCTCTATTGGCTCTACGACAAGTTCGTGGGCATTGATAACGTGAAGCTGGGGTAAGTCATGGCTACGCAACTACAACCCTACGCCACCCTTGGTCAGCGCATCTGGTTCTACGCGTTCCGCGTGATCTGCGCGCTGATCTTCCTGTACCTCATCATCCCGATCCTGGTGGTGATCCCGCTGTCCTTCAACGCGCAGGATTTCTTCACCTTCACGCCCGAGATGCTGCGGCTGGACCCGGCGGGCTATTCGCTCAAGCACTATCGCGATTTCCTTGGGGCGAATGGCGATACGAGCTGGCTGCAGGCCTTCAAGAACTCGCTCCTGATCGCGCCGCTCGCGACGCTGATCTCGGTCAGCCTGGGCACGCTGGCGGCCATCGGCCTGACGCAGCCGCATATGCCCTATCGCCGCCCGATCATGGCGCTGCTCATCTCTCCGATGATCGTGCCGCTGATCATCACTTCGGCGGGGATGTTCTTCTTCTACAGCTCCATCGGGCTTCAGGGCACCTATATCGGCGTCGTGCTGGCCCATGCGGTGCTGGGCATTCCCTTTGTAATCATCACCGTGACGGCGACGCTGGCGGGGTTTGACCGCTCGCTGACCCGCGCGGCGGCGAACCTGGGTGCGGGCCCGGTGAAGACGTTCTTCTCCGTGCAGATGCCGCTGATCCTTCCGGGGGTGATTTCGGGCGGGCTGTTCGCGTTTATCACCTCCTTCGATGAGGTGGTCGTGGTGCTGCTGGTCGGCTCCGCTGGGCAAAAAACGCTGCCCTGGCAGATGTTCATCGGCCTGCGCGAGCAGATTTCCCCGACCATCCTGGCCGTGGCCACGATCCTCGTGGTGATCTCTGTCGCTCTTCTGACCACGGTCGAGCTTCTGCGCCGCCGGTCGGAGCGGCTGCGAGGCATGACGCCGAGCTGATCGGTCCAACATGACGTCGCAAGCGCCCGCCCATTTCGGCGGGCGCTTGTCGTTTGGAGCCCCCTCTGAGCCTTCCCTTCCCAGTTCGGGGGGCGTAGCGTCCGGGGCATGCGCCCGGTCGCCTCATGGCGGGCGCGTGCCCTCCCGTTCCGACCAAGGAGACACCGATGACCAACCCTTTGCGGGCCGACTGGGCCACCCCCTACGAGCTTCCGCCGTTCGACCGGATCGACGACGGCGACTTTGCCCCTGCCTTTGACGCGGCTCTGGATGAGGCCCGTGCCAACATCGCCGCCATTGCCGACACCGCCGAGGCCCCGAGCTTTGCCAATACCTGCGAGGCGCTTGAGCGGGCGGATGCGCCGCTCGACAAGGTGTTGGCGCCGTTCTTCACGCTGCTGGGCACCTGCGCCAATGAGGCGCGTGAGGCTCTGGCGCGCGACATCTCTCCGCGCCTGGCCGCCTATGCCAGCGAGGTTGCCATGAACGCGCCGCTGTTTGCGCGGCTCGACGCCCTGTGGGAGGCGCGCGAGACGCTCGATCTGACGCCGGAACAGGCGCGCCTTCTGGAGAAGCAGCATCGCAGGTTCACCCGCTCCGGGGCGCGGCTTGAGGGGGCGGAGGCCGAGCGGCTTAAGCAGATCATGGCCCGCCTGGCCGAGCTGGGAACCAGCTTCACGCAAGCGATGGTCGCGGATGAGCGCAATTGGTCCATGACCCTGGCTCCCGAAGACCTCTCCCCGCTGCCCGCCTTCTTGCAGGGGGCAGCCACAGCGGCGGGCGATGGCACCCCGATCATCACCCTGTCGCGGTCTCTGATCGTGCCGTTTCTGCAATTCAGCCCGAACCGGGCGCTGCGCCAGAAAGCCTTTGATGCCTGGACCGCGCGCGGCGTGGGGCAGGGGGAAGACAACCGCGCCCGCGCCGCCGAAACGCTGAAACTGCGCGCTGAGCGTGCCGTGCTTTTGGGCTATGACAGCTTTGCCGATTTCAAGCTGGAGCATGAGATGGCCAGCAATCCCGGCGCCGTGCGTGATCTGCTGATGCAGGTCTGGGCCCCGGCCAGGGCCGCCGCCGAGGCCGATCAGGCGATCCTGACAGAGCGGCTCCGCGCTGATGGCGAAACCGGCCCGCTGGAGCCCTGGGACTGGCGCTACTATTCTGAGGCGCGGCGCAAGGAGGAGCATGATCTCGATGAGGCGGAGCTGAAGCCCTATTTCCAGCTCGACCGCATGATCGAGGCGGTGTTCGACACGGCCCACCGGCTCTTTGGGATCGAGGCGACGCCCGTGGAGGCGCCGCTCTGGCATGACGATTGCCGCGCCTGGGAAATGACCAGAAATGGCGAATTTCTGGCGCTTTTCATCGGAGACTACTTCGCCCGGCCGGGCAAGCGCTCCGGCGCGTGGTGCAGCGCGCTGCGCCCGCAACAGAAGCTGGCCGGAGATATCCGCCCGATCGTGGTGAACGTTTGCAACTTTGCCAAATCGGACCCGGCGCTGCTGTCTTATGACGATGCCAGCACCCTGTTCCACGAATTCGGCCACGCCCTGCATCAGATGCTGTCGGATGTGACTTATGAGAGCCTCTCGGGCACCTCGGTCGCGCGGGACTTCGTGGAACTGCCGAGCCAGCTACTGGAGCACTGGCTGGACCAGCCCGCGCTTCTGGACCGCTTCGCCACCCATGTGGAGACCGGCGCCCCCATGCCCGAGGCGCTGCGCGACCGGCTGCTGGCGGCGCGCAGCTATGATGCCGGGTTTGACACGGTGGAATATCTCGCCTCTGCTCTGGTCGATTTGGGTTTCCACGATAGCCCGCCCCCGGCGGACCCGATGCAGCGTCAGGCCGAAATCCTGGACGAGATCGGCTTACCCCGCGCCATCGCCATGCGCCACGCGACGCCGAACTTCGCCCATGTCTTCTCGGGCGATGGGTATTCTTCCGGCTACTACAGCTACATGTGGTCCGAGGTGATGGACGCTGACGCGTTCGAGGCGTTCGAGGAAACCGGAGACGTGTTCGACCCGGACACTGCTAAGCGGCTGGAGGATGAGATCCTGTCGCGCGGCGGGACGGTGGATGAGGCAACGGCCTACACCGCCTTTCGGGGCCGGATGCCGGGGGTTGGGCCTTTGCTCAAGGGGCGGGGGCTGGCATGAGCCGCCCCGCGCCCGGCACCCGCGCAGATTACGCGGCGTTTTCCACCCACGCGACCCGGTGGCGGGACAATGACGTCTATGGCCATCTCAACAATGTGGTCCATTATGAGCTGTTCGACGCCGCCGTGAACGGGTGGCTGATCGGGCAGGGGCTGCTCGACCCGCTGGGCGGCGCGCAGATCGGCTTGGTCGTGGAAACCGGTTGTCGCTATCACGCGGAGCTGGGCTTCCCCGAACCTGTGGCGGCGGGGATCCGGGTGGCGAAGCTGGGCACGTCTTCGGTCCGCTATGAGATCGGACTGTTCGGCGGCGATGCGGAGAGCGCCGCCGCCGAAGGGTTCTTTGTCCATGTCTATGTCGACGCGCAGACCCGCCGACCGGTGCCGCTCTCTGCGGAGCTGGGGGCAGGGCTGGAAAGGCTGGTGCAGGCTCCGCGCTGAAGGCACGGGGGGCGGGGGCTTCGCCCCCCGGCGCGGAGCGCGCCTCCCCCCAAGGTATTTGGACAAATAAGAAGATCCGGGAAGCTCCGGTTGGGGCCTTTCGCTGAGTGGCCAGGTTTTTCTGGCGCCGGGGTCCCATCTTTGCCAGGCTTTGATCCTGTGGAGCAGAGCGGGGGATCGGCATGATCGGCTACACGATGGTGGGCACGGATGACCTGGAAAGAGCCAAGGCCTTTTACGATCCGCTGTTTGAACGCATGGGGCTGTCGCCCTGCTATGCAGATGCGAAGGTTGTTTCCTGGGGGGACAGGCAGGATGAGACGGTGCCGCGCTTCTTTGCCTGTCACCCGTATGACGAACGCCCCGCCAGCGTGGGGAATGGCGCAATGACCGCGTTTCGGGTGAAAAGCGCCTCCGATGTCGACTGGCTTTATCACAGCGCGATGGCCGCCGGGGGCACCGACGAAGGCAAGCCGGGATTTCGCCCCGAAAGCTATGGTGACAAATTCTATGTCGCCTATGTGCGCGACCTCGACGGCAATAAGCTGGCCTTTGCGTGCTACGACGGCAAGGCCAATCCCTGATCGGGAAGGCCCCGAGAGGCCAATAGAAAAGGGCGCCCCGAGAGGCGCCCTTTGTTCGTTTGAGACGGCTGAGGCTTACGCGGCCTCGGCGTCCTTGCCGAAGCGGCCGTAGAAGCTCTGGCCCTTTTCGGCCATCTCGCGCAGCAGGGCGGGGCACTTGAAGCGCTCGCCATAGGCGGCTTCCAGCTCGTCGCAGCGGGCGGCGGCATAGGCGCTGCCCAGCATGTCGAGCCAGCTGAACGGACCGCCGGACCACGGCGCAAAGCCCCAGCCGAGGATCGCGCCGACATCGCCTTCGCGGATGTCTTCCAGCACGCCTTCTTCCAGAGCGCGCACTGCTTCGAGCACCTGAGAGAACATCAGGCGGTGCTGCACGTCGATCAGGGAAATGTCGTTCCCTTCATCGAGATACTTGTCGCGCAGACCCTGCCAGATGCCTTCCCGCTTGCCGGCGTCATCATAGCTGTAGAAGCCCGCCTTGGATTTGCGGCCCAGGCGGCCTTCGTCGAACAGCCAGAACAGCAGCTCGTCGGTGGTTTCGTCATAGGCGTCGCCCATCGCGGCCTTGGTCGCCTTGGCGATCTTCACGCCCAGATCAATCGACGTTTCGTCATTGAGCTGGAGCGGGCCCAGCGGGAAGCCCATGTTCTTGGCCGCGTTTTCGATCAGCGCGGGTTCGACCCCTTCGGTGACCATGCGCTGCCCCTCGTTGATGTAGGGGATGATGCAGCGGTTGGCGTAGAAGAAGCGCGCGTCATTGACGACGATCGGCGTTTTGCGGATCTGGCGGACATAGTCGAGCGACTTGGCCACGGCCCGCGGGCCGGTTTCCTTGCCCTTGATGATCTCCACCAGAGCCATCTTCTCAACGGGGGAGAAGAAGTGGATGCCGATGAACTGCTCAGGCCGCACAGAGGCCTTCGCCAGGTCCGAGATCGGCAGGGTCGAGGTGTTGGTGGCAAAGATGCAGTCTTCGCCCACGACAGCCTCAACGGCCTTGGTCACTTCGGCCTTGATCGCCGGGTCTTCGAACACCGCCTCGATGATCAGATCGCAGCCCTTGAGCGCGTCGTAATCGGTGGTGGCGGTGATGCGGGACAGGACCTGCTCTTTCTTCTCGGGCGTGGCTTTGCCGCGCTTGATGCCCTTGTCGAAGAAGCTGGCAGTGTAGTCCTTACCGCGATCGGCGGCCTCCTGCTTCTGGTCGATCAGGACAACTTCGATCCCGGCCTGAGCCGACACCAGAGCAATCCCGGCGCCCATCATGCCCGCGCCCATGACGCCGACCTTCTTGACGGTTTCATCGGCCACATCGGGACGGTTCGCGCCTTTTTCCAAAGCACCCTTGTTGATGAAGAGCGAGCGGATCATCGCGCCCGAGGACGGGTTCATCAGCACATTGGTGAACCAGCGGGCTTCGATCTGAAGCGCGGTGTCAAACGGCACCTGCATGCCTTCATAGACCGCCGACAGCAGCGCCTTGGCCGCCGGATAGACGCCTTTGGTGTTGCCGTTCACCATCGCGTTGGCGCCGACCATGGTCATGAAACCAGCCGGGTGATACGGCGCGCCGCCGGGGATCTTGTAGCCCTTCTCGTCCCAAGGCTTCACGATCTTGGGTTCGGACAGAACCCATTCCTTGGCCGCGGCGACCGGATCGTCCACGACTTCGTCGATGATGCCTGCGGATTTCGCCTTGGCCGGGTTCGACAGCTTGCCCTGCAGAAGGTAGGGGCTGGCGGTCATGGCGCCCATCTTGCGCACGAGGCGGGTGGTGCCGCCCGCGCCGGGGAAGATGCCGACCATGATTTCCGGCAGGCCGATCTTGGCCTTCGGGTTGTCGGCGGCAAAGATGCGGTGGCAGGACAAAGGCAGCTCAAGCCCGATGCCCAGAGCCGTGCCGGGCAGGGCCGCCGCGATCGGCTTGCCGCCCTTGTTGGTCTTGGGATCCATGCCCGCGCGTTCGATCTTGCGCAGCAGGTGGTGCAGATTCATGACCCCGTCGAACACGCCTTGCGCGCCGCCGGTTTCCTTCATGCCAGCGATGACATTCAGGTCCATGCCCGCCGCGAAGTCCGGCTTGCCCGAGGTGATGACAATGCCTTTGACGGCATCATCGGCCAGGGCGTCTTCGATCAGCCCGTCCAGAACTGCGGCTGCTTCGGTGTTGAGCACGTTCATGCTCTTGCCTTCGCAGTCCCAGGTGATGAGAGCGACGCCGTCGGCGCCTTTTTCCATGGTGAAGTCAGTCATGCGAATGGCTCCTTACACGCGTTCGATGATGGTGGCCGCGCCCATGCCGGACGCAACGCACAAGGTGGCAAGGCCGGTGGAGAGGTCGCGCCGCTCCAGCTCGTCCAGAAGGGTGCCGATGATGATCGCGCCCGACGCGCCCAGCGGGTGACCCATGGCAATGGCGCCGCCGTTCACGTTGAGGATGTCGTGATCCACGTTGAAGTGCTGCATGAACAGCAGGACGACGGCCGAGAAGGCCTCGTTGACTTCAAAAAGATCAATGTCCCCGATGGACATGCCGCTGTCGGCCAGGATCTTCTCGGTCACGGGCACGGGGCCGGTGAGCATGATGGTCGGATCGGTGCCGATCTTGGCGGTGGAGCGAATGCGCGCGCGCGGGGTGAGGCCCCATTTCTCGCCAAACTCCTTGTTGCCGATCAGAACGCCAGCAGAACCATCCACAATGCCCGAGCTGTTGCCCGCGTGGTGGATGTGGTTGATCGACTCAAGGTGCGGGTATTTCATCAGCGCCACGGTGTCGAAGCCGGGCATGACTTCGCCCTGCTCCTTGAACGAGGCCTTCAGGCCGCCCAGAGCCTCCACGGTGGTGCCGGGGCGCATGTATTCATCGCGCGCCAGGATGGTCAGGCCATTGGCGTCCTTGACCGGAACGATGGAGTTGTCAAAACGCCCGGCTTCCCACGCGGCGGCCGCGCGGTTCTGGCTTTCGACGGCGAAGGCGTCGGCCTGTTCGCGGGTGATGCCGTATTGGGTGGCGATGATGTCGGCGGAAATGCCCTGAGGCACGAAGTTATGCGCCATCGCAACGGTCGGATCGACCGCAACAGCGGCCCCGTCCGAGCCCATGGCCACGCGGCTCATCATCTCCACACCGCCGGCGATATAGCCGTCACCGGCGCCGCCTTTGACCTGGTTCGCGGCCAGGTTCACAGCTTCCATGCCCGAGGCGCAGAAGCGGTTGATGGACAGGCCGGGGATGCGCTCATCCAGGTCAGAGGCCAGAACGGCGGTCCGGGCCAGGCAGCCGCCTTGCTCCATCACCTGGGTGGCGTTGCCCCAGATCACGTCCTCGACAGCATGGCCTTCCAGCCCGTTGCGCTCCTTGAGCGCGTCCAGCATCAGCGCGGAAATCCGAACGCTGGTCACTTCGTGTAGGGAGCCGTCCTTGCGGCCCTTGCCGCGCGGGCTGCGCACGTGGTCGTAGATATAGACGTCGGTCATTGCAGTCCTTTCCTTTGCATTGGTTTAGGCGCGGTCGCTTGGGCGGCCGGGCATGAGGTCGTAAGGGTGTTTCCAGCCGGGCAGGGCGCTGATGCGCTCCAGCCAGGCGTCGATGGCGGGGTAGTCGGAACGATCGAAGGTGAAGGGCTCGTCGTAGAAGAGGTAGCCCGCGCAGGACAGATCGGCGATGGTCACTCGGTCCCCAACCAGCCAGTCCGCGCCGTCGAGCGCGCGGTTCATCACCTTGAGCCCGGAGGCCAACCGCATGGCGAGCCAGTCTTCGGCGCCCTGGTTGCGCTTGCTGGCGGGCAGGAAATTCATGTTGAACCGCAGCGGCCCGGCGGTGCCGGAAATCTTGTGGTTGTCGAAAAACATCCACCGCAGCACCTCGCGGCGTTCATCGGCGCTCTGCCCGCCCAGCTTGCCGGTCTTGGAGGAGACGTAATCCATGATCACGGCGGATTGGGTGAGGACGGTTTCCCCGTCTTCGAGCACCGGAACCTCGCCCATGGCGTTGAGCGCGCGGAACTCTGGGCTGCGGGTGGCGCCGTGGAAGAAATCGACAAAGACCGGGGTCCAGTCGACCCCTGCCAGTTCCAGCGTCAGCGCGGCCTTATAGGCGTTTCCGCTCTCTCCGAAGCAATGCAGTTTCATCTTTTCGCGCCCTCCCCTGACGCTTGTTCCTCTTGGCGAAGCGCCGGGGGTTTCACACCCCCGGACCCCCGTGAGGTACTTTGACAAATAAGAAGGAGATTAGGGGCGCGTTAAGGTTAACGTGCTTCTCTTTAAGCGCGGTACAGGCTGAGGAGCCGATGACCGCCAAATGAGAAGGTCCCGCTTTGGCCCGGATGCCTCTTCTTGGCGGGCTGGGGCGGGGCTGATCCCTGATCTTCTTATTTGTCCAAATACCTCCGCCGGAGGCGGTCCGACGTAGACCGCTTGCGGCGCGATTAGCGTTTTCGGTCCTCCAGTTCGGAGTTGAACAACCGCATACGGTGTCCAAAGGTTTCATCGTCGATCACGCTGGACCAGTTCTCGAACAGAAAGGACAGCAGCTCACCCTCTTCCAGCCCGGCCTCGGCGCTGACTTTGCGCAGGCGACGGTAGCCATCTTCCGTCATGGCGACGGGGAAACGGCGGGTTAGGCGGAAGCGTTTGGGCATGGTCTCCTCCAGGAAAAACCCCGGGCGCCCTCTCCTAGGCGCCCGGGGTCTGAGATCAGAAGTGGTCGGCGGCCAGGGTCATCACCGGATCGGCGCCGCTTTCGATGCGCGCAAGGTGCATGCCCGTGGCCGGCAGGTGGCGCGCCATGTAGTAGCGGCCGGTTTCGATCTTGGCCTCAAGCCAGGCATCGTCACCGCCCTGACCTTTGGCCGCCTCGGCGGCCTGGGCCATTTGCGCCCACATGTAGCCAAGGCAGACATGGCCGAACATATGCATGAAGTCATTGGAGCCCGACAGCGCGGCATTCGGGTTCTTCATGCCCTGCTGCATGAAGAACATGCCTGCGGCCTGAAGGTCCTTGGACGCTTGCTTGAGCGGCTCGATGAACTGCTTGGCAAACGCGGTGTCGCCGCTGTTTTCCTTGCAGTAGTTCCGCACCATCTCGAAGAAGGCCATGACGTGCTTGCCGCCATCCTGAGCCAGCTTGCGGCCCACGAGGTCGAGCGCCTGAACGCCGTTGGCGCCTTCATAGATCATGGCGATCCGGGCATCGCGCACGAACTGGCCCATGCCCCATTCGTCGATATAGCCGTGGCCGCCGAAGACCTGCTGGGCCTGCACGGTCATGTCGAAGCCCTTGTCGGTCAGGAAGCCTTTGATGACCGGGGTCATCAGAGACACGAGCCCGTCCGCATCGGCATCACCGGAGCGGTGCGCGCGGTCGATCAGGTTGGCGCCCCAGAGGATGAACGCACGGCCACCCTCAATGAAGCTCTTCTGATCGAGCAGCGAGCGGCGGATATCGGGGTGGACGATCAGCGGATCGGCGGGGCCTTCGGGGTTTTCGACACCGGTGACGGCGCGACCCTGAAGACGGTCCTTGGCGTAGATCACGGCATTCTCGTAGGCGACAGCAGCCTGAGACAGGCCCTGCATGCCAACGCCCAGGCGGGCTTCGTTCATCATGGTGAACATGGCGCGCATGCCTTTGTGCTCCTGGCCAAGCAGGTAGCCGGTCGCCTCGTCATAGTTCATGACGCAGGTGGAGTTGCCGTGGATGCCCATCTTTTCTTCGAGCTTGCCACAGGACACGCCGTTGCGCGCGCCGGGGGTGCCATCTTCGTTCAGCACGAATTTCGGCACGATGAAGAGCGACACGCCCTTGATGCCATCGGGGCCGCCGGGGATCTTGGCCAGCACGAGGTGGATGATGTTCTCCGACATGTCGTGTTCGCCAGCGGAGATGAAGATCTTCTGGCCGCTGACCTTGTAGCTGCCATCGGCCTGAGGTTCGGCCTTGGTGCGCATCATGCCCAGATCCGTGCCGCAATGGGGCTCGGTCAGGTTCATGGTGCCGGTCCATTCGCAGGACACCATCTTGGGCAGGTAGGTCGTCTTCTGCTCTTCGGTGCCGTGGGCGAGGATCGCGGAGGCCGCGCCGTGGGTCAGGCCCTGATACATGGTGAAGGACTGGTTCGCGGCGGAGAACATCTCTCCGACAGCGGAGCCGACCACCTGGGGCATGTTCTGGCCGCCATACTGCTCGGGCATGTCGAGCCCGGTCCAGCCGCCTTCACGCACCTGATCGAAGGCGCCTTTGAAGCCCTCCGGCGGACGCACGACGCCGTTTTCCAGCGTGCAGCCCTGCTGATCGCCGACGGCGTTCAGGGGGTGCAGCACTTCGGAAGCCAGTTTGCCAGCTTCGCCAAGGATGGCGGCGGTGAAGTCGCGGTCCAGATCTGCAAAGCCGTCGATGTCCTGTTCGGAAATCTTAAACAAGTCGTGCAGCAGGAACTGCATGTCCTGAACTGGCGGCGTGTAGGTCGTCATGTGGTGAGCCCTCCCCTGGGTACTTCTAAGGTCTGTGTGCTTATTCTGCGGCCGTCGATTGGGGTGCGTTCAGCATCCCTTCGACATGGTTGATCTGGTTGCGCAGGTCGTCGATCGCCTCATCGAGAGCGACGCGCTGGCTTTCCAGTTCGGCCAAGTGTTTGCGCGCTGTGTCCAGCGTCAGAGCAAGCTGCGTCTGATGGTCGCGTTCGTCATAGAGATCGAGAAGTTGACGAATTTCCTCGAGCGGGAAGCCGAACCGCTTGCCGCGCAGGATCAGCTTGAGTCGGGCGCGGTCGCGTTTCGTGAACAGCCGTTTTTGACCCTCACGGATCGGGAACAGCAGTTCCTTCTGCTCGTAGAAGCGAAGGGTGCGGGGCGTTACGTCGAACGCATCGCACATTTCGCGGATGGTCATCGTCTCTTCCGTCATACAGCGGTCCTCACAACTTACGGAGGACAAAATGCGGATTCGCCACTTTGAGACAAGTTAAACTTACGTGAACGTCAACGTAACGTGACGTCAGAGGTCAGGCCGAAAAGCGGTCAGGCTTTGAGGTCGCGGGCGACTTCGTCGCGCAGTCCGCGCAGTTCGGTTATTGTCTCTTCTAGCTGGTTTTTTTGGCTTTCGAGCTCTTCCAGCTTGTTGGAGGCGTGCTCCACCAGCGTCTCCATCTGTACCCGTGATCCGCGCTGCTCGTAGAGCTCCAGCCACTGACGGATTTCCTCCAGCGAGAATCCCCAGCGGCGTCCGCGCAGGATCAGCACCATGCGTGCCTGATCGCGAGATGAATAGAACCGTGAGCGTCCCTCACGGCGTGGGGACAGCAGCTCGATATACTCGTAGTAACGTAGCGTGCGCGGCGTTACATCGAACTTTGCGCACATTTCCTTGAAAGAGAGGGTATCGTCGCTCATGGATCTCAGTGTGTGAGGTGGTCTTGTTGTGCCCGCCGCAGCCGGTGCTTTGCAAAGCTTATGCGCTCACTGGCTTCGGGGCAACCAGCTTGACCCATGCGTCACTCTTGCTTTGCCCGCTCCGCAAGACCATGCTGACCCCGTTTGCAATCACGAGGTGACCCGATGGTGCAATCCACGGTAGATAAGGCGAAGATCGCTCGTCAGTTCCTGTCCGCGATCCCGCATGCCAAGGCGCTCGGGATTCAGCTGGAGCATCTGGGCGAAGGGGAAGGGCGCATGTCGATCCCCTATGACGACCGCCTGGTCGGAGACCCGGACACCGGCGTGATCCATGGCGGAGCGGTTTCCGCATTGATTGACACCTGCGCGGGGATTGCCGTGATGTCGCATCCTTCGGGCCCTGCGGGCACGGCGACGCTGGATCTGCGGATCGACTACATGCGCGGCGCCACCCCCGGGCAGAGGGTCACCGCCCACGCCACCTGCTATCACATCACGCGCACCGTTGCCTTCGTGCGCGCCACCGCCACCGATGAGGACGAAAGCGCGCCTGTGGCCACGGCCCATGGTGCCTTTACCATCGAAAGGGGGTTCGGAAGATGAGCCGTCATCAAAAGAGCCTGCAAGAGATCAAGTCCCGCCGCGACAGCGCTCTGGACGATCTGGTGAGTCGTATCCCCTATGTCGCCTTTTTGGGCATCCGTTTCGATCGGCGCGGGGATGAGCTGACCGCGATCCTGCCCTTCGATGACAAGCTGATCGGGAACCCCATGCTGCCCGCCATTCATGGCGGGGTCACGGCGGCATTTCTGGAAACCGCTGCCGTCATGGAACTGAGCTGGGCCGCCCAGTGGGAGCAAATGGAGAGCGGCGCGGGCGATCAGATGGCCTCCGCTCCGCCGCGCCTGCGGATGCCCAAGACGATCGACTTCACCGTCGACTACCTTCGATCGGGCAAGGCGCGCGATGCCTATGCGCGGGCACGGGTGAACCGGTCCGGGCGGCGCTATGCCTCTGTCCATGTGGAAGCCTGGCAGGACAACCGCGCGCGGCTGTTTGCGCAGGCGACGGGCCATTTCCTGATGCCCCCCGCCGACTGACCCATGGCCGCGCCCGCCCGCGCGGTGACGCATCGCCGCATCCTCGCCATTGCCGGGCCAATCGTGCTGGCCAATGTCACCGTGCCCCTTCTGGGGCTCGTGGATACGGGCGTTGTGGGCCAGATGGGGCGGGCAGAGCCCATTGGTGCCGTGGGCGTGGGGGCGGTGATCCTCTCCGCCTTCTATTGGCTGTTCGGTTTCCTGCGCATGGGCATGACGGGGCTCGCCGCGCAGGCCAGCGGTGAAGGGGACAGCGCGGAAAACGCGGCTCTGCTGGCGCGGGGGCTATTGATCGGGCTTGTCGCGGGCCTCGCGCTGATCGCGCTGCAAGGCCCGCTGCTGTGGGGGGGCTTCCAGGTCTCTCCGGCCAGCGAAGAGGTGGAGACCCTCGCCCGGCACTATGTCGGCATTCGCATCTGGTCCGCTCCGGCGGCGATCATGCTGTATGCCGTCACCGGCTGGCTGATCGCGCAGGAGCGCACGCGCGCGGTGCTGGTGCTTCAGCTTTGGATGAACGGGCTCAATATCGGGCTCGATCTTCTGTTCGTGATGCAGCTTGACTGGGGCGTCGCTGGGGTGGCCCGCGCCAGCTTCCTTGCGGAATGGACCGGGCTCGCGCTTGGGCTCTATATGTGTCGCGGCGCGCTGATGGGGCCAAAGGGCCGCATCTTTGAGCCGGAGCGCCTGCGTCGCATGGCGGTGGTGAACACCGATATTATGATCCGGTCGGTCCTGCTTCAGGCGATTTTCATCAGTTTCCTTCTGCTGGGCGCCCGGTTCGGTGACGTCCCGCTCGCCGCCAATCAGGTGCTGCTCCAGTTTCTTGAGGTGACCGCCTTTGCGCTCGATGGCTTTGCCTTCTCGGCAGAGGCGCTTGTGGGGCAGGCCATGGGCGCGCGTGATCGGGCGGGCCTGCGCCGTGCGGCTGGCATGGCATCGCTGTGGGGGGCGGGGGCCTGCGTGGTTCTGGCCCTTGGCTTTGCTCTGCTTGGGCCATGGGGGATCGACCGCATGACCACGGCCCAGCCGGTGCGGGATCTGGCGCGCGTCTACTTGCCGTTCATGGTCGCGGCCCCGATCCTGGGCGCGGCCTCGTGGATGCTGGATGGCATCTTCATCGGGGCGACCCGGACCAGGGACATGCGCAACATGATGCTGGTCGCGGCGCTGATCTATCTGATCGCGGTGCTGGCCCTGATGCCGGTCTTCGGCAATGCCGGGCTGTGGATGGCGCTGCTCATCAGCTTTGTGGCGCGCGGGATCACGCTGGGCCTGCGCTACCCGGCGCTTGAGGCGCGTGCCGCGCGCTAGAACCCTTGCCGCGCGGCGCCCAAGCGGCTATGGCCTGCGCTGCCCCAATTCCATGCCGCCTTGCCCAAGGAGCCTCCGATGACCGCGAGCGCCAATCTTAACCTGATGATCAAGACCGCCCGCCGCGCCGGTCGCGCCCTGCTCAAGGATTTCGCGGAGGTCGAGAACCTCCAGGTTTCAGCCAAAGGCCCTGGCGATTTCGTCACCCGCGCCGACCGCGCCGCCGAAGAGCTGATCCGCACCGCGCTGATGGAAGGCCGCCCGACCTATGGCTTCCTGGGCGAAGAGGGCGCGGAGATCGAAGGCGAAGATCCGACCCGCCGTTGGATTGTCGATCCGCTGGACGGCACGACCAACTTCCTGCACGGGATGCCGCATTGGGCAATCTCCATCGCATTGGAGCACAAGGGAAAAATCACCGCAGGCGTGATCTATGACCCGGTGAAGGATGAACTCTTCCACGCTGAAAAGGGCGAGGGTGCCTTCGTCAACAACGCCCGCCTTCGTGTGTCGGGCCGCTCGCGAATGATCGAAAGCGTGTTCGCCACCGGCCTGCCGTTTGGCGGTGGCCGCTATCTGCCCGCCGCGCTGCAGGACCTGGGCCGCCTTCTGCCCGCTTGCGCCGGGGTGCGCCGCTGGGGCGCGGCGTCGCTGGACATGGCCTATGTGGCCGCCGGGCGCTACGAGGGGTTCTGGGAGCGTGGGCTCAAGCCGTGGGACATCGCGGCCGGGATCATCATCGTGCAGGAATCAGGTGGGTTCATCGAGACGATCCGCGAAGATCAGGTTCTGCTCGAAGACGGTCACGTGATCTGCGCCAACCCCGATATTTTCCCGCAATTCGCCAAGGTCATCCGCGCCCGCGAAGCCTGACCCGTGTCAGGCCGCTAAGACTATTTTCTCACCACCGGGACGCGCGTGCGCCGGGTGATCTGCGGCGCCGCCGGGTGCGGGGGATGACCGTGAGTGCGGGTCCAGAACTCCGTCCCGCCGCGCCGCAGCCAGAGCGGCACCGTCAGCACAATGCCCAGCACGAAGCCCCCCGCATGGGCCCAATAGGCCACGCCGCCCATTTCGGGATCGGCGCCAATGCCTCCAAAGAGTTGTAGCGCGAACCACAGCCCCAGCAGGATCCATGCAGGCAGGCTGAAGGTGCGGAAGATGATGATCAGGATCAGCAGAATATCGACCCGCGCTTTGGGGAACATCAGAAGATATCCCCCCATGACCCCGGCAATCGCCCCCGAGGCGCCCACCATCGGCACCTGCGATCCGGGCGACGCTGCCACTTGCGCCAGCCCGGCGCCGACCCCGCAGGCCAGGTAGAACAGCAAGAAGCCTCCATGGCCCATCTGGTCTTCCATGTTGTCGCCGTAGATCCACAGGAACAGCATATTGCCCGCCAGGTGCATGAAGCTGCCATGGAGAAAGGCCGAGGTCACAAGCGCCATCGGGTTTTCGCCATTCATTAGTTGCGCGGGCAGCAGGGCGTAATCATCGTAGAAGCTGCTCAGAGCGGCTTCATTCGTACTGATGCCCAGCGTGCCCAGCCAGATGGCGATATTGATCGCGATCAGGGCCCAGGTGACATAGGGGGTGCGTTCGGCGGGGTTGTGGTCGCGGATCGGAAACATGGGTTGACCCTTGCCCCCGATCCGCGCGGCGTCAAGCCTGCTCCGCCGCGACCTCGGCCAGAAGCGCGGCGTTCCCGCCCGCGGCTGTAGTGTCCACGCAGACATGGCGCTCGGCCAGCACGTGCCCGGCATCGGGCATCGCCGTGACAAGCGCGACCAGCGGCCCGTCGCGCCTGGCAAGCGCCTGTTCATAGGCGCGGGCAGTGTCTTCATCGCCCCACCAGATCACACTGGCCAAGGGGCCGATCCGGCCCAGGGCTTCTGCGTCAAGCGCCCCTGCCACGCGCACCGGCTGCCCCCCAAGGGCTTCCACCGCGCGGGCTTGTTCATTGACCGCCGCCGGGCCGGGGCCAAGGCACAGGACCGGCCCCTTGGGCCAGGCGCTCAGGCGATTGCTCTCCCCGGTGGGGCCGGGCATGTCCTGAACGGCGCCGGGCGCGCCGCGCAGCGGGCGCTCTAGCGCGTCATCGACGGCCTGCGCATCGGCGGTCTCGGTCCACGGCGCGGCCTCGATGCCCGGCGCGGGGGCGCGGAACCGTTCCAGATAGCGGGGGCCGCCCGCTTTGGGACCGGTGCCCGACAGCCCCTCGCCGCCGAAGGGTTGGCTGCCGACGATGGCGCCGATCTGGTTGCGGTTCACATAGGTGTTCCCGCAGTCGATCCGGTCCACGATATGCTGCACCCGGTCGTCGATCCGTGTGTGCAGCCCGAAGGTCAGGCCGAAGCCCTTGGCGTTGATCGCGTCGATCACCTTGTCCAGATCGCGGGCGCGGTAGGTGGCCACATGCAGCACAGGCCCGAAGATCTCGCGCTGCAGAGCCTCGATCCCCGGCAGGCGGATCATGACCGGCGCAACGAAGTGACCTCCTTCGGGCGTTGGCAATTCGTGGATCACCTGTCCGCCCGCGCGGGCGGTGTCGACATGCGCCATGATGCCCGCCTGCGCCTCTTCGCTGATGACCGGCCCGACATCGGTGCTCAGCCGCCAGGGATCGCCCAGCTTGAGCGTATCCATCGCGCCCTTAATCATGGGGATGACGGTTTCGGCCACGTCCTCCTGCACATAGAGCATCCGCAGCGCCGAACACCTTTGCCCGGCGGATTGGAACGCGCTTGCCAGCACGTCGCGCACGGCGGCTTCGGGCAGGGCGGTGCTGTCCACGATCATCGCGTTCAGCCCGCCGGTCTCTGCGATCAGAGGCGTGCCCGGCGCGGCATTGGCGGCCATGGCCTTGCGGATCAGCCGGGCGGTTTCGGTCGATCCGGTGAAGGCGACGCCGTTCACACCAGGGTTCGAGGTCAAAGCCGCGCCTACGTCCCCGGCGCCGGGGATCAGTTGGAACGCCGTGTCCGGCACGCCCGCTTCAAGGATCAACTGCGCGGCGCGGTGAGCGATCAGCGTGGTTTCTTCGGACGGCTTGGCGAGCACCGCGTTGCCCGTCGCCAAAGCCGCCGCGATCTGCCCGGTGAAGATCGCCAGCGGGAAGTTCCACGGGCTGATGCAGACCCAGGTTCCGCGCGCGGCGCGGTCTCCGGCGGTCTCGGCCTCTTTCGCGTAATAGCGCAGGAAATCAACCGCCTCGCGCAGCTCGCCTTCGGCGTCCATCAGGGTCTTTCCGGCTTCGCGTGCGATCAGCGCGAAGAATTCGCCGTAATGCGCCTCGTAGAGGTCCGCGACCTTGTTCAGGATCGCCGCGCGCTCTGCCATCGGGGCATCCCACGGGCGGGCACGGTCAAAGGCCGCCTGAACCGTCGGCGCAGTGCCGTCGATTACGTTGCCGACCACCTGTTCGGGGTGGGCTGGATTGGGCACATCGCGCGCGGTCCCGCTGGGGAGCCCAACGGGCAGAGGGGCGGCTTGCCAGGTCTTGTCCGTAAAGGGCGCCCGGGCCGCGTCGATGGCCGCCAGCGTCGGCGCGTGGGTCAGATCGTGCCCCACAGAGTTGCGACGCCCCGCGAACAGCTCCGGCCCGGTGCGCAGATGCGAGGGATGTCCCAGGTGATCCCACGGATCGGCGGCCACGACCTCGGGCGGGACATCCTCATCCACGATCTGGTTCACGAATGAGGAATTCGCCCCGTTCTCCAGCAGGCGCCGCACCAGATAGGCCAGCAGGTCGCGATGCGCGCCGACCGGCGCATAGATCCGGCAGCGCGTGCCATGATCGGCCATCACGAGCCGGTGCAGCACTTCGCCCATGCCATGCAGCCGCTGGAATTCGAACGCTTCGGGGCCGCGCCCCATATCTTTGGCGATATGCAGCACCGCCGCGACCGTGTGGGCGTTGTGTGTGGCAAACTGAGGATAGATTCGGTCCGTCATCCCCAGCAGCTTGCGGGCATTGGCGATATAGCTGACATCGGTGGCGGCTTTGCGGGCGAAGACGGGAAAGCCTTCCAGCCCCATAACCTGTGCGCGTTTGATTTCAGCGTCCCAATAGGCGCCCTTCACAAGTCGCAGCATGATCTTGCGGTCTAGCTTCTCGGCCAGCTTATAGGCCCAGTCGATGGCGTGCCCCGCGCGCGGGCCATAGGCTTGCACGACCAGCCCGAACCCGTCCCATCCCTCCAATTGCGGATCAGAGAGCGCCGCCTCCATCACGTCGAGAGACAGCGACAGCCGGTCGGCCTCTTCCGCGTCCACGTTGAAGCCCAGCCCGGCCTGCGCCGCCTCGCGCGCCAGCCGGGACAGGCGGGGGACGAGCTCTTCCATGACCTGCGCATGGTGGGCGACCTCATAGCGCGGGTGCAGGGCGGACAGTTTGACCGAAATTCCGGGATTTTCGGCCACAGATCCCTTGGTCGCGGCCTTTGCAATCGCGGCGATGGCTGTCGAATAGGCCTCCAGATAGGTCAGAGCGTCCTCGTCCGTGCGCGCGGCCTCGCCCAGCATGTCGTAGGAATAGGTGAACCCCTGCGCCTCCATCTTAGCGGCGCGATCCATCGCCTTGGCGATTGTCTCACCCAGAACGAACTGACGCCCCATCTCGCGCATGGCGCGGCTGACAGCGGTGCGGATCACCGGCTCTCCCAGCCGTTTGACGGCGCTGCGCAGGGTGCCGACAATCCCCGGCTCCGCGTCTTCCAGCACCCGCCCCGTGAGCATGAGCGCCCAGGTCGACGCATTCACCAGCGAAGAGTTCGACCGTCCCAAATGCCGGCCCCAATCCGACGGCGCGATTTTGTCTTCGATCAAGGCGTCAATCGTGTCCGCATCCGGCACGCGCAGCAGCGCCTCGGCCAGACACATCAGCGCAATCCCCTCATCCGTGGAGAGCCCGTATTCGGCCAGAAACACCTCCATCAGCCCCGGATCCCCATGGGCCCGGATCCGCGTGACCAACGCCGCCGCCGCATCCGAAATCGCCAAGCGATCCGAAGGGGCCAAAGCGGCCAGCGCCGTCAGCTCAGCGATCTTGGCGTCTTCGTCCGCGAGATAATCCGCATCCATCGCGGGGCGGGGCGTCAGGTCCGTCATGTGGGCTCCTCCGTCATGGGTTCGCGTGAGTTTACCGAATTGATTGCGGGAAAAGTGACGGCTAGAAGAGGAGTGAAGGGCATATGTCCTGATATTAAGCTTCACATCAGGAAGATTGCTGGAATGTCAGATCACTTCGACACCTTCGATCAAGCGATTCTGGACGTTCTGTCCGTCGAAGGCCGCATCTCTGTCACTGATCTGGCGGCGCGGATCGGCCTTTCCAAAAGCCCGACCCAGGCCCGGCTCAAGCGGCTTGAGCAATCCGGGGCGATCCGGGGCTACCGTGCCTTGCTCGACCCGATCCGACTGGGCCGAGACCACGTTGCCTTTGTTGAGGTGAAGCTCACCGATACGCGGGAAACGGCCCTTGCCGCGTTCAACGCGGCCATCGCGAAAATCGGCGCCATCGAACAATGCCACCTGATCGCGGGCAGTTTCGACTACCTGCTCAAGGTGCGCTGTAGTTCCATGTCAGACTACCGCCAGGTTCTGGCCGAACGGATCTCGACCTTGCCGCATGTCGCGCACACCTCCACCTACATGGCGATGCAAGCCGTCAAGGAAGAGGCCGTCGGCCCCGCCATCGCGCACCCTTGACCAAGCTCCGCAGCGCAGCGAATGTGCGCCCGTGCCCGCGTGGTGGAATGGTAGACACCGGAGACTTAAAATCTCCTGCCCCATGGGCGTGCCGGTTCGAGTCCGGCCGCGGGCACCAAGACACAAAGGGGCTGCCAAAGGCGCTCCACCCTCAGGCCGCAAGATCCCCTTCTTATTTGTCCAAATACCTCGGGGGTGTGGGGGCAGAGCCCCCACACGGATCGCCGCGCATCAGCGCGGCGAAACCTCTCCGAAAGCCGCGGCCATCAGCGCCTTGGTGTAGTCGCTTTGCGGCGCGTCAAACACCTCATCCACCGGCCCGGCCTCGACCACGTCGCCCAGACGCATAACCATCACCTTGTGGCTCATCGCGCGCACCACCCGCAGGTCGTGGCTGATGAACAGATAGGCCAGCCCGTGCCGCCGCTGTAGATCGCGCAGCAACTCTACCATCTGCACCTGCACCGTCATGTCGAGCGCCGAGGTTGGCTCGTCCAGCACCACCAGCTTGGGCCGCAAGATCATCGCCCGCGCCACGGCAATCCGCTGCCTTTGGCCGCCGGAAAACTCGTGCGGGTAGCGGTCCATCAGGACGGGGTCGAGCCCGACCTCGTCCATGATCTCCGCGACCAGCTCGCGCTCGGCGCGTCCGCCCGCGCGGCCGTGGACGCCCAGCCCTTCCGCAATGATCTGCTCCACCGTCATGCGCGGCGAGAGCGATCCATACGGGTCCTGAAACACGATCTGCATGTCCGAGCGCAGGCCGCGCAGGGCCCGGCCCGTGCGGCCATCAATGCGCTGCCCGATGAAGGCGATCTGGCCCTCGGACGGGATCAGTCGCATCAGCGCAAGCGCGAGCGTTGTCTTGCCCGACCCGCTTTCCCCCACGATGCCCAAGGTCTCACCGGCCCGGACGGTCAGGCTCGCGTCGTTGACGGCCTTCACATGGCCCACGGTGCGGCGCAAAAGCCCGCGTTGGATGGGGAACCAGACCTTCAGGTTCTCTGTCTTCGCGATCACCTCGGCGTCTTCGGCCACCGGGGCCGGGCGACCGGCGCTTTCCGCGGCCAGCAGCATCCGAGTGTAGGGGTGCGACGGGCGATCAAAGATCTCCTGGGTGGGGCCTTGCTCCACGATCTCGCCGTCCTTCATGACGCAGACCCGATCCGCAATGCGGCGCACCAGTCCCAGATCATGGGTGATGAACAAAAGGCTCAGCCCTTCCTCACGTTTCAGATCGCTCAGCAGGTCGAGGATCTGCGCCTGGATCGTCACATCAAGCGCCGTGGTCGGCTCATCCGCCACCAGAAGCTGCGGGCCATTGGCCAGGGCCATGGCGATCATCACCCGCTGGCGTTGCCCGCCGGAAAGTTGATGCGGATAGCTGCCCAGCCGCGTTTCTGGCTCGCGGATGCCGACCTTGGTCAACAGCTCGACGATCCGCGCACGAGCCGCATCGCCGCGCACGTTCTGGTGCAGGGCCAGGCTTTCGCCCAGTTGCTTTTCCACCGTCTGGAGCGGGTTGAGCGAGGTCATCGGCTCCTGAAAGATGAAGCTGATGTCATTGCCCCGCACGTCGCGCAGCTTTGCCTCAGAGGCCGCGACAAGGTCTTCGCCCTCGAACCGCACCGCCCCGCGCACCTGCGCGCTGTCGCCCAAAAGGCCGACGGAGGACAGGGCCGTGACCGATTTGCCCGATCCGCTTTCCCCGACAAGTGCGACGGTCTCCCCGCGCGTCACGTCGAAGCTCACCTCGCGCACGGCGTGGGTTTCGTTCCCGTCCTGCCGGAAGGTGACGGAGAGGTTTTCAACCTGAAGCAAGCTCAAGAGAACGTCTTTCTGGGGTCGAACGCATCGCGGACCCCTTCGAAAATGAACACCAGCAGCGACAGCATGATCGCGAAGGTGAAGAAGGCGGTGAAGCCCAGCCATGTCGCGTGCAGGTTCTGTTTCGCCTGCAAGGTCATCTCGCCCAGCGACGGCGCCGATGAGGGTAGCCCGAAGCCAAGGAAATCGAGCGAGGCCAGCGTGGAGATCGTGCCGGTGATGATGAAGGGCAGCATGGTCAGCGTGGCGACCATGGCATTGGGCAGCATGTGGCGGAACATGATGACCCGGTTGGACACGCCCAGGGCCTTGGCCGCGCGGATATACTCAAAGTTCCGCGCGCGCAGGAACTCGGCCCGCACCACGCCCACAAGGGATGGCCAGCCGAACAGCACGGTGAGGAACACCAGCAGCCAGAAACTTCGGCCCAGGATCGCGAACAGGATGATGATGATGTAGAGCGACGGGATGCCCGTCCAAATCTCGATCACCCGCTGGAAGATCAGGTCGACCCAGCCTCCGAAATAGCCCTGAACCGCCCCCGCCACGATCCCGATGATCGAGGCGCATGTCGTCACGATCAGGGTGAAGAGGATCGACAGCCGGAAGCCGTAGATCACCCGTGCCAGCACGTCGCGCTTGGTGTCGTCCGTGCCCAGCCAGTTATGACGGTCAGGCGGAGAGGGCGCGACCCCGGGAATGTCCACGATCGTGTCGTAGGAATAGGGGATCGGCGGCCAGAGCGCCCAGCCCTTCTGCCAGCCATCCGTGGCGTAGTTGCCGCTTTTGATGGCCGCGAGCGTGTCCTCGGGGGCGTCGAAACAGTCATCGGCTATGCCGCCCGAGCGGATCAGGCATTTGACTTCGATGTCCTGATAGCCCGCCTCCGTCGGGAAATCGCCGCCGAAATCCCGTTCCGAATAGAACGAGAAGATCGGGCTGCGCAGCTCCCCGCGGTAGCTGACGAGGATGGGTTTGTCATTGGCCAGAAACTCGGCGCAGAGCGACAGGCCAAACAGGATCAGGAAGAGGATCAGCGACCAATAGGCGCGTTTGTTGCGGCGAAAGCTGCGCCAGCGGCGCGCGTTGAGCGGTGAGAGCCGGAAGAGTCCGCTTTGGGAGGCGGGTGCGAGATCGGTCATGATTTACCCCCGGCTTTCAAAGTCGATGCGCGGGTCGATCAGCACATAGGTCAGATCGGTGATGATCCCGACCGCCAGCCCGATCAGCGAAAATGCGAAGAGCGTGCCGAACATGACCGGGTAGTCGCGCTGCAAGGTCGCTTCGAACCCCATGCGGCCCAGCCCGTCGAGCGAGAAGATCGTCTCAATGATGACCGATCCGCCAAAGAAGACGCCGATGAACAGCGCCGGGAAGCCCGAGATCACGATCAGCATGGCGTTGCGGAACACATGGCCATACATGACCCGCCGCTCTGTCAGGCCCTTGGCGCGGGCGGTCATCACGTATTGCTTGCGGATCTCGTCCAGGAAGGAGTTCTTGGTCAGCAGCGTGAGCGAGGCGAACCCGGCGATGGTCGAGGCGATCACCGGCAGCGCGATGTGCCAGAAGTAATCCAGCACCTTGCCGATCAGGCTCAGCTCTTCCCAATTGTCCGAGGTCAGCCCCCGCAGCGGAAAGACCGACCAGAACGACCCGCCCGCAAACAGCACCAGCAGAAGGATCGCGAACAGGAAGCCGGGGATCGCATAGCCCACGATGATCGCGCCAGATGTCCAGGTGTCGAAGGGCGTGCCATCCTTCATTGCCTTGCGAATGCCCAGCGGGATCGAAATCAGGTAGGCCAGCAAGGTGGACCACAGCCCCAAAGTGATCGACACGGGCATTTTTTCGAGCACCAGATCGACGACCGAGATGGATCGGAAATAGCTCTCTCCGAAATCGAAGCGCATGTAGTTCCACATCATCGACAGGAACCGCTCCAGCGGCGGTTTGTCGAAGCCGAACTCCTTTTCCAGCTCCGCCAGGAATTCGGGCGGCAGCCCGCGCGCACCGGCATAATCGCTCTCTGCGCCCAGATCGCTGTCCCCGCCGCCACCGGCGATGGTTTCGAACACGTCGCCCTGGCCTTCCAGTTCGGCGATGATCTGTTCGATCGGGCCGCCGGGGACAAATTGCACGAGCGCGAAGTTAATGATCATGATCCCGATCAGGGTCGGGATCACCAGCAGCAGCCGTCTGACGATATACGCGCCCATCTACTGAAACGCGCCCGCAGCTTTGAGAGCTTCGGCCTTGTCCGCGTCGAACCACCAGAAATCGGTCTCGCCAAGCGCCAGCGGGGGCAGCTCTTCGGGGCGGCCGAACATGTCGTAATAGGCGAGCCAGTATTTGTCGTTATACCACACGGGCACGATGAAATACTCCGCCCGCATGATCCGGTCCGCGGCGCGCACGGCGGCTTGCATGTCTTCGAGGCTCTCGGCCTCAAGGATCGCCACGGACAGCTTGTCGATGGCCGGGTGACAGAACCCGGCGGGGTTGAAGAGGCTCACCTCAGCGTCTTCGCAGCCGTATTTTTGCGCAAATCCCTGACCTTCCTCGAACCCGTTGCGATAGAAATCAAAGGTGATGTCATAGTCGAAATCACGGGTGCGGGTCGTGTATTGGCTGGGGTCCACGCGGTTATAGATCGCTTTCACGCCCAGCCGTTCCAGGTTTTGTACGTAAGGATTGATAATCCGGTCGAAATTCGGGGAATAGTGCAGCAGCTCGACCTCAAGAACCTGCCCGTCTTTGCGACGGATCCCGTCATCCCCCGCGATCCATCCCGCTTCGTCCAGAAGCGCCGATGCGGTGCGCAGATTGCCCCGGTCCAACTGGCGCGCGCCGCTGTCATGGGGCATCACGACCGAGTCGGTCAAAAGCGCGGGGTCGATCAGGTCGGCCACGCTTTCCAGATATTCCAGCTCACGCCCCTCTGGCACGCCTTTCGCGGCCAGGTCGCTGTTTTGCCAGAAGCTGTCACGCTGAGCGAAGAGCCCGTATTGCAGGGTCTCATTCGTCCAGGTGAAGTTATACATCAGCCCAAGAGCCTGCCGCACCCGTTTGTCCTGAAACAGCGGGCGTCGCAGATTGAAGGTAAAGCCGGTCGCGGCTGGCATGATGCCGTTGGCGGGCTGGTCCAGCACCACCCAGTCTTTATCGAGCGCCGGGAAATTATAGGCCGTGGCCCATTGCAGCGACGAGTTTTCCTGCCGGAACGTGTAGGCGCCGGATTTGAAGGCCTCGAAGGCGGCGTTGCTGTCGGCGAAATACTCGATCCGGATCGAATCGAAATTGTAGCGCCCGACCGAGATCGGCAGATCCGCGCCCCAGTAGTCGGGGTTCCGTTCCCAGACGATCTGGCGGTTGATGTCGTAGCTGCCCAGCTTGTAGGGGCCCGAACCCGGCGCGAACTGCAGTGTGGTTTCATCGAGCCGCGCGCCGGTCTCATCGAACCAGGCTTTCGGGAACACAACGGAGGAGCCCGCCTGGCTGATCAGTCCTTTTCGCGGGATGCCATCCTTGAACGTGAACTTGACGCGGGTCGCGTCAAGCGCCTCGACGCTCTCATAAAGCTTCTTCACCCCTTCGCGAAAGCTGGGCAGCCCCTGTTCAAGGAACAGATCAACCGTGAACACCACGTCTTCGGCGGTCAGGGGCGTGCCATCGGAAAAACGCGCCTCTGGCCGCAGGTGGAAGATCACCCAATCCTGGCTTTCGGGATATTCGATATGACTGCACAGCAGGCAATACGCACCGTAGGGATCATCGGCCACGGCGGTCATCAATGACTCAAAGGGCGCGCTTGCCAGAGCGGCTGCACGTCCCTTGCGAGAATACGGGTTGAGCGTGTCGAACGTGCCCTGCATCCAAAGACTGATCTCACCGCCCTTGGGGGCTTCGGGGTTCACGTAGGGCAGGTGGGTCATGTCCGGCCCATGCGCCAGATCGCCCAGATCGGTAAACCCATGCGATGTCAGAACCGCGTCGGCCCAGGCGGGCGTCACCGCGCTCAGCAAGGCGGCAAGAACGGCGGGGCGGATCAACATCATGGCAAAAGCCTCCGAATGCACGTGGTTGAGCAAGCTAACGGGGCAAACGGCAGGGGTTCAAGACGCGATTGCGTGAACCGGCTGCATAGCGCTGCCTGGCGCAACAAAAAGGCCGCCCGAAGGCGGCCTTGAAGCGCGGCGGGGCTGTGATCAGCCGCCGACGCTTTGCAGATAGGCGATCACGTTGGCGCGGTCTTCGGCTTTGCCCAGACCGGCGAAGCCCATCGTAGTGCCGGGCGCAAAGCCCGACGGCTTCGTCAGGAAGTGATCCAGGTTCTCCGGGGTCCAGACCTCGGCGACCTGCTCCAGGGCGCCGGAATAGGAGAAGTCCCCGATGGAATCGACCGGGCGGCCAACCACACCAGCCAGCGACGGGCCGGTCATGTTCTTGCCGACTTCGGTCGAGTGACAGGCAGAGCACTTCTTGAACACGCGCTCGCCTTTACCGGCGTCAGCACTGGCCAGAAGCTCTTCGAAGGTCGGGCCGGCGTCTTCTTCGGCTGCGCCTTCGGCACCGGCGACTTCGATGTGATAGCCCTGAACGTGTTCGCCGTCATGGCCGTGGCCGCCGCCTTCGGCATAGATGGTCTGGGCGAACCAACCACCCAGAAGGAAGATAAGCAGAGCCCCGCACAGAGCGCCGAGGGTTTTAACTACAGTCATTGTGTCGAACATGTCGCGGTCCATCCCGATCCCGATTTCGGGGTTATCTACCCGCTTCCCGTCCTGTTTCGCAAGGTGTAGCACCCAGGAAGGCGCGGCAAAATTGCATCACCGCCCGAGGGGGATACCATGAGCACCGGAAAAGTAGCGTTTCAGGGCGAACTGGGCGCCTACGGCCATCAGGCGTGCCGCGATGCGCGGCCCGACATGGAGCCGTTGCCCTGCAACAGTTTCGAAGACGCGATTGAGTCGGTGCGCAAGGGCGATGCCGATCTGGGCATGATCGCTGTTGAGAATTCGACCTATGGGCGCGTGGCTGATGTCCATCATCTTCTGCCCGAAAGCGGCTTGCACATTGTCGATGAAGCCTTTGTGCGGGTGCATATCAACCTGATGTCCGTTCCTGGCGCGACGCTGGACGGGATCAGAACCGCAACGAGCCACTCTGTCCTTCTGGGTCAGTGCCGCGACTTCCTGCGGGAGCACTCTATCCGTCCCGTGACAGGGGCTGACACGGCCGGGTCAGCGATGATGGTGGCCGAAGCGGGCGATCCGACCAAAGGCGCTCTGGCGTCGGACCTGGCCGCAGAGATCTACAATCTCAAAGTGCTGGCCCGCCATATCGAGGACCACGACCGCAACACGACCCGTTTCGTCATCATGGCCCGCGAGCCCGATCTGACCCGGCGTGGCAAATTCGGGATGATGACGAGTTTCGTCTTCCGGGTGCGCAACATTCCGGCGGCGCTCTACAAGGCGATGGGCGGTTTCGCGACCAACGGCGTGAACATGACCAAGTTGGAAAGCTACATGGTCGGCGGGCATTTCCACGCCACGCAGTTCTATGCGGAGATCGAAGGTCACCCGGATGATCGCAACGTGCAGCTTGCGATGGACGAGCTAAACTACTTCACCGATCACATCCGGCTTCTGGGGGTGTTCCCGTCGGCGGCCCGCCGTCACGAGCGCGATGCGAAAAGCTGAACCTCGGTCAGGCGCTGCTTAGGCGCGGTCGATATTCGCGCGATCCCCGATCATCCCTGCGAACTGGGTGATACGTTTTTGGTATTTGCGTTCAATCGCACCACGGGTGAGCTTGAGCGACTGGACCATGAGCCGCCCGGACAGGCTGGTCGGCTGCAATTTCGTGCGCACCGACATGCGGGTCGATCCGCGCGACATTTGCAACAGCTCAATGCGGGTCTGGGCGTCGATGCCGCCGACCGAACTGGTCAGGCCCAGCATCACCGGAGCCTCAACTTCGGCGATGGTCATGGTGATCGCCCGCACCTTGCCTCGGTACTTTGCCTTCAACTGCCAGGACGCGCCTTTCTCAATCCTCCCGCTCCCGGTTTCTGTCCGCTTGAGCTTCACGCCGCGCCGCAACGCCATGCGCTCGAATGCGGGCAGGTCGGTCAGGGTGTTGAAAACGGACTCGATGGGCGCGTCGATATCTTCGCGGGCGGTGAGGATCATGGGCGTCTCCGGGGATTTATCTGTCGTTTAGCCGTCACGCCAGCCGGTCTGCAACCCAGTTCGACAGCAGGAAATGCGCAATGGCGCCGCGTCGCGCCGGGGCAACGACCGGATGGCGCCCGGCAAGCGCAGCTGCAGTCTCCTCGCGCGTGAGCCAAAGCGCGTCTTCCAGTTCCACCGGGTCGAGCGTGATGTCGCGGCCAAGCGCCTCCGCGCGGCAGCCGAGCATCAGTGAGCTGGGGAACGGCCAGGGCTGCGAGGCCAGATAGCCGACATCGCCGCAGCGCACGCCCGCTTCTTCAAAGACCTCGCGGCGCACGGCGGCTTCCATGGTTTCACCCGGCTCCACGAACCCGGCGAGCAGGGAGTACATCCGGTCGGGCCAGCCCGGCGAGCGCCCGAGCAGCACCGAATTTCCGTGGGTTACCAGCATGATGACCACGGGATCGGTGCGCGGGAAATGGAACCGGCCGCAGTTGGGGCAGACGCGGCGCCAGCCGCTTTCGTCGATCACGCTGGCACTGCCGCAGGCGGCACAAAAGCCGTGCAGGCGGTGCCATTCGAGCATGGCGCGGGCGGTGGCCGCGGTTTCGGCGTCGCGCGGGGACAGGCGCGCCATGACCGCGCGCAGATCGACGAAGCCCGTGCCTGGCAGTGCGGGGTGAGCAATCGGGTCGGTATGCGCCCGCCCCGGACCAAGATCGCGCGCATCGGGCGCGCCGTCCCAGTCCGGCACCTGCACGGCGAAGAGGGGCGTTTCCCCTTCCAGTCCCAGAAAGAGCCGCGCCCCGACGACGCCGGGATGATCAAGAGGCAGGCGAACAGCAGCGTCGCCCTGCATCAGGATCAGCCCGCGCCACAGAACGATGGTCTGGGCGCCGGGGCGCTCTGTCAGGTCGGGCTTGCCGCGCAGATGCGCCGCCCGATCCAGAGCGGAGCCGCCGAAGGTCACCTGTTCTGCAATCCGCATGGCTCAGCTCTCCTTGAACGGAGCCATGCCCGCGCGGGCCAGCTCATCGGCGCGTTCGTTTTCGGGGTGCCCGGCGTGGCCCTTGACCCATTCCCAGGTGACATCGTGGCGCGCGGCGGCCTCATCGAGACGCTTCCACAGATCGTCATTCTTGACGGGCTTCTTCGCGGCGGTCTTCCAGCCGTTGCGCTTCCAGCCGTGGATCCACTTGGTCACGCCGTCCTTCACATAGGCGCTGTCTGTCACCACCGTGATCGGGGTGGCCCGGCCCAGGGTTTCCAAAGCACTAATGGCCGCCATGAGCTCCATGCGGTTGTTCGTCGTCTCGGCGGCGCCGCCGGAGAGCTCCCGGGTCTTCACGACCTCATCTCCGCTGCGCGCGATCAGCAGGACGCCCCAGCCGCCGGGCCCCGGATTGCCGGAGCAGGCGCCATCGGTATAGGCGAAAAAATCAGCCATTCCGCACTGCCCGCAAGACGACGAAGTCGCTTTCCTGCCCGTCAAATCCCATGTCTTTCCCTTCGCGCTGCTGTGTGACCGTCATGCCTGCGGCTTCGACCAATTGCACCAGCGCATCCGCCGGTATCAGGTGGTAAAGCCGCCCGAGCGTGTCCCGGTGCGGGCCGTCGCCAGTCTTGACGCCAATATGCAGCGCACCGCCGGGTTTCAACGCCTTCGCGATGGCCGCGAGGTGGCTGGGCAGCGCGTCGCGCGGGGCATGGGTGAGCGAGAAATTCGCCCAGACGCCGTCATAGGCCTGATCGGCATCCAGCTCATCGAAGCGCATCAGCCGGGCGGGCAGCCCTTTGGCGCGGGCCTCATCCACCATGCCGGGCGCCGCGTCCACCGGATCGGGCCGCAGCCCGGCGGCGGCCATATGGGCCGAAGCGTGCCCCGGCCCGCAGCCCAGATCGAGCACGCGCGCGCCGTCAGGCAGCGCGGCAATGAAGCTGCGCAGGGCCTTGCCCGGCGTCTGGCCCCAGGTCTGCGCGTAGTCCCCGGCGCGGTCGGAGTAGAACGCGAGCGTTCGCGCGTCGGTCATCAGAAGAGCCCTGTGGTGAGGCAGGCGACGACGACGATGGTCACGGGGATGCGCAGCTTCAGCCACCACTCCGGTGTGAGCCCGTGGCGGGCGAAGACAGCATCGAGCGCCAGCACGGCCAGGAACCCGGCAATCAGGTTGATCGCAGCGGCAATCGGGCCTCCGCCGACCATGAAGAACGCCCAAAGCGCCGGGATCACGGAGAGCACATATCCCAGCATAGCGCCCGAGCGGGCGGCAAATCCCCACAGAATCCCGGACATGAAGGCCAGGATCACCTGCCCGTAGGAGAGCTGGATGTAAGGCCCGACGAAGCGCCCTCCGATCTTCTGCCCGACGCTCAGCGCGAGTTCCGGCATCAAGGTGGTCAGTGCGCCCCACAGGAAAGGCAGGGCGCCAAGCGCGGTCAGGATCAGGGGGACGCGGGGGATCGTCATCGGTTGGTCTCCGCCAAGGTTGCATGGGGCGCGTCAGCTTCGACACGGGCCAGCCAGACGCGGATTGCGGGGCCCAGTGTGAAGCCTCCGCGGGTTTCGGCTGTGTGCGTGTAGGCATAGAGCGCAATGTCCGCGATGGAGAACGCGTCTCCGGCGATCCAGTTGCGCTTTGCCAGGTGGTTTTCCATCACCGACAGCGCGTCCTGACCGGCGCCGAGCAGCTCTGCCAGACGCTCTGGCGTGGCGAGGTGGCGGCGTTCGGGATAGGTCAGCAGGGATTGGCGCACGGCAATGACAGGCTCGTGCCGGGTCTGTTCCCAGATCAGCCAGGAGAGCGCGTCGCCGCGTGCTTCGCGCGTCTGGGGCATGAACCGCGTGTCTTCCGCCAGCTCCCACAGGATTGCGTTGGATTCGGGTAGGATGCTGCCATCTTCGCGCTTGAGGAACGGGAGCTTGCCGAACGGGGCCTTTGCGCGCTCCGCCTCCCATTCGGGGCTCGCGTTTTCGCAATCAACGCGGGCGTAGGGCTGATCCAGTTTGTGGAGCAGAAGCCGGACCTTGTAGGAATTGCCGGAGCTGGGCATCGAATAGAGCGTGATCATGGCGTCTCCTCGGTCTGGCACTTGGGCAGAAAGGTCACGGCGGGAGCGCCATGTCAATCGCGGGTTCGCACTTGCGGCGCGAGCTAAGTGGGGGCTCCGCCCCCGTATCCAAAGGTATTCGGGGCCAGGGAGCGCAAGGCTCTCCCAGCAGGCCGCTGCGCTATTGGCGCAGGACGCGGGGGACCTTGAATTCCACGTTTTCCTCGGCCGTAACGACGGGATGCACCGTGACCGTGTAGCGGGTGCGGAAGGCCTCAACCACTTCGTCGATCAAAACTTCGGGCGCGGAGGCCCCGGCGGTGAGCCCGACGGAGCGGATGCCCTCAAGCGCGCGCCAGTCGATGTCTTTGGCGCGTTGGACAAGCTGGGCATAGGCGCAGCCCGCCTTGGACGCGACTTCGACGAGGCGGCGCGAGTTCGACGAGTTCGGGGCGCCCACCACCAGCAGCGCGTCGCATTCGGGCGCCATGGCCTTGACCGCCTCTTGGCGGTTGGTCGTGGCGTAGCAGATGTCTTCCTTGTGGGGGCCGATGATGTCGGGGAAACGGGCCTGGAGCGCGGCGACGATCTCTGCCGTATCGTCGACAGACAGCGTGGTCTGGGTGACGAAGGCCAGCCGCTGCGGGTCGCGCACGTCGAGCGTGGCGACGTCCGCCGCAGTTTCGACCAGCAGCACTTCGCCCTCGGGGAGCTGGCCCATGGTGCCGATGGTTTCGGGGTGGCCTGCATGGCCGATCATCACCATCTGCAGCCCCGCCTGATGGTGGCGTTCCGCCTCGATATGGACCTTGGAGACCAGCGGGCAGGTGGCATCGACAAACACCATCTCGCGCCGGGTCGCTTCGGCAGGCACGGCCTTGGGGACGCCATGGGCGGAGAAGATCACCGGGCGGTCGTTAGGGCAGTCGTCCAGCTCTTCGACAAAGACGGCGCCTTTGGCGCGCAGCCCGTCCACCACGTATTTGTTGTGAACGATTTCGTGGCGGACATAGACCGGCGCGCCCCATTTCTCGATCGCCATTTCGACGATCTTGATGGCGCGGTCTACGCCGGCGCAAAAGCCGCGCGGGGCGGCCAGGTGCAAGGTCAGGGGCGGCAAATCAGTCATGGCACCTCAGGTAGGCAAAGCCATGGCTTTCGTCCAGTCTTCAGCGTCGCCAGGCGATGAAGGGTCAGAGGCGCGGCCAGCCGGAGGCCCGTCGGGCCGCGCGTTCGACGATGGGTCAGTCGTGCTCCTGCGGCTCGCGCGGGGGGCGCCCGATCACGTCGCGCAGTTCGTCCAGTTCGATGAAGTTGTCTGCCTTGCGACGCAGTTCATCCGCGATCATCGGCGGCTGGCTGCGGATCGTCGAGCAGACCGAGCAGCGCACGCCGCGACGTTGGAGTGCTTCGATCAGCGGGCGGAAATCGCCGTCGCCGGAGAACAGCACGACATGATCCACGTGGGGGGCAAGCTCCATGGCATCGACGGTCAGCTCGATATCCATATTGCCCTTCACCTTGCGGCGGCCCTGGCTGTCGGTGAATTCCTTGGCGGGCTTCGTCACCATGGAATAGCCATTGTAATGGAGCCAATCGACCAGAGGCCGGATTGGAGAATACTCGTCATTCTCCAGAAGCGCGGTGTAGTAGAACGCACGCAGCAACTTCCCGCGGCGCGCAAATTCTTGCCGCAGAAGCTTATAATCGATGTCGAACCCAAGCGCTTTGGCAGCGGCATAGAGATTCGATCCGTCGATGAAGAGCGCCAGGCGCTCGTCGCGGTAAAACATTCGAATGTGACCTTCGTCTTGCAGGGGCGACGCGTTCCGTGAGTGAAAATGGCTGCGCCGGAATTGATAATGTAGGCTATGTAGCTGGTGGGGCAAACCTCGAAGAGGGGAAAACTGGGCAAGATGCTGCTAATCACTTTGGGTTCTAACTGTCAAATCGGCGACAGATCGCCAAAAAACATAGTTAAATCAGCTATGCTTCGTGCGATTGGTGACATTACGTCACATTCGGCAGATTTCGGCGTTCGGTCGAGTCTTTGGAAGTCGGCGGCATTTCCTGCGGGCTCCGGGCCGGACTTCGTGAATGCTGCAGTGCGGCTAGATGTTACGAAGGACCCGCATGATGTTCTGGCCGCATTGCACAAGATCGAAGCGGAGTTTGATCGTGAACGCACGGTCAGGTGGGGGCCGCGAACTTTGGATCTGGATCTGATCGCTTGTGACGATCTGATTTTGCCGAATGCCGAAACCGTGCGCCATTGGATGACTTTGCCTCTGGAACAGCAGAAAGTCGTCTCGCCGGACCGATTGCTGCTTCCGCATCCACGCATTCAAGATCGTGCGTTTGTCTTGGCGCCTCTGGCGGAAATCGCACCGGAATGGCGCCATCCTCTCCTGGGGGTAAGTGTACGCGAGATGCTCGAAGCGCTGTCGGCGGAGGATCGAGCGGGTGTTGTGCCTTTACCATAAGGCGCGCGCGCCTTTCGGCTTGTCATTTTTGTGGCCCAATGCTAGCCAACCATTTCCCGAATCCCTGAGACGGAGTTCCCCATGGCCCGCGTGACGGTCGAAGATTGCGTTGACAAGGTCCCGAACCGGTTCGAGCTGGTGATGCTTGCCGCCCACCGGGCTCGTGAGATTTCCGCCGGTTCTCCGCTGACCGTGGATCGCGACAACGACAAGAATCCTGTCGTTGCTCTGCGTGAGATCGCGGATGAAACTCAGGGTGCCGATGATCTGCGTGAGCGCCTGATCGAGGCGAACCAGACCCAGATTGAGGTCGACGAGCCCGAAGAAGATCGGATGTCGCTGCTGATGGGCGCGGGCGCTGAGCCTGACCGTCCTGACGAGAACGACATGCCCGACGAAAAGCTGCTGCGGGCGCTCATGGAAGCCCAGATGGAGGACCGCTGACACCAGCGGCACGGCGCGCGAATTGGGCATGATTTCAGCCTCTGACCTGTCTGAAAGTATCCGCGCCTATAACCCGGCCAGCGATAGCGATCTTATTCACCGTGCCTATGCGTTCGGTGAAAAGATGCACGAAGGTCAAAACCGCCATTCCGGTGAACCCTATTTCAGCCATCCCGTCGCGGTGGCTGAGATCCTTGCGCGGCAGCAGATGGATGACGCGTCCATCGTCACCGCGCTCTTGCATGATACGATCGAAGACACGGGCACAGGCTACGCCCAGATCGCCGAGATGTTCGGCGAAGAGATCGCGATCCTGGTGGATGGCGTCACCAAGCTCACCAATCTTCAGCTCTCGTCGACCCAGACGAAGCAGGCCGAAAACTTCCGCAAGCTGTTCATGGCGACCTCCCGCGATCTGCGGGTGACGCTGGTGAAGCTGGCGGACCGGTTGCACAATATGCGCACCATCAAGGCCATGCGCCCGGACAAGCAGGTCCAGAAGGCGCGGGAAACGATGGAGATCTACGCGCCGCTTGCGGGCCGGATGGGCATGCAGTGGATGCGTGATGAGCTGGAGGATCTGGCGTTCCAGGTGCTCAACCCCGAAGCGCGGACCTCGATCATGCGGCGCTTCATCACGCTGCAGCGCGAAGCAGGCGATGTGGTGACCAAGATCACCGGCGATATGCGCACCGAACTGGATGAGGCGGGGATCGTGGCCGAGGTCCGCGGGCGGGCCAAGAAGCCTTATTCCATCTGGCGCAAGATGCAGGAGAAGGATCAGGGCTTCTCGCGCCTGTCGGATATCTACGGGTTCCGCGTGATCGTCGCCGATGAGGCAGATTGCTACCGCGCACTTGGGGCGATCCACCAACGCTGGCGCGCTGTGCCGGGGCGGTTCAAGGATTATATCAGCCAGCCGAAATCCAACGGCTATCGGTCGATCCACACCACCGTGTCCGGCCGGGACGGCAAGCGCGTCGAGGTGCAGATCCGTACGCGCGAGATGCACGAGGTCGCCGAAACCGGCGTGGCCGCGCATTGGTCCTATAAGGACGGGGAGCGGGTCGAAAACCGCTTTGCCGTGGACCCGGTGAAGTGGATCACCGCCCTTTCGGAGCGGTTCGACGACGATCACGACCACGCGGAATTTCTCGAAGCGGTGAAGCTCGAGATGTATTCCGACCAGGTGTTCTGTTTCACGCCCAAGGGCGATGTCATCAAGCTGCCGCGCGGTGCCACCCCGATTGATTTCGCCTATGCAATCCACACCCGGATCGGCACGGCCTGTGTCGGGGCCAAGGTGGACGGGATGCGTCAGCCGCTCTGGACCCGGCTCAAGAATGGGCAATCGGTTGAGATCATCACCGCCGAAGGGCAAAAGCCCCAGGCCGCCTGGATCGACATTGCCGTCACGGGCCGTGCGAAATCGGCGATCCGGAGGAGCCTGCGGGCGCAGGACAAGGCGGGCTATGTGCGGCTGGGCCGTGAGCTGGCCCGCGCCGCGTTCGAAATGCATGGGCGCAAGGCGACAGAGAAAGCTCTGCGCACGGCGGCCAAGCAGCTGTCCTTCGAAGGGACCGAAGATCTGCTGGCGGCCCTTGGCCGGGCAGAGGTGTCGGGGCGCGAGGTTCTTGGGATGCTCTACCCCGAACTGGCGGAGGCACCCGCCGACGTCATCGACCAAAACCGGGCCGTCATCGGGTTGGCGCCCGATCAGAGCCATCAGCGCGCGCCCTGTTGCCAGCCGGTGCCGGGCGAGCGGATCGTGGGGATCACGTTCCGCGGGCGCGGCGTGCAGGTGCACCGGATCGATTGCCCGGTCCTGGCAAAGTTCGAAGACGAAACCGAACGCTGGATCGACCTGCACTGGCAAGAGGGGAACCACCCCGCTGTCTACGCGGTGACGCTGGCCGTCACGATTACCAACGATGCCGGTGTGCTTGGGCGCATTTGCACATTGATCGGAGAGGCGCAGGCCAATATCTCGGACCTGGTCTTTGTTGATCGCAAGCCGGATTTCTTTCGGTTGAGTATCGACGCCGAATTGCGGGACGCGGAGCATTTGCACCGTGTGATAACGGCGCTAGAGGCGGACAGCGATGTCACGTCGATCGAGCGGCGCACGAATGCCGAGCCGCAAGATGCTGCGTCGGCGCAAGGCTGACAGAAGGGAACCGAAGTGTTCAAACGGCGCGACAAGAGACCCTGGTGGGAGGTGGCCGCGCGGCTGCTCTGGCCCCGTGGTGGCTGGGCGCGTGCGTTTGGCTATATGACCCACCGGATCCGCCGCCTGCCCGATTCGCCGCAGCGGATCGGACGCGGCGTCGCGGCGGGGGTGTTCACCGCCTTTACCCCGCTCTTCGGTCTGCATTTCGTTATCGCGGCCCTGCTGGCGAAGCTGGTGCGCGGCAATGTGCTGGCGGGGTTGCTGGGGACGTTCATCGGCAACCCGCTGACCTATGTGCCCATCGCGATGGCGTCGCTTAAGACGGGTTACCTGATCCTGGGGCGCTCTCATCGGCCACCCGAGGAGGAGCGCGGCCTGGGCGGAAAGTTCGCCGATGCATGGGGTGATCTTTGGCACAATTCCCGCGCGATCTTCACCGATCAGACCGCCGATTGGCAGGGGCTGGCGCGGTTCTACCACGACATCTTTCTTCCGTTCCTGGTTGGTGGCATCTTGCCGGGGATCATCGCCGGAGCGGTGAGTTACTGGCTGCTGGTGCCCCTGATCCGGGCGTATCAGGCCCGGCGGCGCAAGCTCCTGGCCATGAAACTTGAAAAACGGCTCGCGAAGCGACGTGAGCAAGAGGGGGCAGAGCCATGACCAACCACCTGCGTTTGGGCGTCAATATCGACCACGTGGCCACCGTGCGGAACGCGCGCGGCGGCGCTGTGCCGGATCCCGTGCGCGCGGCAAAGCTGGCCGAAGAGGCCGGTGCCGATGGCATCACCGCGCATCTGCGCGAAGACCGCCGCCATATCGCGGACGCCGATATTGAGGCGCTGATGGATGGCCTGAGCGTGCCGCTCAACTTCGAGATGGCCGCCACTGAGGAAATGCAGGCGATTGCCCTGCGCCACCGCCCCCATGCGGTCTGCATCGTCCCCGAGAAGCGCGAAGAGCGCACGACGGAAGGCGGGCTTGAGGTCGCGCGGGAAGAAAACCGGCTGGCCCATTTCATCGCGCCCCTGCGCGAGGCGGGCTGCCGTGTCAGCATCTTTATCGCGGCCGATAAGCGCCAGATCGAAGCCGCGCATCGGATCGGCGCCCAAGTTATCGAGCTGCACACCGGCGCCTATTGCGACGCCCATGCCGAGGGGCGCTTTGAGGATCGTGACCGCGAACTGGCGGCGATTGTCGACATGGCGGCCTTTGCGCATGATCTTGGGCTCGAAGTCCATGCGGGCCACGGGCTCACCTATGAGACCGTGCAGCCCGTCGCTGCGATCCCCCAGATGAAAGAGCTGAACATCGGCCATTTCCTGATCGGAGAGGCGATCTTCCGCGGGCTCACCCCGGCCATTGCCGAGATGCGCCGCCTGATGGATGAGGCCCGTGGCTGACCCGTTCATCCTGCCGCTGGGCGCTGTGCTGCTGGGCTGGATGGTGGCCGGGGGCTCTCCGGGGCCCGCGACGCTGACCATCAGCGGCACCGCGATGGAGCATGGCCGACGCGCCGGGCTCACTGTCGCGGCGGGGATCGTCTGCGGCTCCGCCATTTGGGGAATCGCTGCCGGGCTGGGTCTGTCCGCGGTCATGGTCGCAAACGCCTGGGTGATGGAGACGGTTCGGATCGCGGGTGCGCTCTACCTTTTGTGGCTCGCGCTGAAATCCGCGCGCGCCGCCTGGCGCGGATCGGCGGTCGCAAAGCCGCGCGCCGTGCATCGTCACCTGTTTGCCAAGGGGCTCTTGCTGCATCTGACCAACCCCAAGGCGATCCTGTCCTGGGGCTCCATCTATGCGATCACGCTCGCGCCCGATGCGGGGCCGGGGGCGGTGTGGAGCCTGTTCGCACTGCTTAGCGCCGGGTCGATGACCGTCTTTTTCGGCTACGGCGCACTCTTCGCCTTGCCGCCGGTGGCCCGCGCCTATGCGCGCACGCGGCGGCTGTTCGATACGGTCTTTGCGTTGCTTTTCGGTGCGGCGAGCCTCAAGCTTCTGACATTGCGTCTGACCTGAGGATTTCCCATGCGTGCCATCGCCCTTGCCGCTTTATGTCTTGCCACCCCCCTGACGGCTCAGGAGGTGGCGGAATGCGACTGGCGCGGCATGGCCAGCGGGATCGCGGAGCCGTGGGAGCAAAACAGCCGCGCCTTTGCCAATGGCGCCGTTCGCGTGGCCCTGATCGACACGGAAGAACCCGCCGCGGCCGCGATGCATTTTCTGGTTCTGTCGCCCGAGCCCGAGATGGGTTTTCGTCAATGCCACGTGGTCAGCGCCAGCGGCAGTTTGGGCTTTGCCGCGCTCTATTTCGAAGAATTGATCGCGCGTTACGATCCCGAGGACGGCCTGACGATTTCCGTGCCCGGCCACCGGGTTTGGGCCGATGACGGGTTCTCCAATGCGATCCGACTTAACGTCACGATCAACCAGGCGACGGGCGCTGTCACGGCGACTCAGGATGTGGCGCCGGGATGATCTTGGGCATCGGCACAGATCTGGCCAATATCGACCGCATCGCTGGCGTGCTGGAGCGCCATGGCGACCGGTTTCGAAACCGCGTCTTCACCGATACGGAACAGGCCAAGGCAGAGCGCCGGGCCGATACGCCGGGCACCTATGCCAAACGCTGGGCCGCGAAAGAAGCGTGTTCCAAGGCGCTTGGCACCGGGTTGCGCATGGGGATCGCGTGGAAGGATATGTCCGTGAGCAACCTGCGCAGCGGTCAACCTGTCATGGAGGTGACAGGTTGGGCGGCAGAGCGGCTGCGGGAGATGACGCCCGAAGGCCACGAGGCCATCATCCATGTCACGCTGACGGACGATCATCCCTGGGCGCAGGCCTTTGTGGTGATCGAGTCACGTCCCGTCCCGGTTGCTTGACACGCAAAGCCCTGCGGCCCAGATAGCAGGGAGCCGTTCCAAGGAGCCCTTGATGACCGATGACAGCCAGCCGCAAGGCCTTCTCCATGGCGTGTTGGAGACGATCAAGACGATTGTCTACGCGCTGCTGATCGCCGGGCTGTTTCGCTCGCTCCTGTTTCAACCATTTTGGATCCCCTCCGGGTCGATGAAGGATACCCTGCTCGTCGGGGACTTCCTGTTCGTGAACAAAATGGCCTACGGATATTCCTATGCCTCCTGCCCGTCGGTGCGGATCCCCGCCATTGGGCTGGATGTCGATGCCGAAGACATTTGCGGTGTCTTCAAAGGGGATGGCGACAACCGCCTGTTCGGCTCGATGCCCGAACGCGGAGATGTGGTCGTGTTCCGCCATCCTGTAACCGGGCGCGATTTCATCAAACGGCTGATCGGCCTTCCCGGAGACACCGTGCAGGTCAAGAACGGCGTGCTGTTCCTGAACGGCGAAGAAGTCCCGCAGCGGCCTGATGGTGTCTTCGTTGAAACCTTTGCGCCTCAGGGCCCCGAAGGCCGCTCGCCGCTCTGTTCGAACCGGGTGACGGCCCCCGGCCAGGATTGCGAGAAGGCCCGTCTCATCGAAACGCTTCCCAATGGTCGGGAGCACGCGATCCTGAATGTTGGCACCGCCAAGCTGGACAACACCGGCGTGTTCACGGTGCCCGAAGGGCAGTTCTTCTTCATGGGCGACAATCGTGACAATTCCACCGATAGCCGGGTTCCGCAGACCGAGCGTGGCGTGGGCTTCGTCCCGTTCGACGCGCTTGTCGGCCGCGCGGACCGGGTGATGTTCTCCTCTGCCGGGCGTTCGATGCTCGCTTTCTGGACCTGGCGGGGCGATCGTTTCTTCAAGAGGATCGAGTGAGCCGGGAAACCTCACCTCTTGCCCCTGTCCGTCGATGGGGCCGGATCTCCGGACGGTTGTCGCGGCGCGGCTACTGGCCGCTTGCCCTGATCCAGGCCGCGCTGATCGTCTCGGGGCTGTGGCTTGGGTCGATCTGGGTGCTCCTGCTGGGGCTGGCCCTGTTCTGGCCGGTTGCGGCGGCGAGTGTGCGGCGGCTTCACGACACGGGCCGCAGCGGCTGGTGGCTGCTGCTGACTGCGCTGCCGGTGCTGGGGCTCGTTCCGCTGGTGTTCCTTCTGCTTCCGCAGACGCAGTACCCGACCTCCTATCCTGATGCGGATGAAACGCCGCTGCGGCGCGCGCTCTTTGCTGCCGCCTGCTTGGTTGTCATCGGCTTTTCCGTCTGCGCCAAGCTGTTCACCGTGATCTCCTCAGAGATGAAACCCGCGCTCCTGCCGGGTGATGTCGTGGTGACGTCGCGGCTGGCCTACGGTTTCGCACCCGCGTCTTGCTATCCACTGCGCTGCCCTGGCGACAAGGGCGCGCTGCCCGAGCGCGGCGATATCGTCGCCTATCTGCATCCGCTCCACGGCAAGCCGCAGATTGGCCGTGTGATTGGACTTCCGGGCGAAGAGATCACCCTGACCGGCGGTGTGCCCGCCATCGACGGCGTAGCCCTTCCGCAGGAGCCCGGCGTGTCTTTCTCGGAAACCTTCGGCCCGCAGGGGCCGTCGGGCGCTCTGCCGCGCTGCTCTAACGGGGCGGTTGGGCTGGGCGCGCGCTGCGACAAGCGCGCGGCGCAGGAAACGCTTCCGAACGGTGTCCACTACGGAGTTCTGGATATCGGTGCAGGACGGCTTGATGAGAGCGGGCCGCACCGCGTTCCGGAAGGCCATGTCTTCATCTTGGGCGATAACCGGGACAATTCGCTCGACAGTCGTGTTTCGCTGGCGGCTCAAGGGCCGGGCATGGTCCCTGCGGATGCCATCGTCGGGCGCGTCACGCGCGTGGCCTGGTCCACGGGAGGGCTGGGCTGGCAGCTTTGGCGTTTGCGGCCTGGGCGCACATTGGAGGCGGTGCGGTGAAGCTGTCTGCCGACATGATGGCGTTCTCAACGCGGCTGGGACATGAGTTCACCCGGGCCGATCTGCTGATCGAGGCCTTGACCCATCCGTCGCTGGGATCGCCCACCCGCGATGACAATCAGCGGCTGGAGTTTCTCGGGGACCGGGTGCTCGGGCTGGTGATGGCGGAGGCGCTTTTGAACGCCGATCGCAACGCTGCCGAAGGTGTGCTGGCCCCGCGCTTCAACGCGCTCGTGCGCAAGGAAACCTGTGCGGAGGTCGCGCGGGAGCTCGATGTCGGCGCGGTGCTCAAGCTGGGCCGGTCCGAGATGAAATCCGGTGGGCGCCGCAAGGAAGCCCTTCTGGCTGACGCCATGGAAGCGGTGATTGCCGCCGTCTATCTGGATGCCGGGTTTGAGCCTGCGCGCACGGTTGTGCTGCGCCTGTGGGGCGCGCGGGTGGATCAGGTCGAGGCCGATGCGCGCGACCCAAAGACCGCGCTTCAGGAATGGGCGCAGGGGCGCGGCGCGCCGCCGCCTGAATACGTGGAAATTGCCCGCTCTGGCCCGGATCACGCGCCGGTCTTTGTGATCGAAGCGCGGCTCTCCTCGGGCGAGAGTGCGCGCGGCGAGGCCCCCTCCAAACGTCACGCCCAGCAGGCAGCCGCAAAGGCGCTTCTGGCGCAGGTGGACGGGACATCCTGACCGCCTACCGCCAGGCTTTGCGGTCTGCTATGACATGACAGCCCCCTTGGGCATCCTGAAAGGAACACCATGACCCTACGCGCCGGTTTCGCGGCCCTGATCGGAGAGCCCAATGCGGGCAAGTCGACCCTTCTGAACCGGATGGTCGGCGCGAAAGTGTCGATTGTGACGCATAAGGTGCAGACCACGCGGGCCCGCATCCGGGGCGTTGCGATGCACGGGGACAGTCAGATTGTGTTCGTGGACACGCCGGGCCTCTTCCGCCCGCGCCGCCGTCTGGATCGCGCAATGGTCGCTGCCGCCTGGGGCGGGGCGTCGGATGCCGATGTGATCGTGCTTCTGGTGGAAGCGCATCGCGGGATCACCGCCGGGGTCGAGACGATCCTGGAGCGCCTGCCGGAGGTGGCATCGGGGCGTAAGGTGGCGCTTGCCATCAACAAGATCGACCGGGTGGAGTCGCCGGTTCTGCTGGGCCTGACCAAGGATCTCAATGAGCGGTTCCCCTTCGTGGAAACCTTCATGATCTCGGCCGAGAAGGGCCATGGCTGCGAGGATCTGAAGGCCTGGCTCGCCGAGCAGATGCCCGAGAGCCCGTGGCTCTATCCCGAAGACCAGATCGCGGATCTGCCGATGCGGATGATCGCCGCGGAGATGACCCGCGAAAAACTGACCCTGCGCCTGCACCAGGAGCTGCCCTATCAGCTCACCGTCGAGACGGAGAGCTGGGAGGAGCGCGAGGATGGCTCGGCCCGTGTGGACCAGATCATCTATGTCGCGCGGGACGGGCATAAGGGGATCGTGCTGGGCAAGAAGGGCGAGACCATCAAGGCCGTGAGCCAGGCCGCGCGGGCGGAGCTGGAGGAGTTCCTGGGCCGCAAGGTGCATCTGTTCCTGCAGGTGAAGGTGCGGCCCAACTGGCTGGAAGAGGCGGAGCGCTATTCCGAAATGGGGCTCGATTTCCGCGATGGGAACTGAGCCGCGTCTGGCGGCGGGGCTCTGGGTCTCGGCCTATCTCGCGCGGTTGCGGCTGGCCGATATCCCGGCCTTTGTCGTGCGGCGCGGGGATGAGACGGCGGGGGCCATTCTGATCAAGGTGAACACGCTGGACGGCCAGGCGCGGCTGATGCAGCGCTCGGTCGATCTGATGACCGGCGCGCGTCGGTGGGTCGAGCTGGCAACAGGCGCAGAGCCCGACGTGGATGGATCGGTCACCAAGCAGGCGGGTTTCGATCCCGACCTTTGGGTGATCGAGGTCGAGGACCGCGCCGGGCGGGATTTGCTGGATGAGCCGGGGCTGGCGTGATTGCACCGCGCGGGCGCGGCGCCCGAGGCGGGGGGCTTTGCCCCCGCTTGGACTGCGGCCAATTCCGCCCCATGATATTGATCGGCTAAAAGAAGCACAGGGAGCGGCCCCGTGATCCGCTGGGAGGATGAGGGCATTCTGCTGGCCGCGCGTCGCCATGGCGAGAGCGCGGCGATCGTTGAGCTGTTCACGCCCGATCACGGGCGCGCCGTGGGCGTGGTGCGCGGTGGCGGCGGGCGGCGCATGGCGCCGGTGCTGCAACCCGGCGCGCAGCTGTCCGTGACATGGTCGGCTCGGCTTGAAGAGCATATGGGGGCGTTTGTGGTGGAGCCGCTGCGAAGCCGCGCCGCGCAAGTGATGCAAGGGCGGTTGTCGCTTGCCGGGCTCAATGCCGTGTGTGCCATTTTGAGTTTTGCGCTTCCAGAGCGCGAGGTTCATGCGGCGCTTTATGCCCGAACCGGTCCATTGCTGGATCTACTGGGGCAAGACGATCTGTGGCCACTGGCCTATCTGGGATGGGAACTACGCCTGCTTGAGGAGCTGGGGTTCGGACTGGATCTGACCTGCTGCGCGGTTACGGGGGCAACAGAGGGGTTGGCCTATGTGTCGCCGCGCACGGGGCGTGCGGTCAGCAGCATGGGGGCTGGAGCATGGGCCGATCGGTTGCTGCCGCTGTCCCCCGCGCTTATTGGCGCGGCGAGCGATGATGAATCGATCCGGGCCGGGCTGGCAGTGACCGGATACTTCCTCGAACAACGCGTCGCGCCTGCTTTGGGCAGCCGCCCCTTGCCGGCCGCGCGTCAGCGGCTGGTGGCGTTGATCTGAGTGAAGACCATCTCGCCACCTTCGGTGTTGCGCAAGATCAGCGTGGTCCCAAGGGTTTCGGCTTCGGTCATGGACCGAAGGGCGTCGAAGAACCGCGTCTCCTGATCGAGCGCATCACAGGCCAGCCGCGTGGCGCTGATGTCTTCGATCTTGAACCAAGGGTAGGGCGCCGTCTGCCGACCGGAGTAGGCGTTGCACGGCGCCTCCCCTGCCACCAGTCCGGGCTCAGGGAAAGAGATCGTTGCGCGCGGGGCCGTCCCGCCACTAAGCGAGGAGAGCCGGTAGGCCCCCGACACGCCATAGGCGGTCAGGGTTTCGTCGCCGGTGCAGGCGGCCAGCAGGGCGATCAGGGGCAGGGTCTTGAGCACGGGTGTCATGGGCTCAAGCTAGGGTGCCCCTGATGTTGCTGCAAGTCAGTGCCAGACGCGCGGGCGTCCGCCCCGGCGACGCGGTGGCGGCAAGGGGGCTGCCGCCTGGGCCAGCAGGTCGCGAAACGCGCTCACCGCCGGGGCATTGGCGACGAAGGCGTTGAGCCGGATCACCGCGTGTTCTGCGGCGGCGCGGGGGTCGCTGTCATCGGGCTGGGTGCCCAGCCATTCCAGAAACCCCAGCCGCGCCATGCGGTCGGGATGAGTTGGATCGGACTCGCTCAGAGCCACGAGGAGTTTGGTCAGTGTCATTGCGCCCTCCGCGCGTGAAGGCGAGATCCGGGTGCAGGATGGACCCACACGCCGGGGCACCCCGCCCGGGTTGTCGTTACGGATGGCAGGTCTCCTGACTTTGCGGGTCGGGGCGCGTCCCATACCTTCCCGGCCGGAGCCAGTGGCATTCATGGGGGCGCTCGCCGCTTACAGTTGCGGGGGCAGTGCCGGATTCGCACCGGCTTCCCTTTTCATCCCGCAGGCTGCGGGAACCATCTGAGGGCAGGCTAGGGGGCGCCGCCGGGCGCGTCAATCAGAGCATTTGCCACAGCAGCCGCGCGGCCAAAACGGATGAGGTGACAACCAGCAGCGGCTTGATGACCCGTGCGCCGATCCGCATGGCCAGCTTCGATCCCACCAGGGCGCCCGCGATCTGCGCCGCGCCCATGGCCAGACCGAGCAGCCAGAGCGGCTTGCTGACGACAGCAAAGGCAAGGATGCCGCCGACATTGGAGGCGAAGTTGAGCAGCTTTGTATGGGCCGTTGCCTTGAGCACGCCGTGCCCGGCCAGCATGACGAAGGCGAGCATGTAGAAGGCGCCTGCGCCGGGGCCGATCAGCCCGTCGTAAAATCCGATCAGCGGCGCGATCAGCAGGGTAAAGCCGAGCGGCCGCAGCCGTTCGGTGCGGTCCATGTCATCGAGCCCGGGCTTGAGTGCGAAGAACAGCGCAATGGCGACCATCACTACGGGCAGCACAATGCGCAGCCCGTCCGTTGGGATCCGGCTGATGGCAAGCGCGCCGATGATGGAGCCGACAAAGGCCATGAGCGCACCGCCCCCCTGCTTGCGCAGATCGACCAGCCCGCTGCGGGCGTAGGCGAAGGCGGCGGTGGCGGCTCCGAACGCGCCTTGCACCTTGTTCGTGGCAAGCGCCTGCACCGGGGGGATCCCCGCGAGCATCAGCGCGGGTACGGTGATGAGCCCGCCTCCGCCCGCGATGGAGTCGATGAACCCGGCGGCAAAGGCCGCCGCCAGCAGGAAGGCGATCAGGTCGGGGGCAAGGTCGATCATGGGGGCTCACGCAGAAGGGCAGCGGACCCGTTCTAAGGCGTTTGCGCGCCGCAGCAAGGGGAGGCCCCGCAGGGCCGCCCGCTCAGATCGCATCTTACCCCAGCAGGCGGCGTGCAATCACCTGCGCCTGGATTTCCGCAGCACCCTCAAAGATGTTCAGGATGCGGGCGTCACAGAGCACGCGGCTGATCGTGTATTCCAGGGCAAAGCCGTTGCCGCCGTGGATCTGAAGGCCGTTATCCGCGGCCGCCCAGGCGATGCGGGCGCCCAGCAGCTTGGCCATCCCGGCCTCCACGTCGCAGCGCTTGTCCTCGTCCTTCTGGCGGGCCGAGAAATAGGTGATCTGGCGTGCCACCATGACCTCGACGGCCATCATCGCCAGCTTGCTGGCCACGCGCGGGAATTCGATCAGCGCCTTGCCGAACTGTTTGCGCTCTTCGGCGTAGCGCATCGCGATGTCGAGCGCGCTTTGCGCGACGCCGGTGGCGCGGGCGGCGGTCTGGATGCGGGCGCTTTCAAACGTCTGCATGAGCTGCTTGAAGCCTTGGCCGGTTTCTCCGCCCAGCAGGTTTTCCCCGGCCACGTGGAAGCCGTCAAAGCCCAGCTCGTATTCCTTCATCCCGCGATAGCCCAGAACTTCGATCTCGCCGCCGGTCATGCCGTCGGTGGGGAAGGGGTTTTCATCCGTGCCCGGGGTTTTCTCGGCGAGGAACATGGACAGGCCGCGATAGTCGCTCGTTTCCGGGTCGGTGCGGGCCAGCAGCGTCATGACATGGGTCCGGGCAGCGTGGGTGATCCAGGTCTTGTTGCCGGTCACTTTCCAGTCGTCGCCATCCTTCACAGCGCGGGTGCGCAGGGAGCCAAGGTCGGAGCCGGTGTTGGGTTCGGTGAACACTGCCGTTGGCAGGGTCTCGCCCGAGGCGAGCCGGGGCAGCCACTTTTCTTTCTGGTCCTGCGTGCCGCCGCAGATGATCAGCTCTGCCGCGATTTCGGACCGGGTGCCGAGCGAGCCAACCCCAATATAGCCGCGCGACAGCTCTTCGGAGACCACGGCCATGGAGGTCTTCGGCAGGCCGAGCCCGCCGAACTCTTCCGGGATGGTCAGGCCGAACACGCCCATCTCGGCCAGCTCATTGATGACCTCGATCGGGATCAGCTCATCCTTGAGGTGCCATTCATGGGCAAAGGGTTCGACCTTATCGACCGCATAGCGGCGGAACTGGTCGCGGATCATTTCGAATTCTTCGTCGAGCCCGGTGGCGCCGAAGGTGGTGGCGCCGGATTGCTCGCGCATCAGGGCGACAAGCCGCAGGCGGGCGGCTTCGGTGTTGCCCGATTGGGTGAGGGTCATGACCGCGGGCGCCATCAGGTCGCGTTGATCGTCCTGCGACAGGCCCAGATCCTGAAGGCGAACGATCTCGCCCTGGCTCATCGGGATGCCGCCATAGACCTGCCAGAGATATTCCCCGAACGCGATCTGGTGGATCAGCTGCTCCATCTCACCGAACTTGCCGTCTTCCTTCAGACGTTCCGCCCAGCCCTGCATTTCCTTGAGCGATTCGACATAGGTTGCCAGCCACGCCAGACCATGCGCCGCCCCCTGGTGGGCTTCGACCTCGCGCGAGGATACGCGGCCATCGACGCTGACCGTTTCGCGCACTTTGGCGGTGGCTTTCTCCAGCAGCGCTTCAAGCGGCGGGAGAGCGTCGGCGGTCAGGCTCAGCAGATTGTCGAGAACGGGCATGGAGGGCTCCTTCTTTTGCTCATGCAGCAATACGGGCTTCGCAGGTGCAGCGCAACAAGATTGCGCAGGCGTATTCCGCCACGTTCTATTCTGACCGTTAGGCTTGCGTGACACCGGAAGGGGGAGTGCCTATAGCGCTATGGTGCCCCCTGCGCGCGACGCTCTGTGAACGGTTGCGCGGGGAGCGCGGAAGGCGTCCCAAAGATCAAGGATCCCCACATGTTCGACATCTTTGCTCAGATCGGGCTTTGGCCCATGATCGCCGCCCTTGCCCTTGGGTTTCTTGCGGGGTTTGTGAAGGGCTCCGTCGGCTTCGGGGCGCCGCTGGTGATCGTCGCGTCGCTGACGCTGTTCATGGACCCCAAGCTGGTTGTGGCGGGTCTGATTCTGCCGATCCTGGTCTCCAACGCGCAGCAGATGCTGCGGCAGGGGCCCAGCGTCGCGTTGCAGGCCATGAAGGATTATCGGGTCTACCTGATCGTGCTGGCGATCTTCATCTTCCTCTCCGCCCAATGGATGAGCAAAGTGCCCGCCCGGCAGGCTTACCTGCTGCTGGGCGTTCCCGTGTTCGCGCTGAGCCTGATCCAGCTCAGCGGCTGGAAGCCGGTGATTCCCCACGCCTGGCGCCCGGCGGCGACGGTGATCGCGGCGGCGCTGTCGGGGATCCTTGGGGGCGTTGCGGGCACATGGGGCCCGACAACCGTGATGTATCTGGTCGCGCTTGAGACGCCCAAGGTGACTCAGGTCGTCGTTCAGGGGGTAATCTTCGGACTGGGCGGAGTGATCTTGCTGCTGGGGCACCTGCAATCGGGCATCCTGAACTGGGCGACGCTGCCCTTTTCAGCTGCAATGATCCTGCCGATCTTTCTGGGGATGAACGCCGGGTTCGCCGTCAATGACCGCATTGATCAGGAGACCTTCCGCAAGGCGACGCTGGTCGTTCTGGTGCTCGCCGGGCTGAACCTGATCCGCCGCGGGCTGCTGGGGTAAGGGCGGTCAGCCCTGATCTTCTAATATTTGCAGATACGCGACGATTGCGTCGATCTCATCGGGCTCAAACGCAAACTCCGGCATGGCGTCCATGCCGTTGAAGGCGCGCTTGAGCTGCGCGGCGGACTGGCCGCGGATGTCGGGTTCACTGTCGATGCCGGTGCCGTCTTCGCCGTGGCAGGCGGCGCAGTTGTCCAAAAACAGGGCTTGCCCGACCGGATCAGCGGCGACCGGGCTGGCGAGCAGGGCGAGTGCGAGACGTTTCATCAACTGACCAAATCCTCTCCAGAGCGACAGGTGGCTATGATTTCGGGATAGGCCTCGGGGGCAACGAGGACGAAGTCCTGCGCGGCCAGAGTTTTCCCGTTTCGGGTGACTTCGACCCGCCACGGGCCACGGACCAACTCATAGGGCAGCTCCAGGGTGTAGCCGACGTAATGCGGCTCTTGGGTGTCACCGGACTGGAATGTCTTCCAGCTTTCGCGGGTCACGCCCTGGGGCCCCATGGGGGGATGGGTAATCGTGGTCAGCGTCATCCCGCGCGGCACTGATGTGGTGTCGAACCACAGGCCGAACCCGATACCCAAGGCGGCGGGGACTTCGCTTTGCGGCCAGAGGATCTCGCGCCCGTCCGGGAGGATGTTGATTTCTCCCAGGACGGTATCGGGGGCGATATCCGTGTCGCTGACCCCGGTTGCGCACGATACGCCATACTCGGTCACGCCTCCCCAAAGGAGGGTCGGACAACAGCAGAGGATTAGCAGAGCGCGCATGCCGGGACTTTGGGTCAACGCCGCGCGCCGGGCAAGCCACATGTTGATGACAAAAGGGCGCCCGGAGGCGCCCTTTGCAATACGGTTGCCGGGGGCGATCAGCCCAGAGCAGCAGCCTTCACGTCTTCGTCGATGAAGGGCAGATACTGCTCGAAGTTCTCGGCGAACATCTGCACCAGCTTTTGCGCCTGCGCGTCATAGGCTTCGCCGTCGTCCCAGGTCTGGCGCGGGTTCAGCAGAACGTCCGACACATCCGTGCAGCTTACCGGCACGTCGAAGCCGAAATTGGCGTCCTTACGGAACTGGCCTTCTGCAAGCGAGCCGTCCAGAGCGGCGGTCAGCAGAGCGCGGGTCGCGCGGATCGGCATCCGCGAGCCCTTACCAAAGGCGCCGCCAGTCCAGCCGGTGTTGACCAGCCAGCAGGTCGCGCCGTGCTTGCCGATTTTTTCCTGCAGCAGCTTGCCGTAGACCTCGGGGCGGCGCGGCATGAAGGGCGCGCCGAAGCAGGTCGAAAAGGTCGGGATCGGCTCAAGCACGCCGACCTCGGTGCCAGGGGTCTTCGAGGTGAAGCCCGACAGGAAGTGATACATCGCCTGCGCCGGGGTCAGCCGCGCGATCGGAGGCAGCACGCCGAACGCATCGCAGGTCAGCATGATGACGTTCTTCGGGTGCCCGCCCATCGAGCTTTCGGACGCGTTCGAGATGTAGTGCAGCGGGTAGGCGCAGCGCATGTTGGCCGTCAGGCTGTCATCTTCGAAGTCCAGCTCAAGCGTGTCGGGATCGTAGACCATGTTTTCGATCACGGTGCCGAATTTCTGCGTGGTGGCGTAGATTTCGGGCTCGGCTTCGGCAGAGAGGCTGATCGTCTTGGCGTAGCAGCCGCCTTCGAAGTTGAACGTGCCGGTATCGGACCAGCCATGTTCGTCATCCCCGATCAGCACGCGGCTGGGATCGGCGGACAGGGTCGTCTTGCCGGTGCCGCTGAGGCCAAAGAAGATCGCGGTGTCGACCGGGTTGTCCGGCGCGTGGTTGGCAGAGCAGTGCATCGCCATGATGCCTTTGCCCGGCAGGATGTAGTTGAGCAGCGTGAAGACGCTCTTCTTGTTCTCACCGGCATATTCGGTGTTGCCGATCAGGATGACCTTCTCGTCGAAGTTCAGCGCAATGACCGTTTCGGACCGGCAGCCGTGCTTTTCGGGATCGGCCTTGAAGCTCGGGCAGTTGATGATCGTCCATTCGGGGACATAGGTTTCCAGCTCATGCGCTTCGGGGCGGCGCAGCAGGTGCCGGATGAAGAGGTTGTGCCAGGCCAGTTCGGACACGACGCGCACGTCCAGACGGTTTTCCGGGTCGGCGCCGCCGAAGAGATCCTGCACGAAGTAGGTGCCGCCCTCCATATGGGCCAGCATGTCTGTCTTGAGCTGGGCGAAGGACTCGGGCGTCATCGGGGCGTTGTTATCCCACCAGATCGTGTCCTCGGTGGTCTCGGAGCGTACCACGAACTTGTCCTTGGGCGAGCGGCCGGTGTGTTTTCCGGTGTTCACGAGGAACGTGCCGCCAAGGCCGATCTGGCCTTCGCCGGCTTCCACCGCCTTCTGGATCAGCGCGGGTTCAAGCAGGTTATAATAGGCTTCGCCCACCCCCGTGATGCCCTGATCTTCCAGTTTCATCTTGGGATTGACCCGTCCAGTCGTCATGTGCTCGCTCCTGTTTTCGGCACCATGGTCGTCGATACGGACCGGCTTTACATGGGCGCAAACACGAAGAACAGGCGACAATTTCGACGTTAGCGCCATCACGCCGGTGTTATCGCCAACGCAGACAAGTGACCCTGCGGCGCGCCATTTGTGCCACTGTGCGCCCTGAACCGGGGGGCAAACTCGGCGTCAGTGCCGAATCGGACAGATTTGGATTGATTCGCCGCTGCGGAAAGAAGATGTTGGTCGCAGAAAAAAGACAGGGCGCCAAAGCCCTGAGGCATGAGCAGCGAAGGACGACAAGCCATGGCACGCATCGCTTTGGTCGATGATGACCGCAATATCCTCACCTCCGTTTCTATCACTCTTGAAGCCGAAGGGTTCGAGGTGGACACCTATCACGACGGCCAGCAGGCCCTTGAGGCGTTCAACAAGAAACTGCCCGATCTGGCGGTTCTGGACATCAAGATGCCCCGCATGGACGGGATGGAGCTGCTGCAGCGCCTGCGTCAGAAAACCACGATGCCGGTCATCTTCCTGACCTCGAAAGACGATGAGATCGACGAAGTGCTTGGCCTTCGGATGGGCGCGGACGACTATGTGAAAAAGCCGTTCTCGCAGCGTCTTCTGGTGGAGCGGATCCGCGCGCTGCTGCGTCGCCAGGATGCGCTGAACAACGATGCCACCGGCGAGAGCGAAGATGCCAAGATCATGGAGCGGGGCGATCTGACCATGGATCCGCTGCGCCACGCCGTGACCTGGAAAGGGCAGGACGTGTCCCTGACCGTGACGGAATTCCTGCTGCTTCAGGCCCTCGCGCAGCGGCCCGGCTTTGTGAAGAGCCGCGATCAGCTGATGGATGTGGCCTATGACGATCAGGTCTACGTGGACGATCGGACCATCGACAGCCACATCAAACGCCTGCGCAAGAAGCTGCGCCAGGCGGATCCCGAGTTCTCCGCAATCGAGACGCTCTACGGCATCGGGTATCGGTATAACGAGGAATAAGAGTAAGGAGCGGACATGACGGCCGCCCATAAGATCGACGTGACGGACCTTGGCTCGGTGCGCAACGCTGCGCGCCGGTCTGGCGTTGTTGTTGGTGACGATTGGGTGTCCCCCGATGGCGCGGCCGAGCGCGAGCTTCAGGACCGCCGTCGCCGCCGCTCATTCCTGACCCTGAACAAATCCCCCATCGCGCGGAAGATCATCACGTTCAACCTGCTTGCTCTCGTCGTGCTGGTGGCTGGGGTGCTGTATCTGAACCCCTCGCGCGACAACCTGATCGGGCAGCGCGCCCGGGGCCTGAGCGCCGAGGCCGAGCTGGTCGCAGATGTGTTCGAAGCGCAGCTTCCTGCGGGTGGGTCAGTCAATCTGGCCACCGCCGAGGGTGTCGATGCGGTGGCGACGCTTCAGGCGCTCGATCTGCGCGGGGGCAGCACCGTCACAGTGTTCGATCCCGAGGGCATCTTGATCGGCGCCGCCAGCGGTGGACAGGTCGTCCTGCCCGAGCTGGGCTCGACGCTTATTACCGACTTTTTCAACACCGTTTGGGAGCAAGCCTCGCGGCTGCTGTCGCGCAATGCGCAGGTCAGCGCGGGCGGTGAGACCGACCTGGAAGCCATTGCCCGCGCGGCGCTGAGCGGCCCGACCACCGTGGATACGGGCCAGAACGGGTCGGGCGCGATCATCCTGACGGTCGGGACGCCGATCCTTCACGCGGGGGCGCCTGTAGGGGCTGTGGTGCTGTCCTCCGCCGCCGGAGAGATCGACGGGCTGGTCCGCCAGGAACGCGAGCTTTTGTTCAAGATGTTCGTTCTTGGGATCCTGGTGTCCATCGGGCTCAGCCTTGTGCTGGCCTCGACCATCGCCAACCCGCTTTCCGATTTGGCTGCGGCGGCAGAACTTGGGCGGGAGAAGAACGCCCGCAAGATGGCGCCTGCGCGGGTCCGCATCCCCGATCTGACCGGTCGCCCCGACGAGATCGGCCGCCTGTCGGGAGCGCTGCGCGGCATGGTCGCGGCGCTTTACGACCGGATCGAGGTCAATGAACAGTTCGCGGCGGATGTCGCTCATGAGATCAAGAACCCGCTCGCCTCGCTGCGCTCCGCCGTGGGGACGCTGCGCAACGCTAAACGGGAAGATCACCGCGTCCGGTTGCTGGAGGTCATTGAGCACGACGTGCAGCGGCTTGACCGGCTAGTCAGCGACATCTCCAACGCCTCCCGGCTTGATAGCGAGCTGGTGAAAGAAGAAGAGGCGACCTTTAATCTGATGACGATGCTGGGCAATCTGAACAGCTATCTGGGCCAGCAGGCGAAAGAGCAGCGGATCGATTACATCACGGATCTGCCCGACGAGGTGATCGAAATCTCCGGCCTCGAAGGGCGCCTTGCGCAGGTTTTCGTGAACCTGATCACCAACGCGATGTCCTTTTGCGAGGACGGCGATGCGATCCGTGTCTGGGCGCGGCGGCGTGACAACCGTGTGATTGTCGTGGTCGAAGACACCGGCCCCGGCATCCCCGAGGCCGCATTGACCAAGATTTTCCGCCGGTTCTATTCGCATCGGCCCGCCGGGCAGTTCGGGAACAACTCCGGCTTGGGACTCGCGATCTCGAAGCAGATCGTCGAAGCCCATGGCGGTGTGATCTGGGCGGAGAACATCCGCCCGACCGAAGCCGACGTGACCTCGGAGCCGCTTGGCGCGCGCTTCGTCGTCGGCCTTCCGCTGTGACATTTCGGCGCGACCGTCTCCACGGAAGCGCCGTCGAGGTGGCCGGGCGGGGGCTGCTGATCCTGGGAATGTCGGGCGCGGGCAAATCGCGCCTTGCGCTTGATCTGATCGGGATCGGGGCCGGTTTGATCGCGGATGATCAGGTCGATCTGGTGCGGCGCGAGGATCAGGTGATCCTGAGCGCGCCCGAGCCGATCCGCGGTATGATCGAAGCGCGCGGGCTGGGGCTTTTGCGCTGCCCGGCCGTGGGGCCGGTTCCGCTGCATGCCGTGCTGGATCTGGACACCTTAGAGGAGAGCCGCTTGCCCGAGCCTGCTCACAGGCAGGTGATGGGCCTTTCGTTTCCCTTGATCCGCACCCCCGAGGCTGGGCATTCTGGCGCTGCCTTGAAGCTGCTTTTGACCTATGGGCTTGCCACGTGACTGATGCTGACCTCCCCGCCAAACGGCGGCTGATCTTTGTGACCGGAGCCTCCGGGGCCGGGCGTTCGACCGCGCTGCGTGCGCTCGAAGACCTGGGCTATGAGGTGATCGACAACCTGCCGCAGCGCCTTTTGCCGCATCTGTTGCAGGCGTCTGGGCCTGACCGGCCTTTGGCCATCGGTGTCGATGTGCGCAACCGCGACTTCGACCCGCGAGAGCTGCTGGCTCAGCGTGCGCGGTTGGACGGACACACCGAATGGCGCCCGCAGATCCTGTTCCTGGATTGCCGCGCGGACATACTGGTGCGCCGCTATTCAGAGACCCGCCGCAGGCATCCCCTGGGGGGCAATCTGACCGCGCAGCAAGCGATCGAGAGCGAGATCGTCATGACGCAGGAGCTGCGCGACGGCGCGGACTATCTCATCGACACCTCTGATCTTACGGTTCACAATCTGCGTGCCGAGGTTGAACGGCTCTTTGCACCGGAGGGCGGGCGCGCTCTTTCGGTCCAGGTGCAGAGCTTCAGCTACAAACGTGGCCTGCCACGGGGGCTCGATCTGGTGTTCGACGTGCGTTTTCTGCGCAATCCCCATTGGGTGGAGGCGCTCCGCCCCGGTGACGGCCGCGACCCGGCTGTGGCTGAATACGTCGCGGGGGATCCTCTGTTTGAGCCGTTCTTTTCCCGCGTTGCGGATCTGACGGCGCTTCTGCTGCCAGCCTACAAGGCCGAAGGGAAGACCTACCTGTCCATTGGATTTGGCTGCTCGGGCGGGCGGCACCGTTCGGTCACACTGGCCGAAGCGATGGCGAAGACCCTTGCGGATCAGGGTTGGCAGGTGTCAATACGGCACAGGGAACTGGAGCGCGCGGACCACGGCGCGCCCTGACAAAGATGCGAGCGTGAAGAGGGGTGCACGGGTGATCGGCATTGTGATCGTGGCACATGGCGGGTTGGCGGCTGAATATCTGGCCGCAGTGGAGCATGTGCTGGGTCGCCAGGACGGGATGCGGGCCATCAAGATCGGCGCCGAATGCGACCGTGACGCCAAAACCGCCGAGATCAAGGACGCCGCCGATAGCGTGGATCGCGGGGAAGGTGTCGTCGTTGTCGTCGACATGTTTGGTGGCTCTCCGTCCAACCTATCGATCCCTGCCTGCCTCGCGCAGGATCGGCACATCCTATTCGGGGCCAACCTGCCGATGCTGGTGAAGCTGGTGCAATCGCGCCACCGTCCGATCCACGATGCTGTGGCGCGGGCCGAGGATGCAGGCCGCAAATACCTGTCCAGCTACAACCCGGCCCCCCGGTAGCGCCTGCTTTCAAAGGAAGACCGAATGACCGACCGCCGTCGTCTGAAGATCGTCAATGTGAAAGGGCTGCATGCCCGCGCCTCTGCCAAGCTCGTTGAGGTGGTGGATCAACATGACGCATCCGCCACCGTCTACAAGGACGGGGACAGCGCGGGCGGGGACAGCATCATGGGGCTTTTGATGTTGGCAGCATCCATGGGAACCTTTATCGAAGTGGAAACCTCGGGCCCCGAGGCCGAGAAGCTTGCAGATGCCGTCGAGGCTCTGGTGGCCGACAAGTTCGGTGAAGGCCAGTAGGGCACGCAGAGCGGCGGTGCGCCACTGCGAGGGGGATGAGCGACATGAGCGATTTTATCCGAAATGGATTGGCGGAACCTGGTGCTCCGATGGAGCCGGCCCCACGGGTCTATGACCGGCGCACACTGACCTATGCCAACACCTTCGACAGCGCCGCGAAACGCAACGCGATCCGCGCGGTCGAATGGATGACTGGCAAGCTGACCGTGCTGCGCAAGATCCGCGAATTCGAACGGCGCGGTGCCCCGACGGGGCAGGCGTTCTGGCGCGGAGCCCTTGGCACCATGGGGATCGACCTGATGACCCCTGCCGAGCAGATGGCGCATATCCCAAAAGAAGGACCGGTGGTGTTGGTCGCCAACCACCCGCATGGCTTGGTCGATGGTATGATCCTGGCCGATCTGGTGGGCCGCGTGCGGCCCGATTATCGGATCCTGTCGCGCTCAATCCTGAACGGGATCGACGAGACCGCCGCCAGCTACATGATCCCGGTGCCGTTTCCCCACGAGCCCAATGCGCAGGCCATGATGATCGAGATGCGGTCCAAGGCCATGGACCATCTGGCCGATGGCGGGTTGGTCGCTCTGTTCCCGTCCGGGGTCGTTGCGACCTCTGACACCGCTTTTGGGCCGGTGGTTGAGGCGCCGTGGAACGTCTTTACCGCAAAGATGATCCGCCGCTCCGGCGCGACCGTTGTGCCGTGCTTCTTTCCCGGCACCAATTCGCGGGCCTATCAGATCGCCAATCGCGTGTCGCCCACGCTGCGGCAAGGCCTGCTCCTGCACGAGATCGTGCGGTCGATGCACAGGCCGCAGGCCCCGGTCATCGGCGCGCCAATCACGCCCCGCGACTATGAGGCGCGGATCACCGATCCGCGCGGGTTCATGGCATGGCTGCGCGACCAAACGCTCGCACTAGGCGCGGCTCCGGCTTAGCGCGTGGGCACCGGCGTTTCGCCCGAATAGTCGTAAAATCCTCGGCCTGATTTGCGGCCCAGCCACCCGGCTTCGACATATTTCACCAGAAGCGGGCAGGGGCGATACTTCGTATCCGCCAGCCCGTCATGCAGCACGTGCATGATCGCAAGGCAGGTGTCGAGCCCGATGAAATCGGCCAGTTGCAGCGGCCCCATCGGGTGGTTCGCGCCCAGTTTCAGCGCCATGTCGATCGACTTCACGTTCCCGACGCCCTCATAGAGCGTGTAGATCGCCTCATTGATCATCGGCACCAGGATGCGGTTCACGATGAAGGCCGGGAAGTCTTCGGCGGTGGCCGCCGTCTTGCCGAGTTTTTCGACCACGGCGAGGAGCGTGTCGAAGGTCTCCTTGTCGGTGGCGATGCCGCGGATCAGTTCCACCAGTTGCATCACCGGCACGGGGTTCATGAAGTGGAACCCCATGAACCGCTCGGGCCGGTCGGTGCGGCTGGCCAGCCGGGTGATCGAGATCGAGGAGGTGTTCGAGGTGAGGATCGTGTGATCCGCAAGATGCGGCTGGAGATCCTCGAAAATCGCCTGCTTGATCGCCTCGCGTTCGGTCGCGGCTTCGATCACCAGATCGGTGCCGCCAATATCGGCCAGCTTCGGCGTGGTGCGGATCCGGGCGACGGCTTCGTCGCGGGTCTGGGCGGTGATCTTGTCGCGCGACACCTGACGGTCGAGGTTCTTGGCCACAATGTCCTTCGCGCGGCTCAGGGCCTCTTCGCTGACATCTGTCAGAATCACTTCGTGGCCTGTCAGCGCAAAGACATGAGCGATGCCGTTGCCCATCTGACCGGCGCCGATGACGCCAACGCTCTTGATCTCCATCACGCTTTCTCCGTGCCGTTTCACGGGTCACCATAGGGGCGCTGCGAAATGGTCTCAAGCGTCGGGTGACGCTGCGGAATTATTTCCAATTTTAAGGTTAGGCTTTGGGAAAGGTGCGCGGCGCCAAAGTGGCTTCATGTCACCCGTTGGAGATCCCCGATGAAGCCCTATCTCGCCCCGGCGCCGCGTGTTCCCGCCGCGATCTGCCGCTATGGCGATTCGCGTCTGGCCTTTCGTGGTCCCCGGCGTCGGTTGACCGGGGACTACCTTCTGTTTCTGGGCAGCACGGACACGTACGGCAAGTTCATCGAGCAGCCCTATCCCGCCCTGCTGGAGCGGGTGCTGGGCCTGCCCTGCATCAATATGGCCTGCGTCAACGCCGGGATCGACGCGTTTCGCAAGGACCGAACCGTGTGGGAGGCCGCCCATAGCGCGCGGGCCGTCGTGCTGCAGGTGCTGGGCGCGCATAATCTGTCCAATCGGTTCTATACCGTGCACCCGCGCCGCAATGACCGCTTCTTGCGCGCCTCGACCGTGTTGCAGAGGCTCTATCCTGAAATTGATTTCGCGGATTACAGCTTCACCCGTCATCTTCTGGGGGAACTGCGCGCGACCGATCCCCACCGCTTCACCATCGTCGAAGAGGAGCTGCGTGCTGCCTGGACCGCGCGCACGAAGACCCTGATTGAGGAGATTGGGCGCCCGGTGATTCTCTTCTGGTTTTCAGATCAGGAGCCGCTTGATGGTGCTGTTGACCCGGACGATCTGCCCGGCGCGGAGCCGCTGTTCATCACGCGGGAGATGATCGAAACCGTGCGCCCCGCCACCCGAACCGTGGTGGAGCTGAGCCCCTCACGCCGGGTCATGGCGGGCGACACCGATGGTATGGTGTTCGATCCGTCCGATGAGCCCATGGCGCGGCAACTCCTTGGGGTGGGGGCGCACCGCCAGGCCGCTGCGATCCTCACCGGCCCTCTGCGCCGCGTCCTGGCGGGACATGAGGGCCGAACCACGGAGCCAAGGCGCGCCGAAGCCGGGCCCTGAGCAACGAAAAAGGCCGCCCTTTGGGGCGGCCTTTCCGTAGGTCTTGAGCCTCGCTCAGAGCTTTTCGGTCAGCTCGGGCACAGCTTGGAACAGGTCCGCAACCAGGCCGTAATCGGCAACCTGGAAAATCGGGGCCTCTTCGTCCTTGTTGATCGCGACGATGACCTTGCTGTCCTTCATCCCGGCGAGGTGCTGGATCGCGCCGGAGATACCGACGGCGATGTAGAGCTCGGGGGCGACGACCTTGCCGGTCTGGCCCACCTGCCAGTCGTTCGGCGCGTAGCCCGAATCGACCGCAGCGCGGGACGCGCCAACAGCGGCGCCCAGCTTGTCGGCGAGCTTCTCGATCAGGGCGAAGTCCTCTTCGGACCCGACACCGCGACCACCGGAGACGACCACACCGGCCGAGGTCAGCTCGGGCCGATCACTTTCGGCCAGCTTGTCTTCGACCCATTCGGACAGGCCCGGATTGCCTTTGGCTTCACCGGCCTCGACGGCGGCGGAACCACCTTCGCCAGCGGCGTCAAAGGTCGAAGTCCGCACGGTCAGAACCTTGGTCGCGTCAGCCGATTTCACGGTCTGGATCGCGTTACCGGCATAGACCGGGCGCTCGAACGTGTCGGCATCGACGACGGCGGTCACATCGGTGATCACCATGACATCCAGAAGCGCCGCGACGCGGGGCAGGATGTTTTTGGCGGACACCGTGGCGGGCGCCACGATATGCGAGAAATCACCAGCCATGGCGACGACCAGATCGGCCATCGGCTCAGCCAGGTTGTGACCATAGGCGGCGTCATCAACGTGGATCACCTTGGCGGCACCGTCGATCTTGGCGGCGGCTTCGGCGGCCCCGGAGGCCCCTTCGCCCGCAACCAAAACGGTCACGTCGCCCAGAGCCTTGGCAGCAGTCATCGCCTTGGCGGTCGCGTCCAGGGCCAGTTCACCCTTGTCAACTTCAGCAATCAGCAGAACAGCCATTACACCACCCCCGCATCTTTGAGTTTCGCCACCAGCTCATCGACAGAGCCGACCATTTCGCCAGCTTTGCGCTCGGCGGGCTCGGAGGTCTTCACGATCTCCAGACGCGGGGCGGTATCGACGCCGTAATCAGCGGCGGTCTTTTCATCCAGAGGCTTCTTCTTCGCCTTCATGATGTTGGGCAGCGACGCGTAGCGCGGCTCATTCAGGCGCAGGTCGGCGGTAATGATGGCGGGCATCTTCACCTTCACGGTCTGCAGGCCGCCATCCACTTCGCGGGTCACCACGGCGCTGTCGCCGTCGATTTCCACGGTGTTGGCGTTGGTCGCCTGGGACCAGCCCAGCAGCGCGGCCAGCATCTGGCCGGTGGCGTTCAGGTCATTGTCGATGGCTTGCTTGCCCGCGATCACCAGACCCGGCTGCTCTTCGTCGATGACGGCTTTGAGCAGCTTGGCGACGGCCAGAGGCTCGATGTCCTGGTGCACATCGTCCGCGGCATTGATCAAAATCGCGCGGTCGGCGCCCATGGCGAGCGCGGTGCGCAGGGTTTCCTGCGCCTGCTTCACGCCGATGGACACGGCAACGACCTCATCGGCCTTGCCCGCTTCCTTCAGGCGGATCGCCTCTTCGACGGCAATTTCGTCGAAGGGGTTCATGGACATCTTCACATTGGCAAGATCGACACCGCTACCGTCCGCTTTGACGCGGGCTTTCACGTTGTAGTCGATCACGCGCTTCACAGGCACGATCACCTTCATCGCGTTTCTCTCCCTCAAGTTGATCCTCAGGTCGGAGGAAGTCGTAACCCGCTCCGCGCCCGTCTAACAGAGCAAAATTGCTCTAAATGTCAGCTTGCCGCCACGTTCTTGACGTGCGCGTCAAGTCTGTGATCGCTATCATCCCCGATGGGCGCCCGGTTCCCAAAGGATATCGCTCACCCCGCCGTCATTGGCCTGACGGGCGGCCACGAACAGCCAATCGCTCAGCCGATTGAGGTAGCGGATCGCGGGGGGATTCACGTCCTCAATCGTGGCCAGGTCGGTCGCGCGGCGCTCCGCGCGGCGGGCGATGGTGCGCGCCAGATGCAGGTGGGCCGAAAGCTGGGTGCCGCCGGGCAGGATGAAGCTGCGCAGCGGAGCAAGTTGGGCGTTCATTAGGTCGATTTCGTGCTCCAGCCGGTCGACCTGAGTGTCGATCATGCGCAGCACCTCATAGGGCGCCTCGCTGTCTTTCTCCATGTCGGGGCGGCAGAGATCCGCGCCCAGATCGAACAGATCGTTCTGGATCGCCGACAGGCGCGCGATCATCGGCCCATGGGCAAAGAGCCGGGCAAGCCCGAGCGCGGCGTTCAGCTCGTCCACGGTGCCATAGGCTTCCACGCGGGCGTCATGTTTGGGGCGGCGCGAGCCATCGCCCAGGGCGGTGTCGCCGCCATCGCCCGTGCGGGTGTAGATCTTGTTGAGAACAACCATCACGCGCCTCCCTTGCTGCGCAGCCAAACGAACAAGAGGATCAGGGCGATCGCAATCGCCTGCCCGATAATGCGCCACCGCATGATGCGGTTTGCGTGGCGGCGGTTGAATTCGCCGCCTTTGCCGAACGTGCCGATCCCGAACATCAGGATGATCGCAACCGCGCCACACGACAGCAGCACGAGCAGGAAAAGCGGGTCATCGGCCATGGGGCATCCTTTCGTGAGTCGCGAGACCCTAGCTGCGCGACAGCACGCGGTCCAGCAAGCGGGGCGGGGCAAAGCGGCGTAACGCCCCGGCAATCCGCGTGGGAACAGTGACCTGATAGCGGGCGCGCGGGCGCTCCGCTTCGAGGGCGCGAATCAACTGGCGGGTGGCGGCGGATGGCGGCAGCTCGAACCGCGGCGGCGGGCCGGGATCGTAGAGCCTCTTGAGCAGCCCGCCTTCGTATTGCGCCCGCCGGGGGCTTTCGCGCCAGTTCACGTAACGTTCGAAATGGGGAATCGAATTGGCCCGGAACGGGGTGCCGATGGGGCCCGGTTGTAGCAAAATGACATGGATCGGTGTGTCCGCCATCTCCATGCGCAACGTGTCCGTCAGACCTTCGAGCGCGAATTTCGTAGCGATATAGGCGCCTTTCCACGGGCTCGCGACAAAGCCGAGCACGGAAGAACAGTTGACGATCCGCCCATGCCCCTGCGCGCGCATCACCGGGATCACGGCGCGGGTCAGGGTGTGCCAGCCGAAGAAATTCGCCTCGAAGATGGCCCGCAGCGCATCGGTCGGCAGGTCTTCGAGCGCGCCGGGGATCGCGTGGGCGCCATTGTTGTAGAGCGCATCCAGCGTGCCGCCGGTTCGCGCTAGAACAGCTTCCAAGGCGGCGTGGATCGACCCGTCATCGGTGTAGTCCATTAGCAGGCTGGTGATGCCCGCCTGATCCAGCGGGGCGCGATCCTCTTCCCGCCGGACGGTCGCAAAGACGCGCCAGCCCTGGCTCGCCAGCGTCAGCGCGGCGTCATGTCCGATCCCGGAGGACGCGCCGGTGATAAGGATGGAACGCTGGGTCACTGGCGGATCAGGAACCGTTCGGCCATCCAGCCCTCCAGTCCAGTGGCGACGACCATCAGCCGCACCCAGGGCTCCTCTGGGGAGGTGTCGATCTCAAGCACTTCGACGATGGTGCCTTGGCTGAGCGTGTCGAGCACACGGTAGTCGGTGGACGGACCAGAGCGCAGGTTGACCCGCGTGGCATCAACGGACCGCATGTCGAGCGCGGCCAATCCGTTATTGGCCTGAGGGGCAGGCGTCGGCGCCGGGGCGGGCTCGGCCACCGGTTCGGGCTCGGCCACAGGTTCCGGGGCCGGGGTCTGTTCGGGCTGAGCCTGTGGGGTGGGCTCAGCGGGGCGCACCGGTTCGGGCGTGGGAGCCGCGACGGGCTGCACAGCAGGTGTGGCCGGTTGGGGCGGAGTCGCGGCAGGCCTTTGCGGCTCGGATGGGATCACCGGGGCGGCGACATCGCTTGCATCGCTGACCACGACGTCAGGAGCAACGGCAGGCTCAAAGCTGGTGCCGCCGGACAGCTCCCAGAAGGCCCAGGCCAATACGATTAAGGTCAGCAAGATGAAACGTTTCACTAACACGCCCCCGAGAATCAGTCGTTCCGTTGTGGACCACGGGCCTAGCATAGCACTGCTTAGGCAGCAGAGGGAAAATGCGACCCGCCGTCCCAGTGGTGTCTTTACCGCCCATCGCGGCAAAGCTACACCACATCTATGAGCGATACGACAAACAACACCGAAATCGGCCCTCGCCAATTGGCCGAACCTCTGCGCCGTGCCCTTGGCGACCGCTACCTGACCTATGCGCTGAGCACCATCATGCACCGCGCGTTGCCGGATGCGCGCGACGGGCTTAAGCCGGTGCACCGCCGTATCCTCTACGCGATGCGTGAGCTGAAGCTGAACTCCAATGGCGGTTTCAGAAAATCGGCCAAGATCGCGGGCGACGTGATGGGGAACTACCACCCCCACGGGGACGCGGCGATTTATGATGCCATGGCCCGGCTCGCTCAGGATTTCGCCATGCGCTATCCGCTGGTCGACGGGCAGGGGAATTTCGGCAATATCGACGGGGATAACCCCGCCGCCAGCCGTTACACCGAAGCGCGGATGACCGCTGCGGCCGAAGCGCTGCTGGAAGGGCTCGCCGAAGATGCCGTCGATTTTCGCGACAATTACGATGGCACCCTGCAAGAGCCCGTCGTGTTGCCCGCCGCCTTCCCGAACCTTCTGGCCAATGGCGCCAGCGGGATCGCCGTGGGGATGGCGACGAATATCCCGCCGCACAATCTGGACGATCTGATCGGGGCCTGCCTGCATCTGATCAAGACCCCGGATGCGCGCGATGAGACGCTGTTGAACTTCATCCCCGGTCCCGATTTCCCGACCGGCGGTGTTGTCGTTGAAAGCTCCGAATCGATTGCCGAAGCCTACCGCACCGGGCGCGGAGGCTTCCGGCTGCGCTGCCGTTGGGAGCGCGAGGATCTGGGCCGGGGACAGTGGCAGATCGTCGTCACCGAAATCCCCTACCAGGTGCAGAAATCCAAGCTGATCGAAAAGCTGGCCGAGGTGATCCAGACCAAGAAGGTCCCGCTTCTGGCTGATGTCCGCGATGAGAGCGCCGATGACATCCGCATCGTTCTGGAGCCGCGGGCCAAGACCGTCGACCCGGATCTGATGATGGGCCTTCTGTTCCGCAACACCGACCTGGAGGTGCGGATCTCGCTGAACATGAACGTGCTGATCGACGGGGTGACCCCGAAGGTCTGTTCGCTCAAGGAGGTGCTGCGCGCCTTCCTCGATCACCGCCGTGACGTGCTCCTGCGCCGCTCGCGCCACCGGATGGAAAAGATCGACCACCGGCTGGAAGTGTTGGAAGGGCTGATCACAGCGTTCCTGAACCTAGACCGCGTGATCGACATCATCCGCTACGATGAAGCGCCCAAGGCGGCCTTGATGCGGGAGCGGTGGGGCAGCGATTTCGTGCGCGCCACATCTGAGGCCGATTATGTCTCTCCCGCGCCGGGTGATGACACGCTGACGGAAGTGCAGGCAGATGCGATCCTCAATATGCGCCTGCGCAGCTTGCGGCGCCTTGAGGAGATGGAACTGCGGGCCGAGCAGAGCGCCTTGCTCGAAGAGCGGGCGGGGCTCGAAGACCTTCTTGAAAATGACGGCAGCCAATGGGCGCGAATCGCGGAAGAGCTGCGCGAGACCCGCAAGCAGTTCGGCGCCCGCAGCCCCGGCGGCGCGCGGCGCACCAGCTTTGCCGAGGCCGGCGAGGCGATCGAGATCGCGCCGGAAGCTCTGATCGAACGCGAGCCGGTGACGGTGGTGTGCTCCAAGATGGGGTGGGTGCGGGCGATGACCGGCCATATCGACCTGGCCCGCGAACTGAAGTTCAAGGACGGTGACGGCCCCCGGTTCATCTTCCACGCGGAGACGACGGACAGGCTGCTTGTGCTGGCCTCGAACGGGCGCGTTTTCACCGTCGCGGTGACGGCCCTCCCCGGCGGGCGCGGGATGGGAGAGCCTTTGCGTCTGATGGTCGATTTGCCCAATGACGTGGAGATCGTGGATATTTTCGCCCACAAAGCGGGCGCGCGGCGGTTGTTTGCGTCCTCTGCGGGGGATGGGTTCATTGCGGCCGAAGACGATCTTCTGGCGCAGACCCGAACCGGCAAACAGGTGCTCAACCTGCGTGACGGCGTGCGGGCGTTGATCGCGGCTCCTGTGAGCGGCGATCATATCGCCTGCGTCGGAGAGAACCGTAAGGTGCTGGTGTTCCCGGTGGGCGATCTGCCTCAGATGGGGCGCGGCAAGGGCGTTCGCCTTCAAAAGTTCAAGGATGGCGGGCTCTCGGATGCGCGGGTTTTCGCGGTTGAAGAGGGCCTGACCTGGAAGGATCCTGCCGGGCGCACGCGGACGGTCGCGCGGCCGGAGCTGGACGAATGGATGGGGCCTCGCGCCTCTGCCGGACGCATGGCGCCGCGCGGGTTTCCTCAGGATAACCGGTTCACCTGACGGTTGGGGCCTGGCGCCGGGGCGTCGAGCCCCGCCGACAGGCCGTGGAGGCTCGGCCTCCACACCTCCGAGGTATTTCCGCAAATAAGAAGAAACGGGCGCGGGGATCGGCGGGGCTGTGGTTTTGCAACCGGGCTTGATTTCCCGGCTGTGCGGGGCTACATGCGCGCGACGTAACAGGGCCGCCGAGGCCCCTCAGAACAGAAGGCTACGGCTATGGCTAAGGAAAAGTTTGAACGTACGAAACCGCACGTTAACATTGGCACGATTGGTCACGTTGACCACGGGAAGACGACGCTGACGGCTGCGATCACG
>PDRY01000008.1 GCA_002748265.1 Rhodobacterales bacterium
TACCACTTGGCTACACCCCAACGGTGCGGGTTTTCCTAATCAAAGCCGGGCGGCGCTGCAACCCCAAAAACGTGCGAAATTGCGCAAAAATTCTCCGGGACGCGCGCGCTTTCGGATCATTCCTCCGCTGCGGCGGCGTTGAGCAGATCCTCGCCTTCGCCGGTGGCGCGTTCGTCGTCCACCATGCGCATGATTTCCAACTCGTCATGCACCCCGGTTTCCATCGCGGCGCTTGCGGTTTTCCGCGCGGGTTTCTTCTCGGGTTTGGCGGTCGAGTTGATCACGCGGTAGGTCGGTTCCGGCATGGAAATGCCCGCCGCATCAAAAGCGTCCAGCACCAGCCGGATCGCCTCGGACTTGGCGCCCAGCCGCCCGGTTTTGCGCTGGTCGATCCAGCCGACAAAACGGATGCCAACCGCGCTGTCCCCCGGCTCGGTGATCCAGCTCGACACGGCGGGTTTGTCCAGCACGAAAGGCAGCGCGGCGATGGTTTCTTCGCCAAGGCGACGCGCGGCGGCGAGGTCGGTGCCATAGGCCACGCCCAACTCAAAGCCAAACCGGCGCTCGGGGTTGCGCGAATAATTCACCACCCGGCTTTTGAACACGGTGGAATTCGGGATGCGGATATGGTTGCCGTCAAAGCTCAACAGGATGGTGGCGCGGCTGGTCAGGCGGATGACATTGCCCTCGTCACCGCCGATTTCAACCGCATCGTTTGGCCGGAAGGGTTGGCGGATCGACAACAGCACCGAGGCGATGAAATTCTCCACCGTGTCGCGCACCGCAAAACCGATGGCGAGACCGATGATCCCCGCCGCGCCCAGCACGGTCGACAACAGCGCCGTTGCACCAAGGATGTCGAGCGCCACCACAACCCCCGCCAACATGCCCATCAGGCGGATCACCATGCGGTAAATGTCGGCGATGAAGGCGTTGGGCGCCAGGCGGTCCCAGGGCTGGCGCAGACGGGCGAGGAAAAAGCCGAACCAGACCATGAGGAAGGCAGCGAGCAGCGCGATGGCGGCCAGCGGCAGGTAAGCCACGCCCTGTTTGACCCGCGACACAAGTCTTTCCAGCACCGGGGCCAGCCGGTCGGTGACAGAGGCGGACAGGGCCACCTCGTTCTCGATGGCCACAACGCCCTCAACCCGCGAAACCAGCCCGTCCAGCTCCTCGAGCTTGTCCGCAAACAGGATGGTGCCACGCAGGGAAACCACGCCTTCGGACACGGCGACGGTCACGTCCTCATAGCCCTTCAACTCGCCGAGGATGTCGCGGATGGTCACGGCAATCGCCGCATCCTTTTCCGCCTGTTCGACCACCGTGGTCGGATCGGCGGTAATCGTGCCCTCTTGCGCAAAAGCCGTAAGCGGCGCGCAGGTCAGGGTGAGGATGAGCAGGATGCGGGAAAGAATGGCCATTGGATACCTCAAGTTATCTGGATCGGCGCGGATTTGGCGATGGTGTCAAGCGCGGCGAGAGTCTGGATCAGGGCGGGCATGTCGGAGAGGCGGATCATGTTGGGGCCGTCCGAGGGGGCTGCGTCCGGGTCCGGGTGGGTCTCGAGGAAGATGCCCGCCACGCCCACCGCCGCCGCCGCGCGCGCCAGCACCGGGGCCATGCGCCGGTCGCCGCCCGAAGCCGCGCCCTGCCCCCCCGGCGCCTGCACCGCGTGCGTCGCGTCCATCACCACCGGGTAGCCCAGCCCGGCCATGATTGGCAGCGCGCGCATATCGGCGACCAGCGTGTTATAGCCAAAGGACGCGCCGCGTTCGGTCAGCAGGATGTTGTCGTTGCCGGAGCCAGACACTTTCTGCGCCACCGCCGCCATGTCCCACGGCGCGAGGAACTGGCCCTTTTTCACATTCACCACGGCGCCGGTCTTTGCCGCCGCGACCAAAAGGTCGGTCTGGCGGCACAGGAAGGCGGGGATTTGCAACACATCCGCCACTTGTGCCACCGGCGCGGCCTGTTCGGGGGCGTGAATATCGGTCAGCACCGGCAGGCCGCTCCGCGCCTTGACCTGCGCCAGCATTTCCAGCCCCGCCTCAAGGCCCGGTCCGCGTTTGCCGTCAAGCGAGGTGCGGTTAGCTTTGTCGAAACTGGCCTTGAAAATCAGGCCGATCCCGGCGGCATCGCAAGCGGCGGCGAGGCTGTCGGCAATGCGCAGCGCATGGTCCAGCCCCTCAAGCTGACACGGCCCGGCGATCAGCGCCAGCGGCAGGTCGTTGCCCAGCGTAACCGGCCCGACCGCAACCTGCCGTCCCATCAGCTCGAAACCTGTTCGCGCAGGATCGACGCGGTGAGCGAGACCATCAGGTAAATGCCGGAGAAGATCAGGAAAGCAAGAATCGTATTCTCGAAGGCGCGCGGATAGGTCGGCTCGTCCGGCGCGACGGGGGTCACGCCAGGTTCGAGAAACCGCGTCTGTTTGTTAGCCTCGATACGCGCCACCTCCAACTGCTGCAACGCCTGTTGCATCAGCGCGGTGCGGGTCGCCAGATTGGTCTCCGCGATGCGCAACTGCCCCGAAACCGAGGCCAGCGAATTGCCCGAACTGCCCCCGGCCACCGTCAGTTTCGAGCGCAGGTCCGCGATCAGCGCTTCCAGGCGGCGAATATCCCCGCGCACCCCCTCAACCCGTGCCTGATTGGGCCGGGCATTGTCCAGAAGCTGTTGTAATTGCAGGTTTTTCTGTTGAAGCTGGGTCTCCAGCCCGCTGATCTGCCCCATCACGGCGGCGGCGTCGGAAGTCGCGTCGAACACGCCCATTTCCTGTTGCAGACGCAGCACCTCATTCTGCGCGGCCAGCATGGCCTGTTCCGCTTCTTCATAGCTCTCGCGCGCCCCGGCCATCTGATCTTCACGCAACCGCTGGGTCAGGTCTATGACCCGCTCCTCGGCGTAACGAATCAACGCATTGGAAAAAGCGGCGGAGGTCTCGGGATCGGCGGCGACCACTTCCATCTTGATGATGCCTTCGGTCGGATCAAAGCCGATTTTTACCCGGTCTTTGTAAACCGCATAGGCCCGTTCATTGGTCGCGTCCGGGTCAAGCCGTTGCAGCGGGTCGATCTCTAGGTTCTGGAAATGCGCCTTGAAGCCCAGATCACCGTCGAGGCGCAGCATGGCGTCGCGCGAGGACAGGTAACTCTGAACGGTGATGGAATCCTGAACGGTGGCCAGCGCCGAGCCAGCGAACAAACTGGCCGCGCCAGACGCACCTCCGCCTGCCGTTTTAATGACGAACTCGGATTTGGTCGCATACATCGGCGTGGCGATGGCGTAATAATAATAGCCCGCGATCAGGGTCGGCAGCAGCACCAGACAGGCCAGACGCAAGAACAGCATCGCCATTTTGCGACGGCGACGATGCGCGATGTCCTGTTGAATTTCCATCACCGAACGGGCGCGCGCGGCGGCGTCCATCACATCGGTCGAAGGCAGGTTCGGCTGTTCGGTCTTGACCTG
>PDRY01000003.1 GCA_002748265.1 Rhodobacterales bacterium
CGCCCTGCGTGCCCTTGAAGCCAACGTGGCCTCCTGATGGAATTTGCACAACCGGCCCAGGCGGCCCTCTGGTTCCTCATCCCCGCCGTGCCGATCGGCATCTGGGTGGCGTTCAACGACATGGCGCGGATGAAAATCCCCAACCTGGCGGTGCTGGCCCTGCTGATCAGCTACGCCGTTTTGGGCCTGTTCGCCCTGCCCCTCGACGCCTATCTCTGGCGATACGCGCATTTCGCGGTGATCCTGATCATCGGCTTCCTCGCCAACATGCTGGGCGCAATGGGCGCGGGCGACGCCAAATTCGCCGCCGCGATGGCGCCTTTCGTGGCCCTCGCAGATGCCAGCCTGATGGCCTATATCCTCGCCGCCGCAACTGTGCTGGGCTTCGCCGGTCACCGGATCGCCCGCGCCTCCAGCGCATTGCGGGCCCGCACCCCGGACTGGGTAAGCTGGACGCACCGGAAGTTCCCGATGGGCCTCTGCCTCGGCACCGGCCTCATCGCCTTCCTCGCTCTGAACGCCGTTTATGGCCCCTAAACCCGCGCGGACGGGGCACGATCAAGCCCCGCCCCGCTCCGCCAGATCAAGCCATTCTTCTTCTGCCGCCGCCAGCGCCTGTTGCCGCTCGACCAACGCTTCCGAAGCTTTCTGAAACTTGGCCGGCGCATCGCTGAACAGGGTCGGATCGGCGAGAAATTCCTCCAACTTGGCGATCTCCGCCTCCAACCGCTCCATAAGCGCGGGCAGTTCCTCCAACCGATGCTTCTCGGTAAAAGAAAGCCCGATTTTTTCCGCCTTCGCCGCCGGCTTCTCCACCCGTTTCGGCTTTTTCTTCCCCTTGGCTGGCGCATCCTCCCGCTCCCCGCGCTGCGCCAGATAATCCGACCAACCGCCCGCATAGACCGTGGCCCGCCCGTCGCCCTCCATCGCAATCGTCGTCGCTGCCACCCGGTCGAGAAAGTCGCGATCATGGCTGACCAAAAGCACGGTGCCGCTATATTCCCCCAATAATTCCTCAAGCAAATCAAGGGTTTCAACGTCCAGATCGTTGGTCGGCTCGTCCATCACCAACAGATTGGACGGCTTGGCCATCAACTTGGCCAAAATCAACCGCGCCTTCTCCCCGCCCGACAAAGACCGCACCGGCGCCCGCGCCTGCGCCTCGTCAAACAGAAATTCCTTCAAATACCCGACCACATGTTTCGGCGCCCCGCGCACCAAAATCTGATCCGACTTGCCCGAAATCCCCAACACCGGATCCGACGCCAGATTTTCCCACAAAGACGCATCATCATCCAGCGTCGAGCGGTTCTGATCAAACACCGCCATTTCCAGCCCGGTCCCCAGCTTGACCGACCCCGAATCCGGCGCCATTTCCCCGATCAACAGCTTCAGCAACGTGGTCTTGCCCGCCCCATTCGGCCCCACCAGCGCGACCCGATCCCCCCGGTTCACCGTCAGCGAAAACGGCCGCAAAATCTCGCGCCCGGCAAAAGCCTTGGCAATACCGCGCGCCTCGATCACCTTGCGCCCCGATTTCGGCCCATCCTCCAACGCCATCGCCGCCGCGCCCTGCCGGGTAATCTGCTCCGCCCGCGCCGCCCGCATCTTCTCTAACGCCCGCACCCGGCCCATATTGCGCTTGCGCCGCGCCGAAATTCCCTCGACCGCCCACCGCGCCTCTGCCTTGATCTTGCGGTTGAGCTTGTGACGCGCCATGTCCTCATCCGCCCAATGCTTATCCCGCCAGGCCTCAAAATACGCAAAGCCCCGATCCTGCCGCCGAACCTCGCCGCGATCAACCCAAAGCGTGGCCCGCGTCAAGGCATTCAAAAATGCCCGGTCATGCGAGATCACCACAAACCCCGCCCGCGTGGACGACAATTCCGCCTCCAGCCAGCCGATTGCCTCAATATCCAGATGGTTGGTCGGCTCGTCGAGAAGCATCAATTCCGGCCCCTCCGCCAACAACTTGGCCAACGCCGCCCGCCGCCGCTCCCCGCCAGAAGCCGTTGCCACCGGCGTGTCAGGGTCAAACTTCAACCCCTCCGCCACCCGCGCAACCTTATACGCCTCCTCCGGCGCAAGCCCCGATGCGGCAAACTCCCCAAGCGTGGAAAACCCTGACAAATCAGGATGTTGCTCCATATACCCCGCATGAACCCCGAGCGGCAAAACCCGGCTTCCCCGGTCCGGCTCCACCAGCCCCGCCATGATCTTCATCAAGGTCGACTTGCCCGACCCGTTACGCCCGACCAGCGCCACCCGATCCCCCGGCTGCACAACAAGATCCACCCCGTCAAACACGGGATTACCGCCAAAAGTGAGCGAAATATCGGTGAGCTGTAAAAGAGGTGCGCGAGCCATGCACGCGGCCTAGCGGCCCCACCCCACAAGGTCAAGCAAAACGCCGCGCCTGCTTCTTCTTAGCAAAAATACTCACTCACTGCGCCGCCGCCCGCAACAACGCCTGCCGGTTCGCCGGAACCGCGCCAATTTCAAGGCCCGTGAACACATGCAGCGTCCCCAAATCCCGGTCGACCACCGCATGATCGGAAACCCAGCCCCCCATCAGCAAGTAAGAACGCAGCAACGGCGGCAACCCCGCCCGCGCCCGCGCCGGATCAAACGCCCCGCCGCCAAACCGCACCACCTCCGTGGCCCTTTCTCCCGGCGCCCAACGTGCCGGTGCCCCATGCCGTGCCGCTAAAAACGCGAATGCCTCCGCATGGGGCGCGGCCTCGGTGCCCGGAAACGAGGTGCAGCCGAACAACATCTCGATCCCCTCCGCATCCACCAACCGCGTCAGCCCCGCCCAGGCCAGCCGCACCGCATCCGCTCCGCCCGACCCCGGCTGCGCGCAAAACCGCCCCAGCTCCAGCATCGCCCCGCCAAATCCCGACAAGGCGGAAAGATCGTAAAACTGCGCCGAATAAGACGCCGCGATGCCGGACCCGCTGGCAAACGGCATCAACCGGCAGGTCGCCAACAACGCCCCCCCCGCGTCCTCAACCAACAAATGTGCGCATTGCGCGTCAAACGCATCCGCATCCCGTCCGCCACCCGCCGGATCGCGAAAGGCCCGGAAGCGCAACTCCTGCGCTCGCAAAACATCGCGCACGCCGGCAGCCAGACGCACCCGACACCCCGCGCGCTGCAACAGCGTTCGCCCCTCCTCTGCCATCAAACGCCCGTGATCCATCGCCCTTCCCTCTTGGCGCCAAGCTCTTTCGCGCTTACCTTGTCACAATCCCCCGAAGGCGCAAGAGCCGGGACGCAACGCAACAACCGCGCAAGGTGAATCGCAAGGTAAATCATGGCAAAAATCCACAAATCCGACGCCGAATGGCGCGCCGTCGCATATGGGCTTCCCCGAAGGGCCGGGCCGTTATCACTGCGTCTGCTGCGGCGCCCCCCTGTTTGATCAGAACACCAAATTCGAAAGCCATTGCGGCTGGCCCGCCTTTTCCGCCCCCGGCAAAGACGCCCAAATCGACGAACACAGGGACACCAGCCACGCCATGATCCGCACCGAAGTACGCTGCCACAATTGCGACGCCCATCTGGGCCACGTCTTCAACGACGGCCCCGCCCCCACCGGCCTGCGCTACTGCATCAACGGCGTCGCCCTCGAATTTCGCGCCGCGTCGGACAACAAGACCTGAGCGCCCTACCCGCCGCCCTCCAACATCCAGCCATGCGCAGTGTCCCGTAGCGCCGCCGCGATCTCCTCCGGCGCGGCAATCAGGTCGCTCAGCGCCTCCGGGTTCATCTTCAGGTTACGCGGGCGCCTGAAATCCCCGCCCCGCCCCAACACCTTGCGCGCAACCCCCTGAACCTGCTTAGAAAAATCGCCATTCGCCGCAAACATCTCGTCATAATACAGCACCTCGGCCCACGGGGTTTTGCCCAGCATCTCCAGCACCACGCGGTCCATGCGTTGCAACGCCTCAATTTCGGCCACAATCCGCTCCGGCGCCAGTTCCACCTTCGGCTTTTTCGCGAGCAACCGCTCCGGCCGATCCGCCGACCAGCGCCCCGTCGCCTGCGCCAACCGTTCCGACACGATCATCCGCAGCTTGTTACGCCGCAAAATCAGCACCACATGCGCCCGCTGCGCCGCCGCGTAGTCGATCAGAAACGGCCCGCCGCCCAGCCCGCCGGGGATCAGATTCAGCGCAAAATATTTCACATCCATCGCCAACTTGCCGCCATGCTCGGCCCGAAGCGCCTCGATATAGCGGCGAAACAGCGCCGCGTGGTGCTGCGGGTGGATCAACGCCGGATCGCGCGCCGCCGCTTCGGCGACAAATTGGTAAAAGCGAAACGGGCGACTGAGGTCGCCATGCAGAATTTCATCGCAATTCAGCGCGCCGTTTTGTGCCAGAAGCTCGCGAAACACCGTGGTGCCGCTGCGCTGGCGCCCGAAGATGAAAATCAGGTCCGAATCCTGGTTAATCGCCATCGCGTCCCCCCGCATCCGCCGCCCG
>PDRY01000004.1 GCA_002748265.1 Rhodobacterales bacterium
AGGTGCTGGACCTGACCGGCCTGCGCGCCACGGCGCAAACCCGCCATGCGGCAAGCGTTTTCGACGATGACAGCGAAGGAGCCTTCCTGTGATCGCGCTGCTGATCCGCGACCTGCGCCTCGCGGTGCGCGCGGGCGGGGGTTTTGGCCTTGGCCTCGCCTTTTTCCTCATCGTGGTTATCCTCGTGCCCTTCGGCGTTGGCCCGCAATCGGCGCTGCACGCGGAAATCGCGCCGGGCATCCTCTGGGTCGCGGCGCTGCTGGCCTGCCTGCTGTCGCTCGACCGCATGTTTCAGCTCGACTTCGAGGACGGAACGCTCGACCTGATCGCCACCGCACCGATCCCGCTCGAAGCGGTAGTGCTGGTCAAGGCGGCGGGGCATTGGCTGACCACCGGCCTGCCGCTGATCCTCGCCACGCCGCTATTCGGCGCGCTGCTCAACCTGCCCGAGGCGGGCTATTTCTGGCTCACGCTGTCGCTCCTGATCGGCACCCCGGCGCTCTCCGTCATCGGCGCTTTCGGCGCGGCGCTAACGGTTGGGTTGAAACGCGGCGGGCTGCTTTTGAGCCTCCTCGTGTTGCCGCTCTACATGCCGACGCTGATTTTTGGCGCCGAACTGGCGGCGCGCGGCATTGACGGCATGGCGACGCAAACCCCGCTTCTGCTGCTCGCCGGCATCACCGCCGCCACCACCGCCCTGCTACCTTTTGCCGCCGCTATGGCGCTGCGCGTCAATCTGAGGTAAGCCTTGCCGAAAGCCACTTCCGCCCCTAGGAAAAGCCACATGAATAATCGCGTAGAACAGGCAAACGACCGCTTCAACTGGTTCTGGCAATGGGCCAATCCGACGAAATTCATGTCGCTGACCGGCAGCCTTTTGCCGTGGCTGGTGGGGGGCACCCTGATCACCCTGCTGCCCGGCCTGATCTGGGGCTTTTTCTTTACCACCCCGGCGGTCAATTTCGGCTCTTCGGTGAAGATCATTTACGTCCATGTGCCGAGCGCCATTATGGCAATTTCGGCCTGGTATATGATGCTGGCCGCTTCGGTGATCTGGCTGGTGCGGCGCCATCACGTATCAGCGCTGGCGGCGAAAGCGGCGGCGCCGGTGGGGGTGGTGTTTACCATGGCCGCGCTGGTGACCGGCGCGATCTGGGGCCAGCCGATGTGGGGCACCTATTGGGCCTGGGATCCGCGGCTGACCTCGTTTTTGATCCTGTTCCTGTTCTATCTCGGTTATATGGCGCTCTGGGCCTCGATCGAGAACCCGGAAACCGCCGCCGACCTGACCGCCGTGACCGCCATTGTCGGCTCGGTTTTCGCCACCCTGAGCCGCTACGCGGTCAACTTCTGGAATCAGGGGTTGCATCAGGGCGCCTCGCTGTCGCTCGACCGGGATGAACATGTGGCGGACAGCTATTGGGTGCCGCTGGTGCTGTGCATCATCGGGGTGTTTTTGTTGTTCGTGCTGCTGGTCTTCGTGCGCACCCGCACGGAATTGCGCCTGAAGCGGCTGAATGCGTTGGAGATGCGCGAAAGGATGCGCGATGCCTGAACTGGGAAAATATGCGGCAGAAGTGTTGGGCGCATGGGGGGTGACGCTGTTGCTCCTTGCGCTGATCATCGGGGCGACGGTGCGGCGGTCGCGGCAGGTGCGCGCGCGGCTGGAGGAGGCCGAGGCGCGGCGCAAGGCGCGATGAAGCCGCTGATGTTTCTGCCGCCGCTGGTCTTTGCCCTGCTGGCGGGGTTGTTCCTTTGGTCCATGGGGCGCGAGGATGTGGACGCGCTGCCATCGACCCGCGAGGGCGGGCCGGTTCCGGCGCTGGAACTGACCGAGCTGGGCGGCTCTGCGCCGTTCTCAGAGGCAGATCTGGCGGATGGGGGTGTGGTGCTGGTCAATTTCTGGGCCAGCTGGTGCGGACCCTGCCGCGCCGAACACCCGCAACTGCTCGAACTGGCGCAGTCGGGGGTCGAGATTTACGGGGTGAATTACAAGGACGACCCGGCCAAGGCGTTGAAATTCCTCGAAGAACTGGGCAACCCCTATGCCCGCCTCGGCGCGGATGCCAGCGGGCGCAACGGGCTGCAATGGGGGCTATACGGCGTGCCGGAAACCTATGTGATCAACGGCAAGGGCGAGGTGGTCAAGCGCTTCGCCGGGCCGATTACCCGCTCCGTCCTGACCGCCATCATCCAGCCCGCCATCGAGGCGGCGCGGGGCGAATAACACCCCGCTCGGTTAAGGTTAACTTTCCAGCACCACCAGCGCGTGCCGCTTTTTGCCCGCCGAGAGCTTCATCGGCTGGGCCAGCTCGTCGGTTGTGACCATGCGGCCCGCGTCGCTGAGGCCCGCGTCGTTCACTTTGGCGCCGCCATCGGCGATCAGGCGTTTGGCCTCTTTGCCGGATTTGGCCAGCCCGGAGCGGGTGATCAGTTGTACGATTGAGATGCCGTCGCCGATCTCGGCGGCGCTCAGGTGCAGGGTCGGCAGGTCATCGCCCGCGCCGCCCTTTTCGAACACTTCGCGCGCCGTGGCCTCGGCCGCTTCCGCCGCCGCGCGCCCGTGGCACAGGGTCGTCACCTCGTTGGCCAGCACGATTTTCGCCTCGTTGATTTCCGATCCCGCCAGCGCGCCCAGCCGCTCGCATTCCGCCACCGGCAATTCGGTGTAGAGCTTCAGGAACCGGCCCACATCGGCATCCGCCGTGTTGCGCCAGAACTGCCAGAACTCATAGCTCGACAGCATTTCCTCGTTGAGCCAGACCGCGCCATTGGCGGATTTGCCCATTTTCTTGCCGTCCGATGTGGTCAGCAGGGGCGAGGTCAGGCCGAACACTTCCGCGTCGATCACCCGGCGGCTGAGGTCGATCCCGTTGACGATATTGCCCCACTGATCCGAGCCGCCCATCTGCATCAGGCAGCCATAGCGCCGATTTAGCTCAAGGAAATCATAGGCTTGCAGGATCATGTAGTTAAATTCGAGGAAGGAGAGCGACTGCTCGCGATCCAGCCGCGATTTCACGCTTTCAAAGGACAACATCCGGTTGACCGAGAAATGCCGCCCGATGTCGCGCAGGAAGTCGAGGTAATTCAGCCCGTCGAGCCATTCGGCATTATTGAGCATCAAAGCCGGGGTGTCGCCCTCATAGCGCAGGTATTTGGCGAAGACCTTCTTGATGCCGGAGATGTTGTCGTCGATCTGTGCGGGTGTCAGCAGCGGGCGCTCATCGGCGCGAAAGCTCGGGTCGCCGACCTTGGTCGTGCCGCCGCCCATCAGGGTGATCGGCTGGTGCCCGGTTTTTTGCAGCCAGCGCAGC
>PDRY01000005.1 GCA_002748265.1 Rhodobacterales bacterium
ATTGCGCCGCAACCCGGCCTCGTTGAAGGACAGATCGTCGTTGAACGGGTTCAGCGCCGCCGCCCATATCCCGCGCATGGTTTCGCGCGCATAGGCTTTGGCTTCGTGCTTTTCATACTGCATGGACCGACCTTTCCCTAAATGGCTGCATCTTTGAACCCGTTAGACCCGCTCCCCCCCGCAGGATGCCAGCGGGGAAGGGTGAAATGGCTATCCAAAATTTTGATACCAAAATCCTGCCACTTCCATATAGTGAATGCCGAAAACGGAGTTTTCAATGAAATTCGGAGTGATCGGAAACGGGGCCATTGCCCGCTATGTCGAGGCGCATCTTGGCGCGCCGGAGGTCCGGCTGCTGCGCCGTCCGCCGGCGGATGGAGGGCCGTGGGTGGCGCAGGTGGATGAGATTGCGCCGGATGTGGAGTTGATGGTGGATTGCGCGGGCCACGGCGCGCTGGCGCAGCACGGGCCGCAGATCCTGCGCCGGGGCATCCCGCTGGTGACGGTTTCCATCGGCGCCCTTGCGGATGAAGACCTGCACCAGCGTCTGACGCAGGCGGCACAGGCGGGCAAGACGCAACTGCATCTCGCCTCCGGGGCGATCGGGGCGCTGGATTGCTTGCGGGCGGCGCGGGTCGGCACGCTGCAATCGGTCGAATATTCGGGCCGCAAACCGCCCGCTGGATGGCGCGGCTCCCCGGCGGAGGAGCGGCTGGATCTGGATCACCTGACCGCGCCCGAGGCGCATTTTTCCGGCACGGCCCGAGAGGCATCGTTGCGCTATCCGAAGAATGCCAATGTGGCCGCCGCCGTTGCGCTGGCCGGGATCGGCTTTGACCGGACCCGCGTGACGCTGATCGCGGACCCGACCGTCACCGCCAATATCCATGAAGTGCGCGCCAGCGGCAGTTTCGGCGCTTTCTCCTTTCGCATTGAGGGGCGCGCCCTGCCGGACAACCCCAAAAGCTCGGCCCTCGCCGCGATGAGCGCCGTTGCCGCCGCCAGACGCCTGAGCGCCCCGATCACAGGATAGGACAGCGATGACCGCAGGACATATGAAGATCGTCGACCGGGCGCTGACCCGCCTCAAATTGCGGCAGTTGCGCCTGCTGGTCGCGGTCGGGGAACAGGGCAGCATTCAGGGCGCGGCGCGCGATCTGGGGATTTCACAGCCTGCGGCCACGAAGATGATTCAGGACCTTGAGATTGATTTCGAGGTCAAGCTGTTCGACCGCACCAATCGCGGCGTGATCCCGACCGTCTATGGCGAAACCCTGATCCGGCAGGCACCAATGATGTGCTGATGCCGGGCCTGATTTCCGGCGAGATTGATCTTGTCGTCGGACGCCTGCCGAGCCACCGCTACCGCACCAAGACCACGCAGGAAAAGCTCTATGACGAGCAGATCGTCGCCATTGTCGGGCCGCAGCACCCGCTGAGCGCGGCGCCCTCGGTGGAGTTGAGCGACCTGACGCAATATGCGTGGATCCTGCCGCCGGTGGAAACCACCCTGCGCCGACAGATCGACCAGTTCTTCCTGAAGAACGGGCCGTTTTTGCCGAAATCCATCGTGGAATCCGTGTCCTATCTGGCCAACCGTTCCCTGCTGCGCTCGCGCAATTACATCTGCATCATGCCCGCCCCCGTGGCGGCGCTCGATCTCGATCAGGAGGTTTTGTCCAAGATCGCCTGGGACGTGCCGTTCGGCGCAACGCCGGTCGGGGTGTCGCACCGGGGCGCGGACAGCCTCTCCCCGGCCAGCGCCGCTTTTCTCGATGTGCTGCGGCGGGTGGTGCGGGCGCCGAATTGATATTCGCTTTGCCTATATCCATATCAGCCCATATTTGTTGAAGTAATGGCGGGGGCCATGAAACAGTGGCGCAAAGCTTCCAGCATCGCGAGGATGACATGCGGCCCTATCCCGAGATCGGCCTTTTTATCAACGGAACCTGGCGCCAGACGCCGGAGGACATGCCGGTGGTCAATCCCGCCACCGAAGAAGAGATCGGCCGGGTGCCCCGCGCGCGCCGGAGCGACTTGCAGGATGCGTTGGAGGCCGCGGAAGCGGGGTTGAAAATCTGGAGCCGCACCGCGCCGCGCGAGCGCGCCGATACGATCCTGCGGGCGGCGGCGATCCTGCGGCACCGGCAGGAAGAGATCGCACAGGCCATCACCGCCGAACATGGCAAACCGCTGGCGCAGGCGCGTCTGGAGGTTATTCGCGGGGCGGAGTTTTTCGAATGGGACGCGGGCGAAGCGATGCGCCTCTATGGGCGAGTCATTCCGGCGGCGCGGGGCTCGAAACTCTCCGTGCATCACCAGCCTGTCGGCGTGGTCGCCGCCTTTTCGCCGTGGAATTTTCCAATGAGCCAGCCCGCCCGCAAAGTGGCCGGGGCGCTGGCTTCCGGCTGTTCCATCATCCTGAAAGCCGCCGAGGAAACCCCCGCCGGGGCGGTGCATATCGTGCGCGCTTTCGAGGAGGCGGGCCTGCCGCCGGGGGTGCTGAACCTTGTTTTCGGGGTGCCGTCCGAGATTTCCGATTTTCTGATCCCGCAGCCTTCCGTCCGGTTGGTCGCCCTGACCGGCTCGACCGAGGTTGGCCGCCACCTGACCGCGCTCGCCGCCCGGCACGATACCCGCGCGCTGATGGAGCTTGGCGGGCACGCGCCGGTGATCGTCTGCGAAGATACCGAGGTCGAAAAAGCCGCCATCAGCGGCGCCGTCCGCAAAATGCGCAATGCCGGGCAAGTCTGCACTTCACCGACGCGGTTTTTTGTGCATGAAAGCCTGTTCGACCGTTTCGCCGAGACCTTTATTGCGCGGGCCGCCGCGACCATCGTGGGCAATGGCGCCGAGGAGGGTGTCGAAATGGGCCCGACCGCCCATGCCCGCCGCCTGCCGGTTTTATCCGCGCTGGTAGAGGACGCGGTCGCCAACGGGGCGAAGCTGCGTCTGGGGGGGGCGCGTCTTGGGGAGGTGGGCTATTTCTTTCAGCCGACCGTGCTGACCCATGTGCCGCCAGAGGCGCGTATCCTGCAGGAAGAACCCTTCGGCCCGATTGCCATCCTGAACCCCGTGACCTCGCTGGACGACGCCATTCGTCAGGCCAATTCGGTGCCGTATGGTCTGGCGGGATATGCCTTCACCAACCGCGCGGATTATATCGACCGGCTGATGGATGAGGTGGAAGTCGGCAACCTGTCGATCAACACGCTGGAAGCCTCCCTGCCGGAAACGCCCTTTGGCGGGGTCAAGGCCAGCGGCTACGGACGCGAGGGCGGCGCCGAGGGGCTCGACAATTACGTCACCGTCAAGAACGTGTGGCATTCGGCGGAAATTGTGTAGGGATATGGCCCGCAGAAGGCGCGTTGCTTACATTCCTTTGAACAGGCGGGGCCGGGCGTTGAAGACGTGTTGCACAAGAAGGTGGCCAGCGATCGCGATGAACACGTGGATCGCGCCCGAGAGCCACTCCCCGTACCACAGTCGGATCGCGCCGATGCACAGGGTCAACGGCAGGATCAATCCCGCAAGCAGCCACAGCACAGTGAGAAATGCATAATATGCGACGATCTTGAGGCGGTGTTTCACGGCATTCTCCCTTTCGCCCTCATCGACGCCCGTTCCGCAGCACGAACAGCGGCGCCAGCGTCATCCAGATGCGTATGCCGGTTCACAACATGGAGCCTCCGTCATGGGTAACGCTACGGTAGCCCATTTGCGCGAACGGGTCCATGATTGCATTTGAGGCAGGATGGCGCGAGGAGGCCGACGGAAATGTTTGAGCAATGGGGGGGCCTGCGCGATGTGCTGATTTTAGGGCTGGTGTTTTACTGGGTGTTCGCCGTGAGCCGGTTCTGGCGCCGGGTGATCGACAAGCGCGAAGCGTTATACGGGGCGGACCCGGCGTCGCAGCGTCACCGGGCCGATCATGTCACCATCCCGGTGCCGGGCCGGGGAAACGGCAAACGGGACGCGGCCTTTCGGGCCTTCTGGTGGGCGGGGTTTCGACGGCTTCTGTGCATTTCCGGCCTTGTCTGGGGGGTGATTGTTCTGCTCCGAATGACGAGCGGCGGTTGAAGCGGGGCGCGCCTTTTGGCACAACGCGCCCGCATTCACCCCATTTTCCCCTTTGTTTTCCGTGTATTACAGAATAAGCTAGCCGCATGACCCAACCCGTTACCCGCAAGAAAGAACCCACCGCCCGCCGGGAGGCGAACCGTTCGGCCCTTGTGGCGGCACTGCGCGAGCGGTTGCTGTGCGACGGGTTGCCGGGGCTGAGTTTCGAGAAAATCGCCGAGAC
>PDRY01000023.1 GCA_002748265.1 Rhodobacterales bacterium
AGTGGCGACGGCGTTGTCCTCGCAGACAGCGGCAGCGATTGGATGCCCGTTGGCGGAAAGTTCACCGGCAAGATCTTCGGCTTGGCCCTGTTTTCCAACGCGCTAACCGCAGCAAAAGTTGCAGCGGCGAAGTCTTACTATGACCGCAAGGCCGGGCGCTAGGCGGTCATCCGATCTGATCCTCAGCTCCCCCCGACCCGCGCGGTCGGGGGCTTTTTTGCGTTCTAGGGGATCAGGTTCAGGATTCCATCAGCGAGCGGTCTCTGAAGCGCAGCGGCATCCGCCCAAGAGGCTGACAGCCACGCGGTCCATTCGTCGGCGTCGGTCAGAATAACCGGCATAGCTTTCGGGTGAATCGGCGCCACCTCTTCGTTCGGCTCTGTCGTCAGGAAGGCGAACAGGTCGTCCGTGGTTTCGCCGTCCTTAACCTTCCGGGTGCTTGTCCAGTCGGGCACGAACAGGCCCGCGAAGAAAGCGGGCTCCGGCACTTCGAACCACTGGTTGCCGCCCTTGACCGGCTCGGCAAATGAGGTGACCGGAACGAGGCACCGATGCTCAGGGCCCAGCCACCTTTGCCAGTGGCGCGAGCCCGTATTGCGCACGTTCGTGACGCCCTTGTCGTAGTTCCGACCCCGCATGAAATATTCGGGCGTCGGCAGGCCCCAGCGTGCAAGCTGTAGCACCTGACCGGCGCCATCATTGCGGATCACCGGGGCCATCTGGTCGGGATAGATCTGTTCGCGCGGCTCAAGGTTGCCGGTCCGGTCATCGAGGCCAGCGAAGAGCTGCCGCATCGCCTCCTGGCTGGTGGTGCTGGAATACAGGTTGCACATTGCTACGCCCTCTCATCGCGCCAGACCCACGTTAGAACCTGCCTGACCGGCCTGCGCACAGTAAACCCCTCGACCATCTGTTGCGCTGAAGGGATGAAGGGTCGGGCAGAGACGCTGTCTTTCGTTCCACACTTAGAGCACGGCCACGGCGGCACATGCGCCTCATGCAGAGCCCCAACGACTGCGACCAGATCCGCCGCCCAATAGTTGGCCGACCGTTTGCAGAGGCTACAGCGGTAGGTGACCACCATGCCATCAGCTGCGGCATCGCGCATCAGGCGGTTTCGTTGGCGACTCGATGAAGGACCGGCGGAAGGCATGGGAAACAGAATGAGAACATTCGTGCCGATTCTGCAATGGGGATAGCGGCGACGGTCGCACCGATCAGGCCGTCATCAGGGCGTCACTCTTTGAAGAACGAAGCCCATCCGCTGCCGACCAAGCAGTTATCATGTTCGTGTAAAGTTCACGATATGTCTTGATAACACTTTGGGCTTAGTGACTTGAATTTCGGGGAAATACTGACGGATTTGCAATCCGCTGCGTCACCACTCCGCCAACTCGCCGCCGTGGTGGTCTGGCTGCATCTATCGCGCCGCATGGGGGAGCGCCGAGGGCACGGCATGGTCTGCAGGACCTGTTCGGAGCTCGTGCAATGCGCTTTCTCATCTTGTCCCTGTTCGCTCTGACGGCGGTGTCCGCCTGCCTCAGCACGGCTCCGGGGCCGTCCGATCCGCCATCGCGGCCTTCTGTACGGCAGGCAGCGCCTTCGGTGCCCGACGTTCCGCGCGCGCAAGCGGAGGCGGCCCGCGTTCATGTGATCCGTGACAATCGCGGCGGGCAGGTGCTCTCGGCCTTGGCCGAACGGGAACGTCTGCGCCGATGGGGTGGGCCGGTGGAAGTGCGGGGCTATTGCGCGTCGGCCTGCACGATTTTTATCACTCTGCCCAACGCGTGCCTTGGGCGCGGGGCGGTCGTGGGGTTCCATGCGCCGTCGATCACGGGGACCGACACGATCATTCCAGGAACAGAGGGGTTCTTGGGGGCTTACTATCGCAACGGAATCCTTGAAAAGTGGCGCGCGGATTGGAGCCGGTCGACCAAGATCACCAAGATCCGTGCTCGGGAATATGTGGAGCTCGACCCGCAAACCCGACTGTGCGATTAGTGCAACTCAGCGGGGCGGCGTCTTGTGAACGTTAGGCCCCTGTGACATGATCTTGCCAAACGAAAAGCCCGGAGCGTCGACATGGCCGATTTCGCCACCAGCCGGACCACTATGGTCGATACCCAGATCCGTCCCTCTGATGTGACAAAGTATCCGATTATCCAGGCGATGCTTGCGATTCCGCGTGAGATTTTCCTGCCGGGTGGGCTGCGTCCAGTGGCCTATGCTGATCGGGATCAACCGCTTGAGGGCGGGCGCTATGTGCTCGCTCCGCGCAGCTTCGCCAAGATGCTTGATGCTGCGAATGTCGGGGCAGAAGATGTCGTTCTCGATCTGGGCTGTGGGCTAGGGTATTCGACCGCGGTTCTGGCGCATATGGCCAAGACTGTCGTGGCTGTCGAGGAAAACGGCTCTCACGCTGAGGACGCACAGAGCGCGCTTTCCGAAGCTGGCGTCGACAACGCCGCCGTGATCGCCGGGCCGATGGCCGCAGGAGAGCCGAAATCGGGCCCCTATGACGTGATCATGGTTCAGGGCGCGATTGAGACTTGGCCCGAAGCATTGACCGATCAGCTTTGTGAGGGGGGGCGTGCCGTTGCCCTCTGGGCCGAGGGTCACAACTGCACCGCCCGGCTGGGCCACAAGCTTGATGGGCGCATGATCTGGCGCGATCTTTTCTCCGCCAGTGCGCCGGTGCTTCCGGGCTTTGCCCGCGTTCAGGAATTTGCATTTTAGATTACGTAACCCATTAGAACCACGCAGAAAGGGCTCTTCATGTTCCGCGCTCCTCTTCGCCTCCTGGCTCTGGTCGCGGGAGTGGCATGCGCCTCTGCCGCCCAAGCTGACACGCTGGCCGATACGCTGACGCTGGCCTATCGCAACTCTGGCCTTCTCGATCAGAACCGCGCCTTGCTGCGCGCCGCAGACGAAGACGTCGCGCAAGCGGTCTCTGCGCTGCGTCCGATCGTGAACTGGAGCGCAAACATCAAACAGACACGGGTGGTGGCGAATTACGACGCTGGATCCCGTGTCGTGCCCGATGGCCGCGGTGGCGCGATTTCGGTGAACTACGGGTCCGGCGCCAATGTGACCAACGAGACGACTGCCAATATTGGCATTTCGGCCTCGCTGCTGCTCTATGATTTTGGGGCCTCGCAATACGGGATCGACGCCGCGAAAGAGCTGGTGCTCGCCACCCGGCAAGGTCTGATCTCCGCCGAGCAGAACGTTCTGCTGCGGGCCGTTCAGGCCCATATGGAAGTGCGCCGCGCTCACGAAGTGTTGGAGCTGCGCCGCTCCAATGTCGGGTTGATCCAACAGGAGTTGCGCGCAGCCCGTGACCGTTTCGAAGTGGGGGAAATTACCCGGACGGACGTGTCCTTTGCAGAAGCGCGCTTGGCCGAAGCACGGGCTCAAGTGGCCGCGGCCGAAGGTGATCTGGCGCGGGCGCGCGAGGAATACCGCGCTGTGACGGGGCAGGCTCCGAACCGGTTGTCGGCAGGCACGCCCGCCCGAATTCGCCAGACCGAAGATCAGGCCATCGCGATTGCGCTGCGCAATCATCCCGCAATCATCGAAGTGCAGCACAACGTTGCGGCGGCGGAGCTGAATATCAAGCGCGCGGAAGCGGCAATGAAGCCGCGGGCGCAGCTCGACGCTCAGATGGGGGTCGATCAGGACTGGAACATGCAGCAAAGCTTGGGGCTTTCGATCTCCGGGCCGATTTATCAAGGCGGCGGATTGTCGAGCCGGGTGCGTCAGGCCATGGCACGGCGGGACGCCAACCGCGCTGGGTTGCATACGACGTCGGCCGCGATCCGCCAGCAGGTGTCGAGCGCCTACGCGATCATGCAGGTGACCAAGCTGTCCATCGAGGCATCCGATACCCAGGTTCGTGCCGCGCGTACCGCCTTTGAGGGGATTCGCGAAGAGGCCGGGCTCGGCTCCCGCACGACGCTGGACGTCCTGGATGCAGAGCAAAGCCTGCTGAACGCGCGGGTTGGCGTCGTGTCGGCCCAGATCGATCAGGTGATTGCGTCCTACAACACGCTGGCCTCCATGGGGCAGCTCACAGCGCAGGCGCTGCAATTGCCGGTTCAGCAGTACGATCCCACGGCCTACTACAAGCTGGTCGAAGGGGCTCCGACTGCACGGTCGGAACAGGGGCGGGCGCTTGATCGCGTACTCCGCTCTATCGGGGATTAACGCCGGTCTTCTCAAGGCGTTGTCCGATCCGGTCCGGCTGTGTAGGGTGGGGCCGAGGCAATGCAGGAACGACAAATGTCCGACCCGGTCACAAATGTAGAAGTTGAAGACGTCCTGTCATCGATCCGGCGTCTTCTCGCAGATGGCCAGTCGGCCGCTCCGGCGGAGACGACTGGCGCTGATCGTCGTGCGCCCGAAGCCGAGGAGAAGCTTGTTCTGACCCCGGAGTTTCGAGTGGGCGAGAGCAGGGGAGACGCGCCGGTCGAGAGCGCCGCGCCGCTCGTCCTCGATAGCCCTCTGACGCCCGAGCCCGAGCTCGTCGTGCCGTCGGTGCACCAGATCGGTGAGGATGCCGATACTTTGGCCGATGGCTGCGCGGAGCCCAGCCACGAGACGGTTTCACAAGAAGAGGCCGTGCAGGACAGTGATCCGGACAGTCTGGCAGAGCGCCGAGCGCGGCTGGAGGCCACCATTGCGGAGCTTGAAGCCGCCGTCGCCGGAGAAGACACAGAGTGGGAACCCGATGGCTCGGAAGAGGCCGAGGACGCGCAGTTCGTTATGCCGAGCACATTGGCGCGCGATCTAAACGCCGTGGAAGATGCCGATCTGGCGGATCCCGACCCCGCCAAGCCGGAGCCAGAGCTGGAAACGGCGGGGGATGAACCCGCAGATGACGAAGCCGAAGACATTCCGTTCGTGGCCGATCCGGTCGGCACGGATGCTGCCGTCCCGAGCGATGCTGAGCATGACGAACTGGCCGCCTATCTGGCGGACAGCGCGGCGATCGACGATGACAAGCTACAGGCCATGGTGGCGGAGGCTGTTCGGGCGGAGCTTCAGGGCGTGTTGGGCGAGCGGATCACCCGCAATGTCCGCAAGCTTGTGCGGCGCGAGATTTATCGCATCATTGCTAGCGAAGACCTAACCTGAGCACGGCGCGCTGCGCTCAACGAAAAACGCGGCCCGTTGGGACCGCGTTTTTTCATGGCAGCATGAACGTGTGGGATCAGGCGGCGGCTTGCTCGGCCGCGTGACGGCGTTCGCTTTCTTCGCGGGACAGGGCGACCGAGGTCCGCACGCCGCGACCGACGAAATCCATCAGACCTTGCACGACACGCTCGTTCGGGTCGATCCCGGCGCAGGACAGCACTTCACGGCCATCGCGCGAGCGCGCCCAGCGAGCGATTTGCTCGGGGCCATTGCCGTATTTCTTGTCATCGGCAATCGCATCGTCCAAGGCAGCCAGCACAACAGCAGCAAAAAGCTTGCGCGCGCGGTTGCCCTGTTCATTGTTGAATGCGGTGCCGTCGATGAAGTCTTTCATTGCGGTTCCTTGTTTTTGCTCTTGTGGTCCGGGCGTGAGGGTCAATATGCACGTGCAGCACTGATTCTTGCCGACCGTTCTGGGAATGGCTGCCATGCGTTTGGCGCATGGCTTCGGGGGCTTTTGGGGACTATTTGCTTATCTTGTCAGGGGCGAACCGCCTAGATATAGGCATGCTTAAGACCCCATCAACCTTTTGACACAATTCTGACACGGAAATCAGTATGGCCAAGATCAACGGTAATGAAATCCGTCCGGGCAATGTTCTGGAACATGACGGTCACCTTTGGGCGGCGGTGAAGGTGGATCACGTGAAGCCCGGCAAGGGTGGAGCCTTCGCTCAGGTGGAGCTGCGCAACCTGCGCAATGGCTCCAAGCTGAACGAGCGATTCCGCTCCGCTGACAAGGTGGAACGTGTGCGCTTGGAGCAGAAAGACCAGCAGTTTCTCTATGAAAACGATGGGATGCTCGTTTTCATGGACACCGAGACCTATGAGCAGGTCGAGCTGCCCGCCGAGATCTTGGGGGAGCGTCGCCCGTTCCTTCAGGACGGGATGACGGTCGTGGTGGAATACTACGAAGAAGAGGCGCTGAACGCGACACTGCCGCAGAAAGTGACCTGCAAGATCGTAGAAACCGAGCCGGTCGTGAAGGGCCAGACGGCAGCCAACAGCTTCAAGCCTGCTGTCCTGGACAACGGCATGCGGGTGATGGTGCCGCCTTTCGTGGCGCAGGACGAGGACATCATCGTCAACACTGAGACGATGGAATATTCCGAGCGCGCCTAAGCGGCGCGCCTTAGGGCTGGCTCAGGTTTCGCCCCTGCGGGGCGACCGACCGGGGGAGGGCGCTGCCCTCCCCCGGACCCCCTCCCGAGGTATTTGAACAAATAAGATGGGGGCGCGGCGTTGTTGCTGCGCCCTTTTTCTGTGGGGTGCTGTCAGGGGCTGGGAGCGAGCGTTGCAGAGCCCGCGTTCAGCGAGCCGTCCATGCGGTCGAACCTCATATGAGCGAGCGCATGGCCGTCCGCCTGGCTGAACAGCGTGCCTGCCGGTTTCCCGTCACAGGTGATCTGCGTGCCAACGGGCGCGGAGCCGGTGATGGCGAGGCGGGTCAGGCCTTTCTTGAGCGTCGTCTTGTGCTTCATGCGGGCGGTGACTTCCTGGCCGACATAGCAGCCTTTGCGGAAATCTACGCCGTTGAGCCGCTCAAACCCCGCCTCCAGAATGTACGTCTCTGGCGTCAGTTCGATGCCGGTTTCCGGGATCACTTCGGTGACGCGTGTCTCGATCGGATCGGGGGTGGCGCTGCGGGTGCCATAGAGGCGGCGGGGAAGGGCAGGGTGGCGCGGATCGGCCAGGCCCTGCGCGCCATGGGCCACGCGGAGCGGGCTTTCCGTGATCTCGACCTTTGCGCGCAGCTTGTACATGGCAAGCCACTGGGCGAGCTGCGCGGCGTGGCTGGAGGCCACGTCGAGGATCAGGGCCTCGGGCTGGGACAGGATCAGGAAGTCTGCCAGATACTTGCCCTGTGGCGTCAGCATGGCCGCGTAGATGAGCGTATCCGGCCCGGCGTGGGTCACGTCATTGGTCACAAGCCCCTGGAGGAAGTGTTCCCGGTCGTCTCCACTGATGGCGATGAGGCTGCGGTCAGTCATCGTGGTTCTTCCTGTGGCGGAACTGCATTCGGTAAAGATCGGCATAGGGGCCGGGGCGGTCAAGGAGCTCTTCATGCGTTCCCTGATCGACGACCTTGCCGCGATCCATCACGACAATGCTGTCGGCCCCCTGAACCGTCGAGAGCCTGTGGGCGATGACCAATGTCGTGCGTCCCTGTGCCAGGCCGTCGAGCGCCTGCTGCACCACCGCTTCGGATTTGGTGTCGAGAGCGGATGTCGCCTCGTCCAGCAGCAGCACCGGCGTGTCGCGCAGGATTGCGCGGGCGATGGCGACCCGCTGCCGCTGACCCCCCGAAAGCGCAGAGCCGCGCGGCCCGGCAGGGGCGTCCAGCCCGCCGTCCAGCCGTGGCAGGAAGTCACTGACATGGGCCGCATCGAGCGCCGCGCGCAAGGCGGGTTCCGAAACGTCACGGCCCAGAACGATATTGTCGTGAAGCGTCTCATCGAACAGTGCCGCGTCCTGGGCGACGGTTGAGATCATGTCCCGCAGGGCGTGGGGATCGAGCGCGGAAATTGCCGTGCCATCCAGCGAGATGGCGCCGCTTTTCGGATCGACCAGCCGCGTCAACAGCCTGAACAGCGTGCTCTTGCCCGCGCCCGAAGCCCCGACAAGGGCGGTCGTGGCTCCGGCCCGTGCCGTGAAGCTGACGCCGCGCAGCACATCGTGCTCCCCGTAGCTGAGGTGAACGTCATCGAAGCGGATCTCGGGTGCGGCTTTGGGCGGTGCGGCGGGGGCCGCCGGACGGGTGAGCGCAGGGGGCTCGTCGAACAGGGCCTTGATCCGTTCAATCGACGCGGCGGCGGTCTGCCATTGGCCGGAGAGGTTGCCTAGGCGCCGCAACGGCTCGAACGCGAGCGCCATGGCGGTGAAGAAGGACATGAACTGCCCGACCGTCTTTTCGCCGGCGATGATTTCTCCTCCGCCGTAGATCAGCACGCCCAGAAAGCCGACGCCGGTCATGATGTCGATCAGGCCGGGGATGGCGGCCTGACCGATGGCGGTGTGGACCTCTGCTTTCACGCGTTGACCCGAGATCGCGTCGAACCGGGCGACCTGGTGGTCTTCGAGCCGGTTGAGCTTCACCGCGTCGATCCCGTGGAACACCTCGTCCAGCCGGGTCGAAATCCGGGCCGACAGATCCCGCGCCTTGCGTGACTGGCGCCGCACATAGCCCTGCACGAGCAATGAGGGAGCGACCAGCACCGGGATGCCGATCAGCGCGACCAGCGTCCAAGCCCAGTCGACCGACAGCGCGACGCCAAAGAGCCAGATCACAGCCACCGCATCGCGGCCGATGCCTTGGGCGAAAGTGCCCCAGACGGTGTTGATGGCCAGCACATCGCCCTGCACCCGCTCGATCAGCTGTCCGGGCGGGTGTGTCTGGTGGAAGCGGCCGCTCAGGCTCATCAGGTGACGCAGCAGGTCAGAGCGGATCTCGGCGCCGGTGCGGCTCTTGATCCGGGTGAGCGCGATCTTCTGCCCCATGGAGGACACCGCCCGGACGAAGAAGATCCCCAGGATCGCAAGCCCGACCCACCAGACGGCGGACTGGTTCCCACCGACGAAGATGTCGTCGAACATCGGCCGCATCATGTAGCTGAGCACGCCCATCATGGAGCCTTCGATGGCCATGAGTAGCATGGCAATCGCCAGCCCGCCCGTATGGCGGCGCAGGTAACGGGACCAGAGCCACCGCGCCAGCATCAGGTGCGGCTTTCCGCGAAGTGGCGGGTCAGTTCTTCGGGATCATAGCGGGTGGCGAGCCACGTCTCGAAATCCATCTCCGGCTCATGAGGTTCGAATTGGTCAAGAAGCGCGTCGAGTATGCCCGTCTTGGACGATTTGATGTGGAGAAATCTAAAGGACAGATGTTTTCGGGCTTCCGTCAAGGGACGCTTTTCGATCGCCAGCAGGTAGATGGCAGAGGCCAGACCCGCGCGATCTGCGCCCGATTTGCAGTGCATCAGAAAGGGTTTCTCTATGCTGCGAAAAAGCGCGATCAGCTTTTGCAGTTCTTCGCGTTCGGGCGCCCGCCGGGCGTTCAGGGACACCGACACCATCGTCAGCCCAAGCTCTGCGCAGCTCTCTTTCTCAAAGAGATGGTGTGCCCAGCGGCCTTCGCCGCGCAGGTTGAGGATCGTCTTGATCCCGCGTGCCTTCGCGCGGCGCAACCGGGTGTGGGTTGGGTGGTTGGAGCGGTAAACTCCCGGAGCGACCTCTGCGAAATTCGTCCAGGTCCGGCGCAGGATCGCGTGGTCGAACAGCTCGTAATGGAGGCGCGAGCGCCAGCGTTCTCGCGGCGTCGAGATATCGCGCCCGAAAGAGCGGCGGAACCGGCGTTCGCGGTCCTGGAGGGCTTGGATGGCGGATCGGAACATGGCGCTTCGGTCGTGACTATCGGGCCGATGTAGCTTCGCACTGCGCCCCGCACAAGACCAGCCCCATTGACGCGGCGTGGCTTCTGCCTAATCTCGCGCCGGAATTCCATTGAAAGGACGCTCCCCCATGCCCCTCGCTCACGGCCGCGAATATCTCGCCATTCCGGGCCCTTCCGTCATGCCCGAGGCCGTTTTGCGCGCGATGCACCGCTCTGCTCCGAACATCTATGAGGGCGAGCTGGTGGAGATGACGGCCGGGTTGATCCCTGACCTCAAGTCCTTTGTTGGCACCGAAGGCCATGTCGCCATCTACATCGCCAACGGCCATGGCACATGGGAAGCGGCGCTGAGCAATGTGCTCAGTCGGGGTGACAAGGTTCTGGTCGCGGCCACGGGGCTTTTCGCAAAGGGTTGGGCCGAGATGGCTGCGGGCCTGGGCATCGAGGTCGAGCTGATGGATTTCGGCACCGACACCGTGATTGATCCGGACCGCGTGGCGCAGCGCCTGCGGGATGATCCAGATCACAGCCTGCGTGCGGTGCTGGCGGTGCATACCGACACATCCAGTTCCCTGCGCTCAGACATGGGGGCCTTGGGGGCGGCGATCCGGGATACCGGCCATCCGGCGCTGTTCATGGTCGATTGCATTGCATCGCTGGGCTGCGATGTTGTGGAAATGGATGCCTGGCAGGCGGATGTGCTGATCTCGGCCAGCCAAAAGGGACTGATGGTGCCGCCGGGGCTGGGCTTTGTGTGGTTCAACGACAGGGCCGACAGCGCACGTGATCGCGCCGATCTGGCGTCGCATTATTGGGACTGGCGCCCGCGCGCCAATGCCACGCAACTTTGGCAGTATTTCGATGGCACGGCGCCGACGCACCATCTCTATGGGTTGCGGGCCGCGCTCGATCTGATCGCGGCAGAGGGCCGCGCGGCGATCTGGCACCGGCATGAAGTCCTGGCGCGGACGGTCTGGTCGGCGGCAGAGGCTTGGGGGGCGGGCGGAGCGCTGCGGCTCAATGTGGCGGAGCCTGCGCATCGGTCCCATGCGGTGACGACGCTGCATCTTCCGGGCGGCGGCGCCTCGCGTCTGCGGGAGTGGTGCGCGAGCCATGCCGGGGTGACGTTGGGCATCGGTCTGGGGTTCGAGCCTGCGGACGACACTTTCCGCATCGGTCATATGGGCCATGTGAACGCCCACATGGTGCTGGGCGTTCTGGCTGTGATCGAAGCGGGGCTGATCGCCTGCGATATCCCTCACGGGGGCGGCGCGCTCACCGCGGCGGCGCAGGTGGTGGCGTCAGCGTGATCGCGCGGCGGCAAGCGCCTCGGGCAGGGCGGCGGCAAAGCGGTCCAGCTCTGTGTCCGGGCCGCAGCTGACACGGATGCAGCGGTCTTGCGGGGCCAGGCCCGGCATTCGCACAAAGTTGTCCCGCTCCGTCAGCTCCGCCAAGACGGCGCGGGCGAAATCGCCATCCGCGCCGCAATCGATGGCCACGAAATTGGTCGCCGAAGGCAGCGCGGAGAGCCCGTTCTCATCCGCGATCCCGGCGATCCGCTGCCGCGCCCGGTCGATCTTGGCCAGCGTGTCCGCTAGATGGCTCTGGTCGCGCAGTGCGGCGAGCGCGGCGGCCTGTCCCAGACGGTTCACCCCGAAATGGTTGCCGATCCGGCCAAAGGCTGCGATCAGATCCGCCGAGCCGATGGCATAGCCCATCCGCATCCCCGCGAGCCCGTAGGCCTTTGAAAAAGTGCGAAACCGGATGACGCGCGGGTCTTCGGGCGCCATCAGCGGCGCGGTCCCTTCAGGGGCCATCTCGATATAGGCTTCATCGAGCACAAGCAGGGCGCCCTCGGGCAGGGCCTCGATCAGCCGTTGCACCGTGGCGCCGTCATGCCAACTGGCCATCGGGTTGTCGGGGTTCGACAGGTAGACGAGCTTCGCCCCGACCTCATGGGCCTTCGCGGCAAGCGCCTCGGGGTCTTCGTGATCGCCCTTGAACGGTACCGTGTGCAGCGTGCCGCCGTAGCCCCGGACGTGGTAGGCAAAGGTCGGGTAGGACCCAGCAGAGGCCACGACGCTTACGCCCGGCTCCACCGTCATTCGCACGAGATTGCCCAAGAGCCCGTCGATGCCTTCTCCGATGATGACATGGGCGGGGTTTACGCCCAGATGTCCGGCGACGGCATGGCGCAGATCGTGGCTGCCTGCATCGCCGTATTTCCACACGTCGGGCGCCCCGTCCCGGATCGCCTCCAAGACCTTGGGCGACGGGCCAAAGCCGTTTTCATTCGCGCCCAGCCGTGCGGCAAACACCCGCCCCCGGTCCCGCTCCTGCGTCTCGGGGCCGACAAAAGGCACGGTGGCGGGCAGGGCGGCGACAAGCGGGGTGAGGCGGGGATCGTTGGTCATGGCCATGGGGTAGCTTGCGTCGCGCTGTCGCACAAGCACTTGCCCCAGGGGGCGTGGGCGCATCTCTGATCTGGAGTTTGCCCTCGGGGCGGGGCGCATCACGCCCGGCTGAGCGCTCGGAAAGCGCAAAGAAAAAGGGCGCGCCCGATGAGCGCGCCCCTCAAGGGTTTCAACCGATTATTCGGCGGCTTTGTTGGTGATCCGCGCATCCGTGTAGGGTGCGTAGGGCGCGTGATCGGCCAGGTACTCGGCGGTCACATCGGCCAGGTCGGGACCGAAATCGTAGACGTTCTGGGCATTCTCGAACATCGCGTAGCCGTCGCCGCCGTTGCGCACGTAGTTGTTGGACACCACGCCGTAGAGTTTGGCTTCGTCCAGCGGGGTGTCTCCGATCATCACGTCGGACACGCGCGCACCGGGCTCGGCGTTCGGGTCGAAGGCGAAGCTCATGCCCGAGACCTGCGGGAAGCGGCCCGCGCCTTCTTCGACCTGGCTCACGCCGTTCTCAAGCGCCGCCAGCACCACGTCGCCGGTGACAAAGAAGGTCGACAGCGTGTTCTGGAACGGCAGCACCGTCAGCACTTCGCCCATGGTCACATCGCCCGCGTCGATCGAGGCGCGGATGCCGCCGCCGTTCTGGATGGCGATCTCGATCCCCTGATCCTTGACGCGCTCCAGCATGGCGTCGGCGATCAGCACGCCCATTTCGCAAACCTGAGCCCGGCAGAACGCGCGGTCTCCGCCGATCGGCTGATCGGTCACGGCGACCACCTTGTTGCGAATTTCGTCCAGCGGCTTGGCCAGCTCCGCGATCCGCTGCACCGTGCCGGGGTGTTCTTGCACGGAGGCGTCCATGATGATCGGCTGACCGGAGGTCTCCACGATCTCGCCATCATCGTTGAAGGTGATGTTCAGCTCGCCCAAGAATTTGCCATAGGCATAGGCCGACAGGATCGCCGTGCCATTGACCATGGTCGGGTAGGGGCCTTCGGCGCCGTCCATATCGCCCAGCAGGGTGTTGGAGTGGCCGCCAACGATCACGTCAACGCCGGTGGTGTTTTCGGCAACATGCTGATCGACACCGTAGCCGGAGTGGCTGAGCACGATGATCTTGTTCACGCCCTCTTCGGTCAACTTGTCGACCTCGCCCTGCACCGCGTTCACCGGATCGGTGAAGGTGATGTTCTTGCCCGGGCTGGCCAGCTCATCGGTGTCTTGCGGGGTCAGGCCGATCAGGCCCAGCTTTTCGCCGCCGCGCTCAATGATCGTGCTCTTCATGATCGCGTCATGGATCAGGGGCTCGGCCGAGGTGTCGGCGTTGGACATCAGCACCGGGAAATCCACGGTGTCGACAAAGCCGCGCAGCACTTCGGGGCCGTCGTCGAATTCGTGGTTGCCCACGGTCATCGCGTCATAGCCCAGCTTGTTCATGAACTCGGCGGCCATGGCGCCCTTGTAATAGGTGTAGAACAGCGTGCCCTGGAACTGGTCGCCGCCATCGAACAGCACCACGTTGTTGGACCGCTGGCGGGCCTCTTCAACGGCGGTGATCAGCCGTGCGGTGCCGCCAAAGCACTTGCCTTCGGCATTGTCTTCGGCAGAGCAGCCGCTGTCATATTTGCTGATGGGCTCGAACCGGGCATGGAAATCATTGGTGTGCAGGATGGTCAGGCTGTAATCGGCCATGGCCGTGCCTGCGGACAGCGCCAGCACGCTGGATGCAAGAAGACGTGTGAACATGAGAGTTCCCCCAAGGATTGATATTCTGGACCGGTTGGGATCGGCTCCGGCCCCGGTGCCACTCTGGCATGGCCTGCCACAGGGACAAAACAGTTTCGTGACTGCTTGACGTCGCAGGCGCTGAGCGGCAGAGCTTTGCCATGCTGATTTTCAAGATTTTCCGTGCCCCGGAATGGGCCGATCTTCAGGCCGACGGCACGACCGCCGGAGCGCCGGTCGATCTGGCCGACGGGTTCATCCATTTCTCCACCGCCGATCAGGTGCAGGAGACCGCCGCGAAGCATTTCGCAGGGGAAACCGATCTGGTTCTCGCTGCGATCGAGGCCGACGGGCTTGACGCGCTCAAATGGGAGCCGTCGCGGGGAGGTGCGCTCTTCCCCCACCTTTACCGCGGGCTTGATGCGCGCGACATTGCCTGGCATCGGCCCCTGCCGTTTGAAAACGGCGCCCACGTCTTTCCGGAGCTGTCATGAAACCCGACCGTATCGCCACGCGGCTGCTGCGCAGCCTTGATCCCGAAACCGCCCATGGCCTGGCGCTCAAGGCGTTGCAGGCGGGGCTTGGGCCGCGTGGCGGGGCGGTCACGTCGGATCGGTTGCGCACGCAGGTGGCCGGGCTGGATCTGCCCAACCCGCTTGGGCTTGCGGCTGGGTTCGACAAGAATGCGATGGCAATTGCGCCTCTTGCCCGTTCCGGTTTCGGCTTCATCGAAGTCGGCGCGATCACGCCGCGCCCGCAGCCGGGCAACCCGCGCCCGCGCCTGTTCCGGCTGACCGAGGACAAGGCTGCGATCAACCGGTTCGGGTTCAACAATGCCGGGATGCACGCCGCCGCCGCGCGGCTGGCCCATCGCCCGAAAGGCGCCGTGGTCGGTCTGAACCTCGGGGCGAACAAGGACAGCGAAGATCGCGCCCGCGATTTCGCGCAGGTGCTGGAGACATGCGGCCCCCATATCGACTTTGCCACCGTCAACGTATCCTCGCCCAACACCGAGAACCTGCGTGATCTGCAAGGCGCCGACGCCCTGCGCGCGCTGCTGGCTGGGGTGCAGGAGGCGAACGCCGCCCTGCCCATGGCGCGGCCCATCTTCCTCAAGATCGCGCCAGATCTGACCGCCCAAGAGCTTGAGCAGATCGCCCGAGAGGCCGAGGCCGCGCAGCTTGCCGGGATCATCGCGACGAATACGACGCTGGCGCGCGATGGCCTGAAAAGTGCAAGTGCAGGTGAAAAAGGTGGCCTTTCTGGCCAGCCATTGTTCGAAAAATCCACGCGCGTTCTGGCGCGGCTTTCGACACTGACGGCCTTGCCCCTGATCGGCGTCGGCGGGATCGCCACGGCAGAGCAAGCCTACGCCAAGATCCGCGCCGGGGCCTGCGCGCTGCAGCTCTACACGGCCCTTGCCTATTCCGGGCTCAGCCTCGCGCGGGAGATCGCCACCGGGCTCGATGCTCTGCTGGCCAAAGACGGATACACCCGGCTGGCCGATGCCGTTGGCACCGACCGCGATCGCTGGCTGGACTAGTTCCCCAAGATCATCCGCGCGGCCCGCGCACGCCTTCCTGACGGGCAAGCCGGATAAAATGCGCCATGTAGGGCAGCCGCTCATCGCCCGCGCGCATCACAGCATGCAGGCGCCGCGTCAACGCGGGGTTGCCGAGCGGGCGGGTCACCAGCCGCGCCCCGTCCAGCCCCGACCGCAGCGCCCAATCGGGCAGCACAGCGATCCCGCGTCCCGAGGCGACCAGCAGCAGGATCATCTGCGTCAGCTCGACCTGACGCAGCTCTCCTGCGGTTTCTCCGGCAGGGGTCAGGAACTGTGAGAACACGTCCAGCCGCGCCCGCTCCATCGGGTAGGTGATGACGGTTTCGCTGCGGAAATCGGCAGGCGCCAGGGCTGTCTTCTCCGCAAGCGGGTGATCCGCCGGGAGCACCGCAAGCGGCATGTAGTCGAACAGCGGAAGGAAGCTGAGATCGGCATCCGTGCCGGGCTCCGCGGTGACGACAAGATCGACCTCCTCGCGGGTGAGCGCTGTCAGGGCGTCAAAGCCCATGCCCGGCCGAATATCCAAATCGACATCGCCCCAGGCGCGGCGCAGCTGGTCCATGACCGGCAACAGCCAGTCAAACCCGCCGTGGCTCTCCATGGCGACATGCAGCCGCCCGGCGCGCCCTTCGGTCAGGCCGGAGAATTCGGCTTGAAGCGCGGCGATCTCGGGCAGGATCCGCTCGGCGGTGCGCAGCATACGCTCCCCCGCGGCGGACAGGCGCAGAGGCTTGGAGCGGCGCACGAACAGCGGCACACCCGCCTGGTCTTCGATCCCTTTGATCTGGTGGGACAGCGCGGATTGCGTGACATGCAGCCGGTCGGCCGCGCCCGCGACGCTGCCGGTTTCGCTGATCGCCTGGATCAGCCGCAAATGCCGTAGCTCGATATGCATTTGTTAATCCGGCTCATGTTGAAGCTGAGAAACGTGAGTTTGTCTCACGGACGCGACTCGACTACAAGTGCCAAGATCAAGGAGAGCCCCATGTCCCGCGCCGCATTGTCCTTCGAGTTCTTCCCGCCCAAGTCGCTGGAAGCGTCATTCCGTCTGTGGAACTGCATCACGACCCTCGAACACCTGGCGCCGGATTTCGTGTCGGTGACCTATGGCGCGGGCGGCACCACGCGCGAGTTGACGCATGAGGCGGTCGGCACGATCCACAAGACGACCGGGCTGAATGTCGCCGCGCATCTGACCTGCGTGGACGCAACGCGCGATGAAACCCTGGCCATTGCCGAAGGCTATGCCGAAGCGGGCGTGACCCGCATCGTCGCGCTGCGGGGCGATCCGCCCAAAGGGCAGGGGCGCTTTGCGCCGCACCCGCAGGGCTTTTCCGGCGCGCCCGAGCTGGTGGGGGCGCTCGCGCGCAGCGGGCGGTTCGACATCGCCGTCGGCGCCTACCCGGAGCGGCATCCCGACGCGGGCTGTGCGCAGGACGATATCGACCAGCTCAAGCGCAAGATCGACGCCGGGGCCAGCACGGCCATCACCCAGTTCTTCTTTGAGCCGGAGACCTTCTTCCGCTTCCGCGACGCCTGCGTGAGCGCCGGGATCGACGCCACGATCATCCCCGGCATCCTGCCGGTGGAAAACTGGGCGGGCGTTCAGAAATTCGCGGCGATGTGCGGCACGGCGATCCCGCAGGTGGTCCGCGACGCCTTCGAAAACGCGACCGCGCAGGGATCAACGGACCTGTTGGCCACGGCCCTGGCGACCGAGCTCTGCGATGATCTGATGGAAGGCGGGGTGGAGCATTTGCATTTCTACACCCTCAACAAGCCCGAGCTGACCCGAGACGTGTGCCACGCGCTCGGCCTGGCGCCGGATCCGGCGCTGCATCAGGTCGCCTGAAATCCCGACGGTTTGCAGCCGCACCCGTGCGCCAAGATAGCCGCGCCATGACTTCTCTTTGTGAGCGCTGATCTGCACGCCGTGGACTTTGTGCATCTGGCCGGACAGGTGATTTAATTTCCGTGCCGGCGCCGATGACGCTTTGCTGCGCAATCACGCTCCGCACCTTCTGGTCCAGATCGGTGCAATTGGGGCCGGGGCTCAGGTTATCTCCGTAGGTCAGAATCGCGACGAACATCCAAACCCTTCCTCAAATCTTGCTCCTGAGTGAACAAAGATTGAGGCTTAGGGATCGCTGCAAGCGTTTGATCCTGCGTTAGGTCTGGCGCAGCAATTCCCAAACGCGCTGCGGGGTCAGGGGCATGTCCACCTGGCGGATGCCGCGCTCCCAAAGGGCGTCCTGCACGGCGTTGGCCACGGCGCCCATGGCGCCCACGGTGCCTGCTTCGCCGCAGCCCTTCATGCCCATCGGATTTGCCGTGGATGGCACCGGATGGGACGTGAAGGACACCATCGGCATGTCCTCGGCGCGGGGCATGGCGTAGTCCATGAAGCTCGCGGTGAGAAGCTGGCCGGTCTCGTCATGGGCCGAGGCCTCCATGAGCACCTGACCCAGCCCCTGCGCGACCCCGCCATGGACCTGCCCTTCGGCCAGCAGCGGATTGATGAGGTTGCCGAAATCATCGACGACCGTGTAGCGCACGACCTTGGTGGTGCCGGTCTCCGGGTCGATCTCGACCTCGGCCACATGGGCGCCGTTGGGGTAAGAGCGGCCGGGCAGCTTGGCTTTTGCCTCCTGCACCAGCAGATCGTCGCGCCCCTCCGCGCGGGCCATTGCGGCGACTTCGAGCATGGTGGGGCTCAGGTTGGAGCCTTCGATGCGGAACCGTTCATCATCGAATTGGACTTTTTCGACATCAACGCCTTCTTTCTCCGCCAGAAATCCGCTGAACGCTTGCAGAATCTCCGCCTTCACCGCGAGCGTCGCGTTGCTCTGCGTGGTGACCGAGCGTGACCCGCCCGTGCCGCCGCCGGTGGCGATCAGGTCGCTGTCACCCTGCACGACCTCGATCTGATTGTACGGAATGCCGGTCTGATCGCTCAGGAATTTGGCATAGGCCGTCTCGTGCCCCTGTCCGTTGGACTGGGTGCCCACGAAGATTTTGGCACCGTCTTCCGCGAATTCCACGCGGGCGGTTTCCGATGGATCGCCTAGGATACTTTCGATGTAATAGGCCAGCCCCATGCCTCGCAGCTTGCCTTCCGCTTCGGATGCGGCCTTGCGCGCGGCAAAGCCGTCGCGGTCGGCGGCCTCGGCCACATGGGCCAGAAGGCGCGGGAAATCGCCCACGTCGTAAAGCTCCCCGGTGGCGGAGCGGTAGGGGAATTCGCGGATGAAGTTGCGCGCGCGCAGCTCCCACGGATCCACGCCCAGGCTGCGGGCGGCGTGATCCATCGCACGCTCCAGAGTATAGATCGCCTCGGGCCGTCCGGCGCCGCGGTAGGCATCGGTCGGGGTGGTGTTGGTGAAAATGCCGGTGCACTGATGCCAGGTCGTCTGGACATCATAGGTGCCGGTGAGCACTTTTGCGAACAGCGTCGTCTGCATGGCCTGCCCGAAATTGTTCGAATAGGCGCCCATATTGACCGTGTTTTCAACTTTGTAGGCGGTGATCTTGTAATCCGCATCAAACCCCAGCGTCGCGCGTGAGGTCAGATCGCGCCCGGCATGGTCTGCCATCATCGTCTCGGCCCGGTCGGCCATCCAGTGCACGGCGCGCTCCAGCTTGCGGGCGGCGACCGCGACCGCGACCGTTTCCGGGTAGGTCGGAGCCTTGACCCCGAAACCGCCGCCGACATCGGTGGTCATGGCGTGGATCTGGTCGGGCTCCATGCCGAGCAGCTTGGACAGGTCCGCCTTGGCCGCCCACACGCCCTGACCGTTGTAGTTCACATGAAGGCGCCCGTCCTCCATCCATGCGGTCGTGCCGCGCGGCTCCAGAGGGTTCACGATCACGCGGTGGTCTTCGATGTCGAGCGTGACCACATGGACTGAGGCGGCCAGAGCGGCGTCTGTCGCGGCCTCATCGCCCATGCCCCAGTCAAAGGCGACATTGCCGGGGGCAATATCGTGGATGTCGGGGCCGCCGGGCGCGCGGTCCATCTTCACCGGCAGATCGTCGATCTCCAGCTCGATCATCTCCATGGCGTCGCGGGCCTGGGCCAGTGTTTCGGCGACGATCAGGGCGATGGGCTCGCCCACATAGCGCACCCGCTCTTTCGCCAGAATGGGGCGGTGGGGGCGGGCGCCCTTGGTGCCGTCGCGGTTGGGCACGGCGGCAGCGGACAGAACGCCGGTCACGCCTTCGTCCTCCATGCCCTGCGCCGTCAGGATCAGGTGCACGCCGGGCATGTCAGCCGCATCCGCCACATCGAGCGTGGTGATCTGTCCATGGGCCACGGGCGCGCGCAGCACCAGGGCGCGCAGCGCGCCATCGGGGCGCAGATCGTCGACATAGCGGCCTTCGCCGGTCAGGAACCGAATGTCCTCACGGCGGGTGATCGGCTGGCTTTTCCCAAACGGCTGCATGGCTGGCTCCTTGCGCTGACTGCGCACACCCTAGCTGCGCGGGCGCGCTTGTCCAGCACGGGTCTTTTCCTTTCGCGGCCCCTTCGCTATCCCCGGCACAACGGACAAGGAGCCCCCCGATGGCGATGGAAAAGACATTTCAAGCGAAAGAGGCCGAGGCCCGCATCTATGCAGCCTGGGAAGAGGCCGGCGCTTTCAAGGCCGGTGCGAACGCGAAACCGGGGGCAGAGACGTTCTCTGTCCTGCTGCCGCCGCCCAATGTGACGGGGTTCCTCCACGCGGGTCACGCTTTTAACCATACGCTTCAGGACATTCTGGTCCGCTGGCACCGGATGCGCGGGTTCGACACGCTTTGGCAGCCGGGCACGGACCACGCGGGCATCGCCACCCAGCTGGTCGTGGAGCGCAAGTTGGCGGAGGCCGGAGAGCCGGGCCGCCGCGATCTGGGCCGCGAGGCGTTTCTAGAGAAGGTCTGGGACTGGAAGGCCGAATCCGGCGGCATGATCCTGGAGCAGGACAAACGGCTTGGTTGCTCCATGGACTGGTCGCGCAACGCCTTCACCATGGACGAGAATTTCCACGATGCGGTGATCCGCGTTTTCGTGGACATGTATGAAAAGGGCTTCATCTATCGCGGCAAGCGGCTGGTGAACTGGGACCCCCATTTTGAAACGGCGATCTCCGATCTCGAAGTTGAGAATGTGGAAGTCGATGGGCACATGTGGCACTTCAAATACCCGCTCGCGGGCGGGGCCACCTACACCTATGTTGAAAAAGATGAAGACGGGAATGTCGTGTTCGAAGAAGAGCGCGACTACATCTCCATCGCGACGACCCGGCCTGAAACGATGCTGGGCGATGGTGCCGTCGCTGTGCACCCCTCCGATGAGCGTTATGCGCCGATTGTGGGCCAGCTGTGCGAGATCCCCGTCGGCCCCAAGGAACACCGCCGCCTGATCCCGATCATCACCGATGATTACCCCGATCCCGATTTCGGCTCGGGCGCGGTGAAGATCACCGGGGCGCATGACTTCAACGACTACGGCGTCGCCAAGCGCAACAACATCCCGCTCTATGCCTTGATGGATACCCGTGGTCACATGCGGGCCGACGGGCTGCCCTATGAGGAGGCCGCGGCGCTCGCAGGAGCCATCGCGCGCGGTGAGGAAAAGGTGGGCGATATGTCCTCCGTCAACCTCGTCCCCGAAGAGCTGCGTGGGCTCGACCGCTACGAGGCCCGCAAAGCGGTGATCGAAGCGATCACCACCGAGGGGCTCGCCGTCATGGAGACGGTGACCGTCGAAGACGAAGACGGCACCCGCGAGGTGACGCGGCCATATGTCGAATCGAAAAAGATCATGCAGCCCTTCGGGGACCGCTCGAAGGTCGTGATTGAGCCGATGCTCACCGATCAGTGGTTTGTCGATGCCGAAAAGGTCGTCGGCCCGGCGCTCGATGCGGTGCGCAATGGCGATGTGAAGATCATCCCCGAAAGCGGCGAAAAGACCTATTATCATTGGCTTGAGAACATCGAGCCGTGGTGCATCTCGCGCCAGCTCTGGTGGGGGCACCAGATCCCGGTGTGGTACGGTCTGGACCTGCACCGCGGCAATTTCCGCGACGAAGAGCAGGACGGCGCCCTTGATGAGGTGGAGCTGCTGCAGCTCTTCACAGAAGACCATCTTGTCCACGCCGGAGAGCGCCATCACGCCGCGCCCGATTTCGAGGCCGTCGCCGCGATGTTCCTCAAGGACAATGCGCCGCTGCCGACCCCGCTGGAAGCCGCCCGCGTGGTCGAAGTGGCCGACCGCCACGAGGCCGTCGCCGCCTTCGCCCGCAGCCTAGCCGATTATGCGGTGAACCAGGACCCGACCCATCTGGTCTATCCCGTCTGGCGGGATCCGGATGTGCTCGACACTTGGTTCTCCTCTGGGCTCTGGCCCATCGGCACGCTCGGCTGGCCGACCGATCAGTGGGAGCAGGACCGCAAATATCACCCCACCAGTGTGCTGGTGACGGGGGCGGATATCCTGTTCTTCTGGGTCGCCCGGATGATGATGATGCAGCTCGCCGTGGTGGACGAAAAGCCGTTCGATACGGTCTATCTCCATGGGCTTGTGCGTGATGCCAAGGGCAAGAAGATGTCCAAGACCACCGGCAATGTCATCGACCCGCTTGATATCGTCGACGAATTCGGCGCCGACGCGCTGCGGTTCACCAATGCGGCCATGGCCTCCATCGGCGGGGCGCTCAAGCTCGATATGGACCGGATCAAGGGCTACCGGAACTTCGGCACGAAGCTGTGGAACGCCTGCCGCTTTGCGGAGATGAACGGCGTCTTTGATGTGACCCCGGCGACCGGGGCCAAGGCCGCCGTCAACCGTTGGATCCTGTTCGAGACCGCCAAGGTCCGCGAAGAGGTGGACGCCGCGCTCAAGGCCTATCGTTTCAACGACGCTGCGCTCAGCCTGTATGCGTTCGTCTGGGGCAAGGTCTGCGACTGGTATGTCGAGCTGTCCAAGCCGCTTTTGCAGGGCGACGATGCCGAGGCGAAGGCGGAAACTCAGGCCGTGATGGGCTGGGTTCTCGACCGCTGTCTGATGATGCTGCACCCGTTCATGCCGTTCATCACCGAAGAGCTGTGGGGCACCCTGCGGGACCGGCCCGCTCTGCTGGCCGTGTCCGACTGGCCCGAGGACAACATGTCCGATTTCACCGATGACGCCGCCCATGCGGAAATGTCCTGGGTGATCGCCATGATCGAAGGCGTCCGCTCCGCCCGTGCGCAGATGAACGTGCCCGCCGGGCTCTATGTGCCGATCCTGCGGCTGGAGGGCGATGATGCCTCGCGCGCGGCTTGGGCCGCCAACGAGGTGATGATCAAGCGGCTCGCCCGGATCGACAGCCTGGAGGATGCCGCGAGCGCGCCCAAGGGCTCCATGACCGTCGCAACCCCCGGCGCGACCTTCGCGCTGCCGCTGGCGGACATCATCGACGTGAGCGCCGAAAAGGCCAGAATTTCCAAAAATCTGGTCAAAACGGAGAAGGAAGCGATGGGCCTGCGCAAGCGGCTGGACAATCCCAAGTTCCGGGCCAATGCCGACGACGATGTCGTGGCGGAGGCCGAAGCGAACCTCGCCGCCCGCGAAGCCGAGATTGCCCAGCTTTCCACGGCGCTTGAACGGCTCGAAGAGATCGACTGACCACGCCGTCGTGGTGGTTTCCCCGCCGGGGGGCTCCGGCGGGGCGGCGCGCTACATATCCGTGCAGCGCTGCGCCGTGATCGCGCGATCGGGCAGGGTCAGGGTGATCTCTCCCGGCTGCCACGCCAGAAGGGCGGAGCGGTTGGCGACAGGCTCTCCTTCGGCATTGCACTCTGTCAGCTCCAGTCCGATCTGCCCGTCTCCCTGATGGCGGGCGGCAATGGTGCAGGCGGTTTCGCCGATGGAAATCCGATCAAAATCAATGGATAGGATCAGATCGGTGCCGATGCAGCTGCCGCCGGGCGCATAGTCCCCCGTAATCGCCGCCCAGCCGCCTCCGGCAGAGGGCACGTCCTGTGCCGTGGTGCCAAGAACCACGATCTGAGCGGGCGTCAGATCGCCAAGGCCCGGGTTGAGCCGCTGCAGTGTCCCAAGTTCCACATCGCAGCGATGCGCGATGGTGGCCAGATCGTCGCCCGGCTCGACCGCCTCATAGAGGCCGCAGGGGCCCGCAAATGAAACCAGCGGGGTGCCGCACAGCGCGGCGGCAAGAAGAAATCGCATCGAAAAGACCTGTCGTGATGAATGTCGTCACCACGATGGCAGACGCGGTCCTTACACGTCCAGCTCTTCGACGAAGCGCGCGTTTTCCTGGATGTACTGGAACCGCATCTCGGGCTTCTTGCCCATGAGCCGTTCCACCAGATCGCCGGTCTCGCCCGGCTCGTCCTCGTCGATGGAGACGCGGATCAGGGTGCGCGTGGCCGGATCCATCGTCGTGTCCTTGAGGTCCTTGGCGTCCATTTCGCCCAGACCCTTGAACCGCTGCACGTCGATCTTGCCCTTACCGCCCAGGCCCCGCTCCAGCAGCGCGTCCTTTTCGGCGTCGTCCGCGACATAGATCCGCCGCGCACCTTGCGTCAGGCGATAAAGCGGCGGGCAGGCCAGATAAAGATGCCCGGCGTCGATCAGGGGCCGCATCTGGGTGAAGAAGAACGTCATCAAAAGCGCCGCGATATGGGCGCCGTCGACATCGGCATCGGTCATGATAATGACCTTGTCGTAGCGCAGGTCATCTAGGTTGAATTTCGTCCCCAGCCCGGTGCCAAGCGCCTGGGTCAGGTCGTTGATTTCCTGGTTCGATCCCAGCTTGCTGGACGCTGCGCCCAGAACGTTGAGGATCTTGCCGCGCAGGGGCAGCAGCGCCTGCGTCTTGCGGTCCCGCGCCATTTTGGCGCTGCCGCCCGCGCTGTCACCCTCGACGATGAACAGTTCGGTCCCGTCGCGGGCGCTGTTCGAACAATCCACCAGCTTGCCCGGCAGGCGCAGTTTCTTGGTGGCGGATTTGCGCGCGGTTTCTTTTTCCTGGCGGCGGCGCAGGCGCTCTTCGGCGCGCAGCACGAGGAAATCCAGGATCGCCCCGGCCGCTTTCGGATCCCCGGCGAGCCAGTTGTCGAAATGATCGCGCACCGCGCCTTCGACCAGCCGCTGGGCTTCGGTCGTGGCCAGACGGTCCTTGGTCTGGCCGACGAATTCGGGCTCGCGGATGAAACAGGAGACAAGCGCGCAGCCGCCGGTGATCAGATCCTCGCGGGTGATCTGCGCGGCCTTGCGGTTATTGGCCAGCTCTCCGTAGGCTTTCACGCCCTTCAGGATCGCGGCCCAGAACCCAGATTCGTGGGTGCCGCCTTCGGGGGTGGGCACAGTGTTGCAGTAGCTTTGGATGAAGCCATCGCGCGAGGGCGTCCAGTTGATCGCCCATTCCACCTTGCCGGGGACGTTGAATTTCTCCTGGAACTCGACGACGCCAGCGAACGGCTTTTCCGAATAGGTCGTGGCGGTCCCGAGCGTTTCGCCCAGATAGTCGGCCAGCCCGCCGGGGAAGTGGAAGGTCGCCTCTACCGGGGTCTCGCCGTCGTCGATTTCAGATTTCCAGCGGATCTCCACGCCGGAAAACAGATAGGCCTTGGAGCGCACCATCTTCAAAAGCCGCGCAGGCTTCATCTTGTGCGATCCAAAGATTTCGGGATCGGCGTGGAAGGTCACCGTGGTCCCGCGCCGGTTCGGTGCCGCGCCGACCTTTTCAACCGGGCCCAGCGGTTTGCCGCGGGAGAACCGCTGCTCCACCAGCTCGCGGTTGCGGGCGACCTGCACGACCATGCTGTCGGACAGCGCGTTCACCACCGACGCGCCCACGCCGTGCAACCCGCCTGAGGTCTCATAGGCCTTGCCCGAGAATTTCCCGCCCGCATGCAGCGTGCACAAGATCACCTCAAGGGCGGATTTTCCGGGGAATTTCGGGTGGGGATCGGTCGGGATGCCGCGCCCGTTGTCGCGCACGGTGACGGAGTGGTCGGCGTTCAGCTCCACTTCGATGCGGTTGGCGTGGCCCGCAACGGCTTCGTCCATGGAGTTGTCGAGGATCTCGGCCACCATGTGATGCAGCGCGCGGTCATCGGTGCCGCCGATATACATGCCGGGGCGCTTGCGCACGGGCTCCAGCCCCTCCAGCACTTCGATGGAGGAGGCGTCGTAGTCGGTCGCATCGTCTTGCGCGAGAAGATCGTCAGCCATGGGTGGCACCGCTCGGTTTTCTTGGTTGGCGATTGTTATGCCACTCTCGGGCGGGCAGGGAAACCGGATAGTGAGCCTTTGCGTGCGACGGGCGCCACATCTGGGGTTTGGCGGGGGCGCGCCGATGCGTCAGATTGGCGGTTGCATGGCGGAGAGCGGCGCCTAAAGTGGCCGCCATGTTGCGCCTTTTTGCTCTCCCGATCTGTCTCTGCGCATCGCCCCTCGCGGCGCATCCGCATATCTTTATCGACACAACCGTGGAGTTGGTGATCGAAGACGGCCAGCTTGCCGCCGTGCGGATGGAGTGGCTGTATGACGACCTTTTTTCGCTGCTTCTGGCGGAGGATATGGGGTTGGATCAGGATGCGGACGGGTCTTTGCAACCGGCGGAAGCTGCGGTTTTGTCCCGCCGGGTGACGGACTGGCCGCCCGGCTATGACGGGGCGCTGCATGTGCGTCAGGGGGGGCGAGACCTGGCCTTGGGTCCGCCGCAATCGCACCGCGCGGATTTCGTGGACGGCCGGATGGTCGAGCTGTTGACCCGCCGCATCGATGGGCCTGTGGATTTTAACGTGCCGGTGGAAGTGATGATCTATGAGCCGGAGTATTACTCCGCCTATGATTTGATCGCGCCGGTCTCCGTGACCGGGGCGGGGGCTGAGGGGTGCACGGCAAGCATCGTGCGGCCCGACATTTACGCGGCTCAGAAAGAGGTCGAAGATATGATCGGCCGTTTGCCGGAAGAGGTCTCCCCGGAAGAGGCGTTTCCGGCGGTGGGACATAAGTTCTCCGACCGGGTCGTTGTGACATGCGCGCGCTAGGGTGGCTGCTGCTGGCGGGCGTTCTGGCGCTTGCGGTCTGGCTGTGGGGCTTTGATGGCGCCGACCGGATCGCTTTGCGCGCGGCGGAGGGGCAGCGCGATGTGCAAAACGCCATGGCCGGAAGCCTGCGGGCGCTCAAGCGGGGGGAGCCGGGGGCTCTCGCTGCGCTGTGGGGGCTGTGCTTTGCCTACGGGTTCTTTCACGCGGCGGGGCCGGGGCATGGCAAGCTTGTGATCGGCGGCTATGGCGTGGCGGAGCGCGTGCCGATGGTGCGGCTGGCGGGGCTTGCCCTGGCGTCGAGCCTCGCGCAGGCCGCGACGGCGGTGATGCTGGTCTATGCCGGGGTGCTGCTGCTGGGCTGGAGCCGGGAGCGGATGCAGGGCATCGCGGATGACTGGATGGCGCCTGTGAGCTACGGGCTGATCGCCATCGTGGGCGTGTGGCTTTTGTGGCGCGGGCTGCGCAGTTTCCGGATCAACCGGGCACAATCGGTTCCGGAGGGCCATGACCACGATCACGACCATGCGCATGATCATCACGATCATCACCATGACCACAGCCATGAGGGCGAGGTTTGCCCCAGTTGCGGGCACGCCCATGGCCCCAGCCTCGAACAGGCCGCGTCCGTGCATTCGCTGCGGGATGCGGTGGCGGTGATTGGATCGGTCGCCGTGCGGCCCTGCACCGGTGCTCTGTTTTTGCTGATCCTCACATGGCGCATGGGGATCGACATGGCGGGGATCGTCGGGGCCTTTATCATGGGGCTTGGGACCGCGAGTGTGACGGTGCTCGTTGCGGTTCTGTCCGTCCTGTTTCGCGAGAGTCTCGCGGCGCGCGCGGGCTCTGCCGCTGCGGCACGGCGCCTTGCCGCGCTGATCGAAATCTCTGCCGGGGCGGTGATTGCGGTTATCGCGGTGCAGCTCATGCTGCGGGCGCTCTGAGCTAGTAGATGTAGCGGATCTGGTCGGACCAGTATCGCTCCATCCGGCGCAGGCTCATCGCGATGTCGTCAATGCCTTCGAAGCTGAGCACTTGCCGCTCCATCAATCCATCGGCGTGGCGGGCGAACAATGTCGCCACCATATCGCGGATCGCGCGCCCCTTTTCGGTGAGCCGCACCCGCACCGCGCGCCGGTCCATCGCGCAGCGTTCGTGGTGCATGTAGCCGGCGGCGACGAGCTTCTTGAGATTGTAGGAAACGTTCGATCCCTGATAGTAGCCCCGGCTCTTCAGCTCTCCTGCGGTGACTTCGTGATCGCCCACGTTGAACAGCAAGAGCGCCTGCACGGGGTTCAGGTCCACGGGCCCGAGCCGCTCGAACTCATCCTTGATGACGTCGAGCAGCAGCCTGTGAAGCCGCTCCACCAAAGACAGGCTTTCCAGATAGCGGTCCATGAAGGCCGCGCTTCGTGAACGGTCGGCACCCGTCATGTTGGCGGGCGCGACCGGGGTCATATGGGTCATGGCAGCGTCCCCAGAACACATCGGTCAGGGGTGTTGTGCCGCAAAAGCCCGAAGAACTGGTTAAGAGGCGATAAGCCCGCCGCGCGTTGCCTCTGCGATCTGTGCGATCAGGGCGGTGAACGGCTCTGGCGCGGGTTGCTGGCCGGTGATCCAGATGTACAAATCCTGATCATTTTCGCTCAGCATCTGCTCATAAAGAGCCAGCCCCTCGTCATCGAGCCCGGGCAGCGTTTCTTCGGCGAACCGTGTCAGGATCAGGTCCATTTCCTTCATCCCGCGCCGGATCGAACGCATATGCAGGCGGCGCAGAGTGATTTCACGGTCGGTCATAGGGCTTCCTTGATATTGGCACGCAGGCGCTTTTCCAGAACGGCGAGTCGTTCGGCGCCCTGGGCCATGGAAGACCGCAAATCGCGGATTTCCACAAGGATGTCCTTGATCTCCGTGGGCAGGGGGCTGTCCTCGGGGGCTTCGGGGCCGTCCCCGCGCCCGGTGAGCAGCCAAGGCATCGACACGTTGAGCAGTCCCGACAGCATGGAGAGCCGGTTGGCGCGCGGCTCCGACAGATCGTCTTCCCAGCGTTGCATGGTGGAGGGTTTTACGCCCAGCCGCTTGGCCAATTCCTTCTGGGTCATCCCCGCCGATGCACGGGCCGCAGCGAGCCGGTCTCCGAAGGTCGCGGCGTCTTCGCTGTAGTAGAGGTCTGAGGTCTCGGACATCTTTGGCTCCTTCGGGAGATTGACTTTCCGGGGTAAGCCTACAAGGTCGCACCCCGAGAAACCACCGGGAGGCGACCATGGGACTGAGTTCTGCGACTTTGGACAAGGTGAAGCCGTCGCCAACCATCGCGATGACGCAGGCGGCGCGTGATCTGGCGGCCTCCGGGCGCGACGTGCTGTCGCTGACGGCCGGGGAGCCGGACTTCCCCACGCCGCCCGATGTGGCCGAAGCCGCCATCGAGGCGATCCGCGCGGGCAAGACGCGCTACACCGCCGTCGACGGCATCCTTGAGCTGAAAGAGGCGGTGGCCGCGAAATGGCGTGCGGATTACGGGCTGACCATCACACCCGAGCAGGTGAGCGTGTCGGGCGGGGGCAAGCAGGTGCTGTTCAACGCGCTGATGGCGACGCTCGATCCCGGCGATGAGGTCATCATCCCCGCGCCCTATTGGGTCAGCTACCCGGATATGACGGTGCTGTGCGGGGGCACCCCGGTGGTGGTGCCAACGCGGATGGAGGACGGGTTCCGGCTGCAGGCGGCGGATCTGGCGGCGGCGATCACCGCGCGCACAAAATGGCTGATCCTGAACTCTCCGGGCAATCCGACGGGCGCGGTGCTGAGCCGCGCGGAGCTTGAGGCGATCGCGGAGGTGCTGCGCGCCCATCCCCATGTCCACGTGATCTGCGATGACATCTACGAGGCGATCACCTTTGGCGTTCCGTTCCTGACCCTGACCCAGGTGGCTCCCGATCTGGCGGAGCGGGTTTTGGTGGTGAACGGCGTCTCTAAGGGGCATGCGATGACGGGCTGGCGGATTGGCTACGGCGTGGGGCCTGCGCCTTTGATCGCCATGATGCGCAAGGTGCAGTCGCAAAGCACGTCAAACCCGTGTTCCATCGCGCAGTGGGCAGCTGTGGCGGCGCTGACCGGCCCGCAAGACCATCTGGAGCGGCAGCGCGCGGCCTATGAGGCGCGGCGCGGGCTGGTCATGGAAGGCTTGCGCGCCTGCAAGGGGATCGTTTGTGCCGATCCCGATGGCGCCTTCTATGCCTTCGCCAATATTGAAGCCTGCTTGGGCACGCGCTTTGCGACCGATGAGGATTTCGCCATGGCGCTTCTGGAGGAGCAGGGCGTGGGCACGGTGTTCGGATCGGCCTTTGGGGCGCCGGGCCATCTGCGGATCAGCTTTGCGACCTCGGAGGAGGTGCTGCGCGAGGCTCTGGCGCGGTTGCAGGCCTTCTGCGCGGCGCTCTGAGGGCGCGCGGGCTTGGGGCTCAGGCCCCGTGCCAGCGGCCCCACCGCGTCCAGAACCGGGTGGACATCATGACGGCGGCCGTGCCCAGTCCCACGCAAAGCCCCAGCCAGACGCCGACCGCGCCGAGATCGGCCCAGAAGGCGAGCGCATAGCTGCTCGACAGGCCGAGCCCCCAGTAGCTCAGGGCAGCCAGTATCATGGGCACCCGCGTGTCCTGCACGCCCCGCAGCAGCCCCAGCATCATGATCTGCATGGCATCGACCAGTTGGAACAGCGCAGCGACCGCCAGCAGTTGAACGCCCAGCTGCATGATCTGGGGCCGCGCCGGATCGCTGGGGTCGATGAACAGCCCCGTCAGGGTGCGGGGCAGGGTCAGGAAGATCAGGACCGTCATTGTCACCACCAGCAGTGACACCGCGATGGCAGCAAGCCCGCCGCGCCGCAGGCCGGGCCCGTCTCCGCGCCCCAAGGCACGCCCGGCGCGCACGGTTGTCGCCTGACTCAGCCCCAGATGGGCCATGAAGAACAGCGAGGCCAATTGCAGCGCCACCCCGTGGGCGGCGAGCGGGATCTCTCCGATCCAGCCGACCATGAAGGATGAGGCCGAGAACAGCCCGCCCTCAGCCAGCGATGTCAGCCCGATCGGGGCACCCAGGGCAAACACCCGCGCGGCGGCGTCCGCATCCCGCACCCAGAGCCGCCGGAACAGCTCCTGTTCGGGCAGGCGCCTCTGGATGTATGCGATGAGCCAGGCCAGCGAGAGTGCGACAGTGATGATCGACGCAGTGGCCGCGCCGGCAATGCCAAAGCTGGGCACGCCGAACGCGCCAAAGATCAGCACCCGGTTGAAGGCCACATTCGCAAGGGCGGCCCCTATCGTTGAGCGCAAGATAATGCCCGTCAACTCGACTGCCGACAGGTAGCTGCGCAGCACCGCCACAGCCAGCGACGGGATCAGCGTGAACCAGGCTAGCCGCAGATAGATCTGGGCCTTGGCCGCCATATCCGGCGTTTGCCCGATGGCGGAAAACAACGCTTCGGAAAACAGATACAGCGGCGCGGCGGCCAGGCCGTAGAGCGTCACGAGCCAGAGCGCCATCCGCGTGGCACGGCGGGCTTCGGTCGTGTCTCCGCGCTCTTCCGCGGCGGCGACCAGAGGTGTAACCGCATAGGCCAGCCCCGCCCCCACGATGAAGACGATGAAGTGAAGACTGTTAGCCAGCGTCACCGCCGCAAGCGCGCGGGCGTCATACCAGCCCAGCATCAGCGAATCCGTCAGGTGGATTGCGAATTGCGCGAGGCTCCCGCCCACCAGAGGCAGGCCAAGCGTGAGGATCGCACGGAAATGATCTGCCCAGCTCTGCGCCGGGGAAGGGGGTGTCATCGGGGGCTCCGGGATGATTGCCCGGAAGGGTAGGCAGGGCGGAGCCCGATGCGCAACCCCTGCTGTGCGCCCCGGCACCTTGGTGACCATGGGATATGAGGCATTGCAGCTTGGTGAGAGCAGCAGAGGCGCTGCGTCCTGCGATGACAGGTCGCGGGCCGCAGCGCGTTATCGAGCACCAAGCAGCATCGGAGAAATCTCACGCAGCAGCTTGCGCCGCATGGCCGCGCCGTAGTCCTCATAACTGTCGGCGCGCTCAATGAAAGCGCGGGGGCCGCGGATCACCTGGGTGCGGAACCAGTCCTCCAGCCCCGGCGCGTCCCCGACCAAAAGCGCGTTCACCGTCATCCCGGCGCGCGGCTCCGGCAGATCACGCGGACGCGGGCCGGTGTTCGACGTGCCATCGGCGGACAGATCAAGCACTTGCCGCCCGCAATCGGGCCGCTGCGCCAGGGTGCTATAGCCATGGGCCATGGCCGCCCCAACGGCGGTGGAGAGCGGCGCCGTGCCGCGCGGAGTGCGGGCGATCTGCTCTGCGGCATCCGCGATCTGACGCGGGCCGGTCAGCTCGGTCCAGGGCAGCACGGGGCGCTGATAGTCTGGCCCGCTCCATTCGAAGACGCTCAGCGCGACGGGGGCGCCGGGGCGCGCCAGCAAGGCGGCCTGCACCTCGGGGTTGGTGAGGGCAGTGGCCAGCCCGTCGAGCTGGGCGCGATACTCAGCACCATCCACCGATCCCGACACGTCCAGCCCCAGCACAAGCGCAAGCCGACAGGGATCGGCCTGCGCGCCGGTGGCGGTGAGCGCGATCAGAGCAAGCGCGCGCCGCAGCATGGCTTACCAGTGCCCGGTGTTTTCCATGCTGGCCCAGGGCTCTTGCGGGGGCAGACGGTCGCCGCGCTGAAGCAGCTCGACGGAGATATTGTCGGGCGAGCGCACGAAGGCCATGTGCCCGTCGCGGGGCGGGCGGTTGATGGTCACGCCATTGTCGGCCAAATGCTGGCACATCGCGTAGATATCATCCACGCGGTAGGCGAGGTGGCCGAAGTGACGGCTGTCCGACGGCAGGGCCTCGTCTCCGTCCCAATTGTAGGTCAGCTCCAGATCGGCGCGGCCGTCCTCCTGACCGGGGGCGCAGAGATAGACCAGCGTGAAGCGGCCGGATTCGCTCTCATAGCGTTTGCGCTCTTGCAGGCCGAGCAGCTTGTAGAAGGCGATGGAGGCGTCGAGATGTTTCACCCGAACCATCGTGTGAAGGTATTCGATCGTCATGGCGGCAGCTCCTATGGGGGGATGCGTTGGCTGGATGCCCTCAAGCTAGGGGCTTTCATCGGCGGACCCAAGAGGGGACTGAGGCTTGGGCGGCGCAAAGCCCCCGAGCGCTCAGAAGACGGAGCGGAACGTGATCCCGACACGGGTCTGTTCGCGCTCGAACAGGGTCACATTAGAGCGCACGTCGCGGTGACTGACGCTCAGCTCCGGGGCAAAGCCATAGGCTTCGATCTGCGGCACGAGGACACTGATCGTTGCATCCAACCCGAAGTCTTCGCGCGGTTTCGGGCTATAGGTGGCGTTGGCATCCTTCCGCCAATCCCAGCCCAAGGCAAAAGTGGGATGAAAACCCAACACGGGATCATCTGGCCGATAGCCCAGGCTCAGCCGCACGCGGTCATGGGCGGTGGTAGCGCTTTGCGACTGCCATGTTTCCCCGTGGACGGACACGTTGGCCCGGCCTTTGCCAAGCGGCCCGGCCCAGCCCAGCCCGGTGCGCCAGATCCCGGCTGAGCGGATCGGTCGGTCATAGCGTTCCTCCCAGGCGTGAGAGAGGTCCAGACGCAGGGCCTGTTGGCCGTCGGGGGACCAGAATGCCGTCGCGCCCAGCTCTGATTGATCCGAGCGCAGATCTGCCGCGCTCCAGTCCCGGCGCAGCGTGATACGGGGGGCGACAATCGCCTGGCCCTTGGAAAGCTCAAGCGGGCGTTCCCAGGCCAGGCCCAGTTCCAGACCGCTGCGCGCGTAATCGCTGCCACGCACGCCGGGCACCCGGTCCCGTGCCGTGTCGTTGAGCGCGTAGGTCGTGCCGTCAATGGCGGCAGAGGCGACGATCCGGCTGCGCTCCAGCATGAAACGGCGTTCGGCCGAGGCGCTGCCGTGGAATTCGATCCCCGGTAGGGGGCGGTTGGTTGGGTCGCGGAAGATCAGCCCGCCAAAATCGAACCGGTTGCTGACCGGCGCGTTATTGGCGTTGTTGGTCGGGGTGACGGAAAAATCCGCCGTGAATCGCCACGGGTTCGCCGCGCGCACGACGCGGAAGTCGTCAGCGACGGCCGCGCGGGCCGCATCGCTGGGGGCAAGGCTGGCGGCGCGGCGCAGCCAGAACTGCGCGCGCAGGCCGCGCCCTTCCATCGCATACCCCAAAGCGGCGAGGCGCGCGCCGGTATAGCGGTCGCTTTGGCTTTGGGCGGCGGAGAAGGCGTTGAGTCCATAGCCGCGCGCGTAAGGGCCATTGCCGAGCCGGGCTGACACCTGGCCGAGCGCGGCCAGGGCCTGGGTGTCCTCCGGGGTGCGCTCCAGCAGAGCCTGGGCCTTGTGAGTGGCCTCAATCAGTCTGCCCTGCGCCAGATCCTGGGCCATCACCACGCGCAACTGCTCGGCGGTCAGCACCGTTTGCTGAACGCCGGCGGCGGGCTGGGGGGATGGCGTCTCTGCCCGGGCAAAGCCGGGCAGGGTGAGCGCCGTCAGGGCAAGCGCGCGCAGCAGCGGTTTCATGGCTCTACGGGCGGTAAAGGATGAAGCCGCCGGTTTCCTGAACGGTCCCGCGACTCGGTTCCACATCTGGGAAGTCCGCGTATTCGACGACGATGACCCCGGCCAGTTCGCCCTTGTCCGCAGGGTCGGTCAGATCGCCAGCGAGCACGCCGTAATAGGTGCCTTCACCAGAGACCTCGTAAGCGCCAGTCTCCCCGTTCAAGCTGTTCACCAACATCGGTCCGGTCATCTCACCGTCGGCATTGAGCACGGGCTTGTTGCCAACGATCGTGGCAATCAGAGCGGTATCGGGATAGTTGATGACGGCGCCTGACCTGTCCATGATAATCCGGTCAATCACACGCAGCCGCACGGCATCAGCGGCATTGAAATCGTCGAAATCGATCTCGGCGGTCGCTTTGCCTTCGACGAGCTCGAGGCCGCTCCGTTGGCTGAAGATGCGCACACCAGCATAGTCGCCGGAGAACTTGACCTGGCCTGCCTCGGGCAGCACGACGCCGCCGCGGCGCTGATAGACAAAGCCTCCGAAGCCATAGTTGGCGTAATCGCCTGTCCGCACGATCGCGAATTGCGTGCGAGGCGCGCCCTCAGCGTCGCTGTTCTTTGAGGCGCCGTAGAGGGCGCGGTAGTCATACTGGTCGATGGTTGCGCCCGTCAGGTCGTCCGGCACGGTACCGGCGCTGCGGTACTGCGCATAGCCGCCAATGGTCGGGCGGTTCGGGTCACGCGTGTAGGCGGTGGTTTTGCCGTCGCCGATGTCGCCGCCGTCGAAGGCGAGGTTGTCCACGATAAACCGATCCGTTGCGACTTCGTACTCGACCGAGCTGACATAGCCGCCGCCCGTCGAATTGTTTTCTTCCTTCCGGGCGACACCGGTATCGCCGACTTTTGCGTTTTCAATTTTCGGCGGAAGCGATCCGCTGATACCGGAGCCATCGTCGCTGCCGTTATCATCTTGTACGCTGTCGTCGTCGGTCACGTCGGTGGCGGGTTTCTCCGGCACACCTTCGCAAGCCATCAGCAATACGCATGTGGTCATGAGTAGAAAGGATCTTGTCATTGCTCGCCCTGCCCTCGGGTGTTTTTTGCTAAATGCCTTTTGGCATGATTACGATATCAATGGCCTGCGCGGCATCACGGGTCAACGGCCCGACTTACCAGAGGGCGCGCCCTGTGGCCGGATTGTCCCGGTTGCGGATTGCCCGGCAACAGAGTCATATGGCCCCGCAACCAGACAAGGGAACCCGCCCCATGCCCCTGACCCCAGAACAGCAGGCCGAAATCGATGAGCTGCGCGCCACGCCGCGCCAGACCTTGCGCGCCGTGTCCGATGGAATGGAAGCCCATCTCTACAAGGCGGCTCCCGTGCTGGACCATGGTTTCGTCCGCGTCGTGGATTACATGGGCGATGATGCCGCGATCTGCCAGGCTGCTCGGGTGTCCTATGGCAAGGGCACCAAGGCGGTCAGCAATGACGAGGGCCTGATCCGCTACCTGATGCGGCACTGGCATTCGACCCCGTTCGAGATGTGCGAGATCAAGCTCCACGTGAAGCTGCCCATCTTCGTGGCGCGCCAGTGGATTAGGCACCGGACGGCGAATGTGAACGAATACTCCGCCCGCTATTCGATCCTGGATCGTGAGTTCTACATTCCCGAGCCTGACGCTCTGGCCGCCCAATCTGAGGTGAACAACCAAGGGCGCGGTGCCGTGCTGGAGGGCCGGGAGGCCGCGCGCGTGCTGGAGATCCTCAAGGGCGATGCAAACCGGGCCTATGATCATTACGAACAGATGATCGGCACTGAGGGGCAGCAGGGGCTGGCGCGCGAACTGGCGCGGATGAACCTGCCGGCCAACGTGTATACGCAATGGTATTGGAAGGTTGATCTGCACAATCTGTTGCACTTCCTGCGCCTGCGCGCCGATGCGCACGCCCAATATGAAATCCGCGTCTACGCCGATGCGATTGCCGCAATGGTCAAGGATTGGGTGCCCGCCGCCTACAGCGCGTTCGAAGACTACCGTATGGGCGGGGTGAACCTGTCCGCGCGCGGGGTGGAGACGCTCAAGCGGATGCTGACCGGCGAGACAGTCACCCAAGAGCAGTCCGGCATGAGCAAGGGCGAATGGCGCGAATTCATGGAGATCTGGGGCTAGGGGAGCAAACGCATGGCGCGAAGCCCGTGGCGGCGCGGCTGGATCTTCCTGCGGGCGATCTTTGATCGGCTCGACCGCGCGAATGTTGGCCTGAACGCCGCTGGCGTGGCGTTTTTCGCGCTGTTTGCCACCTTTCCCGCGCTTGCTGCGCTGATCGCCGTTTTTGCGCTGCTGGCTGATCCCGGCATTGTCGCGGAGCAGCTTGACCTGCTCAAAGAGGTCATTCCGCCCCAAGCCTTTGATCTGTTCGAAGGGCAGATCGACAAGCTGTTGTCATCGACGACGGGCGGGCTGACCCGCGCGACAATCGTGTCAATCTTTCTGGCCCTTTGGTCGGCGCGCGCCGGTGTGGCGGCTCTGATCCGGGGGCTCAATAATGTCTATGGCACCCGCAACCGGGGCGGGCTGCGTCACAATGTGGTCGCCTTGCTTTTGACGGTTGCGCTGATCCTGACGGCCTCGGTTGCGATGCTGGCGGTGATCGTCACGCCCCTGGTTCTAGCGGCGGTGAACCACGTGGTGCCCGTGGCCGGGTCGTTTCAGAACATCCTGCATCTGACACGCTGGGGGGTGGCGCTCTTTGTGATGGTGACGGGGCTGGGCATTCTCTATCGCTTCGGCCCCAATCGGCGCGGGGAGCGGTCCCGCTGGATCACGCCCGGCGCGCTCTTTGTGGTGCTGGCGTGGTTTGGTGCGTCGATCCTGTTTTCGCGCTACATTGCCGATCTGGCGCGCTTCACCGAGGTCTATGGCTCCATCGCTGCGGTCATTGCCGTTCAGCTTTGGATGTATCTGAGCGCCTATCTGGTCCTGCTGGGTGCCGTGGTGAATGCGGAAATGCCGATCTCCACGGGCGCGAAGCAGCAGGGGATCTGATTGCTGCTGCAGGGATGCAACGCTCATCCGCGCGCAATAGGCCCCTGAAATTCCCCCTAGAAAAACCGATTCGGCCACGTTATCGTCACAATCAATAACCGGGCACAGGCAATTTAAGCCCGAATATTAACGGCCAAAGGCCGGACATGAGGCGGAGTGAGTACAATGTCAGCGATTAAGTTCGTTGTCCGTGATGGTGCGGGCAATATCCAGCGTGGTGCGGTGGACGGTCAGTCTTCCGCGCCTGTCATCGTTTCGGCCGGGCAGGCTGTGTCCCTTAACCTGACGCCGGAGCAGATCGCTGGTTACAGTCGGCAGGGCCAGGCGCTTCAGGTCGTTTTGGCCGATGGGTCTGTGGTGACCGTCGAGGGGTTCTTCACGCCCGAGGGCGAGCAGCGCGCGGACCTTTACGTTTCCGCCAATGGCGAACTCAGCCGGGTGAGCCTTGCCACCGATGCACAGGGCGGCATCCTGCCGTCCTACGTGGACGCCGAAGTCTACGGAAAGTGGAGCCCGGATGACGATCTGTTCTTCGTACGCGGCTCTGACGTTGCTTATGCCGATGCTCAGATCATCGCTCCGGCCGATGGCGAAGCGGGGATGCTGGCGGCGCCGCTCCTGGCTGGCATCGGCGGTTTGTCCCCGGCTGTTGGCGCGGGTGCGGCCGTGATCGGCGCTGCGACGGTCGCAACGGCGATCGGTTCTGGCGGAGATGACGACGGCGGCGACGACAAGCCGGTCGACCCGACTGACCCCAACGAGCCTGTTGATCCCAAGGATCCGGTTGATCCGGTTGATCCCGTTGATCCCAAGGACCCGGTTGATCCCAAGGACCCGGTTGATCCTCAGGATCCCGTTGATCCGAAGGATCCGGTTGACCCTCAGGACCCAGTAGAGCCCAACCCGGGCCCGAATGTCCAAATCACCGGCGGCGTGAAGTCCACCGGAGATTCCACCAATGATGCCGACTACAAGGCTGTTGGTGGCGTGAGCGTGCACGGCGAAGGCACTGTGGGCGGTCAAGTCACCGTCACTGCCGGAGATACCGTCAAGACCACGACTGTCGGGCCGGACGGCACATGGTCCGTCGTGCTCGATGGCGCGGGGGCGCCGGAAGGTGAATATGAAGCGCCCGTCACCGCGACTATCACCGATGGCGGAAAAACCGCCAGCACCAGCGATGTGATCGTGGTGGATACGTTGACCACTGTCGATTTCGCGGAAAGCGAAGTGGGCGGCAACGGCATCGTGAACCACGCCGAAGAGGCTGCAGGCGTCACGCTCACGGGCACCACCGAGGCGGGCGCCAGCGTGGTCGTCACCATCGAAGGTGTTGACTACAACGCGACGGTGACGGGCACCGATTGGTCTTTGGACCTGCCTGCGGGCACCTTGCGCCAGGGCGAATACGACCTGAACGTCACCGTCACCGCGACGGACAGCTATGGCAACACGGCTCAGACCACAGGCACCGTCGAGATCGACACCGTGACAACCGTCACGCTCGCCGATGGCACAAAGACCGACGGCATGGTGGTGAACGCGGTCGAAAGCACCGATGGCACCATCCTGAGCGGCACCGCCGAAGCTGGAGCAACCGTTACCGTGACCGCCAATGGCCACAGCCACACGGTCACCGCCGATGGAAACGGTCAGTGGGCTGCCACGTTCGCAGCCTCTGAACTTCCGACCGGCGAAACCACGGTTCCGGTTGCAGTCAGCGCGCAGGACGTGAATGGCAACGTCGCCACCACATCCGGCACGCTCGAAGTCGATACCTACACCTTCGTCACGCTCAACGCGGGCACCGTGAATGACGGCATGGTGGTGAACGATGTCGAGGCGCTCAACGGTACGGTCCTGAGCGGGACCGCCCAGCCGAACGCCACGGTCGAAGTGACCATGAACGGTCACACCCACACCGTGACCGCCGATGGCAACGGCAACTGGCAGGCGCCGTTCAGCGCCTCTGATCTGCCGCAGGGCGACGTGGAGACCACGTTGCCGGTGGCCGTGAAGGCGACCGATGAGAACGGCAACGTTGCAACGACCTCGGGCTCGGTCGAGCTGGACACCTATGTCAATGAGCTGACCACGGCCGATCCGGTTGAAGGCGACAATATCGTCAATGCCGCCGAGGCCGCGGACGGTATCACCCTGACCGGCACGGTCGAAGCGGGCAGCGAAGTCTTCGTGACCCTGAACGGCCCGTCCGGCGCCATCCGCCATCAGGCGAGCGTTGACGCGAATGGCAACTGGTCCGTGGACTACTCCGCTGCCGATCTGGGCACCGGGGATTATCAGGCCAACGTTCTGATCGAAGCCACCGACGCCGCTGGCAACGTGGACAGCATCACTGACACGTTCCGCGTGGACACCACGGTGCCGGACGCGCCGGAAGTGCTTGATGTGCGTGACAGCGGCACCGATGTAGCTGGTCTCTTTGCGGGCGCGAGCGCCGGAACCTATGAGATCGACGCCATCGACGGGGCCGGAACTGTCACCGATGTCGCCGCAGCGAAGGTTGGTCTTGGGGCGGAGGATCTCTACAGCTTCTCCAGCCCGGTGCCCGATGGGTCCGATCTGCTGGTCACCGCGGTCGAGCAGGGCAGTGGCAACAGCGCCACCACCTATTTCGCACAGCAGACCTCCGGGTCCAGTGAGGTGGTGATCGACGTGAACGCTCTGTCCGGCTTCGATGTGCGGGCGATTGATCTGGATATCGTGGACAGTGGTCAGCTGACCCTGACCGCCGATGATATCCGCGATCTGTCCACCACGACGAACGAGCTGATCGTGCTGGGCGACGCGCTTGACCATCTGACCGTGGACGGCGCGCAGGCGACGGGCCAGACCCGCGACTTCACGGCCAATGATGGCAGCATCCGCACCCTCGATGTCTACACGATGGGCACCGGCACCGATATGGTGACGCTGCTCGTGGACGACGAGCTGCAGATGCACACGACCGTGGCCGGCGCCTAAGCGCGGCCCTGGCGGGGGCGCCCGTGAGGCGCCCTTGCCCAAGACATATCCGGTGAAAGGACGGCGCATCAAAGAACGCCGCCAGAGATTTTCGGGGAACGGGCGAATGCAGGCAAGTCACAGGCAAGCACGGCTGATCGCGGCAGCGGCGGCGTTGGCGCTGCTGACGGCCTGCGATGGCATGCCTGAAGTGCCCCGGCTTGGCCTTGGGGGCAAGGATGCCGCGAGTGCCCCTCAAGCCTCGGCAAGCGATGCCGCGCTTGATCCCGGCATGGCGGATGGATCGCAGTCAGAGATCATCAATACATTGCTCGCGCGCCGCTCGGTGTTGGACCAGGGCGCGTTTGCGCGCGTCTCGGATGCAGTGATGGCTGCCAATGCGCGGGCGGCTGAAGCCGATTTGCGTGCGGCCGTGCTGCGCAGCGAGGCCACGCAGCGCAACTGGCTGCCGACCGTGGGCCCACAGGTCAGCCTGACCTCCCTGGGTGATGTGATGACCCAGTTGGTGGTGGATCAGGTGCTGTTCGATAATGGCGGCAAGCGGGCGGAGCGGGCTCTGGCCCGTGCCGATGTCGAAGTCGCCGCCGTTGCCCTTGCGCAGGACAGCAACACGCGCGTTGCGGATGCGCTGAGCCTCTATCTGGAGGCCGAAGCAGCCAGTGCCCGTGCCAAGGTCAATGCGGGCGCGATGGAGCGCATGGAGCATTTCGAATGGGTCATGACCGAGCGGGTGCGCGGCGGGATCAATGACCGCTCCGACCTGTCTATCGTGACCCAGCGGCTGACCCAGATGCGGTCGGATCTGTCCTCGGACCGGGAACGCGCGGCGAGCGCCAAGGCGGAGCTGGCGGCGATGTCGGCGGTCTCGCTGGCCGATATCAGCGGCCTTTCCGGGATGCGCGATGCTGGAGAGATCACCCCGCTTTCGGTGCTCAAGGCCGAAGCGGAAGCGAAGCGCGCTGTGGCGCAGGCCCGCGCGGCGCGGGCGGGTTTGCTGCCGTCTCTGGGCGTGAGCGCGGTCGCGGATGGCGATGGCGTGAGCGGCGCTCTGACGGGCGGCGGGCGGCTGGGCTTTGGCACCGGCAAGAGCCTGGAGGCCGTTCAGGCCAGCGAAGCGGCGGCGCAGGCCCGTGTGGGCCAGGCCCGCGAAGAAGCTGATCGCGAGCTGCGGGGGCTCAGCGGCGAGCTGGCCTCGATGGAGCGTCAATACGCCGAAGCGCAGGGCATCGCCGCGCAGGCCGCGCAGAACTACGATCTGTTCGAAGCCCAGCTCGAAGCCGGGCGCCGCACGGTGCCCGAGGTGATCGGCGTGTTCGAGACCAAGATCCGCACGGAACGCGCAGCGGTGTCGCTGCTCTATGACATTGCCCGGCTGCGGGTGAAAATCGCGGCGCTCAAAGGTGCCCTGGTGGAAGGGGAAAAGGTATGAGCGGTCCGGTTCTGTCCTTCGATCTGGCGAAAGCCCGCGGCGCGATTGCGCGGATCAAACCCAAGAAAGTGGAAGCGCCCATCGAGGAGCCCGCCGCTCAGGCGTCTGCGCCAGATCCGGCCCCGCGCCGCGCGGCTCCGCAAAGCCGGGCCGAGGCGCGCGCCGATCTGGCGGCAACCTATGCGGGGATCCTCGGTGCGGATGTGATGCGCCAGGACGTGCAGGAACTGCTGGCCGCCCATGGCGAAGACATCACGGCCACGGCACTCGCCGAGGCGCTGCGACAATCCGGGCTGGAATGTCAGGTGCAGACCGGCCAAAGCCCCCGGCCCGAGCTGTGGCCCGCGATTGCGGTGATGACCAACGGCCAGATGGTTCTGGTGCTGGAGCAGCAGGGCGAGGATGTGATCGTCTTCGACACCACATGTCCTGGCAATCGGGCCGAAGTGCCGTACTCCGATTTTGCATCCGTGTTTGACGGAACCGTGCTGCGTGCGGGGCTTGGCGTTGCCATGTTGACCCGCCGCCACAGCGCGGAGGCCGGGAAGGGCCACTGGTTCTGGGCCGAGATCACCCGTTTCCGGCGCCATATCTTCGAGGTCGCGCTTGGCTCCTTCGTGGCCAACCTTCTGGCGGTCGCGGTCGCTCTGTTCAGCTTGCAGGTCTATGACCGTGTGATCCCGCACCAGTCCACCGCGACGCTGTGGGTTCTGGCCATTGGCGCGGGGCTGGCGATGCTGCTGGAGGCTTTCCTGCGGATCGCGCGGGCGCGTCTGATGGACGGCGCCGGGCGCCGGATCGAGCTGGAAGTGCAAAAGCTCCTGATGGACAAAGTGCTGGGCATGCGGCGCGGGCTGAAGGGCCAGACGCCCTCGCAGGTCTTCTCCGCTGTGCGCGAATTCGGATCGGTGCGCGAATTCTTCACCGCATCGACCTTTGGCACGCTAACCGACCTGCCCTTCATTGTGCTCTTTCTTGCGCTTGTCGCTTCAATCGGCGGCAACGTTGTGTGGGTTCTGTTTATCGGCGGCATCCTGATGGTGCTGCCCAGCTTCTTCCTGCAGAAGCGGATGATCGCTCTGACCCAGCAAACCCAAGGCGCGACGGCCAAATCGAACAAGCTTCTGCACGAGGTCATCTACGAGGCCGACACGATCAAGGCGCATCGCGGCGAGGATCGGTTCCGCCGCGTCTGGAGCGAGCTGACCGCGCTCTCCTCGCTCGCCACGTCCGAACAGCGCAAGCTGGCCTCGACACTGACCTTCTGGTCTCAGGGCGTTCAGCAGGCGACCTATGTCGCGGCGGTGGTCACCGGAACATTCCTCGTCTTTTCCGGCGAGTACACCGTCGGCACGATCATTGCGGTCGGGATCCTGACGTCTCGCACCCTGGGGCCGCTTACCCAGCTTGCGGGGACGCTGGCGCGGTGGTCGAACGTGAAAGCGGCGCTCGATGCGCTTGATACCGTGGCCGAGGCGCCGCAGGACCATGACGAGGCGCGCTCCTATCTCCGCCGTGAAAAGCTGACCGGCGCGTTTGAGCTGCGCGAGGTGAGCTACACGTATGACGAGGCGAACGGCCTGTCGCTCGATCTGCCCGCGCTCGCCATCAAGCCGGGGCAGAAGGTGGCCGTGCTGGGGCCGAACGGATCCGGCAAGACGACGCTTCTGAAGCTGCTTTCGGGGCTCTACAGCCCGACCGCCGGGCGGGTTCTGATAGACGGCGTGGACATGGCGCAGGTGATGCCGCGCGATCTGCGCCGGGGCATCGGCTATCTGAGCCAGGAGGTCCGGCTGTTTTCGGGCACGCTGCGGGACAATCTCAATATGACGGGCCTCGAGCGCGACGATGATCGCCTGCTTGAGGCGCTCGATTTCGCGGGGCTTGGGCCCTATGTGCGCGGCCATCCCAAGGGGCTCGACCTAGAGATTGCGGATGGCGGCGAAGGCCTGTCCATCGGTCAGCGCCAGAGCATCGGCTGGGCGCGGCTCTGGCTTCAGGATCCCGCGGTGTGCCTGCTGGATGAGCCCACCGCCGCCCTGGATCAGACCTTGGAAACGACGCTGGTGGATCGCCTTCATGGCTGGCTGGCGGACCGCACCGCGGTGATCGCCACCCACCGGATGCCCATTCTCGCGCTTGCCGACCGCACCGTGATCCTCGCGGGGGGGCGGCTGGCCGTGGATGGTCCGCGCGATCAGGTTCTCGCCCATCTTCAGGGCAGAAAGGCAGGATAAGCCATGGCGACGTTCGATGCAGAGTTCGAGACCCGCATGCGGGGGCCGTCCATGCTCATCTGGATGGTCGGGGCGACAGTGCTGATCTTCCTGATCTGGGCGAAATTCGCCTGGATTGACGAGATCGTGCGCTCCAATGGCGAGGTAGTGTCCTCGTCTCGCCCGCAGATCATCCAGAACCTCGAAGGCGGCATCCTGTCGGAGCTGTTGGTCTCGGAAGGCGATGAGGTCGCAAAGGGCGATGTGATCGCCCGGCTGCGGGGCACGCAGTTTGCGTCCTCAGTGGATGATTTGCACGACCAGATTGACGCTCAGGAAGTCCGCCGTCTGCGGCTGGAAGCCGAGATGGAAGGCCAGTTCGATTTCATCGTGCCCGAGGATCTGGCCGCCCGCTCGGCGGAGATGGTCGCGTCGGAACGCGCGCTTTTGAATGCGCGTCAGTCCGACTACGTGAGCCGTGTCGAAGGCGCCCGCCGGGTGCTGGCCGAAGCCAAGACCGAGCGTGACATGATGGAGAACATGCTCTCGCGCGGGATCGTCGCCCAGATTGAGGTGACCGGCGCGCGCAAGGCCTACTCGGATGCGGAAAACCACGTCAACGAAATCGTGACCTCGGCGGAGCTGGACCGCGCGAGCGTCTATTCCGAAACGCTGGCGCGGCTGGCCACGTTGCGGCAGGAGCTGCGCGCCGCAGAAGACCGGCTGTCGCGCACCACGATCACGGCGCCGATGCGCGGGATCGTGAACAACCTTGCGGTGACCACGATTGGCGGCGTCGTGCGCCCCGGAGAACAGATCGCGGAGATCATTCCGCTGGGCGACGAGCTGTTCATCGAGGCCCAGGTGAAGCCCTCCGACATCGCCAACGTGATCCCCGGCCAGGCCGCGACGATCAAGCTGTCGGCCTATGATTATACGGTCTGGGGCACGCTGTCCGGGCGGATTGATCTGGTGTCGGCGGACACGTTCAAGGACGAGCGCCGCCCCGATATGCCGCCGCATTATAAGGTCACGGTGAAGGTGGACCGCTCCAATCTGAGCACGCGCCAGCAAGGGATCGAGATTCGGCCCGGCATGCAGGCCGCCGTTGAGCTGCACACCGGCGAAAAGACCGTGCTGCAGTATCTGACCAAGCCGCTCTATCGCTCGCGTGAGGCCCTGCGGGAGCCATAGGGCCGCAGAGCACAGCCAGCCGTTGCATGTGGCGTGCTACCGTTCGGGGTGCCCTTGCAGCCCGGAAAGGGCGCCACTAAGACTCTGCTAAGGATTTTCGTCCTAAACAGATCCCATGACAGAGTTGAGGCGGCCAGATGCGTGACCCGGTAGAGACATACATGAACCTCGTGCCCATGGTGGTCGAACAGACCAGCCGGGGGGAGCGGGCCTACGACATCTTCTCGCGCCTCCTGAAGGAGCGGATCGTGTTCGTAAACGGCCCCGTCCATGACGGGATGAGCCAGCTTGTCGTGGCGCAGCTTCTTCATCTTGAGGCGGAAAACCCCAAGAAAGAGATCTCCATGTACATCAACAGCCCCGGCGGGGCGGTGCATTCGGGGATGAGCATCTACGATACGATGCAGTATATCCGCCCGAAAGTATCCACGCTGATCTGCGGGATGGCGGCCTCCATGGGCTCTGTCATCGCTGTGGGCGGGGAAAAGGGGATGCGGTTTGCGCTGCCCAATTCCGAAGTCATGGTTCACCAGCCTTCGGGCGGGTCTCAGGGCAAGGCCTCGGACATGCTGATTTCGGCGCGGCACATCGAACAGACCCGCGAACGCATGTACCAGCTCTACATGGATCACACCGGGCAATCGCTCGAAGTTGTTCGTGAGGCTCTGGACCGCGATAAGTGGATGACCCCCGAGGAAGCCAAGGCGTGGGGTCATGTTGACGAAATCGTCACGCGCCGCGATTCCGGTGAGGACGACTGATCCTTGCCGATCCTTGCCAGGCCCCGGATTTTCGCATTGTGGCGAACCGGGGGCTGGCCTAGGATCACCCGATATCGAGAGTGAAGACGGCCCATCGGGCACAAAGGTTGGCGACACATGGCGAATGCGAGCGGCGGCGACAGTAAGAACACCCTCTACTGCTCTTTCTGCGGGAAGAGTCAGCACGAGGTCCGCAAGCTGATCGCGGGCCCGACCGTCTTCATCTGCGACGAATGCGTCGAGCTGTGCATGGACATCATCCGGGAGGAGACCAAAGGCGCGGGCCTGAAGTCCTCTGACGGTGTGCCGACGCCTAAGGAAATCTGCGAGGTGCTGGACGATTACGTGATCGGCCAGGCCAAAGCGAAGCGCGTTTTGTCGGTGGCGGTGCACAACCACTACAAGCGGCTCGGCCATGCCGGGAAGACGGATATCGAGCTTTCGAAATCCAACATCCTGCTGATCGGCCCGACCGGCTGCGGCAAGACGCTTCTGGCCCAGACGCTGGCCCGGATTCTGGACGTGCCCTTCACCATGGCCGACGCGACCACGCTGACCGAAGCGGGCTATGTCGGGGAAGACGTTGAAAACATCATTCTGAAGTTGCTTCAGGCATCGGAATATAACGTCGAACGCGCACAGCGCGGCATCGTCTATATCGACGAGGTCGACAAGATCACCCGTAAGTCTGACAACCCCTCCATCACCCGCGACGTGAGCGGAGAAGGGGTCCAGCAGGCTCTGTTGAAGATCATGGAAGGCACTGTGGCGTCTGTTCCGCCGCAGGGCGGGCGCAAGCATCCGCAGCAGGAATTCCTGCAGGTCGATACGACCAATATCCTGTTCATCTGCGGCGGCGCCTTTGCTGGTCTGGACAAGATCATCTCCCAGCGGGGCAAGGGCTCTGCCATGGGGTTCGGCGCCGATGTGCGCGACATGGATGATCGCGGCGTCGGGGAGGTCTTCAAGGATCTCGAACCCGAAGACCTTCTGAAATTCGGCCTGATCCCGGAATTCGTCGGTCGTCTGCCGGTTCTGGCAACGCTCGAAGACCTGGACGAAGATGCGCTCGTCACCATCCTGACGGAGCCGAAGAACGCTCTGGTCAAGCAGTATCAGCGCCTCTTTGAGCTGGAAGACACCAAGCTTTCCTTCACCGATGATGCGCTGAAAGCGATCGCGCGCCGCGCCATCGAACGGAAGACTGGCGCGCGCGGTCTGCGCTCCATCCTCGAAGACATCCTGCTGGACACGATGTTCGACCTGCCCGGCATGGACGAGGTGACAGAGGTTGTCGTCAACGAAGAGGCCGTTGGCCCTGATGCAGAGCCGCTGATGATCTACGCCGACGACGCGAAGGAAAAGGCCTCCGCCGGTTAAAAGGGGAGGGGCCATGCGCCGCCACATTTCGTCCGGGTCTGAATTCGAGTCGAAGATCGGCTACAGCCGCGCCGTTGTCTGCGACGGCTGGGCGTTCGTGTCGGGCACGACGGGCTATGATTATGGCACGATGACTTTGCCCGATAGCGTGGAGGCTCAATGCCGCCAGACACTGGCCAACATCGCCTCTGCCTTGGCGGAGGCGGGCGCCTCGCTCAACGATGTGGTGCGGGTGCATTATATTCTGCCCGATCGGGAGGACTTCCCCGCCTGCTGGCCGATCTTGTCAGAGGCGTTCGCCGTGGCACGACCGGCGGCGACGATGATCCAGTCGGAGCTGATGGACCCGGCCATGAAGATCGAAATCGAAGTGACCGCTCGCATCCCCTAGCGCAATCTCGCCCGCCGCCGCGGGGGCTCTGGACCTGCGCGCGCCCTTGGGGCAAAAGGGAGCCAAGCAACGGAGACCTGCCATGGGCGTTAAATCCTTCTTCTTGAAGTTCTTCACCTGGTGGAACGGCCAGACCTTCGGCACCCAGCTGTGGACCGCGCGCCATGGTGAGAAGGTAGGCGAGGACGATCAGGGCAACGTCTACTACCGGACCTCGGATGACGCGAAACGGTGGGTGATCTATGACGGCGAAGTCGAAGCCTCGCGCGTGCCGCCGGAGTGGCATGGCTGGTTGCACCGCCTGTTCGATGAGCCCCCCAGCGAAAAGCCCCTGGTGCACAAGGACTGGGAAAAGCCGCACCTTCCGAACCTAACCGGCACCCCGCTGGCCTATGCGCCTCCGGGATCGCTGCGCCGGGCGGATCCGGCCCCGCGCCGCGACTATGAGGCCTGGAGCCCCGAGTAATGCAAGCGAATCGCACCGAAGCAGTCGTCGGCGGGGTGGTCCTGCTGACGGCTGCCGCGTTTCTGACCTATGCGCTTGGCGTGACCGGGCAGGGGCCCAGCAGCGGTCGCTACCCTCTCACGGCGAGCTTTCGCTCTGTCGAAGGCATCTCGGAAGGCACGGAGATTCGCATGGCCGGTGTTCGGATCGGCCGCGTTGGAGATCTGGCGCTTGACCGCGAGACGTTCCGCGCAGAGGCCACCTTGATGATCGACGATGGCGTGCCCGTCCCCGAAGACAGCACGGTTGCAATCACCTCCGAGGGGATCTTGGGCGGAAATTTCGTGGAGATCGTGCCCGGCGGCGCCCTGGAGGAGCTGTCCTCAGGCGATGAGATCCTCGACACCCAGGGCGCGGTCAGCCTGATCGGCCTGTTGATGAAATTCATCGCGGCGAATGAAGGAAACTAGGATGCGCCTTCTCACTCTTGCCTTTCTGGCTCTCGCCGCGCCTGCGATGGCGCAGCAGGCCTCCACGGCCCCGGCTGGAGAGTTCCGAGTGCTCGACAAGACCACCGGAGAGCTGACGGATGTCACGCTGCGCGCGGGGGAGCACCGGACGATCGGGCTTTTGGACGTGACCTTGCGCGAGTGCCGCTATCCCGCAGGAAACGTAAATGGGGATGCTTACGGCTCCCTGTTGATCCGCTACCAGAGTGTCCCGGAGCCGGTCTTTGAAGGCTGGATGATCGCGTCTTCTCCGGCGCTCAATGCATTGGATCATCCGCGCTACGACGTCTGGATGCTGCGCTGTAAGACGTGAGTCAGATCGACCGGACGCGCGGCTAGGCTCGCGTTGAGTTCAACAGCCTCGTCAAGCCGCGCGCGATACGCTGCGCGGGAGATCTCGATGCCCCCCATCGACGCGAGATGATCGGTGATGAACTGGGTGTCGAACAGCGCAAACCCGCCCTCACGGAGAAGGTCCACAGTGACCGCCATGGCGATTTTCGAGGCGTCCCGCACCCGTGAGAACATGCTTTCGCCAAAGAAAGCGCCCCCGATGCTGACGCCGTAGAGCCCGCCCACGAGCCCGTTTTCATCCCGGATTTCAATCGAATGGGCGTGGCCGCGTTGGTGCAGTGCGAGGTAAAGCGCGGCGATCTCGGCGTTGATCCAGGTCTCCTGCCGGTCGGCGCAGCCCTCTACGACCCCGGCGAAGTCTTCGTTGACCGTTGCGTGCAGAGTTCCCCGCCGCATGGTGCGGGCCAGGGAACGTGAGATGTGAAATCCGTCCAGAGGAATGATCCCCCGCCGCCGCGGGTTCACCCAGAAGATTTCAGGATTGTCGCGCCCCTCTGCCATGGGGAAGAGCCCCGCCACATAGGCCCGCAGCAAGAGCTCGGGCGTGAGGGCGGGGCTTTCGTCGCGCATCAGGCTTGGGTGGCTTGCTCCAGCCACCGCTCCAGCCAGTGGATGTTGTAGTCACCGCTATGGATGTCCGGCTCTTCCAGCAGGGCATGGAACAGCGGCACGGTCGTATCGACGCCGTCCACGATCAGCTCTCCGAGGGCGCGCTTGAGCCGGGCAAGCGCGGCGGGGCGGTCCGGGCCATGCACGATCAGCTTGCCGATCAAGCTGTCGTAATAGGGCGGGATCGAATAGCCGTCATAGAGCGCGCTGTCGATCCGAACGCCCAGCCCGCCGGGGGCGTGATACTGGGTGATCTTGCCGGGGCAGGGCGCGAAATCGGGCAGGCGTTCCGCATTGATCCGCACCTCGATGGCGTGGCCATTCAGCTGCAGGTCGTCTTGGGTGAAGGACATGTCCTCCCCGGCGGCGACGCGGATTTGCTCCCGCACGAGATCGACCCCGAAGATGCCTTCGGTCACCGGATGCTCCACCTGAAGACGGGTGTTCATCTCGATGAAGTAGAATTCGCCCTTCTCGTAGAGGAATTCGATCGTCCCGGCGCCAATATAGTTGATCTTGGCCACAGCATCGGCGCAGACCTTGCCGATCTTGGCCCGCTCTTCGGGGGTGATGCAGGGGCCGGGGGCCTCCTCGAACACCTTCTGGTGGCGGCGCTGCAGGGAACAGTCCCGCTCGCCCAGATGCACGGCGCGGCCTTTGCCGTCCCCAAAGACCTGGATTTCGATATGGCGCGGCGTGGTCAGATATTTCTCAATATAGACCTCATCGTTGCCAAAGGCGGCTTTTGCTTCGGCGCGTGCGGTCTGGAAGGCGGATTTCATCTCACCCGCATTGCGCGCGACCTTCATGCCGCGCCCGCCGCCACCTGCCGTGGCTTTGATGATGACCGGGTAGCCCATTTCGGCGCCCAGCTTTTCGGCCTCTTCCAGCGTGGGGACGCCGCCGTCCGATCCGGGCACGCAGGGCACGCCAAGCGCCTTCATCGTGTCCTTCGCGGTGATCTTGTCGCCCATGACGCGGATGTGTTCTGCCGAGGGGCCGATGAAGGTCAGCCCGTGGTCTTCGACGATCTGCACGAAATTGGCGTTCTCCGACAGGAAGCCGTAGCCGGGGTGGATCGCCTGGGCGCCCGAGATTTCGCAGGCGGAGATGATCGCCGGCATCGACAGGTAGCTGGCCGAAGCGGGCGCGGGGCCGATGCAGACGCTTTCATCGGCCATGCGGACGTGCATGGCGTCGGCGTCGGCGGTGGAATGCACCGCAACGCTTTGGATGCCCATTTCCCGCGCGGCGCGGATGACGCGCAGGGCGATTTCGCCGCGGTTGGCGATGAGGATTTTGTCGAACATCATTCGATAATCATCAGCGGCGCGCCGAATTCGACGGGCGCTCCGTCTTCCACGAGGATCCGGGTGACCTTGCCTGCGCGCGGGGCCGGGATCTGGTTCATGGTCTTCATGGCTTCGACGATCAGCAGGGTCTGGCCTTCGGTCACGCTGTCACCAACCGAGACAAAAGAGGGCGTTCCGGGCTCCGGCTGAAGGTAGACGGTGCCGACCATCGGAGAGGTCACCGCGCCGGGATGTGCGGCGGGGTCTTCGGCGGCGGGGGCTGCGGGGGCCGCGGCAGCAGCGGGGGCGGCCGCGGGCGCTGCGACCGGGGCGGCGACGCTGACGGGGGCCGGAGCGGCAGCGATCGCGGGGGCCTGACGGCTCACCCGGACGTTCAGGCGACCGTCGTCGCCGTATTCGCGCTTGACCTCCAGCTCGGTCAGGTCGTTTTCATTGAGCAGCTCCGCCAGAGCGCGGATGAAGGCCACATCGCTGTCGGCGTTTTTTTTCTGTGTCATTGCGGGTCGCGATCTTTCACCTAAGGGGTTCTGCGCCGCCTTATAGCGATAACGCAGAGCAGAAGAAAGCGGATGACGAAGGGGAAAGCGCGGCCCCCTGCATCAACAAAAAAGCCGCCACCCGTGAGGGCAGCGGCCAGGTCGACCCCCGTAAACGGGGGCCGGCAGGGAAAAACTTCAGATCGCCAGATATTCCGCACGCAGCTCGTCGTTCTCCAGCACCTCTTTCGCGGAGCCGTCGAAGACGACAGAGCCGGTGTCGAGGATCACGGCCCGGTCCGACAGGTTCAGCGCGGCGACGGCGTTTTGTTCCACGATCACCGTGGTGATGCCCTGATCGCGGATTGTCTCCAGCGTCCGGGCGATCTCTTGCACGATGACCGGGGCCAGCCCTTCATAGGGCTCGTCCAGCAGCAGCACCTTGATGTCGCGGGTCAGGGCGCGGGCGATGGCGAGCATCTGTTGCTCGCCCCCTGACAGGGTGACACCCTCTTGCTTGCGCCGCTCACGCAGGCGCGGAAAGAGGTCGTAGACCCGCTCAATCGACCAGCCGTGATCGGGGGCGATCTGAGCCAGTTCAAGGTTCTCCTCCACTGTCAGGCCGGGGATGATGCAACGATCTTCGGGCACTAGGGCAATGCCCGCGCGGGCGGCCTGGAAACTCTTCATCTCGTGCAGCGGCTGGTGGTCCAACCAGATTTCCCCGTGGCGCAGCTCTGGATCGCCCATGCGGGCAATGGTGCGCAGGGTCGAGGTCTTGCCCGCGCCGTTGCGCCCCAGAAGCGCGAGGATCTCGCCTTCGTGGATGTTAAAGCTCACGCCCTGCACGATGTAGCTCTCGCCGTAATAGGCCTGAACGTCCCAGACGGAGAGGTAGGGGTGATGGGTCGCCGCATTGTTGGCGCCGGGCTTGTACTCCCCCGAATGCATGGGCTGGTGCAGGCCGGACTTGGTGCCGGGGTCGATGATCTTGTCGCTCATGGCATGTCTCCTCAAACCTGCGCTTCACCCAGATACGCTTCGCGCACCTTGGGATGGCCTTTGATGTTTTCGGGGGTTTCTTCGACCAGCGGCGTGCCCTGGGCCAGCACCGTGATCCGGTCGGCCAGGGAAAACACGACATGCATGTCGTGTTCGATGATCGCCATGGTGATGTCGCGCTTTTCCTTGATCTCCTTGAGAAGGTCGATCGTGTTGTTGGTATCGGCGCGCGCCATGCCCGCGGTCGGCTCGTCCAGCAGCAAAAGCCGGGGCTCCTGCACCAGGCACATGGCCATCTCAAGGCGGCGTTTGTCCCCGCGCGAGAGGTTCTTGGCCACGATGTCCCCTTTGTCGAGCATGTTGACATCGGCCAGCATCGCGTCGGCCTGATCCCCGATCTCGCCCTCGGCTTCGACGGTTTCCAGGGCGTGCATGCGGAAGGCCCCATCCCGCTTGGCAAAGCACGGGATCAGGACGTTTTCGCGCACGGTCAGATCCCCGAAAATCTCCGGGGTCTGGAACACGCGGCTGATGCCCATCTGGTTAATCTCATGGGGTTTGCGGCCCAGCACGCTCTGCCCGTCGAACATCACCGATCCGGTGTCCGGGATCAGCTTGCCGACCAGGCAGTTGAGCAGCGTGGACTTGCCCGCCCCGTTGGGGCCGATGATCGCATGGACGGAGTTTTCCATCACCGACAGGTTCACATCGCCCAGGGCCTGAAGCCCGCCGAAGCGCTTGCCGACGCCTTTGACTTCCAGAAGTCCCATATCAATTGTCCTTCTTGTTGCGGCGGAAGGCCCGCGCGATGCGCTGCCCGCCTTCAACCAGCCCACCGGGGAGGAAGATCACGACCAGCATGAACAGGATGCCAAGCGTCAGGTGCCAGCCTTTGCCCACAAAGGGGTGCACGATGGTGATCAGGAAATCTTCAATCCCGTCGGGCAGGAAGGCGAACCACTGGTGCAAGATGCCATCGTTGATCTTCGAGAGGATGTTTTCGAAGTATTTGATGAATCCCGCGCCCAGCACCGGCCCCATCAGGGTGCCCGCGCCGCCGAGGATGGTCATCAGGACGACCTCGCCGGAGGCGGTCCACAGCATCCGATCGGCGCCCGCCAGCGGATCCATCGCCGCCATCAGGCCACCGGCCAGACCGGCATACATGCCCGAGATGACGAAGGCCGCGAGCGTGTAAGGCTTGGCGTTCAGCCCGGTGTAGCTCATCCGGTTCTGGTTCGACTTCACCGCGCGCAGCATCATCCCGAAGGGCGAGCGGAAGATCCGCAGGCTCAGGTAGAAGGCGAGGATCGCGATCACGGCGCAGAAGTAGTAGCCGACATTGAAGGTCCACAGGCGGCCCAGGGCTTCGACCTGGGTCGAGGCGTTCATCGGGATGCCGAAGAGGTTCGTCACCGGCAGCGATCCGTTGGTCGCGGCGGCATCCAGGATGCGCGGGTCGTCCAGTTCAAGCTGCAGGCCGGTCTCGCCATTGGTGATCGGGGTGAGCACCGAATAGGCGAGCGAGTAGCTCATCTGCGCGAAGGCCAGCGTGAGGATCGAGAAGTAGATCCCGGAGCGCCGCAGCGAGATGTAGCCGATCAGCAGCGCGAACAGCCCTGCGACGATCACCGCCAGGATGATGGCCGGAATGACGTTCATGCTCAGCAGTTTGAACATCCAGACCGCCGAATAGGAGCCCACCCCAAGGAAGGCCGCATGGCCAAAGGACAGGTAGCCGGTCAGGCCAAAGAGGATGTTGAAGCCGATGGCAAAGATGCCAAAGATCGCAAACCGCTGCATCAGGTCCGGGTAGCCCGCGTTGAACTGCGCCAGCGACGAGCTTTCCGCAAAGGGTTGCGTCAGGATCGGGGTTGCGAGCGTGAGGAACATCACGATCAGCAGGAACTTGGTGTCTTTGGAATTCAGTCCAAGCATGAATCAGTCCTCCATCACGCCCTTGCGGCCCATGAGGCCCCTCGGACGGGTCAGCAGAATGATGATGGCAACGAGATAGATGATGATCTGGTCGATGCCGGGGAAGATGGATTTGACCTCGGTCATGGAGGCAAAGCTCTGCAGGATGCCCAGCAGGAAACCTGCCGCGACCGCTCCGGGCAGGGAGCCCATGCCGCCGACCACGACGACGACGAAGCTCAGCACCAGGAAATCCATCCCGAAATGATAGTTGGGCGACAGGATCGGTGTGTACATGACCCCCGCCAGCCCCGCGACGACGGCCGCAAGCGCGAACATCGCGGTAAAGCGGCGATCAATGTCGATGCCCAGCAGCCCCACGGTGTCGCGATCGGCCATGCCTGCGCGGACCACCATCCCGAAGGTGGTGAATTGCAGGAAGGCGAACACGGCGCCGATGACGAGCAGCGCGAAGATGAAGTAGACGATCCGCCACACCGGATAGATCACATCCATCCCGAACAGGGCGCCCACATTGGCGACGCCGTTCAGAGCGTCGGGCGCGGCCACTTGGATCGGGTTGGCGCCGTAGTAGTACTTGATGATCTCTTGCAGCACGATGGCGAGCCCGAAGGTCACAAGGATCTGGTCCGCATGGGGCCGGTTGTAGAAATGCTTGATCAACCCGCGCTCCATTGCGTAGCCGACGGCGATCATCACAGGCACCGCCAGCAGGATGGAAAGAGGGACCGACCAGTCGATCACCCAGGCGCCGAAATCGGGGCCGAACCAGGCTTCGACATAGGGGGTCTTGACCTTGGCGGGGTTGCCCAGGAAGTCCGTCTTGTTCGGGTCGATGGTTTCAAAGCTGAGATTCAGGAGCCGCTGCATCGTCACGGCGCAAAAGGCGCCGATCATGAACAGAGCCCCGTGAGCGAAGTTCACGACCCCCAGCGTGCCAAAGATCAAGGTCAGCCCGAGCGCGATCAGCGCATAGGCAGAGCCCTTGTCCAGCCCGTTGAGAATCTGAAGGAATATAGCGTCCATGGACCCATGCCTTCCTGATTGGAGATGTGTCGGGAAAGCCCCGTCCGGGGCCTGAGAATGGGGCCGCGCCGCAGGACGCGGCCCCGATAGGGTTCGGCTTAGCCGGCGTTACACTCGCCCAGAGCACCGCCCGTGAACATCGGGTGATCGGCGGCATATTCGACCTGGCCGCGCGGGGTGATCTCCACGACTTCCAGAAGGTCGAATTCGCTGTCCGGGTTTTCCTTCCCGCGCACGACCAGCACGTCCTTGAAGCACTGGTGGTCGTCGGCACGGTAGAGCGTCGGGCCATTGCCCAGCCCGTCGAACTCGAAGCCTTCAAGCGCTTCGACGACGGCGCAGGGGTTGAAGGACCCGGCGCGCTGCACGGCATCGGCATAGAGCAGCGTCTGCACGTAGCAGGTGTGCGCCGCCTGGCTGGGCGGGAAGCCGTATTTCTGGCCGAAGGACTGCACGAAGGCCTTGGAGCCTTCGTCGGTCAGCGACCAGTGCCAGTTGGTCGAACCGGGGATGCCCTTGATGTTCTGACCGGCGCCGCGCGCCATCAGGCGCGAGAACAGCGGCACGACGATCTGGAAATCCTTGCCGTTCACGACTTTCTCGCGCAGGCCGAACTGCACGGCATTGGTGAGCGAGTTCACCATGTCGCCGCCGTAGTGGTTCAGGATCAGAACGTCGGCATCGGTGTTCAGCACCGGCGCGATGTAGGACGAGAAGTCCCCGGCGCCCAGCGGGGTGCGGACCTTCTCGATGGTGTCCCAGCCCATGGCCTCGGTGGCGGCAGCAATGGATTCTTCCTGGGTCCAGCCCCAAGTGTAATCCGCCGTCAGGTGATAGGCCTTGCGGTCGTCGCCGTAGAGGTTCTTCAGCACCGGAGCGAGCGCCGCAGCGGACATGTAACCGTTGAAGAAGTGACGGAACCCGTTGGCTTTCTTGTCCTTGCCGGTGGTGTCGTTCGAATGCGTCAGACCGGCCATAAAGATCACACCGGCTTCCTGGCACAGGCCCTGCACGGCGATCGCCACGCCCGAGGACGAGCCCCCGGTGATCATGATCGCGCCGTCCTTTTCGATCATCGACTTGGCCGAAGCGCGGGCGGCGTCAGACTTGGTCTGAGTGTCGCCGGTCACATATTCGACCTTCTTGCCGAGGATCCCGGTGCCGTCGAGCACCTTCGAGGAGAAGGTGTTCAGCATGCCGCCGTCGCCGCCGCCGTTCAGGTGCTCGACCGCCAGTTCATAGGCGCGCAGCTCGTCCGCGCCTTCGTCGGCATAAGCGCCGGTCTGGGGCACGTTGAAGCCCAGCGTGACGGAGCCGCCGCTGGGTTCGTTGGTGAAGGCCGATGCGCTGGACGCGGTGAAGACCGTCGGCAGCGCAAGCCCCGCCCCAGTCACGGCGCTGGTCTTGAGCAGACCGCGACGGGTGAAGTTGGATTTCGTCATGGATTTCCTCCCTGGATCGAAGCGCCCGTGAGCCTCCCCGCTCCGGGCGCATCTTTGCGTGTGTCCGTTATCGGCCACCTTCCCAGTATCGCGGGCTTTCAGAAAATTGCGCAACATGGCGCTTGATCGTCAGATATTTTCTGTAAAATAATCATCAAAGCGGCGCAGAAATCTGAAAATTGGTTTTCAGAGAGGGGGAGGCACGTGTCAGAACAAGAGGTTGCGGACGGTGCCGGGCGGCGCCTGCGGGCCGCGCGGATGGCGCGGGGGATGCGGCAGGCCGATCTGGCGAAGGCGGCGGGGATCTCGGCCTCCTATCTCAATCTGATCGAGCATGACCGGCGCAGAATCGGCGGGCGGCTGCTGCACGATCTGGCGCGGGAGCTGGGACTGGAGCCGTCGGTCCTGACGGAGGGGGCTGACAGTGCCGTGGCCGGACGGCTCGCCGCCGTGGCCGCGCGCGCGGGCAGCACGGCCGGGCAGGCGGAAGATCTGGCGGCGCGGCATCCCGACTGGGCAACACTGATCCTGAACCAGGCGGAGCGGCTCGACCGGCTTGAGGCGCGGGTTACGGCGCTCACCGACCGGCTGGCCCATGATCCGCAGATGGCGGAGGCGCTGCACGACGTGATCTCGGCGGTCACGGCGATCCGCTCCACAGCGGCGATCCTGACGGAATCCGAAGAGCTTGACGCCGATTGGCGGCGCCGGTTTCACGCCAATCTTCACCAGGACGCGCTGCGGCTCACGGAGCGTTCAGGCGCGTTGCTGGCCGGGTTGGAATCGCCTGCGGGGCAATTGGTGCGTGCGCCATGGGAGGAGGCGGAAGCCGTCTTCACGCGCCACGGTTATCACTTTGCCGCCCTCGAAGAGGGGGGCGATCCCGGCCGGGTCGCCCTGCAGGAGCCGGGACCAACCAGCCCCTCCGCGCGCCGGATGCTGGCGCGATGGCTCGCGCGCTATGCTCAGGATGCGATGGCGCTTCCGCTCGAGCCGTTTTCGGACGCCGCGCGGGCGCGGAATTATGATCCTCTGCGGATCGCCCGTGATCTGAACGTCCCGCTTGCCCGGGTATTGCGGCGGCTCTCCAGCCTGCCTGAGGGGGAGGGGCATCCCGCCTTCGGGATTACCGTTTGTGACGGAGGCGGGGGGCTCTTGTTCCGCAAGCCGCTCGCGCGGCTGACCTTGCCGCGGGGGGGCGGAGGCTGCCCGCTCTGGCCGCTTTACGGCGCGCTGCTGCGGCCGGGCCAACCGATTGACGAAGTGGTGCGGCTGCCCGACGCCGGGGCTGCGCCGCTGCGCGCGGTGGCGATTGCCGATCCGCAAGGGTTGAACCCAACCGGCACCCCGCGTGCGGAGGCGACCATGCTGCTGAGTGTTGCGCCAGAGGGGGCGGAGGCCGCTCCTGTCGGGCCGGGATGCCGTAGCTGCGCCCGCGAGCAGTGCTCGGCCCGGCGCGAACCGGTCTGGCCCGGCGGCGCGGCGGATGTGACGGATGCCGCGACACTTTGACAGCCCGCGCGCGGGGCGCAATAGTGGACGGCGCCGCTGGGGAGGCGGCCAGGGAGGAAGCCCATGGGCCAACGCGTTCTTCTGATTGAAGACGAACCGAACATTATTGAGGCGATCAGTTTCATTCTGACCCGCGATGGATGGACCGTGCACACCCATGAGGACGGCACGACCGCTATGGAGAAAGTGACCGCCTCGCTGCCGGATCTGGTGATCCTCGATGTCATGCTGCCGGGTAAATCCGGCTTCGACATCCTGCATGACATCCGCTCCGAAACCGCCACGGCGGAGGTGCCGGTCCTGATGCTGACCGCGCGCGGCCAGACCCGCGACCGGGAGCTGGCCCGTAAGCTGGGCGTGACCCGGTTCATGACGAAACCGTTTTCGAACGACGAGATCCGCGATGCCGTCCGCGCGCTCGCCTCGGGGTGAGTCCGACACCCGGCGCCGCCTGCGCGACACCGCCCGGCTGTTGCCGCTGGCCGGAGCGCTTGCCATGGTGCTGCCGCTGCTCTGGCGGGGCAGCGATCTGACCTGGGCGATGACGCCGGTGCTGATCTACCTGTTTGCGGTCTGGATCGCGCTCATCATCGTGGCGGCTCTGCTGGCGCGGGGGCTGTGCGACCCGCCGAGACGGTCTGACTGATGTCGCTCAATCTTCTGGCGGCGGCGGCGCTGCTGTATACGGCCTTCCTGTTCGGCATTGCCCATCTGGCGGATCGCCGGGCGGAGCGGGGGCGCGGCGTGTGGCTGAGCTCTCCGGTGGTCTACACGCTGTCGCTGTCCGTCTATTGCACCGCCTGGACCTTCTATGGCGCGGTCGGCTACGCGGCGCGGTCCGGGCTTGAATATCTGACGATCTATCTGGGGCCGACGCTGGTGATGACCGGGTGGTGGGTGCTGCTGCGGCGGCTGGTCCGGGTCGGACGCGAGAGCCGCATCACCTCCATCGCGGATCTCGTGGCGTCGCGCTTTGGGCGTTCTGCGGTGTTGGGCGCAGGGGTCACGGTGCTCGCTGTAGTGGCGGTGACCCCGTATATCGCTTTGCAGTTGCAGTCGGTCACACTGTCCTTGGGCGTGTTCGCGAAGGCCCACGGGGGTGAAGATCCTCGGTCTCCGGCGATCTGGGTCGCGGCGGGGCTGGCGGCCTTCACCATCCTGTTCGGCACCCGCAACCTGGATGCCAATGAACGCCACCATGGGGTGGTCACCGCCATCGCGGTGGAGGCCGTCGTCAAGCTCGTGGCGCTTACAGCCGTGGGCGGCTTCGTGGTGTGGTCGCTGGCCGGAGGCCCCGCGCCACTGGCGCGCCTGATCGCGCAGTCTCCGCTGGCCGAGGTGCCCCAGAGCGGCGGGCGTTGGATCGGCTTGACGATGGTCTCGGCGCTCGCGTTCCTGACCCTGCCGCGGATGTTTCAGGTGCTGGTGGTCGAGAACACCGATGAGCGCCATCTGGCCACCGCAAGCTGGGCCTTCCCGGCCTATCTGCTGGCCATGAGCCTGTTCACCGTGCCCATCGCCGTGGTCGGCATGGAGCTGTCCGCGCCGGGCGCGAATCCCGACCTGTTCGTTTTGTCGCTGCCTCTGGACCAGGGGCGCGAAGGGTTGGCCCTATTGGCGTTCCTGGGTGGGTTCTCGTCGGCGACGTCCATGGTGATCGTGGCGACGATTGCCCTCTCGACCATGGTGTCGAACCACATCGTGCTGCCGCTTTGGCTGTCGGGCACGCGGCGGCGTGCGACCATGGCGGGGGATATCCGCCGCTTGCTCTTGCGGGCCCGCAGGGCGTCGATCGTCGCCATCTTGGGGATGGGCTATCTATATTACCACGTCTCAGGCGGCGGCGCGGCTCTGGCTTCGATTGGCACGATCTCGTTCGTCGGGATCATCCAGATTGCGCCCGCGCTGATAGCGGGGCTGTTCTGGCGTGGGGCCAGCCCGCTGGGCGCGGCTTTGGGTCTGACCGCAGGCTTTGCAATCTGGATCTGGGGGCTGCTGTTGCCCTCTGCCGGGCTGATCAGTGCGCAGATCATGGCGTCCGGGCCGTTCGGTATCGCGGCTCTGCGCCCCCATGCTCTGTTCGGGAGCAGCATGCTCGACCCGGTTCTGGCAACGGCGTTGTGGTCGCTGACGGCGAACGCGGTTCTGCTCGCCGCGGGATCGCTGCTGACGGGTACGGCAGCGCCCCTGAACGAGGAGTTCCCCGCAGAGCCCAGAAGCGCCGAAGAGCTGTTGCTCATGTCGCAGCGCATCCTGGGCGCACGTGAAGCGCGGGCCTTTTTCGCGGCAGAGGCACTGGCGCAGGGCGTGGCGGGATCGCCCGACGTGACCCCCGAACTGCTGGAGCGGCTCGAGCGGCTCATGGCGGGGTCCGTGGGGGCCGCGACGGCCCACGCCATGGTTGGCCAGATGGCCGGAGGCAGCGGCGCGCTTTCGGCGGAAGACCTGTTTGCTGTCGCGGATGAGGCCGCACAGATCATGGAGTATTCCGCCCGGCTGGAGGCCAAGAGCCGCGAGCAGGAGCGCACCGCCCGCGCCCTACGGAGCGCCAACGCAAAGCTCACCGCGCTTGGGCATCAAAAGGATGCGTTCCTCAGCCAGATCAGCCACGAGCTGCGCACCCCGATGACGTCGATCCGGGCGTTTTCGGACATTCTGGCGGAGCCCGGCCTGCCTTCGGAGGATCGCAACCGCTTTGCTGGCATCATCCGCACGGAAGCGATCCGGCTCACCCGGCTTCTGGATGATCTTTTGGATCTGTCCGTGTTGGAGAACGGTCACGTGACGCTCAACATCGCCCATGGTCGGCTCGACGAGGTCATCGACCGTGCGCTCGATGCCGCAGGGGCGTCGGCGGCGGCGCTTGAGGTGCGCCGTGACCGAAGCCGGGAGGCGCGTGTCGCGCTCGATACCGATCTGGATCGGCTCGCTCAGGTGTTCATCAATCTGATGACCAATGCGGCCAAATACTGCGATGCGCCCAAGCCGCGCCTGATCTTGCGCGCGGGCGAGGTGGATGGGCGCAACGTCATGGATTTCATCGACAATGGGTCGGGCATTCCGGCTGACAAGGTGGATCTGATCTTTGAAAAATTCGCGCGGCTGGGTGAGGATTCCAAAGCGGGCGGGGCGGGGCTCGGGCTCGCCATTTGCCGCGAGGTCATGGACCGGCTGGGCGGCGGGGTGGATTACCTGCCCGGCGAAGAGGGCGCCGCGTTTCGGGTCACGCTTCCGGGCGCGCGTTAGGCCTCTGGTAACGTGCGCGCGCTAAGGGTGAAGACCGTTAGCACTCTTGGGTCATGGGGGTATCATGGGGATCGCCACGCTTATGCGCCGCTGGCTGCCGCGTCGTCCGGTGTCCACGGTGCCGCCAATCTCCAACGGCGGTGCGATGAGCGTGGCCTGCCTGCGGGCGGCGACCGGACGTGAGGGGCGGGCATGACTGCAGCCGTTGGCGTGCTGACCCGCAAGGTCGCGGCGAAGGCCGCGCCGCCAGACGCGGGCCCCGTGGTGCGGCGTGCCATGCGGCAGGCGGCGGATCGCCTTTTGGGATTGGATGCGCAGGTGTCCGGCATCGAGATCACAACCGCAACGCCGGAGCAGCTCCTTGCTCCCTGCGGGGAGCAGAGCCTGCTCCTGACGCTGGAACGGGAGGGCGCTGTCGTTGGTGCCGTATCGATGGAACAGCCGGTGTGGTCGGCCTTGGTGGCCTTGCAAACGATAGGGCGGATCGGGCGTTCTGACGCGCGGGCGCCCTCCGGGGCCGATGCCGCCATGGCGGAGCCGTTGATCAACAGCTTCATCCAGGCCCTGTTGGCGCAGGACGTGCCTGATGAGCTCGCGGCCTGGATGCCGGGCTTGGTGGTCGGAAAGCGATTGCGGTCCAGAAGGATTGTCGAGCTGACGATGCCGCCCCACCCGATCGGAGCGCTGACCGTGAACATGGCCCTCGAAGACGAGGAGACGGCAGCGCTATGCCTTTTCGCCACAGAACCCGCGCCAGAGGAACATGCTGCGGAATCGGCCGACTGGTCCGAGAGCTGGTCGCGGGTGGCCCGCCAGGCGCCCGTGCGACTGGAGGCGCGACTGCACCGTTTCACCCTGCCGCTGAGCCGCGTGTCCGCCTTGTCCGCCGGAGATGTCTTGCCCCTGGATGGCGCCAGCGTGGCGGGGTTGGAGCTGATCGCGGCAGGCGGGCAGGTTGCAGCCCGCGCGCGGCTAGGCAGGATCGGGTCCATGCGCGCCGCGCGTATCGAAGCGCCGGCCGCACCCACCATGCGGGATCTGCACGATGGCGCCGCCGAAGCATTCCCGGCCATCGACAGCGCAGGGCCGGATGCACTGTCGATTGAAGATGTGCCATTGGTGCCGGACATCGAAGACGGGGCGTTGAGCGCCGACAGGGCACCCGGCTTGGACGACCTTCCCGCTTTGACAGAAGAGGTCCAGGACCAGGCGATCCCGCCGGACGCGCCCGATTTCGACACCGAAGCGAGCGAGCCCCTGACTGCGGCGGCACCGGATCTCGATCTGGACCTTCCGGCCCCAATTGATTTCGGCCTGCCACCTTTGGACGTGCCAGAAAGCTAACCTGAGCGGTTTCCCTCGCACTCTCAATTGCCATGGAAGGAAAAGCGCCCTAGATAAAACACATGGAGAAGTTGACACATATCCCGGACGAAGCGATGGCAGATGCCGCCGATGCGGCGGCTTCGGTGATGCGCGTGTTGTCCAACCCGGCCCGTCTGCGGCTGCTGTGCGCGCTTGTCGGCGCTGATCGCACGGTCGGAGAGCTTGAAGAGGTTTTGGGTGCGCCCCAGGCTTATGTCTCGGGTCAGCTGGCGCGGCTCCGGGCCGAGGGGCTTGTCGTCGCGGAGCGGGAGGGGCGCCAGATCCGGTATCGCCTGTCCGACCCGCGCGTGACCCCGGTTCTTGAGCGCCTCTTCGAAGTGTTCTGCCCGGCGGATGCGGCGCTGCTTACCGAAAGCTAATCGCGGCTTGATGAGATGTGCGGCCCCCTGTCACGCAAGGACAAGGCCGACAACCACCATGCCAAGCCCCAGCATTGACATGAACAAGGCCGCAATGTTGATCGGCAAGATGCTCTGCATGCGGTCTCGCAGTGCCGTGTCGTCCAGCCCTGCCTTTCGAGCCCGGGCCACTTTGATTGCGGACCAGATGATCCCCACCAGACCCGCGAGTGTCAGCGCCACGCCGCCCCAGACCAAACCGCTCATTGTATCGCTCCCGTTTTCGCCTGTGTGTCGCTAGACCGCGTGTTGCCGGGGTGCAAGCCCTTCGCGCCCTCTTGCGGGGCGCGGCGGCAGCGACTACCACGGAACCTCGCCCCATAGGAGACCCGTCATGACCGACATCGACAGCCTCACCGACACGTCCGAACCAACCAGCCAATACCGCGTCACCGCCAACGAGCTGCGCCAGTTCATCGAACGGTTCGAGCGGCTAGAAGCCGAAAAGAAAGACATTGCCGATCAGCAAAAGGAAGTCATGGCCGAAGCAAAAGGGCGTGGCTATGACACCAAAGTCATGCGCAAGCTGATCTCGCTGCGCAAGCGCGACCGCGATGACATCGCCGAGGAAGAAGCCGTCCTTGAAATGTACAAGGAAGCGCTTGGGATGTGAGCTTAGGCGCCGATGAAGGTCACGCCTTCAATCCGGCGCACCTTTTCGATGTCGTCCAGGTAGTTGGCGGTCAGGTCTTCCACCAGGGCCTGATCCCAGCCGGGCAGGTCGATCTCCTGCTCCATCACGTCGGGGCGGGCGTATTTTTCCATGAACGCAGCAATGACGCGGCGCTTGTGCGCTTCGGTCTGCGGCGGGTGGGTGCGCAGATATGCGACGAAACGTTTCATCCCGTTATCCGTGAGCAGCGATTGCAACAGATCGAAGCCGCCGTTGATCCGGGTCATCGGGTCGATCCCGGCAACGAGCCGCACCAGCTGAGCCCAGATCAAGGGGCTGTCTTCGTCGCACCATACGGTCAGCTCGGCGTTCGGATCGGCGCGGCGAATGCGGATCACGGCGTCTGACCACAGCACCGCGCGCGGATCGAGCCTGCGCATGAACTTCGCGTAGTCCCAATCATTCTGCGAGGCAAACACGGCCGGAATGAACGTGGCCGGGTTCCGCATTCCCATGAAGTAGCAGATCTGGTCGTCGGGAAAGATACGGCGCATTCCGCCGATTTTCTCATTGGCCAGCTCGTAAAACAGCCCGTTTTCGAAGATGCGTTTTGGGAAACAGAGGAACTGCGAATAGCTCATCACGAGCCCGTCAATTTCGCTCCCGTCGACGATCTCGTCCAGCAAAACCTCCCGGGCGTCTTCTGGGGTTGGTGCGTCCTCCAGGCCCCGGAGCGTCTTGCGCAGCAGGTTGCGATACTTGCCAGGGCCCGGCACGCGAATCCCGTCTCGTGCCAGCGTGTCCGCATTTTTTAGAAGAGATTTCAGGAGCCTGTCATCGTCCGTGCAGTTTGCTCCGATATGGTAAGCGATCCTCATGGGGGCGCCCTCAACGGTTTGGGTTTGTGCTGCTTTGCCTCGCCCCGAGTATAAGTCCTTTTGTGGACAGCGAAACCGCTTTCGCCTAGAGACCGGTCCATGACAGATATCGTGCCGCAGCGATCCGTTTCCATTCCGCGCCCCAGCCCCTGGTCGATCGGTGCGGCTTTGATCGCAGTTCTGGTGCTGCTTCCGATCGTGGCGGTGATCTGGCTGGCTTTGTTTCCGACGGAAAACATCTGGCCGCACCTGATCTCCACGACGCTGCCGCGCTATCTTGGCAATACCATCGTCTTGATGTTTTCCGTCGGTGCGATTGCCGCCGCGATGGGGGCGGGGGCGGCTTGGCTGGTGGTGATGTATCAGTTTCCGGGGCGCCGTTGGCTGCAATGGGCGCTTTTGATGCCGTTGGCTGTGCCCGCCTATGTCGGGGCCTATGCGCTTGTCGATTTTCTCGAATATGCCGGACCGGTGCAAAGCCTCCTGCGGCGCGCCATGGGCTGGCAGAGCGCCCGCGACTATTGGTTCCCCGAGATCCGCTCCATGGGTGCGGCGGTGGTGGTGCTCAGCTTTGCGCTCTACCCCTATGTCTACATCCTCGCGCGCGCGGCTCTACGAGAGCAGTCGGCGGCCGGGTATGACGTCGCGCGCGCGCTTGGCACCGGGCCTTTCGGGCGCCTTCGCCGGATCGCGCTGCCGTTGGCGCGGCCAGCCATTGCCGCAGGGGCGGCTGTCGTGATGATGGAGACCGTCAACGATTTCGGCGTGGTCGATTACTACGCGGTGCAGACGCTCACCACCGGGATTTTCTCTGTCTGGTATCAGACAGGCAATGTGGGCGGCGCGGCGCAGATCTCGGGGCTGGTGCTCGCCATGGTCGTGTTTCTCGTCACGATGGAGAAGCTTGGCCGACGCAAGGCGCGCTTTTTTACCACGGCCCGAGGGCAGCGCCCCATCACGCCGCAGGCGGTGAGCGGGTGGCGCAGCTGGGCTATCGCGGCGCTGTGCGCGCTGCCCGTGCTCGGTGGGTTTGTCCTGCCGGTGGGGGTGATCGGAGCGCAGGCGCTGAACGCCAGCGAATGGGTTGCGCCGGGTCTTGGAAGGGCGCTGATGCACACGCTGGTGACGGGGGGGCTGGCCGCGCTGCTGACCGTCTCGGGGGCGCTTTTCATGGTTTACGGTGTGCGGCTGTCGGGGCGACGGCTGCCGCAGCTTCTTATGCCGGTGACGGCGATCGGCTATGCCGCGCCGGGGGCAGTTTTGGGGCTGGGGCTTTTGATCCCGCTTGCGGCGTTCGACAATCAGGTGGCGGATGTCGTTGTTTCGCTGGGGCTGAACGATCCCGGCCTGATCCTGACGGGCAGCGCAGCGGCTGTCGTTTTGTCCTACTGTGTGCGTTTCTTCGGGATCGCGCAGGGAGCGGTCGACGGCGCCTTGGGGCGCATTTCACCCAGCCTGCCGATGGCGGCGCGGTCGCTGGGACAGAACGCGACCCAGACTTTGGCGCGTGTCCATGTGCCCATGGTGCGGGCCTCTGTCGCTTCGACCCTGCTGCTCGTGTTCATCGACTGCGTGAAAGAGCTTCCCGCTACCTTGATGCTCAGACCGTTTGGCTACAACACGCTGGCAACGAGAGTGCATGAGAAGGCATCGTTGGAAGACCTCGCGGGCGCCGCGCCTGCTGCGCTCGTGATTTGCGGGGTGGGGTTGATTGCGGTGACACTGCTGGCGCGGAAGATGCGCTGACGGGGCCGCTGAGGCCGGTGATCTGCAGATCTAGCCTCGCGGACGTCGATCACGCTCGCCACGGCACCGATTACACGCACGCCCCGGGGAAGCGGACCACCAGACGTGTGTCGCTCTCCCACGTGGCGTTGCCGTCCAGTTCGCGCGCGAAGGTCTCGATCAGCCGTGGGCCGATTGCATCGGGCGGGGTCGGGGCCGCGTCGGCTTCGATGGTCAGAGCATCCGGCTGCAGCGTGATGCGGATGTCCGTGGCGCCCGATCCTTCAAAGCGCAGCAGGGCTTCTCCGGTCAGGTGTAAAAGGGCATAGGTCTCACGCACGGGCAGAACGTGACGCGCGCCGACCAGATCGACGTGAACGGCACCGATCTGTGAGCTCAGGCTCATCGCGCGCACGAGCTCGGGAAGCGCGTCCGACACGCTGCGCAGATCGGGTTCGTCGAGCTGGTGCAACGCGTGATGGGCGGCGGACAGCATGTGAATGCGCGCGCGCAGGGCGTCGAGGCCCGCTTTGGCGTCGCCCCGTTCAATCAGCCGGGTGATGGATTGGACGATCTGAAAATTATTGCTGACACGGTGAAACACCTCGCGCTGCAGGTCTTCCGCATGATCAAGGCGGGCCTGCGCGATGCTTTCCTCGGTCACCAGCAGCGTGGCCAGCTGCGCGAAATCCTCGCGCATCTGCAGCGTCTCACGCGACGTGGCATTGGAGATTTCGGGCTGCGGTTGGGTCCTGTTTTGGCGAAACAGAGCGATTTCGTGGCGCAGCCGCTGGATATCGCGCAGCGCGAAGCGGTCGATCAGGAAACTGCCGATGATCAAGGTGAATGCCAAAAAGCCGAGCGGTAGCACAGCCGCGGTGGCTATCCGCTGCCACGCGGGAGGAAGGGCATAGTTTTCCTTCAGGTGCGCCAGCAGGGCGACATCGGACTGACTGATCCGAAGCCGCATGGCCGATCCGGCCTCCAAGGCAAGGAACACCGTCTGCGGGTCATGGTGCGAGAGATGGCTCGCGTCTCCGGGGTCGAAGCCCGGTCCGGCCAGCGACACATGCGCACCGGTGCCATCCTCTAGCGCAATGCTCTGCGTCCCGGCGGCGAGCGTCGGCATGGGCTGGTGCAGCTCTGCCGCAACGATCCGCGCTCCGTCGTCGCGCATCACCCAGAGCCGACCGTCTCGGGCCGTGACCACTGTGCGCTGATCGCCGAGCCGCGCGAGAGTCTCGGCGGGGAGCGGATCGCCCGCGCAAAGCGGCTTGCCTTGCGCATCATAAATGCGTGCATGGTGGGTTGCCGTGGACAAGGATCCCAGCTTTTCGCAATGCGTATCGCCCTCTGCGATGGTGGCCAGAATGTCGATCAGCAATAGCGCCCCCGTGAGCGCGTCTCTCGTTTCTTGGGTGCTGTGGAGCACGGGGGTGATGATCTCAGCCTGACGGCCGAGCGCGCGGTCATGGATCAGGCTGAGCTGGAACCACCAGGCCAGAAGCATGATCGGCACGGTGGCGAGCGCAAAGGCGGTCAGAAAGCGACCCCGCAGGGAGCCAAGAGGAGACGCCCGTCGATCCCTCATGTCGAGGGGGCCATACTGATGACGGCATGTGTGCGGCTGTCGGTTGCTTCGCTCAGGCTCGAGCCTTCCAGATCCATCAACCGTGCAAGTTCCTTGCGGGCCCGGCCAACACGGCTTTTGACCGTGCCGACGGCGACGCCGATGGTGTCTGAAGCTTCCTGATAGGACAGGCCCATTGCTCCGACCAGGGTCAGCGCTTCACGCTGTTCGGCGGACAGTTTGGCGAATGCGTCTTGAAATTCCGCGAACTGGAGGCGGCCATCATGGTCTGGCTTCACGGCAAGCTGCCCAGCCAGATCGCCTTCGGGATCTTCGGTTTCCCGCGCGGCTTTGCGGCGTTCGGAATAGAACAGATTGCGCTGAATCGTGAAGAGCCAGGCCCGCAGGTTGGTGCCCTCGCGGAACTTCTCCAGATTGCTGATCGCTTTGACCAGCGTATCCTGAACCAGATCATCAGCCCGGGCCGCGTCGCGTGTAAGCGAGCGTGCAAAAGCACGCAATGCAGGGACATGGCCGAGGATCTGGTCGTGCAGATCGCTCATCACTTGGTCTCCGCGGCGCGTCGCAGGTCGTCCATCAGGGTCTGGAACCGGTCCGGGACACCTTCTTCGATGGTCTCGTCGAAGGCGCGCTTGAGGTTCTCGTCGATGAGCTTGCGGAAGCTTTCAGGCACGCCCTCATCCACCGTCTCCCGGTAGGCGGATTGGAGCGCCGTCGTGACGGGGTCCGTCTCGTCCGATTTATCGCCTGAACTCATGACGATGTCCTTCAAGTTGTCTCACACGCCTGGTCACCGTATACACAATCACAACAGACGCGGCAGTGAATGGTTCCATGCCCCGGTCTAAACTGCGAGAGGGCGGCCAATGGACCACATCGCTGCGCAAATCCCGTTCCTTCGACGCTACGCCCGCGCGCTCACCGGATCGCAACGGCTCGGGGACAGGTTTGCAAGCGCTGTGCTGGAGGCATTGATCGCCGCGCCGGATCGGATCCCGGCGCCCGATCAGGCCCGCGCCAGCGTCTTCAAACTGTTTCACGAGATCTGGGACGCTGCGCGCCATGCCGAGCCCGGAGGAAGCGAAGCCGGTTTGGCCGCCCGCGCCCAGCTGCACCTGTCAAAGCTGACCAAAGGGGCGCGTGAAGCGCTTCTCCTTAGCGCGATGGAGGAGTTTTCGACCGCGGATGTGGCGCATATCTTGGGATGCAGCGAAGCCGAGGCGAAGGCACTGGTCGCCACCGGCAGACGCGAATTGGCAGAGGCCGCAAAGGGCCGCGTGCTGATTATCGAAGATGAGCCGATCATTGCGATGGATATTGAATCGATCGTGGGCGATGCGGGGCATGAGGTGATCGGTATCGCTCAGACGCGCCGCGAAGCCATGAATATCGGAGGCTGCGAAAAGCCCGATCTGATCCTGGCTGACATCCGCCTGGCGGATGAGAGTTCAGGGTTGGACGCTGTGAATGATCTACTGGCCACCCATGGCGATGACGTCCCGGTGATCTTCATCACGGCCTATCCCGAACGCTTCCTGACCGGCGATCGGCCGGAGCCCGCATTTCTCATCACCAAGCCCTTCCGCGAGGAGCAGGTGCTGTCGTCGGTGTCGCAAGCGCTGTTCTTTGCCTCGACGGAGACGCTGGGTTAGGCTGGGCTGCTCCTATGCCCCCCGCACTCACCACAACCCGTGGCGTGGACCGTTCTCGTTCGCCAAGCAAATTGAGTTGCTCACACGCGGTGCACTGGGCGAAACGCTCGCCACGGAACGGCCACGCCGTTGGTTTCGCGCATGTCTCAAGCCGATGGCGCAGTGCAAAAGCCTAGGTGGCTAGTTGCTTCGCAATCTCGGTTCGATTGTTCATACGCACCAAGGTTTGGGGGTCGATGCCGATCTCGCACCCCGTCAGGAGCGAGCGGAAGTGGTCGATGGTGAGCCTTAGCCCCGTGTTTAGGTCGACCTTCGGCGCCCAGTCCAATAGAGCCGCGGCACGGTCGATATTGGGTCGGCGTTGCCTCGGGTCGTCGGTCGGAAGGGGCATACGGATCAGTTTGCTCCGCGAGCCGGTGAGCTCCAGAACCTGTTCGGCCAATTCGAGGATGGTGAACTCAGTCGGATTGCCAAGGTTCACCGGCATGCAGACGTCTTCGGGCGACTGCATGAGGCGGAACAACCCTTCCACCAGATCATCACGGTAGCAGAACGAACGGGTCTGCGTGCCGTCACCGTAAACCGTCAGATCCCGGCCTTCGAGCGCCTGCGCGATGAAGTTTGATACGACGCGACCGTCATCCGCCCGCATGTTTGGCCCATAAGTATTGAAAATCCGCGCGATCTTGACGGTGACGCCATGGGCGACGGAAAAGTCATAAAACAAGGTCTCCGCCGCACGTTTGCCTTCGTCGTAGCAGGACCGAGGGCCAACAGTGTTCACGCAGCCGCGGTAACTTTCGGGCTGGGGCGAGATTTCGGGGTCACCATAGACCTCAGAGGTTGAGGCCTGAAGGATGCGTGCGCCCTTATCGCGGGCCAGCTCCAACAAGTTCATCGCCCCGTACACGTTGGTCTTCATCGTGTGAATCGGGTCGCGCTGATACAGAGGCGGGGACGCGGCGCAGGCCATGTTGAAGATCTGATCGAGCGGACCATCAAGCTTCAGAGGGGAGCAGATATCGTGTTGGATGAAACGGAACCGGGGATTGCACGCGAGGTGGCGCACATTCTCGACGCGACCGGTTAGCAAACTGTCGACACAGATGACAGTCGCCCCTTGGTTCACAAGGCGCGTGCAAATCGCGCTTCCGAGGAAACCCGCACCACCGGTGACAAGAACAGTTTTGTCACGATCTGAACGCTTTGGGCTGCTCGCACCCGAGCCTAAAAATAGGTCTGAAAAAACACTCACAATGCACCCCCGTGCGGACGAAAAAATACGCGCTTAGAATCGCGCAAGTCGAAAATCGTACGGGCGTCAGGTGCTTGTATGACCCATTCTCGAAAGTCGAATGGTGAAACGGCAAAAAAATTGGAAGCCGTCAGGTTGTCAAAAAAGGCAAGAGCCCGAGTAACAAATGTTATTCAAAGCTCTCAACCGTCCCGGTGGCTGTCAATGGATTTGGCGCTTGGGGTGACTATCCTTTTCGGTAGGTTAGACAGCGCGGACAGCGCCATCACTTTGAATTTTAATTAAAATATATCTGGATGAGATGTTCGATTTTGGAAAGCTGAGGCGCCAGGAAAGCATGGCGACCCGCTCGCATAAGAAGTTCGCCCCTTTTTTGAGACAACCTTAGGGTGAATGGCGGCTGTTGGGACTATTTGATTCGCGCTCAAAGAGGCTTGGCGCGTTCTAGCGCCAAGGGAGTCTGTGACGGACTTGCTGTGCCTTAGTGCAGTGCACAGGACGCCAGAGCTCCGGCTCCTGAGAGGTGGCAGCTCCACCCTTCGCCGGTGCGACCGCGGCGCAGGCTTGCGACGTAGCGGTGACGTTCGATTGTCGCCGCACGAGACCGCTCACGCGGGGCAACGGGCGTCGGCCGGACCCACACGTAGCTCTTGTAGAGCGGCTGCGTCGTGAAGCCGCGCGCACGGCCCTCCGCACTGGCGGGCAGGGCGACTTGGGCGAGCATGACGGCTGACAGCAAGGCGGTAGCGAGTTTCGTCATCATATGTCTCAATGTATCTGTTGCGGCCCGAACGATCAGGTCCGAACACGTGAGTGGTGTCCGCCCGGCGGAATGCTGCCGGAGCGGTGCAGGCGTTGGCGAACGGCAAAAGGTCCAGGACCATTTGCCGTCAGGATCACCCTGCATGGTTGTGGTGTCAGGATTGGGGGCGAAATATGAAAAAAGGGTGCATGGAGCTAGACTCAAACAGCGTATGAAATGGTTTATGACGCGACGTCAAAGCGCTTTGAGGGCTCATCAAGGCCGGATTCTAGGCACAACGTGGTCGCGTGCGCCCCAAGGAAGGCTCTTCCGAACAAAAAATGGCGCTGCGGACCTGAGGGCCGCAACGCCTGTGACTCCGTAGCGCGGAGCCTTGTCTCAGAGTCGTGATGTGCCTAGCGCGTCAGCACGTTGTTGCGCACGCGCCAGTCGGGAAGCGTGAAGTCCGGCCACGGATACACTTCCTTCTGGTTGAAATAGACCACGCCGACGAGGTTGGGGAACTTATCCCCATTCTGACGAATGGCGTTGTTCCATTCCTCGACATAGGCGGCGTCCCCGACAAAGCCCATTTCTGCAATGACGATTGGCTTCCCGTAAGCCGCAGCTTCGGCATAGCGCGGGCCGAGGATCTCTTCGAAACTGCGGGGCTGACCGTAGACACGTTCATCATAGGGTTGAGAGCCGAACACGGTCACGCCGATCAGATCGACATAGTCGTCCCCCGGATAGTAGTCGCTCATGTTCTCAGTGCCGAGCGGAGACCACATGGCCGAGATGTTGGGCGCCTCTGCGCGGCAGATGTCGATCATGCGGCGATAGGCGCTGATATAGTCTTCGGGCTGCCAGTTCGACCAGATGAACTGCTCGGTGGGGTTGTCCATCTCCTGTGCCCACCGCACCGTGATCGGGCTTTTCATTTCGCCCAGCACTTCGCAGATGTCGCGCATGTAGTGATCGACCTCGCCGGCGGCGAGTTCTTCCTTGAGCTTGTCGGCCGTATTGCGTTCCGACCGGACCCAAGTCCACGGCTCAATCGTGACGAGCAGCGCGCGGGAGCGTTCGAGCGCGTAGCCATCGGCATCAAGCAGGCTTGGCAGGTACACGTCCTCCCAAGGCAGGAAGAGATGTTCGATCAGCACATCAGAATCGTTCTGGAAGTCTCCGGGGGGATCGTAGACGCCGAAGGGAACTTCTCCCGGAGGCGCGGCCTGAACGAGACTTGCAGTCAGTGTGGCTACGCCCAGACCGAGCCCGGCGATACTGGCGTTCTTCGCGCGTTCAATCCAAACCTTTGCAATCATTTGGCACCTTTAGAATAATAGACTCTATCGTCTGTACAGTTCAAAAACATATCTTATCGTTCCTGGAGGCCCGGACCCCGCACCGGAAACAACCGCCTCCGGATGCGCAGAAATAATTGGCTCAAGCCCCAGTGAGAGCGCAGCAAGACTCTCAACTCCCCTAAAATACATAGCGGAAATCATGGCGATCATCAAACACAGGACACCTGCCATTTGGGTCAGCTCGCCGCTGCCCATCTTCGGAAGCGGGATTTCGTTCTCGATCAGGTGGCGTCCCACGATCACCGCGAGCAGCGCGGCGTAAACGATCCCGTTGGCCAAGCAGAGCAGGTAAAATCCCTTTGCTTGGGTCACGCCGGTCGCTGAAAGCGGCACAATGATCGCGATAAGTGCCAAACAGAAATAGGGCAGGTAGACGCGGGCGGGCAGGCTCGATCTCTGCTGGTCGCCCTTCGGGGTGATCCTGAAATCCACGAACCGTCCGGTCACCCGATCCCACACGGCGACGGAGCATCCCCAAAGCACCCAGATCCACTGGGCGAGGGGGAATAGCATGCGCTCCCAACTTAGGACCTTTGCGGTTCGGGGTCGGAAAAGCCCATCGCGTTTGAGCTGATAGGCAAGCACGATCAGTACGACCATCGGCGGCACGGCATGCATGAGGAACGCCGGGTAGGTCACATCGGCGAAGCGCATGTCGAACAACAACGCGGTGACGGGCATCAGATACATGATCGCCATGAACAGCGCGAAGAGTGGATACCACACCTGGCAGAACACGAACTGGAGGCGCAGACGCCAGGGCATCTGCCCCAGATAATCGGGCGTATATTGCAGGAGCAGCGTCGTCAGGCTGCGCGACCACTGGAACTCTTGTGTGATCATATCGGCAAAGCTGGCCGGGCCGTCTCCGTGGGCAATGGCGTCTATCGCGTGGACGCCGCGCCATCCCCCGGCATTCAGCAGCATCGAGGTGGAATGATCCTCCGCTAGCTCGGGTCCCAATCCGCCGACATCGCGCAGCGCGGCGGTGCGTACAGTGTAGTGCGACCCGATGCACATAGGCGCTAGCCCTGACGAATACCCGGACTGAAGACTGCCGTGAAACGCGGCCTCGGCATAGAGCCGCGTGCGCGCGGCCCAGCTCTCGCCAGCATTGCTATCGCAGATGCTGGGGGCGCTCGCATAGCCGACATGCGGATCGGCGAAGCAGGGCAGTACTTGTCGCAGGTAATCTGGCTCGGGCACGTGATCCGCATCGAACTGCGCAACGAAGTCGTAGCGGTCATAGCCGTAATGGTCGTAAAAAAAGGCCAGATTGCCCTCTTTGCACCGGGTCCGCCGTGGCCAGGTGGCCCGGTGGTAGTCATCGCGCCCCTTGCGCGTTGAGATCTGGACGCCGTACTGCGCGCACCAGGCGATCGTCTCGGGAGAAGGGTCTTCGTCGGCAAGCCAGGTGTCGTGCGGCACATCATTGGCCAGCATGGCGCGCAGCGTTTTCTGAACGACCTCAAAGGGCTCGGAGGGCGCCTTGGTGACGACCATTGCAATCCGTGCCCCGCGCAGCGCGTCAATCTGGGAAAGAGCCATGGCAGGGCGCGCGGCACGCAGGAACAGCGCGAGGAAATAGACTTGCAGGAAGAAGATCCAGAAGATCGCAGCACTGACCAGCCCGAAGGACCATCCAGAGATGATGTGAGACGGCTTGAGCCACCAAAGCCAGAACACAGCGGACAGCAGCACCCAGATCGCGATCAGAGACAGGTACTTGATCCGCTGTGCGCGGGTCAGGATGGGTCGCAAGGGGGGCAGGGGCGCCGCGCTTTGTGTCACGCCCGCGCCTCAATCGTCATGGGCCAGCCTGACGCCGAAGCTCGGCGCGGCATCCCGGATGATCTGAGCGATCTCAGAACGGCGGGGCGCGAAACCCAAAACCCGGCGGGCGAGGCTGTTGTCTGCGTAGAGCACCGGGGGGTCACCCGCCCGCCGGGGTTTGATCTCCACCGGTAGCGGCGTGCCGGTGAGGTCCTCGATGGCACGGATGATTTCCATGATGGACCGCCCGGTCCCCGTGCCCAGATTGACCTTCAGATTGTCTCCCCCGTCACGAAGATACCGTAGAGCAGCGACGTGCCCTTCGGCCAGGTCGGTGACATGGATGTAGTCGCGGATGCAGGTGCCGTCGGGGGTGTCATAATCATCTCCGAACACGCCAAGCGCGGTGCGCGTGCCCGCCGCGGCCATCAGGGCGATCGGGATCAGATGCGTTTCGGGGTCATGCCGCTCCGTCAGGGTGCCGTCAGGATCGGCGCCGCAGGCGTTGAAATAGCGCAGCGCGACATAGCGTAGACCATAGGCATGGGCATGGTCCTCAAGCATCTGCTCGCAGATCAGCTTGGTGCGGCCATAGGGGTTGATCGGATGCTGGGGCGATTGCTCACGAATCGGAAGGGTGTCGGGCAGCCCATAGGTCGCGCAACTGCTGGAGAAGACGATCTCATTCACGCCCGCGTCGCGGCACGCCGTGAGCAGCGAGGCCATCCCGCACACGTTATTGTCGTAGTAGAGGGCCGGATCGCTGACGGATTCCCCAACGTAAGCCGAGGCTGCGAAATGCATGACGGTGCCCACACCGTGCTGCCGCAGGCTTTCGGTGAGCCTGGCCGTGTCGCGGACATCCCCTACGATCAGCGGCCCCCATTGCACAGAATCGTCATGGCCTGTTGACAGGTTATCATAGGCCACGGGCGCAAACCCCGCCGCGGCAAGTTGCTTACTGGCGTGGCTGCCAATGAAGCCAGCCCCCCCGGTCACCAATACGGGCTTGTTCAAACCCCTGCTCCAAATATAAAAAATCGAAAATCGGTTTTTGGACTATCAGCCCCATTTCCCGGCTGTCAACGTTGCGTTTGGGGCAGTCGCCAGGATCAGGCTATCTGGCTTATGATCCGGCGTCGCCGGCAACAGCAAGCGCTCTGGCATTGAGGGCACGGCGATAGGCGGTCCCGGCGGGTGTCGGCTGCAACCGATCATCGACAAGATTGACCTCAGGTGATCCGGCTGGCCAAGGATAGGGCAGGGCGGCAAACCACGCATATCGCTCCACAAAGCTCATGGCATCGAGCATCGGCACGGCGCGCTCAATGAACCGTGCGTTGTCGATATGGTCGAACCGGTCCGGGGCGTTCCAGTCGACAAGCGCGAACTCCGTGACCCAGATTGGCTTGCGATATTCCCTATAAACGGCGCGCAGCCAGTCGCGGAACTCTTCTGGATCGCCCGTCTCGGAATAGTAGTGAACCGCAATGAAATCGACGCGCAGACCGCGCCGCTCGGTCTCTGTCATGAAGCGGCGCAGCCACGATCCGGCCCCCAGCGTATTGCCTTGAGTCGCCGCAGGACTGCCAAGCCGCAGGCCGTGCGCTTCGAGCTTTGGCCAGAGCTGGATGGCCTCCTCGACGGTCATGTTGGCTTGATGGCTCCCGGCTCCGTCGGGCTCGTTAAAGCCCAAAAGCGCGCGGACCCTCAGATCCGACCGAATTGGCGTGTCAACATCGCGGGCATTGTGGATCATCGGAACGAATTCCACGGACCGCCGCGCGGTCTGGGAGGTCCAAAGCTGATCGGGCCGCCAGTCGTAATACCAGTCGAGCCCGTCCGAGCGCTCCACCCAGTCGAGCATGGTGTAATTGGCATCTTCCCACGTGCCTATTCCGGCTTTCTGGGCGCTCATGGGGGATCCTACCGTCGCCAGACAAACGCTCAACGCAGCGATGAGCTTCATATAGTACCTTCCTTTGCCCCAAGGCGGTACTAGTCTTGAATTGCGTCATCACTCTGGCCGAAATCGGCCCGCGGCGTGGCCAAGCTTGGCGATCTTTTCGGCACATAAAACATGTCTAAAAGGTCAACCCAGCATCGTTGACTGGACGCAAGGTCATTCTGGGCGTATGAATCAAATATATTTGGAAATCCCAGGCTTTTTGTGGGGGTAATTCCGAACTGAATTTTCTGTGGCGTCAACTTAGAACGGTATAAATTATGAGAAACATAACCTCTATGAGCGGAGTAAAGGCGGCTTTCCTGACGCTTGGAATGTCTTTGTTGCCTTTGCAGGCGTGCAGCGATGCGGCCAGCTTGACCGGTAACGGTCCGCTGGCGGACACGACCTACGATGTGACCCCTCCTGAGTACGTCCCCTGCAAGGACGTGGTGTACGCCTTGGCCCGTGCCGATGCGATGCTGCGGCAAATGGGGCAATACAATACGGGGCGTGAAGCGGCCTATTGGAACAAGCGCCAGGAGCGCCTGATCGCCCGCGCCTACACCTGCCAGAGCTGATTTTCACCCCAAATAGAGGCGAAGGGGCGGGTCTCCTTCGAAGTATTTCGATGACAAAACAAAGAGCTTCGGTGTTCGTGGCGGCTGCCGCATTCGGTATGATCGCTGCAGGGTCGGCCATGGCGCAAGGCGCCGGTGCCTCCGTCGATTGGGAGCTGTTCCCCGGTGACGGCCCCGTGACCGTGTTCGACGCACCAAACGGCTATGACAAGCACTACCGCGTCTGCTTCCAGGACGTCCCAGAAGTGGGCAAGCTGGAAGTGATCCTGTCGGATCGCCGGGTCACGATCACCCGCGAACATTGCATTGATGTCGTGTCCAATCGCGTTCTGTTGCAAGTCACCGATGTGGAGGCGCCGCAGCAAGGCATCTTCTACCTCGTAGAGTGATTGCGTTTATCCGCAGAGTTATTGAACGCGCGCCCGGCGGGCAGTGTCTGCCGGGCGTAAATATATGATCAGGGGCACATCAGATGAGATGTCCGACCTGACATGGTCCAGGCGCAGAGATTGCTGTCGCGCGATATTGCCACCGGACCGTAGCGCCGCTGCAGGGACCCACGGTGCATTGCGACAGGGTCCCTCGTGGCTCTATGCTCTTCTGCCCCGTCGCAGCCGTCACGGTCTGGTACGAATGCCCGATCCTACAGTTTGATAGGATTTGCCTTGGCGACGCGGTCCAGCTCCATGAGGGTGCGGATCAGGTCGGGCATCTGGTAGAGCGGGATCATGTTGGGCCCGTCCGAGGGCGCGGTGTCGGGGGCTTCGTGGGTCTCGATGAACACCGCGGCCACGCCGGTGGCGACGGCGGCACGGGCCATGACAGGTGCAAATTCGCGCTGACCGCCGCTCGAT
>PDRY01000025.1 GCA_002748265.1 Rhodobacterales bacterium
GTGTTTTCAAAAGCGCGTGGATAGGTCGGCGCATCCGGAGGAACCGGCCGCACCGAAAGAGAAAGATACCGCACCTGGCGGTTCGCTTCCACCCGGGCGCTTTCCATCGATGCGAGGGATTCCTGCACCAGCAGAAGCCGTGCCTGGTAGTTTTCTTCCGCCTCGCGCACCAAGGCGGACATCTGGGTTTGGGACATGCGCCCGTTTTCGCCTTCGGTGATTTGCTCACGAAGGCTGGCGATCTGGCTGTTCACACGGTCGATCTGAGCTGTCGTTGCGTTCACGCGCGCCTGGTTCGGCCGTGGGTTGTCTTTGAGCCCGGCGAGCTCGATCTCCAGCTTGTCTCGTTGCCCCTGAAGGGTCGATATCCGACCCATCAGTGCGCCATTCTCAGCCAGAGGATCAAGCATCTCGACCTCGCCCTGAACACGCGTCAGCTCCCGCAGGGCTTCCGTCCGTGCGGTTTCGGCTTTCTCGTAGTTTTCCTGCGCGCCCGCCATCTGGTCCGCGCGCAGGCGGGCCGTCATGTGGTCCACCATCTCTTCGGCATAGTCGATCAGCGCTTCGGAAAAGACGAGGCTTTGCTCCGGCGAAGTGGCAGAGACCTTCATGCGCACCAGCCCCTCGGTCGGGTCGTAGCTTAGCTTTACGCGCCGGGAATAGGTCTTGTAGGCCTCGTTCATCGTGGCGTCTTCGGACAGGCGCTGCAGCGGGTCGATGTCGGGCTGGCTGAACTCCTCGCGGAAGCCGTATTCTTCGTCGAGCCGTAGCATCGCGTCGCGGGATGCGAGGTAGGACTGCACCGAAATACTGTCTTGCTGCGTGGCCATTGACGTGCCGGCGAACAGCCCGCCCATACCAGCGGCCGACGGCGGCTCGGCCTGCTGAATGAGGAACTCGGACCGCGTTTCATACATCGGTGTGGCGATCGTATAGAAATAGTACCCGGCGATCAGGGTCGGCAGCAGGATGAAAAAGGCCAGCCGCAGTCCAAGGAGCGTGAGGTTGCGCTGACGCCGCCGCGCGATTTCGCGCTGCATCCGGCGAATTTCCTTGGCGCGGTCGTCCAACACCTGCTGGCGGCGCACGTCTGTCGAAGGAAGCTGCCGCATCGGGTCGATGGTCTGGGGAAGCTGAGTCTTGCCCGATCCTTCCGACACCTGGGCCGTTGCCGGAAGCGCGGCGGGCGCGTCCTTCGATCCTCCGCCGGTTTTGATGAGATCGAGCACATTCGATTTCTGAAACGGGTCGATCCCCTGAGCGCGCAGCTGCCGAACAGCGTCGAAATCCGATGTCACGGCGAGCCCATGCTTTTGCGCCACGCGGCGCGCCATGCGCAGCTGCCGCCCGGTAAGCCCTTCCTTGCGGATGGCGTCGATCTCCGTTTCTGCGGCGACCTGTTCGGGGCTGTCCACGGAGCCGACCAAGGGCGCGGCGGCCGAATGCGCGGGGGCGCCTGACGTGGCTTCAATGCGGGGCGTCTCCACGGCGCCTGCCTCCTGACCTTCACCGGTGCGCGGCTTGCGGAGATTGTAGCGCTTGGCCTTAGGCAGTGTAGTCATAGAGCTGTTTCGCCTCTTCAAGGGTGTCGAAGAAATAGAGCTTTCCGTCGCGCAATACAGCCGCTTCGCGCACAAATTTCTCCAGGGTGCCGGGATCGTGAGACACCATGACCATGGTCGTGCGCTCCAGCCGCTCGCGCAAGATCTCCCCCGCCTTGCGGTTGAACTCCACATCGGTGGTCGCTGGCATGCCCTCGTCGATCAGATACATGTCGAAATCAAGCGCCAGAAGCAGCGAGAACGTGAAGCGGGCCCTCATGCCGGAAGAGTAAGTCGATAGCGGCATGTCGAAATACTCTTCGACCCCCGACAGCCATTCGCTGAACACCATGATGTAGTCGGGGTCGAGCCCATAGAGCCGGGCGATATTGCGTGAATTCTCACGGGCGCTCTTCTTGTTGTTGACGCCGCCCATAAAGCCCAGCGGGAAGGAGACGCGGCAGGTGCGGCGGATCACGCCTTCGTCGGGACGGGTCAGCCCGGCCATCATATTGATGATCGTCGTTTTGCCTGTGCCGTTGGGCGCCAAAATTCCAAGCGAACGGCCAAGTTCCACGCGGAACGACGCCTGATCCAGGATCACCTTGCGCTGTGTCCCGGTCCAGTAGGATTTGCTGACATTGTCGAACTCAAGCATCGCTTTGGCCCATTCCGACCTGACTGGCGTGATCACTCATAACCTGCGTCCTTACCCGAGCGCAGGGTCGATTTCCCACACTAAACTGGCAACAATATGGCCATTCCTTGTGGAATTTCACATGGGCAGTGGAAAATCTCTTCGTCATGGGCGGGATGTGATGGCCCCGGGGGCTGCATCCGGCGTTGGGGCGGACTATAGATATCGGTCATGGACGACCTGGCCTCCCGGATCGAAGCTTGCCGCCTGTGCGCTGATCGCTTCGCCCAGACCCGCACGGCGCATAGCCCGCGTCCGGTGGCGTGGTTCCGACCTAGGGCGCGGATCCTGATCGCCGGGCAGGCGCCAGGCGCGCGGGTCCATGCCTCCGGAAGGCCGTTCACCGACCCATCGGGGGACCGTCTGCGGGAGTGGCTTGGGATGGACGAACCCCTCTTTTATGATCGCGACCGCGTGGCCATCGTGCCGATGGCCTTCTGCTTTCCCGGATACAACGCCAAGGGCGCGGACCTGCCGCCCCCACCGATTTGCGCCCGCACCTGGCGCGGGGACGTGATGGACGCGCTTGGCGCCGTGCCGCTGATGCTGCTTGTTGGCGGCCACGCGATCCGCTGGCATCTGGGCACAAAGGCCAACGTGACCGACGCTGTCGCCGGGTGGCGCGACCATGCGCCGGCGGTCTTCCCCTTGCCTCACCCGTCCTGGCGCAATACCGCGTGGCTGAAGAAGAACCCATGGTTCGCGCAAGAGCTGCTTCCGGCCCTGCGCGCCCGCGTCAAAGAGGTGATGCATGTCCCTGACCGAGCTTGATCGCGCTGCACAGGCCCTGGCCGCCGCCCCGCAGGACGATGCCGCCCGGCTCGCCCTGTTCGAGCGGATCAGCGACAGCGAGCTGTATCTCGCGCTCGAAGCGGAGCCCGCGCCGGGCGAAGAGAGCGTCCGGCCGTTGCTGTTCGACGTCGATGGCGCGCGGTTTGCTTTGGTATTCGACCGCGCCGGGCGGCTTACCGATTTTGCGGAGGGCGCGGCGCCCTATGTGGCGCTGTCCGGTCGGGCGGTTGCGGCCATGCTCGCAGGGCAGGGGATCGGACTGGCGCTCAATCCCGAGGTGGCGCCGTCCTCCATGCTGATCTCTGCGGAGGAAATCGACTGGCTGGCGGTGCAGCTTGCAGGGGCCCCCGAAGAGGCAGAAGCCCGGCTGAGCGAGATCGCGCCGCCGCCCGCCTTGCCGGAGCACCTGATCGCTGCGCTCGACAGGAAGCTGGCAACCGCTGCCGGGCGTGCGCGCCATGCCTGGCTGGTGGAGGCCCGCAAGGAAAACGGCGTGCACGGCGCGCTTTTGGTGTTCGTCGATCCGGCGCCGGGGGCGGAGTGGGCTCTGGCCCGGCTGGTGCAGGAGGCGCTGACGTTTTCCGGTCTCGAAGCCGGGGCCATTGACGTGGGTTTTTCGCCGTCCAGCGGGCCCATGGCCGCGCAGCTTGCCAAGGTAGGACTGCGGTTCGACCTGCCCGAAGTTGCCCGCGAAGACTTGCGCCCCGCGCCCGGATCCGATCCCGAGAACCCGCCCATTCTGCGCTAGAGCGCTTTGCTTTTTGCAGCAATCCGGGCGGGTGTCGCGGGCCGAAAGCCGCTCACCTTGCCCTTTTCCAACCTCAGTAGCCCAGAGCGCGATCAACCACGTTCAACAGCGGCTCGCCTGCTTCGCTGCGCCGGATGTTGTCCGCGATAAAGGCGCTTGCTGTCGTGGGCCGCGTCTCGGACGCGATATGCGGCGTGACCGTCACTTTGGGATGCGCCCAGAAGGGGTGATCGGCGGGCAGGGGCTCCACCCGGAAGACATCGAGCGTCGCATGCCCAAGCGCACCGCTGTCCAGAGCCGCCAGCAGAGCGCAATCGTCGATCAGCGCTCCCCGTCCGGGGTTGAGCAACGCGGCGCCGGGGGCCAGCCAGCCCAGACGCTCGTCGTTCATCAGGTTCTCGGTCGCCGCGGTCAGCGGTAGCAAAAGCACGGCGATGTCTGCGCCGCGCAGGGCGGTTTCCAGACCGGCTTCGCCGGACAGGCAACGGATCCCTTCGGCCTCCTTTGGGCTGCGGCTCCAGCCGGTCACGTCAAAGCCGAGCCCCGCAAGCGTCACCGCGCAGGCCATGCCAAGCTCCCCGAGCCCCAGAACAGTCACCTTGCGGTCCCGAGCGAGCGGCGGGGCGATCTGCTGCCAGCTTGGCTCCGGCGCTACGATATAGCGATCCAGCCCCAGATGGTGGCGCAGCACGTGGCCCGCCACCCATTCGCACATGCCTTCTCGCAGACTTGTGTCAGCCATCCGGGTCAGGGGCTGGGTCAGCGTCTCGTTTCCCACGATCCTCTCCACACCGGCCCAAAGGTTCATCACGGCCTTGCAGCGCGTGAAGGGACGGAAGTCCTGCAAAGGGCTGCTGGGCGCGTAAATGATGTAGTCCACGTCTTCGGGCATCGCGCTGCGGGTCAGCGTCGCAGCAATCCCGCGCTCTTTCAGCGCCTCGGCCAGCAGGGGCTCATAGACGGGCCAGTTGTGGTCCCCGGCGGCGAAGAGGATCGTGATCATGACGCAAACACGCCTGCCATGTCGGCGAAGCCCTTGATTTCAATCGGATTGCCCGAGGGGTCGCGGAAGAACATGGTCCATTGCTCTCCTAGCTGACCTTCGAAACGGGCGGTGGGGGAGATCACCCAGTCAACCCGCCCCTCCAGCCGTTCCGCGAGCGTCTTCCAGTCCGCCAGGGGCAGGATCACCCCCAGATGGGGCATCGGCACCATATGCGCGCCGACCTTGCCGGTGTCGGTCGTGGCGAATGGTGTTCCCAGATGCAGGCTGATCTGGTGGCCGAAGAAGTTGAAATCGACCCAGGTGTCAGTGCTGCGCCCTTCGGTGCAGCCCAGCACATCGCCATAGAAGGCGCGGGCGGCGTCGAGATCGGTGACATGATAGGCGAGGTGGAAATGCGACATGGCGGGGCTCCTGCGTGTGTGCAATTTCCGCATACAATTGTATGCTGATGTATGCAATTCCTATCTCGGCCTGTGGACATGGGCGCTTTGCACCAGTCCGAAGGCTCCCATCAGCACCAACATGGCCGACCCGCCGTAGCTGACAAGCGGCAAGGGCACGCCCACGACGGGGGCCAGGCCCATCACCATCGCCATGTTGATCGCAAAGTAGAGGAAGAAGGCGACCGCAATGCCCATGGTCAGCAAGGCGGAGTAGCGGTCCCGCGCGGTCAGCGCCGTGGCGAGGCAGAACACGACAATCAGCATGTAAAGCGCGAGCAGCCCGAAGGCTCCGACAAAGCCGAACTCCTCCGCGAGGATGTTGAAGATGAAATCCGTGTGCTTTTCCGGCAGGAAGTTGAGCCGCGATTGCGTGCCTTGCATGAACCCGCGCCCGGTCCAGCCGCCCGATCCCAAGGCGATCTTGGCCTGCGTGATGTGATAGCCCGCGCCAAGCGGGTCGGCGCTTGGGTCCAGAAAGGTGTCGATCCGGCGGAACTGGTAGTCCTTGATCAGTTGCCAGTCGGTGCCGCGCGACTTCAGCACGGCAAAGACGGCTCCTGCGCCCGCCGAAAAGACGGTTGCGAAATAGGCCCAGTGCACGCCCGCCAGGAACATCACAGCCGCCCCGCCCAGCATCAGCAGAAGGCCTGTGCCCAGGTCTGGCTGGATCAGCGTCAGCCCGGCGGGGATCAGGATCATCAGGGCGGGCAGCAAGACCCAAAAGAGCCTTGAGACCTTCTCAAGCGGGAGCCAGTCGTAATAGGCGGCAAGCGCCATCACGAGCGTGATCTTCGTCAGCTCCGAGGGTTGCAGGCGCATGAAGCCCAGATCAATCCACCGCTGTGCCCCCATGCCTTGCGCGCCGAAAAACTCCACCAGGACCAGCAGCACCACCGACCCGGCATAGGCAACGCCCGACAGGCTTCGCCAGACCCAGAGCGGGGTCAGCCCGACCATCATCATCAGCGCAAGGCCCAGGATGAAGCGTTTCGCCTGAGGGCCGGCCCAGGGCTGCCAAGCCCCTCCGGCCACCGAATACAGCATCAGGAACCCGAACGACGCCACAGCCGCCAGCAGCAGCACCAGAGGCCAGTTCAGGTAGAGGAGCTTGCGCGGCCCCGATGGGATGTATTTGACCTGATACTCTAGGTAGCTCATGCACGGCTCCCGCCCGGCGCGCGGCTGGCCAGCTGATCTCCGATGCGACGCTGCTGTTCGCGCACACGCCCGCGCACGGCGGACGGGTAGGCGTCCAGGGGCGGCAGGCCTCCGTAGAGCGCCTGAAGCATTACGTCCCGCGCAATCGGGGCCGCGGCGGCCGAGCCGCCTCCGCCATGTTCCACCACGACCGAGACCGCATAGCGGGGCGCGTCAAACGGGGCAAAGCCCACGAACAGCGCATGGTCGCGCCGGTGCCAGGGCAGGTCCTGGTTACGGGTCACGCCGCGCGCCCGCTCTTCGGCGGTGATCCGGCGCACCTGACTGGTGCCGGTCTTGCCCGCCATGCGCAGATCTTCGGGCATGATGCGGCTGCGATAGGCCGTGCCGCGCCGGTGGTTCACGACGTCGAACATCGACGCCCGCACCCGCCGCAGCATGTTTTCGTTGAGCCCGAGGCTCTCGCCCGCGCCAGATGGCTGCTCCACCCCGTCGATCCGTTCGATCAGGCGGGGGGCGATCGCACGGCCCGTCGCGATCCGCGCCGTCATCACCGCCAGTTGCAGCGGCGAAGCAAGCACGTAGCCCTGCCCGATAGAGGCGTTGACCGTATCCCCGATGCGCCAGCTTTCCCCGCGCACGCCTTCTTTCCAGGCCTTGTCCGGCGCAAGGCCGGTTGCGATGGCCGATAGGGGCAGGTCATGATCGACCCCGATCCCAAGCCGCCGCGCCATGGCGGCGATCTTGTCGATGCCGACGCGCTGCGCGATGTCGTAGTAGTAGACATCGCAGGACTGCTTGAGGCTTTCATGCAGGTTAATGTTGCCGTGGCCTGCGCGCTTCCAGCAGTGGAATTTGACATCCGCGACCTCCAGGTGGCCGGGGCAATAAACGGTCTCTTCGGGGCTCACGACCCCCTCTTCAAGCGCGGCAAGTGCGGTGACCATCTTGAAGGTGGAGCCGGGCGGATAGATCCCCTGCACGGCCTTGGCGGCCATCGGGCGGTGGCGCTCTGCGGCGGGGGTCTCGGTTTCCAGCAGAAGGTTGTAATCCGTCGAAGAAATCCCGCGCACGAAGAGATTGGGATCGAAGCTGGGCGCCGAGCCGATGGCCCGCAGCGCGCCGGTCTCCAGATCCAACACCACGGCTGATGCGCTTTCCCCGTCGAGCCGGGCCAGCGTGTAGGCCTGAAGCTCCGCGTCCACGGTCAGCTGCAGGTCCGCGCCTGACGTGCCCTCGCTCCGGTCCAGCTCGCGCATGACACGGCCAATGGCGTTGACCTCGACCCGCTTGGTGCCTGCCTGCCCGCGCAGCACGTGTTCGCGCTGTGCCTCGACCCCGGTCTTGCCGACCTGGAAGCGGGGGATCTGAAGCAGAGGATCGTCGTCGGTGGCGAGATAGCCCTTCGTCAGATCGTAGTCGCTGACCGGTCCGACATAGCCGACGACATGGGCCATGATGTCGCCCTGCGGATAGGCGCGGGATTGCCCGACCTCGGCCGAAACGCCCGGCAGCGCCGGGGCATTGACCGTCACCCGAGAGATATCGTCCCAGCCCAGCCGATCCGCGATGGTGACTGGCACGAAGGGCGAGCGACGCTTCATTTCGCGCAGGGCGTTTTCGATGACATCCTCGGGCAGGGGCACGATCTGCGTCAGCCGCGCAAGGACGTCTTCGACATCGCCCGCGTCCTCACGAACCATCACGATCCGGTAGTTCTGTTCGTTCGTGGCCAAAGGCACGCCATTGCGGTCGAAGACCTGCCCGCGCGAGGGCGGCAGCAGACGGATGTTGACGCGGTTTTCCTCGGCCAGGAGGCGGTAGGTGTCCGCCTCTTCGACCTGCATCGAGCGAAGCCGCGCCGCCAGCACCCCCGCGACACCAAGCTGGGCCGTGCCCAGCAGCAGCGCACGTCGAGAGATGACCCGGCGGCTGGCAGAGGTATCCTGGGGCGGGCGTCTCATATCCTTTGTCCCTTGTGGTCAACGGCGCCGGGCGCGGCGCGGGCGAGCCCGAATAGCCGTCCGGCAAGAGCGAGCGGCGCGTAGATCAGGGCCGTTCCCAGGGCCTCGATCAACACCGGCCCCAGCGGCGGCACCGGAACCAGCAGCACAAGCAGCGCAATTCGGTAGCTGACGGTGATCCCCGCGATGACGAGCGCGACTGACGCCCATTCTGCCATGAAGGACGACCGACGCAACCCGCGAGAGCGGCGCCTGAGCGTTTCCGTGCCGATCACGACAAGCGCGGTCATCAGGCCCGGTGGCCGTTGCAGCAACAGGTCGGCCAAGAGGTAAACGCTGGCCACCAGAAGGACGGGCAGGTGGTCAGGCCGCCGTGCCGCATGGGCCAGGGTAAGCGCCAGAAGAAGATCGGGGCGCGGCCAGGTCAGGGGCTCGGTCGAAAAGGGCATGAGCCGGTAGAGGATGACCATCAGGGCAAGCGCAAGGAAGATGGCCTTCCCGGCCCAGGGGCGGGCGCGCAGCTCAGCCATTGTCGGGCTCGGCCAGCACGGGCAGGGGCTGGGGCTGCGGGGGGCCCTGTTCGGGCAGGTTCGGCAGGACCAGCCCGCCGGGGTCCGTGATCCCTTCTACGCCAGACGCCCGAAGCACGCGCAGGAACTCAAGCCGCTCATAGTCCGCAGCCAGCCGCAGCCGCAGCCGCCGGTCCGGGCCAAGCGCGACCTGGCCGACCAGAAGATCGGGCGGGAAGACCCCGCCATCGCCCGAGCTAACCACCCGGTCACCCGGGCGCACCTGATCGTCGTTCTCGATGAACTGGAGCGGCGGGCGCATGGTGTTGTCCCCGGCAAGGATCGCGCGCTGCCCTGAGGGCTGGATGGTCACCGGGATCCGGCTGGAGGTATCGGTCAGCAGCACGACGCGCGAGGTGTTCTGCCCCACACCGCTGATCCGCCCGACCAGCCCGATCCCGTCCATGACAGGCCAGCCGTCGCGGATACCATCCCGCGCGCCGACATTCAGCAGCACAGACTGGCGGAAGGGCGATCCGCTGTCGGTCAGAACCACGCCGGTGATGTAGGTCAGTTTTGGATCGAGCTTGAGGTTGTTCAGATCAAGCAGCTTGGCGTTTTGCTGCTCCAGTTGCAGCGCCGCCTCGCGCCATGCCTTCATCTGCTGCAACTCGCGCTTCAGATCGGCATTTTGCTGGATCAGCTTCTGGTAGGACCGGAAATCGGTCGCGATCCCGATCAACCCATGCACCGGCGCCATCATCCAGTCGAAGGAGGGCACGACCCGGTCCACGACCTTGACCCGGACCCGCTCCACCCGAGGGCTGTCGATGCGCCAGACGAGGAACAGCCCGATCAAGACAAGTACCAGCACCGCCACCAAAAGGCGGCGCACCGGGCTTGCGTAATCTTCATGCCTGCGGTCCTGAGCCAGCGTTGCCTCCCGCGGCTGATCCGCCTAGCGGAGATCAGCTCTCGTAATCAATGACGTGGCGCAGCTGCTTCTCGTATTCAAGCGCCTTGCCGGTGCCAAGCGCCACACAATCGAGCGGCGCATCCGCGACGGAAATGCCCAGCCCGGTTTGCTCGCGCAGCGCCAGATCCAGATCGCCCAGAAGAGCACCGCCCCCGGTCAGCATCACGCCGCGATCCACGATGTCGGCGGCCAGATCCGGCGGGGTCTGTTCCAGAGCGGTCATCACCGCCTCGCAGATTTGCTGCACCGGTTCGGCCAGGGCTTCGGCGACCTGAGCCTGGGAAATTTCGGTCTCTTTCGGGACACCGTTCAGCAGGTCGCGCCCGCGGATATGGAGCGATTGTCCCCGGCCATCGTCCGGCATCCGGGCGGTGCCGATTTCAGTCTTGATCCGTTCGGCGGTGGCGTCCCCGATCAGAAGGTTCTGGTGGCGGCGCAGATAGCCGATGATTGCCTCATCCATGCGGTCACCGCCGACCCGTACAGAGCGCGCATAGACAATGTCGCCCAGGGACAACACCGCAACTTCGGTCGTGCCGCCGCCGATATCGACAACCATGGAGCCCGTCGGATCCGTGATCGGCATCCCCGCGCCGATGGCGGCGGCGATGGGTTCCGCGATCAGCCCGGCCTTGCGCGCGCCGGCGGAGAGGACCGACTGGCGGATCGCCCGCTTTTCGACCGGGGTCGCGCCATGAGGGACGCAGACGATGATCTTGGGCTTGGAGAAGGTCGAGCGCTTATGCACCTTGCGGATGAAGTGCTTGATCATCTCCTCGGCCACGTCGAAATCCGCGATCACGCCTTCGCGCATGGGGCGGATGGCCTCAATGGAGCCCGGCGTGCGGCCCAGCATGAGCTTGGCGTCTTCCCCAACAGCGAGCACTTTCTTGACGCCCGCCTGCGTGTGATAGGCGACAACGCTGGGCTCGGACAGGACGATCCCCTTGCCTTTGACATAAACCAGCGTGTTCGCCGTGCCGAGGTCGATGGCCATGTCCGAAGACAAGATGCCTGCCAATCCTGAAAACATTGCTGGTCCTTCGAGGTCTGAACGAAATTCGCGCGATTCTCCCAAAGGAAGCCGCGTTTGCGGGGCCTTATAGGGGCGCGGCGCGGAAGGGGGAAGGGCGCAGCCCGGTTTCGGCGGATTGACGCTGTGACGGAGCGGCCCCGCATGCCTGCGTCGCGGATGGGATCCGGTGGGGTGCGGTGATCGGCCTCTTAGACCGACACGCGGCGCGCAAGGACGGTGTTGGGGTACTCTTCGTCTTGAATGCGAAAACGGGTCTCTCCGACAGCGTCAAACCCTTCGCGGATGTAGAACCGTATGGCGTCACTGTTTTCGGTATTCGCGGCCAGCCACAGCGATTCCACGCCCAGCGATCGGGCCCGTGCCAACCCGGCGTCCAGCAGCGCCTTGCCCAGTCCGCGCCCCTGATGGCGGGGCTGGATGTAGAGCGTCGTCAGCTCTGCGGTCGCCGGGCAGGTTTTGACAGGGCAGGGGCGATTTTGCGTGAGACGCAAGAACCCGTCGGGGCCGTCCTGGTTCTGCGACACCAAGATATGCTCCTCGGGATCGGCAAGCGTGGCGCGAAACCGATCCGCCGTGAACGTTTGCAGCGCGTAGTCGGCGAAGAATGCGCTCACGCCCCGGCGGATATAGGTGCCCAGCCAGACCTCCATGGAGATCGCGGCGAGCGCGGCGGCATCACGGGGCGTGGCAGGGCGCAGCATCATGGGCTCCGAAAGAAAGAGGGGCGCCGATCCGGCACCCCTCGGGCCTGTCAGTTATCGGTGTATTTCACCGTTTTCTCGTCATAGCCGACCCCGGTCGAGGCCTTGCGGACTTCCAGCCGGTTGATCGCGTTGAGATAGGCCCGCACGGAGGCCACCACCGTATCGGTATCCGCCGACTGGCCCGTGGAGATACGCCCGTCCTCTTCGAGGCGGACCGACACCGTGGCTTGCGCGTCGGTGCCTTCGGTCACGGCGTGAACCTGGTAGAGCTGCAGCCGCGCGTCGTGCGCCACAAGCGCCTTCACCGCGTTGAACGCCGCATCCACCGGACCGTCACCCATGGCGGTGACCGATTTCCGCTCACCCTCGAAATCGAGGATCATAGCGGCCTCGGCCGGGCCTTCGGTGCCGCAGGTGATGCGCAGGCCCGCAAGGGTGATCTTGTCTTCGGCAGAGGCTTCTTCGGCGCGCACCAGGGCCAGGATGTCTTCGTCGAAGACCTCCTTCTTGCGGTCAGCCAGCTCCTTGAAGCGGACGAACAGATCCTGAAGCTGGTTGGCCTCCATCTCGATGCCCAGCTGGTTCAGCTTGTCCTTGAGCGCGGCGCGGCCGGAATGCTTGCCCATGACCAGCGACGTGGCCTGCAGGCCGACATCCTCGGGGCGCATGATCTCGAAGGTTTCGGCGTTCTTGAGCATCCCGTCCTGGTGGATACCGCTTTCATGGGCAAAGGCGTTCTTGCCGACGATGGCCTTGTTATACTGCACCGGGAAGCCGGACACGGTCGCGACGCGGCGCGAGATGTGCATCAGCTTGGTGCTGTCCACGCCGGTGTGCCACGGCATGATATCGTGGCGGACCTTGAGCGCCATCACCACCTCTTCGAGGGCGGTGTTGCCGGCGCGCTCGCCCAGGCCGTTGATCGTGCATTCGATCTGGCGCGCCCCGCCCGCAACGGCGGCCAAGGCGTTGGCCGTCGCCATGCCCAGATCGTTGTGGCAGTGGGTGGCAAAGATGATCTCATCGGCGCCGGGGACCTCGGCAATCAGCCGCGCGATCAGATCGGCGCTTTCCACCGGGGCGGTATAGCCGACCGTATCGGGGATATTGATCGTGGTGGCCCCGGCCTTGATCGCGATCTCGACCACGCGGCACAGGTAGTCCCATTCGGTGCGGGTCGCATCCATCGGAGACCATTGCACATTGTCGCACAGGTTGCGCGCGTGGGTGACCGTGTCGTGGATCCGCTCGGCCATCTCGTCCTGGGTCAGGTTCGGGATGGCACGGTGCAGCGGAGAGGTGCCGATGAAGGTGTGAATGCGCGGCGAGCCTGCGTCCTTCACCGCCTCCCAGCAGCGGTCGATATCCTTGAAATTGGCGCGGGCGAGGCCGCAGATCGTGGAGTCCTTGCTGCGCTTGGCGATCTCGTTCACGGCCTTGAAATCGCCTTCCGAGGCGATCGGGAAGCCCGCTTCGATGATGTCCACACCCATCTCGTCGAGCAGCTCTGCAATCTCGAGCTTTTCTTCATGGGTCATGGTCGCGCCGGGGCTTTGTTCGCCGTCGCGCAGCGTGGTGTCGAAAATCAATACGCGGTTGGGGTCGGTCATCTGTCTTATCCTTCTCGGGTCAATAGGCATCCCGGCGCTAGGAACCCCCCTGAGCGGTCGCGCCGAAAGGCCCGCTCAGAGGCGGATAAGGAGAAGGAGCGCGCGCAGGCGGGCCGCCGTGGAGGCGGGGCCGGGCCGGGATATGCGGTCTGCGTGCGTCATGGGGCGGGACTATAGCCAAGTTGATCCGAAGGGGAAGGGCGGAAATGATCGTTTGTGCAATTTGAAGGGGGGAGGGGCGTCGCCCCTCCCTTTGCCTTGCGGCAATGCCTTTGCGGAAGTGTCGAATCACAAAGCGCTCAGGTAGATTGCCCTGCAAACCAGGCTTCGAAAGCCTCAATGCTGGGCGGCAGGTCCGAGGCCATGCCGCTCGCAAAACTGTCAAAGGCGGGCCGATTGAGCTCATTCGTGCCGCAAAGCACGGGAATGCCCTGGGCGAGCGCCTCCGCGATCACCGGGCGAAACCCGCCGCCTTCGGATTCGCGCTTCCCGAATTTGTTGACGATTAAGAGCTGCGCCCCAGAGAGAGAGGCCCCGACACGGGCGACCGCCTCCTCAAGTGCGCCGCTGTCCAAGCGGCAGCCCCGCGCGCCCGTGCCCAAGGTCTGACTGATGCGCAGCGTCGGGCCTTCGGGCAGGACACGCACATCCATATCGCAGGGCAGGCCGTCTTTGCGGGCGCTGTTGGTCTGCACCAGCCCGCGCACGGCGATGCCGCGCGCCAGAAGGCTGTCCGCGAACCGCTCCAGCAACAGGTCCATGTCGCCCTTGCCGGGGCAGATCGTGGCGGCGAGCATCAGGCGGTCACACGGGCCCAGAGCGCCTTGGCGATTTCGCCATAGCGCTGCGCCGACAGACTGTCCGGGGCGGAGCGCACGGCGGGCGTGCCCTCATCGGCGGCCGCGCAGACCAGCGGCTCCAGCGGCAGAGACCCGAGCAGGTCGAGGCTTTGGGCGCGCGCTTCCTCTGCGGCGCCGCCGGTGCCAAAGATCGGCTCTTCCTTGCCGCAACCGGTGCACACATGGGTCGCCATGTTTTCGATCAGACCCAGGATCGGCACATCGGTACGGCGCAGCAGATCGATGGAGCGGCGTGCATCGTTGAGCGCGACCTTCTGCGGCGTGGTCACCACCACCGCGCCGTCCAGCTTGGCTTCCTGGCTCAGGGTGATCTGCACATCTCCGGTGCCGGGGGGCAGGTCAATCAGCAGCACATCGAGCGGCTCCCAGCGGACTTCGTGGAGCATCTGGGCCAGCGTGTTGGCCAGGATCGGCCCGCGCCAGACAAGTGCTTCGTCCTGAGCCAGCATCAGCCCAACGCTCATCAATTTGATGCCATGGGCGGCGATCGGGATCAGGGTGCCATCATAAGAGACCGGGCGGCCTTCGGTCCCGAACATTTGCGGCACTGAGGGGCCATAGATATCGGCATCGAGCAGCCCGACCTTGAGCCCCTGGTCGGCCAGGGCCAGTGCGAGGTTGGCCGATACCGTGGATTTGCCCACGCCGCCTTTGCCTGAGCCGACCAGAACCACATGGTCGACACCGGTGATCGGTTTGGGGCCTTCGGTTCCACCCAGATCCGGCGGCGTGTCGACCGCGTTTTCGGATAGATAGCAAGAAACCGAGCCGACGCCTTCCACCGCGCTCAGCCGGGCTTCCAAGCGTTCGCGCAACCCCGCCGGGGCGGGGCCGTTGGTTTCGAGTACGAAGCTGACGGTGTCCCCTTCGACAGACAGCGCACGGATCAGGCCAGCTTCAAAGACATCCAGATCGCTCCCCGGGGCCTGCTCCTGCGTCAAAGCGCGTAGCGCCCGGTCTCTTAGATCGCTCATTTTCGTCCTCTCCGCGCCATGTGCGGCGTCTTTTGAATTGCGTCTTGTGCCCCTTGGCTCACGTGGTTGAGGGGCGTCGGAAATGCGGCGGAATGCCGCATGACAAATTGGCATGGTCCTTTTGCCAATTTGTCAGGGGGGAGACGTTGCGAAATCCAGCATTTTTGCCATTTGCCGCTCGTCTGTTCTGCCTTTTTGGCAGGAAACGTTTTTTGAGGCGTCGCGTAAGGCTCTGTTGGAAAACGGTTTTAACAGATTTCGGGTTCGTGCGGCGCTACTATCAACTTGTCGGGAGCCAACGTGATTCCACCGTGAACATGTTGCCCCCTGCATCAGAACCGCTGCATTTCAAGGAGCGTCCGCCGTGACACGTTTGACCTTCACCGCCCTGACACTGGCCTGCACCCTCGCCGCATCCGCGCAAGCGCAGGAATTGTTCATCGCTGGGGTGGAGCCGTCACAGCGGCCGGAGGGCGCTCCCGAGATCACCCAGGTTGCCAAGGATGGCGTCTGGTACCAACAGGCCCTGACGGGTGTCAGCCAGCCCTATCCTGCGTCGCTCAAGTTTCTTGAGGACCAAGGGAACTGGTTCAACCCGTTCATCCACCCCGGAATGACAGGGCCCTACGACATCAGAGGCTGGCACAAACAGCCCTGATTGCAGCTCTACGGCTGCACTAATGTGCCACGGCTCTCTGGAGACACTCCCCGAAACTGTGGCCGACTTGAACCTTAGGAGGAAAAGGTATGACCAGCATCGTTAAGAAGACCATGACTGCCATTGGCGCCCTGGCTTGCATCGCGCTGCCGGCTGTCGCTTCAGCCCAAAACTGGACCTGCTCCCAGTGGACCTATGTCGGCCAGACCGGCATGTCCGGGATGTCGGGTATGGGTGGCATGTCCGGTATGTCCGGCATGGGTGGCATGTCCGGTATGAGTGGCATGGGTGGCATGTCCGGGATGTCGGGTATGGGTGGCATGTCCGGTATGAGTGGCATGGGTGGCATGTCCGGTATGTCCGGCATGGGTGGCATGTCCGGTATGAGTGGTATGGACGGTATGTCCGGTATGAGTGGTATGGACGGTATGTCCGGCATGAGCGGCATGGACGGTATGTCCGGCATGAGCGGCATGGACGGTATGTCCGGCATGAGCGGCATGGGCGGTATGTCCGGCATGGGCGGTATGTCCGGCATGTCTGGCATGGACGGTATGTCCGGCATGAGCGGCATGGACGGTATGTCCGGCATGTCCGG
>PDRY01000002.1 GCA_002748265.1 Rhodobacterales bacterium
GTGATCTTTACCGATGTTGCCGATGCGGTGGCGCATGAGGTGCAGAAGATGCAGGAGATGGGGGTCAACAAGATCATCGTCATGTCGCATATCGGGTATTCGCACGATATTGCGCTGGCCAAGGCGGTGCCGGAGGTTGACATCATCGTCGGCGGGCACACGAATACGCTGCTGTCCAACACGCTGGAGAAAGCGGAAGGGCCGTATCCGACGGTGGTGGGCACGACGCAGATCCTGTCCGCCTATGCTTACGGCAAGTTTCTGGGTGAGTTGAAGGTGACGTTTGACGATGCGGGCAACGTGGTCGAGGCCGTGGGCGAGCCGATCCTGATGGATGGGGCGGTGGCCGAAGATACGGGCGTGAAGACGCGGATAGCGGAGGCGGCGGCGCCGCTGGAGGAAATCCGGCAAAAGGTTGTGGCTTCGACCAGCGAGGTGATTGACGGGGATCGTGCGCGGTGCCGGGTGATGGAATGCGCCATGGGCAATCTCGTGGTGGATGCGATGCTCGACCGGGTGCGCGATCAGGGCATTCAGATCGCCATTCAGAACAGCGGCGGCCTGCGCGCCTCGATTGATGCGGGCGAGGTGACGATGGGCGAGGTGCTGACGGTGCTGCCGTTCCAGAACACGCTGTCGACCTTCTTTGTCAGCGGTGAAGCCATCCTTGCGGCGCTGGAAAACGGGGTCAGTCAGGTCGAGGAAGGCGCGGGGCGCTTCCCGCAGGTCGCCGGGCTGCGTTTCACCTTTGACGCCAGCGCCGAAGTGGGCGCACGGGTCTCGCAGGTGCGCGTAGCGGACGGGATGGGCTGGAAACCGCTCGACCCGGCAGCGACCTACGGCGTGGTGTCCAACAACTATCTGCGCAATGGTGGCGATGGGTACGACATGTTCAAAACCGCGTCCGATGTTTACGATTTCGGCCCGGATCTGGCGGATGTCATGGCGGAATACCTCGCCGAGCGCGCGCCTTACACCCCGTTCCTCGACGGGCGGATCACGGCGAAGTAAGGCGTTGAAGTGCTATAAAGAAAGGGGCCGCGTCGCTGCGGCCCCTTTGGGATTTTGGGGGAATGATTTAATTGCCCGGCGGCACCGCCGGGCAGCGCCCGACCGCCCCTGTTTTGCCGAAGGCAAACCTCCGGTTTGACGCGCGGGCGCTTCTCGCCCACCCGTGCGGCCGGGCGCTGCCCTTTGAGCAATGTCCCTCACGTGTGATTTCTCCGAAAACGGATAAACAACCGTTCGACAATAGTGTCGGCAAGCCTACAACCGCCCGAGATAGGTGCGGTATTCGACCTGTGAAATTTCCGTCGTCAGTTGAGCGATTTCATCGCGTTTCACGGCGGTGAAGATGTCGCGGTAGCGGAGGCCAAACAGGTCGGCGGCCAGTTCCGAGGTCGCGAAGCGGTCCACCGCGGCGAGCCAGTCGGCGGTCAGCGGATCGGCGGGCGTTGCATCCGCATCGTCGAGCGGCTTGGGCAGCGGCAGGTCGGGAGTATCCAGCCCGTAGAGCATACCGCCCAGAATGGCGGTCAGGGCCAGATGCGGGTTCACATCGGCGCCGCAAATCCGGTGTTCGAGCCGCGCGCCCGGCCCCGAAACGTCCGGCAGGCGCACCCCGGCGGCGCGGTTGTCATAGCCCCAGTCGGGGGCGGAGGGGGCGAAGCTGGCGGCCTGAAACCGGCGGTAGGAATTCATGTGCGGCGCGAAGATGGCCTGCATGTCTTCCATCGTCGCCAGCGTCCCGGCGACGGCCTGTTTCAGCCGGTCGGACAAGGCGCCGGAACCATCGTCAAAGATGTTCTGCCCGTTCTCATCGACCACGGAAATATGTGCGTGCATGCCGTTGCCGGGGTGGTCGGTATAGGGTTTGGCCATGAAGGTGGCGCGCAGCCCGTGGGTGCGGGCCACCCCGCGCACCAGCCGCCGGAAGGTCAGGGCCGCATCGGCGGCTTCCATCACGTCGTCGGTATGGTGAAAATTGATCTCGAACTGCCCCGGCCCGTATTCCGCGATCAGCGTGTCGGGCGCGAGGTTCTGCGCGCGGGCGGCGGCGAGGATGTCGTCCAGCACCGGCTGGGCGCGTTCCAGCACCTCAAGGTCGTAATTCTGCGCATCCGGCGAACGCGGCGGCGGGGTCGGCGCGTCGTCGTCCTCGTCGCGCGGCAGGTGCAGGTAAAATTCCAGCTCCGTCGCCACAACCGGCTTCCAGCCGCGCTCGGCGAACCGGGCCACCATGGCGGCGAGTTTGCCGCGCGCCGAAAGGTCGAACAACTCGCCTTTCTCGTCGTGCATTTCCACCAGAACCTGCGCGACATGCCCGCTCCCCGTTTTCTGCCACGGCACCGGCTTGAGCGAACCAGCCACCGGATAGAGCCGCCCGTCCGGGTCGCCGATCACGATGCCCAGCCCGGTTTCCGGCACTTCCGCCCCGAGGATATTGGGCGCATAGGTCGATTGCGGCAGGCGCACCGAGCCTTCTGCCAGCTTCTCTTCATCCTCGCCCGGAAGCCATTTGCCGCGCAAGATGCCGGACATATCCGCCAGCATCAGCTCAACCCGGTCCGGGCGTCCATGCGTGTCGCAATAGGTCTGATATTCGGTGATAAAGTCGCTCATTGGTCTGCTTTCTGTTCGTCCCGCATCCGGCGCATGATGGCGCGTTTGGAGGAAAGGGATGCGGTGATCACCCCAACCGTTACCAGACCGATCAGGATGGAGGACAGGGCGTTGATCTCCGGTGAGACACCAAGTCGCACGGCGGAGAAAATCTTGATCGGCAGGGTGGTGGCCGAGGGACCGGAGGTGAAGGAGGCAATCACGAGGTCGTCGAGCGACAGGGTGAAGCCTAACAACCAGCCGGAAATCACCGCGGGGGCGATGATCGGCAGGGTGACAAGGCGGAAGGTCTGAAACGTGGTGCAGCCCAGATCGCGCGCCGCTTCCTCAAGAGACTG
>PDRY01000010.1 GCA_002748265.1 Rhodobacterales bacterium
CTCACCATCAGGATGCCGAGGTTCAGTTCTCGCCTAAGTTCTTCTAATAGCGCATAAAATGCCGCTTCGCCGGGTTGGTCCAGCCCCTGCGTCGGCTCGTCGAGCAGCAGGAGATCCGGGTGCGAAAGCAACGCGCGGGCCAGCAAGACCCGCTGCATTTGCCCGCCCGAAAGCCCGCTGACCGGGCGCGCCATCAGGGCGGCAATCCCGGTTTGTTGCGCAACTTCCGCCAGCGCCTGCGGCGTCGGGCGGCGGGGCAGCGCGAGGAAGCGGCGCACAGTGAGCGGCAGGCCGGGATTGAGCGCCAGTTTCTGCGGCACATAGCCGATCCGCAGCCCCGGCGCGCGCCGCACCTCCCCGCGCGCGAGCGGCACCGAGCCGAGCAGAGCGCGGATCAGGGTCGATTTGCCGGAGCCGTTCGGGCCGACGATGGTGACGATTTCGCCGCGCCGGGCCGTGATCGACACCTTGTCCAGCACCGTCAGATCGCCGTATTCAACGCAAACCCCGCGCGCCTCAATCAGCATCGGAGGGCTCCCCGGCGCAGTTCGGGCAGCGGCCGGTGGCCTCGATCGACGTGCGCCGAATGGCGAAGCCAAGCTGCGTCGCCGCCGCGTCCAGCGCCGCGAAAACCGCCCCGCCCGCCATTTCCGCCACGTTGCCGCAATGCTCGCAGATCAGGAAAGCGGGCGCGTGGGCTTCCTGCGGGTGGGTGCAGGCGGTGAAGGCGTTGAGGCGGCGCACCCGGTGGGCAAGTCCTTGATCTACAAGGAAATCCAGCGCGCGATAGGCGACCGGCGGTTGGTGGCCAAAGCCGTCCTGACGCAGCCGTTCCAGCACCTCATACGCCCCCATCGCCCGGTGTTCTTCCAGCAAAATCTCCAAGGTCCGCCGCCGCACCGGCGTCAGCCGCGCCCCGCCCGCCGCGCAATGCGCTTCGGCAAATTGCAGCGCCGCGCGGCTGCACGCGCCGTGATCGTGGCGGTGAAACGCCGGGGTCTGGTTCTGCATCCTCGCCCTCCTTTCGCGGCGCATTTGCCGCTGGACGGGGTGGATAATGTAATATTATAACCCGCGCAACCGAAATGTTATACTATTACAGGAAACCCATGCGTTCTCATCTTCTCGCCCCCCTTGCCCTTCTCGCCACACCCGCCTTCGCCGAACCGCCCCGCGTCGTCACCGATATCGCGCCGGTGCAGTCGCTGGTGGCGCAGGTAATGGGCGATCTGGGCGCGCCAGCCCTGCTGTTGAAGGGCGGCGAAACCCCGCATCAGATGCAGTTGCGGCCCTCGCAGGCGCGTGAACTGGCCAATGCCGAGTTGATCGTCTGGATCGGAAGCGGCTTGTCGCCGTGGCTAGCAGAAGCGATAGAAAGCCTCGCGGGCGGTGCGGAAAGCCTCGCGCTTTTAGAGCAACCGACGACCCATCGGCGCGAAATGGGCGCGCACGAAGAACACGACCACGAAGAGGGCCACCACCATCACGGCCCGGACCCGCATGTCTGGCTCTCGGTCGAAAACGCTGCCCGATGGGTCACGCTTTTCGCCGACAAGCTCGCCGATCTGGACCCGGAAAACGCCGCGATTTACCGCGCCAACGCTGCACAGGCACAGGCCGGCCTTAGCGCGTTGCAGACGGAACTTCGCGCCACGTTGGCCCCGGCGCAGGGCGCGGAAATCATCACCTTCCACGATTCCCTCGGCTATTTCGCCGACGAAAATCATCTGCATATCGCCGCCACCCTGCGCGAAAGCGACGCCAGCAGCCCTTCCGCCGCCCGCGTCGCCGAGATGCAGGCCACGCTGGCCCACACACCCATCGCCTGCGCCTTCACCGAACCCGGTTTCGACCCGGCTTTGCTGCAAAACCTGCTGGGCGATGGGGTTCGGGTGTCGGAGCTGGACCCGATCGGCGCCCGGATCAATCCCGGCCCGCAGCATTACCCCAACACCCTGCGCGCCATGGCCCGCAGCATTGCCGAGTGTCTACAGCGATGACACCAGCACGTCGCGATCCGTAAAGCGCAAAATCTCGATGTTTTGCAGCTGGTCGGTGCCGTTGCCCGGCCCGCTGACGCTCACCCCGTCGACGGTGCGGGCAATCTTCGCCTCCGTGAAAGCAAAGCCGAACTGCACCACATCGTTGCCACCCTTGCCGTCAATCGTGTTATCCGCGCCGTTGCCCAACAGGATATTGTCAAAATCATTGCCGCTCAGTCCGGACGGCAAATCCCCTAACAACCGCGCATTAACCAGATATTGCGACTTGTGCGTATAGGGCTGCGCCGGATCGAAACTCATCTCGAACGTGCCGGAAAACTTCGGATCAATGCGCGCCATATAGGTCACGGTATCAGACAGAAACGCGGGCACCAGCGCCGCGCCCATCGGGTCCATCTGCTTCACCTCCGCGCGGGTCTTGGCAGCATAAATGCCCCACATCCCGCCCGGCGCCTCGCTCCACGCGCCCCAATAGCCGAAATAGCTGTCCAGCACGCTGACGATATATTCCTGCTCCAGACTGCCTTCCTTCTCCAGTTCCACAAGCCAGTCCTGCGTCCCGCGATCGCCGCGCCCCCAAAGGTTTTTACGCCGCGCATGGCTCATCGCCGCCGAAATCTCCGCCTGATAGGTAGCCTTCAGCGCACCTTCCGTATAGCGGGTGCCGATGCCATAATCATGCACCATGTGGAAGATTTCCTCGAACCCCGCATCGCGCTGACTATAATCATTCTCGATATAGGCGCGCGAACCTTCGGTCGGGAATTCCAGCGCATAAAGCGGCTGCCCGACCAACGCGCGGTCCGAAATCGGGCTGTCGCCATCGGCCCCGCCCGGCAATACCAGCACCGCCCCGTTATCCGCCATCGCATTGGCCACCGCCCGCTTGTCGGCGCCATAT
>PDRY01000024.1 GCA_002748265.1 Rhodobacterales bacterium
AGTTCACCGGCAAGATCTTCGGCTTGGCCCTGTTTTCCAACTCTCTGACGAGGGCACAGATCGTTTCGGCGAAGTCTTACTTCGATCGCAAAGCGGGGCTCTGAAACTTGTGGATGACATTGCGTGGATAAGCACAACTGAGACCCACAAATACTCGACCGCTGCCGTGTCGGGTTACTTACGAACGATGCTGAAAAATCCGTCCGCGCATTGACGCCTCGTGCAATTCCGGTCTGGACGCCTCGCCCCATTTCGGGGCGAGGTCGAAACCGTCAATATCGGTTGCTATCATTCCCCTGCCGCTTTACCTGAAAATCAGCGATCAGAAACAGGCGACAGGTCTGGACTGAAATGTTAAAGGTGCTGCACGTCTGCGAGACGATAAAGGGCGGAATCGCAACGTATTTGGCGACATTCGACGCGTTGTGCCACGACACAGTTGCAAGCCGTTTCGTCGTCCCCAGCGATCATGCCGATCAAATGCCACCGGACAGCGACCTGGTGCTCTATGAGCGAAAGAAAAGAGGTGCGAAGGCTGTTTGGAATCTGGCAAGGACCACGCGCCGGGCCGTGCTGGAGTTCGCCCCGGATGTCCTTGTCTTTCACTCTACGTTCTCTCTTGGAGCTATGGCTCTGCTACGAGCGTCGCGCCTCCCGGGCGCCTATGTCTATATTCCCCATGGCTGGGCTCGGCTGCGCTATACGGAGGCGCCGAGCAAGGCCCGTCTCGTCTCACTGATCGAGCGCCAACTGTCCGGCTTCTCGGACCTCGTGTTGAACATTTCAAAAAACGACAAGGCTCTTGCCGAGGCGCATCGCTATCGCGGCCGTCACATCGTGGTCGAAAACGCCCTTCCTGATCTGGCGCGCGCATCGGAGCGTTCGCCGTTCGAAAAGGTGCCCGGACGGATGGATCTGCTTTTCGTCGGTCGGTTCGATCGGCAAAAAGGGCTGGATATTTTGCTTGAGGCCTTCCCGCCTGCTCAGGCCCTCAATCCGGCCATGCACCTGAATATCGTGGGCGCAAGCGTGTTGGGCGAAAGCGGGGGTACAGCCAGCGATCATCCCGCAATCACGTTCCATTCCTGGGTGCCGCCAGAGCGGATCGCGGATTACTACGCCCATGCGGATATGCTTGTGATGCCGTCTCGCTGGGAGGGGCTCCCGATGGTCCTGATCGAGGCCCTGCGAGCGGGAACGCCGGTCATGCTGTCTGACGCCAGCGGCATGGGCGAGTTGATCAATCATAACAAGGCGGCACGACCGGCAGGCATTGCAGTGCCCCCCGAAAGCAAGGCGTTCGAGAGCGCCCTCGCCGCTCTGAGCTCAGAGCAGCTTGTGGAGATGAGACTCGCTGCCCGCGAGCTATTCGAGACTAGATACGGCCCAAAGCGGTTCCAAGCAGAGACTTTAGCGGCTCTGAACAGCGCGATGCTTCGGGCGCGGAATGAGAAGAAAAATGTCTGAGATAGCGATCAATGAGCCACCGCAAGTTGAGGGAAAGCCCGTTCTTCTCGGCTCAGTTCCTACACGGATTGGCTGCTGATCTGGCGTTGATCTATCAGCTCGTAGAGACTCCCCCCCATCGACTGCGGCGCCGTTTACTTGACTAAGCTGCAGATTGGGCCTCTTCACGCCCAAGCGACGCCTGACTTTTCAAGACGAAACGCCACCTTCGGCGCGAAAAATACTCCCCGATCGGTATCGCCGCAATGGGAAGCGTACTGGCCAAATGCCGGATATACGATCCGAGATCGGGTTCGAAGAACGTCAGAACGATCAAATGCGCCAAGAGCAAAGATGCCGCATTGCGCGCGATCCGGCTGCTGCTGCGGAGTCCGGTGATGATCGCGAAGAAATATGCCAGAATGTTGAGCTCCAGAAACAGCTCCTTTGGCCCCGGATCGAGGAAAAAAGCCAAATTCAGCCGGATCAGCGCATAGACGTAATTCACGGTGAAAGACCATGCCCCGTCGATCGGCAAAAGGTTAAAAAATGCCGTCCGAGCCCCAACAAAGTTGGGATCATTCAGGCGATAGTAGTTGACGGTGTCCCGAGGCCCCTGGAGCGTTTGTAAGACTGAAACCGGTGTCACCATTAGGATCAGGACCAGCCCAAGGAACAACAGAAATTTCCATTCCAAAGCCAATTTCCTGACCGCTAAGATAGACAGGAAGAAGAAAAGGATCAGGAAATAATAGTCGCGAAACAGGTAACCGTAGAATACGTAAATTCCCCCCACCGCCCCGATCAGCGCAATTCCTTTTGGGAACCTCTCGATTGACCACGCCGCCGCGATCAAAAACGGCACCAACAGAAGGTCTTTTTGGAACGTGGCCACGGTCAAAATCGACGGGGCGAGTCCCAAGAACAGCATGGCAGCCCCGTGCACGTTCGTGTGCAGACGTCGCAGACTGTAGAAGATGAACCAGCTGCCAATCAGATAGACCAAAATCGGCCGAAAGCTCCCGGGAATCATCGCGTAGACAAAGGCTGTCATGCCGTAGGAGCCTTCGTCGAAGCGCCCCTCGGCAGCAAGTCTGGCAACGGCGGCGGAATCATTCGCGCCGCTCCCTGTGAACAGGCTTTGCCGGTTGACCAAAAACATGAAGACCGCAAGCGCCAGGAAGCGGAACAAAGTCGTGCGGCGAACTTTCATCTACCTACCTTCGAAAATCTGCAGTATTAGCGGCGCCCTGACAACATGGCCTCTGTCACACGAGAGATGCAATAAACCATTACCCGACGATCCGAAGTTATCGACATCATCAAATGCCGGTTCTCCGCGGGCATCATAAAACAAACTGACCTGAGCCGCATGAGCACGAACACGCCTGAACAACCGATTAGAATTCTATTTCTCGCCCCCATGACCCGGATCGCCATGCGCCATTACCTTCAGGCGCTTCTGGATGAGACGGCCGGCGACGACTTCGACGTAATGGTCGTTGCTCCTAGCCATACGGATGTAAACACGCGGCGCGAAATCCGGCGGTTTCAGGGAGGCCACAAGTTTTTAGTGCTCTTGGCGCAGATCAACCCGTTAACCTACTGGAAGATTGCCAAGGCGATCCGTGATTTCCGACCCGACGTCGTCAACACGATCAATGGCGACAACCGACCGATGGCGGTCTGGGCTGCATGGATGGCACGCCGCGCCGGAGCCAGCTCGGTCCTGACCATCCATGATCCCGTCCCACATCCAGACGCCTGGTTGCATCGGCTCACCGACTGGATCGGAGCAATCGCAGCCCGTGCCTCGGATGCTCTGGCGCTGCATAGCTCTTACTACCTGAAGGAAGTAGAAACCAAATTCCGGAAGCCGACGTTCGTCTTCGGCCTGCCCGACTTCACAGCCGCCTACCCTAAAGCTCCTCTACCGCAGAAAGAGGATCTCGTCCTGTTTTTCGGGCGCGTCGAGCAATACAAGGGGATCGACAATTTTGTTTCGCTTGGCAAGCGGCTCGCCGGCAGGGCGCGTTTCCTCTTGGCCGGAGCCGGTGACATCGGCGCCGATCTAGAGCAACAGATGGCGCAGCGCCCCGACATCTTTCAGGTGGAGAACCGTTTCGTTCCCGATGATGAGTTAGTGGCTATGCTGGACAGAGCAAAAGTCGTCATCATGCCCTATCATTCGGCCACGCAATCCGGGATTCCCGCAGCCGCAGTGTCACGCGGCGCTTACCCCATAGGTTTCGCAGTGGGCGGACTGGCAGAGCAACTGCCTGAATTCGGAGGAATTGCAGTGCCAGCCGCCGACATGGACGCTCTGGCAGCGTCCGTCGAAACGACGCTCGCACTTCCACTGTCGAGCTTCGAAACCTTGCGGGAGAACAAGCCCGGTTTCGGCGCGGCCCTGCGGGGCATGCTGCGTTCGATCGTCGGCTGAAACGCCGCCAACCGACGCGCAGAGTCATCAAGGCTCTGCGGATCGTGGGCCCACCTTCACGGTCTCGATCTTAAGAAGCGCATCGACAACAACCTGCTCATAGTCATCCTCCCAAATCGTTTCGTCCCGCGCGAGAATGCGGCTATCGAGATTGTTGACTTTCCACTTCTCCCATCCGTTGACCATCGAGCGTGCAACCTCGCCGCGTGAGGCAAGCATGTCGCTCGTCAGTGTTACGCCAAGCGCTTCAGCGAGGTCGCGGACACTCGCCTCCGGAGCATTGGTAAGATCCTCATAGAAAATGAAGTGATGATTTTCTTCGGAGGCGAAGGATCCATGCACAAGGACATCATCGCGCCACTGCCTGGCTGCGTCTCTCTCGCTCATTGTCTGGCCCCATTGCGGGGCAGCTGCGACAAGCGAACGCACATTCGATGATCTCTTGCGGAGGATATGCACGAATTGCGGCTCACAAGGCCCGCACGCCGCTTTGATCACCCCGATATGGTCAAGATGGCGCGGTGTCTTCTCTATCCACATCTCCCCGCCAATGTTTTGGGCCATGGCATCGAGATAGGCGATCAATTTCTTCGCATGTTTTACGGGGCCCCGTGCATGCAGCGCGCCCAGTCCGTTCGCCTCGTCCAGTTCTGGATAAGGTATGCTCAGACCTTCGGTGTCCCGTCGGAATTCGGCAACGATCGCCGACGCACTGCGATAGACAATGGGGAACCCCAAGACGTTCCGCACAGTTCGGTCAAAAAAATGTGTCTCGGGGAAGCTGACAACATCCGGACTGCAGGCCAACAAAGACTGCAGAAAAGTCGTGCCGGACCTGGGCGTTCCCACAATGAAAATTCGTTTCGTCATTCTCAGTCCAAAGATCGTTGTTTTCCGAAGGACGCCCTAACAGACGAAATAACAGACGAGTCCACACCCAGCATCCTGTATCCGGCGCCCCACATCACCACGTTGAAGATCACCACACCGACGACTTCGCCCCACCCGGCCCCGGCCAGGCCAAACAGCGTGCCGCCAATCAGCACTGTCAGGATGCCACTCATCTGCGCCACTGCAGAAATTAACACAAAGCGCTTCTCGTGCCCGGTCATCAACATCAGATATCCGGCCGGACCAGCCAGCGTGTTCACCAAGTTCCCCAGCGATAGGATGATCAGGATCGCCCCCTCACTCCTATAGGCAGGATTGAACACGGCAAGAAGGTTCCCGGAAAACCCAAGCACGATGACAAGCCCGGCGAGCGTGCCAGCCGTAGCGGTTACCGCGACATGGGTGCAGATGCGCTGCACTTCGGTCTTGTCGCCTGCAGCCCAAGCCCGGGCGATCTGCGGCGCACCAATCATGTTCATCGCAATCAGAGGCAAGCTCAGCAGCGCAGCGGTCTTCTGGGCGGCGAAGAAGACACCGCTATCAGCATAGGACAGCACCGCGCCCACCGCGACAACGGCCAGAGGTTGCAACAGGTTCGACGCCAGTGCCGCCGCCGCCAGCCAGCGGGCATCCCAAATCAGCGTTCGCGCCGATGGAATAGTTTGTGGTGCCACTCCCTTTGCGGGCAACAGCTTCCGCCCCCAGAACAGTTGCAGCCCAAGCGCGAGAAGCAGGAACAGGACGGTCAGGCCCATGGCAAGGACGAAGTCACCTTCGACATGTGCCAGGGACAGCGTGAGAACCGCCGCAAGAACAAGGCCACGCCACAAGACATCGCGCGGCACAAGCGCGATATTGACCACTCCGAGCGCCCGGAACATCGAGGCGAGGAATTCGGCCAGTGCCAGACTGCCGGCCACTGCAACGGCGCTCATGAGCATCCCCGCCCACTGGGCCCGTCCGAACATCGCAGCTGCAATCGCCACCCCGACCCCAACAATAACGAAGAGACCGATCGAAGCGCCAAGCGCCCGCCACGCACCGGCCAGAAAAGCCCAGCGTTCATCCGCGTGTTTTTCCGCGCCATCTTCCAGCCGGGGTAACATACGCAGCACTTCGGTATGCAACCCGACCAGCATCACGAAGCTCAAAAATGTGCCCGCAGAGAACGCCGCGGCAAATCGCCCGTACGTCTCGGCTCCCAGCCAACGCGACAGCACCACGAACATCGCATAAGACAGCCCGGCAGCGGCAAGCTTGACCGACATGGCCGCGATTCCGCTGCGAAGAAGTCCTTTCGCCATTTTTACCTCGATTGACTATCTTCGGGTTGAGGGACGGAAACGATGCCCTTTCGGGCTACGCAACGACATATACCCCGCCCGGACTCGCCGAGACGACAGGACCCCGGTCCCTTGGCAAGCAAAGGTCTCACGATGTCACGGCGAAAAGGACAGGAAGAGCGCTTCGCACGAGAAGCCGGCCTCGGTCGATTAGGACATGCGATTTTCTCAATCGATTCAGGGCAGTTCGTCACGCGTGCATCGCGCTTAGCAACGCAAGGATACACAGACCGTCGCGCCACAAGAGCGAGGTCCCCTGTCGCGTCCAAAACGGATCGCGAGCGATCACGATGTGGCAACAGGTGGTTTTGTGACCGGCTGCGAGGTCGCTGGCCGAAAGAACTGAAAGGAGCCCGTTTCAGTCGGCCCCTCAGGCGCGTGCCAGTCGTAAGAGGCTCCGATACGTTCGGGATGGACCCATGGATGCGCCCTGTGGAGTGTCTCAGCCCTTCGCCCCCTGCCCTCTGGAATAGACATCTTCATAGCGAATGATGTCATCTTCGCCGACATAGGCACCCGTCTGAACTTCGATCAGAACCATCGGAACCTTGCCCGGATTCTCCATCCGGTGCACCGAGCCGAGGGGCACGTAGATCGATTGGTTTTCCGTGACCAGTGTGACCTCATCATCGACCGTCACCCGCGCTGTTCCTTCAACCACGATCCAGTGTTCGGAGCGGTGAAAGTGGCTTTGCAAGCTGAGCGACGCTCCCGGATGCACGTGGATCCGTTTGACCTGAAAGCGATCGCCGATGACTAGGCTTTCGAACCACCCCCAGGGGCGATGATCAATCGGGAAGTGCGTTGCCTGAACCGCATCTTTCACCTTGAGCGCGTTCACGGCTTTTTTCACGTCCTGCGCGCGGGACATATCGGCAACCAGCACCGCATCGTTCATGGCGATCGCCATCACATTTTTCAGCCCGATCCCGACCAGCTCTAGGCTACCAGTCTCCGAACGCAACAAGCTGTTCTCGCATTCAATCGCCGTCGCTTCCCCCACAGCGACAGTGCCCGTCTCATCGGGACCTAGCTCGCGCCAGACCGCATCCCAACCACCCAGATCGGACCACGCACCCGAGAAAGGGACAACACTGATGTTGCTGGCTTTCTCCATCACCGCATAGTCAACCGAGATGTCATCAGCGGCCGACCACGGCGCGGGGGCGAGGCGCAGGAACCCCAAATCCACCTGCGCTTCCTCGACCGCCTGTGACACAGGGGCCATTAACTCGGGCGCATGGGCCTTGAACGCCGCGATGATGTCCTTTGCTCGGAACAGGAAGATCCCCGCATTCCACATGAAATTCCCGGCCGCCAGCATCTCGGAGGCGCGCGCCTCCTCGGGTTTTTCGACGAACCGATTCAGGTCGATGGCGCGGCCATCCTGCTCCGGTCGCGCGCTCAGTTCCAGATAACCATAGGCGGTCTCGGGATGGGTCGGTGCGATACCGAACGTGACCAAGCGCCCCGCCTTTACTGCGTCCAACCCCTGTTCGACGGCGGCGTGGAAGGCCGCAGTGTCGGGGATAAGATGATCCGACGGCGCGACGAGCATCACCGCATCCGCATCTGTTCTTTCCAGATAGAGTGCGGCAGCAAGAATGGCGGGCCCGGTATTGCGCCCCTCGGGTTCGATGATCACCGCGCCAGGATCAATGCCGACCGCAGAAAGCTGATCGGTGACAATGAACCGAAAATCGGAATTGGTCAGCACCGTAGGCGCGGAAAAATCGAGCGGCCCTTCGGTCATCCGCAACGCCGAGGCCTGAAACAAGGTCTCCTGCCCGATCAGCGGCGCAAATTGCTTCGGATAGGATTTACGGCTGAGCGGCCAAAGGCGCGTCCCGGAGCCACCACACAGAATAACTGGGTTGATTATCATGGCACTAGTCCTTTTGCGGGCTTGAGGCCGAGGCCGGGCTGACTCGGGATAACAGAATTATCTTATGGGAAAAATGACAATTGAGAATCCGGAAAAGTGTCTTCAATAGGAACCAGATTTCGACAAAACTTCACCCATTTTCAGGTGTGCTGCGCGGACGCACTTTTAACGAACTGTCTGCCGCCACGCTGGCCCGAGCGCGCGCATAAGGTCCAGGGTGAATGTCAAATTTCAACGTTCTGCAGGCGGCTTTGCAAAAGCCCAAGCCCACGGGCTAGGGCCTCGGCCAGTAGGCCCTGCTCTCCCGCCTCAACGTAAAGGCGCAATTCCGGTGCATTTCCTGAGGGGCGGACATGGAAAACGCGATCATCGGTCGTGGTCATCCGTACGCCGTCAGTCAGATCGCACGCAGCCTCATCAGCCCCTAGATGGCCCAAGAAATCGGAACGCGCGGTTCGGCTCTTGGCCAGCTCCGCAACAAGCGCGCGCATCGCGGCTTCGGGCAGTTCCTGCAACCGATCCGCCGCCGTGAAGCGCGACGGCTCCCGTGCCACCAGCGCCGATACCTTTTCGCATCCGGCCTGCGCCAGAACCGCCAAAATCGGCAGCACCGCGTCGCGCGTGGCAAGCGGCGAAATGGAGCCGCCGGGCCCCACAGCCTCAAACCCAAGCAAGAACCCGCCATTGGCCTCATAGCCACAGACGCGGCCACCCGCCTCTTCCATGCCCGCGATCACGTAAGGGGAGCCGATCCGGGTGCGCAGCACAGCTCCAAAGCCTTTCTCCGTCACCGCGCTGTTGGAGGAAATCGGCGTCACGACAGTCTCCGCCCCAAGCGACGCGCAGGTGATTTGCCCCAGCACATCGCCCGGAACCACGCGCCCGGCCTCGTCAGCCAGGAGCGGTCGATCGGCATCGCCATCCGTCGAGACAATCGCATCAAGATCATGCTCGGAAGCCCAGCCCGCAAGCGCTGCGCGGGTTTCGTCACTGACTGCCTCGGTATCAACCGGAATAAACGTCTCCGAGCGGCCGAGCTCGAGCACCTCCGCACCGCAGCCTTGCAAGATCTCGCGCAGCAGATCGCGCCCAACCGAGCTATGGGCGTAGAGCCCGACGCGCTTGCCGCAGAGCACATCGCCATACGCCGCGACATAGCGCGAGACATAGGCATCGCCGACTTCCGCCGCACGCCTCACCATCCCCTTGGAAGAGGCGCTCTGAGCCTGACCGAGCGCAGCGCCGATACGCGCCTCGTCCGCTTTGGTGATCTCTCCGGAAGTGGTGTAGAATTTGAGCCCGTTCCGATCCGCCGGGATATGGCTTCCGGTGATCATGATCGCCCCGGACTTCGCCGCGAGCGCCGCCAGGGCCAAAGCCGGGGTGGGCACAGCACCTGCGCGCACCACGTCGATCCCCTCCGCCAGAGCCGCAGCCTCGACCATATCGGCAATAACCGGCGAAGACGGGCGCAAATCCTCTCCGATCCAGATTTCGCCGCCCAACTCGCAGCTGGCGATGAAGGCTTTGACATGATCGCTGACCCGCGCTTCGGTTAGCTCGCTTACCAGACCACGCAGTCCGCTCGTCCCGAATTTTGGCGGCATCTGAACATCCGATTCTAATGATTTGAGCGGAAAGTACTGCTTCCATGCAATTTAGGAACCGGAAAAATTGGCCCCGAAGACAAATGCCTTACTCCCCCTGTTTCAATGCTGACGTCTTGAGCAGAAAGGCCAATCAGCGGTTCAGTTTCGTTTTCAACTCAAGCGTCGCGCTGCTCTAAGAGACATTGGTGGTCGATCCGGTTTCATGGAGATGTCATGAATGGACGACGGGGCCTTACCTCCCGGTCCGGGTGTTCCAATTCAGCGATCGCGGCAAAGCTCCAACGATCTGCAATTGAGACCGTTGGCGCCAACGAGCCCCTAGAGCGATGGCGTTGCGTCAACGGGGTTACGCCCCTCCGCAACCCGTCGCCTCCGCCCGGACCTGCAAGCTCTGCACATGGAGGACCGCTGGCACAGCACTCGCACCATGAAGAGAAACGGCGTCGTCATGTTTTTGATGATGTGGCGCACCTGAGAGGATTCGAACCTCTGGCCTCTGCCTTCGGAGGGCAGCGCTCTATCCAGCTGAGCTACAGGTGCCGCGCGCGCTCAGGTAGCATCTCGCCCCCGGGCACGCAATGGCGTTCTTAGCCGAAAAGATCGTGGCACAGGCGGAGCCCGTCGATCAGCGCATCGACCTCCGCGCGGGTGTTGTAGAGCCCAAAGCTCGCCCGTGCGGTGCCGCTCACGCCGAGGTGGTCCATCAGCGGGCCGCAGCAATGATGCCCGGCGCGCACGGCGATCCCGCGCTTGTCTAGCACGGTGGAGATGTCATGCGGATGCCCGGCGCCCGCCATGGTGAGCGAGAAGATCGCGCCCTTGCCCGGCGCCCTGCCCTGCACATTCACGAAGTTGAGCTCGCCCAGACGCGCACTTGCATAAGAGGCCAGATCGGCCTCATGTGCGGCGATCTTGTCCATGCCGAGCGCCATCAGATAGTCGAGCGCCGCCCCAAGGCCGATCTGCTGGACGATGCCGGGCGTGCCCGCTTCAAAGCGAAGCGGCGGATCGGCATAGGTGACGGTATCGCGGCTGACCTCGCGGATCATGTCCCCGCCGCCCAGGAAGGGGCGCATCTCGGCCTGACGCTCGGACCGGATCCAGATCGCGCCCGAACCGGAAGGCCCGTAGAGCTTGTGCCCCGTGATCGCGTAGAAATCGCAGCCGATATCGGCCACGTCCACGGGCCCGTGCACGGCCCCCTGCGAGCCATCGACCAGCACCGCGACCCCTTGCGCACGGGCGCCCGCGCAGATCGCCTTCACATCGACCCGCGTGCCCAGTACATTGGACATCTGCGTCACCGCAATCAGCTTTGTACGGGGGGTGATCGCATCCAGAACCGCTTGGGGATCCAGCGATCCATCGGCTCCGGGCTCAACCCATTTCAGAACGACGCCCTGCCGTTCGCGCAGGAAATGCCAGGGGACGATATTGGCGTGGTGCTCCATGACGCTGAGGATGATCTCATCCCCCGTCTCAAGGCGCGGCGCCGCCCACCCGTAGGAGACAAGGTTGATCCCCTCGGTGGTGCCCGAGGTCATGACGATTTCGTCTTCGGACGGCGCATTCAGGAACCGCGCAATGGTGCCGCGCACGGCCTCATAGGCCTCAGTCGCGATATTCGACAGGGTGTGCAGCCCGCGGTGCACATTGGCGTAGTCCTGCGCATAGGCGCGCGTCACGGCGTCGATCACGACCTGCGGCTTTTGCGCCGATGCGCCATTGTCCAGATAGACCAGAGGGCGACCATTTACCTCGCGGGTGAGGATCGGGAAATCACCACGGATCGCATCGACATCATAGACCATTGGGGGACACTCCGGCGGGGCCCGCAAGGCCCATGAGGAAAGACAGGGCAAAGCCCAGAAGCGCAATGCCCATTAGGAACGTGCCAATGGCGCGGCCCGTGCCTTGGAACTGGTGCGCCTCGCGCAGGAAGACGATGACAGCGATCAACGACCAGACAAAGACCGCCAGGCTCAAAAGCCCGGCGACCGCAGGGATCAGCACTGACAGCGCGATCAGAGCGACCTGGGCCGCCACCAGCACCGCCTGAACCCAGGTCACCGCCAGCAGGACATCGCGAAAGCTGCCCTGCCCGCCCAGCACGCGCCCGGTCTGGAAGAACGCGAAGGCCGACAGCGCCAGCGTCACGACGGTGAAGACCGCAAAGAACAGCGGCGAGATCTGCGCCATCAGCTCCGCCAGCGTCGGATCGGTGATCGTGATCGCCTGACCGATCCAGGACGACAACACGCCAAGGCAGGCGACAATGCCCACCCCCATCCAGACAGCCCCGTTCGGCAGCCGAAGGGCCAGCAGCGCCCGCGCGGCCTCGGCCGGACGGCGTAGGGACAAGGCGATCAGGGCGAACAGATCAGACACCAGCGGCCCTCCGGGCTTCGATCAGGCCGATCACGGCGAACGCGATGATCGCACCCAGCCACAGCCCGCCGGTCAGAACCACGGGCAGCCCTTGCCCGATCAGCCCCGCCGTCAGCCCATAGAGCAGCGCAGCCGGGCTGGCTGCAAGGAACCCCCAAAACAGCGCCACGCGCGTGGCATAGGCGTCATGGGCCGCGCCGGTCAGCTTGAGCGCCAGATGCACCAGAGCGGCGATCCCGTAGAACAGCAGCGGCCAAAGGATCAGCCAGGAGAACAGCGCATAGGTCACCGCCTCAAAGAGCGTGGCGGTCTCCCCCCCGGCGCCGGGCAGACCTTCGTCCACGGCCCGCGCCAATGCCGGGCCGTAAGAGACAAAGACCAGCAGACAGCCGAGCACCAGATAGGACAGCGCCCGCCCCTCGCGGCGCGGGGCGTCCAGATGGCGGCGCACCACCTCACGCGGGGCGCGCCACATCCGGGCGATGTCGCGGCTAACGGACATCAGCCGCGGCGCCGCTTCAGCCAGGCTTCCAGCCGCGCGCGCATGTCGTCGGCCAGAGCATCGTCGTCGATCTCGTCAAGCGCTTCCGAAAGGAACGCCAGAGTCATCAGATCGGTCGCCTCAGCCTCGGGAACCCCGCGCGAGCGCAGGTAGAAGAGCCCCGTTTCATCAATCGCACCAGAGGTCGAGCCGTGGGAACAGGCGACATCATCGGCGTAGATCTCAAGCTCGGGCTTGGCATAGAACTGGCTGTCATCGTCCAGCAGCAAGGACTGGCTGATCTGGTAGCCATCGGTCTTCTGCGCGCCGGGTTGCACCAGGATCTTGCCCTGGAACACGCCGGTAGCGCCATTGCGCAGCACCTTCTTGAACACCTGTCGGCTTTCGCAATTCACCGCGTCGTGGGTGATGAACACCGTGTCGTCGTGATGAAAATCTGCACCATCGCCCAGACAGGCACCCGCGATATGGGCGATCGCGTCGTCGCCGGTCAGCGTGATGACGCATTCATTGCGGGTCAGGACACCATTCACCGTGAGCGTGAAGCTCTTGAAGGTGCTCTCTTTCCCGAGGCGCGCAAAGATCCCGGTGGCCGCTCGGCGCTCGTGATCGCGCCCCTGGGCACGCACGTGATGGAACGCGGCACCATCGGCCACGTGAACCTCCAGCCCCTTAGAGAACCGCGCGGCAGCGGGGCCGTTCTCCAACAAGGTGAAGTCCGCGCCTTCCTCAAGCACAACGATGTTGTGCAAGATGGCGTCAGAGGTCGGATCCTTGTGGAGATAGACCAGATTGACCGGTTTCGCGGCCTGTCCGGTGACACGGATCGCGACACCGTCACGCGCAAATGCGGTGTTGAACGCAGCCAGCGGGCGCTGCACCGGATCATGCGACCCAGCTTCAAGATCGCCATAGAAGTCTTTGACCCAATGGATATCTTTTGACATCGCGTCAGACAGGCGCGTGATCTCCACCCCGGCCATGTCCAGCGGATCAGAGGAGGCTTCGTCAAAGACGCCGTCCACAAATACGATCCGGAGCCGCTCGGTGGCGTCGAAGATGGGCCGCTCGCTGCCATTGTCGAACACAGCGGCCTCGGGCGCCTCAACGGAGGTCAGCGTATCGGGCCGGGTGTATTTCCAGTACTCATCGCGCGCATGGGGCAAGCCCATCTCGCGCAGCCGGGTCAGCGCGGCCTCCCGCGCGGCAACGGCCCAAGCAGCCTCGCCACCCGGAAGCGCCATCGCCTCAAGCCGCGCGTCCAGCAGCGCCGCTTTTTGGTCCTTGAGCTTTGCGCGCGCCATTACGCCTCCTCCGCGAGGATATGCGCATAGCCTTCGTTTTCGACCTCAAGCGCCAGGTCAGGACCGCCCGTGCGGATGATCCGGCCATCGGCCATGATATGCACGACATCAGGTTTGATGTGATCCAGAAGGCGCTGATAATGCGTGATAACGAGGAAGGACCGCCCTTCGCTGCGCAGGGCATTGACGCCCTCGGACACCAGCTTCATCGCGTCCACGTCGAGGCCACTGTCGGTTTCATCGAGGATGCACATCTTGGGCTCCAGCATGGCCATCTGGAGGATCTCATTGCGCTTCTTCTCCCCGCCCGAGAACCCGACATTGACCGGCCGCTTGAGCATATCGGCGTCGATCTTCAGCGTCTTGGCCTTCTCGCGGACCACCTTGAGGAACTCGCCCGCAGACAGCTCTTCTTCGCCGCGCGCCTTCCGCTGCGCGTTCACGGCGGTGCGCAGGAAGGTCATGTTGCCGACGCCGGGGATTTCGACCGGGTACTGGAACGCCAGGAACAGGCCAAGCGCGGCGCGCTCTTCGGGCTCCAGCTCCAGCAGGTCTTCGCCCTCAAGCGTTGCCGCGCCGTCGGTCACCTCATAGCCGCCGCGGCCCGAGAGCACATAGGACAAGGTCGACTTGCCAGAGCCGTTCGGCCCCATGATCGCGTGCACTTCGCCAGCGGGGACCTCCAGGTCGACACCTTTGAGGATCTGCTTGTCCTCTTCTTCAAGTTTGACGTGCAGGTTTTTGATCTTAAGCATTTTTCCTCACAGAAAATCGCCGGGCCGCGCGTGCGGTCCGGTTGGCTCGGTTGCGTTGCAGGCCGGGGTCAGCCGACGAAGACGAGACCCCGGAAGATGATGGAGTTGGGCACGGTGGTGGCCCAGATATGCTCTGCGTATTCCGCTCCGAAAAGCGACACGGAGAGCTTGGGAGCCCACCACAGGACATTGTGCATCGACACAATCCCGGCGAAGACCCCCGCGTTGTTGGCTGGCAGATACATGCCGTCGCGGATGCGGAATATCTCGCGGATCAGCAGCCCGATCGACGCGGCTGCAATCCAGTCGAACATGATCAGCGCGTCGCTGCCCTCGGCCCCGAAGGTCGTGAAGTACTGCGCGCGCACGAGGCGCACGATGGCCACGGACAATAGCCCCAGCCCGAAGGCCGCCACGAAGCTTATCGGATAGGCAACCCGGTCGCGGATCACTGCGGCCCGAGAGACCGCCCGCCGTCGACGGCCGCGGCCAGGACGGGTTTGCGATATGCGCGAAATGCGGTCGTGAAATTCGGTTCGGCTCATAAAATGGTGCCTCAAAATCAAGGCGCCCCCGCAGGTTCCCTGCCACAGGCTTGCGGCAAAAGCAAGGCGACCCAACGTCACCTTCTTGCAGGATATGAACCGCTGCGTGCTGCATCAGCCCAGCTTCACCGCCGTGCCGGACGCGCTGACCATGAGCATATTGTTGATGACCTCGTAGTCGAGATCGACCCCGACGACGGCGGTCGCGCCGCGCTCCGCCGCGCGCACTTCCATCTCCTGAAGCGCGGTTTCACGCGCCTCGGCCAGGGATTTCTCATAGGCGCCGGAGCGCCCCCCGAGAATATCGGTGATCCCGGCAAACACATCACGGAAGACATTCGCGCCCAGAATGGCCTCGCCGGTAACGATGCCATGGTATTGCGCGATCTGGTAGCCCTCAACAGTGGGGGTGGTGGTGACGATCATGATGCGGTCCCTTTCGGTCGGATCGCGCCCTCCCTCAGGAGGGCGCCAGTGGCATATGAGCGGGGCATTTCATCTCTCAGGCCCGAAGATCGCGCGAGGGGCGACGATGCGGGCGTGGTCCGGAGGCTGCCCGCCCCCGCGTCAGAGAGACCCGTTTTACCCAACGCTCCCCTCCAGCGAAATCGCCACAAGCTGCTGCGCCTCCATGGCGAATTCCATCGGCAGCGCCTGAAGCACTTCCTTGCAGAACCCGTTGACGACCAGGGCCACGGCCTCTTCTTCGTCCATGCCCCGCTGGCGGCAATAGAAAAGCTGATCGTCATCGACCTTCGATGTCGTCGCCTCATGCTCCACGCGGGAGGAGTTATTCTTCACCTCGATATAGGGCACCGTGTGGGCGCCGCATTTGTCGCCGATCAGAAGGCTGTCGCACTGGGTGTAGTTGCGGCTGTCCTTCGCCTTGGGGTGCATCGACACAAGGCCCCGATAGGTGTTTTGCGCCTTGCCGGCGCTGATCCCCTTGGACACGATCCGGCTGCGGGTGTTCTTGCCCAGATGCACCATCTTCGTGCCGGTGTCGGCCTGCTGGTAGTTGTTGGTGATCGCGATGGAGTAGAACTCACCCTGGCTGTCATTACCACGCAGCACGCAGGACGGGTATTTCCACGTCACCGCCGATCCGGTTTCCACCTGGGTCCACATCACCTTGGACCGATCGCCCCGGCAATCGGCACGCTTGGTCACAAAGTTGTAGATGCCGCCCTTGCCGTTTTCATCGCCCGGGAACCAGTTCTGCACGGTGGAGTACTTCACCTCGGCGTCCTCCTCGATCACGATCTCGACGACCGCCGCGTGAAGCTGAGCCGTGTCCCGCTGCGGGGCGGTGCAACCCTCAAGGTAGCTCACGTAAGAGCCCTTGTCGGCGATGATCAGGGTGCGTTCGAACTGGCCGGTGTTTTCCGCGTTGATGCGGAAATAGGTCGACAGCTCCATCGGGCAGCGCACACCGGGCGGCACGTAAACGAACGAGCCATCCGAAAACACCGCGCTGTTGAGCGTGGCATAAAAATTGTCCGACACCGGCACGACGGAGCCCAGATACTTCTTCACCAGCTCAGGGTGCTCGCGGATCGCCTCCGAGATGGAGCAAAAGATGACACCGGCTTTTTCCAGCTCGTCCTTGAAGGTCGTGCCGACGCTCACGCTGTCGAACACGGCATCGACGGCAACCTTGCGGCCTTCGGCGGGGGCCTCTTCCGCACCCTCAACCCCGGCTAGGATCATCTGTTCCTTCAGAGGGATGCCCAGTTTCTCATAGGTCGCCAGAAGCTTCGGATCGACCTCGTCGAGGCTCTTGGGCTTCTCGATCATGCTCTTGGGGCGGGCGTAGTAGTACTGGTCCTGGAAGTTGACCTCCGGGTAGTCCAGAAGCGCCCAGTCGGGCTCTTCCATTTGCCGCCACCGCTGGAACGCGGCGAGCCGCCACTCGGTCATCCATTCCGGCTCTTCGTTCTTTTCGGAAATCAGACGGACGATATCCTCGGTCAGCCCTTTGGGGGCGTATTCCATTTCGATATCGGTCTCCCAACCGTATTTGTAGGCGCCTGCCAGCTTGGCAACGGCATCAACGGTGTCCTTTTCCACGCCATCCTTGGCCTGTTGGTCCAGAGTGCTCATGCGTCCTCCTGGCTCGCGGCTCGGCCGCGTCTCTTGTCTCTGCGGGCGCGGAACGCTTCTGCGAAACGCAGCAGCGCGCCCTCGGTTGTGTCTGGCCCAATCGAGACCCGCACTGCGCAGGCGGCTTGATCGGGCGTGAATCCCATCGCGGGCAATGCGCCCCCGGTTTTGGCCTTGCCGCTGGAGCAGGCGCTCCCCGCGCTCACGGCAAACCCGGCCAAGTCCATCCCCATGACCTGCGTTTCACCGCGCCAGCCGGGCGTGACCATCATCGAGGTGTTCGGCAAGCGCTTCACACCTTTCCCGACAAAAATAGTGTCACTTTCGCCATCGGCAATGGCCTCTTCCATTAAATCGCGCCGGGCTGCAACCTGATCCCAGACGCCAGAGGCCAAATCCTCCTGCGCGGCGGTCGCTGCGGCGGCAAAACCAGCGATACCGATCACGTTCTCGGTGCCCGAGCGCCGCCCCATCTCCTGACCACCACCGCGAATGCGGGCCGCGAGATCATAGCCCTTCGGCAGCACCAAAGCGCCGACGCCCTTGGGGCCGCCGATCTTATGCGCCGACACGAACCCCATTTGCGCGCCCAGCCATTCGAACCCAAAGGCGATCTTACCGAACGCCTGGGTCAGGTCGCTGACCGCGACTCCGGCGGGCAGATCTTGCACGATCCCGGTCTCCGAATTGGCGAGCTGCACGCACGAGCGCGCAGGATCGGCGACGTCCACGGCTCCGTCCCGGCGCGTGGGCAGATCGGATGCGCACCACGCCAGAACCGCGTCGTGCTCGACGCCCGCACAGGCCAGGTCTCGCCCAGCCAGGGCGAGCGCTGCCGCCTCGGTCGCTCCCGAGGTGAACACCAAATCGCAGCCCTGCGCGCCAAGCGCTTCGGCAATCTCCGCCCGCGCCCGCTCGACAAGGGCCCGCGCCGCGCGCCCTTCTGCATGGACAGAGGACGGGTTGCCGCACAGATCCATCGCCGCCGTCATGGCCGCGCGCGCCTCCGCCCTTAGGGGCGCAGAGGCGTTCCAGTCCAGATAGGCCCGGCTCACTCCGATCGGCCTTGGTCTTGGCGCCATGGCGCGGGGTCAGTCGCGCTCATCGACCACCTCGAACAGCCCGGGCACAGCGGGGCACGGCGCCAGCTCGTTTCCGATCACATCGCTCAGCCGGGTCTGGTGCAGGAACACATAGACATGGGCTGACAGGCCCTCCCACAGCCGGTTGGTCAGCGACTGGGCGCGCGATCCGCTCGCCGCGCCGCTGGCCGATGGGCCCTTGTGCATGGCCGAGACTGTCTCATCGACCGCCGCCAGCACATCGACCACGCGGATCTCGCTCGTCGGTCTCGCAAGCCGGTAGCCACCACCGGGGCCGCGGACGCTTTCGACCAACCCGGCCCGGCGCAGCTTGACGAAAAGCTGCTCCAGATAGGCCAGTGAAATGTCCTGACGTGTTGCCACATCCCCCAGCGACACAAGCGCCTCCCCCTGCAAGGCGATGTCGCTCAACGCGACCATGGCATAGCGCCCCTTCGTACTCAGCTTCATCCCGCAACCCCGGATATGATTGACGATCCCGCCTACGGACTATACCTGAGCGGAAGCGTGGGGACCAACCCCGTATTTAGAACACTTCTAATCTCGCGATCCCGGCAGGGCAAGCGCGGGCTTGGACCGAAATGGGGACCTTGATGCCCGAAGTGATTTTCCCCGGCCCCGAGGGCCGTCTCGAAGGCCGCTACCACCCGCAACGCAGCAAAGACGCGCCCATCGCGATCATCTTGCATCCGCACCCGCAGTTCGGCGGCACGATGAATCACAAGGTTGTCTACAACCTGCACTACGCCTTCCACGAAATGGGCTTCACGGTCCTGCGCTTCAATTTCCGCGGCGTGGGCCGCAGCCAGGGCGAATACGATCAGGGCGTGGGCGAGCTCTCCGATGCCGCTGCCGCGCTTGATTATCTTCAGTCGATGAACGCCAACGCCAAGCATTGCTGGGTCGCCGGGTTCTCCTTCGGGGCCTGGATCGGCATGCAGCTTCTGATGCGTCGCCCCGAGATCACCGGCTTCGTGTCCGTGTCGCCTCCGGCGAACATGTATGATTTCAGCTTCCTTGCCCCCTGCCCGTCCTCCGGGCTGATCATCAACGGCTCTGCCGACCGCGTGGCGCCGCCCGCCGACACGGTGACGCTGGTGAACAAGCTTCATGAGCAAAAGGGCATCACCATCACCCACGAGGAAGTCGAGGGTGCCGGGCATTTCTTTGAAAACGATCACATGGACACGCTGATCGACACGACCAAGGCCTACGTGACCCGTCGCCTGACGGAAAACACGCGCTAAGCCATGGGGATCGCAGAAGACCGCGCCCGCGCGCTTGCCGAAGACGTGATCGCCCAGATGGAGGCCACGAACGACATCGATCTTCCCCGCGAAGTATCGAAGCTGCTCGCCGCCTCCTCCCAGCCCACGGAAGAGGCGTTCAATGCCGCCATCCGTGTGCTCATGGCAGAAAAGCGGGCGCGCGTCTTTCTCGAAGAGCGCCGCAAGAACCCACCGGCGCAGAACTGATCGCCCGATTGGCCGGGCGCCTCGCCGGGCACGCTATATCGGAGCCGTGACTTCCAAACGGTTCCGTCCCTGCGCTTTAGCAGCATAGAGCGCCCGATCCGCCGCGTGATAGAGGCTTTGGAACGCGCCGCCGTCGGACAGGGTTAACCCGGCCGAGCATGTCAGCTTTGCCCCGCCCGGCAAATGGGCACTTGTCCGCTCGGCGATCGTCTCCCGCACCCGTTCCGAGATCTCACACGCCTGCGCGGCATCAACGCCCGGCATAAAGATGGCGAATTCCTCTCCGCCCAGCCGCGCGACAAGATCGCTATGGCGCACGCTATCGCGCATCGCCTGCCCAACCGATCTGAGCACATTATCCCCGACATCGTGCCCAAGGTTGTCATTCACGTCCTTGAAGTAGTCGAGATCAACCAACAAGAATGCCCCACCGACCTTGGTCATCTTGCGCATTTGCGCCTCGAAGCCGCGGCGGTTGGCAACCCCGGTGAGGAAATCGTGTGCAGCCTCGGTTTCCAATTCCCGCCTTATGTCGAGAAGCGCGCGCACAAGCGCATAGTCGAGATAGACGACCGGCACGGTCAGAACCGTCACCATCAAGATCGGAAGCCCAATCATCGTTTTCCATTCGGCAATGATGGCGTCAGGCCAGATCACCAAGTAGGCGGTCAGGTTCATGCCTACCGCAGCCACACAATTCACACACCAGATCAGCAGGAGAACCTGCCAAAACTGTCCGCCGAGCTTGCGACGTGCAAGCCAGCGGCCAAGCTGCCCCGTAATACGCCGGCTGCGGACCATTATCACCACCCTTGAGAATAAGGTCCCTCCGGCTATCCCTCAGAGTCTTACCAAAAGGTAAACGGGTCTCCAATTATTTCGGTATACATTCGCACACCATCTTTTCTTCGCGCCCCTGCTGGGCTATGACGCCGACAGCGAATCCCGGTCAAGGAGGCCCCCATGACGAAGATCAAAGTAGAAAACCCGGTCGTCGAGCTCGACGGCGATGAGATGACCCGGATCATCTGGGACTTCATCAAGAAGAAGCTGATCCTGCCTTATCTGGATGTGGACCTGCTCTATTACGATCTGGGCATCGAAGAGCGTGACCGCACCGACGACCAGATCACCATCGACGCCGCCGAGAAGATCAAGGAAATCGGCGTCGGCGTGAAATGCGCGACCATCACCCCCGATGAAGCCCGCGTTGAGGAGTTCGGCCTCAAGAAGATGTGGCGTTCCCCCAATGGGACGATCCGCAACATCCTGGGCGGCGTCGTGTTCCGCGCCCCGATCATCTGCAACAACGTCCCGCGCCTGGTGCCCGGCTGGACCAAGCCGATCGTCATTGGCCGTCACGCCTTTGGCGACCAGTATCGCGCCACCGACATGAAATTCCCCGGACCGGGCAAGCTGTCGATGAAATTCGTCGGCGAAGACGGCACCGTGGTGGAGCACGAAGTGTTCGACGCCCCGTCCTCGGGCGTGTTCATGTCGATGTACAACCTCGACAACTCCATCCGCGATTTTGCCCGCGCGTCGATGAACTACGGCCTCAGCCTTGGCTGGCCCGTCTACCTGTCGACCAAGAACACCATCATGAAGCAGTATGACGGCCGCTTCATGGAGCTGTTCCAGGAAGTCTACGAGCAGGAATTCGAAGACAAGTTCAAGAAGGCCGGGATCACCTATGAGCACCGCCTGATCGACGACATGGTCGCCTGCGCCATGAAGTGGAACGGCGGCTTTGTCTGGGCTTGTAAGAACTACGATGGCGACGTGCAGTCCGACACCGTGGCGCAGGGCTTTGGCTCGCTGGGTCTGATGACTTCGCAGCTGATGACCCCCGATGGGAAGATCGTCGAAGCCGAAGCGGCCCACGGCACCGTCACCCGCCACTACCGCCAGCACCAGAAGGGCGAAGAGACCTCGACCAACTCCATCGCGTCGATCTTTGCCTGGACCGGCGGCCTGAAGCACCGCGCCAAGCTGGACAGCAACGACGCCCTGATGAACTTCGCCTCCACGCTGGAGAAGGTTATCGTGGACACCGTGGAAAGCGGCTTCATGACCAAAGACCTCGCCCTGCTGGTCGGCCCGGAGCAGAAATGGCTCACCACCATGGGCTTCCTGGAAAAGGTCGATGAGAACCTCAGCAAGGCCCTGAAAGGCTAAGCTCAAGCAGACACGAGAAAGCCCCCCGAAACGCCTGTTTCGGGGGGCTTTTTTGTGCGCGGACGCTGGTCGCCTAGCGCAACTGATTCAGGATGTCCGCGAAGGACACATATTTGAAGCCGGTGGTGAACATCTCGTTCTGATCGTCCATCATGACCATCATCCCTGCCGGGAACGCATCGCCCAAAGGCACCGCCGTCACATCCAGCCCGTCGGTTTCCGTCACGCCGTCGATCACGTCGCCAGCCTCTACGCCGACCAGACCGACGCAGGCCGGGGCCTCCATCGACAGATCGAACAGCGCGGCGCGGTGAATACCCTGGGACGAGGCGACCAGATAGTGCCCCTCGGGCCCGTCATACAGCGACAGCCCCTCGATATCGTCCACCGGGAAGCAGTCCGACGGCACGGTCGCGATCACCGCGCCTTCATCGCCGCCCTCGGGCCAGGCCGGGAAGCGCCAGATTGCGGCGTCTTCCTCGCCGACATAGAGCATCCCCGCCCGGTCATCGGACACCATGCCCTCGGGCTGGCTCGGCACTTTGAGGTGGCGCAGATAGGTCAGCGCCAGGGTCCCGCCCTGCTCCGTGACCTCCCACTGGATCACGTCGCCCGACTTGTAGTTCACAAGCGCAGCGACGCGGCCCGTCTCCGGATCGCGCATGAGGGCGGAGCCGTAGATGTCTTTGACATCGGCTGCCATTTCGGCGGGCACGCCCTCAAAGGCAAACGGGCTGGCATGGGCAATCGAGCCATCGGCGCGGATCACCCAGAACACCAGCTTCTCTTCGCCCCGCTCGGCCGCAGAGGCCAGCCAGACCTGCTCTCCGGCCAGCGTGAAGGGGCGAATGTCCACATTGTTGAGATTGCCATCCTCAAGGAACGACACCTCGGCGCCGTTCATGTCAAAGACATAGAGCCCCTTGGTCTTGTCCGTGCCAAGCACAAGGCTCGCCGCAGGATCGGCCGGGTTGACCCAGATCGCGGGATCATCGGCATCCCCGGTGACGGGCGCAGATTCGACCTGCGCCTGCACCATGATCTCGGGCACCTCCGCAAGCGCAGGCGTGGCCGCCAGAAAGGCCAGCGTCAGAACGGCCTTATTCATCAACATCGGCCTCCGACACCTCAAAGGTGAAGGACATCACGATGTGATCGTCGCCATTCACCGCGTCGATGAACCCGCCCGCAAGGCCATCGGCCACCGGCGTGTCGCTGCCGAACGCATCATCATGGGCCAGAACAGCGGTGCCGGTCCAGGCGCCGTGCTCTTCGTTCACCGACGTGCCGGCGGTCTCCCATTCGAATTCGAACTCGGTATAGGTCTGTGCGCCTTCCGGGTTCTCCTCGCCCTGAAGCGCCAGCGTGGCGGGCAGCTCCAGAGTCAGGAAATCGGCGTGGTTCAGCTTGCCTTCGATCTTCTTGGCCACGCCGTCGATGATCGCCTGCACTTCGAAATCCAGCTCCTGATAGGGGCGCGCGTCGCCGTCGATCAGGTATTCGCGCTTCACCTCAACCGCGTGCACATCGGCGGTGGTCAGGTCGGGATACTGCACATCGAACGTGTAGCCGTTGACGGAGCCCATGATGACAAGGTGCGGCGTATCGCCCAGCCACTCGGTCGGGGCCGCGGTCAGGGTGTTGTTCGGAGTTACGGTCTGCGTGACAACATCGGCAGATGCGGCAAAGGGCAAGGCGGCGGCCAGGACGGCGGCGGGAAGCATTTTCATCAGAGGATCTCCAGCAGAGTGTTGCATCGCCTCCCGCTAACAACCTTCTGTGAACCTGACGCGTCATTTTCCCATGCCCCGGGGCACAAAAATTCCCACACACCGGGCACAAAAAAACGGCCCCCGAAGGAGCCGTTTTCGAAAGATATGCGGCTGAAATCAGCGCTTGGAGAACTGGAAGCTCCGGCGGGCTTTCGCCTTACCGTATTTCTTCCGTTCGACCACGCGGCTGTCGCGGGTCAGGAAGCCAGCGGCTTTCAGAGCGCCGCGCAGGGACGGATCATAAAGCTGCAGCGCCTTGGAGATGCCGTGCTTGACCGCACCGGCCTGACCAGAGAGGCCGCCGCCCTTGACGGTGGCGGTCACGTCGAACTGACCATCGACGCCGGCCACCTGGAACGGCTGGCGCAGGATCATCTGCAGCACCGGACGGGCGAAGTAGGTGTTCAGCTCTTTGCCGTTCACGGTGACCTTGCCGGAGCCCGGCTTGATCCAGACACGGGCAACCGCGTCCTTCCGCTTGCCGGTCGCATAGGAACGGCCCAGCTCGTCACGGACGGGCTCACGGGGGGCGAGGGTTTCTTCAAGGGCGGGCGCGGAGGCTTCAGCGACCTGGCCCAGCTCTTCGAGGGAGTTCACTTGATCGGCCATTACGCGGTCCTCGTGTTCTTCTTGTTCATGGACCGCAGGTCCAGAACTTCAGGCTTCTGGGCGTCCATGCCATGCTCGGTGCCAGCGAAGACCCGCAGGTTGGTCATCTGCTTGCGCGACAGCTTGCCGCCGGGCAGCATGCGCTTGACGGCCTGCATGACGACACGCTCGGGGTGATCGCCCGCGAGGATCTGGCCGGTGGTGCGGGACTTGATGCCGCCCGGGTAGCCGGTGTGCCAGTAGTTGTGCTTGTCACGCTTGTTGCCGGTCAGCTGGACCTTCTCGGCGTTAATCACGATGACATTGTCGCCCATATCCATATGGGGGGTGAAGGACGGCTTGTGCTTGCCACGAAGCCGCATGGCGACGATCGAAGCGAGGCGGCCCAGAACGATGCCTTCGGCGTCGATCACGATCCACTTCTTTTCAATGTCCGCCGGGGTAGCGGTGAAGGTTTTCATTGCGTTTCCTGATTGGTCTTGGGGCCAAAGCGGCCCGGAAATCTCGGATGGGCGGGTTATAAACAAGCCGCGCGCCGGTTCAAGAGCTGAATACCACAAATAATTACTTACAATCAAAGACTTACAATTATGGTATTAAAATACCCCAACCCGCGATCATTTGACGCGCGTGACAGGGCAGGCAGTTTCGTTAATCTTTCTTAACGAAACATTAATGATTATAGGCACTTTTGATGACCAAGGCTTTTTTGCTCGCTGGCGTTCTGCTGGCCACTTCCTCGACCGCCATGGCAGAGCCCCGCCCCTTTCAGCAGTTCCGGCCAGAAGACCCACATATCCCTTACATCACGCAGTTATCACAGTTGGCGAACGGCCCGGAGCATCTGCTTTTGGCCTCCTGCTGCAAGACCTGCCGAAAAGGAAAAGCCTGTGGGAACAGCTGTATCAACCGCAGCTATACGTGCCACCAGCCAGCCGGCTGTGCCTGCAACGCCCGTTAGAGCCGCCAAGAAAAAGGGCGTCGGTCTTGCGACCGACGCCCCGAAATCTGGTGGGTGATAAGAGATTTGAACTCCTGACATCTTCGATGTGAACGAAGCGCTCTACCACTGAGCTAATCACCCGGTGACGCGTTCTCTAGCGCGCCGTGCCACGGGACGCAAGAGGTCAATCGGCGGCTTTTTCGGTGATCGCAGCCCCGTCGCGCATCTGGTGCGGGCGGCGCAGACGGCAGGTCACCACCTCTGCATTCTCGGCGCTTTTCTGGCGCACGACCTTGATCTTGCCCAGCGGCGGAAGGTTCAGATCCTCGCCCCGTTCCAGCGTTTCACCCAGCAGAGCAAGCGCAGCTTCCATGATCGGCTTCACATCCCGCTTCTTGGCACCGGAGCGTTCGACCACACGGTCAATGAAGTCGGGCTTGCGCAGAGCCTGCACGATCTGTGCAGCATCGGCGGCGGCAACCGGCTCTGCCGGAACAGGCGTGGCCACCGGGGTCGCGGCTTTGGTCGATGTGGTCTTGGCGGATTTCGAGGATTTGCTCGATTTGCGGGCCATGATGGCGTCCTTTCCTGCTCATCAAGAACGGGGCGGAAACGATTCCGCCCCGTTCAACTCATTGTTCACGATAATGACTTTCGCGCCGCGCTCAATGCGTCGTAGCAGCGCTGCTCTCATCCGAGGGCGCCAGTGCGGCTTTGGCCTCCGCCGCAGCTTCCTCTGCGGCCTCGTCCCACTCCACCGGCTCGGGCTTGCCGACAAGCGCGTGCTCCAAAACCTCGGACACGTGGCTTACGGGGATGATGGTCAGCCCCTCTTTCACATTGTCCGGGATCTCGGGCAGATCTTTCTCGTTCTCCTGCGGGATCAGCACCGTGGTGATCCCCCCGCGCAGCGCGGCGAGAAGCTTTTCCTTCAGCCCGCCAATGGCGGTGGCGTTGCCGCGCAGGGTGACTTCACCGGTCATGGCGATGTCCTTGCGCACGGGGATCTGGGTCAGCACCGACACAATGGCCGTCACCATGGCCAGACCGGCGCTCGGCCCGTCCTTGGGGGTGGCGCCATCGGGCACGTGCACGTGGATGTCCCATTTATCGAAGCGCGGCGGCTTCACCCCGATCTCGGGCGCGATGGAGCGGACATAGGAGCTGGCCGCGTCGATGCTTTCCTTCATCACATCGCCCAGCTTCCCGGTGGTCTTCATCCGCCCCTTGCCCGGCAGGCGCAGCGCCTCGATGGAGAGCAGCTCCCCACCGACCGAGGTATAGGCCAGCCCGGTCACAACGCCGACCTGGTCCTTGTCCTCGGCCAGGCCGAAGCGATACCGCGCAACGCCCAGGAAATCGTCCAGATTGTCGGCCGTGACCTCGACGGACTCGCTCTCGCGCTTGACGATCTTGGTGATCGCCTTGCGGGCCAGCTTGGCGATCTCGCGCTCAAGGTTCCGCACGCCCGCTTCGCGGGTATAGGTACGGATGATCGCGGTCAAAGCCTCATCGGTGACAGAGAACTCCGCCGCCTTGAGCCCGTGATCCTTGATCTGCTTGGGCAGCAGGTGCCGCTTCGCGATCTCACGCTTCTCGTCCTCGGTGTAGCCGGACAGCGGGATGATCTCCATCCGGTCCAGAAGCGGGCCCGGCATGTTGTAGCTGTTCGACGTGGTCAGGAACATCACATTGGACAGGTCGTATTCGACCTCCAGGTAGTGATCCACGAAGCTGTTGTTCTGCTCCGGGTCCAGCACTTCGAGCATGGCCGACGCCGGGTCGCCCCGGAAGTCCTGCCCCATCTTGTCGATCTCATCGAGCAGGATCAGCGGGTTGGTCGTCTTGGCCTTTTTCAGCGCCTGGATGATCTTGCCGGGCATGGAGCCGATATAGGTCCGCCGGTGGCCCCGGATCTCGCTCTCGTCGCGCACACCACCCAGAGAGATGCGGATGAACTCGCGCCCCGTAGCCTTGGCCACGCTCTTGCCCAGGGAGGTCTTACCCACACCCGGAGGGCCGACAAGGCACATGATCGGGCCCTTCAGCTTCTTGGAGCGCTGCTGCACCGCAAGATATTCGACGATGCGTTCCTTGACCTTCTCAAGCCCGTAGTGATCGGTATCGAGGATCTCTTCGGCCCGGCCCAGATCCTTTTTCACGCGGGATTTCACGCCCCACGGGATCGACAGCATCCAGTCCAGATAGTTCCGCACCACGGTGGCCTCGGCGGACATGGGGCTCATGTTCTTGAGCTTCTTCAGCTCGGCCTCGGCCTTTTCCTTGGCTTCCTTCGACAGCTTGGTGGCGTTGATGCGCTCTTCCAGCTCGGCCACTTCGCCCGAGCCATCCTCACCATCGCCCAGCTCCTTCTGGATCGCCTTCATCTGCTCGTTCAGGTAGTATTCGCGCTGCGTCTTCTCCATCTGGGATTTGACGCGGGTCTTGATCTTCTTCTCGACCTGCAAAACGCTCATCTCGCCCTGCATCAGCCCGAACACCTTCTCCAGGCGTTCGCTCACGGACAGGGTCTCCAGAAGCTCCTGCTTCTGTTCCACTTCGATCCCCAGATGGCCCGATACCAGATCGGCCAGCTTGTCGGGGCCATCGGCCTCTTCGACAGCGGTCAAAGCCTCTTCGGGCACGTTCTTCTTGACCTTGGCGTAGCGCTCGAATTCGTGGCTCACGGTGCGGGTCAGCGCGGCGATGGAGGTCTCATCGCCGGGGATTTCCTCAAGCCGCTCGGCGCGGGCTTCGAAGAAATTGTCATTGGGCAGGTATTCGGCCACGCGCACACGCTCGCGCCCTTCCACCAGCACCTTGACGGCGCCGTCGGGCAGTTTGAGCAGTTGCAGCACATTGGCCAGAACGCCTGTGCCGTGGATGCCCGCGATGTCGGGATCGTCCTCGGCGGCATCAATCTGCGCCGCCAGAAGGATCTGGCTGTCCTCCTGCATCACCGCCTCAAGCGCGTGAACGGATTTCTCGCGCCCGACGAACAGCGGGACGATCATATGGGGGAAGACGACTATATCGCGCAGCGGCAGCAGCGGATAGCTTTCCTGGAGGGTCTCGGTCATGCTCGGTCCTTATCGTTGGCCGCGCGCAAGGCCCCGATAGGCGGCAGCCCGGCGCGCTCCGGTCAGAGGCAAGAGTTGGAGACTCGTCCGCCGGATTTCAAGATATGGTGGCCCGCAGGGGCGTGCGATGCAAGACACAGGCCACATTTGTCCACAGGGTTTTGCGCGTGCCGACCGGGTCACCGCGCCAATATGGCCCCGCAGCGACCAAAGTCCGACCACAATCCCCCCGCAAGGTTGCGGCGTTGCCATGTTATTCCCGGGTCACCGCCATGTTTCGCCTGATCTATCGCCAACGCCGCCGCATCCTGTTCGGAATGCTGTTCGCGGCCCTCTACGCGCTGCGCCTCATCGTCGATGCCGGGATGATGCCCGATCCCGCCTTCCCGTTTTGGTTCAATATGATCGCCGTCACTCTGTTTGCTCTGGCGGTTGCCGGAATTTACGGCGCGCTTAGCCTGATCGTCATCCTGGTGTTCCCCTTCCTGCGCGCCTGGGTCAACATGCTGCCCTTCTATCTGTTCTGCGCCGGTGGGATCAGTTCCGTGCTCGCGCCGCATCTGGGCGAGATGACCGGAACGCTGGTGTTCTTCGCAGTCCTTGGCCTGCTGTCCTACGCCCTCGAAGGCCCCCTGCTGGATCGGTTCCGCCTGCGGTTCCGCACGCGCGAGCGGGTAAGTCTGCCCATCAAAGCCCCCCGGCGCGACATCTGGCAAACCATGGCGCCGACCCACGACGCCTTGGCGCATCATTTCGATCCACGCCTGACCCATGTCACCGTGGATCCCGATGAGCCGAACCGATGGACGGTGAATTACCTCTACCCGGACGGGCTGCAACGGCCCCAGGATTGGCGGGTCCGCCACCATAAGCCCGAAGATCGCCTGCTCTATGACAGCCGCTACAGCGCGCGCAAATCTGAGCTGGACATGTTCGACGCCACCGCCGAACTGACCCTGTCTGAGGCCCCTCAGGGCAAGACCCGCATCACATGGAGCCGCAGCTTTGCCACCCTCACCCCCCGCGAGGCCATTGCCCTCTGGTTCGACGACGACTTGGGCAGCCAGGCCGACCATGTGAGGGCAAAGCTGGAAGGGCGGCGCGACTGGTCGCTCGCAGGCCGGTATTTCCGCAAGGTTGCGAACCAGCTTTAGAGCGGCGGGATATCGCCTTCCGCGCGGCCTGCGTGGAAATCGGCTTCCCAGGCGTCGAACCGGCTCTCGGCAATCGCCGCGCGCATCCCGGCCATGATGTCCTGGAAATACTGGATGTTATGCCAGCTCAGCAGCATCCCGGAAATCATCTCCTGCGACCGGAACACGTGGTGCAGATAGGCCCGCGAATAGTTGCTGCAGGCCGGACAGGAGCAGTTTTCATCCAGCGGGCGCGGATCATCCGCGTGGCGGGCGTTTTTGATGTTCACGACCCCGTGGCGGGTGAACGCCTGCCCGGTGCGGCCCGAGCGGGTCGGCAACACGCAATCCATCATGTCCACGCCGCGCTTGACCGCACCGACAATGTCGTCGGGCTTGCCCACGCCCATCAGGTAGCGCGGCTTGTCCTGAGGCAGATAGCCCGGCGCGAAGTCCAGGCAGGCGAACATAGCCTCCTGCCCTTCGCCCACAGCCAGCCCGCCGATGGCGTAGCCTTCAAAGCCGATCTCTTGCAGGGCCTTCGCGCTTTCTTCGCGCAGATCCGGCTCCAGCCCGCCCTGCATGATCCCGAACAGCGCATGTCCCGGGCGATCTCCGAAAGCCTCGCGGGAGCGCTGCGCCCACCGCATCGAAAGCCGCATGCTTTGCGCAATCCGGTCCCGATCCGCAGGCAGCGCGGGGCATTCGTCAAAGGCCATCACGATGTCGGACCCCAGCAACCGCTGGATCTCCATCGACCGCTCCGGCGTGAGCATGTGCTTTGAGCCGTCGATATGCGAGGCGAAGCGCACCCCCTCTTCGGTCAGCTTGCGCAGACCCGCGAGGCTCATCACCTGGAACCCGCCTGAATCCGTCAGGATCGGGCGGTCCCAGTTCATGAACTTGTGCAAACCGCCCAATGCCGCGATGCGCTCTGCGCCCGGGCGCAGCATTAGGTGATAGGTATTGCCCAAAATGATATCGGCGCCGGTGGCGCGCACGTTTTCAGGCAACATCGCCTTGACCGTCGCGGCGGTGCCGACAGGCATGAATGCGGGGGTGCGGATGTCTCCGCGCGGGGTGCGGATCACGCCGGTGCGGGCCTTGCCATCGGTGGCGTGAAGATCAAAGCTAAAACGGGTCATGCGCCCGCCTACCCCGGAGCGGCGCGCGGCGCAATCATGCTTGGGAGCAAGGCCTGAAGATCGCAGTCATCGGTGCCGGACTTATGGGGGCCTCAGCCGCGCGGCACCTTGCTCTGGCCGGGGCTGATGTAACCCTGATCGGCCCTGAAGAGCCCGCCCCCGGCGGCCCCGGCCCCTATGGCAGCCATCATGATGCGGGGCGGATCACGCGCAGCCTTGCCAGCGATCCGCTTTGGGCGGAGGTGGCACGGGCCAGCATCGCCCGCTACCGCGCCCTTGAGCGGGCCTCGGGCATCTCGTTTTTCAACGAGGTCGGATCGGTCATGGCTGGCCCGCACAGCGGCCCCGGCTCCAGCTTCATAGAGCACACGCAGCGCGTCGCGCATGATCTGGCGCTGCCCCATGACCGGCTGGAGGGCACCGATCTGGAATCGGCCCTTCCGATGTTCCGCTTCCCAACCGGAACGCGCGCCCTGCACGAAAGGTCCCGCGCCGGGACCATCGACCCGCGCGCCTATCTGAGGGCCAGCAACGCGGTGGCCGTTCAGGCCGGGATGCAACGGATCGCCTGCGCGGTGACACGGATCCAACGGAGCGCCGGAGCAGTGACGCTCTCCTGCGCCGATGGCTCAGAGCTGACCGCGGATCGCGCGATCCTTGCCACCGGAGCCTATGGCGACACGCTGATGCCGCTCCCCGCCCCGCTGCGCCGCATGGCGCGGACGGTGCTGCTGGTGGCCCTGTCCGAGGCCGAGGCCGCAGCGCTCGGCCCCATGCCCTCGCTGGTCTGGCAGCCGCCGGGCGAGGGAACGGACTATTATCTTCTACCCCCTGTGCGCTACCCAGACGGACGCCTGCGGCTCAAGATCGGCGGCGATCCGATTGATCGCATACTGGAGGGTACGGAGCAGATTGACGACTGGTTCCGCAGCGGCGGCAACGCCGAGGTCGCGGAGCATCTCAACGGCGTATTGCGCAATGTGATGCCCGCCCTGCCTGCAGGTCAAACCACGGTGGCGGCCTGCGTGACCAGCTTCACCCCCAATAGCGCGCCAATGATTGAGCAGGACGGCCCCATCACGCTTTGTCTTGGCGGCAATGGCGCAGGCGCCAAATGCGCGGATGAACTGGGGCGTCGCGCGGCGGCACTTGCCCTGCATACCGAAGGGTATGGGAAATGAATCGTTGACCCGTTGCAGCAAGCCCCCTACCCGGCGGGGGCCTGCCGCAAGAGACACACCCCATGTTCGATCTGACCCGCCGCCTCACGGCGGAAGCCCTCGGAACCCTGATCCTGGTCTGCACCGTTGTCGGCTCCGGCATCATGGCGGATCGGCTGACCGATGATGTAGCCTTGGCTCTGCTGGGGAACACCATCCCCACCGGCGCCATTCTGGTGGTTCTGATCACCATTCTCGGCCCCATCTCGGGCGCGCATTTCAATCCCGCGGTCACGCTGGCCTTCACCCTGCGCCGCCACATGCCCATGCGCGCGGCCCTGCCCTACATCGCCGCGCAGTGTATCGGAGCCGTCGCCGGCGCGCTTCTGGCCCATGCCATGTTCGAGCTTTCGATCTGGCAGGTCTCCACCACAGTGCGCACCGGTCAGGCGCAATGGCTAGCCGAGGCCGTCGCGACCTTTGGTCTGGTGTTCTGCATCTTCGGAGCCATCCGTTTCCGCGCTGATGCCGTGGCCTGGATCGTCGGTCTTTATATTACGGCGGCCTACTGGTTCACCGCCTCGACCAGCTTTGCCAACCCTGCGGTGGCTCTTGGCCGGGCCTTCACGGATACGTTCTCGGGGATCCGCCCCGTGGATCTGCCCGGCTTTGCCGTCGCGCAGATCGTTGGCGCGGTGATGGCGACGCAGCTGGCGGGCTGGCTGCTGCGCCCCACCAACCCCAGCGAGGAGCAATAAGATGCAACCCGTCATCCACCACAACCCCGATTGTGGCACATCGCGCAATGTGCTCCGGATCATCCGCGACGCCGGATATGAGCCGACCGTCATCGAATACCTCAAAACCGGCTGGACACGCCCGCAACTGCTGGCCCTGTTTGCCGCCGCCGAGCTGACCCCGCGCGCGGCCCTGCGGACCCGTCGGAGCCCCGCCGAAGAGCTGGGCCTGCTGGATGACAGCATCAGCGATGACGCACTTCTGGACGCGATGATCGAACACCCGATCCTCGTCAACCGGCCCATCGTCTGCACCCCGCGCGGCGTGCGGATGTGCCGGCCTTCCGAAGCGGTTCTGGATCTTTTGGACCAGTGGCCCGATGGCCCCTACGCCAAAGAAGACGGCAGCCTGATCCTGGATGATAAGGGACAGCGCATCTGACCCTTTGACGGGAGCGTGCATAATTCCTATATGATCAGTCAAGTTTACACGGGACCCACACATGACCGATCAAAGCCCCATGGAAGGCGCGCCGCTTATCAAGCCCTCGACCATTGAGCACCCGCTCTATGACGATATCGTCGCGGCCTGCCGGACCGTCTACGACCCCGAGATCCCGGTGAATATCTACGACCTCGGCCTGATCTATACGATCGAAGTGTCGGACGAGAACGCGGTGAACGTGATCATGACCCTGACAGCCCCCGGCTGCCCCGTCGCAGGCGAGATGCCCGGCTGGGTCGCAGATGCCGTGAGCGCTGTGCCCGGCGTTGCCCAGATCGACGTGGACATGACCTGGGAGCCGCAATGGGGCATGGACATGATGTCCGATGAAGCTCGGCTGGAGCTTGGCTTCATGTGAAGCCACCCGTCCCGGCCTGACCCAGCGGAGCGCCCTTCCGGGCGCTCTTTTCGTTTGCGCGCCTTGGGTACGATCAGGGCCTGCCCCCCCGCGCCTGCGGCGCTTCTCGCGGTATTCGGAGCCAAAAGGAGAGCATGTCGCGCAGGTTTCAACGGGCTGTCGCAAAACTGTTGAGGTCGCCGCGCCAAGGATCATCCATTCATATCCAATGGAGAGATCCGATGACCTTCACCCGTATCCTAACCGCCGGGCTTCTGGCCAGCGTGGCGGTGCCCGCCGTCGCCGAAACCGAGATGCTGACCTATGGCGTGCGTCCCGCCTATCTGATCGACAAGATGGAAGACGGCGCGCTCAAAGACAAGCTGGCCTCCTGCCTCGGCCAGACGCCCACGCGCAGCCTGTTCTCCATCGGTCACCGCGGTGCGCCGATGGCCTTCCCCGAGCACACCGTGCAATCCAACCGCGCCGCCGCGCGCATGGGCGCCGGTATCCTGGAATGCGACGTGACCTTCACCAAGGATCACGAGCTGGTCTGCCGCCACGCGCAGAACGACCTGCACACCACCACCAATATCGTCGCCACCGATCTGGCCGAGAAGTGCACCACGCCCTTCACCCCTGCCTCCGGCGACGACAAGGCGAGCGCCGAGTGCCGCACCTCGGATCTGACGCTGGAAGAGTTCCTGACCCTGGAGCCGAAGATGGACGCCGCCAACGGCGCCGCCACCACGGCCGAAGAGTACCTGGGCGGCACCGCCGATTTCCGCACCGATCTCTACGTGAACGGTGCCGAGCTGCTGACCCACGCCCAGTCCATCGAGCTGTTCCGCGATCTGGGCGCCAAGTTCACCCCCGAGCTCAAGAGCCCGTCCGTGGAGATGCCGCATGAAGGCTTCACCCAGGCCGATTACGCTCAGAAGATGATCGACGAATACAAGGCCGCTGGCGTGCCCGCGTCGGACGTGTGGGCGCAGAGCTTCAACCTGGACGATGTGCTCTACTGGATCGAGAACGAGCCGGAATTCGGCGCGCAGGCTGTCTATCTGGACGACCAGTATGACAACGAAGGCTTCGATCTGAACGATCCGGAGACCTGGGAATACTCCATGGCCGATCTGGCCGAGAAGGGCGTGAAGTTCATCGCCCCGCCGATGTGGATGCTGGTTACGCTGGAAGACGGTGAGATGGTGCCGTCGGTCTATGCCAAGGAAGCCAAGGCGGCCGGGCTCAAGCTGATCACCTGGACGCTGGAGCGTTCTGGCCCGCTCACCACCGGTGGCGGCTGGTACTTCCAGTCGGTGACCGATGCCACCGACAACGATGCCGATTACTTCGCCATCCTCGACGTTCTGGCCCAGGACGTGGGCATCGAAGGCATCTTCTCCGACTGGCCGGCGACGGTGACCTTCTACGCGAACTGCATGGGGCTCTAAGCCCGAAGGGAGCGGCGCCCGCGCGCCGCTCCCGATCCCTTAGCCGCGGCGGCGCCCGCCGCGACGGCCCCCGCGCCCGCTGCCGGACGCAGCCTTGGCCGCCTTGGCCGCTTCTGCGAAGGGGGTGCCCTGGCCCACCTGCTCCAGCACCGGAGCAAAGCCGATCCAGTCCATGCCGGACGGGTCGTGGTTCATCAAAAGGTTGGCCGCCTTCACCGCCTCCATTTCCACCGCCCGCACCGGGTTCATGATCGCAGAGGTCATGCCCGCCCCGATGGCCATGGGCAGGAAGGCCGCGTTCACGCCGTGGCGGTTTGGCAGTCCGAAGGAGATGTTCGACGCACCGCAGGTCGTGTTCACGCCCAGCTCATCGCGCAGACGGCGCACGAGGGTAAAGACCTGCTGACCGGCGGTGGCCATGGCGCCAACGGGCATGACCAGCGGATCCACCACGATGTCATGGGCGGGGATGCCAAAATCGGCGGCGCGCTCGACGATCTTCTTGGCGACGGCGAAACGCACATCCGGGTCTTCGCTGATCCCGGTGTCGTCATTCGAGATCGCCACCACCGGCACGTTGTATTTCTTGACCAAAGGCAGGACCAGCTCCAGCCGTTCCTCTTCACCGGTGACAGAGTTCAGAAGCGGGCGGCCTTCGGCAGCGGCCAGCCCCGCCTCCAAGGCAGCAGGCACCGAGCTGTCGATGCACAGCGGCACATCCACCAGACCCTGCACCAGCTCGATCATCTTGGTCATGAGCGGCGGCTCGGTCTCGTTCGGATTGGGGTTCGAATTGTAGACCACCCCCGCATTGATATCGAGCATCGTCGCCCCGCAGGCCACCTGCTCAAGCGCGTCCTTCTCGACGGTGGAGAAATCCCCCGCCTCCAGCTCGGCGGCAAGCTTCTTGCGCCCGGTGGGGTTGATGCGCTCGCCAATCACGCAAAACGGCTGGTCAAAGCCGATAATGGCGGTCTTGGTCTTGCTCTCGACAACGGTGCGGGTCATTCGCGGTCCTTCCTAAGGGTCAGGCGGTTGCGGTGCGGGCGGAGGCGCCGTGGCGCGCGGCATAGTCGATCGATGCCGTGATGCCGCCCAGCGGGAAGAGGTGGATCTGTTCGATATTGGCGGCGCGGCCAGCAGCCTGCAACCGCGCCAGATCGACCAGCATGTCGGTGGGCTCATACGGGAGCAGCAGCTTGGAGACATCCATCGCCCGCTTTTGCAGCACTTTGAGCGAGGGGCCGACACCGCAGGCGAGCGCGAATTTGATCATGGTTTGCAGCTTCGCCGGGCCCGCGATGCCCAGATGGATCGGCAGCGTGATGCCGCGCGCATGCAGATCGTCGGCCCAATCCGCGATGGGCCCGGCCTCGAAGGCGAACTGCGTGGCAATGGCCATCTGCGCGTCGGTCTGCTCCGAAAATCCCTGCTTCCAAGCGAGCGCCTCATCGACATTCCGGGTGCCGCCTTGCGGGTCGATGTCGCGGTTGCCTTCGGGGTGGCCCGCCACATGCAGATGGGTAAAGCCCGCCGCATCAAAGGCGCCGCTGCCAAGAAGCTGGATCGCGCTGTCATAATCGCCATGGGGCTTGGCCACGCCCCCTGCCAGGATCAGCCCCTGCCGCACATCGGCTTCGCCCTGATAGCGCGCGATCCAGTCACCCAGCGTCGCGCGGTCCTTGATGATCCGCGCGGGAAAATGCGGCATGACCGGGAAGCCGTCCGCGTTCAGGCGTTTGGCCGTGGCCACCATGTCTTCGATCGGGGTGCCCTCGATATGGGCGATATAGACACGGGTGCCTTGGGGCAGCAGCGCCTTGAAATCGGGGATCTTGGCCGCCGTGCGCGGCATCACCTCGATAGAATAGCCCGTCAGAAGATCGCTGACCGGGGCCGATTTGGACCCGCTGCGAAAGGATAGAAGCGACATCATGGCCTCCTTGATGTCGGGCCAGCGGATCACGTCACGCGCGCCCCTCGTTGTCGATCAGCGCCTTGAGACGCTCACGGTCATAGTCCCGCTCCAGCCTGTCGGCGGTGGCCTGCGCGGCCTCCGCGTCCGAGCCTTCGACGGGAATGGGATCGGCACGGCGCCATTCGCCCAGGTAGTCATCGGTCCCGGCCATGCCCCCCTTCATGGCGGCGCGGTCGATGGCCTGCTCGAACCGCTCCGAAAGAGCGACCTTCACCGCGCGCCGTCCGCGCCCAACCAGAACCTGCGCCGGGATATCGCGCCAATAGACTACTGTGACGTCCGCCATGTGCCTCCTCCGTGAAGCCAGTGTTATCTTGCGCCCCCCTCGGTTGAGGGGCGGAAATCGACATCTTGCCCCGACGTTGCGACGACGCGGCCCGCGATGTGTTTCACGGATGCCCCCGCCCCGCCAGATCACGGGAGCGTCATATTGTTCACATCGAAGATGAGGCAGGGCTTGCGCGGGAACAGGTGCGCCCCTATCGTTATCCCTAACACGACATCCCGGAGGGCGTAACGATGGCGCCCAAGCGTCCCGCAGGCGCGGGCGCGTTCCCCAAGGCGGTCGAGCCACCCGCGCCGGCTTCGTCCGATCCAGACCGCCTGTATGCGGCCCTGGATCTGGGCACGAACAGTTGCCGCATGCTGATTGCCCAACCGAAGGGCAGCCAGTTTCATGTGGTCGATAGTTTCTCGAAAACGGTTCAGCTCGGCAACGGGCTGGAGCAGACTGGGCGTTTGTCGCGGGCCTCTATGGGACGCACGATCGGCGCGATGCGCGTCTGCATGCAAAAGATCAAGCGTCACAACGTGACGCGCATGCGGCTGGTCGCCACCGAAGCCTGCCGCCGCGCCCGCAATTCCCAGCATTTCATCAATGCGGTGAAGCGCGAGACCGGCCTGAAGTTGGAGATCATCGAGCCCGAGGAAGAAGCCCGGCTGGCGGTCATCTCCTGCGCGCCTTTGGTGTCCACACGGACAGATCAGCTTTTGGTCGTGGATATCGGCGGCGGCTCCACGGAATTGGTCTGGATCGACCTGACCAACGTGCCCAACCGCGACCGCCCCCGCGCGATCATGCGGCTGCATACGGGGTTCAAGCAGGACCCGGGCCCCTTCCCCGTCGCCAAGGTGGTGGACTGGATTTCGGTGCCGCTGGGCGTTGCGACCCTGCGTGATCAGTTCAACGATGTCGAAGACGACGCGGCTCGGTTCGCGCTCATGTCGTGGTTCTTCGAAGAGAACCTGGCCGATTTCGCGCCCTCCGCCTCGGAGCAGAGCCGCGAGGGGTTCCAGATCATCGGCACCTCGGGCACCGTGACCACGGTCGCCGCCTCGCATCTGGGACTCAAGCGCTACGACCGCACCAAGGTGGATGGTCTGCGCATGACGTCGGACCAGATCGACTCCGTCATCCGCACCTACCTGCATCTGGGCGAAGAAGGCCGCCGCGCCGATCCGCGCATCGGGCGGGAAAGGCAGGCCCTGATCATGTCAGGCGCCGCAATCTTGCAGGCGCTCATGCGACTCTGGCCGACGGACCGCCTGTCCGTGGCCGACCGGGGCCTGCGCGAGGGGCTGCTCTACGCTCAGATGAGCACGGATGGCGTGCTGGAAAACGGCGCGTTCTAGCGGGCCGGTCCGGGGCTGCCATCCGGGCGTCCGGTGCTGCCGGGCCTGACTGAGCATAGCGCAGCACACCAGACCCGGCCCCAAGGCAAACCTCTAGCCGAGCTCCGTCTTCAGCCATTTGACCAAGGTCGCCACGGCGGGCCTTTCAAAGGTCTCTTCCAGGGCCACCGCATAGTAGGCAAAGGAGGTCGGCCACGCGCTGTCCAAAGCGCGAACCAACTGCCCTGAGGCCAGCCCTTCCTCGACGTAAAGATCGTTGAGCAGAGCAATGCCCTGCCCTTCCATCACGGCTTTGACCGTCAAGAAGTCGTCCCCGTAGCGTGGACCATAGAGTGCGGCGCTCGCATCAACGCCCTGGGCCTCAAACCAGATCGACCAGTCCTTGCCGGTCGCATCGGGCAGCAATCTGTGGCGCAAGCAATCAGATGGCTCCTTCAACGGGCCGGTTTGTTCAAGCAAGGCCGGGCTGGCGACCAGCACCAGTTCTGGGGAGCACAGCCATTCCGACTTCAACCCCGGATAGCCCCCAAGCCCGTGACGGATCGCCAGATCAACCGGCTCTGACTTAAGATCCACCAAGCGATCGTCGGTCTCTACCGACACCCTGATCTTGGGATGCTCTTCGGCCAGTCTGCCCAGGCTCGACACCAGCATGGAATGCGCAAAGGTCGGCGATGTGCTGATGCGGATGGCCGTATCATGACCCGAAAAATGCTTGCGGCGCGCAGCGTTTATCGCGTCGAAGGCTGGGCCGATATCCGACTGCAGCGCCGATCCCGCCGCCGTCAGAGCGAGGCCTTTCTTGCTACGGGTGAACAGCCGCAAGCCGTGATGCTCTTCGATCTGGCGAATCCGCTGGCTGATGGCCCCTGGCGTCACGCCAAGCTCATGGGCGGCGTCTTGCATGGAACCTGCACGCGCAACGACGTGGAATGTATGAAGATCCTGGATGCGAATGGCCATGCGTTACTTTAGCTGGGCTAAAGTGATCTGGCCAGTTTCTCGTTCGTCACCCAGACCCCGGTTCGGTATGCCGAACGGGTAAGGAGACACCCGATGCCCCAGACCAGCCCGACGATGCCCCAAAAGAACTGGACCGTTGTCGTGTTCGGGTTTCTTGCGCTGTCTTTGGCCTTCTCGGGCCGCGCCGCGTTGGGGTTGATCATGCCCGTGTGGCAAACGGAATTCGGCTGGAGCAGCAGCTACGTGTCCAGCGTCGGCGCCGCGGCGCTTGTGATCATGGCGATCGTCGCTCCTTTTGCAGGACGGCTGGTCGATCGGCGCGGACCGCAATTCACACTCAATCTCGGCATGGGCCTGCTTGGGGTGGGCTGCGCAATCGTGGCGCTGATGAACGGGAAGCTGATGCTGATGATCGGCTTTGCGGGGTTCTGCGCTGTCGGGTTCGGGATCGTCGCGACGCATGTCGTGGCCACGGCTGTGACCTGCAGTTTTTCGGTCCATCAAGGGCTTGCGACGGGGATCGGCACGTCGGGCGCGACGGGCGGGCAGTTCCTGATCGTCCCGCTGATTGCGGCGCTGCTGGCATTTGCAAGCTGGCGGTGGAGCTTTGGCGCCCTATCCGTTGCCAGCTTCGCCCTGATCCCCTGTATCCGCATGAGCCTGCGGGCCAATACTCCGCCAGAGCATGAAACCGCCGCCGAGGACGCCCCCACCAGCATCTGGCACGATCTCAAGATCATCCTGCGACGGCCCGCCTTTCACCTGCTGTTTTGGAGCTTCCTCATCTGCGGGTTCACCACAACCGGCGTCATCGAGACGCACTTGCTCCCCTTCGCTGCATTCTGCGGGTTCCCGCCTCTCCCGAGCGCAACCGCCTATGGCCTTCTGTCACTGGTCAATCTGATCGGCATGATCGCCGCCGGGTGGCTGACGGATCGTGTTGATCGCCCGCTTCTCCTTGCGGTGATCTATATGCTCCGCGCGCTCACGTTTGTTTTGCTCGGCAGTATTCCCGGCACATCCATCGACATGCTGTTCCTGTTCGCCATCCTGTTTGGGGCGGTCGATTATGCGACCGTGCCGGTGACGGCCAGCCTGGTGGCCAGCCATGTCGGGATCAAGATGATGGGGCTTGCAATGGGGCTGATTTCGGCCGGGCATGCGATTGGCGGGGCGATGGGCGCCTATGCCGGCGGCTATGTGTTCACAGCGACCCAGACCTACAGTCTCGTCTGGACGGGCTCTGTCTGGCTGGCCATAGGCGCGGGTGTCCTCGCGCTGTTCCTGAGGGCGGTTTCTCTGCGCGGCGCCCCGGCCTAGCAGCTTGGCGAGGCCAGACCTGGCATGTATCGCCCCTACCCCTGTGCCAGAGCCTCCAGCCCCGCGCGCAGGGTTGTGGCATCGCCCCCGATGCCGAGAAAGGTCACACCCTTTCCGGCCATCCACTGCGCAACGTCCGGATCGAACACCACGGTTCCGGCCACCTTCCCCGCCGCATGGATCCGGGCGATCAGGAGCTCAATGGCCTCCATGACCTCGGGATGGGTCATGTTGCCCCGGTGGCCCATATCGGCGGCCAGATCGGCGGGGCCGATAAAGACGACATCCACGCCGTCCGTGCCCGCAATGGCGTCGATGTTTTCGACCGCCGCGCGGCTTTCGGCCTGAACCATGACGCAGATCGCATCATTGGCCTCATCAAGATAGGCCCTGTCGCCGCCAAAGCCCGTCGCCCGCGCCAGAGCCGCACCGACCCCGCGCACGCCTTCGGGCGGGTAGCGGCAGGCGGCCACTGCACCGGCCGCGGCGTCGCCGTCATGGATCATGGGGATCAAGATATTCATAACGCCCAGATCGAGCACCTGCTTGATCACCCAGTCCTCTCCGATCGGCACACGGGCGCAGGCCTGGGCCGGGGTCGGCTCAAGCGCGCGCAGCTGCGCGGCGAGGCTTTCAAGCGTGTTGGGCGCGTGTTCCCCGTCAATCATGCACCAGTCGAACCCCGCCTGTCCGGCGATCTCGGCGGCGGCGGGGCTGGTCAGGGCCAGCCACAGGCCGCGGGTGGCCTCTCCGGCAAGGAGCCGGGCTTTCAGGGGATTGCGGGTCATGACGGGCCTCTGCGTGGTGGATCAGACCCGGTTATAGAGCGATTGACCGTTATGGAAAATAAGCACTTTTTCCGGAGCGGCGGTCAGGCGCACTTCCTGGTGACGCATCCCGCCATGAATGCCTTGCAGCTTGGCGATCACGGGATCCACGCCCTCCGGGGTTTCGAAATACAAAAGGGTAACCTCGCCGAGCGCCTCCGTGATGCGCACGATCCCCTTGTAGACGTAGTCATCGGCATCTGCTGGCAGCTCTACGAAATCTTCGGGGCGGATCCCGACATTCACTTTTAGCCCCCGGTCTGCGTCCTGCGTCGGCACGGCGGACACCACCGTCCCGCCCCCCTCTAGCGTCACGGTCGTCTGCGCGCCGGTGCCGGTGATTTCGCCGGGCAGCAGGTTCATCGCCGGAGAGCCGATGAACTGCGCGACAAACTCATTGTCCGGGCGCTCATAAAGATCCAGCGGCGTGCCCACCTGCGCGATGCCCTTGTTGGCCAGCACCACGATGCGGCTCGCCAAGGTCATGGCTTCCACCTGGTCATGCGTGACGTAGATCATCGTGCTTTCGGGCATGGATTCCTTGAGCTGCGCGATCTCGATCCGGGTCGCTACGCGCAAGGCCGCGTCAAGGTTCGAGAGCGGCTCATCGAACAGATAGACCTTCGGATCGCGCACAATGGAGCGGCCAATGGCCACCCGCTGCCGCTGCCCGCCAGAAAGCGCCTTGGGGAGGCGGTCGAGATACGGATCGAGCTGAAGCACCTTGGCAGCGCGATCCACCGCCTCGTCGATTTCCGCGCGGCTCTTCTTCGCGAGCTTGAGCGCGAAGGACATATTGTCCCGCACCGTCATGTGCGGATAGAGCGCGTAGGACTGGAACACCATGGCGATGCCGCGCTGTGCGGGCGGGACGTCATTGACCACGTGTCCGTCGATCTCAAGCGTGCCCTCAGTGATATTTTCAAGGCCCGCGATCATCCGCAGCAGCGTCGATTTCCCGCAGCCCGAAGGGCCCACGAAAACGATCAGCTCCCCCTGCTTGATGTCCAAGTTAATGTCCTTGAGCACATTCACCGTGCCGCCATAGGTCTTGGCCACATGGGTCAGTTTCAGATCCGCCATCGCGTTTTATCCTCCTCGTCAGACCCGGCGCGTCGCCAGGCAGGGCTGCCAAGGCCCAAGATGCAATTTCCCGTCCGCCGAAGGGTGCGCCCCGCCCAGCTCCTCCCCGACGATGGTCCAGCCGCCCGCTGGCAGGTCGAAGTCAGCCGGTGCGGCGCTGAGGTTGAAGATGCACAGCACCTCCTCCCCTTTGAAAGCGCGGGTGAAATGGAGCACCGTGCCGCTGGCTTCGACCTTGCTTTGCGTGCCCTTGGCGAGCGCAGGATGCGCCGTGCGGAACGCGAGAACCCGGCGGTAGTGATGCAAAAGCGCACCCGGATCGGCCTCCTGGCGGCTCACCGCCAGCGGCAGGTGCTCCCGCGCCACGGGCAGCCAGGGCCGTCCGGTGGTGAATCCGCCGTGGTCGTCCTCATCGCTCCAGACCATGGGGGTGCGGCAGCCATCGCGGCCTTTGAATTCGGGCCAGAATTCGATGCCATACGGATCCTGAAGATCCTCGAAGGCCAGCTCCGCTTCGGTCAGGCCCAGCTCCTCGCCCTGATAGAAGCACACCGATCCGCGCAGGCAGGCGATCACGGTCACATAGGCCTTGAGCGCCCCGCGCCCCTGATCCCAGCGGGTGGCGTGGCGGATTACGTCATGGTTCGAGAACGCCCAGCAGGCCCAGCCGTCTCCGGCGACCTCATCGAACTGGGTCATGACCTGCGCCACCGTCGGCGCGCTCAGATCATCGGCCGACAGGAAATCGAAGGCGTAGCACATCTGCACCCGCGCGCCCGAGGTGTATTCCCCGATGATCTCCAACCCGCGCTGCGCATCGCCCACCTCGCCCACGGCGGCGGCCCCGAAAGGCTCCAGCACCGCACGGAATTTCTCCAGGAACTCAAGGTTCTCCGGGCGGTTCTTGTCGTAGATGTGTTCTTGGTGGTTGTAGGGGTTCACCGACGGCGCAATGGAGCCATTGCGCTGATCCATCGGCAGCGGCGGGTTATCGCGCAGCTCCGCGTCGTGGACGTAGAAGTTGATCGTGTCGAGCCGGAACCCGTCCACCCCCCGGTTCAGCCAGAACCGCACCACGTCAAGCAGCGCGTCTTGCACCTGCGGTTCGTGGAAGTTCAGATCGGGCTGCGCGGTCAGGAAGTTGTGCAGGTAATACTGCTCCCGGCGGCTGTCCCACTGCCAGGCGGAGCCGCCAAAGATCGACAGCCAGTTGTTGGGCGGCGTGCCGTCCGGCTTGGGATCGGCCCAGACATACCAGTTGGCTTTCGCGTTATCGCGCGAGGCCCGGCTTTCCTTGAACCAGTCATGATCGTCCGAGGTGTGGCTGAGCACCAGATCAATCATGACCCGCAGGCCCAGCTTGTGGGCCTCGTTCACCAGCATGTCGAAATCGGCAAGGCTGCCGAACATGGGATCGACGTCGCAATAATCGCTCACGTCATAGCCGAAATCCTTCATCGGAGACGTGAAGAACGGGCTGATCCAGATCGCATCCACGCCCAGAGAGGCAATATGCGGCAGGCGCTGCACGATCCCGGCCAGATCGCCCACGCCGTCGCCATTGCTGTCCTGATAGGACCGCGGATAGATCTGGTAGATCACCGCGCCCCGCCACCAATCCTTGTCGATGGTCAGGGCTGTCAGGGAACCGGCAGGTTTTGTCATGTCTCGTCCTTACTTCACGGAGCCAGCCAGCAGGCCGCGCACCAGATAGCGTTGCATTGCAAAGAAGACCGCCAGCGGCACCGCGATCGACACGAAGGCGGCGGTGGCGAGAATTTCCCAGTTGCCGCCGCGCGTGCCCAGCAGCTCGACGATCTGGTTGGTCATCACGGTGGTGTTGCCGGTGGCGTCGATCAGGAACACCTTGGCCACCAGCAGATCGTTCCACGTCCACAGGAACTGGAAGATGGCAAAGCTGGCGAGCGCCGGAAAGCTGAGCGGCAGGATAATCTTGGTGAAGATCTGGAAATCGGTGGCGCCGTCCACTTTGGCGTTTTCGATAATGTCGCGCGGCAGCCCGACCATGTAGTTGCGCAAGAGATAGATCGCCAGCGGCAGGCCAAAGCCCGTATGCGCCAGCCACACGCCCAGATAGCCCTTCCCGATGCCAATCCCCAGGTGCAGTTTCAGCAGCGGGATCAGCGCCAGTTGCAGCGGCACGACCAGCAGCCCCACAACGATGGCAATCAGCAAGGCCCGGCCCGGAAACTGCATCCATGCGAGCGCGTAGGCCGCGAAGGCCGCCACAACGATGGGGATGATCGTCGCCGGGATCGTCACCGTCAGCGTGTTAAAGAACGCCTTCGCCATGCTGTCATTCGATCCGTCATTGGCCAGCACGGTGCTGTAATTGTCGAGCGTGAACTCAGGCGGGGTGACGCCGGTCACGAACACCCGTTGCCCGCGCCCGGTCAGTTGTTCCTTCCCGGTCCAGCGATAGGTGCCATCGGCGTTGAGGGTGAAGGTCTCATCGCCCTTCATCTCGGCCAGATCGCCCGGCTGATAGGCATCCACGGCGCGGGACGAGGTGCCCCAGGCCTTGATCTCGGCGCCCTTGCCTTCCTCAAAGATCTGCCCTTCGACGACCCAGATATCCCCGTGCTGCACGGCAAAGTCGTCGGGATCGGCGGCGCGCAGGGTCAGGTTCTGTTCCGATGGCGCCAGCGACGCCCACCAGCCCGAACCGGAGATCTGATCCGCCGTGCGGAACGAGGACACAAACAGCCCCACGGTCGGGAACAGCCACAGCAGCACAAGCGCGAGGGTGGCGATGTGGACGGCCCAGCTCAGGCCCGATTTGGTTCCGGCGATGTTGTCCATGGCCCCCTCCCTCAGCGCATTTCTTTGCGTGCGTTGTAGACGTTCCAGACCAGGATCGGGCTCACCAGCACCATGATGACGATCGCCGAAGCCGACCCGATGCCCCAGTCATTCGCGCGGAACAGCTTGTCATACATGTAATTCGCCAGAACCTGCGTCTCCCATTGGCCATTGGTCATGGCAAAGACGATGTCGAACACTTTCAGCACAACCAGCGTGATTGTCGTCCAGACCACCACGATGGTGCCCATGATCTGCGGCACCTTGATCTGGAAGAAGATCTGGAACGGGTTGGCCCCATCCACGATGGCGGCTTCGACGGTTTCTTCGGGGATGCCGCGCAGCGCGGCGGACAGGATCACCATGGCAAAGCCGGTCTGTATCCAGATCAGCACCACCATCAGGAAGAAATTGTTGTAGAATGGGATGGTCAGCCAGGTCTGCGGCTCTCCGAAGGGGAGCGATGCCAGGAACACCCCCAGCACGGCGCGCAGGGACACGAACAGCAGCCAGCCCAGCAAGAGCGTGCCCACCGCGCGCAGCAGCTTGGCCGCAATACCTTCGCCGCGCGCCGTGCCCGGCTGCACCAGCGGGCGCGCGACCAGCCACAGCACATAGGCCAGAGCTGCAGCAAACCCGAGGATCAGCAGCCCCGGTAACAGCCGCAGCAGCAGGAAGGATCCGATGCCGCCGTCAAATTGCAGCCACAGCGCATTCAGAACGCCGATCTGGGCCTGCCCCTCCGGGCGGGTGTCGTAGATCAGCTTGAAGATGACCGACGCGCCCACGAAGGAGATCGCCATGGGCATGAAGATCAGCGATTTTGCGATATTGCCCCAGCCGATCCGGTCGGTGAGCTGCGCGGCCAGCAGGCCGAACGCGGTCGAGGCCGCAGGCACCACGATCAGCCACAGCATATTGTTGCGCAGCGCCTCCCAGAACTTGGGCTCCTGCGCCATTTTCGTATAGTTCTCTAGCCCGACGAATTCATATCCACCCGGCACCCGGCTGAGCAGCGACAAGCGCAGCGTCTCAACCACCGGGTAAGCCAGATAAAGCCCGAGCGCGATCATCGCGGGCAGCAGGAAAAGCCAGGGCCGGATGCGATTGGCGCGGTTGATATTGCGCCCGGCATGAGCCCCGCGCGCGGGGAAGAGCACGTTGTCCAGAACCTGGTTGGACAGGTAGAAATACCCGACGCAGCCGCCAACGCCGATGATGATGGTCAACAGACCCTGCAAGGCTGGATGCATGGCGTTTCCTCCCCTGATAGCCCCTGCAGCGTCTGCGCGCCGCGTTCGGGATCGGGCCACGGGCCGGGCGGCCCGTGGCGGTTCTTGTCCGCTGCTTAGTTCAGCGCGTCCCAGCTGGCCTGAACTTCGTCGGCGACGTCCTGGCCGGACTTGCCGCCCACATAGTCGACCATTCCGGTCCAGAACGTGCCCGCGCCGATTGCGGCCGGCATCAGATCGGACGCATCAAAGCGGAAGGTGGTCGCATTCAGCAGGATTTCCCCCTGCTTGCGCAGCGTGTCGGTCGCGTAGGCATCCAGGTTCACACCAGAATGGGGCGTGAGGAACCCGGTCTGCTTCATCATGACCTCATGTGCGAAGGGCGTCTTGAGGAACTCGATAAAGGCGTGCGCCGCATCGCTTTCATTGGTGATCGCGAAGAGCGTCCCACCGCCGAGAACCGGCTTGCCCAGATCCTTTTCAGCATAGGCCGGGAAGTAGAAGAAATCCGCGTCCTCACCCACTTCGGTCCCTTCGGGGAAGAAGGCCGGGGCGAAGGAAGCCTGACGGTGCATGTAGCAGCCCGGAGGCGAGGCAAAGAGCGGCTTGGGGCTGTCGCGGAAATCGGTCGACGCGACGGTGCCCGCTCCGCCCTGCACATAGGCATCATTCTTGGCGAACCAGCCGAAATCTTCGATCGCTTCGACGACTTTGGGATCGTTGAACTTCAGATCGTTGCTCACCCAGGCGTCGTAATCGGCGGGGGACTGGGTGCGCAGCATCATATCCTCAACCCAGTCGGTGGCGGGCCAGCCCGTCGCCGCGCCAGAGCCCAGACCGATGCACCAAGGGGTTTCCCCATCGGCCACCATCTGCTCGGTCAGAGCCTTGAGCTCTTCCATGGTCTCAGGGACTTCATAGCCGGCATCCTCGAAGTTCTCGGGCACATACCAGACCAGCGATTTCACGTTCACGTTGAAGAAATAGCCATAGACCTGATCGGCGCCGTTCGCGTCCTTGTAGGTGCCCAGATCGACCCAGGACGGACCGGCGGCGAAGTTCTCGGCGATCCACTCGCCCGTGCCCTCGGCCAGCGGGGTGAGCTGCCCGCGCTCGGCCAGCGTGGCGGCAAGGCCCGGCTGCGGGAACACGGCGAGGTTCGCGGCGGACCCAGCTTCCGCGTCGATGACGATCTGCTGCTCGAAACTGTCAGAGCCCGCATAGCTCGCCTTGGCGCCGGTGGCTTCCATGAAGTACTCGAGCAGGCCGTCAAAACGCTCCGATTCAGGCGAAAGCCAGGGGCCGGAGATGGTCAGTGTCTCGCCAGAGAGGTCATACTCCGCGGCGAAAGCATCGAGGCTATCCCAGTTCAACCCGGCTTCGCCCCGCTCAAAGGGGGCCTCTGCCGACGCAATCCCTGCGCTCAGCGCAAGTCCGGCAACCGTGGCGGTGAAAAAGAACGTCTTGGTCATATGGTGATCCTCCCATGCGCGAAACCGCGCGATCTGAAGCAGCCAGGGCAGCGCCCCAAAGGTGCCATGCGCAACGTCGAAGCGCACACCGTCAAAGCGCTTTGAAAGTCCGCAAACCCTGCGGCACTTCCCCCATCATGTCAATCGACATGACGTCGCAATCAAGGAAAACCTCAGCCGCAGCGCAGCATAACCAAGGCGCTTTGACGAATGGGTAAACTCTCCCTAAAGTTGGATCCGCACCTTCATGCAGGAGCCTTGGCGCACGTGAATCTCAAACAGCTTTCCGAATTGCTTGGACTGAGCCAGACGACGGTCAGCCGCGCGCTGAACGGTTACCCGGAGGTCAGCGAAACCACCCGAAAACGCGTTCAGGACGCGGCTCGCGATCATGGCTATCGCCCCAACCCCCGCGCCCGCGGGCTGGCGACGGGCAAGTCAGGCGCGATCGGGCATGTGATCACCACGACCCGCCAGAACGAAATGGTGAACCCCGTTTTCGGGGACTTTCTCGCCGGAGCCAACATCGCCTATGGCCGTCACCACTACACGATGTCGCTTTCCATCGTCCCCGACACGCAGGAAGAGCTGACATACCGCGCATTGGCGCAGCAGGGCAGCGTTGATGGTGTCGTGGTACAAGCCCCGCTGGTGGATGATCCGCGCATCGCCATGCTGAAGGATATCGGCATGCCGTTCATTGTGCATGGGCGCAGCTCGAACGTGTCCCTGCCCTATGATTGGGTCGATGTGAACAACCGCTCCGCCTTCCACACAGCAACCCGGCACCTGCTGGAGCTGGGCCACCGGAACATCGCGCTCATCAACGGCGACGAGCAGCTTGATTTTGCGTGGCGGCGGCGCAAAGGCTGGGAAGACGCCCTGCGCGAAGCGGGGATCAGCCCCGATCCCGACCGCGCCCGCAGCGGAGAGATGAACGAGCATAACGGCTGGCGGGACGCGGGAGAGATGCTCGACCGCCCCGCCCCGCCCACGGCCTTCGTCGTCTCTTCGCTGATCTCGGCCTTTGGCGTTCGGCGCGCTGTGCAGGAGCGCGGCTTGAGGCTGGGCGAGGACGTCTCTTTGATCACCTTCGATGACGATCTGTCCTATCTGCGCGACAGCGCCGATCCGCCGGTGTTCTCGGTGCTGCGGTCCTCCGTCAGCGAAGCGGGCGAGCTTAGCGCGGATCTGTTGATCCAGCGGATCCGCTCTCCCAAGGCGCCACCGCTGACTCGGCTTCTTGAGGCCGAGCTGATCGCAGGGCGCTCCACCGGGCCAGTGCCCGCGCATGTGGTCCGGGCTTGAAGCGGATGTGCAAACCGGCCTAACACCGCGCCCGATTCCCGCCGTGCGATCCAGGAGCGCCCCATGACCTACCCCGCCAATCATCTGAGCCTTGTCGCCGATGTGGGGGGCACCAACACGCGCGTGGCCCTGGCCGATGGCACGCAGGTGCTCAAGGACACGGTGCGGCGCTACGCCAATGACGACCACGACAGCCTGAGCGATGTGCTGCGCCGCTATATCGCGGAAGAAGACGAAGTGGATTGCAAGGCCGCCTGCGTGGCGATGGCCGGACCGGTGCGCGACGGCGTTGCCCATCTGACCAATCGCGGCTGGAGCATGGACAAGGAAACCCTGGCCGAGATCGCCCGCGCCGAGCGCACCGCGATCCTCAACGATCTGCAGGCCCAAGGTCACGCCCTGGGGCACCTCCCGCAGACCGGAACCGAGCTGATCCTGCCATCTGAGCACCCCGCTGGTGATCAGGCGGCCAAGCTTGTGATCGGGATCGGCACCGGCTTCAACATCGCGCCCGTCTACATGACCGAGCCCCAGCGGCTCGTGACGCCATCCGAGGCCGGGCACGCCCTGTTGCCTTTGCGCAGTGCACGCGATCTGCAATTGGCAGAGATGCTGGCGCAGGACCACGGCGTTGCTGCGGTGGAAGACGTTCTGTCCGGTCGCGGGCTTGAGGCGCTCTATCGGTTCTGCGCGCATGAGGCGGGCGCCCCGGCAACGCGGGCCTCTCGCGACATCGTGGACGCTTTCCGGGATGACACCGATCCGCTGGCCCGGCAGGCGGCGGAGGGGTTTGCACGGTTCATGGGGCTCGTTGCTGGGAACCTTGCGCTGAACCACCTGCCCTTCGGCGGCATCTACTTCGCGGGCGGCATGGCGCGCGCCTTTGCGCCCCACCTGCACGAGTTGGGATTCGAAGCCGCGTTCCGCGACAAGGGCCGGTTCAGCGATTTCATGGGCCAGTTCGCGATCCACATGATCGCGGACGATTACGCCGCGCTCACGGGATGCGCGGCGCATCTGGACGGTCTGGCGACCGCCCCGCGCGGCTAAAGCCGGACGATCTGGACCTTCTGGCCTTTGACGGCCAGCCCGACGGCCCCATCGCACAGCGCCAGAGCATCGCGCCCGAACACCTCGTCGCGCCAGCCATGGAGCGCCTTCACATCACGCTCCCCGGCGGCGATGCGATCGAGCTCGGCCGTGGTCGCGATCAGCTTTTGCGCCACCCCTTCGCCGTCCGCCTTCGCCTTGAGCAGCACGCGCAGCAGATCGGCAAGCGCCGGGTTCACCTCGAGCTTGTCCTTGGAGCGGTCCGGCCGCGGCAGTTTCTCCGCCGGGCAGTTCACCCCCGTCTTGACCGCCTCTAGGATGCCATCCGCGATCGCCCCCTTGCGCGCCTCACGTAGCAGCAGGCGCGAGCGGCCCAGATCCTCCATACTCCCCGGTTTGGTGGAGGCCAGCTCCACCAGGGCGTCGTCCTTGAACACCCGGTTGCGCGGAATGTCCCGCGCCTGCGCATGAGTTTCGCGGAACTTGGCGAGCTCGCGCACGATGGCGAGGAACCGCCCCGATTGAGTGCGGGTCTTCACCCGTTTCCAGGCATCCTCAGGATCGACCTCGTAGGTCGCCGGATCTTTGAGCACGGCCATCTCTTCGCTCACCCAAGGGGCGCGGCCCGTCTTTTCGATCCGTTTGGACAGATCTTCGTAGATCGTGCGCAGATGGGTCACATCGCCCAGAGCATAGGACTTTTGCGCCTCCGTCAAAGGCCGCCGGGACCAGTCCGTGAACCGCGATGATTTGTCGAGCGAGGCCCCCGCAACCTTACGCACAAGCGTCTCGTAGCCAACTTGCTCGCCAAAGCCGCAGACCATAGCCGCAACCTGCGTGTCAAAGAGAGGGTCGGGAATCACGCCAGCAAGGTGTTGGAAAATCTCCAGATCCTGCCGCGCAGCGTGGAACACCTTGACCACGCTCGTATCCCGGAACAGCACATAAAGCGGCTCCAGCGACAGGCCGTTGGCCAGCGGATCCACCAGCACCGCATCCTCTTCCCCGTCGCCGGGATAGGCAATCTGCACTAGGCAGAGCTTGGCCCAATAGGTCCGCTCCCGCAGGAACTCCGTATCGACGGTGATGTAAGGCGCGCGCGCCGCGCGGGTGCAAAACTCGGACAGCCCGTCCGTGGTGGTGATCGTCTTCATATCTGTCCCTGAAATCGCATGTCGGGCACTAGACCCGAAGCCGGGACGGATCACAAGTCGCGACCTTGCGCCTGTCGCTCTAACGCCTTGCCCAGGCGCGGCAATCGGGCCTTCTTCATCAGCGCGCGCAACGTCCAGTCCTGCCCGGTGCCCAGTGCGGCGCGGGCGCGGACCTCTTCGGCCAGAGCCGCCATCAGCTCGGGCGCCGCCTCAGCAAAGCCCAGAAGCAGCCCGTCGGGATCGGCGCGACTCAGCCCCTCTTCGGCCAGCACATTTCGGGGAAAATCGCGGGCGTTCATGGTGACAATGACATCGGCGCTACAGCCGATGGCACAGGCGAGAACGTGGACATCCGCCGGATCGGGCAGCCAGAGCCGCTGCTCCAGACCCTGCGGTATGCTCGCCATACCTTGGGGTATGCGCGCATTCAGGCTTTCCGCCACCAGCCGCTCGCGGGCCTCTGCTTCTGCTCCGTCGCGACCCGCTGCGCGCACCCATTCTTCGATGATCCGCGCGGACCACCGCGCCTCATAGAGCCCGGCCTGCGCGGCGCCGACCAAAAGCTCCCGCATCACCGTCGGGTAGAGCACACAAGCATCCAGAACAGCGCGCATTCTCTCCCTTTCCTCGTGATCCGAAATCCTGCGGAGATCTACCCGCCGCCTATAGTGCGAATGTCAGCGCCTTGAGATACCCGCTCTCGGCCAATTGCGGATGCACCGGGTGATCGGGCCCCGCATAGCCGGTGCGGATCAGGGCCGGACTTCGCCCTGCCCGTCCAATCCCGCGCAGACAGGCATTGCGGAACTTATCAAGTGTCGCAGCATGCGAGCATGAGCACAGCGTCAGAACGCCGCCCTCCGCGACCAGCTCCGCGCCCATCTTCGCGACTTTCTCATAGGCACGCAGGCCTGCCGTCAGAGCAGGTTTGGCCGGTGCGAAAGCGGGCGGGTCGCAGATCACCAGATCAAAGCGTGCCCCTTCATCGCGCAGCGCCGTCATCTGCGCAAAGGCATCGCCCTTGCGCGTGGTGAACCGCTCCGCCACGCCGCCCGCCCGAGCGCCCTGCTCCGCCAGATCAAGCGCGGCGGCGCTGCCATCGACGGCCATGGCGTGCTCCGCCCCGCCCGCAAGCGCGGCGAGGGCAAAGCCACCGACATGGGAAAACATATCGAGCACCCGCGCCCCGTGCGCCATGCGGGCGACAAAGGCGTGATTGGGCCGCTGGTCATAGAAGAGCCCCGTCTTCTGCCCCCCGGTCAGATCGGCCATATAGGTCGCGCCGTTCATCGGCACCGGCACAGGGCCGTCCGGCGCGGCGCCCAGCAGCACCTCCTGCATCTCGGGCAGGCCCTCAAGGGACCGGCCCCGGCCCGATCCGTTGGCAATGATGGTGGTGACGCCGGTCACCTCGGCAAGGGCGTCGGCCAGCACCTGCAGCCGAAGATCGGCCCAGGCCGCATTGGGCTGGATCACCGCCGTGTCGCCAAAGCGGTCGATGATGACCCCCGGAAGGCCATCGGCCTCGGCGTGGATCAAGCGGTAAAACGGCGCATCGAACAGCCGCTCCCGCAAGGTCAGGGCCTTGCGCAGCCGGGCCGCGAACCATCCGTGATCGACGGCGGCACCCGGATCGCGGTCCAGCATACGGGCCATCATCTTGGATCCCGGCGACACCGCAGCCAGCCCCAGCTCCTGGCGCTCCGCATCCTGCACCACGGCGAGCGATCCGGGCGCAAGCGCCTTGGTCCGGCGGTCAGTTACCAGTTCATTGTCGTAGATCCACGGAAACCCCCACCGGATACGGCGGGGGTCTGCATTGGGGCGCAGCCGGATCACCGGGCGCTGCGCAGGATCGGCGGGGGTATGGGGCGCATCAGTCATGCGCCCTCCTATCTCAGCCCGACGCGCGCGGGAAGAGCGCGATCAGTTGGACGCGACCGCAACAGGCTGCGGCGCCCCGCCCAGCTCTTGCAAGATCACATAGGCCAACTGGTCCGTAATCCGCACCTTCTGGGTCTGGCCCATGCGGTCCGCCGCAATCGCAGCCTCGCCGCCAAGCCCCGGGAAGGAGGCATCGACCTCGCGCGGGCCGTCGATCACCTGCCCGGTTTCAGCGTCGCGCACCGTCAGGTTGAACTTGATCGAATGGGTGCCGCCAACAGAATAGCGGGTCTTTTCGGTCAGGCAGTGGAACCGCGTGATCTGCACATCGGCCACTGCCGCCCGGCCCTCGTTCAGGGGCGAGACACCGCGCGCCATCGCGTCGCTGACTATGGCGTGGATCTGCTGGAACCGGTCCCCGATCGGGTCACCGCGCCACACGATATCGGCCAGCGGGTAGTAGCGATTCGCCTCGCTCACCTTCAGGCCGGGCAGGAAGCTCACGCGCACATCCTGCACGTCAAGCGGCGTGATCTGGGCAGGCGCGACGGCACCGGCGCTCAGCGGTTCGCCGTCAAAGGGCACGCCGCGCGTGGCCGGGCCATGGGACGCCGCGCACCCTGCGGCAATGGACACTGCGGCCAGGGCCGCGAACCGGATCATACGGGACATGGGTCATCCTTTCTGGACGGTATCTTTGGCTTTAACTTTGAGCGATGAATGTGGCTAAAAATTGCTCGGACCGGATCGCTTTTGCGATCCCGGCGCACCGACCCACAGCAGTTGTTAGCGATAACGATCCCTGCTAGACTGCGCCACACGCCAGCCGGAGCCCGCCATGACCTTGAACCCCACTCTTCGTGCCGTCACCGACCGGATCGTGAAACGGTCAAGCGACCGGAGGGCGCGCTACCTTAAGCAGATCGAGGCTGCGATCGCACAGGGCCCGGCGCGCGCCCATCTGACCTGCGGCAACCAAGCCCACGCCTATGCCGCGATGCCGGATAAGGATACTCTGGCAGCGGGCCGCGCACCGCATCTGGGGATCGTCACCGCCTATAATGACATGCTCTCTGCGCATCAGCCCTTTGAGTCCTTCCCTGCCCTAATCCGCGACACAGCGCGCGCAGCGGGCGCAAGCGCACAGGTCGCAGGCGGCGTGCCCGCCATGTGCGATGGCGTCACGCAAGGCCAGCCGGGGATGGAGCTGTCTCTCTTTTCGCGCGACGTGATCGCCATGGCCGCGACCATCGCGCTCAGCCACAATACCTTCGACGCCGCGCTTTACCTGGGCGTGTGTGACAAGATCGTGCCGGGCCTTGTGATGGCTGCCGCGACCTTCGGACACCTGCCCGCGCTGTTCCTGCCTGCGGGGCCCATGACCTCTGGCCTGCCAAATGACGAAAAGGCGCGCGTGCGCCAGCAATTCGCCAAGGGCGAGGTGGACCGCGCCGCCCTGATGGAGGCCGAGATGGCCTCCTATCACGGACCCGGCACCTGCACCTTCTACGGCACCGCCAATTCCAACCAGATGCTGATGGAGTTCATGGGGCTGCACCTGCCCGGCGCCAGCTTCGTGAACCCGAACACCCCGCTGCGCGACGCCCTGACCGTCGCCGGAACCGAACGCGCCCTGGCCATCACCGCGCTTGGCAACGATTTCTCCCCCGCCGCACAGGTGCTGTCCGAAAAGGCCTTCGTGAACGGGATCGTTGGGCTGATGGCCACGGGCGGCTCCACGAACCTCGTCCTGCACCTTCCCGCCATGGCCCGCGCCGCCGGGATCACGCTCGATCTGCAGGATTTCGCGGAGCTGTCCGAGATCACCCCCCTGCTCGCCAAGGTCTATCCCAACGGGCTCGCTGATGTGAATCACTTCCACGCTGCCGGGGGGCTGGGCTTCATGATCGGGGAACTGCTTGGGGCGGGCCTTCTGCACGAAGATGTGCACACCGTCGCGGGTCCGGGCCTTGCGCGCTACACGCAAGAGCCCAAACTGTCAGATGGGCGCGTCACCTACACCGACGGCCCGCGCGAGAGCCTCAACGACAAGATCCTGCGCCCGGTCTCCAGCCCGATCCAGCCCAAGGGCGGGCTGGCGCAGCTGGACGGCAATCTGGGGCGCGGGGTCATCAAGGTCTCGGCCGTGGCGCCCGAGCGGCACATCATCGAAGCCCCGGCTAGAGTGTTCCACGACCAAGGCAGCGTCAAAGCCGCCTTCCGCGCCGGAGAGTTCACATCCGACACCGTGATCGTCGTGCGCTTCCAGGGTCCCAAGGCCAACGGCATGCCCGAACTGCACGGGCTCACCCCGATCCTGTCGGTGCTTCAGGATCAGGGCCTGCGCGTGGCGCTTGTCACCGATGGCCGCATGTCGGGCGCCTCGGGCAAAGTGCCCGCCGCGATCCACATCGCCCCCGAAGCCGCCGCCGAAGGGCCGCTGGCCAAGGTCCAGGACGGCGACGTGATCCGGCTGGACGCCACCAATGGCACGCTGACCTGCCTTGCCGATCTGACAAGCCGCGACGCCGCATCCCCCGATCTGAGTGCCTCTCACAGCGGTCTGGGCCGCGAGCTCTTCGCCAATTTCCGCGCCGCTGTGTCAGACAGCACCACCGGCGCCTCGCCCCTCTTCTCTTTTGAATAAATACCTCGGGGGTGTGGGGGCAGAGCCCCCACGCCTCGCCCCATCAGGAGCCCGACCATGACCCCGCAAGACGCCTCGCTAGAAACCGCGCGCCTGTGTGCGCTCGCCCCGGTGATCCCGGTGCTGGTGGTCGAAGACGCGGCGACCGCCCGCCCGTTGGCCGAGGCGCTCGTCGCCGGGGGGCTGCCGGTGCTGGAAGTGACCTTGCGCACAAAAGCCGCGCTCGATGCGATTGCGCAGATGGCCGAGGTCGAAGGAGGCGTGGTCGGCGCGGGCACGCTGCTGACCCCGCAAGACGTGCGGGCCGCGAAAGCCGCTGGCGCGCGGTTCGGCGTCGCCCCCGGTGCGACCGACCGGCTGCTGGACGCCTGCGAGGCCGAAGACCTGCCCCTCCTGCCCGGCGCCGCCACCGCCAGCGAGGCCATGCGCCTGCTCGAGCGCGGCTACAGCGTGCAGAAATTCTTCCCGGCGGAAGCCTCGGGCGGGGCGCCCGCGCTCAAGGCGATCGGCGCCCCGATCCCGCAGGTCACCTTCTGCCCCACCGGGGGCGTGTCGCCTGCAAACGCTAAGGACTATCTATCCCTGCCCAATGTCATGTGCTGCGGCGGGAGCTGGGTCACGCCGCGCGATCTGGTGGAGCGTGGCGACTGGGCCGGGATCGAAGCCCTTGCCGCCGCCGCGAGCGCTCTGCGCGGCTAAGGCCGGATGAGCGGCGCTAGTCCCTCCGGGACCGGCGGCGCGGACGCTGCGTGGGGGCCCGAGGCACCGCGCTTTCCCTAAGCACGTCGGTCATCGGATGATCGGGGTGCAGCGGCTCAAAATGAGCGAGGAGCGCCGCAGCGTCTGCTGGCAGATCGTCGCTGGTCGCGCCGAGCGCCCAATCGAAAAAGATCGCCCGGCACTCCACGGCGGACAGGCCCTCCATACGGTAGGCCTCATGGATCAGACCGCGCGGATCGGCGGGGTGGTCAGAGCGGGCCATGACTATGCCTCCGACAGCAGTGCAGTGATGGCGGCATCCGCCGCTTCGGCGGTGGCCGAGATCTTGCGCTCCGCCGCCGCCATATCGTCTGCCCCAAGGACACGGCACAGCAGCGCCTGCGCGCCCGCCCCCAAGGCCTGCGGATCAAGCGGCGCCTCACCGACGAGCAGCTTTCCGGTGATCTGCAGGTCCCAAAACAGAGCCGCTGCGGCCTCCAGCCGCGCCGCGCCGTCTGCGTCGATCTTCGCCGCTTCGGCTCCCGCTGCGATCTGCCCGGAGGCGGCCCGTGCGGGCGCTCCGGCGCGCAGGGCGAGGCTCTGCGCCGCCAGCTCCACGTCCTGAAGCCGCCCCGGCCCCAGCTTCGCCGACCACGGCCCGGCGGGCCCTTTCGCATCGCGGATCTTTTGGCGCATCTCGGCCAGATCGGCGCGCACTTTGTCCTCCTGGCCTTTACGGCGCAGAAGGCCCTCGCGGAAGGCATTGAAATCCTGCGCCAGATCGTCGGCCCCAGCCACAACGCGGGCGCGCGTCAGCGCGAGATGCTCCCAGGTCCAGGCCCCGTTTTCCTGATAGGTCTGGAAACCGGCCCAAGGCGTTGCCACCGGCCCGCCGCGCCCCGAAGGCCGAAGCCGCATGTCCACCTCGTAGAGCTGCCCCTGCGCCATCCGGGCCGAAAGCGCAGTGATCAGCGCCTGGGTGAGCCGCGCGTAATAGGGCCGCACGGCAAGCGAACGCGGGCCCTCGCTCATCTCGGCGTCGTCGGCATCATAAAGCAAGATCAGGTCCAGATCGCTTTCCGAATGGATGCGCCCGGCCCCGATCGACCCCATGCCCAGCACAATCGCGCCCTTGCCCGGTAGCGGGCCGTGCTTGCGGGCGAACTCCTCCACGACGACGGGCCAAAGCGCCCGGATCACGGCCCCGGCCAGCTCCGCATGGTGGCGCCCAGCCTCATCACCGCTCACCGCGCCTTGCATCAGGTGCACACCGGTGCGGAAGCGCCATTCCTTCTGCCAGCGGCGCGCCGTGTCCAGCTTGGCCTCGTAGTCGGGCGCCTTGCCCAGCAGGCCCAGCAGATCGTCATGCAGCCGCGCCTCGCCCGGCCATGGGGCGAAGAAATCTCCACCGATCACCGCATCAAGCACTGCGGAATGCGCGCCCAGATAGCGGGCCAGCTCGGGCGAGGTGGTGCAGATATCCGCCATCAGGTCGAGCAGCGGCGGGTTCGCATCAAAGAGCGAAAACACCTGCACCCCGGCGGGCAGCCCCGCGAGGAACGCATCGAACGCCTTGAGCGCGCCTTCGGGATCCGACGCCCCGTCCAGCCGCGCGAGGATCTTGGGTCTAAGCCGGTTGAAGATCTCCACCGCGCGGTTTGAGCGCAGAGCGGGATAGGACAGCCAGCCATCCAGAACACCTTCGTCGAACTTGTGCGGGGCCGGATCGGGCGCCGCATCCGGGGCAAAAAAGTCTTCGGTCTTCGCGTGGACCTCTTCGAGCCGCGCGTGCAGCTCGGCCTCAAGCCCCGCGCGGTCGCGCCCCATGAAGGCCGCCAGCCGGTCAAAGCCCTCATCCGATCCCGGAAGCTTCTGGGTCTGGGCGTCCTGCACCATCTGCAACCGGTGCTCCACCTCGCGGTGGAACCGGTAGTGATCGGTCAGGGTCGCCGCCAGATCGGACGCCACCCACCCCGCATCGGCCAATCGCGCCAGCCCGTCCACCGTGCCGCGCACGCGCAAGGACTCGTCGCGCCCGCCCGCGATCAACTGGCGGGTCTGGGTGAAGAACTCGATCTCGCGGATGCCGCCGCGCCCCAGCTTCATATCATGCCCGGGCAGCGTGATCGCACCGCCCAGCCCCTTATGTTCGCGGATGCGCAGACGCATGGTGTGGGCGTCCTCGATGGCGGCGAAATCCAGATGCTTGCGCCAGACGAAGGGCGTCAGCGTCTTGAGGAACCGCTCCCCGGCGGCGATATCGCCGGCACAGGCGCGGGCCTTGATATAGGCGGCGCGCTCCCAGGTGCGGCCCATGCTCTCATAGTAGCTCTCCGCCCCCGCCATGGGCACGCAGACCGGGGTCACGGACGGATCGGGCCGCAGCCGCAGGTCGGTCCGGAACACATAGCCCTCGCCGGTGACATCCCCGATCAGAGCGGCCATCTGTCGGGTCGCCTTGATCAACCCGGCCCGCGCCTCAAGATAGTCATCCGTGCTGTAGCGGGTTTCATCGAACAGGCAGATCAGGTCGATGTCAGAGCTGTAGTTCAGCTCAAACGCCCCGCCCTTGCCCATGGCAAGCGCCACCATCCCGGCGCCGGTCTCAGTGTCTTCTTCCGTCATGCCGGGCAGCTTGCCGCGCCCGATCAAGGCCCCCACGGACACGCGGATCGCGGTCTGTGTGGCGGCATCGGCCAGCCGGGTCAGCGCGCCGGTGACGTCCTCCAGGGCCCACACGCCCCCCAGATCCATCAACCCCGCCAGCAGCGCCACCCGTCGCTTGGCCTGCCGCAGCCCGCTGGCCGCCGTCTTGCCATCCAGCCGCGCGAGCTCTGCCAGCACGGCGGACAGCGCCGCCTCAGGATCATCGAGCGCGGCGATCAGCCAATCGGTTTCCTTCTCCGCCAGTCCGGCCAGATAGGGGCTGCATCCCGCTGCGCCCGCGATCACGCCGCGAAGCTCGGGCGCCAGATCGCCAAACCGGGCGGCCACCTCGGCGCCACGGGCAGCATCGAAGGGATCGGGCGAGCGGGTGAGTCGGGAGGCTGTCGTCATGACCGCAACAGTGGCCGCGCCGCCTTGCGGCGTCAATCGCGCCGCGGGACTGGATTTCGCCCTGTCCGGATCTTTTGGCGCCAGTCCCCGAAGTGAAGCGCGCCGAACACTCAAGAGGCGGCGCCCTCTCGGGGGGGGGGCGGGAGACAACGCCCCCGCACGTAGCCGCCGAACGCGGCGAACCCTTTCAGATCACAGGAACTTCGCCATCTCGCGCGCTGTGTCGATCATCCGGTTGGAGAAGCCCCACTCATTGTCATACCAGGTCAGGATGCGGCACATATCGCCTTCCATAACCCGGGTCTGGTCGGTGGCAAAGATCGACGAGCGCGGGTCGTGGTTGAAATCGCTGCTCACCAGCTTCCAGTCGGTCACGCCCAAAATACCCTTGAGCGCCCCGTCAGCGGCGGCATGGATGGCGCCGTTGATTTCCTCGACCGAGGTCGCGCGACCAGCCTCGAAGGTCAGGTCCACGCAGGACACGTTCGGGGTCGGCACCCGGATCGCCACGCCGTCGAGCTTGCCCGCCAGATGCGGGAGCACCAGCCCGGTGGCCGCAGCAGCCCCGGTGGAGGTTGGGATCATGTTCTGCGCCGCCGCACGGCCGCGATAGAGATCCTTGTGCAGCGTATCCAGTGTCGGCTGATCGCCCGTATAGGCGTGCACCGTGGTCATGAAGCCTCGCTTGATCCCGATCAGATCGTCCAGCACCTTCGCCACCGGCGCCAGGCAGTTCGTCGTGCAGGACGCATTGGACACCACGATATCGTCGCCGGTCAGCTCGTCATGGTTCACACCGAAGACGATCGTGCGATCCACCCCTTTGCCGGGCGCCGAGATCAGAACGCGGCTCGATCCGTTCTCCAGATGCGCCTGGCACTGCTCCTTGGAGCGGAACACGCCGGTGCACTCCATGACGATATCGACATCGCCCCAGGGCAGATCCGCAGGATCGCGCAGCGCGGTGCAGCGGATCGGCCCGCGCCCAACGTCGATCCAGTCGGCGCCGGTCGTCACCTCACCGTCATAGCGGCCATGCACCGTGTCAAAGCGGAACAGATGTGCGTTGCTTTCGACCGGGCCCAGATCGTTGATGGCGATGACCTCGATATCCTCGTGCCCATGCTCCATCACGGCCCGCAGCACATTGCGCCCGATCCGGCCAAACCCATTGATTGCGACTTTGATCGTCATGGCGATTCTCCCCTCAAACGGTCGAATAGGACTGGAAATCGTGTTGGCGCTAACGTCGCCGATAACGCGCCCATCATCAAGAGCGCAAAAGCCCTCTTAGCGCCAGAACTTCATCCATTCGAGAAGATCCCACCCCTTCCCTGCCAGAAACAGGGTCACGCGCCAGTCCTGCTCCACCCCATCATAGGCCAGAGCCAGGCAAATCACGATCGCGACGATCAACGCGGTGCGGTTCGACATGGGGCAGCTCCTTCGCGAGGACGGCGTGATGCAGGCTGGGCGCAGGTATCCGCGATCAACGGCGCCCGGTCAAACGATCCGGTAACTATCCGAGGCCGCAAAACGAAAAAGAGCGCCGCAGCGGCGCCCTTTCCCGGTGTTCACCCTATCATAGGCGCGTCAGCTCAACCGACCCATCAGCGCAGCCACATCGGCCATACGCGCAGAGAAGCCCCATTCGTTGTCATACCAAGCCAGCACCCGCACGGTGCGTCCTCCGATGACTTTCGTTTGGTCAGGTGCAAAGATCGAGCTCTCCACCGTGTGGTTGAAGTCGATCGAAACCTTCGGCTCAGGGTCATAAGCCATGACTGCGCCCATATGCCCGGCAACGGCCTCAGCCACAACGGCGTTCACGTCTTCCGCCGTTACGTCACGGGACGCCTCAAAGGTCAGGTCCACAGCCGAGACGTTCGGCGTCGGCACGCGGATGGCGGAACCGTCGAGACGGCCCTTCATTTCCGGCAGCACCTCACCCAGAGCCTTGGCGGCGCCAGTGGACGTCGGGATCATCGCCATGGCGGCAGCGCGGGCGCGATACAGATCCTTGTGGCGGCGGTCCAGGGTCGGCTGATCGCCCGTGTAGGAGTGGATCGTCGTCATGATCCCGCGTTCGATACCGATGGCGTCGTGCAGCACCTTGGCCAGCGGAGCCAGGCAGTTGGTGGTGCAGGAGCCGTTGGAGACCATCTTCTCTTCGGCCAGCAGGTCGCGGTGGTTCACCCCATAGACGACGGTCCGCTCCACGTTCTTCGCCGGGGCCGAGATCAGAACCTTACCGGCGCCGCGCTCCAGATGGACATTGGCGGTGTTGCCGTCATTGAACTTGCCGGTGCATTCCAGAACGACATCCACGCCGGACCAGTCGAGCTCGTGCGGGTCATAGGTGGAGAACATTTCGATCGGGCCACGACCCAGATCAAGCGCGCCGTCCTTGACATCGACCGTGCCGGGGAACCGGCCATGGACGCTGTCATAGCGCAGCAGGTGGGCATTGGTTTCGACCGGGCCGGTGGCGTTGATCTTCACCACCTGCACATCGTTGCGAGCAGATTCGACAATATGAGCCAGGGTGCAGCGGCCGATGCGGCCGAACCCGTTGATGCCGAGCGTGATGGTCATGCCTGGAGCCTCCGGTTTTGGTCAGTTGACGCGGCCTTACCGGAGGAGCGCGGGCGAACCAAGGCGGAAATCAGCCCGATAACAGGGTGTTAACGCTAAACCGTCATGTTTGCGCTAAATGTCGCGTCCGCCTTGCGGGTTTTCGTGAGCCCCCCACGCCGTGGGGCCATATCAGCAGGATCGTAAAGATCCGAGTCGCAGCGAAGCCCCCCAGGTCGGCTGCCCGGCCCCACCGACGCCGCTGCAGGTCTGGTGTTTTGCCGCCCGGTCCCTAATGTGGCCCGCCAGAACAGGCGGAGACAGGCATGAGCGATCAGGACGCATTGGTGGTGTTCACCCCTTCGGGCAAACGGGGGCGGTTTGCTCTGGGCACGCCGGTGCTGACGGCGGCGCGGCAGCTTGGGGTCGATCTGGATTCGGTCTGCGGCGGGCGCGGGATTTGCTCGAAATGCCAGGTGGCGCCCTCCTATGGGGCCTTCCCGAAACATGGCGTGACCGTTGCGCCGGACGCGCTGTCGGGCGTCAATACCGTGGAAGAGCGCTATGACCGCATCCGTGGGCTGGCCGATGGGCGGCGCCTGGGCTGTCAGGCCACCATTCAGGGCGATGTGGTGATCGACGTGCCGCCCGAAAGCCAGGTCCATCGGCAGGTCGTGCGCAAATCCGCCTCGGCCCGCGAGATGGTCATGGACCCGGCGGTGCGCGCCGTTCTGGTGCAGGTCGAAGAGCCCGACATGCACGAGCCCTCCGGCGATCTGGAACGGCTGCGCAGCGCCTTGCGCGATCAGTGGGAGATCGAAACAGGCGACATCCCCCTGCCCGTCCTGACCCGCCTGCAACCCGCGCTGCGCAAGGGCGACTGGCAAGTGACGGTCGTGCTGCACCGGGCCCATGAAGGCGCCGCACACAGCATTTTGGACGTCTATCCCGGTTTCGACGAAGGCGGGCTCTATGGGCTCGCGATTGATCTGGGCTCCACCACCATCGCCGCGCATCTGTGCGATCTGCGCTCGGGCGCGGTCGTTGAAAGCGCGGGCGTCATGAACCCGCAGATCCGCTATGGCGAAGACCTGATGAGCCGGGTCAGCTATGCGATGATGAACGAAGGCGGCGACGCGGAAATGACCGGCGCGGTGCGGACCGCCCTGAACGATCTGGCCGCAGGCATCGGCGGCGATCTGGACCCGGCGCGTATTTATGAGGCCGTGATCGTCTGCAACCCGGTCATGCACCATCTGCTGTTGGGAATCGACCCGGTCGAGCTGGGTCAGGCGCCCTTTGCTCTGGCCACGGCGGATGCGCTGTCCCTGCCCGCCTCTGATCTGGGCCTGAGCGCAATCAACGGCGCCGCCCGCGCCTATCTGCTGCCCTGCATCGCGGGCCATGTCGGCGCCGATGCCGCGGCTGTGGCGCTGTCAGAGGCGCCCGACCGCACCCAGGACAAGGTCCTGATCGTTGATGTCGGCACCAACGCAGAGCTGCTTTTGGGCGATCCCGGCGGCGTGCTGGCCTGTTCTTCGCCCACGGGCCCCGCCTTTGAGGGCGCCCAGATCTCCAGCGGACAGCGCGCCGCCCCCGGCGCCATCGAGCGGGTCGAGATCGACCCCGGCACCAAAGAGCCCCGCTTCCGCGTGATCGGCCAGGACATGTGGTCGGACGAGCCCGGCTTTGTCCCCGAGATCACCGGCATCTGCGGATCGGGCATCATCGAAGCCGTGGCCGAAATGCGCATCGCAGGCCTGCTGGATGCCAGCGGCCTGATCGGCGGCCCCGAACCCACCGGCACCGCCCGTTGCATCCCCGAAGGGCGCACGTTCTCATACGTGCTCCATGATGGCCGCGCCGATGGCGGCCCCCTGGTCACGGTGACCCAAGGCGACATCCGCGCGATCCAGCTCGCCAAGTCGGCGCTTTATGCGGGCGCGCGGCTGCTCATGGATGAACGGGGGATGGACAGCGTGGATCGCGTGGTGCTGGCCGGAGCATTCGGCGCTCATATCTCGGCCAAACACGCAATGGTGCTGGGGATGATCCCCGATTGCGCGCTCGACAAAGTGACGAGCGCCGGAAACGCCGCCGGGACCGGCGCACGCATGGCGCTGTGTTCGGTGCAAGAGCGTGCCCGGATCGAGCGGCTGGCGCGCGAGATCACCAAAGTGGAGACCGCCGTTGCTCCCCGGTTCCAGGAACACTTCGTCGCGGCCAATGCGATCCCCCACGCAAGCGATCCCTTCCCCCACCTGCCCCCGCTGCCCGATGTCAGCTTCGGCGCGGGCGCGGCAGGCGGAGGCGGTCGCAGGCGCCGCCGCCGGGGATAAGCCGCACGCAAAGCGGGAAATGCAGGGCGCGCAGATAAATCGCGTATCCCCCCTTGCACTCCCCCGCCGCGTTCCGCTATCCCCGCCCGCGGAGAGGTGGCCGAGTGGTCGAAGGCGCACGCCTGGAAAGTGTGTAGGCGGGAAACCGTCTCGAGGGTTCGAATCCCTTCCTCTCCGCCACTACGCCCCGACACGATTCTCTTGGTGATTGGCCGGGCGGGCGACGTCCTGAAATCCTGCAGTCCTTCGCTTTGACTTCCGTCTGTACGCGGTCGGGGTGCCCCCTATTTCTCGGGTTGGCCTGGCCCTTCTGGGGCGGCGGTCTCTTGGCGTCTTGAGGGCAGATGAGTTTCAATTAACAGGGAATTTCACCCGTTATCGGCTGATAACAGGGGCACTTTTGCGGGGCTCCACCACAGCCCGGCCCTGACCATTCTTTACTATCAACACGTTACGGGAAAAACGACTTCCTGTTTTGCGGCAAAACAGGGGGATTTACCGCTGATAACAGGGGGGCAAACCGCAAAAAAAGGGAATTTATACGCAACAACGAGTCGAAAGATGCGCGCGATCTCTGCCCACCTATTAGGGGGAAGGCATGCCCAAAACCCCTGCCTGCGTCTGCCAAGAGCACGGGATGTCCCGCGCCATTAGGCTTGCGAGCGTGAGCGCACTAGGTTGCAAACCGGATATTATCGCCCTTTGGATATGCGGGGCAAGGAATGCCAGGCGGATCAGTTTGCGCCGATAGGGAGAAATCGGTGCCGCTAAAACACACAGGCGCCCGGTATGATCGCGCTCGACCATGCGATGGGCCTCCCGCAGCGCTCGGATCAGGACGAGATCGGGGCTCGATCCGTGGGCCGGCTCTGTTGCACAAATCGGGTGAAGGTCGAGCCTTCCCTTTCCCTAGACGGACTTATCCTACGGGCGTTGTGATGGGTATGCCAAGGGCGGTGTAGCGATTGAGCACAGCAATCCGGACTTGGAGTTCCGCAACCTGTCGGTCGAAGTCCCTCGCCATGAGGCCTTGGCCGAGGAGTCTTAAGCAGTTCATCTTCGTCTCTGCGCGGCTTCGGCAGTGGTAGCCAGTCAATTGTCGCCAGAGTGCTCGTCCAAGATACTTGCAGGCCCTTCCAGCTTCGTTTCGCGCGATGGCGCCCGCTGTCATTGGCTGCCAAAGCTGCGCATTCTTACGCGGAGGAATGATGGTGTCGGCTATTAGGACAGCGATCACATTATGGCATCTGCGCGTGTCATAAGCCCCATCAGCAGTGACGGCTGCGATCTCTTGATCCGGTGCGATCTGCTCCAACAAGTCAGGCAGCATCGGAGCATCGCCGACATTGCTTGTGGTGACGCAGACCGCGCGGATCTCCAGTGTTTCTTCGTCCATGCCGAGATGAATCTTGCACCACAGGCGTTTCTTTGACCTGCCATGTTTGCGCGCGCTCCACTCTCCTTCGCCCCCGGCTTTGATCCCAGTTGCATCAATCAACAGGTGCAAAGGACCAGTTTCACCACGATACGGAATGGAAACGTGCAACGTTTTCTGGCGACGGCACAGAGTGCTGAAGTGTGGGGCTTTCCAATCCAGCCCGGCCAGTCGAAGGGTAATCCCCCCGAAATATATTGGTGTGCGGAAGTAGAATTTTCTCGAATGATGGGAGAGGAGATTCTGATGAAGAAATCGAAGTA
>PDRY01000017.1 GCA_002748265.1 Rhodobacterales bacterium
GAGTGATCGCCTGAGGCGATTGCCTGGTGATCCCGAGACGCACCAGCAAGGGTGTGTCGAAGATCATCGAGTGATCTGACACTGGCCTGACGGCCGGACCAGGACAAACAGAAGGCCGCTCCCGAAAGGGGGCGGCCTTTTGTGTGGGCGGGGTGTTGTGGGCGCGGCTTGGGGGCCTTGAGCCCCCTGCGTCCCGCTGGGGGGCTCTGCCCCCGGCCTGCGGCCGCCCCCGAGGTATTTTGGCAAATAAGAAGGGGGGGGCGGAAAGGAAGGGAGAAGATCTAACCAGGATCAACGCTTGACTATTTTGATCCAGAAAACTATCGATATAGTGATAATAGTAAAAATAGGTAATTCATGATGGGCGAAGATACACGCACAATTGAAATCGACCTTGATGTCCATCGCGCCATCGAAAGTGCGCGTCGAAGTCTTGGTGAGAGTGAGTTGTCCATCCTGAAGCGGTTGCTGTTCAGTAAGGCAGTGGAGCGGGACAACGATTCAAGCAGGCCGGAGGAACTGGACCGTTCAGGTATTAACATCGGCGCCGACTGGTCGAATCTTGGAGTAACTTTGCCTCACGGCACGCTCTTGAAGATGACCTATAACGGTCAGGTTCAGCGCGGCCAGATCAACGATGGTCGTTGGGTGATCGGCGATGTCGTGGAGCACAGCCCGTCGGGTGCAGCCTGCGCGATTGCAAGGACGCGGACGGGCGCAAGCGTGCAACTGAACGGTTGGCGCACATGGAGTGTCAAGAGACCGGGGGATGTTGACTGGATTTCGTTGCAGGCCCTGCGTAAGGTCGCAGCGACAGGGGGGGAGCTGTGACGCCGAGTAGCTCCTGAGATGCTTGCAACGAAAAACCCCCGCCAGATTGCTCTGGCGGGGGTTCTATTTGTCACCTTCGGACTGGCTTACCAGTCTTCGCGGACCACAGTACGGGTCTTGATCGGCAGCTTCATCGCTGCGAGGCGCAGGGCCTCGATGGCGATCTCTTCGCTGACGCCGTCGATCTCGAACATGATCCGGCCAGGTTTCACCTTGGCGGCCCAGAAATCAACGGAACCTTTACCTTTACCCATCCGAACTTCGACCGGCTTCGAGGTCACCGGCAGGTCGGGGAAGATGCGGATCCAGACGCGGCCCTGACGCTTCATGTGACGCGTCATGGCCCGACGGGCGGCTTCGATCTGGCGAGCGGTGATCCGCTCCGGTTCAATCGCTTTGAGCCCATAGGTGCCAAAGTTCAGGTCAGAGCCACCTTTGGCCTGACCGTGAATCCGGCCCTTGTGCATCTTGCGGAACTTCGTGCGCTTCGGCTGAAGCATGACGTATCCTCCTTAGCGGCGGCCACCGGCGCCACGGGGCGCGGGACCGTCATTGAGTTCCTGAGCGCGGCGATCGCGGGCGGAAGGATCATGTTCCATGATCTCGCCTTTGAAGATCCACACCTTGATGCCGATGATCCCGTAGGGGGTCATGGCTTCGACCTGAGCGTGATCGATATCGGCGCGCAGGGTGTGCAGGGGCACACGGCCTTCACGATACCACTCAGTCCGGGCGATTTCAGCGCCACCCAGACGACCGGCGAGGTTCACGCGGATACCCAGGGCGCCCATGCGCATGGCGTTCTGCACGGAGCGCTTCATGGCGCGCCGGAAGGACACACGGCGCTCAAGCTGCTGGGCGATGCTTTCGCCAACCAGCTGGGCGTCCAGTTCGGGCTTGCGAACTTCGACGATGTTCAGGTGCAGTTCGCTGTCGGTCATCGCGGCCAGCTTCTTGCGCAGGGTTTCGATGTCCGCGCCTTTCTTGCCGATGATGACGCCGGGGCGGGCGGTGTGGATCGTGACGCGGCACTTCTTGTGCGGACGCTCGATGATCACACGGCTGACGCCGGCTTGCTTGCACTCTTTCTGGATGAACTCACGGATCTTGACGTCTTCCAGCAGAAGATCGCCGTAATCCTTGGTGTCGGCGTACCAGCGGCTGTCCCAGGTGCGGTTCACCTGCAGGCGCATGCCGATCGGATTAACTTTGTTACCCATTAGGCTTGCTCCTCAACCTGACGAACGACGATGGTCAGCTCCGAAAACGGCTTGCGCAGAGCGCCGAACCGGCCACGAGCCCGCGGACGGCCGCGCTTCATGACGAGGTTCTTACCCACGTAGGCTTCGGACACGACCAGTTCGTCGACGTCCAGCTGGTGGTTGTTTTCGGCGTTCGCGATGGCAGACTGAAGGCATTTCTTCACGTCACCAGCGATCCGCTTCTTGGAGAAGGTCAGGTCCGAGAGGGCCTTTTCCACCTTCTTGCCACGGATCATCGCGGCCACCAGGTTCAGTTTCTGCGGGCTGGTGCGCAGCATCCGCAGTTTGGCGCGGGCTTCGTTGTCGGCCACGCGGCGGGGGTTCTTATCCTTGCCCATGACTTACTTCCGCTTCGCTTTTTTGTCGGCGGCATGGCCATAATAGGTCCGGGTCGGTGCATATTCACCGAACTTCTGACCGATCATGTCTTCGCTGACATTGACGGGGATGTGCTTCTGACCGTTGTACACACCAAAGGTGAGACCAACGAACTGAGGCAGGATGGTGGAGCGGCGCGACCAGATCTTGATCACGTCGTTGCGCCCGCTTTCGCGTGCCGCTTCGGCCTTTTTCAGGACGTAAGCGTCAACGAAGGGGCCTTTCCAGACGGAACGAGCCATATCTTAGCGGCCTTTCTTCTTGGCGTGACGCGAGCGGATGATCAGCTTGCTGGACGCCTTGTTCTTGTTGCGGGTGCGCGCACCCTTGGTCGGCTTGCCCCACGGGGTCACCGGGTGACGACCACCCGAGGTCCGACCTTCACCACCGCCGTGCGGGTGATCGATCGGGTTCATGACCACGCCGCGGACGCTCGGGCGCGTGCCCTTGTGGCGCATACGGCCGGCTTTACCGAAGTTCTGGTTGGAGTTGTCGGGGTTCGACACGGCACCAACGGTGGCCATGCATTCCTGACGCACCATGCGCAGCTCGCCCGAAGAGAGGCGGATCTGAGCGTAGCCACCGTCACGGCCGACGAACTGGGCATAGGTGCCCGCGGCGCGTGCGATCTGGCCGCCCTTGCCGGGCTTCAGCTCGATGTTGTGAACGATCGTACCGATCGGCATGCCGCTGAAGGGCATGGCGTTGCCGGGCTTGATGTCAGCCTTCTGGCTGGCGACGATCTTGTCACCCACCGCAAGACGCTGGGGCGCAATGATATACGCCTGCTCGCCATCTTCGTACTGAACCAGTGCGATGAAGGCGGTGCGGTTGGGGTCATATTCGATGCGGACGACCACAGCGGAGACGTCGAATTTGTTCCGCTTGAAATCCACGATGCGATAGAGGCGCTTGGCGCCACCACCACGACGACGCGAGGTGATCCGTCCGGTGTTGTTCCGGCCGCCCGATTTGGTCAGACCCTCGGTGAGGGCTTTGACCGGACGTCCTTTCCAAAGCTCCGAACGGTCGATCAGAACCAGCCCACGCTGGCCAGGCGTCGTCGGTTTATACGACTTGAGTGCCATGTTTCCTGTCTTTCCGTTTGCTTTGCGAGGGCTTGCGCCCCCGGAAGTGTAGGGCCCCGAAGGTCCCCGGTTGGTCATGTTCTTACGAACAACAACGAAGCCCCGGACGAATCCGGGGCTGTCGAAGATAGGGGTGTGTAGGGGAGGAGGGGGTGGGGGTCAAGGGACCTATTGCTTTGGTACTGATGCAACCATCCCGCGCAGTATTCGCTGACCTTCGGACTCAATATAGCACAGAGCTTCGAGCCGAGTGCCCCTCATCTCTTGTCGCCAGTCTGCAGCCGACGGGTCGTTGAAAAAGGCAACTTCGTCATCGGTTGGCCGAACGCATCTCGACCACATCTTTTCGAACCAAGGTTCCACGTCGCTGGGAAAGCCCCAATATTTGCGATCCGCATGGCGAAGTGCCACCCTCCTGAATTCTTGTGGAAGATCCGCAAACCTTTCCTGTAGTTCATGGTCAACCGGGACCAATGCCCTAAACTCTCCGAATTTCATTGGCATTTCATCGGCAGCCAATTCAGGCAAATCTAGATAGCCTGCCGCTTTGGTTTTTTGGTACGAATGAACCATCCAGCCCCCGAAGAGCGCCAATGCAAATATGAGTATTAATTTTGAGCGTTTCACAAATACTCCAATCAAAAAGCGCGGTATGTTCCTAGGTCGCCAAATAGGGCCAGAGCCCGTCCGTGGGTGGGCGCAACCAACCTACCCTCGGTGCGCTTTATCTCTCAAGCCCGCACGACCTCTCTCGCTTCACCGACACTGCCAAGAGCGCCCGCCCTTCGGGACGGACGGGCGCTGGCCCGGGCAGCTACGCTGCTGTTCCGGGCCCAACCAAAAACCCCGGCCACCTCGCGGCAGCCGGGGTTCAAACCCGTCAACGGAAGCTAAGCCTTACAGGCCGGTGCTCACGTCGATCGTGTTGCCCTCTTCGAGGGTCACGTAGGCTTTCTTCACGTCTTTCCGCTTGCCGAGCTGGCCGCGGAAGCGCTTCACCTTGCCCTTGGTGATGGTGGTGTTGACCGCCTTCACCTTCACGCCAAAGATCGCCTCGACGGCTTCTTTAATCTGGGGCTTGTTGCTGTCGATCGCCACTTCGAACACCACGGCATTGGCCTCAGAGGCCATGGTGGCTTTCTCGGTGATGATCGGCTTACGGATCACGTCATAGTGCTTGGCGTCGGTCATTTCAGGCGCGCCTCCAGAGCTTCGACACCGGCTTTGGTCAGGACCAGGGTGTCGGATTTCAGGATGTCGTAGACGTTGGCCCCCATCGAGGGCAGGATGTCCAGACCTTCGAGGTTGCGCACCGCACGGGCGAAGTCTTCGTTGACCGCAGCACCGTCGATGACCAGAGCGCGTTTCCAGCCCAGGTCCTTGACCTGCTTGGCCAGAGCGGCGGTCTTGCCGTCGCATTCCGCAGCTTCGATCACGACCAGCTCACCAGCCGCCTGCTTGGCGGACAGCGCGTGGCGCAGGCCCAGCTTGCGGAACTTCTTGGTCAGCTCGTGGCCGTGGCTCCGCGGGGTCGGGCCCTTGTAGACACCACCCTTGCGGAAGATCGGAGCGTTGCGGTCGCCGTGACGAGCGCCGCCAGAGCCTTTCTGGCGCACGATCTTCTTGGTCGAGTAGCTGGTTTCCGAACGCGTCTTCACCTTGTGGGTGCCGGCCATCGCATTGTTGCGCTGCCAGCGGACCACGCGGTGCAGGATGTCGGCGCGCGGCTCCAGCCCGAACAGGGCCTCGTCCAGCTCGACCGAACCGGCTTTGCCGCCGTCCAGCTTGATCACATCAGCCTTCATTGTTTTCGCCTCCTTCCGGAGCCTCGGCTTCTGCCGTGGTCATCGCGGACCGCAGGGCGGCCGGATAAACGACATTTTCCGGGGTCGGTTTCTTGACGGCGTCCTTGACGGTGACCCAGCCACCCTTGGAACCCGGCACGGCGCCTTTGACCATGATGATGCCACGCTCGGCATCGGTCTTGACGACTTGCAGGTTCTGGGTGGTGACGCGCACGGCGCCCATGTGGCCAGCCATCTTCTTGCCTTTGAACACCTTGCCAGGGTCCTGACACTGACCGGTCGAGCCGTGCGAACGGTGGGAGATCGACACACCGTGGGTGGCGCGCAGGCCCCCGAAGTTGTGACGCTTCATACCACCGGCAAAGCCTTTACCGATCGTGGTGCCCGCGATGTCCACATACTGACCTTCGAAGTAGTGATCGGCGACGATTTCTTCGCCCACTTCGATCAGGTTCTCCGGGGAGACGCGGAATTCGGCCACCTTACGCTTGGGCTCCACGCCAGCCTTGGCGAAGTGACCGCGCATCGGGGCGGAGGTGCGCTTCGCTTTGGCCGAGCCGCAGCCCAGCTGAACGGCGGTGTAGCCGTCGGTTTCGACAGTGCGCTGCGCCACGACCTGAAGGCCGTCCAGTTGCAGCACGGTGACGGGGATTTGCTTCCCGTCTTCTTGGAAGATGCGGGTCATGCCGATCTTCTTTGCGATGATTCCAGAGCGCAACATCAGTAGCCCTCCTTACACCTTGATCTCGACATCCACGCCAGCGGCGAGGTCGAGCTTCATCAGAGCGTCAACGGTCTGCGGGGTCGGATCGACGATATCCAGCAGACGCTTGTGCGTGCGGATTTCCCACTGGTCGCGGGATTTCTTGTCGATGTGGGGACCACGAAGAACGGTGAATTTTTCGATCTTGTTCGGAAGCGGGATCGGACCCCGAACCGAAGCACCCGTGCGCTTGGCGGTCTGAACGATTTCCTGGGTGCTGGCATCCAGCACGCGGTAATCGAAAGCCTTGAGACGGATGCGGATAGTCTGGCTAACGGCCATATCTATACCTGCCTTTTCCTAGGCGGTTTCCAGTCCGAGAGGAGGACGCGCCCTCATGGCGGGCCCTCATCGGTGGATGCTGCGAGACGCAGAAGCCGTGCCCTTATGCGGGAATCGGCCATGTGTCAACGATTCAATCGCGCTGCGGAGGTGCGAGTGCCTCGAGCTTTTTCGGATCGTTGCCCAGCAGCACGGGCAGAGCATCAAGGATAGCGTCGATTGGCCAGTCCCACCAGGCAAGCGCGGTGAGCCGCTCTAGGTGCGGCTCGGCGAACCTGTGGCGCACCAGCCGGGCGGGGTTTCCCGCGACGACGGCATAGTCCTCTACCTCACCGCTGACCACTGCGCCTGCACCGATGATGACGCCATTCCCGATCCGCGCGCCGGGCAGTATCACCGCGCCGTAACCGATCCAGCAGTCGTGGCCGATCACGGTATCGCGCATTTGCGCGCTGAGCGTCTCGCCATAGGCTCCGATCAGGGCGTTGTCGAAAACCGGGAACGGATAGGTCGTCATCCCGTGCAGCGCGTGGTTGGCGCTTGATGTGATGATCTTCACCCCGTGGGCGATCTGGCAGAACTTTCCGATGGTCAGCCGCTCCGGCGCGCCGGGGTAGAGATAGGGCGCCAGATGCGCCGCGTGGTCTTTGACCGGCTCGGGGCCGAGGTCACTATAATAGGTATAGTCGCCCACCTCGATATTCGGGTGGTCGATCACGGTCTTCAGAAAGACCGTGCCGCGATAGGGCTCGCCATCTGGCGTGAGGATCGGGTGCACGGTGTCGGGCGTGGGGAATTTCTGGGGCATGGGGGCTCCATTCGCTGCTGTTGCGGTCAGATCGGTTCAGCAGAAATGGTCCATGGCACCCTCCATCATTGTCTCTATGGTAGCCGATCTTCCCTTGCCCGCCAACTCTGATACATCTGCCCCATGTCCGATCTCTTTTCCTCTGCCGCAGAAAAGACCCGCCCGCGCCCGCTGGCGGACCGTCTGCGCCCTGCGCAACTGAGCGACGTGATCGGGCAGGACCATTTGCTGGACGATGACGGCCCACTGGGCGCGATGCTGGCGGCGGGCAACCTGTCGTCGCTGATCCTGTGGGGGCCGCCGGGGGTGGGCAAGACGACCATCGCCCGCCTTCTGGCCGATGCGACCGATATGGCCTTTGTCCAGATCAGCGCGATCTTCTCCGGGGTGGCGGAGCTCAAGAAGGTCTTTCAGGAGGCCAAGACCCGCCCCGACGGCACGCTTTTGTTCGTCGATGAGATCCACCGGTTCAACAAAGCGCAGCAGGACAGTTTTCTGCCCCATATGGAGGACGGAACGATCCTCCTTGTGGGGGCGACCACGGAAAATCCCTCCTTCGAGCTGAACCGCGCTCTCCTGTCACGTGCACAGGTGCTCACGCTTGAGCCGCTGGGCGAAGAGGCGCTTGCCCGTCTGCTGGCGCGGGCGGAGGCCGAAACCGGCCCGCTGCCGCTCGATAAGTCTGCGCGCGCCGCGCTGCTAGAGATGGCCGATGGCGATGGCCGTGCCCTGCTCAACCTGACGGAGCAGATCGCGGGGTGGGGTGCCAGCGATCCGATCGATCGCAAGACCCTGACCACCCGCCTGACCCGCCGTGCCAGCCAGTACGACAAGACGGGGGATGCCCATTACAACCTGATCTCGGCCCTGCACAAATCGGTGCGCGGCTCCGATCCCGAAGCGGCGCTCTACTGGTTTGCGCGGATGCTGGAGGGCGGCGAAGACCCGCGCTATCTGGCCCGGCGGCTGACGCGCATGGCGGTCGAAGACATCGCCCTGGCCGATCCGCAGGCGCAGGCGATCTGCCTTCAGGCCTGGGACAGCTATGAGCGGCTTGGCTCTCCCGAAGGGGAGCTGGCCCTGGCGCAGGCGGTGATCTACCTCGCGCTCGCGCCCAAATCTAACGCGGGCTACGCGGCCTATAAGGCGGCGCGCAAGCTGGCGCGCGACACGGGGTCGAAGGCGCCGCCCAAGCATATCCTCAACGCTCCCACCGCGCTGATGAAGGATCAGGGCTATGGCGATGGCTACGCCTATGATCACGACGCCGAGGACGGGTTTTCCGGTCAGAACTACTTCCCCGACGGGATGGAGCGCCCCGCGCTCTATGCTCCGGTCGAGCGTGGGTTCGAGCGCGAGCTGAAGAAACGGATCGACTATTTCGACCGGCTCAGACGGGATCGCCGGAGCGACTGACAATCCTTGGGGGCATCCGTCCGGCGGGCCAAAGGGGGGGGCAGAGCCCCTATCTTGCTTGACTTCCGCCCCCGGTCGCCGTCAAACCCGCGCCCATGACACCCCTGATCCAAGTCGCACTCGGCGGCGCCGTTGGCGCATCGCTGCGCTATCTCACCGGTAAGGCCGCCGTGAGGCTCCTTGGCCATGGTTTTCCGTGGGGCACGCTCACGGTGAACATCCTAGGGAGCTTTCTGATGGGCATGCTGGTCGTTCTGCTGGCGGAGAAAACGGGCAACCGCTTTGCGCCCCTGCTGATGACCGGTGTGCTTGGCGGCTTCACTACGTTCTCGGCCTTCTCGCTGGATGCCGTGACCTTGCTGGAGCGCGGTCAGAGCGCGCTCGCCATCAGCTATGTTGCGACCTCGGTCTTTGTCTCTGTTGCTGCGCTGATGCTTGGGCTTCTCTTGGCGCGGGGGGTATTCGCATGAGCGGTGTGCAGACTTTGACCGTGGAGCCCGGAGAGGGCGGGCAGCGGCTTGATCGGTGGCTGAAGCGCCGCCTTCCGCAGATCACGCAAGGCCGGATCGAGAAGGGCTGCCGCAAGGGCGAGATTCGCGTGGATGGTGCCCGCTGCAAATCCTCGACCCGCGTCGAAGATGGCCAGTCCGTGCGCGTCCCGCCGTTGGCTGACACCCCCGCGCCCGTGCCGTTCAAGCCAAAGATCAGCGATGCGGATGCGCAGATGATGCGCGAGGCCGTGCTCTATCGCGACGACCATCTGATCGCGATCAACAAGCCTGCGGGCCTGCCCAGTCAGGGCGGCAGCAAACAGACCCGCCATGTGGACGGGCTGGCCGAAGCCCTGTGCTTTGATCTGGACGAAAAGCCCCGGCTGGTGCACCGGCTGGACAAGGACACTTCGGGCGTTCTGCTGCTGGCGCGGACCCGTGCGGCTGCGTCGGCCCTGACGGGAGCGTTCCGCGCGAAAGAGACGCGCAAGATCTACTGGGCCGCCGTTGCCGGTGTGCCCCATCCCCGCGAAGGCACGATCCAGACCGGGCTCGTGAAGGCGGGCGGACATGCCGAGAAGATGCACGTGATCCACACCCAGGACGTGCCCGCGACCGAAGGCGCCAAGCGGGCCGTGTCGGATTACATGGTGATCGACGCGCTCGCCCGCCGGGCCGCGTGGGTGGCACTGACCCCGATCACCGGGCGCACGCATCAGCTGCGCGCCCATATGGCAGAGCTGGGAAACCCCATCGTGGGCGATGGCAAATACGGCGGATCGGGTCAGGAGAATCTGGGCGATGGCTGGGGGGCTGGCATGGGCGGTGCGATCAGCCGCAAGCTGCACCTGCATGCCCGCTTCCTGAGCCTGCGCCACCCGGTCACCGGCGCTCAGCTTCAGATCACCGCGCCCCTTCCCGAGCACATGGCCCGGACATGGGAAACTCTGGGCTGGAACGAGGCCGACGTGGCCTCTGATCCGTTCGAGGATCAGGAATGACCGATCTGGTCATCTTCGACGTGGATGGCACTCTGGTCGACAGCCAGGGTCATATCATGGCGTCGATGGTGCGCGCCTTTGAGACCTGTGGTCTGCCCGCGCCGGATCGCGCCACCGCCATGGGGCAGGTGGGGCGTAGTCTGGATCTTGTGATGGCTGAACTGGCCGGGCCTGCGCAGGCGGACGCGCTGGCAGACGCCTACCGCGCCGCCTATTTCGAGCTGCGCCAGAGCGGGGAGCCAAGCCCTCTCTATCCGGGCACCGAAGAAATGCTGGCCGCATTGGCCGCACGGCCGGGCACGCTGGTCGCGCTTGCGACAGGCAAGAGCCGCCGGGGGCTTAACGCCCTGATCGAAAGCTACGGTTGGGGCGATATGCTCGCCTCGCACCAAAGCGCGGATGAACACCCTTCGAAGCCGCACCCGTCCATGATCCTGACGGTTCTGGCGGACACCGGCGCTGATCCGGCGTGCACGGTGATGGTGGGGGATACGAGTTACGACATCGACATGGCGCGCAACGCAGGCGTCGGCAGCATCGCGGTGCCTTGGGGCTATCACGACGCGCAAAGCCTGGGCGCGGATCGCGCGATCGCAGAGTGGGCGGACCTGCCTGCCGCCCTGTCCAGCCTCTGGGAGATCGCGCCATGAGCGAGTGGAAGGCCAAACGGTTCTGGAAGACCACATCGGCGGAGGCAGCGGATACCGGTTGGCGCGTGCTGCTGGACGCGCGCGAGGTCAAGACGCCCGCGAAGGCGCCCTTGCGCCTGCCGACCCAGGCCCTGGCCAAAGCCATCGCCGCAGAGTGGGACGCGCAGGAGGAGGAGATCGCACCGCTTTCGATGCCCCTGACCCGCGCGGCGAACGCGGCCTTGGACAAGGTGATCCCGCAGCGTGACGGGGTGATTGATGCCCTGGCGGCCTATGGCGGCACCGATCTGCTGTGCTACCGCGCCGAGGCGCCCCCTGCGCTGTTTCAGCGCGAAGCCGCCGCCTGGGATCCCATGCTCGACTGGGCGGCCAGCACGCTTGGCGCGCGGCTCCTGCCGGTGCAGGGGGTGATCCCTGTGTCGCAGGACCGCAAGGCGCTTGCCGCCCTGCGCGGCCATCTTGAAGCGGCCAGCGATTTCGAGCTCACGGCGCTTCACGATTTGGTCATGCTCAGCGGCTCGCTCGTGCTCGGGCTGGCCGTCTGGCGCGGAGAGCTGAGCGGGGCCGAGGCCTGGGCGCTCTCCCGGATCGACGAAGAATGGCAGGCAGAACAATGGGGGCGCGACGAAGACGCTGACGCCCTCGCCGATGCGAAGCGTGCTCAACTTCTGAATGCAGAACGGCTGCTGGAGCTGCTCTGAGATCATTCCGGGATGGAATGATTGACGTTGCATTTCGTGATAGGTGGCTTGACGACAGCGGCGGAATTCCGCCAATCTGGCAGTGCGAATGGCTCCTGCTTGCAGGGGTCGTGAAGTTGCGAGTCCCGCCAGATGGGGCCGCTCACAACCCGCAACAATGCGGGACTACACAGGAAGAGGTAATCCATGAACAAGACCCTGCTTCTCGGCGCCGTGGCCGCCACCGGCATCGCCGGTGCTGCATCCGCCGGTACGCTGGACGACGTGAAAGCGCGCGGCCACCTGAACTGCGGTGTGTCGACCGGCCTGACCGGTTTCTCCCTGCCCAACGCTTCGGGCACCTGGGAAGGCTTTGACGTCGCGGTCTGTCGCGCTGTCGCTGCCGCGGTCTTCAACGACCCGAACGCTGTTGAGTTCGTCCCGACCACCGGTCAGACTCGCTTCACCGCGCTTGCCTCCGGCGAGATCGACATGCTGGCCCGGAACACCACCTGGACCTTCTCGCGCGATGTCGACCTGAAGTTCGAATTCGTCGGCGTGAACTACTACGACGGTCAGGGCTTTATGATCCCGAAAGAGCTGGGCGTGTCCTCGGCCAAGGATCTGGACGGCGCCACCGTCTGCATCCAGACCGGCACCACCACTGAGCTGAACCTGGCGGATTTCTTCCGCTCCAACAACATCAGCTATGAGCCGGTTCCGATCGAAACCAACGCCGAAGCTCAGCAGCAGTATCTGGCTGGCGCCTGCGACGTCTACACCACTGACGCCTCCGGCTTGGCCGCGACCCGCGCGACCTTCGAAGATCCCACCGCGCATGTGATCCTGCCGGAGATCATCTCCAAGGAGCCGCTCGGCCCGCTCGTGCGCCACGGCGACAATGATTGGGGCGACATCGTGCGTTGGACGCTCAATGCGCTGATCGCCGCTGAGGAATATGGTGTGTCCTCCGCCAATATCGACGAACTGGCCAAAGGCACCGACAACCCGGAGATCAACCGTCTTCTGGGCACCGAAGGTGAGCTGGGCGGCATGCTCGGTCTGGAGCCGACCTGGGCGCAGCAGGCCATCAAGGCCGGCGGCAACTACGGCGAGATCTTTGAGAAGAACATCGGTGAATCCACCCCGATCGGTCTGGCCCGCGGCCTGAACGGTCAGTGGACCAACGGTGGCCTGCTCTACGCTCAGCCGTTCCGTTAAGTTACGACCCGGCCCCGCAGCGTAGCGTTGCGGGGCCGACCCTCTCCGAAAAAGAACGATTTTTGGCCGTCAGGTGTGATGGCGGACCAGAAACGACAGGGAGCACAATATGGCGACCACCGACATGCCGGAGCAAGGCTTCCGGCTCAGTCAGCTATTATATGATTCGCGCTATCGTTCGATGACCATCCAAGTGGTGGCCTTCATCTTGCTGATGGCCGCGATCACTTGGCTGGTAAGCAACACTGTCCAGAACCTCGAAGCTCTGGGCAAGGATTTCGATTTCGGGTTTTTGGGTCAGCCGGCGGGCTATGACATCAACCAGCGGCTGATCGACTACAACAACCAGATGAGCCATGGGCGGGCCGCGACGGTCGGCATCCTGAACACGCTTCTTGTTGCCTTTCTGGGCTGTATCACCGCCACGATCATCGGCGTTATCGCAGGCGTGTTGCGCCTGTCGAAGAACTGGATCGTAAGCCGGTTGATGGCCGTTTATGTGGAAGGTTTCCGCAACGTGCCGCTGCTGCTCTGGATCGTTTTGATCTTTGCGCTTGTGACGGAATCGACGCCGCAACCGCGGGCGTTCAAATCCGGCGAAGCGTCCATGCTGTTGGGAGACAGCGTCGCGATCACCAACCGGGGCACCTATATTCCCGGCATCCAGTTTGAAAGCCCGATCGGGACGGTGGGGATGTCCTGGCTGATCATCCTTGCGGTGATTGCGGGGGCCCTGGTTTTCGGTCGCTGGCTGACTCGCCGCGCGGACCGCATCCAGGAAGCGACGGGCGACCGACCTTCGACCCTCTTGTTCAAGGCTGCTGCTCTTGTACTGCCTTTGGTGGCGCTGTGGTTCGTCATGGGCGCTCATCTGAACCTGCCTTACGTGAAGGGGTTCAACTTCACCGGCGGGATCCATCTGCGCAATTCGCTGATCGCGTTGTGGATTGCCTTGTCTCTCTACACCGGGGCCTTCATTGCCGAGATCGTGCGAGGCGGTATCCTGTCGGTCAGCAAGGGGCAGACCGAAGCCGCCTATGCGCTTGGCCTGCGTCCGAACCGGACGATGAACCTTGTTATCCTGCCGCAAGCGCTGCGGGTCATCATCCCGCCGCTGATTTCGCAGTATCTGAACCTGACGAAGAACTCTTCGCTCGCTATTGCGGTCGGCTACATGGATGCCCGTGCCACGCTGGGCGGGATCACCATCAACCAGACCGGCCGCGAGCTGGAGGGGATGCTCCTTCTAGGGCTGTTCTACTTGGTGGTTAGCCTGCTCATCGCGACGGTGATGAACATCTACAACAGCAGCGTCAAACTGAAGGAGCGGTGAGATGAGTGGAACACATGCCCATACCGTCGCTTTCGTGCGCGACGAAATGCTGCCCGAGCAGGCGCCGCCCGTCGCGCAGTCTGGCGCAATCAAGTGGGTTCGGGAGAACCTCCTGTCGAGCTGGCTCAACATTGTTCTGACGGCTGTGTCGCTGGCCGTGATCTGGTGGGTGCTGGCGCATATCGTGCCTTGGTTCGCTCATTCGATCTGGGACGCAGACAGCCTGTCCGAATGCCGCGAGATCCGCGATGCGACATGGGGGGACGATGCCACCATGTCATGCTTTGCAGTCATTACGGATCGCTGGAATCAGCTGCTGTTCGGGTTCTACCCGCCCGAGCTCTACTGGCGCCCGGTGCTGTCCATGGTGCTGATTCTGGTCGCTCTTGCGCCGATCCTCTTCCAGAGCGTGCCGCGCGCGCTGCTGAAGTTCTCGGCGGTCGCGCCCTTCGTGATCTACTGGCTCCTGTGGGGCGGGTCGGCCTGGGGGCCGGTTGTCGTGGGTCTGGGGCTTGTCCTCGGCTACGTGATCTATCGGGTGGTGGAGCGGTTCTCGGGACTCGTCGCGATTATCTTGGCGATCCTTGGCCCGATTGCCTTCTGGCTCAGCCAGGCCGGACCGCTGACGGACTGGCTCCATGGCACCATGCCACTTGGTATCGAGAAGGTGGTCTCCAAGGATTTCGGCGGCTTCATGCTGGCGGTCGTGATCGGCCTGTCGGGGATCGTCCTGTCCTTGCCGCTCGGCGTTCTGCTGGCCCTTGGCCGGAAATCCGACCTGGTCTTTATCCGCTACGTGTCGACCGCCTTCATCGAGGTGATCCGGGGTGTGCCACTGATCGTGTGGCTGTTCACCGCGTCGCTGTTGTTGAACTACTTCCTGCCACCGGGGACGAGTTTCGATCTCATGCTGCGGGTCATCATCATGGTGACGCTGTTCTCCTCGGCCTATATCGCCGAGGTGGTGCGCGGCGGGCTCGCCGCTTTACCGAAAGGGCAGTATGAGGCAGCGGACGCGCTTGGGCTGGATTATGCCAAGTCCATGCGGATGATCGTGTTGCCTCAGGCGTTGAAGATTTCGATCCCCGGCATCGTGAATACCTTTATCGGCCTGTTCAAGGACACCACGCTGGTGGTGTTTATCGGCCTGCTTGATCCCATCGGGTTTACCAACTCGATCCGGGCGAGCACCGACTGGAACGGCGTCTATTGGGAGCTGTTCGTCTTTATCGGGCTGATGTTCTTCATCTTCTGTTTCTCGATGGGCCGCTATTCGCTCTTCCTCGAAAAGAAGCTCCAGCGTGAGCACCGCTAAGGAGACCTGACAATGGTTGACCTGAATCTGAACCGTGAAATCGACCGTAGCCACATGCACATCTCTGACCAGGTGGCGATCGAGATTTCGAACATGAACAAGTGGTATGGTGACTTCCACGTGCTGCGCGATATCGATCTGACCGTCTATGAGGGCGAGCGGATCGTGATCGCGGGGCCGTCCGGGTCGGGGAAATCCACCCTGATCCGCTGCATCAACCGGCTGGAGGAACACCAGGCCGGCAAGATCGTCGTCGATGGGATTGAGCTGTCTTCGGACCTCAAGAACATCGACAAGATCCGCTCCGAGGTGGGCATGTGCTTCCAGCACTTCAACCTCTTCCCGCATCTGACGATCCTTGAGAATTGCACCCTGGCTCCGATCTGGGTGCGCAAGGTGCCCAAGCGCGAAGCCGAAGAGACGGCGATGCATTTCCTGGAAAAGGTGAAGATCCCCGATCAGGCGCACAAATACCCGGGCCAGCTTTCCGGCGGTCAGCAGCAGCGGGTGGCCATCGCGCGCTCGCTGTGCATGAAACCCCGGATCATGCTGTTCGATGAGCCGACCTCGGCCCTCGATCCTGAGATGATCAAGGAAGTGCTCGACACGATGATCCAGCTCGCGGAAGAGGGCATGACCATGCTCTGTGTGACCCACGAGATGGGCTTTGCCCGTCAGGTCGCGAACCGGGTGATCTTTATGGATCAGGGCCAGATCGTCGAACAGAACGAGCCGGAAGAGTTCTTTAACAACCCGAAATCCGACCGGACCAAGCTGTTCCTGTCGCAGATCCTCGGGCACTGAGGAATTTGGGTTTCGCCCCGCGCTTGTGCGCGAGGCGACCGGGGGCCGCGCTGATGCGCGGCCCCTTTGCGTTGGATCAGACGGTTTCGCGCGTGTTTCGGGCCGGTAACGCGCGTCTTAGGAAGAGGCGATCAGGCGAGATCGCGCGGCGTGACAAAGCCGATGACGCGGGCCGTGTGCGGGGCGATGTCTGCCCAGCTGTCGATCTCGAACACGGTTGTGGCCGCGGTGGGGTAGTCGAGAAACCGGGGGTGCTCAGGCAGCTCGGCCGCGAGCCGCTGGGCCAGATCACCAATGCCGGGGTTATGGGCGATGAGCGCGATGCTGTCGGCGGTCTGCCCGTGCAAAAGGTCCAGCATATGCGCCGGAGCCGCATGGTAGAGATCGGGGCGGAGCTCCAGTCGCGGCCCACCGAGCGCGTCTTTCATCCGGGCGAAGGTCTCCTGCGTGCGGGCGGCGGAGGAGCACAGCACCAGCTCCGGGCGGTGATCGTGATCCGCGAGCCATTGGCCAATGCGCGGCGCGGCGCGGCGGCCCCGGTCATTCAGGGGGCGGTCGTGATCGTCCTGATTGAGATCGTCCCAGCTCGATTTCGCGTGGCGGATCAGGATCAGTTTCATGTCGTGTCTCCCCAGCCTGTCGCGGCACGGATGCGGGTCGAGCTTTGATCGCTCATCGGGATATTCAGAAAGCACCACGCGGGCGGTGTGCTGCGCGGCAGGAGCGGGGCCGCCGATTCCGGCAGGCGCGCGTGGCGGAGCATGCGGGCGGTGGGCGAATGCAGCGCCCGCGCACGGTCTCGAGGTCGGGCAAGGATGCCAAGCGGCACGCGCGCGGCGATATCGCGCCAGTCCTGCCAAAGGTGAAACTGCGAGAGGTTGTCGCCCCCCATCAGCCAGGTGAAGTGCGCAAGCGGGTAAGTGTCCTGCAGGGCAGCGATGGTCTGAGCAGTGTAGCGCGTGCCCAGTTCGGCTTCGATGCCGGTGATGGTCACGCGCGGGTGGCGCATCACCGCCCGGGCGCGCGCGATCCGATCCTCAAGCGGGGCCGGGCCGCGCGTCTTGAGAGGATTACCAGGAGACACCAGCCACCACACCGCATCCAGCCCGAACCGCCGCAGCGCCGCGCGGGTGATGCGGACATGCCCTTCATGGGCCGGATCGAAAGAACCGCCAAGAAGGCCGATCAAGGCGCCGGGGCGGGCGTGGGGTTGGGAGTGGCGCATGAAGGCTCTGTCGGTTGCAACGGCGTGTTTATCGCAAAGCTGCCGCTCTTTGAGAAGAGCGCCCGATTGCCCCGGCCCGGGCGCCCCGCTATCAGGGGCAAAACCCTTTCCCCGGAGTATCCCATGGCCAGCTACCAATACGTTTACCACATGGATGGTGTCTCCAAGACCTATCCCGGCGGCAAGAAGACCTTCGAGGACATCCGCCTGTCCTTCCTGCCGGGCGTGAAGATCGGCGTTGTCGGCGTCAACGGCGCCGGTAAATCGACCCTGCTGCGGATCATGGCCGGGATCGACAAGGACTTCACCGGCGAAGCTTGGGCGGCCGAGGGCGCCAAGGTCGGCTACCTGCCGCAGGAGCCGCAGCTGGATGCCTCCAAGAGCGTGCGCGAGAACGTCATGGACGGCGTGGCCGAGAAGAAGGCCAAGCTGGACCGGTTCAACGAGCTGGCGATGAACTACTCGGACGAGACCGCCGATGAGATGGCCCAGCTTCAGGACGAGATCGACGCCAACAACCTATGGGATCTGGACAGCCAGATCGACGTCGCCATGGAGGCCCTGCGCTGCCCGCCGGACGATGCCGATGTGACCAGCCTGTCGGGCGGCGAAAAGCGCCGCGTCGCGCTGTGCAAGCTGCTGCTGGAAGCGCCCGACATGCTGCTTTTGGACGAACCGACCAACCACCTTGATGCCGAGACGATCGCCTGGCTGCAAAACCACCTGATCGACTACAAAGGCACGATCCTGGTCGTCACCCACGACCGCTATTTCCTGGACGACATCACCGGCTGGATCCTTGAACTGGATCGCGGACGGGGCATTCCCTATGAGGGCAATTATTCGAGCTGGCTGGAGCAGAAAGCCAAGCGGCTGGAGCAGGAAGCCCGCGAGGACAAGTCCAAGCAGAAAACGCTTGAGCGCGAGCTAGAGTGGATGCAGCAGGGCCAGAAGGCCCGTCAGGCCAAATCCAAGGCGCGGATCGCGGCCTATGAGGAACTGGCGAACCAGTCCGAGCGCGAGAAGCTGGGCCGTGCCCAGATCATCATTCCCAATGGCCCGCGCTTGGGCGGCAAGGTGATCGAGGTCGAGAACCTCAAGAAAGCCATGGGCGACAAGCTCTTGATCGAAGATCTGGACTTCGCGCTGCCGCCGGGCGGGATCGTCGGTGTGATCGGCCCCAACGGCGCTGGTAAATCGACCCTGTTCAAGATGCTCACGGGCCAGGAACAGCCCGATGAGGGCAAGATCGAATTTGGCGACACCGTGCAGCTATCTTACGTGGACCAGAGCCGCGACGATCTGGATGCCGATGCGACCGTCTGGGAAGCCATCAGCGATGGCGGTGAGATCATCCAACTGGGCGATGCGCAGATGAACAGCCGCGCCTATTGCTCGGCCTTCAATTTCAAGGGCGGCGATCAGCAGAAGAAAGTCGGGCTGCTGTCCGGCGGTGAGCGCAACCGGGTCCATATGGCCCGCCTGCTGAAATCGGGCGGCAACGTGCTGCTGCTCGACGAACCGACCAACGATCTGGACGTGGAAACGCTCCGGGCTCTGGAAGACGCCCTTGTCGATTTCGCGGGTTGCGCGGTGGTGATCTCTCACGACCGCTTCTTCCTTGACCGGATCTGCACCCACATCCTCGCCTTCGAGGGCGAGGCCCATGTCGAATGGTTCCAGGGCAATTTCGAGGACTACGAAGAGGACAAGAAGCGCCGCCTCGGCGCGGATGCTCTTGAGCCCAAGCGGGTCAAGTTCAAGAAGTTCACCCGCTGACATAAAAAGGGCGCCCTCACCGGGGCGCCCTTTTTGCTTATTGATCGGCCCAGCCGCCTACAGCATGTCGCCGTGAACGTCGTAGCCCTTGGCGTCGATATCACGCAGCGCCTTGTAGCGTTTGCTCATCACGGCATGGCCGGACAAAAGGTTTGCCGCCCGCACCGACCACTCCCGGCGATCTTCGACGCATTGATCCAGCCAGGCATCGGCGTCCACATCCTGAGTCATCCACGGACCAATCGCGAGAAGCTTCATCGCGGGGCCGTGGTGATCGCAGACCTTATGCGCTACGCGGTCGGCAGAGTATTCCTGCGCCCGCGACGTGGTCAGCCCCAGAGGCACCAGCAGGTTGGGCAAAAACCCGATCACCAGCCGCCACAGGGCGACATGGCCCAGCTTGTGGTGCGCCAGCTCATGGGCCAGCACGAATTCCACGATCTCGGGGGTGTCTTTCATCGCCAGCACCGTTTCGGCATGGAGCACGACGTATTTGTGCCGCCGGTTGCACGACAGCGCATAGGCATTCACCACCCCGTTGCCGTTGGTCACGTAAAGCTTGGGGAGGCGCTTCATCTCGAGCCGCTGGCCGATATCCTCATAGAGCGCCCACAGCTCGGGAAGCTGCCGGGGTCCGACCCGGATCGCGTTCGCCTTGGCCTTGGCCGCATAGTAGAAGCGGTAGATATACAGCGCCAAGGGCAGGGCCAGGATCAGCATAATGTTGAAGGCGGTGTCGCCGATGGCTTCGGCGTCTTCGCCGAACATCTCCTGCATCTCGCTTTCGCTGATGGTCAGGACACTGGCGGCTAGAAGGAGGGCAGCCAGCGTGACAATCCCGGAAAGCCAGATCATCGGCATTTCCCAGCGATGTCGCAGGCGGCGGAAATCAAATCCTGTCATGGCGGCTTACTTTTTCTTCACATACTGGGTCAGAATCACGATCCGCTGGCCTTCGACGCGGCCTTCGATGTGCTCCGCATTGTCGGGCACCAGCGAAATTCCCCGCACCGCCGTGCCGCGCTTGGCGGTGAAGCCCGCGCCCTTCACGGGCAGGTCCTTGATCAGCACGACGGTGTCGCCCGCCGCCAGTTCCGCGCCATTGGAATCGCGATGCACAACGGCATTCTCGAGCGCCCCGGCACGTCCGGCCACGTCCGGCTCCATCATCATGGCTTCGCGGGCCTCGGTCGCCCAGGCCTCACCAATTTCGCCCAGCTTGCGCCAGACGGCGATCTGCACGGCGGGTTCGGGGTTCCAGGCCGCGCCTTCGAGGCAGCGCCAGTGGGCCTCGGGCGCGTCGCCCCGGCAGGTTGCACAGAGCAACACCTGATCGTCGCCGGGAGGCAGGGCCACGGCTTCGAGGCTGTCGGAGCTGCCACAGAATTCGCATACGCCACCGGCGCGGGTCATCAGATCGGTCATTTCGGGGTCTCCTTTGAGCGAGCCATAGCCGGGGCGGAGCGCAAGGGCCAGAGCCCACTTGCCCAAGATCGCGCGCCCGCGCTAGGGCTTGCCACATGAGCCAGTATTCCCGCCGCGCCTTTCTGAGCCTCTCTGCCGCCTTCGCCGCGACCGCCGCGCAGGCCGACGCGCCCCTGTCCGCGTTGCGCCCGCTCGCCCGCCCGAACGTGCCGGTGATGCGCCCGGAAAGCCCGCCGGTGCGGGCCGGATGGGAAGATCTGGTCCAGAACGCCGGGCTGGGTGACGGCGTGGCCGTGAAGCTGGTCGATATGGCCGATGGGGCTGTGCTCTGGGAGCGTCAATCAGACGCGCCCATGATGCCGGCCAGCACGACGAAATCCGTCACCACGCTCTATGCGCTCGACAAGCTGGGGGCGGATCACCGCTTCACCACGCGGCTGATCGCGACCGGACCCGTTGTTGACGGCAAGGTGCAGGGCGATCTGGTCCTCGCGGGTGGGGGCGATCCGGTGCTGGATACTGATGCCCTGGCGGGTATCGCCTCCGATTTGGCGGCTGCCGGGGTCACGGGGATCACGGGGGGCTTCCTCGTCTGGGGCGGTGCGCTGCCCTACGAGGAAGAGATCGAGCCGACTCAGCTGGACCATCTGGGCTACAATCCCGCCGTGTCCGGGCTGAACCTCAACTTCAACCGGGTGCATTTCGAGTGGCGCCGCAGCGGCGGAGCCTATGCCACAACCTTCGATGCGCGCAGCGCTACGCGGGTGCCGCCGGTGCGGCTTTCGACCATGCGGATCGTGGATCGGAGCTTGCCGGTCTACACTTCAGAAGGGCCGGACCGCTGGACCGTGGCGCGCGGCGCCTTGGGCGGTGGCGGCGCCCGGTGGCTGCCGGTGCGCCAGCCCGCGCTCTACGCCGGAGAGGTGTTTCAGACGCTCGCCGGGGCGGAGGGCGTGACCCTTCCCGCCCCGCGTAAGATCACCGATCTGCCCGAAGGCACCGCAATCGTCAGCCATGACAGCCCCCCGCTTGAGCAAATCGCCAAGGGCATGCTGCTCTATTCGACAAACCTCACCGCAGAGGTGCTGGGGCTGGCCGCCAGTGCTGTGGATGGGCTGCCCGCCGATATCGACGCCTCTGCGGCGCGGATGAATGCCTGGATCAAGACGCGGTTCGGGGTGGAGACGGGCTTTAAGGACCATTCCGGCCTGAGCGACGAGAACCGCGTCTCGGCTGCGCAGATGGTCGCGATGCTGACCAATGCGCCGGAGCGGCTGAGGCCCCTGCTCAAGAAGATCGCGATTCGCGAGGCGGGTGGGCTGTATCCCGGTCACGTCGCGGCCAAGACGGGCACGCTGAACTTCGTGAGTACGCTTGCGGGCTATGTGACCACCAGCTCCGGGCGCGAGCTGGGTTTTGCGATCATGACCGCAGATGAACCCGCGCGGGAACGCGGCAAAGCCAGCGGGGATGAACAGCCCGCTGGCAGCATCTCTTGGAACAGCCGCGCAAAGGTCTTTCAGGATGAATTGCTGCGCCGCTGGTCCCTGATGGCTTGATTACTTACCCGCTTCCAGAGCGTCGAGCCGCGCCTTGAGCGCCTCATTTTCCTCGCGAGCCTTCTGAGCCATGGCACGCACGGCGTCGAATTCCTCGCGGGTGACAAAATCGCGGTCGGCCAACCAGCGGTCCATGAGGCTCTTCATGGCGGTTTCGGCTTCGTCGCGAGCGCCCTTGGCCACGCCCATGGCGTTGGTCATCAGGTGGCTCATATCGTCAAAGAAACGGTTGCGGGTTTGCATGTCATTCTCCGGTGATCTGGGTGGGCCATCTCTGCGCCCGGCTTGCCCCCTATATGGGCGCGTGGCCGCTCAGGGACAAGGCACGCCCGTTGACAGGGGCGCGGCCCGATAGCAAGAGGCCCCATGCAGTTTCCAAATATCTCGCCTGAAATCTTCTCCATCACGCTTTTCGGCTTCAGCTTCGCGCTCCGCTGGTATGCGATGGCTTATATCGTCGGCATATTGATCGGCTGGCGGATCGTGGTGGCGGCCGTGCGGCGGCCCCGGCTCCATGGCGGCACCGCGCCGATGACCGAAGCGCAGGTCGAAGACCTCCTCACATGGATCATCGTCGGTGTCATCGTCGGAGGGCGTCTGGGCTATGTGCTGTTCTACCAGCCGGGCTATTACAGTCAGCACCCGCTTGAGGCGCTCAGGATCTGGCAGGGCGGCATGGCGTTCCATGGTGGGCTCTTGGGGGTGATGCTGGCCGTGTGGCTCTGCGCGCGCAAATACGGCGCAAAACTGGGGCAGGTGGCGGATCTTCTGGCTATTTCGGTGCCGCCAGCGCTGCTGCTGGGCCGGGTCGCCAATTTCATCAACGCAGAGCTGTGGGGCCGACAGACCGACGCCCCCTGGGGGATCGTCTTTCCCGGCGACGCGGCGCTTTGCGCGGGGATGCCCTGTGCGCGTCACCCCAGCCAGCTCTACGAGGCCGGTCTGGAGGGCCTTCTGTTGGGCGCGCTTCTGCTGTGGCTGGCCTTTGGGCGCGGTTGGCTGCAACGGCCGTGGCGGCTGACCGGTGTGTTTTTCGCAGGCTACGGCATCGCGCGTTTCATCGTTGAGTTCTTTCGCCAGCCTGATGCCCAGTTCCAATCGCCGGGGAACCCGCTGGGACTGGCTTTCCATGTGAATGGCTACGGGCTGACCATGGGGCAGACCCTGTCTCTGCCGATGATCGCCCTGGGGCTGTGGCTGATCCTGCGCCGCCGATGACCCAGCTGCACGACATCCTGGTCCGCCGGATCGCCCGAACGGGGCCGATGACGATTGCGGAGTATATGGCGGAGGCGCTCCTGCATCCGCAGCACGGCTATTACACCACACGCGATCCTTTGGGCGCGGATGGAGATTTCACCACCGCGCCTGAGATCAGCCAGATGTTCGGGGAGCTTCTGGGGCTCGCGATCGCGCAGAGCTGGATGGATCAGGGACGCCCGCCGTGCATCCTGGCCGAGCTGGGTCCGGGCCGGGGGAGCCTCATGGCCGACGCCCTGCGCGCCACGGCATCGGTGCCGAGCTTTCACGCGGCGATCTCGCTGCATCTGATCGAGGCGTCTCCCGCGCTGCGCAAGGTGCAGGCCGAGCGGCTGCCGGGCGCCACGTTCCACGATCACCTGTCGGAGCTGCCCGAGGGCCCGCTGTTCCTGATCGCCAACGAATTCTTTGATGCGCTCCCCGTGCGCCAGGCCATCCGCGATGGCGGCGGCTGGCGTGAACGTGTGGTCGGCGCGCAGGACGGTGCCTTGCATTTCGGCCTGACCGAAGCCGCCCCCCTGACCGTGCTGGATCCCCGCACCGACACGCCCGAGGGCGAGATGGTCGAATGGCATCCCGCGCTGCCCGCCTTCTCCGAAGAGATCGGGCGCCGGATCGCGGCCCATGGCGGCGCGGCCTTGATCGTGGACTACGGTCATTGGGGCGGCACGGGCGATACGTTTCAGGCGGTGCAAGGGCATCATAAGGTCGATCCTCTGGCGGATCCCGGTGCTGCGGACCTCACCGCCCATGTCGATTTCCGCGCGATTGCGCAGGCTGCCACGCCTGCAAAGGCCTCCGCCATGACCGATCAGGGCGTTTTTCTGGAGCGGCTGGGCATCACGCCTCGTGCGCAAAATCTTGCTCAGCGGCTGCAGGGCGCGGCCCTGGCCCAGCATGTTGCCGCGCACCGCCGCTTGACCCATCCCGAAGAGATGGGCACGCTCTTCAAGGTGCTGGGCCTTGTGCCGCCCGGTGCGCCGCTGCCCCCAGGGCTGGATAGCTGATCGCTTACCATGACACTTGATATTATCACTGCGCCCTCGCTGGCTCCTTTGCGTCACGGGTTCTTTTCCCGGAAGGGTGGCGCGTCTTCGGGCGTATTTGCCGGTCTGAATTGCGGGCGTGGCTCGTCCGATCAGACCGAGGCCGTGCGGCTCAACCGCACGCGGGCGGCGCAGGCTCTGGACGTGGCGCCCGAGCGGTTGATCGGGATGCATCAGATCCATTCCGCCCGCGTCGTAGAGATCAAGAGCCCCGAGGATGCCGACCAGGATGCCGATGGCATGGTGACGAACCGCCCCGGTCTCGCGCTTGCGGTGCTGACGGCGGATTGCCAGCCGGTGCTGTTGGCGGATCATGACGCGCGGGTGATCGGTGCGGTTCATGCGGGGTGGCGCGGCGCGGCTGCGGGCATCTTGCAGGAAACCGTCTCTCAGATGGAGCGCCTCGGCGCACGGGCGGAGCGGATCAAAGCTGTGATTGGCCCGACCATCGGGCAGCCCGCCTATGAGGTGGGCGCGGATTTTCGCGACGCGGTTCTGGGCGCCGATCCCGAGGCGGAGCCCTTCTTTTCCGATGCGTTCGGGGCGAAGCCGCATTTCGATCTGCCGGGCTACGGCGTCGCCTGCCTCGCGCGCGCCGGAGTGCACGCAGTCTGGACTGGGGATTGCACCTATTCGGACCCGGATCGGTTCTATTCCTTCCGGCGGACCACTCATCGGGGCGAAGCCGATTATGGCCGCCTGCTTTCGGCCATCGTTCTTTAACCTTGCTCTTACCTTGATCTGCCAAGCGCGCGCCCAAGTCCTGCCCCAAATCGGGGCGAGGATTGGAAACAACCGGGGCCAACCCGGCACATTGAGCAGAACGGAGCAACGAGTGCCATGAAGATCAAGACCCGCTGGATTGAGCAGACTCAGGCCGAAGCCAAAGCATGCCGTCACCAGATGCCTTGGGAGCGCGGCACGCGCCGCCAGATGTTCATCGCCCGCCGCGCCGCCCGCGCTCGCGCCCGGACCCAAGCGGTCATGCTGCGCTCTCTGGCCGAGACGATCTGAGCCGGATCAGGCGGCTGGACGCCCCCCGATGTCGGCGCCGCCGAAGGCCCCACCTTCGCCGATCTGGTCGTCGTGACGGCCGCTAGAACGGAGGAGGTCGCATCCTCACAGGGCTGGATTTGACCACCGATGTGCTGGTGGTGGCCATCCGCCCGAAGGTCTCAAGCAGCGGATCCAATTCGCCGATGCTTTTCAGGACAATGCGCGCCACGAAACCGTCGTCGCCCGTGACTTTGTCGCATTGAACGATTCTGTCGGTCTCCTGGATCTGCCGCTCCAGAGCGTGCCGTTTTCCTGGCAGCGGGCGAAATCTCACGATGGCCTCAAGGCTGTATCCAAGCGCCGCCGTTGAGAGCTCTACAGCGAAGCCCTGAATGATCCCGATATCCTGAAGACGTTGCACGCGGTCTCTGATCGTCGGAGAAGAAACACCCGCTTCGCTTGCGAGGTCCGTCCAGCTCATGCGGGCGTCACGGCTCAGGCAGGCCAAGATCGTGCGATCAAGTTGATCCAGCTCTTTTCTCATTTAAGCTCATATCCTCTAAATCCATCATAATCGGAAATGAAAGCGGCCACTTGCCTCCTATGATGAATGTATTTCTTGGAATTCCATACATATTTTTCCATTGATGGCATGCATCTGTAGGAGAAAGCATGGAGTGGGCAGTCTGGCTATCCTTCGCCACCGTTTCGGCCGTTAACATCGTCACGCCCGGTCCTGCGAACCTGAATACCGTACGGCGTGCCATGCAGTTGGGAGGATGGCGGGTCGCGCCAACGATCCTTGGCAACGCGCTTGGCCTCGCCGTCGGCGGTGTTTTTTGTGCAGCCGGTATCAGCTCGTTTGTGGTGGCGTCCGGTTTTCTGTGGCTGTTCTTTCAGGGGGCTGGCGTCGCGTATCTGGCGTGGCTTGGCGTCAAGCTGTTGACCAGAAGGGAAAAGCTGTCATTTGGCGAAGCGGTCGATGACACCATCGGCGCGGGCCCGCTGTTTTCCGAGGCGTTCCTGCTTGCCGTAACCAACCCCAAGGCGCTGCTTTTCTTCATGGCCCTGTTCCCCCAGGTTCTGGATGCAGAGCGGGATCTTGCATTTCAGGCGGGCATTCTGATCACGACCTTTTGCGGGCTGTCGATTGTGTCGCTGAGCACCTATTCGACGCTGGCAAATCTGTTCAGAGCCCAGTTTATGACGCAGGCCATCTATGACAGATTTCGGCAGATCTCAGGCGTCATCCTTATCGGGTTTGCAATCAAGTTGCTTGTCCAACTCGGATAGCGCGTTGGTTTGGGAAAACCCGCTGCGGACCGTCCGATTCGGGCGCACGTCCTGGCAACCGAAGCCTTCCTGCCGTATTTCCGCCTCATTTCAGGGGGATTGAGCGCGCCATATGTGACAATCCGGTCGCAAGCTGGGGCATTGTCCGAGTATCTCCCGGCAAATGCGATCAGACTTTGACAAGGGGCGTCCATTTCCGCCACATTTGGCTCATGGATGACGCGGCGAATGCTGCTCTCCTCCGCCCTCATGGGGATGGATCGCTTGAAAACCGGGTGACCCGCGCGCCACTTGCCTCACGGCGCAGATGCGGGTCGCCCGTTTCTCTTTTCAGGGGGGCTCAGGCGTCCTGGGCCAGACGGTCTTCCAGCACGTCGAACGGCACGCCGGGCTCGTCCTTGGCGCCGCGGATGACCAGAGATGTCTTCACGCTGGCCACGTTCTCTGCCGCGGTGAGCTTTTCGGTCAGGAAGGTTTGGAAGCTGCGCAGATCGGGCGCGACGCATTTCAGGATGAAATCCACTTCACCGTTCAACATGTGGCATTCGCGGACCAAGGGCCAATCCTGGCAGAGATGTTCGAAAGCGGAGAGATCGGTTTCCGCCTGGCTGACAAGCCCGACCATGGCGAAAACCTGCACCTCAAAGCCAAGCTCGCGGGCGTCGACATCGGCGTGATAGCCCCGAATGTAGCCCTGTTCTTCGAGCGTGCGGACCCGGCGCAGGCAAGGCGGGGCAGAGATCCCAACGCGGCGTGCCAGCTCGACATTGGTCATGCGACCATCTGCCTGCAGCTCGGACAGTATCATCCGGTCAATCTGATCCAGCTTGGGCGTTGCCATCTCGTTTCCTTTGCGAGGCATTTTTGCGGAACCTACGCCCGGCGGTCTCCAGACGCAATAAAGTTTCGCAAATGAGCAATTTTGTGAACGTAGATCGTCGCGTCATTCCAGGGGTTTCACGCTGCGAAGCGGCGACCTATATCAACCCCGACATCTTTTTCAAGGAGCCCGGCCATGTCCGACCCCCGCCATACCCGCCTTTTGATCATCGGCTCCGGCCCTGCGGGCTATACTGCTGGCGTTTACGCCAGCCGTGCGATGCTGTCTCCGATCCTGGTGCAGGGCATTGAGCCGGGCGGGCAGTTGACCACCACGACCGAGGTGGAGAACTGGCCCGGAGAGACCCATATCCAGGGCCCCGAGCTGATGGTCAACATGGAAGAGCATGCCCGCGCCATGGGCACCGAGATCATCAGCGACATCATCACATCCGTCGATCTGAGCAAACGGCCCTTCACCGCTGTGGGCGATAGCGGTCAGGTTTACACCTGTGACGCGCTCGTTCTGGCGACGGGCGCGCGGGCGAAATGGCTCGGCCTGCCGTCCGAGGAGAAGTTCAAGGGCTTTGGCGTGTCGGCCTGTGCAACCTGCGACGGGTTCTTCTATCGCGGGCAAGAGATCGTCGTCGTGGGCGGTGGGAACACGGCCGTGGAAGAGGCGCTGTTCCTGACGAATTTCGCCTCCAAGGTGACGCTGATCCACCGCCGCGACGAGCTGCGCGCGGAGAAGATCCTTCAAGACCGGCTGCACAAGAACGAGAAGATCGTCCCGCTCTGGGATCATCAGATCGAAGAGATTTTCGGCACCGAAGACCCTCTGGGGGTCGAGGGCGTGCGCGCCAAGAACGTGAAGACCGGTGAGATCACCGAAATCCCGGCCAAGGGCGTGTTTATCGCCATCGGCCACGCACCGGCGAACGAGCTGGTGAAGGACGTGCTTGAAACCCATATGGGCGGCTATGTGGTCACGCAGCCGGACAGCACGGCGACGTCCATTCCCGGTGTTTTTGCCGCGGGCGATCTGACTGACCACAAATATCGCCAGGCCGTGACAAGCGCCGGTATGGGCTGCATGGCGGCCTTGGAAGCAGAGCGTTTCCTGGCCGAGCGGGACGGTTGATATCGTCAAATTAAAAGCAAATACATGAGCTTGACAGTCGCGCCTTAGATTTGGGTGCGGCTGTTGAAGGATTGTTCAGGTTTTCCCCCAAGGCTTGCAGAGAATTGTAAGACCTACGGATGGGAGCCTTATGGAACGCCGCATTCAGATCGCATCGGTCGTGATGACCGCCTTGCTCCTCTTCTCGACGGTGTTCGCCGCCGTCACGGCGCAGCGCTTTGTCAAAGCTGCGCATACCGTGGACGAGCTGGATCAGCTCAAGCACGAGAGCTACCTGCTCGCGGATGAGTTTCGTCAATCCGGGGATGATCTGACCCGATTGGCGCGCACATTTGCGTTGACCGGCCAAGGCCGCTTCGAAGAGCAGTACCATCAGGTATTGGCGATCCGAAACGGGGACCAGCCGCGCCCGGCAGACTATCATCACATCTATTGGGATTTCGTCGCCGCCGGGATGGAAGTGTCACCGGGCACCAAGGCGGCGCGATCTCTGACCCTGCTGATGAAGGACAAAGGGTTCACAGAGGTGGAGCTGGCGAAGCTGGAAGAGGCCGCTCTGGTGGCGGAGCGCGTGGTGGCGATGGATATTGAGGCGATGAATGCCGTCCGGGGATACTACCGGGATCCTCAGGGGAATTACACGCTCCGCGACGCGCCAAACCGCCAGTTGGCGAGACGCCTCCTGCATTCGGACGCTTACCATGAGGAGAAGGCCCGCAGCCTGCTTCCGCTGGATGAGTTCTATAAGCTGATGGAAGATCGGCTGGACGGTGCCGTTGCTCAGGCCCGGGCGACAGAGGGTCAGGCGGCTGGCCAGCAGGCTATGGCTCTGTCGGTCATGGGGCTGACCAGTCTTGCGGTCGGCGTGTTCCTTCTCGTGTTCTGTATCCGGCCGCTGAGTAAGCTGACCATCGCCATGCGGGAGCTCGCGGACGGCGCGGCCGAGACACAGATCCCCTATCAGGAAAGCCGGACGGAGTTTGGCGTGCTCGCCCGTCAGATCAATGACTACAAGGCAGCCAGCGACAAGATCGCTGAGATGGGAGAGGCGGAGAAACTGCGTAAGAGAGAAGTCATCGCGCAGCGCGAGTCGGCACTTGCCCTACAGGCTCAGGTGGACGAGGCCGTTGGCCTTGCCTTGGATGGCGATTTTTCCAGCCGTATCAATATCGACGCCCAGGATCCTTCAGCCGGCAAAATCGCGGACCGGGTCAATACGTTGATGGACAGGCTCGATGCGGCCACAGCGGAGCTGGTCGAGGCGCTCAATGCGCTCGGCTCCGGTGATGTCGAACGGCGCCTTTCTTTGGCGGGGGGTGGCCGTTTCCGCGAGCTGGAACACACCGGCGAGACAGCTCGCCAGCGGCTCGGGGAGCTGATCGGCCTCATGTCGGAGAATGCTGAAAATGAGCGTGCGAACAGTGCGCGGATGCAAGCCCAGAAGGAACAATCGGATCGGCTTCAGGTTGAAATCGACGAGATGATCGCCCAAGCGCAGGACGGTGCTTTCGACAAGCGGATCGCGATTCCGGGCTGCGACGACAGCACCGCGCGCATCGCGGATGGCATGAATCGGTTGATCGAAGGCTATGATCACACGATTGAGGAACTGATCGCTCAGTTCACGGCCCTGGGTCAGGGGGATTTGACCCGCGAGCTCGGGCTCGAGGCCCGCGGGCGCTTCGGAGAGCTGCAGCATACCGCTGATCGTACAAGGCAGCTTCTGATCGCCTTGATCGCGAGCGTGCATGATAGCGCGGAACAGGTCCACGATTCGGTGAACCGGTTGCGGGTGGATGCGACCACGGTATCGGGAAGCATGCAAAACCAGGCTGCGTCCATCGAGCAAACCTCTGCGGCGGCGACGGAAATGACGAAGGCCATCAAGGACAACGCTGTGTCGCTTACGGATGCATCAGAGCTTGCCAATGCGGTCGATCACAGCGCCATTGGTGGGGCGGAGACCGTCGCATCCGTCGTCGCTGCCGTGGAAGAGATCAAGTCGCGCTCCGACAAGATCGCCGACATCGTCTCGATCATTGAAAACATCTCGTTCCAAACGAATCTTCTGGCCCTGAACGCGACGGTTGAAGCGGCCCGCGCAGGGGAGGCCGGGCGTGGCTTCGCGGTGGTCGCCTCGGAAGTGCGAAATCTGTCCCTTCGCGCCTCCGATGCCGCGACTGACATTGCGGGGTTGATAAACGCGACAACCCAAAGCGTAGACCACGGCGTTGTGCTGGCGCACGAGGCGGGGACGGCGCTTACCACCATTTCTGACGATATGGCGAAGCTTCGCGAGAAGATCGAAAGCGTGAGCACCAGTGGCCGGGATCAGGCGATGACGTTTCACGAGGTGGAGCTTGCCATCAGCGAAATCAGCAAAGCCACCCAAACGAGCGCCGCGAGCGCAGAGCGCAGCGCCGAGCTATCAGACGCGTTGGTTGATACTGCCACCACCTTGCGTGAAACTCTGGCGCAATTCCAAAGGCCGCCATCGGTCCAAGCCGCCGCCTGACACAAAGCACGATGAACGTGAGGTATGCGCAGTCGCGGAGTAGGGCTGGGTCCGGGGCGCACTCCGCAGCGCGATAACGCAAGGTGTGACACGGAAAGGCAGCTGGTTGCGCCAGTCCTGCGTTCGCCGGTGCTGCACTCTCTCGCACGTCTTGAAACTCCCGACGGGCGTGAATGGCCTAATTCTGCCATGTAGAGGGGGGAAGTAGGCGCTTTTCGCTTCATTTCCCTCGATTGGTCTTGATTGTGCCCCAGTGTGAGGTGTAGCTGCCGACGATCCCCCCCCCCCTCGCGACGTGAAAGTATAGTTATGGTCCAGCAGTCCAATCTGACCCCTATCCCCGAACTTTATGTCTCCTACGAGAGCGCGCAGAAGCTGAAGGTGGAAGCCGCTGATCTGATCAGCTGCGATCTGACGCCCCGCCAGATCTGTGATCTGGAACTTCTGATGAACGGGGGCTTCTATCCGCTCAAAGGGTTTCTGGGCGAAGAGGACTACGACGGCGTCGTGGACAACATGCGCCTGGCGGACGGCACGCTGTGGCCCATGCCCATCACGCTCGACGTCTCCGAGAGCTTTGCCGAGTCGATCCAGATCGGTCAGGATATTGCGCTGCGGGACCAAGAGGGCGTGATCCTGGCAACCATGACGGTCACCGATCGCTGGACCCCGAACAAGGCGCGCGAGGCGGAGAAAGTCTTTGGAGCTGATGATCTGGCCCACCCGGCAGTCAATTACCTGCATAACACCGCAGGCAAAGTATATCTGGGCGGCCCGATCACCGGGATCCAGCAGCCGATCCACTATGACTTCCGGGCCCGCCGGGACACGCCCAACGAATTGCGGGCCTATTTCCGCAAACTGGGTTGGCGCCGCGTTGTGGCGTTCCAGACTCGCAACCCTCTGCACCGCGCGCACCAGGAACTGACCTTCCGCGCCGCGAAAGAGGCCCAGGCGAACCTTCTGATTCACCCCGTTGTCGGCATGACCAAGCCAGGCGATGTGGACCATTTCACCCGCGTGCGCTGCTATGAGGCGGTGTTGGACAAGTACCCGAATTCGACCACCGCGTTGAGTCTGCTGCCGCTAGCGATGCGCATGGCTGGTCCGCGTGAGGCCGTGTGGCACGGGCTGATCCGCCGCAACCATGGCTGCACCCATTTCATCGTCGGTCGCGACCACGCAGGCCCCGGCAAAAACAGCCAGGGCGAAGACTTCTATGGCCCTTATGATGCGCAGGAGCTGTTCCGCGCTCACCAGGACGAAATCGGCATCGAGATGGTCGATTTCAAACATATGGTTTACGTGCAGGAACGCGCCCAGTACGAGCCCGCCGACGAGATCGAAGAGGGCGTCACCGTCCTGAACATCTCGGGGACCGAGCTGCGCCGCCGTCTGGCCGAAGGGCTTGAGATCCCTGAGTGGTTCTCCTTCCCGCAGGTCGTGGAAGAGCTGCGCAAAACCAAACCGCCGCGCGCCAAGCAGGGCTTCACTGTGTTCTTCACCGGCTTCTCCGGCTCCGGAAAATCGACCATTGCGAACGCGCTGATGGTCAAGCTCATGGAGATGGGCGGCCGCCCGGTCACGCTGCTGGATGGTGACATCGTGCGCAAGAACCTGTCGTCCGAGCTGGGCTTCTCCAAGGAACACCGCGATCTGAACATTCGCCGCATCGGCTATGTCGCGAGCGAGATCACCAAGAACGGCGGCATCGCCATCTGCGCGCCGATCGCGCCTTACGCCACCACCCGCCGCGCGGTGCGCGAGGATGTGGAGCAGTTTGGCGCGTTCGTCGAGGTGCACGTCGCAACCTCCATCGAGGAATGCGAACGCCGCGACCGCAAGGGGCTCTACAAGCTCGCCCGCGAAGGCAAGATCAAGGAATTCACCGGCATCAGTGACCCGTACGATGTCCCTGTCGATCCCGAACTGCGGGTTGAAACGGAGAATGTCGAGGTCGACAACTGCGCCCATCAGGTCGTCCTGAAGTTGGAGCAGATGGGGCTGATTTCGGGCGACTGGTAAGCAGCCCGCATCGCGATCACGGGGCCCGGTCAGCATGCTGATCGGGCCTTTTTCATATCAAAGGCTTGGGATATGATACGCCAACGCCGGACGAAGGAGCTTCATCAGTGACGATCGACAAGACCGCCATCAAGACCCGCATGCTTGAGCTTGAGCATGACGAGCTGGACCACGCCATTGAGCATTACGAGGCGTTTTTGAAGGGCAGCCGCCTGGACGGGCGCGAGGCGCATGATCGCGATGAATACGCAGTCGCGCGGCTCAACGCCGATCTGGCCCACAGCTTCGACGAGCCGGTGCATGAACACCAGGCCAAGATTGAGCTGATCGAACACACCGACTTTGGCCCCAAGACAGAGGTCGAACGCGGCGCAGCCGTGAAGTTCAACGGGCGCCGGTTCCTGGTCGTGACCTCCACCCGCCGCTTCACCGTCGACGGCAAGGAAGTCATGGGGATTTCCATGGATAGCCCCGTCTTCAAGGCCATGAAGGGCCTGAGCGCGGGCGACAGCTTTACGCTGAACGGGCGTGAAATCACGCTCGAAGAAGTCTACTGAATGGCGAGGGGCCCGCGTTGCGCGGGCCCAGCCGACCGGATCATTGGGGCCGGATCATTGGGGCCGGATCATCCGGCTCAGGCTGCCGTCTTTCTTCACGAACTGGTGGAACAGGGCGAGTGCCACGTGGCCGATGACCAGAACCATCAAGATAGTGGTCAAAATCTCATGCGGCTTGGCGGCGGCTTCGATCCCCGCACCCCAAGTCAATCCGCCGCTGATCACCATCAGCAGCGCGATCCCGTAGAGCGCCAGATGCCCGACATTCGCCGCCATGTGCATCGCGGGACTGGTGCCCGGTAGCGGAGCCGGGGCGCCGCCGCGTCGCTTCTTGATGACCATGCGGACGATGATCAGCAGTCCGGTGAGCATCCCGATAATGGTGTGCGGCGTGGGGGACCCGGTGGTCCCGGCCTCAAGCGCGCGCTCATAGCCTTCGGCCATCTTGTCGCCGATCAGGAAATTGAAGCCGATCAGCGCTGCGACGATCCAGTGAAGGGCAATTTGCAGTCGGGTGTAGGCAGGCGACATATCTTGCTCCTGTGATGTTTGGCACCTCTGTAGCGCATGGAGGCCGGGATGTGCCTGCGACATCCCGGCGCAATTTCGCGGCGCAGATCAGTGCAGCATTACCGGGGTCATGTCATGTTCGCGAGCCAAGTGCGCCGCCAATCGAGGGGTGGCGACCAGGGCGATCTGTTCGCCCTCGTGGTTGTGCACGGCGCACAGCGTGGTCAGGTCGCCGGCTTTGTCCTGCACATCCTGGGGCAGGTCTTCGACGCGGATCGATTTGAAATACACCATGTTCTCGCCCATGGCGCTCAGGTTGCGTTCGCTGTTCATGGCTTATTTCCTCCTGATCTTCACGGTTTGCACGACGCTTTCGGGGACTTTGCGGCTCAGGTCGATATGAAGAAGCCCGTTCTCCAGATCGGCGGTGCCGACCTCGACTCCATCGGCCAGAACGAAGCTGCGCTGAAACTGGCGCGCGGCGATCCCGCGGTGCAGGAACGTGCGCCCTTCGGTGTCGTCCTGCTGGCGGCCACGGATGACAAGCTGGTTGTCTTCGACGGTGATCGACAGATCATCTTCGCGAAACCCGGCCACGGCGAGCGTGATCCGGTAGGCGGTTTCCGAGGTTTGTTCGATATTATAGGGCGGGTAGCCCTCCGATCCGCTCTTGGCGTTGCGCTCCATGAGGCGTTCGAGCTGCTCGAACCCGAGGAGGTTGGGATAGGATCCCAGCGTGAGTTTGGTCATAGGGCACGTCCTTTTGGTCAAGCGACAGTCCAGGTTGCGGCCCCGATTGCGGCGACCGCGTTGATTAAAATATGGGATAAGTTTCCCTACCCGCAAGGGCTGGGCAGGGCGGCGCGGGCGGGCTATCGTGTAGCACCGAGGCGAAGCAAGGGCGTGGAATGGACGGCGAAAACACGGCAAGCGGCCCGATGGACGAGGAAGAGATCCTCAAGGTTGAGCTGGATGTCCTGCGGCGTGAGCACCGCGAATTGGACGCGCAAGTCCGACAGATCGAAGAGGGTCCGGCGCCTGACGCCATCGCCGTGCGGCGGCTGAAGCGGCGCAAGCTGGCCCTGAAGGATGAGATCGCCCGGCTCGAAGACCGGCTTTACCCCGACATCCTCGCCTGAGCGACCATTGCACCGCAGCATTGGCCCGCTATAGTGCGCGCTCCCTGAGCGAGGAGGCGCAGCCATGACCACCCCTGTTGTCGGCATCATCATGGGATCGCAAAGCGATTGGCCCACCATGCGGGAAGCGGCTGCGATCCTGGACGAGCTGGGCGTGCCCTATGAAACAAAGATCGTCTCGGCCCATCGCACGCCTGACCGGCTGTGGGACTACGGCAAGACTGCCGTGGAGCGCGGCCTGAAGGTCATCATCGCGGGCGCGGGTGGTGCGGCGCATCTGCCCGGCATGATGGCGTCCAAGACGCGGGTGCCGGTGGTGGGCGTGCCGGTTCAGACGCGGGCGCTGTCGGGTGTCGATAGCCTCCATTCCATCGTTCAGATGCCGCGCGGCTATCCGGTGGCGACCATGGCGATTGGCGGTGCGGCCAATGCGGGGCTGATGGCGGCAGGCATTCTGGCGGTGTCGGATGTGGCACTGGCCCAGAGACTGGACGACTGGCGCGAGGCGCTGTCGGCCTCGATCCCGCAGGAGCCCTCCGATGACTGATGCGCTCGCGCCGGGGTCGGTGGTTGGTATTCTGGGCGGCGGTCAGCTTGGCCGGATGTTGTCTTTGGCTGCGGCCCGGTTGGGGTTGAAATGCCACATCTATGATCCGGGTGCGGAGCCTCCCGCAGGTCAGGTTGCCGATGCTGTCACGACCGCCGCGTGGGATGATGCGGAGGCCTTGCGGGCGTTTGCCGGGGCCGTCGATGTCGTTACCTATGAGTTCGAAAATGTCCCCGCCGCGTCGCTCGATCTGATCGAAAGCATCGTGCCGATCCGTCCGGGCCGCAAAGCATTGGCCACCTCGCAGGACCGCCTGAGCGAAAAGGAATTCCTGTCTGGCCTCGGCCTGGCGGTGGCGCCTTTTGCGGATGTTCCCGACGCGGCGGCGTTGGATGCGGCGCTTGCCAGTATTGGCACGCCCGCGATCCTCAAGACCCGCCGTCTGGGCTATGACGGCAAGGGGCAGGCGCGGATCATGGCGCCGGATCAGGCGGTTCAGGCTCTGGCCGATATGGCCGGGCAGGACGCGATCCTTGAGGGGTTCGTCAACTTCGGTGCGGAAGTGTCGGTGATCGCGGCGCGCGGGCTGGATGGCTCCGTTGCCTGTTTCGATCCGGGTGAGAACCTCCACGAAGACGGCATCTTGCGCCGCACCACGGTGCCTGCGCAGCTGAACGTGGCACAAAAGACGGATGCTGTGCTTTTGGCCGGGCGGATCCTCAATGCGCTCGACTATGTCGGCGTGATGGGGGTGGAGCTGTTCGTGACGGGGCAGGGGCTGGTCGTGAATGAAATCGCGCCGCGCGTGCACAATTCCGGTCACTGGACCCAGAATGGCTGCGCGATCTGTCAGTTTGAACAGCATATCCGCGCCGTGGCGGGTTGGCCTCTGGGCGATGCCCGACGCCATTCCGACGTGGTGATGGAGAACCTTCTGGGCGATGAGGCCAATGACTGGCCCAAGCTGGCTGCCGACGGCGCGGCCATCCATCTCTATGGCAAGGCCGAGGCGCGTCCGGGCCGCAAGATGGGCCATGTGAACCGTGTGACGGGGCCGGCGCAGGGCGGCTAAGGCTGAGAGCCCCGCCCGGTGCGCCCCCGCATGGGGCACGCGCCTGCCTGTCCGGGCAGGCGCGCTCCCCGCTTCGCTTAGATCCGTTTCAGATAGGAGGCCAGCAGATCTCGCGCGGCCTCAAGATCGCCCTTATCGGCCATCTCGGTCACGGTGTGGATGTAGCGGGTGCCCACCACGACGCCGATGGCGCGGGCCCCGGCAGCCGATTGCTGAAGCGCCGCGCCGTCCTGACCGCCCAGCCGCAGCATGGTGCGCTGCACCGCGATGCCGTCGGCCTTTGCGGCCGCTTCCAGGTCGGCCACCAGCCCCAGATCAGAGATGAAGCTGCCATCGCGCATGTGGATGCCCGCGCCTTTGCCCTGTTCGGTGGTGCGGTCCTGCTCCGGGACGCCGGGGGTGTCACAGGCCAGCGTCACGTCGATGCCGATCCCGATATCGGGCTGCACCCGGTGCGCGGCGGTCTTGGCGCCCCGCAGGCCCACTTCTTCCTGAACGGTGAAGACAACGTGGATCTCCGCGCCCCGGCCCTCATCGCCAAGCGCGCGGATCGCCTCGATGCCGAGCCAGCAGGCAATGCGGTTGTCGAGCGCCTTGGAGACAACCTTGTCGCCCATCTCAAGGAAGGGCTCGTCCAGAACGACCATGTCGCCGATTTGCACCTTGTCTTTGGCGGCCTCGCCCAGGCCGGTGTCGATGAAGAACTCGTGCACCTCGGGGATCTTCTTGCGGTCCTCGGGCGATGCGATGTGCACCGGGCGCCCGCCGGGGTTCATCACCGCCTTCAGATCGCCGCTGTCGGTGCACACCATCACCCGGCGCGAGAACAGGTTGCGCGGGTCGAACCCGCCGACGGGCTGCACATGCAGGAAGCCCTTGTCGGTGATGTGGTTCACCAGAAAGCCGATCTCATCCATGTGGCAGGCCAGCATGACCTTGGGCGCGCCTTCTTTGGTCGCGTCCCGGCGGCAATGGAGAGAGCCCATGGCGTCTTCTTCGACATGGTCGAAAAGCCCGTCAATCTCGGAGCGGATCAGATCGCGCACGCGATGTTCGTGGCCGGGCACGCCGGGGGTTTCACACAGGCGTTTGAGCAGGTCGATGTTCATGGAACTATCCTTTGGAATGATCTGTCCAACAGATAGGGGTCCTGTTCGGGTGCCTGCAAGCCTGTCGTTGAGGCGGTATGGCGGGCGCCACGTCCCTGCACAAAGAGCCGTGGCGCCGCGCTGCGGATCAGTCCCGCAGCAGCTCGTTGATCCCGGTCTTCGAGCGGGTCTGTGCGTCCACGCGTTTCACGATGACGGCGCAGTAGAGGTTGATGCCGTTCTTGGACGGCATGGAGCCCGCCACGACGACGGAATAGGGCGGCACTTCGCCATACATGACTTCGCCGGTTTCGCGGTCCACGATCTTGGTGGATTTGCCGATGAAGACGCCCATGCCCAGCACGGAGCCTTCGCGCACGATGCAGCCTTCGACCACCTCGGAGCGGGCGCCGATGAAGCAGTTGTCTTCGATGATGGTCGGGCCCGCCTGCATGGGCTCCAGCACGCCGCCGATGCCGACGCCGCCGGACAGGTGCACGCCCTTGCCGATCTGCGCGCAGGAGCCGACGGTGGCCCAGGTGTCGACCATGGTGCCCTCGTCCACATAGGCGCCCAGGTTCACAAAGGACGGCATCAGCACCACGCCCGGCGCGATATAGGCCGATTTGCGCACCACACAGTTGGGAACGGCGCGAAAGCCTGCGGCCTTCCATTCGTTGTCGCCCCAGCCTTTGAACTTGCTGTCGACCTTGTCGAACCAATGCCCGCCCTGGATGCCGCCGTCCTGCTGCTCCATGTCCTTGAGCCGGAAGCCGAGCAGCACGGCCTTCTTGGCCCACTGGTTCACATGCCAGTCGTTGCCGCGCTTTTCGGCCACGCGCAGGGTACCGCTGTCGAGCGCGTTCAGGGTGTCTTCGATGGCCTCGCGGGTCTCACCGCCGGTCGAGGGCGTGATCTGGTCGCGGGCCTCCCAGGCGGCTTCGATGGCGGTTTCAAGCTGGGCGTTGGCGGTGGTCATGGCGGGCTCCTTCATGGGGTGTCGGGGCCGGTTCTACCGGGGCGGGCGAGGGCGCGCAATTGCGGGCGTGGTGGGGGCTTTCATCCCCAGTATGCGCGGGTGCCTTGGGATATTTCGATCACAACGGCGTTGGAGGGTTGCCCCCCGCAGCGGCGCCGGGTCACAACGGGGCAACGCATTCAGGAGGCCCCATGTCGGCAGACCATCATCACCCTTTGCGCCGGTCCGAGCAGGATCGGGTTGCCGCGGAGGACACGCCCCAGACCCCGCAAACGCTCTCGCCCGCCTATCGGCTGGCCTACTCCGACGAAGAGTTCCTGCTGCGCGAGGACATGCGCCCGGTGCGGTTGCAGCTGGAGCTGCGCAAGCCCGAAGTGCTGATGAACGAGGCCGGGGTGGAGAGCACCATCGTCATGTTCGGCGGTGCTCGCATTCCCGAGCCGGCCCGCAAAGCCGAGGCCCGGACCGAGACGCTGGCGGAGCTGTCGGCCCATTATGCCGAGGCGCGAGAGTTTGCCCGGCTGATGACGCTGAGCTCTATGGAGCGCAGCGGCGGCCGCGAGGGCGTGATCGTCACCGGCGGCGGCCCCGGCGTGATGGAGGCGGGCAATCGCGGCGCGGCGGATGCTGGCGGGCGCTCCGTTGGGCTTGGCATCGTTCTGCCCCATGAGCAGGCGCCGAACGCCTATGTGACGCCGGAGTTGAGCTTCAACTTCCACTATTTCGCAATCCGCAAGATGCATTTCCTGATGCGGGCCAAGGCGCTCTGTGTCTTCCCCGGCGGCTTTGGCACGCTGGACGAGCTGTTCGAGACGCTGACCCTGATCCAGACCGGGCGCATGGAGGAGATCCCCGTCCTGCTGTTCGGGCGGGCGTTCTGGGAAGAGATCATCGACTGGCAGGCTCTGGCCCGCGCCGGGACCATCAGCGATGCCGATCTGGACCTGTTTCGCTATGTGGAGACCGCTCAAGAGGCGGTGGAGGCGATTGAGGCCTGGGACCGCTATGGAGAGCGCCGTGGAGAGATCCCGGGGCGGGCGTGACGGGTTCAGTCAGGCGCGCGCCATGGCGCAATCGGCGCGGCGCAGGGTGTTTCCCTGGCACATGAGCGCTTCTAGGCCGGTGTTGTCTTCGACCAGATCGCGCAGAACGACCTCGTCCAGTGTGGCGTAGAAAGCGGCTGCCGCGCGCTCCAGGGCCTTGCGCAGAAGGCATACGGCGTGGAGCGGGCAGGTGTTGCTTTCCGCGTCGAAGCACTCTGCCAAAGGCACGTCGCCTTCGATGTCGCGAAACAGATGGCCGATGTTGATCTCATCCATCGGGCGGGCCAGCTCAAGCCCCCCGGCGCGGCCGCGCACCGTGTTGAGCAGCCCCATATGAGACAGCCGCCCGACCACATGGCCGATATGATGGGCGGAGGCGTTGACCGTGTCCGCGATCTCTTCGCGGGTGACCAGCCGCCCCTGATTGGCGCCGCAGTACATCAGGATTCGGACGGCCAGATTGGTGCGGGTCGTGACGCGCATGAGAGGGTTCCTTATCCTAGGGCGCGCGTCCAAAACGCGCGACAACCGGCTATCCGGCCTACCGATGGGCGGCAAACTACACCCGTATCTCAAATACGTGTTTGATCTAAATCATGTGCGCCCTCTTGAGGTTGATCCGAAGCGGCGGTGTTGCAACGCGGCGAAGAAAGTGGTTGCGCCGACCCGCGCCAAAGGTAACGCTGCCCCCACTACGAGGGCGCGGCGCCGCGTTGGCGCCAGCAGCCCCGCACTCAACAGAGAGGATGGATATGAAACATCTTGCCAAACTGACCGCTGCTGCCGCCCTGATGGGCTCCGCGGTCTCTGCGCAGACGCTGGTCTATTGCTCCGAAGGCTCGCCCGAAGGCTTCGACCCGGCGCTCTACACTGCCGGCACCACGTTTGATGCCTCTGCGCGTCAGGTCTACGATCAACTCGTGCTGTTTGAACACGGCACCACCAACACCATTCCCGGCCTTGCGGAAAGCTGGGACGTGTCTGAGGACGGCACCGAGTATACGTTCCACCTGCGTGAGGGTGTGAAGTTCCACTCCACCGATTTCTTCACCCCGACCCGCGACTTCAACGCTGATGACGTGATCTTCTCCTTCGACCGTCAGGGCAACGAAGAGAACGCCTATAACGGCGTGTCGGGCGGCACCTGGGAATACTACAACGCCATGTCGATGCCCGACCTGATCGAGAGCATCGAGAAGGTTGACGACTACACCGTCAAGTTCAAGCTGACCCGCCCCGAAGCCCCGATGATCGCGAACCTCGCGATGCAGTTCGGCTCCATCATGTCCAAGGAATACGCGGATGCGATGATGGAAGCGGGCACGCCCGAGATGCTGAACCAGCAGCCGATCGGCACCGGCCCGTTCAAGTTCGTGGGCTACCAGAAAGATGCCGTGATCCGCTATATGGCGCATCCCGACTACTGGCAGGGCGCTGCGGATATCGACAACCTGATCTTCGCGATCACCCCCGATGCGTCCGTGCGCTATCAAAAGCTCAAGGCGGGCGAATGCCACGTCATGCCTTACCCGAACCCGGCCGATCTTGAGGCCATGGGGTCGGACGAAGAAGTGAACCTGCTGAGCCAGGAAGGCCTGAACGTGGGCTATCTGGGCTACAACACCATGCAGGCGCCCTTCGACAACCCGATGGTCCGCAAGGCGCTGAACCACGCCATCAACAAGCAGGCCATCCTGGATGTTGTGTTCCAGGGCGCGGGCCGCGCGGCGACCAACCCGATCCCGCCGACCATGTGGTCCTACAACACCGCCGTCGAGGATGACGCTTACGACCCGGAAGCCGCGAAAGCGATGCTGGCCGAAGCTGGTGTGGAAGATCTGTCCATGAAGGTCTGGGCGATGCCTGTGCAGCGTCCCTACAACCCGAACGCCCGCCGCATGGCGGAGCTGATCCAGGAAGACTTCGGCAAGATCGGCGTCGATGTGGAGATCGTCTCCTACGAATGGGGTGAGTATCTCTCCCGCTCCAAGGACGAGAACCGCGACGGTGCTGTGCTGCTGGGCTGGACCGGCGACAACGGTGACCCGGACAACTTCCTGGCGGTTCTGCTGGGCTGTGACGCCGTGGGCGGCTCCAACCGCGCCAACTGGTGCAACGAGGAGTTCAACGACCTGATCACCCAGGCCAAAGTGACCTCCGATCCGGCCGAGCGCACCCGTCTCTACGAAGAGGCCCAGGTCGTGTTCAAGCGCGAAGCCCCGTGGGCGACCATCGCGCACTCGGTCGTCTATGAGCCGATCCGCAACGAAGTGCAGGGCTACAAGATCGACCCGTTCGGTGGCCACCATTTCTATGGTGTGAGCCTGGCCGAGTAAGGCCGATCCTCGCCTGATTTGAAGGCGGCCGGGCCCCGCGCCCGGCCGTTTTCCTTCCACCCTCCCAGGGGCTGATCCATGTTTTCCTTTCTTCTGCGGCGATTGCTGACCTTCGTGCCGACCTTCATCGGCGTGACGATCATCGCCTTCCTCTTCATCCGCCTGCTTCCGGGCGATCCGCTGACCTTGCTGGCGGGCGAGCGTGGGATTGATCCCGAGCGCTACGCCGAGCTGCAAGCGCAATACGGCTTCGATCAACCGCTGTGGAAGCAGTATCTCGATTACGTCATGGGCGTGTTCCAGGGCGATCTGGGCATCTCGTTCAAGACCAAGCAGCCGGTGCTTGAGGAGTTCCTGACGCTCTTCCCCGCGACGCTTGAGCTTTCGCTGTGCGCGATCATCCTCGCGACGCTGCTGGGCATCCCCGCCGGGGTGATTGCCGCCGTGAACCGGGGCAAGTTCTTTGACCAGGCGCTGATGACCACGGCCTTGATCGGCTATTCGATGCCGATCTTCTGGTGGGCGCTGCTGCTCATCATCGTGTTCAGCTCGGGGCTGGGCTGGACGCCCGTGTCCGGGCGGATCAGCTTGCTGTACTTCTTTGACCAGCCGACCGGCTTCATGCTGATCGACAGCCTGATGTCGGGCCAGAAAGGCGCGTTCATCTCGGCCGTGCGGCACCTGATCTTGCCGACCATCGTGCTGGCCACGATCCCGCTGGCGGTGATCGCGCGGCAGACGCGCTCGGCCATGCTCGAAGTGCTGGGCGAAGACTACGTGCGCACCGCCCGCGCCAAGGGGCTGTCGCCCTTCCGCGTCAACGGCATCCACGCGCTGCGCAACGCCATGATCCCCGTCATTACCGTGATCGGCCTGTCGGTCGGCACGCTGCTGGCCGGTGCGATCCTGACCGAGACAATCTTCTCCTGGCCGGGCATCGGCAAGTGGATGGTCGATAGCATCTTCCGCCGCGACTATCAGGTCGTGCAGGGCGGGCTGCTGTTGATCGCGACCATCGTGATGATCGTGAACCTGATTGTTGATGTGCTCTACGGGCTCATCAATCCGAAGATCCGTAAGAGGTAGGCCATGAGCGAAGTGACTGAAACCGGGCCGGTGGCGCCTCCGGGGCCGCTCAAGGAATTCTGGCAAAGCTTCTCCGTGAACCGCGGGGCGGTGATCGGGCTTTTCGTCTTCCTGGCGTTCCTGTTCGTGGCGATCTTTGCGCCGCTGCTGGCGCCCTATGCGCCGCAAGAGCAGTTCCGCGACCATCTGTTGCAGCCGCCGTTCTGGCAGGAGGGCGGCTCTGCCGAATTCCTTCTGGGCACCGATCCGCTGGGCCGGGATATGCTGACCCGCCTGATCTATGGTGCGCGGTTCTCGTTCTTCATCGGGGTCGTGGTTGTGGCCGTGGCCAGCTTCTTCGGCATCCTGATCGGGGTGATCGCGGGATTTGCACCGACCTGGCTCGATACGCTGATCATGCGGCTCATGGACATCATCTTGTCCTTCCCGTCGCTTCTGCTGGCGCTTGTGCTGGTTGCGATCCTGGGGCCGAGCCTGATCAACGCGATGATCGCGATTGCCGTGGTGCTTCAGCCGCATTTCGTGCGCCTGACCCGCGCCGCCGTGTTGGGAGAGCGGGCCAAGGACTACGTGACCGCCGCCAAAGTGGCGGGCGGAGGCAAGCTGCGGATCATGTTCCGCACCGTGCTGCCCAACTGCCTTGCGCCGATCATCGTGCAGGCCGCTTTGTCGTTTTCGACGGCGGTTCTGGACGCTGCCGCCCTGGGCTTTCTCGGGATGGGGGCACAGCCGCCCACGCCGGAATGGGGCACCATGCTGGCCGAAGCGCGCGAATTCATTCAGCGCGCCTGGTGGGTCGTGACCTTCCCCGGTCTGTGCATCCTGGTCACGGTGCTCGCGATCAACCTGATGGGCGACGGTCTGCGCGATGCGCTCGATCCCAAGCTGAAGACGACATGAGGGGAACGCCATGAGCCTTTTGGAAATCCGAAACCTCTCCGTCGATTTCGCCACCGCCAATGGTGCCTTCCGGGCCGTGGACGAGGTGGATGTCAGCGTCGCTCAGGGCGATCTGATGGCCATCGTGGGCGAAAGCGGATCGGGCAAATCCGTGTCCATGCTGGCCGCGATGGGCCTGCTGCCCTGGACTGCGACGGTCACCGCCGACAAGATGGAGTTCATGGGGCGCGATCTGATGACCATGTCCGCCCGCGAGCGGCGCAAGATCATCGGGCGCGACATCTCCATGATCTTTCAGGAACCGATGAGCAGCCTCAATCCCTGCTACACCGTCGGGTTCCAGATCAAGGAAAGCCTGCGCCTGCACACGGATCTGAGCGCTCGCCAGCGGCACGAGCGCGCCGTGGAGCTGATGAGCAAGGTCGGTATCCCCGCGCCCGAAAAGCGGCTGAACGCCTTTCCGCACCAGCTGTCCGGCGGGATGAGCCAGCGGGCCATGATCGCCATGGCCCTGGCCTGCAATCCCAAACTGCTGATCGCGGATGAACCCACCACGGCGCTCGACGTGACCATTCAGGCGCAGATCCTGGAGCTGCTGATCGAGCTTCAGGAAACCACCGGCATGGCGCTGATCCTGATCACCCATGACATGGGCGTGGTCGCCGAAACGGTGGAGCGCGTGTCGGTGCAATATGCCGGGCAGAAGGTCGAAGAGCAGCCGGTGGACGATCTGTTTGCCACGCCGCACCACCCCTACACGGCGGCGCTGCTGGCGGCCTTGCCCGAACGGGCGACGGATCGGCACCTGCCGACCATTCCGGGCGTCGTCCCCGGTCAGTTCGACCGGCCCAAGGGCTGCCTGTTCTCGCCGCGCTGCAAATTCGCGGATGCGCGCTGCCACGCGGAGCCGCCGATGCATGCGAGCGCCGATCTGGGCTATGCGCTATGCCACTACCCGCTGGTCGATGGCCAGCCGACCGGCAAGGAGGGTGCCGCATGAGCATTCTGACCGCCAAGAACCTGACCCGCCATTACGAGATCAAGGGCGGGCTGTTCGGCAAGGACGCGACCGTGCGGGCGCTCGACGGGGCGAGCTTTGAGCTCACGCCGGGTAAGACGCTTGCCATCGTGGGGGAATCCGGCTGCGGAAAGTCCACGCTCGCCCGCGTCGTCACGATGATTGAGCCGCCCACGAGCGGCACGCTCTCCATCGGCGGGCGCGAGATCAAGCCGGGCGATGAAGCCCGCGACCGCGACCTGCGCGCCATGGTACAGATCGTGTTCCAGGATCCTTACGGCTCGCTCAACCCGCGCCAGACCATTGGCCAGACCCTGATGGAGCCGCTTCTTCTGAACCGGCCCGAGGTGCGCGCGGACGAGCGCGAGGCCAAGGCCCGCGAGATGATCGAGCTGGTCGGCCTGCGCAAGGAGCATTTCGAGCGCTATCCGCACATGTTCTCGGGTGGGCAGCGGCAGCGGATCGCGGTCGCCCGCGCGCTGATGCTGGACCCGAAGATCCTCGTTCTGGACGAGCCGGTCTCGGCGCTCGATCTGTCGATCCAGTCTCAGGTTCTGAACCTGCTGGTGGACCTGCAGGAGCGGCTGGATCTGGCCTATCTGTTCATCAGCCACGATCTGTCCGTGGTGAAGCATTTCGCGGATGAGGTCATGGTCATGTACCTGGGCCGCCCGGTGGAGCGGGGCCCGCGCGATGCGATCTTCGCGGAGCCGCGGCACCCCTACACCAAGGCCCTGCTGTCCGCGACACCGGTGGCCGATCCGAGCAAACGCAAGGAGCGGATCAAGCTGGAGGGCGAATTGCCCAGCCCGATGAACGTGCCGCCCGGCTGCCCGTTCAACCCGCGCTGCTGGAAAGCGACGGATGCCTGCCACGAGCGCTTCCCCGAATACGAGGGCGGCGAGCACCGCTTTGCATGCCACAATCCTGTGAGGGTGGAAGCGTAAGGCCGCCTCTGGCGGAGGTATTTGGACAAATAAGAAGGTGAGTGGCGTGACAGCGATTGTCGAGATCAAGGGCCTTCGGAAGGTCTATGAGGGCGGGTTCGAGGCGCTCAAGGGCGTGGATCTGGAGATCCGTGAGGGCGAGGTGCTCGCGCTGCTCGGCCCCAACGGGGCGGGAAAGACGACGCTGATTTCGACCGTCTGCGGCATCACCGAGCCCACGGAGGGGACAATCCATGTGGGCGGCCACGACATTAAACGTGCGTTCCGCGCCGCGCGGCAGCTGATCGGGCTGGTCCCGCAGGAGATCGCTCTCGAGATGTTCGCCAAGGTGCGCAACACGGTGGCGTTTTCCCGCGGGCTCTTCGGCAAGAAGCGCAACGATGCCTATATCGACGATCTGCTGGCGCAGCTTTCCCTTTCGGACAAGGCGGGTGCCATGACGATGATGCTCTCGGGCGGGATGAAGAGGCGGGTGCTGATCGCGAAGGCGCTTAGCCACGAGCCCCGCGTTCTGTTCCTGGACGAGCCGACGGCGGGCGTTGATGTCGAGCTGCGCAAGGGGATGTGGGAGGTGATCTCTCGGCTCAAGGAGCGGGGCGTGACCATCGTTCTGACGACCCACTATATCGAAGAAGCCGAAGAGATGGCCGACCGGATCGCCGTCATCAACAAGGGGCAGATTGCCCTGGTCGAGGAAAAGGCCGCGCTGATGTCCCGGCTGGGGGCGAAGCATCTGCGCGTCCAGCTGTGCGATCCGGTTGAGACGGTGCCCGAGGCCTTGGCGCCCTGGGGGTTGGAGCGTGATGAGGACGGACGCGTTCTGGTCTACACCTATGACAGCACCCAGGACCGCAGCGGCGTGACGCGCCTGCTTAACGACATTCGCGACGCGGGCCTGGTTGTCCACGATGTCGAAACGCGCCAGTCGAGCCTTGAGGAGATCTTTGTCGGACTGGTGCGGGACGCGGAGGCAGCGGCATGAATTTTCGCGCGATCTGGGTGATCTACGCCAATGAAATGGCGCGGTTCTTTCGCACCTTGCTGCAAAGCTTTGTCTCTCCGGTGATCTCGACCTCCTTGTATTTCGTGGTGTTCGGTGCCGCCATCGGCAGCCGCATTCAGGAAGTCGAAGGCGTGCCCTATGGCGCCTTTATCGTGCCGGGGCTCATCATGCTGTCGGTGATGACGCAGGCGACCAGCAATGCCAGTTTCGGGATCTACTTCCCCAAATTCGTCGGCACGATCTATGAGCTTCTCACCGCGCCGGTGAACTTCCTTGAGATCACCATCGGCTTTGTCGGGGCCGCCGCCACCAAGGCGCTGTTCATCGGGGCCGTGATCTTGGGCACGGCCGCGTTCTTTGTCGATCTGACCATTGCGCATCCGCTGGCCATGGTCGCGTTCCTGCTGCTGACCTGTTTCAGCTTTGCCCTGCTGGGCTTCATCATCGGGATCTGGGCGAAGAATTTCGAACAACTCCAGTTGATCCCGCTGCTGGTGATCACGCCGCTCGTGTTCCTTGGGGGATCGTTCTACTCGATCTCCATGCTGCCGGGCATCTGGCAGAAGATCGCGATGTTCAACCCGGTGGTCTATCTGGTGTCGGGCTTTCGGTGGTCGTTCTTCGGCGCGGCAGATGTGCCGGTGGGCCTGAGCCTTGCGGCGATTGGGCTCTTTACCAGCCTGTGCATGGCGGTGATCTGGTGGATTTTCCGAACCGGTTGGCGTTTGCGGGACTGATCCGGTTGTCGCCCCGGTCCCGGCGCCCTATCTGAGGCTGCATGCGTAATCCGTTTAGAACCTCTCCGACCGTCAATGTGCTGCGCCTGAACGGCGCGATCGGCATGGCGGGGCGTGGGCTGTCCGATGCCGGGCTGGCCGACCTGATCCAGAGCGCCTTTTCCAAAGGCAAACCGAAAGCGGTGGCTCTGCTGATCAACTCGCCCGGTGGCAGCCCCGTGCAATCCAGCCTGATCGCGGCCCGCATCCGGCGCCTGTCCGAAGAAAAGGACGTCCCAGTTAGCGCCTTTGTCGAAGACGTGGCCGCGTCGGGCGGCTACTGGCTGGCGACGGCCGCGGATGAAATCATCGCGGATCGCTCTTCGATCCTGGGTTCGATCGGCGTGATCTCGGCGGGGTTTGGCCTGCACGATCTGGCGGAACGCCACGGGGTCGAGCGGCGCATCCACACGGCGGGCGGCTCCAAGAGCTTCATGGATCCGTTTCGCCCTGAGAACCCGGCCGATGTCGCGCGGCTGGAGGTGCTGCTGGAGCAGATGCACGAGACGTTCATCACCCAGGTGAAGACTCGCCGCCCGAATCTGGCCGATGATCCTGATCTCTTTACCGGAGCCTTCTGGCTGGGCGCCCGCGCGGTTGAGCTGGGGCTGGCCGACGGGCTGGGACACATGGTCCCGCATATGAAAGCCCGTTACGGCAAAAAGGTCCGGTTCCGCGAATTCAAACCCAGCCGAGGCTGGATGGCGCGCTTGACCCGCGCGGGGCTCGAAGAAGCGGCCTTCGGGATCGAGGAGCGCGCGGCCTTTGCGCGGTTCGGTCTATGATCCTGAAGATCGTTCTGCTCTTTTTGGTGTTTATCGGGGTGCTGGGCATGTTCGGGCGCCTGCGCTATCCGGGGCAGCGCACCATTGAAAATGCACGCTGTCCACGCTGCGGACGGTTTCGGATCGGCAAGGGCCCCTGTCCTTGCGGGAAGGACAAACGATGATGGATTTCGTGCTTGTGGCGCTTGGCCTCGTGCTGCTGCTGCTGGGTGGTGACAGCCTGGTCAAAGGGGCGGTGAACCTGTCGCTGCGGATCGGGATCCCGGCGCTGATCGTGTCCTTGACGGTCGTTGCCTTCGGCACCTCTGCGCCGGAACTTCTGATCTCTGTGCAGGCGGTGCTGGACGGGGTGCCGGGGCTCGCTCTTGGCAATGTGGTCGGGTCGAACACGGCGAATATCCTTCTGGTGCTGGGTGTGCCGGCCTTGCTGGCTGTCATGCACACCAGCGGCTGCGACAGCCGCAACAGTTACCTGCAGATGATCGGCGCAAGCCTTTTGTTTATCACCTTGTGCTTCCTTGGACCGCTGACGTGGTGGTCGGGCCTGATCCTTTTGACCGCCCTGGCCGCCATGCTGTTGCACGCGATCCATTCGGCCCGGTGCCACCGCCGCGACGCGAAGGCCGAGGACGAAGAGATCGAAGGCGCGGACCCGTCACTTGGATGGGGCAAGATCGCGCTGTTCCTGGTGCTGGGTCTGATCGGCCTGCCGTTGGGGGCACAGTTGCTGATTGACGGCGCCGTGGGGATCGCCACCCGCTTTGGCCTGCCCGAAGAGGTGATCGGCCTTACGCTCGTCGCCCTCGGGACATCGCTGCCCGAGCTGGCGACCACGGTCATGGCCGTTCTGCGCAAACAGGCCGATGTGGCCCTGGGCAATGTCATCGGATCGAACATGTTCAACCTTCTCGCCATCATCGGCGTGGCGTCTTTGGTCGGGCCGATCCCTGTCTCGCCCGAGATCCTGAGCTTTGACCTGTGGGTGATGCTGGGCGCTTCGCTCCTGCTGATCCCATTCGTTTTCTTCCGCCGCGACATCACGCGGGTCTGGGGAATCGGCCTGACGGCGCTCTACGTCGCCTATGTCATGGTGCTGCTATGAGCCGGGTTGCGCTTGTCACCGGCGGAGCAACCCGGCTGGGTCGCGCCATGGCGCTGTGTCTGGCCCGCGAAGGGTTCGACGTCGCGGTGCATTTCAACCAATCGGACAGCGCAGCCAAAGAGGTGGGTGCCGAGATCGAAGCACTTGGGCAGCGTGCGGCGCTGGTTCAGGCGGATCTTCTGGATGAGTCTCAGACCGAAACCATCGTGCCGCGCGTGATGGAGACGCTCGGCGCGCCGGTCGTTTGCCTGGTCAACAATGCCTCGATCTTTGAATATGATCGCATGGGCAGCCTGACCCGCGAAAGCTGGGATCGGCATATGGAAAGCAATCTGCGCGCGCCGGTGGTTCTGACCCAGGCCGTTGCAGAGCACATGCCCCAGGCCGCGCCGGATGAGACCGGAGAGCCGCGTGCGCCGGGGCTGGTCGTGAACATGGTGGATCAGCGGGTGCGCAAGCTCACACCGGAATTCATGTCCTACACCATCGCAAAGATGGGGCTGTGGGCGTTCACCCAAACCGCCGCGCGGGCGCTTGCTCCTCATGTGCGGGTCAACGCGATCGGGCCGGGCCCGACCATGATCGGGCACCGCCAGACGCCCGAACATTTCGCGGCGCAGCGTGCTGCGACGATACTGGAGCGCGGGGCCAATCCCGAGGATGTGACAGGTGCCTTGCGCTATTTTCTGTCGTCTCCAGCGGTGACCGGGCAGCTATTATGCGTGGATGGCGGGCAGCACCTTGGATGGCAGACTCCGGACGTTCAGACCAAGGAATAAGTGACGCTGCGACAAGTTGTGCACTGGCTTACAAATCCGTCATTCAGTCTTTACGAAATTGTAACGTATTCAGAGGCTTGCTCTGGGCGTCAAAAAAATCCCTATAATTTCAATACGCTAAAATCGTGCCTATTTATTAGGCAATCACGACAATAGGGCCGAAAACAAGGGAAAATGACGGCTGGCGGGATTTCACCCACGGGGTTATCCACAGCTTCCGGGGATGCCTTTATCCTTGTGTCCGACCGTTTCTCATTGCAGCGTTTTACAGAATCATGACACCCGACACGCCCTCCGAACCGCTGCGCGGTCATGCCTGCATTCAAGCGTATCTGAAGCTGCTGGATTCCTCTCCCGGCGTCTATCGGATGCTCGATGACAAGGCGCAGGTTCTCTATGTCGGCAAGGCCCGTAACCTGCGCGCGCGGGTGAGCAACTACGCCCGCCCCAGCGGTCACAGCGCGCGGATCGCGCGGATGATCTCGGAAACCTCGTCGATGATGTTTCTCACGACCGAGACCGAGACCGAAGCCCTCCTGCTGGAGCACAACCTCATCAAGCAGCTCAAGCCGCGCTACAATGTGCTGCTGCGCGATGACCGGAGCTTCCCGTCGATCCACGTGACCGACCATCCCTTCCCGATGATCCGCAAGCACCGCGGCGCGCGGCGTGACAAAGGCGCCTACTTTGGCCCCTTCGCCAGTGCGGGTGCCGTCAACCGGACCCTGCGCCAGCTTCAGCGGGGTTTCCTGCTGCGCAACTGTTCCGAGACGATGTTCGCGTCGCGCACGCGGCCATGCCTTCAGTATCAGATCAAACGGTGCAGCGGGCCTTGTGTGGGCAAGATCAGCGAAGAGGACTACGCGGCCAGCGTCGAGGATGCCAAACGGTTCCTGTCCGGCAAATCAACTGAAGTTCAGGCGCGCCTGGCCGAGCAGATGCAGGAGGCGTCCGACGCTTTGGAGTTTGAGCGCGCCGCCGCCCTGCGCGACAGGATCAAAGCGATGACCAGCGTTCAGACCGCACAGGGGATCAACCCGAAAGGGGTGCCCGAGGCGGATGTCGTCGCGCTCCATGTGGAGGGCGGGCAGGCCTGTGTTCAGGTCTTTTTCATTCGCAACAACCAGAACTGGGGCAACCGCGATCACTACCCCCGGATCGGCGGGGTCGAAGACCCGGCGGAGATCATGCAGGCGTTCCTGACCCAGTTCTACGAGAACAAGGAGCCGCCGTCGCTGCTGCTCCTGTCCCACGCGCCGGACGACGTGGATCTGGTTGAAGACGCGCTGATCGGGAAGGCGGGGCGCAAGGTCTCGCTCCATGTGCCGCAGCGGGGTGAGAAGGCTGATCTGGTTAGTCACGCCTTGCGCAATGCACGCGAGAGCCTCGCCCGGAAGATGGCGGAAAGCGCCACGCAGGCGAAGTTGCTGCGCGGTCTGGCCGAGGCGTTCGAGCTGGAGGAGGCGCCCGCGCGGGTCGAGGTCTATGACAACAGCCACATCCAGGGCGCCCATGCCGTGGGGGCGATGATCGTGGCGGGGCCGGAGGGGCTGGAGAAGGGGCAGTATCGCAAGTTCAACCTCAAGGGCACGGACATCACGCCGGGCGACGACTTCGGCATGATGAAAGAGGTGCTCCGGCGGCGGTTCACCCGGCTCTTGAAGGAAGACCCGGATCGCAAGGAGGGCCACTGGCCCGGCTTGCTGCTGATCGACGGCGGGGCCGGACAGGTTTCGGCCGTGGACGAGATCATGCAGGAGATGGGGGTCGAGGATATCCCAATGGTCGGCGTTGCCAAGGGCATCGATCGGGATCAGGGCAAAGAGGAGTTCCACCGCGTCGGCAAGCCGGTGATGGCGCTGCGGCGCAATGACCCGGTACTGTATTTCATCCAGCGGCTGCGGGATGAAGCGCACCGCTTTGCCATCGGCACGCACCGGGCGAAGCGGGGCAAGGCGATGCTGTCCACGCCTCTGGACGAGGTGCCCGGCGTTGGGGCGGCGCGTAAGCGGGCGTTGCTGGCGCATTTCGGCTCGGCCAAGGCGGTGAGCCGGGCGGCTCTGGCGGACCTGAAGGCGGTGGATGGGATATCGGAGGTGCTCGCGCGCAAGATCTTTGATTTCTTCCACGGGGAAAACGGGTAGGGAGGGGCGCTGCCCCTCTGGGCCTTGCGGCCCATTCACCCCGAGGTATTTTGACAAATAAGAAAGAGAGTGCCTGCGTGACCTGGACCCTTCCAAATATCCTGACCGTGATCCGGCTTTTGGCTGCTCCGATGGTGGCGGGCGTGTTCGTCATCCTGCCCCGCGGGCCGGCGGACTGGGCGGCGTTGGTGCTGTTCGTTCTGGCGGCGGCGACGGATTGGCTGGACGGGCGGATTGCGCGGCGTTGGGGGCTGGAGAGCCGGTTCGGCGCCATGTTGGATCCCATTGCCGACAAAGCGATGGTGGTGATTGCTTTGGCGTTGGTGATGGCGCTTGGCGGTATCAACGGCGCGATCCTGATCCCGGCGGCGCTGATCCTTTTTCGTGAGGTTTTTGTATCGGGGCTGCGCGAGTTTTTGGGGGATACGGCGGGGCTGTTGAAGGTCACCCAGTTGGCCAAGTGGAAGACGACGGTCCAGATGGTGGCGATTACGCTTCTTCTGGCCAAGGGGGGCTTTGAGGCCGAGATGATCGCGCGGCAGGTGGGCATGGACCCGTCGCTGGCGGCGGGGATCGTCTCTGGCCAGATCGCGGATGGTGCGGGGCTTGTCTGGGCCGAGCAGGGATGGAGCATTGCGCGGGGTGTCGGGCTGCTTTGCTTGTGGCTCGCGGCGGCTTTGACGCTGATCACCGGTTGGGATTATTTCCGCAAGGCGCTGCCCTATCTGAAGGAGGACTGAGATGAAGGTTCTGTATTTCGCATGGTTGCGTGAGCGGATTGGAGAGCGCTCGGAAGAGATCGAGACCGGAGCCGCGACCGTGGCTGATCTGGTGGCGGAGCTGTGTGGGCGCAGCGAAGGCCACGCCCTAGCCTTTGCGGATCTGTCGGCATTGCGGGTGGCGGTGGATCAGGACCTGACCGGGTTCGATGCGCCACTGGCCGGAGCGCGCGAGGTCGCTTTCTTTCCGCCGATGACGGGGGGCTGAGCGGTGCTTCGTGTGCAGGAGGCCTCGTTCGATCCGGGGGCAGAGCTGAACGGGTTTGCCGCCGGGCGCGCGGATCTGGGCGCGGTGGTTTCCTTTACCGGGATCGTGCGCGATCCGGGGGGGCTGCGCCACATGGAGATCGAGCACTACCCCGGCATGACCGAGCGCGCGATTGGCCAGATCATGGATCAGGCGCAGGCGCGGTTTTCGCTTGGAGACGTTTTGGTCATCCATCGCTATGGCGCGCTTGCGCCGGGCGAGGTGATCATGATGGTGGCCACCGCCGCGCCGCACCGGGCGGATGCGTTCGCGGGGGCGGAGTTCCTGATGGACTACCTCAAATCCCGCGCGCCCTTCTGGAAGAAGGAGATTGGCGTGGACGGCGCGACCTGGGTCGAGGCCAAAGACCACGACGAAGACGCGCTATCGCGTTGGGAGTAGCGCCGCATGGCGGGGGCAGGTGGTGACGTGATCGTTCACCATCCCGACCGCCTGCATGAACGCATAGGTGATCGTCGGGCCGCAGAAGGTGAAGCCTTCTTTCTTGAGGTCCTTTGCGATCTGCTCGGACAGTTTGGTTTTGCCGGGGACGTCTGCCAGCGTCGCCGGGCGCGGCTGGAGCGGCTCTCCATCCACGTATTTCCATAGATATTGATTAAAACCTTCGCGGCTTTCGATCTCCTGCCAGATGCGGGCGCCGCGGATCGTGGCTTCGATCTTGCCGCGGTGACGGATGATGCCGGGGTTCTGCAGCAGGTTCTCGACCTCCTGTTCGCCCCATTCCGCGACGATCAGGGGATCGAACCCGGCGAAGGCGTCTCGGAAATTGTCGCGCTTTTTCAGAATGGTGATCCAGGACAGCCCGGCCTGGAACCCGTCCAGTACCAGCTTTTCCCAAAGCGCGCGGCTGTCATGTTCGGGCACGCCCCATTCGGTGTCGTGATAGTCCACGTAGAGCGGGTCGCTTCCGCACCATCCGCAGCGTTCCATGGATCGGCCTCCTGATCTCTGTTTACGGCTCGTTAGCCCGCAGCATGATTGGCTGACCGCGATGAGTCTACCTCTGTCGCCTCCTCCGCCGCCGGACCAGATTTCGGCCCAAAGCCCGCTGGACTACGCGTTCGCGGTGCGGGATGTCGATGTGCTGACCATGGTGCGCACCGCGCTTGAAAACGGCTGGTGCCGTCTTGCGGTTCAGCCCGTTGTGCTGGCGGGAGACGTGCAGAAGATCGCTTTCTATGAAGGGCTGATCCGCGTTCAGGACGACCGGGGGCGGATCATTCCCGCGGGCCAGTTCCTGCCCGTCATCGGAGAGACGGACCTGGGTCGGGAGGTGGACTGCGCCTCGCTTAGGCTGGGATTTGATCTGTTGCGAACGAACCCGACGCTGAGGCTGTCCATCAACACCTCCGCGCGGTCCATCGCGGATGGGAAGTGGCGCCGGGTCATGGATCAGGGTCTGGCTGCCGACCCGCTCGCCGGGGAGCGTCTGATTCTGGAGATTGGCGAATCGCAAGCCATGCTCCTGCCCGAAGTCGTGATCCGTTTCATGGAAGAAATGCAGCCCTGCGGGGTGTCCTTTGCTCTTGATGATTTCGGGGCGGGGATGACGGCGTTTCGGCATCTGAAGGACTTCTTCTTCGATCTGGTAAAGATCGACCGTTTGTTCATCGCCGGCATTCACGAAAGCCCTGACAATCAAGTGATTACGGAGGCGCTGACCATGATCTCCCACCAGTTCGAGATGTTCGCCGTCGCCCAGGGGGTCGAGCGGGTGGAAGAAGCGAGGTTCCTGCAAGGGATCGGGATCGACTGTCTGCAGGGCTACTATCTGGGGCGACCGGGATTTCAGCTGGCTTAGCGGCAGGATGACGCTGCGTCGCAGCGGGGATTGCCCTCTTACGGGTGGGCCGCTACGGTTTGCGCGACTGCCCGGGCGCAGCGCCGGGCCGATCATTGCAGAGAGGACGCTCCCATGACCAATGTCGTTATCGCTTCTGCCGCGCGTACCGCGGTTGGTTCCTTCCTTGGCTCGTTTGCGAACACACCCGCCCACGATCTGGGCGCCGCAGTGTTGCGCGCTCTGGTCGAACGCGCCGGGATCGACCCGTCGGAGGTGGATGAAACGATCCTTGGTCAGGTGCTGACCGCGGCTCAGGGCCAGAACCCGGCGCGTCAGGCGCATATCAACGCGGGTCTGCCGAAGGAAAGCGCCGCTTGGGGCATCAACCAGGTTTGCGGCTCGGGCCTGCGCGCCGTGGCGCTTGCGGCGCAGCACATCCAGCTGGGCGATGCGTCGATTGTCTGCGCTGGCGGTCAAGAGAATATGTCCATGTCCGCCCACGCCCAGAGCCTGCGCCAGGGTCAGAAGATGGGCGACATGAAGCTGATCGACACGATGATCCGCGACGGTCTGTGGGACGCTTTCAACGGCTACCACATGGGCCAGACGGCCGAGAATGTGGCGGACCAGTGGGGCATCACCCGCGAGCAGCAGGACGAATTCGCTCTGGCGTCGCAGAACAAGGCCGAAGCCGCCCAGAAAGCTGGCAAGTTTGACGATGAGGTGATCCCCTTCACCATCAAAGGCCGCAAGGGCGACACGATCGTGGATAAGGATGAATACATCCGCTACGGCGCCGAGATGGCCGCGATGCAGAAGATGCGCCCGGCCTTCACCAAGGACGGCACCGTAACCGCCGCCAATGCGTCGGGCATCAATGACGGCGCGGCTGGCGTGCTCTGCATGTCCGCCGAGGAAGCCGAAAAGCGCGGGATTGAGCCGCTGGCCCGCATCGCCTCCTACGCCACGGCGGGTCTGGACCCGTCGATCATGGGCACCGGCCCGATCCCGGCGTCGCGCAAGGCGCTGGACAAGGCTGGTTGGGCCGTGGGCGATCTGGACCTCGTTGAGGCCAACGAAGCCTTTGCCGCCCAGGCTTGCGCGGTGAACAACGATATGGGCTGGGACCCGGCGATCGTGAACGTGAATGGCGGCGCCATCGCCATCGGTCACCCCATCGGCGCGTCTGGCGCCCGTATCCTCAACACCCTGCTCTTTGAGATGAAGCGCCGCGACGCCAAGAAAGGTCTGGCGACGCTTTGCATCGGGGGCGGTATGGGCGTGGCCATGTGCCTCGAACGGCCCTGACGGGGCCTCGGGTGATCCGCCCCCCGACGGGGGCGGAGGCGCCTTTCACGCAACTGGTGTTCTCGGGCGGGGGGCTACGCTGCTACTGGCAGGGCGGCTTTCTGCGTGCGGCCTCGTGTCTCGCGCTGAACCCCTCGCAGATCGTTGGGGTCAGCGGCGGGGCTATGTCAGCCGTGGTCCATGTGGCCGGGGTGCAGGAGCAGCTGATGGACGCGGTGTGCGCCATGGCCGCAGGGCAGGCCGGCAATATCGACTGGCGCCGCGAACATGGGTCATTCCTGCCGCATCAGGCGCTCTATCGTCAGCTGCTGGAGCAGGTCCTGACCGAAGAGGTCTGCGCCCGTGTGGCAAACGGCCCCGATCTTAAGATCCTGATCGGCCACCCGCCCAGTGACCGCTTTCCGACCCTCACGGGCGCTGCGATGACCTTGGTCTATGAGGCCGAGCGGCGCAGCAAAGGGCTTCCCCATTTCGACTGGCCGGAGCGTCTGGGGGTGACGTGGACCTTGGTCGACGCCCGCGAGGAAGCCCGCGCGGGGCGTCTGGTTGATTTGGTGGCGATGGCGGCGATCATTCCGCCGATCTTCACACCCGGTCATTGGCGCGGGCGCCGCGTGATTGATGGCGGCATGGCGGATCAGGCCCCGGTGCCCGACACGGAAGGGCAGACGCTGATTTTGCTTACGCGTGTGTATCCCGGTCTCCGCCCGACGCCCGGTCGCACCTATATTGGCCCGGGCGAATCGGTGCCGGTCCGCAAGGTTGATTTCAGTAGCCCTGACAAAATCCGTGCGACATGGTCTCACGGAGAACGCGACGGCATGCAGTATTGTGCCTCGTCGGAGTATTAATCGGACGCGTAGTAATGTTGCGCTTTCGTATCAAGTTTTGTAATCAAGTTTCCAAGCCACATATTCGAGGGAGACCAAAATGGCCAGAGTTGCACTTGTCACCGGGGGGAGCCGTGGGATCGGCGCCGCGATTTCCAAAGCGTTGAAAGACGCGGGATATCAGGTCGCTGCCACCTATGCTGGCAATGACGAGAAGGCCAAAGCCTTCACCGATGAAACCGGGATCAAGACCTACAAGTGGAACGCCGCCGATTATGAGGCCTCTAAGGCCGGGATCGCGCAGGTCGAAGCCGATCTGGGCCCGATTGATGTGGTTGTCGCCAATGCGGGCATCACCCGCGACGCGCCGTTCCACCGCATGACTCCCGAGCAGTGGCACGAGGTGGTCGACACCAACCTGACCGGCGTATTCAACACCGTGCACCCGGTCTGGCCGGGCATGCGTGAGCGCGGCTTTGGCCGTGTGGTCGTGATCTCGTCGATCAACGGTCAGAAGGGCCAGTTCGCTCAGGTGAACTATGCCGCGACCAAAGCGGGCGATCTGGGCATCGTGAAATCTCTGGCGCAGGAAGGTGCGGCCAAGGGCATCACCGCCAACGCGATTTGCCCCGGCTACATCGCCACGGACATGGTCATGGCGGTGCCGGAAAAAGTGCGCGAATCCATCATCAGCCAGATCCCCACGGGCCGCCTGGGCGAGCCCGAAGAGATCGCGCGCTGCGTGGTGTTCCTGGCCTCCGACGATGCCAGCTTCATCAATGGTTCGACCATCTCGGCCAACGGGGCGCAGTTCTTCGTCTGATCTGTCACAGATACAAGAACCACGGCCGGTGCCTTTGCGGGCGCCGGTCTTTCTTTTTGGGGGGGTGGGTCATGGCGTGTCTCCTTTCACGAAGAAGATGCGTTTTCCCACGGGGTCTGACAAACGAGACTTTCTAGCTGTTCACTTAAGTGATACTTAACTGAACATGAGCGATCGCCTGCCCCCTCTGACCGCATTGCGCGCCTTTGATGCGGCGGCGCGGCATATGTCGTTCCAGATGGCTGCGGCAGAGCTGAACGTGACCCCGGCAGCGCTGTCCTTTCAGATCAAGTCGCTCGAACAGCACCTTGGCGCGCCGCTCTTTATCCGCCGCAACCGCGCGGTGGAGCTGACCGAGGCCGGGAAGGCGCTCGCCCCCGGTGCGGCCGAAGGCTTTGCCACGCTCATCACCGCGTGGGGCGCGGCCCGGCGCGCATTGGATACGCGGGGGCTCACGGTGACGGCGGGCCCGGCCTTCACCGCGTCTTTCCTGGTGCCACGGCTCTATGATTTTGCGGAGGCCCATCCCGATATCGACCTGCGCATATCGGCCTCGCTGCACCTGTCCGATCTGGAGCGCGACGGTTTTGATGTGGCGATCCGGTTCGGGCCGGGCTGGCGCGAGTCGGGCATTCCGCTGTTCGAAGAAATCTGGACCCCGATGGCGTCGCCCGAGCTGGCCGCGCAGATCACGGCGCCCAGCGATCTGATGACGCTGCCTTTGGTGCATTGCTCCGAGGATTTCGTTGATGTCCGCGCCGATTGGCCGTCTTGGTTCAGTGCTGTCGGGCTATCTGCGCCAAGCCGATCCGGCCCAACCTTCAACCGTCCCGAGCACGCGCTTGGGGCGGCGACTCAGGGGCAGGGGGTGGTGCTGGGGCGGGTCTCTCTGGCGGAGCAGGATCTGAAAGCGGGGCGCCTGATCATGCCGCTGGCGGAAAGCCTGAAGCGGGATACCGGCTGCCGGGCGATCCTCCGGCGTGAGGACTGCGCGCGTAGCGCGGCTTTTGTCGCCTGGCTTCGCGCGCAAATGAAGACCCTTAGCGATCTGGCTCAGGGTCTTGTTATTGTGGGGTGATCACCCTGCCGTAAGGCGACTGATCTCTTCCTTGAGGTGAAGCTTTTCCTTCTTCAGGCGGGCAATCTCCAGATCGTCAGTGCCGGGGCTGCGCTGTGCTGCCTCGACCTGTTCAGACAGATGGGCATGCTTGCGCTTGAGCTCTTCGATGTGGGTCGCGACGCTCATGGGGATCCTCCTGTTTGCTGATGAATGCCCCCACTGCATCACCTTTTTACCAAACTGTCACGTTGCACCGCAGCGGGATGGGGCGTCTGCGACGCTGCACCACAGCTCTTGCCAAAAGGTTAATCGGCGACGGGCAGCGCCGCTGCATCGCGCAGCACGGCAGAAATGGCGGATGTGTAGTGGTCCTGATCGCCGGGATGGCTCACGCCATTGTGAAGAATGATCGGCGCGGCCAGCCGCAGCGGAGCCCTGCCCCCCTTGCGCGCCCGCACGATCACCAAATGCGCCTCCTGTCCCGTCCGGGGGGCCAGCGGTTGCACCATGATCGACCCCAGCCGCGCATCCATCGCAGTGAGAACATCGCCCAGCCGGTCGGCTTTCTGGATCATCGTCAGCCAGCCCTTCGGCTTCAACCGCCGCGTCGCGGCATCGCACCATGCGGTCAGCGGTGTATCTCCGGCAAGGGCGGTGTCGCGCCCCGGATCCGGCGCGGCAGAGCCTTTGCCGCGCTCATAATAGGGCGGGTTGGCGATCACATGGTCAAAGCTGCGCGCGCGCAGGGCGTCCGGCAGGCGGGTCAGATCGGCGCAGTGGACGTCCATTTCCTGCCCGGCCTCATGCGCATTGCGGCGGGCAAGTGCGGCGTAGTCCTCCTGCAGCTCCACCCCGGCCAGGCGCAGCCCCGGCACCCGCACGCCCAGGCACAGCGCCGCCGTACCCACACCGCAGCCCAGATCCAGCACGTGATCGCCAGGGCGTGCGGGGCAGGCGGCGGCGAGCAGCACGGCGTCGATCCCCCCGCGAAAGCCGCGAGCCGGTTGATGCAGGTGCAGCCGCCCGCCCAGGAAGGCGTCATGGGTCAGGGTCACGAGGGCTCCAGCCCGTTGTCGCGCAGGATCGCGGCGGCCATGAAATGCTGCTGGTCCGCGACCATCAGTCGCCGCGGCAAGACGCCGACCGATCCTTCCAGGACGCTCATATTTACGTCCATTTCAAAGACAGGTATGTCCTCGCCGGATAACAGGGCTTTCGCAAAGGCCAAGGTCGTCGGATCGGTGCTGCGCAGAAGCTCTTTCATGGCATGACATAACCGCAAAGGGGCCCGCTTTGTCCACCACAGTGCTGTTGAGACCCCATGACGCCCTCGCTGCCCTGCTGGCCCCTGAAATGGAGGCCGTGGCCGAGGTGATCCGCACCCGCATGGCATCCGAGCACGCTCCCCGTATTCCCGAGGTTACGGCGCATCTGATCGGGGCCGGGGGCAAGCGGTTGCGCCCGCTTCTGACGCTCGCAGCGGCGAAACTGTGCGGCTATGAGGGCGACAACCACGTCAAGCTCGCCGCGACGGTGGAGTTCATCCATACGGCGACGCTGCTCCATGACGATGTGGTCGATGACAGCGATCAACGCCGAGGCCGTCCGACGGCGAACCTGTTGTGGGACAACACGTCTTCCGTGCTGGTCGGGGACTATCTCTTTGCGCGCAGCTTTCAGTTGATGGTGGAAACCGGCTCCCTGCGGGTGCTGGATATTCTGGCGAACGCTTCGGCGACCATTGCCGAAGGCGAGGTGCTTCAGCTCACGGTGTCCCGCAATCTGGCCACGGATGAGGCGACCTATGTGAAGGTCATCCGAGGTAAGACGGCGGCGCTGTTTTCGGCGGCTTGCCAGGTGGGCGGCGTGATCGCCAATGCGCCCGAACCTCAGGTGCAGGCGCTGTTCGACTATGGCGATGCGCTTGGGATTGCGTTCCAGATCGTGGACGATTTGCTGGACTATGGTGGCACCGAAGCCATCGGCAAAGACATCGGGGACGATTTCCGCGAAGGCAAGATGAGTTTGCCGGTGATCAAGGCGGTGGCCGCCGCCGATGCCGATCAGCGGGCGTTCTGGGAGCGGACCATTGGCAAGGGCCGGATCGAAGACGGCGACCTGGAGCATGCGCTTGCGCTGATGGCGCAGCATGGATCGCTTGAGGCCACGCGCGCGGATGCGCTTGCCTGGGCGGCCCGGGCCCGCGCGGCTCTGGCGCCTCTGCCTGAGGGAGAGCTGCGCGATCTGCTTGATGGGCTGGCCGACTACGTGGTGGCGCGGATCAACTGACACGCGGGGCGCGCCCTGACTCAGGTCGTGGCGCAGGGTGCGACCCACCAGTTGGGCCGGGCTTTGCGGATCTCGCCGGCCGCTGCGTCCGCCTCTTCAGCCGTATCGAACAGACCGAAACAGGTCGCACCGGACCCGGACATCCGGGCAAAGCGCGCGCCGGACAAAGCGGCCAGAACTTCAGTGATGACCGGAGCCACTTTGAGCGCGGGGGGCTCAAGATCGTTGCGAGTGCCGCCCAGCCACTCGATCAGCGCCGTCGCATCGGGCCAATCGGTCAGAGGGGGCAGGGGCGGGTTCTCGCGGCGGTCGAGCGCGCGGAACACATGTGGCGTGGCCACCGGAACGCGCGGGTTCACCAGCACCAGATGCAGGGGGGGCAGGCGCACCGGCTCCACCCGTTCTCCGATCCCGCGCACCCGCGCCGGGGTCGAGCTCAGGCACATTGGCACATCCGCGCCCAGCTGTTCCGTTTCTGTCGGCAGGGAGGTGCCGGTCAGCGCGTGCAGCCCGCGCAGCGCTGCCGCGGCATCCGCCGATCCGCCGCCGATGCCCGATGACACGGGCAAACGCTTGTCGAGGGTGATCGCGGCCTGAGCCCCCATCAGCCGGGCGGCGCGCAGGATCAGGTTGTCCGGCTCCGCCTGCAGGCCCTCGGCCTCGGGGCCGGTCAGGTTCAGCGACAACGGGCCTTCGCGCAGCGTCAGCACATCCCCCACGGTGCAGAACGCCACCAAAGTGTCGAGCAGGTGATAGCCGTCAGCCCGTTGGCCGGTGACGTGAAGGCACAGGTTGATCTTGGCGGGCGCAAAGACCTCGATCACGGGGCGGTGCTCTGCGGCAGTCCGCTCTCCAGCTTGCGCCGGATGATCTCGGCCTGCTCTGGTTCGGGGTCGAAGGACAGCGCGCGCTGCCATTGGAACCGCGCCTCGTCGCGGCGCCCGACGGACCAGAGCACATCGCCCAGATGGTCGGACACGACCGGATCGGTGGGCTCCAGCTCGGCGGCGCGCTCCATATGGGGGACGGCCTCTTCGACCCGGCCCAACCGGTAGAGCGCCCAAGCGAGGCTGTCGACGATGGCGCCGTTGTCGGGCGCGCGTTCCACGGCGCGTTCGATCATGCCCAGAGCTTCGTCCAGCTTCTCGTTTCGCTCCACCAGCGAATAGCCCAGGTAGTTGAGCACGTTCGGGCTGTCGGGGTTGAGCACAAGCGCCGCGCGAAAATCGGCTTCGGCCTCGGGCCATTTGTCCAGATCGTGGCGCACGATGGCGCGGGCATAGAGCAGCACCCAGCGGCTTTGGGTTTCTTCGGGCACGAGATCAAGCGCGCGGGAATAGGCATCTTCGGCCTGGGCGAGCGCATCGCTGCGGCGCAGGACATCGGCCAGCAGGGACCAGACCTCTGGCGCGTCAGGGCGGGTCTCCGTCAGGGCGCGCAGGGCGGCAATGGCGCGATCCTGATCGCCCGCCGCGTCATAGGCCCTTGCACTGCCCATTTGGGCCTGGGGCAGGGCCGGATCGCCCGGCTGGATCGCGCCAAAAGCGGCGGCGGCCAGTTCGGGGCGGTCCAGTTGCAGATAGCTTTCGGCCGAGACCAGGATGGCATCGGTGAGCCCGGGGGAGAGGGCCTCTGCCAGCCGCGCATGCAGCAGCGCCTGCGAGCCGTTCGATTGCTCCAGATGCGCGGCGGCGACCAGCGACAAAGCCTGCGCGATCCCGTCAGCGGGGCCGGAGATCGCCGTGAAGGGCACGGCTTCATTCGCCAACAGGGCGCCGCGCAGTTCAGAGACTGCGGTGTCGCCTTCCGCGGGGCCGAAGCGTTGCTCCAGCAATGTCAGGGCATCGTCGCGCCGGTCGAGCTGCGCCAGAATTTGCGCCCGCGCAAGCGCAAGATCACGCATCTCCATCGCGCTGTTGGCCGGATCGGCCAGCAATGCATTGGCTCCTTCCATGTCCCCGGCAAGTGCCAGGGCAAGCGCTTCGTGACGCGCGGCGATCACGGATAGCCCCTGTTCCGCAGCGGCGGCTCTGAACGCGGCGAGCGCGTCCTCCATCCGGCCTAGCCCGACCAGAGCCCAAGGCCGCACGAGCGAGTCGACGGCGGGGCTGGAATGCTGCCCTGTGTCGAGCTCATCCAGGATGTCCTGCCATGCGCCATTTTGTGCCTGTTGCACCAAAAGAACCACTGCGGCATGCGGCACCTCGTCGCCGCTGGCCAATACGGTGCGCGCGTCAACGGCGGCGTTGTCCAGATCGCCCAGTACGGCCCCCAAATAGACGGAGGCGCGGAGCAACTCGAGATTGTCCGGATCGGCATCAAGCGCGCGTTTGAAATGCCCGGCGGCAGTTTCGAACTGGTTTTCGGAGGCGGCCTGGCGCGCGGCCAGATAGGCGCCCGCGTTCTCGGCGGGCAGGGCGGTTGGCGCGGCAATCGCCAGGCTCAGCAGGGCAGAGCGGATCAGGGTCTTCACGGGGGCACATCTCCGGGTTGGCTGCGCCCAAGCTAGGGGCCAGGGGCGGGCTGGGCAACCCAGCCGCCCCCGCCTTCGATCACATATTCGGGTAGTTGGGGCCGTCGCCCCCCTGCGGCACGGTCCATGTGATGTTCTGGGCCGGGTCCTTGATGTCGCAGGTTTTGCAGTGGACGCAGTTCTGGAAATTGATGACGAAGCGCGGCTCTTTGCCTTCTTCGGTCACGAACTCATAGACCCCGGCGGGGCAGTAGCGCTGCGACGGCCCGGCATATTGCGCCAGATCCACCTGAACCGGCACATCCGCGTCGGTCAGCTTCAGGTGGCACGGCTGGCTTTCCTCGTGATTGGTGGCCGAGAAGCTGACATTGGTCAGCCGGTCAAAGGACAGCTTGCCGTCGGGCTTGGGGTAGTCGATCGGCTTGTGCTTGTCGGCCGGTTCGGTCGCTTCGGCATCGGTCTTGCCGTGCTTGAGCGTGCCCAGCAGAGAGCCGCCGAACAGCGTGTTGGTCCACATGTCGAAACCGCCCAGGGCCAGCCCGCCGAACAGGCCGAATTTGGACCAGGCGGGTTTGACGTTGCGCACCTTCTTGAGATCCTTGGCGATGGCGCCGGTCTTCACTTCGGTGTCGTACTCCTCCAGCACATCGCCTTCGCGGCCCTCTGCGATCGCCTTGGCGGCGGCTTCGGCGGCCGCGATGCCTGACAGCATGGCGTTGTGATTGCCCTTGATGCGGGGCACGTTCACCAGACCGGCAGAGCAGCCCAGCAGGGCGCCGCCGGGGAAGGCCATCTGCGGGATCGACTGGAAGCCGCCTTCCGAAATGGCGCGGGCGCCATAGGCAACGCGCTTGCCGCCTTCCAGAAGGTCCGCCACCATCGGGTGATGCTTGAGCCGCTGGAACTCCATGTAAGGGAACAGATGCGGGTTCTTGTAGTTCAGGTGCACCACGAAGCCGATGAAGATCTGGTTGTTCTCCATGTGGTAGATAAAGGAGCCGCCACCGGCGTTCTTGCCCAGGGGCCAGCCCATCGTGTGCACGACACGGCCCTCATGGTGCTTGGCGGGGTCGATCTCCCAGATCTCCTTCATGCCGAGGCCGTATTTCTGAACATCGCTTTCGGCATCGAGCCCGAATTTGGCGATCACCTGCTTCGACAGGCTGCCGCGCACACCTTCCGAAAGGAAGACATATTTGCCGCGCAGTTCCATGCCGGGCTCATAGCCATCACCGATGGAGCCATCGGGCTCGCGGCCGAACTCCCCGGCGATGACGCCCGCCACGCGGTCGCCGTCAAAGACCAGCTCGGAGCAAGCCATGCCAGGGAAGATCTCCACGCCCAGGGCTTCGGCCTGCTCGGCCAGCCAGCGGCAAACATTGGCCATCGACACGATGTAGTTGCCGTGGTTGTTCATCAGTGGCGGCATGGGCCAGTTGGGGATCTTGACCTGACCACCTTCGCCCAGCAGGTAGAAGCGGTCATCATTGACCTCGACATTTACCGGCGCGCCGCGCTCTTTCCAGTCGGGGAAGAGGGTTTCCAGGCCAGTGATGTCCAGCACGGCGCCCGAAAGGATATGCGCGCCGACTTCGGAGCCTTTTTCCAGAACCACGACTTCAAGATCGGGGTTCACCTCTTTGAGACGGATCGCCGCGGACAGGCCGGATGGACCGGCGCCGACGATGACCACGTCATAGTCCATGGATTCGCGGGTGATCTCGGGGGCGGTGTCGGACATGGGCAAGGCTCCTCGGGTAAGATCGTTGCGCGCAGCGGCGCAGTTTCGCACAGAGTGGTAACCCCCCAGGACGCGAGGCACAATGCAGTGCAGCATGATTCCGCTAGGTCACAAGCCCTTTGCTTGACAAAGATACCACATTCGCAAGCATGTGCGCGCCCTTCTGGCGTCATCGTGCCCGTTTCCAAAGGACCAGTTCATGTCATCACCGCTCAAAATCACTCTCGTCGTGGCCGCACTAGCGGGGCTGAGCGCCTGTGAGCCCTATCCGGAGCCATCGGGTTGTCAGCCGATGACCGATGACCAAGGGCGAACCATTGTCGGCTGCACACCGGACGGTCGTCCGATTCTGGTGTCTCCGCAGGCGCCGCAGCGCACCCAATCTTTCCCGCCCCCGGCGACAAACGCCTCTCCGCCGCCGGTGCAGACCGGCCCGATCGGCGGCACCGTTGCCAGTGGGACCTATGGACCGGTTCCGACCGTGATCGAAGACACCGGCGAAGCTCTGCCGCCGCCGCCCGCGACGCTGGAGCCCGTGACGCCGTCTGCATCCACGCCGAGCACGACGACGCAGACCCCGCCCGCGCCTGTCGTGACGGCCCCGGTGTCATCGGATCCCAACGCACTGCCCACGGTGGTGGCACCGCCGCCCGCCGACGTGGTGGCGACTTTCGGCAGCGAGACATCGCAATAGCGCGTATCCCGCGCGCCCTTGGGGGCGGCTCCAACATCTGGGCCGCCCGCTGCCAAATGATCGCGTGACCGGACAGCGCCCTTGACTTCCCCACTTGCGCGCGCGTTATGAACGCCCGATCACTACAGCCTATCCGAAAGACGAAAAGGGCCCACAGGCGATGGACAAGATACCGCTGACCCGCGCGGGCTATGACAAGCTGAATGCCGAGCTCAAGCAGCTCAAGACCGACGACCGCCCCGCTATCATCCGCGCCATCGCGGAAGCGCGCGAGCATGGCGATCTGTCGGAAAACGCCGAATACCACTCCGCCAAGGAGAAGCAGTCCTTCATCGAGGGCCGCATCAAGGAGCTTGAGGGCGTGATCTCTCTGGCCGATGTCATCGACGTGGCCAAGCTCTCTGGCCCAATCAAATTTGGCGCCACGGTTGAGCTGGTGGACGAAGACACCGACGAAGAGAAGACCTATCAGATTGTTGGCGAATACGAGGCCGATATCGAAGCCGGTCGGCTCAACATCAAATCGCCCCTCGCCCGCGCCCTGATCGGCAAGGAGGAAGGCGACAGCGTCGAAGTCCGCACCCCCGGCGGGGAACGGTCCTATGAGATCCTTTCGGTTTCCTATAGCTAGGTCTCATGACAAGCTCCGGATCAGAGCGGCGAACGGATAAGGTCACATCGGTTGATGTGATCGCGGTCGCGCTCAGCGTCGTCTGGCTGCTTATGGCGGCCATCTTTTTTCTGACCTTGCCGCGCGATCCCGATGCCGAAACGGACCCGCTGCGGGTGGTGATCGTCATGCTGGCGGTGTTCATGCCGGTGGCGATGATCTGGGTCGCGGCGGCGGCGGCCAAAGCGGCGCGGATCATGCGCGCGGAATCGGTTCGGCTCCATGCCGCGATCGACGGCATGCGCGAAGTGGTTCTCGCCGACCGCAAGGAACGCGTGAGCGCCACGCAGTCTGGCCCGGTGGTGGAAAAGACGCTCAAGGAAATCGCCCATACCGCGCGGCAGACGGAAAACGTGCTGGCGACCTTCTCGACGACCCGCAAGGCGCCGTCCAAGCCTGCCTTGCCCGCGCCCTCGGGCGGGGAGGCGACGGATCAGCCCGCGCTTGCTCTGGGCACGCGGGCCGAAGACATGCAGCCGCCGCTTGCAAATGGCGATCTGGTCCGCGCGCTCAACTTCCCCGACAGCGCCGAGGACGAGGCGGGCTTTGCCGCCCTGCGCCGCGCGCTCGCCCATCGCGAACCGGCGAAGCTGATCCAGGCCAGCCAGGACGTCCTGACTCTGCTTAGTCAGGACGGCATCTACATGGACGATCTGAACCCCGATCGCGCGCGGCCCGAATACTGGCGCCGCTTTGCGCAGGGGGAGCGCGGCGGAGCCGTGGCGGCTCTGGGCGGGGTGCGGGATCGCTCGTGCCTCGCGATGACGGCGGGCCGGATGCGCGAAGACACGATCTTCCGTGACGCGGCACACCACTTCCTGCGGATGTTCGACCAGCTTCTTGAGAAATTCGAGCCCGAGGCATCTGACGAAGAACTTGCCGCCCTGGCCGAAACCCGCACCGCCCGCGCTTTCATGCTGCTGGGCCGGGTGACGGGCGCTTTCGACTAGGCCTAAAGGTCGCGCACCATCGTCGTGGCGCTTTCAAAGCCGAACAGCAGTTTGGTGATGGAGCTTTTCTCTGTGCCAACGGGGCGAAACCCGCGCCGTTCATATAGAGCCCGTGCGCGCGGGTTGGTGTCGATCACGTCGAGCCGGACAGCGCTGTAGCCGCGGCTGCGCGCTTCATCCGAAATGGCCTCAAGCAGCTTTGTGCCCACGCCGCGCCCCCGCGCCGCTTCGGTCGTGACGATCCCATCCATCAGGAAACGCGCATTCTCCGTGTCGCGCTCCAGAAGCCACAACGCTCCCGCGCGCCATAGGGCGCCCCAGCGGCCATAGATGGCCCGCAGATCGTCGAAATCGCCGCCCACCAATGCGCCGTCCATGGTCTTGAACCCGGCGAGCCCGAGAAGCGTGCTGCCCTCATAGGCGCTGAACGCATGGGAGGGGTCAATGACCCTTTCAATGAAGGCGAGCGCCCGGGGCTTTGGCCCCATGACCTTGCCCAGCTTGCCGCCAAAGGCTTCCCAGTAGAGTGCGGCCGCAGCGGCGCGGTCGGCATCCAGGAATTCTTTTCGGATCTCGATCATGCGCCTCTCACCCCCGGGCCGGGCGAGCCCATTGCCTCTGGTTCCTGTGATAGCTAGGGGAGGTCTGGCAGTCGGACAAGGAGGAGGTATCCGATGACGCGCAGGCGTATCTTTCTGATGGGATTGGCCGATGGTGCCCCGTTCATCCTGATCATTGTGCCTTTCGCGATGCTGTTTGGCGTGGTGGCGACGAATGCGGGCCTCGATCTCATCGAAGCCATGTCCTTCTCCATTGCCGTGATCGCGGGCGCGGCGCAGTTCACTGCGGTGTCCCTGCTGGTCGATCACGCGCCGGTGTTCATGGTGCTGGCGGCGTCGCTGGCGGTTAACCTGCGTATGGCGATGTATTCCGCATCCTTGGTGCCCTATCTCGGGGCGGCGCCGCTTTGGCAGCGGTCTTTGGTGTCCTATTTCTTGGTGGATCAAAGCTACGCGTGTTCGGTCGCGCGGTTCGAACAGAACCCCGGCTGGAGTGTGCCTGAACGGCTGACCTACTTTGCGGGCTGCGTCGCGGCGGTCTGCCCGCTTTGGTACGCGTTCACCTGGGTGGGCGCGGTCGCCGGGCAGGCGATCCCCGAATCCTGGGCGCTCGATTTCGCGGTGCCGATCTGCTTTATCGCGATGTTTGCGCCAATGTTGCGCACGCTGCCGCATGTGGCCGCAGCTGTGACCTCGGTCGTGGCGGCGCTGCTGTTTGCGGGGCTGCCGTCCGGGTTCGGCCTGATCGTCGCTGGTCTTGTTGCCATGGCCGTCGGGGCCGAAGTCGAACGGAGGATGACGGCATGATTGATCACGGAGCCGTTTGGCTGACAATCGCGGGGCTCGCGGTTGGATCGTACCTGATCCGTTTCAGTTTCCTGGGCATCATCGGGCACCGGCCCTTGCCGGAATGGGTGCTGCGCCATCTGCGCTACACCGCCGTGGCGATTCTGCCGGGCTTGGTGGCGCCGCTGGTCGCCTGGCCCGCCGCCACCGGAGACACGTTCGATCCGGTGAGGGGCCTGGCCGCCGCTGCCGCGGTTGCTGCGGGGGTCATCACCCGCAACGTGCTGGCGGCGATCCTGTCGGGCGCCGCCGTGCTCTATGCCGGGCTGTGGCTTACCGGGGCGTTTGCGGGGTGAACTGACGCTCCCACGCGGCACGCGCGATGGACTTATCGTCCGCGTCGTCTTCGTAATAGTCGCGGCTGACGACCCCCGGATAGCGCGCGAACTGAGTTTCGAGCCGGTCGGGGAACAGCACCGATTTGATATAGCCAAACCCGGGAAGTTGCTGAAGGATCGCCGATGTCGCCCGTGAACACTGTGTTTTGGCCACGGCGCCATTGGACAGAACCAGGGCTTTCGCCTGAGCGGCGACTTCGGGCGGCACCACGGCATCCTGACGGGTGATGTAGTAGGTCTCCCGTGCGTGGTAGCTCATATAGTATTGCTCGATCCGGGGTGTGATGCCGAAGATCACATCGTTGCGCTCAATGATGCCGGTGCCGGCGAAAGTGCCGGCCGGATCGAACAGAACGCGCTCATCGGCATTGACCATCAGCCCGGTATGAGCCCCGTTCCCGTTCGAGCGGTTCTTCATCGTGAACAGGGTCAGCATCGGCGGGCCGGGGTGCTGATACCGTGCGCGGTCAACTTGGTTCTGAGGGGCCCAGACGGGTTCAGGCCCCCCGCAGCTTGCGGTGGCCAGAACGGCTGGAGCACCCAGCAGCAAAAACCGCCGGGAAACCTGAGCCTGGGTCATGCGCCGGTCAGAGCCAGGAAGATCAGGAACAGGATGACAAAGATCGAGAAACGGGTCGCGAAGGTGATGAAGCTGTCAAAGGTCTTCTGCTGCGCTTGGATGTCCATTTCGCCGTGCTTGTGCGCCATGTCGTGTCTCCTGAAGTGTCTCGTTGTTGGGGGTCTGTTAGCCGATCTGCGGCATCCTGTCACGCGGTCTCGGGCGTGTCGCCCTCGGGCTTCGCAGCTCCGTCGCTCTGCTCCAGATCGGCAGCCAGTCGGAAGCCGATGCGGATGGGCTTTTCCTCTTCGACGCGGCGCGGCATTGCGCGCAGCATGACCGACAGCTGGGTCACGTGCTGGACCAGTTGGACTTTCTGCCCGGTCGGGTCGGTGCCATAGAAGGTCACCATGTCGGGATCGAAAAAGCCCATGCCTTCGATCCGCATCAGCCCGGCATCAGAGCCGGTGAAGCCCATGGCGATCTCTTGGGCTTCGTCCAGCGTCTCTTCGAACTTCTTGATGTAGAGGATCATCCGCTCATAGGCCCATTGCGCGGGGCTCTTGGCCTTGGCGGGTTTTTGCATCGCAGCGGGCAGGGGCTGGTCGCCCGACTTGCCGTTATCGGTGTGCACCTCGTGCAGACGCGGGATCGCGTTGGCTTCGAGCGCATCGGCGGTGTTGTTGATCTCTCTGGTCATGGGGCAACTATACCGGATGCTGTCGGCGCCGTCTTGAATTTATCGTGACGTCCACAGCCACGCGCCATCCGTGCGGCGCTCCCGTTGGGCGTCGCCCCGGTGCCACAAATGGATCAGGTGCGCCATCGATTCGCCCAGGGCTAGCCCGTAGTTTCCGGTGCTGATCTCGCGCTTGAAGAGCGGAGCAAAGCATTCCGCCGCGGTGCGGGGTGTCTCCAGATGGGAGGTCAGGCGGCGCAAAGCGCTGTGGTGGTTGTCTTCCAGCTGGCGCAGGCGCCGGGGCAGGCCGGTATAGGGCAGCTTGTGCCCACCAAGGACGAGCTGCTCTTCGGTCGCGAACGGGGACAGGCGGGCGCAGCTTTCCAGCCAGCCGCGCAGCGGATCGGCTTCGGGCTCGGTTGGATAGAGGCTGATATTCGGGCTGATGCCGGGCAGGAGCTGGTCTCCGCCCAGGACGATCGGATCATCTTCGCACCACAGGGTCGCATGATCGGGCGCATGGCCCTGGCCGAGCCGCACGGTCCAGTCGCGCCCACCGGCACGAAGGCGCGTGCCCTCGGCAAGATCGGTAAAGCCCAGCGGGAACGGGGCCACCGAATCCGCGAAGTTGAAGGGCCGCTCGTTCATCCGGCCTGCGAGGATCTCTGGGTCCATGCCCGCGCTGCGCCAGAAGGCGATGGCCTCTTCGGTCGGGCGCTCCTGTTCGTCCAGAACGAGCATCCGTGCAGTGAGCCACGCCACGCGCGGCATCAACAGCTCTGCGCCCTGTGCCCGGAAGGTTCCGGCCAGGCCGCTGTGATCGGGGTGGTGATGGGTGACGAGCACGCGGGTCACACGGGCGCCAAGCGCCTCAAGCCCCGCGTCAAGCGCGGCCCGGCCCTTGCGCCAGTTCAATCCGGTATCGACCAAAGTCCAGCCGCCGCCTTCGTCGCGAAGCAGGTAGACGTTCACATGGTCCAGCGTCATCGGCAGCGGCAGGCGCAGCCAGAAGATGCCCTCGGCCACCTCAATGGGGGCGGAGGGCTCTGGCGCGGTCTCCCACGGGTGGCGTATGGGCGCCGGGCTCACGCCGACAGATCGTCGGGGGACAGGTCCATCAGGTTGCCCGCGCCGGTCATCACGCTCAGACAATAGGCCTGGGCTTCGGGCAGATGACGTTCGACATACCAGCGGGCCAGTTTGACCCGGGCCGGGTTGCCGCTACGCGCGGCGAGCAGGTGGAAATGCCCGCCAAGCAGACGCGCAAAGGCCCGCAGGTAGCCGCGTGCGGCGGCGAAGCGTTCATCCATGTCGCTCATGCCGAGCAGCCAGTCGGTGGCCTCGCGCACGGTCTCTGCCGCTTGCCAGACGGCTTCGGACAGCTCGGGCAGCTCGTCCTTATTGGCTTCAACATGCGCTTCGATGTCATCGAGCAACGCATGGGCTGCGGTGCCGCCATCGGCCAGCTTGCGGCCCACAAGATCCATCGCCTGGATGCCGTTGGTGCCCTCGTAGATCGGGGTGATCCGAACGTCGCGCAGGTACTGTGCCGCGCCGGTTTCTTCGACGTAGCCCATGCCGCCATGGATCTGCACGCCGGTGTCCGAGACATCCACCCCGACATCCGTGCCGAACGCCTTGGCGATCGGGGTCAGGAACGCGGCGCGGGCGGCCCATTCCTTGCTGCCGGTGGCGGCGCTCATGTCGATGGCCTTGGCGCAGGCGAGCGCGATGCAGCGGGCGGCGAAGATGTCGGATTTGCTGCGGGCGAGCATCCGGCGCACATCGGCATGATCGAAGATCGCGCCGGTCGGGCCATTGGTGCGGCCCTGCTTGCGCTCGAGCGCGTAGTCATAGGCCTTTTGGTAGGCCGCTTCCGCGATGCCGATGCCCTGGATGCCCACACCCAGACGGGCGTTGTTCATCATGGTGAACATGGCCGCCATGCCGCCGCCTTCGGGGCCGACCAGCCAGCCCTTGGCGCCGGAATACTCCATCACACAGGTCGGAGAGCCGTGGATGCCCAGCTTCTCTTCGACGGAGACGACACGCAGGTCATTGCGCTCTCCGGCGGAGCCGTCCTCATTGGGAAGGTTGCGCGGCACCAGGAACAGGCTGATGCCTTTGGTCCCCGCCGGGGCGCCGGGGAGACGGGCCAGCACCAGATGGCAGACGTTTTCGACGAAATCGGCATCGCCCCAGGTGATCCAGATCTTCTGCCCGGAGATCGAATAGGTGCCATCGCCATTGGCCTCGGCCTTGGTCGCCACGGCACCCACATCCGATCCGGCCTGCGGCTCGGACAGGTTCATGGTGCCGGACCATTCGCCGGAGATCAGTTTGGGCAGGTAGAGGTTCTTCAGCTCGTCGCTGGCGTGGTGCTCAAGTGCTTCGATCTGGCCCTGGGTCAGCAGCGGGTTCAGCTGCAGCGACAGACAGGCGCCCGAGGTGAAATCGTTCACCGCCTGAGCGACGGTCTGGGGCAGGCCCATCCCGCCATGTTCCTGCGGGGCGGCGACAGCGATCCAGCCGCCTTCGGCCATGGCCTTGAACCCTTCCGCAAACCCGGGGGAGGAGCGCATGATCCCGTTCTCGGGCCGTGTCGGCTGCGCGTCCCCGTTCGGGTTCAGCGGCGCGATCACGTCCTGGGCCAGCTTCCCGGCTTCGGTCAGCACCGCGCTGACCAGATCGCTCGTCGCCTCCGCGAAGGGCTCCGTCGCGCTGATGTCATCGTAGGCGATGATTTCGTTGAGAATAAATTCCACCTCAGACACAGGCGCGCGGTAAGCCATAGACCCTCTCCCTCAGGGATAAAATACGATGCCCCGCTCTACGCGAACGGGTGCGTAGAGGCAAACCTAGCTTTGCCTTCGCCTCGCGCAAAGCCTATACGCCGCGTCATGAAAAGGCTGCTTGGCAAAAATGACGAGGACATAGCGCGCGCGGCAGAGCTGTTGCGTCAAGGCGGGATCGTCGCCTTTCCAACCGAAACGGTCTACGGGCTGGGCGGCGATGCGGCGAACGGGACAGCGGTTGCGCGCATCTATGAGGCCAAGGGGCGGCCCAGCTTCAATCCGCTGATTGCCCATGTCGCGGATGCCGACGCCGCATGGCGGCTGGCCGATCCTAGCCCGCTGGCGCGCGATCTGGCGGCGGCGTTCTGGCCCGGAGCCCTGACCCTGGTGTTGCCGTTGAGGGCGGGCGCGGCGGTGTCCGGGCTGGTGACAGCAGGCGGCGACAGCATCGCGCTGCGCGTGCCCGCCCACCCCGTTGCGAGGGCCTTGCTTGAGACGTTCGGCGGCGCGCTTGCCGCGCCCTCGGCCAACCCGTCGGGGCGCGTGAGCCCAACCGCCGCGCAGCATGTGATCGACGGGCTTGAAGGCCGGATCGACGCGGTTCTGGATGGCGGGGCCTGCCCGGTGGGGGTCGAATCGACCATTCTCGATATGCGCGACGCCCCGCGGCTGTTGCGCGCGGGGGGTGTTCCCGTGGAGGCCCTGGAAGAGGTGATCGGCACGCCCATCGCAGCCGCCGCGCCCAGTGACGCCCCGGTCGCGCCGGGTATGCTGGCCTCGCATTATGCGCCGCGCGGCACGGTGCGGCTGAATGCGCAAACGCCGGAGCCCGGAGAGGTGATGCTGGGTTTTGGTCCGCTCGCGGGCGATCTGACCCTGTCCGCCTCCGGCGATCTGCGCGAGGCGGCGGCAAACCTGTTTCAGCGGCTGCACGACCTGGATGCGATGGGGGCAAAGCGGATTGCGGTTGCTCCGGTGCCCGATCATGGGCTGGGCCGCGCGATCAATGACCGCCTGCGCCGGGCCGCCGCGCCGCGCTAGGCGCGCCCGCCCTCTCCTGTCAGGAGCCGAGGGTCCACGCCGATGGATTTCAGCGCGCCCGCCCATTTCAGGTCATGCGCCCGTCCGAACACCGCATCCGGTGTGGCTGGCGCCGTGATCCATGCATTCTGCGCAAGCTCGGCCTCCAGCTGACCGGCGCCCCAGCCCGCATATCCGAGCGCGAGCAGGGCGCGCTCCGGCCCTTCACCGGCGCCGAGATCTGTCAGGATGTCCAGCGTCGCAGTCAGTCCAATCCCATCGGCGAGGTCCAGAGTGGCCGCTTCGGATCGGTAATCCAGCGTGTGCAGCACGAAGCCGCGCTCCGTCTCGACCGGGCCACCGATGTGAACGCGGATGTCGGGTGTGTCAGGGCTGTGGTCGATGCCAAGCTGACCCAGAAGCTCTACGAAGCGCACGCCGGGCGCGGGTTTGTTGATGATCAGCCCCATCGCCCCGTCATCGTCATGGCTGCACATGTAAACGACCGCATGGTCGAAACGCGGATCGAGCATGCCGGGCATGGCGATCAGAAATTTTCCGGTCAGGTCGAGCTCCATGAGGCAACCATGGGCGTTTCCGCAGTCAGTGCCAAGAGGCCGCAGCGTTCAACGCAAAGTGACTTCCCTGTTACGCAGGTTCAGGGCAAGACAGTCGCCATGATCCGAAAGCTTGCTCTTCTCCTCGCCCTGATTGCCCCGCCCGCGGTGGCTGGCCCGACCCCGGCGGATGTCGATTTCCTGTCCGGCTGGCAGAATGCCGACGGCACCCGCATGGCGGCTCTGCGTATCCGGCTTGATCCCGGCTGGAAGACCTATTGGCGCGCGCCCGGTGATGCGGGCATCCCGCCACTGTTCGATTTTAGCGGGTCCACTAATCTGGGCGACGTCAAGGTGCATTGGCCCGCGCCCGAAGTGTTCCATTCCGACGGGATGCGGATTGTTGCGTATAAGCGCGAGGTGGTGTTGCCGTTGTCTCTGTCGCCCGCCGATCCCGGTGCGCCGGTCGATCTGGATCTTAGGCTGGAGTTCGGGGTGTGCAAGGACATCTGCATGCCGATGCAGCTTGAGATGACCACCCGCCTGGAGGCCGACGGCACCCGTCACCCCTCCATCGTTGCGGCATTGCTGGATCAGCCTGCCCAAGGGCCGGGCGGCTTGCATTGCGAGATCGAGCCAGCAGAGCAGGGCTTTCGCGTCGCGCTGACCGTGCCCCACGCCCCGGCCGAGTCTGTGATCGAAGCTGGGGAAGGGATGCTCTGGGTGTCTGAGCCGTCGGTGAAAGCCGCGCCGGAGGGCATGACCGCAACGGCGCAGGTGATGGCCCAGGGTGCGATCCTCGACCGCTCAGCCCTGCGGTTGACCGTGCTGCCCAAGACTGGCGGTGCAGTGGAATACGTCGGCTGCGACTAACCCTTGCGCCGCAGGTGTTCGTCCAGCCGGGGCATGATTTCCACAAAATTGCAGGGGCTGTGGCGGCTGTCGAGCTGATGCACGAGGATATCGTCCCAGCCATCCTTGCAGGCGCCGGTGCTGCCGGGCAGCGCGAACAGATAGGTGCCGTTGGCCACGCCGCCGGTGGCGCGGCTTTGCACCGCTGAGGTCCCGATCTTTGGGATCGAGATCATGGTGAACAGCGTGCCAAAGGCCTCGATCTCTTTCTCATAGACGTCGCGATGGGCCTCGATGGTGACATCGCGCCCGGTCAGGCCCGTGCCGCCGGTCGAGATGATCACATCCACCTGCGGGTCATTGCTCCAGTCCCGGAGACGCCCGGCGATCAGGTCACGGTCGTCGGTCACGATGGCGCGGTCCGCCAAAATGTGCCCGGCGCTCTCAATCCGCGCGACCAGCGTGTCGCCGGAGCGGTCGTCTTCCAACGTGCGGGTGTCGCTGACGGTCAGCACGGCGATGCGGACGGGGTGGAAGTCTCTCATGGGGTCCTCACAGGTTGAACCAGGTGGGGCGGGGGCCAAGGTTGACCACGCGGGTTTGCCCGATCATCCCCTCTTCGCCCCAGCAATCATGGATGTGCCCGCACAGCAGAAGGCGGGGCTGCAGCCGCTCCGCCGTAGTGCGGATGGCCTGGCTGCCCAAGGCACCGAGCAGGCTGTGATGGTCGACCACGCCATGCGGTGGAGAGTGCGATATTAGGATATCGCAGGCGTCAATGGGGTCTAAAAGCGTGCCTGTTTGATTTTCTGTCAGATCATAGCTGTCCCACGGAACGCCGGGCGGCAAAGGTGGGGTTGCGCCTCCGATCCCGGCGACGATCAGTCCACGACGCTCGGTCGTCTCGCCGTGGAGGACCGTGGCGCCGGTGGCGGCACGCAATTCCTCAACGCTTTCGTTGTTGCCTGCGACATAGATCGCGCGTGGCTCCAATGGGGCCAAGCGCGCCATGTAGGGACCTAGCCCTTCACGGCGCTGCGCGAAATCCCCGACGCCCAGGATCAGGTCCGCGTCATCCGCTGCCGCAAGAATGGCATCTGCCGCGTCCAGGTCCAGATGCAGATCGGAGAAGGCAAGGATCCTCATGCGGTGCTCCGGCTCAGGACCAGTTTCGCGGCAAGCGTGCCGAAGATCGTCGCGGTGAGCGCCCTGAGCACCCGTTCCGCCTTGGGGCGGCGCAGCATTGCTGCGGATATGCGCCCGGCGCCATGGCCGATCAAGCCGTTCACGATGAACCCACTCAGGCACAAGAGCGCGGCGAGCGTGACGAACTGCACCAGAACCGGCCCCGCTTCGGGGCGAATGAACTGCGGCATCAGGGCGAGGAAAAAGAGGATCACCTTGGGATTGCTGAGGTTCACCAACAGTCCGTCGCGAAATGCGCGGCGTGGAGGGCGCGCAGGGGCGTTCGACGGCGTGGTGAGCGGCTTGCGCAGCACCTGCACCGCCAGCACGATCAGGTAGGAGGCGCCCAGCAGGCGGATCGCGTCAAGCGCTGACGGGTAGGAGGCGATCAGCGCCCCGAGCCCGACCCCGGCGAGAAGCCCATGCACCAGCCCCCCAGCCGCGACGCCGCCGGAAGCCGCCCAGGCGTGGCGCGGCCCGCCTTTGAGCCCCTGCGCGAGGCAGAACATCATGTCCGCCCCCGGCGTCAGGTTCAGGGCGAGCGCCACGGGCAGGAACCCGGCGAGTGTCGCCGGGGCGATCATCCGCGCAGCCGTGCTTTCAGCGCCAGCAGATCGGTCCAGGTCTCGCGCTTGGCGGCGGGGTTGCGCAGCAGATAGGCCGGGTGGAACATCGGCAGGCAGGGCAGACCCGCCGTCTCTGCCCATGTGCCGCGCATTCGGGTGATGCCGCTGCGCCCCAGCAGGGCCTGGGCCGGCGTGTTGCCCATCACGACGATGATCTCTGGTGCGGCCAGCTCAATGTGCCTGTGCAAAAATGGCAAGAACATGCCAATTTCCTGCGGGGAAGGTGTGCGGTTTTGCGGCGGGCGCCAGGGCAGCACGTTCGAGATATAGAGCGCATGCTCCAGGTCCGGGCTTTGCCGCGACAGGCCGATGGCGGTGAACATGCGGTCCAGAAGCTGTCCCGCGCGGCCCACGAAAGGCAGGCCGCGTTGGTCCTCATCGCGGCCGGGGGCTTCGCCCACGATCATCACCCGTGCGCCGGGCTGGCCATCGGCAAAGACGCAGTTGCGCGCCGCTTCACGCAGTTCCGAGCCGGGAAAGCCCTCCATCGCGGCGTGAAGGCCGGGCAGGTCGCTGGCCTCTGCCGCCGCCTGCCGGGCCAGGGCCACCGGGTCCGCTTCTTTGGGCTCGGCCAATGGCGCGGGCGCTGCGGGGGCGGCGGGCGGAGCCAGCTTCGCCTCAAGCGCGTAGCAATCCAGCGTTTCGTCGCAAATCGCGTCATCCGCACCCAGCTCGATCTGCCAGGTGAGCGCGGCAAGCGCATCTTCCGGTGTGAGGGGGGCAAACGAATCCATGTCGGTAAGGTTAGCCCGGTTCGCCCCGCGCTCCCAGCCCATCAGATGTGCTGGTAGACGATCCGCAAACCACACCCGGCGGCGCGCTCCAGCCTGGCAATCTGCGGAGCCGTCAGTTGGCCGATGTCCGGGTTCATGGCCTGCACGCTGAACGATCCAAAAGCGGGAGGCCACAGGTAGTCCAGCCGATCCAGTCTCGATCTGGCGCCGCAACAGGGCAGCGCGATCGGCGCCAGTGCGAACCCGCCCGCGGCCGAGAAATCCCGATCCATCGCGGTGCTCCACCAGGCATCGCTGACCTCTGAACCGCAAGCAGGGCAGCAAACACCTTCCCAGTTTCCACCGCAGTCAAAGAACTGCACTCGATCAAAGGAGGTGCTGGTGATCTCTTCTGAGCCCGGCGCGATCTCGCCCAATGTTGTGCGAAGCGCGTGTGCCCGAGCGTCATCCGGGGCGTGCCACGGGTCGTCAGGAACCAGAATGATCCAATTGTCGGACACGGGGGGCGCTCCTTCTCTTGTGCAAAATAGCTCGGAAAGGGGCGCCGTGGAAGGCGGGGCCTTCCCCCGGCGGGCGTTTGGGGCTTTGCGCCCCGTTGCCGCGCCGGGCAACCCCTCCTATAACGCCCCCAGCGAAAGGGGAGCCGCCATGACCTTCACCGCCCGTCACCTGCTGGGGATCGAATCGCTCCACCCGACCGAGATCACCGCCCTTCTGGATCTGGCCGACCGCTATGCCGATCGCAATCGCGACGGGCAGGGATCGGATGCGCTGCGCGGGCTCACCCAGATCAACATGTTCTTTGAAAATTCGACCCGCACGCAGGCCAGTTTCGAACTGGCCGGGAAGCGGCTGGGCGCGACGGTCATGAACATGAACATGGGCGCCTCCAGCCTGAAAAAGGGCGAGACGCTGATCGACACCGCGCTCACGCTCAACGCGATGCGGCCCGATCTGCTGGTGGTGCGCCACCCGCATTCGGGCGCCGTGGATCTGCTGGCCCAGAAAGTGAACTGCGCGGTTCTGAACGCCGGGGACGGGCGCCACGAGCACCCCACGCAGGCGCTTTTGGATGCGCTGACCATCCGCCGCGAAAAGGGCCGCCTGCACCGCCTGACCGTCGCGATCTGCGGCGACATTCTGCACTCGCGCGTCGCCCGTTCGAACATCATGCTGCTGGGCAAGATGGAAAACCGCGTCCGCCTGATCGGCCCACCCACCTTGATGCCTGCGGGCGCCGCTGACCTTGGCGTTGAGGTCTATGAAGACATGCGCGCCGGGCTCGATGGCGCGGATGTGGTCATGATGCTCCGCTTGCAAAAAGAGCGTATGGATGGCGGGTTTATTCCCTCGGAAAGGGAATATTACCATCGCTATGGGCTCGATGCCGATAAGCTGTCCCACGCCAAGGATGATGCCATCGTCATGCATCCCGGCCCGATGAACCGGGGCGTGGAGATCGACGGCACCCTGGCCGATGACATCAACCGCTCCGTGATCCAGGAGCAGGTCGAAATGGGCGTGGCCGTCCGTATGGCCGCGATGGATCTGCTGGCCCGGAATCTGAAATCCGCGAACGCACGCGGGGTGCTGGTGTGACCGACGGCTGGGCGGGCATTCTGGAAGAGGGGGAGAACATCCTCTGGCAAGGCCGCCCGGATGGGCGCTTCCGGATCGTGCCCCGGCTGCTACCGCAGTCGATCTTTGGTCTGGTCTTCTTTGCCTTTGCGGCATTCTGGATCGTCATGGCGGCTTCCATGACGGGCGGTGGCATATTCGGAGCGCTCTTCCCGCTGTTCGGGCTGCCCTTCGCTCTTGTCGGGCTGGGCATGATGGTCGGAACCCATCTTTGGGACATGATCCAGCGGCGCGGAACCTATTACACGCTGACCGATCGTCGGGGCTTTATTGCCACCGACCTGCCTGTCGTCGGGCGCGGGCTGCGCGGGCATCTTCTGAAGCCGTCCTGCTTTGGCATGACCCAGCGGGGAGGGCTTACCGATGTGCAGATCGCGGAGCATCGCGATGACGGCGCTGCGACGCCTGTGCTGTTTCAGGCGCTGACCGATGGGGCGAGCGTCATGTCCCACCTCTCGGCGCTGCAAAACGAGGTCCGATCATGACCCAGACAATCCCCGCCAATGACCACGGTCGCGTGTATCTCTATGCGCTGCCCGACATCGACGCCCCTGACATGGCCGCGCTTTTGGGGGTCGATCTGCTCGACCTGGCCCATGTCGATGTGATCACGCTGGCCGATCTCGAAGGGGTGGGTCTGCGCGGCTACCTGATTGACGGGATGGGTATCCCCGGCGCAGAGATCGGCCCCGAAATCGCCGCGCTCAAGGGCAAGGTGGCTGTGCTGCGCTCCGCTGCCTTTGGCGGAAAGCGGGCCGAGATCAAGCTCGCCTCCGGTATGCGCCACGTGGCCACCTATGGCGAACGTCAGCCGGAGCCCGCCGAGGGCCGTTTGGAAAGCGCCGCCGCCACCGGCACGACCGGGGGCAAACCGGCCCCCAGCCAGGGGGCGATCCTGGGCCGCGTTGCCATGGTTGCGCTTTTGGTGATCTGTGTGCTCACAGCTTTGATGGTATGGATCGCATGACGGAACTCGCACATTTCTCGCCCGACAAGGGCGCCTATATCCGCAGCCATGTTGGCATGGCGGTGGTGTTCTCTTTGCTGGGTATGGGCGCGCTTGCCCTGATGGGCAATCCGCATCTTTGGACCGCCGCTGTCGGCGCCTTCGCGGCGATCGGATTTCGCGGCTGGTTCTTGTGGAGTGAAGTGCGCGAGGAGGATTGGATCCTCAGCGCAACGCAGCTTGATGGACCGCAGGGGCGCGTGGCCCGTTTGGGCGACGTGACCAAGCTGAACCGGATCTTTTCATCCGTGCAGATCGTCACCGCCAGCGGGGACAAACACCTGATCCGCTACCAGGCCGACCGCGAGGCGACGATTGCCCGGATCGAAGCCGAAATGGGGCGGAGATGACCGCTCGCGCACGCCAAATGTCCGGCACTGTGTCGTGCCGGGACCACTCTTGAACCGGAGTCTGCCATGACCGCCCTCACCAATGTCCGTCTGATCGACCCGGAAGCCGGCACTGACACGCTGGGCAGCCTTGTGATCGAAGGTGGAAAGATTGCCGCGATCCATCCGCAAGGTGCGGGGGATGTGGAGGCGTTGCGTGCCCTCGACTTGGTTGATGGCGGCGGGGCCTGCCTTGCGCCGGGCATCGTCGATTGGGGCGTCCATGTCGGGGAGCCCGGCGCGCGTCACACCGAAAGCTATGCGTCTGCGGGCCGTGCGGCGGCGGCCGGGGGGGTGACCACCATGGTCACACGGCCCGACACCGATCCGCCCGTCGACAATCCCGAAACGCTCGAATTCATTACCCGCCGGGCCGCTGAGGATTCTCCTGTGCGCGTGTTGCCCATGGCCGCCCTGACCAAGGCGCGTGCAGGCCGCGAGATGACAGAGATCGGCTTCCTTTTGGATGCGGGGGCCGTGGCCTTCACGGATGGCGCCGAGGTCGTGCGCGACACGAAGGTTCTGACCCGCGCGCTGACCTATGCGCGCAGCCTGGGCGCTTTGGTCATGGCTCACCCGCAAGAGCCCGTTCTGTCGGCAGGTGCGGCGGCGACCAAGGGCAAGTTCGCCTCCCTGCGCGGGCTGCCCGATGTGTCCCCCATGGCGGAGCGGATGGGGCTGGATCGTGATCTGGCCCTGATTGAGATGACCGGCGCGCGCTATCACGCGGACATTATTTCGACCGCCCGCGCATTGCCGGCGCTTGAGCGCGCCAAGGCCAACGGGCTGGACGTGACGGCGGGGGTGGATATCCACCACCTGACGCTGAACGAATTCGACGTGGCGGACTACCGGACCTTCTTCAAGCTCAAGCCCCCGCTGCGCAGCGAAGAGGATCGCAAGGCCGTGGTCGCTGCGGTGGCGTCCGGGCTGATCGACGTGATTGGATCGTTTCACACCCCGCAGGACGAAGAGAGCAAGCGCCTTCCGTTCGAGGCTGCCGCCTCGGGCGCGGTGGGGCTGCAAACCTTGCTGCCCGCTGCTCTGCGCCTGTTCCATGCGGGCGATCTGACCCTGCCGCAACTGTTCCGCGCTCTGTCGCTTAACCCCTCGAAACGGCTTGGGCTCGACACCGGGCGGCTTGCTGTTGGGGCACCTGCCGATCTGGTGCTGTTCGACCCGGATGCGCCGTTTGTGCTCGATCGCTTTGCGCTCCATTCGAAGTCCAAGAACACGCCGTTCGACGGAGCGCGGATGCAGGGCCGTGTGCTGCGGACCTATGTTGCCGGGAAGGAGGTCTCCTCATGCTGATCGTCTGGGCCGTAATTGGCTATCTTCTGGGCTCGATCCCCTCGGGCGTTTTGATCGCGAAAGCCAAGGGGCTGGGTGATCTGCGGCAGGTGGGATCCGGGAATATCGGCGCAACCAATGTGCTGCGCACTGGGGACAAGATGGCGGCGGCGCTGACCTTGCTGGGCGATGCGCTCAAAGGGGTTGCAGCCGTCGTGGTCGCGCATGTGTGGGGTGGACCCTGGGCGGCGCAGATCGCGGCGCTTGCGGCTTTTGTCGGCCATTGCTGGCCGGTCTGGCTGGGCTTTCGCGGGGGCAAGGGGGTTGCGACCTATCTGGGCATCTTGCTCGCGCTGTGCTGGCCAGTTGGGCTTGCGGCCTGCGCGACATGGGCCTGGACGGCCTATGTTGCGCGGATCTCGTCCCTGTCTGCGCTCGTCGCGGCCGCTGCCGCGCCGTTCTACGCGATCAGCGTCGGCGGCTGGGGGATCGTGTCCTTGCTGGTGGTGCTCACGGGCCTTTTGTTCTGGCGCCACGCGGCCAATATTGCGCGGCTCGGTGAGGGAACAGAGCCGCGCATCGGGCAGTGATCGCGCCGGATCTTCTGATTGGAAGCGTTTCGCGCGCCATTGGCGCGCGACCGTTTGGGGGAGAGCTCTGCTCTCCCCCAAACCCCCTCACGAGGTATTTTTACAAATAAGAAATCAGTAGCTGCGTTCGGCGTAGATGCGGCTGAGATCGCCGTTCCATTTGCCGTTGTAGTCGGCGAGCAGCTCATCTGCGGGCACCATGCCGGTTTCCACGCTGTCTTCGAGCGCGTGGAGGAAGTGGCGTTCATCCGCCACCATGCCCCCAAGCCCGGCGCGGGCGCGGGCCTTGAGGCCGGAGCGGGAGATGTCGAGCACTTCGGCCGCGAGGTCGATCATGCGGCGACCGCCGACAATGGCCTGAAGGCCGCGCACCGAGGATTCGACCCGCCAGGCTTCGCGTTCTTCCGCGTTCCAGTACTTGACCAGATCCCAGGCGGCATCGAGTGCGCTTTGCGTGTACATCAGCCCGACCCAGAAGGCGGGCAGCGCGCAGATACGGCGCCAGGGGCCGCCATCGGCACCGCGCATTTCGATGAATTTCTTGATCCGCGCTTCGGGGAAGATCGTCGTCAGGTGATCGGCCCAATCCGACAGGGTCGGGATTTCGCCCGGCAGCGCGGGGAGCTTGCCGTCCAGGAAGTCGCGGAAAGACTGGCCAAGCGCGTCAATGTATTTTCCGTCGCGGTAGACGAAATACATCGGCACATCGAGCGCATAGTCCACCCACCGCTCAAATCCCATGCCGTCTTCGAAGACCCAGGGCAGCATCCCGGTACGCGAATCGTCCAGCGACCGCCAGACGCGCGAGCGGTAGCTTTTGAACCCGTTCACCTTGCCTTCGAAGAAGGGCGAATTGGCGAAGAGCGCCGTGGCGACCGGTTGCAGGGCGAGCGCGACGCGGAGCTTTTGAACCATGTCGGCTTCGGAGCCGAAGTCGAGGTTCACCTGCACGGTGCAGGTGCGATACATCATCTCGGTTCCGGTGGTGCCGACGCGGCCCATGTAATCCGTCATGAGCCGATAGCGCCCTTTGGGCATCTGCGGCATCTGATCGTGGGTCCAATCCGGCGCCGCGCCGAGCCCGATAAAGCCCACCCCGATCTCTTCCGCGACGGAGCGGACTTCGCGCAGGTGGGTGTTCACCTCGTCGCAGGTGTGGTGAATCGTCTCCAGCGGCGCGCCCGAGAGTTCGAGCTGCCCGCCTGGTTCGAGCGAGACATTGGCACCGTCCTTCTCCAGCCCGATGAGGTGACCGCCCTCTAGGATCGGGGCCCAGCCGAAGCGATCGCGCAGCCCTTCGAGGATCGCGCGGACGGAGCGTTCGCCCTCATAGGGGATCGGCTTGTGGGTATCGACGCAATAGCCAAACTTTTCGTGTTCGGTGCCGATGCGCCAGGCGTCCTTCGGCTTGCAGCCCTCTTCGAGATAGGCGGCCAGTTGATCGCGGGAGGTGATCGGGCCTCCGCCCTGCTGGGGAATGGACATCGGGGTGCTCCTTGCCGTGTCCGGTCAGGGGTGAGCGGAATTTCCTGCGCTGTCAACGGGGGGCGGGCCGCGTCGCCAGATCGTGACCGCCGCTTCGGGCGGATGGGCCAGCAGGCGCAGCATCTGTTCGGTGGGAAAGCCGGGCAGTGCGGCGAAGGCATCGAAGAGCTGATCGGCGCCGGTGGCGTCGGATGGGATGGTCAGGCGCTCTCCGGTCCGAGCGGAGAGCTGCCACTGAACCGGATCGCCAGGGATCAACATCACCGCCGAGATCGTGTCGAAGGCAAGCGCTGCGCCGCCATGGGCAGACAGGTAACTGAGCTGCCGCTCATCGGTTTCAACCACCCCGGCGCCGCCCGATCCATGGCGGAAGCGGGCGCGCTGCAGCCCGGTGAAGAGCAGAAACAGACCAAGCGCGAGGGTCAGCCCGCCGAGCCAGGGCATGAGCCCGGTGGACAGAGCCCAGCGAACGCCAAGTGCGAGCAGCGGCAGCGCCGCGAGGGCCTCGCGCCACCGCCAGAGAGTTGCGCGCGCTTCGGGTCGGATCATGGCGATACAGTCGCGTCTTCGATCATGGCGATCAGGCCAAAAAGGTTCGAGCGGACCGAGCCGGGGTCGCAGGACAGAGTCGCGATGACCTCCGCGCCCTTGGCAACAATGATGCCACCGTCTGCGCTGTGCAGCCCTTCGGCCCACCAGACTTCGTAGGTGTAGTCTTCGCCGCCATAGAAGCTCACCGCCTCGGTTTCGGCCCCCATGCCATTCCACGGGGTGAAGGCGATGGAGGCCTTGTCGGTGATGATTTCCTTTTCGACGGTGCCGTCGCTGCCGACAAAGCCGTAAGCGGCCATATCGCCGTCCAGCCAGATCGCATCGCAAACCTCGACGGTTTTGGCGCCGCCCTTGAAGGTGCAGGAGAACATCACGCTGTCGTCGAGCTCACAATAGGAGCCTGCTTCGGCTGCGAGCGGCGAGAGCATGAGCGCGGTTACAATGGTCTTTTTCATGATTGAGTCTTTCGTCAATGAAAAGGGCAGCAAGGTCGGAGTGTTGGTTACAGGGTGACGGGCTCCGCAAGGATCCAGAAGGTGAAATGCCCGACCTGGCGGTAGCCGAGCGCGGCGTAAGCGCGGGTCGCGGCGGCATTGGCGGAGGTCAGGACGGATTGGGTTGCGCCGCCTCTCTGGGCTTCGAGCAGGTGAAGCGCGACAGCTTTGCGGGCGCACCCGCGGCTGCGCAGGTCGGGCGGGGTGAAGACGCCGCCGATCTGCACCATATCGCGGGTGCGGGCATTGAAGCCGGTCATCGCAACCGGAGCGCCACCTTCCAAAAGGATGCGGTGGCTGTCGTTGGAGATGTACTGCGCGATCTCTGCTTCGGCGGTCGGAGCGGCCTGATCGGGCGAAAGGCTCATCGTGTTCACATTGTAGGTGGTGCGCCACGCGATGGCCGTGCTGCGCAGCGGCTCTGTGATGGGCGACAGGGTGCAGCCCGTGGTGTCGGGCGTCTGCATCTGCGCGATCTTCAGGTGCAAGAGCGGCTCATCCGCGTCGTGCTGGGCCGGATGGGCGGCAAGTCCGAGCGCCGCGAGCAGTGCGCGCGCGGTGCCAGCTTCCCCAAGGCATCGGCTGATCTTCTGGCCTTTGAGATGCGGGACGAGCGCGGGCCAATCGGCACCGGCGGACGCGATGGGGAAAAACCCGCCCTGACGGCTGATCCCAAGCAGATCGTCGCCGTTCATCCAAAAGGACATGGAGCGCGGGTGGTCCTGCTCCAGGCCGAAATCGTCCAGGTTGCTGCGCGCGAACATCGCGCGGGGCAGCGCCGCATCCAGCAACGCGGAGATCCGGGGCAGATCGTCTGGCGTGGCGCGGCGCCAGCTCATCCCCAATCTCCCAGCTGGGTTTGCCACAGGGTCAGCGCCGCTACCGCCGCGGTGTCGGCGCGCAGAATGCGGGGGCCGAGGCTGACCGGGTGGGCGAAGGGCGCGGCGCGCAGTCGGGCGCGCTCCGCCTCCGAAAATCCGCCTTCGGGGCCGATCAGGATCGCCCAGGGGCCGGGCTGATCGGGTAGCGTTTGAGCCTCTCCCGCAAGCATTTCATCGCAGAACATGAGCTGGCGGTCTTCGGGCCAGTGATCGAGGAGGCCGCTGAGTTTCGAAAGCCCCGCCACTTCGGGCACGAATGTGCCGCCGCATTGCTCGGCGGCCTCGACGGCATGCGCCTGAAGCCGGTCCTGGCGGATGCGTTCGGAATTAGTGAAGTCGGTCTGCACCGGACAGATCCGGGCCGCACCCATTTCCGCAGCCTTTTCAACGATAAAGTCGGTACGGGCCTTCTTGATCGGCGCAAAGAGCAGCCACAGGTCGGGCGGGTTCTTTTGCGGAGCGGTCTGGTCCGTGATGTGCAGCGTGCCGCGCCTTTTGGCCGCTTCGGTGATCTCGGCGCGCCATTCGCCGTCGCGGCCATTGAACACGCGCAGATCGTCGCCCACAGAGCGCCGCATGACCCCGAACAGGTAATGCGCCTGCGCCGGGTCCAGAGGAACCGTTTGCGCCGCGCCAAGGGGGTGGTCTAGGTAGAGCCTGATCGTCATGGAGGGCACCATATGAGCAGCGAGCACGACAGGCCAGAGGCCGTTGCCGATGCCGTGAGCGGGCATTGGGTCGATACGCGCGCGCCCCATGCGTGGCGCCCCTATCTGCGCCTGTCGCGGCTGGAGCGCCCCATTGGCACCTGGCTTTTGCTTTTGCCCTGCTGGTGGGGGCTGCTGCTGGCCATCTTGTGGGACGGCGCGCCCCGGCTGGGCGATCTGTGGATTGCGGCGGGCTGCGCGATTGGATCGCTCCTGATGCGCGGGGCAGGCTGCACCTGGAACGACATCACCGACCGCGACATTGACGGCAGCGTGGCGCGCACGGCGCGCAGGCCGATCCCGTCCGGCGCGGTTACAGTAAAGCAGGCGCTGGTGTGGATGGCGGTGCAATGCGTCATCTCTTTGGGCATTTTGCTCAGCTTCAATGGTGCGGCGCAGCTTCTGGGGCTGCTGTCTTTGCTGCCGGTGGCGATCTACCCGTTCGCCAAGCGCTTCACCTGGTGGCCGCAGGTCTTTTTGGGGCTGGCCTTCAACTGGGGGGCGCTTCTGGCATTTGCCGCCCATGCGGGCACGCTGGCTTGGCCTGCGGTGCTGGCCTATCTGGCTGGGATCGCCTGGACGCTGTTTTATGACACGATCTACGCCCATCAGGACGCCGAGGATGACGCGCTGATCGGGGTGAAATCGACGGCGCGACTATTTGGCGCGGCGTCGCGGCGTTGGCTGCGGGGGTTCCTGATCGCCGCCGTGATCTTGTTCGGCGCGGCGGTGCTGCTGGCCGTTCAGGGGCGCGGGCCGCTCAGCGTTGTCATTGCGCTTGGCGCGCCATGGGCCCTGGGCTGGCACATGGCCTGGCAGCTCACTCGGTTTGACCCTGAGGACGGGCAGGGCCTGCTGCGGCTGTTCCGGTCCAACCGCGATGCCGGCTTGTTTCCGCTTATCTTCCTGGGTCTTGCGTTAGTGCTGTGATTGATCCCCGGCGCTGTGCGCCCTAAACGGGGACATCGAAAACAGGACTGGCTGGTTTCATGCGGATTTCTTCTGTTGTTCTGCGGGTTGCAATCTTTGCCGTTGCCGGCGTGCTCTGCCTGATCGGCGCGCGCGGCGCAGTGGCTGTGGTCGAGGACCGCTCGCGCGTGGGAGTGCAGGAGGCCCTGCTTGATGCCGGGCATGACTGGACCTCTGTGCAAAGCGACGGGCTTCAGATCGTGCTGGAAGGTACCGCGCCCAACGAGGCCGTGCGGTTCCGGGCCATGTCGGTGGCGGGCACCGTGGTCGATAGCAGCCGGGTGATCGACAACATAAACGTCGCGGCGAGCGGGCTGAACATCGCGCCTGATTTTGCCGTTGAGATGCTGCGCAACGACACTGGCGTGTCGCTGATCGGCCTGATGCCCGGATCGACGGATCGCGATGACGTGGCCCGGCGGGTGAGCTCGATCGCCGATGAGATGGCGCTGACCGACCTGCTCGATGTGGCGTCCTACCCGGCGCCGGAAGGGTGGGCGCAATCCCTGAACTTCGCGCTAGACGCGCTCCGGCTCCTGCCGCGCTCAAAGATTTCGGTGGAACCGGCCGATGTGAGCATCGTTGCCATCTCGGACAGCGCGGCGCAAAAGGCGAGCTGGGAAGCAGAGCTGGCGCGCAAGGCCCCGGACGGGGTTGCGATCACCATCGACATTTCCGCGCCGCGCCCCGTGATCACGCCGTTCACGATCCGGCTCAGCAAGGACGGAGCCGGTGTCCATATGGATGCTTGCGCTGCGGACACGCCAGAGGCGCAGACCCAGATCGTAAGCGCCGTGCGCACATTGGGGATCGACGGCGATGTTGATTGCCCCCTGGGGCTGGGCGTGCCGTCCAAAACCTGGGGCGATGCGGCAGTTCTAGCGATCAGCGCGCTCGGAGAGCTGGGCGGCGGAACCGTGACCTTGAAGGACGCAGACGTGTCGTTGGTGGCCGCAGAGGGCACCGATTCCGAGCTGTTCGACAATGTGGTCGGCGCGCTCACCAACTCGCTGCCTGATGTCTTTTCGCTGGAAGCGGAATTGCCCGAGCCGCCCAACCCGGACGCCGCAGGCCCGCCGCAGTTTACCGCCACGCTCAGCCCCGAAGGGCAGGTGCAACTGCGCGGTCGTGTTGCTGATGATCTGATGAATATGACCGCAGAAAACTACGCGAAGGCGCGGTTTGGTCAGGACGCCGTGGTCATGGCCACCCGCGTGGGTGATGACGGATCGCTGCCGCAGGGCTGGTCCGTGCGGGTGCTGGCCGGGCTTGAGGCGCTCTCGCATCTGGCGTCGGGGGCCGTTGTCGTGCAGCCCGATGATGTGACGGTCAGCGGCCGCACAGGCAGCAAGACGGCCCGCGATGAAATCTCGCGCCTGCTCATCACCAAGCTGGGGGCCGACGCCGCGTTTGATATGTCCGTCACCTATGACGAGGCCCTGGACCCGATTGCTGCTCTGCCCACCCCGGAAGAATGCGTCGAAAAGATCGTCGCGGTCACCAATCGCGTGAAGATCACCTTTGAGCCCGGTTCGGATCGCATCGTTGCGGATGCGCGCGGGGCCATGGACGACATCGCGGATATCTTGCAAAAATGCCCCGAACTGCCGCTCAAGATCGCAGGTTACACCGACAGCCAGGGCGGCGAGGAAATGAACCAGCAGCTCTCTCAGCGCCGGGCCGAAGCGGTGCTGGACGGGCTGCGTTCGCGCCGGGTGCCGGTGGCGGGGTTCACGGCGATTGGCTATGGTGAAGCCGATCCGATTGCGGATAACGACACGGCGGAAGGCCGCGAGGACAACCGGCGGATCGAATTTTCGCTGATCAGCGAAGAGCCCGAAGAAGCCCCGGAAGAGGGCTCGGGTGAGACGGAGGCGGATACGCCCTCCGAAACGGAGACAGTGAGCGAATGAACAGAACAGAATTCGTGATTGCGACGGCGGTCATCCTTTTCGTGGCTTTTGCCGTCGGCTTCTTTGCCAACTGGATGCTCAACCGTCTGAACCGGGTGTCCAAGGAAGACATCGGGGAACTGGACCGCATGGCCCAGTCGCTCCACGAAGCCGAAGAAACCCGCGATCAGGCGATTGCCTATCTTCAGCAGCGCGAGGCGGAGATCACCAATCAACTCAGCCAGACCGAGGCGGAACTCTCGGCGGCCATGGACGGCCTGCGCGACGCCCGCGCCGAGGCGGAACATTGGCGGGTGCAGGCTGAGGGGCAGCAGGCCTAAGCCACCGCCCGCTCCCGGTCGCTACTGTGCGATCAGTTCAGCCAGCACGGCCTTGACCGTATCGCTGTTCCAATCGGCCTCGCCGGACAGGCGCGCGATCTCGTTGCCATCGCGGTTCAAGATCACCGTTACCGGCAGCCCCATGACGCCCATCGCGCGGGCCAGCTCTCCGTTCGTGTCGGTGTAGCGGGGCAGGTGGGTGGCGCCGATGTCGTCGAAGAAGGCCGCCGCCTGGGCTGCATTGGTGCGCGAGGTGGCGATGGTGACAACCGCCAGATCCTCCTGTGCGCCAGCTGCGAGCGCGTCCAGGGACGGCATCTCCTTGCGGCAGGGTGGGCACCAGGTGGCCCAGAAATTCACAACCGCGATCTTGCCGTTGAAATCCGACAGCTGGCCTTCGCCCTCGGGCGTCGCATAGGCGATGGCGGGCACGGGTTTGGGCGCGCTATGGAAGGCCAGGTTGCGCAGCTCTGCGGCGGCGGGCGGGGCCGCAAGCGGCGCGGAGGCCGATGCCGTTGGCTCTGTCGCGGGCGCGTCTTGCGATGCGTCCTGCCGTCCGTTCATCACGGCCAGCCCGGCCAGCAGAATTGCCCCGGCGCCAAGGGCCGTATAGAGCAGGGCGGAACGTGACATGGGCAGCCTCCTTCGAAAGGTGCGAGATATGACAAAGACGGGTTCCAATGCGATGTGGGGCGGACGGTTCGCCGATGGGCCGGACGCGATCATGGAGGCGATCAACGCCTCGATCGGGTTCGATCAGCGACTGGCCGCCCAGGACATCGCGGGCTCCCGTGCCCATGCCGCCATGTTGGAGGCGATCGGCGTCCTTTCAGATAACGAAGCAGGCGCGATCCGGGAAGGGTTGCTCACCGTATTGTCAGAGATCGAAGCGGGGGAGTTTCCGTTCTCCACCGCGTTGGAAGACATCCACATGAACGTGGAAGACCGGCTGAAAGAGATCATCGGAGAGCCCGCCGGACGCCTGCACACCGCACGGAGCCGGAACGATCAGGTGGCGACCGATTTCCGCCTGTGGGTGCGCGATCAATGCGACGCCGCCGAAGAGGCGATCATTGCCCTGATGCAAGCCCTGTTGGGTCAGGCGGAGGCCGGGGCCGATTGGGTCATGCCCGGTTTCACCCATCTCCAGACGGCGCAGCCGGTGACCTGGGGTCATCACATGATGGCCTATGTAGAAATGTGCGCCCGCGATCTGAGCCGCATCCGCGACGCGCGGGCCCGCATGAACGAAAGCCCACTGGGCAGCGCGGCCCTCGCCGGGACGGGGTTCCCGATTGACCGCGACATGACCGCGCAGGCGCTCGGATTCGACCGCCCGACGGCCAATTCTCTGGACGCGGTGAGTGATCGCGACTTCGCGCTTGAGTTCCTGTCGGCCGCCTCGATCAGCGCGATGCACCTGTCGCGCCTGGCCGAAGAGCTGGTGATCTGGTCCTCGGCGCAGTTCCGCTTCGTGGCCATGTCGGATCGCTGGTCCACCGGGTCGTCGATCATGCCGCAAAAGCGCAACCCCGACGCGGCGGAGTTGATCCGCGCCAAGATCGGGCGGATCTTTGGCGCCAATGTTGCGCTGATGACGGTGATGAAAGGCCTGCCGCTCGCCTATGCGAAGGACATGCAAGAGGACAAGGAACAGGTGTTCGACGCCGCCGATCACTGGCTTTTGGCGCTGCGGGCCATGGCCGGGATGGTGACCGACATGACGGTGAATCGCGACGCCCTGCGCGCCGCCGCCGCCAGCGGGTTTTCCACCGCGACCGATCTGGCCGACTGGCTGGTGCGCGAAGCGGGTGTGCCGTTCCGCCGGGCCCATCACGTGACGGGCGCTCTGGTCGCTCTGGCCGAAGAGAAGGGCTGCGATCTGCCCGATCTATCGCTGGAGGACATGCAGGGCGTGTCGAGCGAGATCACAGAAGGCGTGTTCGATGTGCTGACCGTTGAGGCGTCGGTCGCCTCGCGCACCAGCTATGGTGGCACCGCGCCCGATCAGGTGCGGGCACAGATCGCACGCTGGCGCGAGATCCTGTAAGGGCGCGGGCCGTCAGACCGGCCCGCGCGAAACCGCGTCAGCCTTTCAGCGGCAGGCAGATATCCGTGCGCAGCTCCGTCGCCGGGGTTGTGGCCGGATCGTTGAGATAGACCTCATAGGGCGGCAGATCGGCGGGCTCTTCGCCCGACTCGGGCAGCCATTTCCCGTAGAGCGCATCATAAGCCGCGCCAAGCGTGGCGTAGGGGCCTTTGTGCTCCAGGATGGCGCAGCGGCTGGCGGGCAGGGTGACCTCTTCGAGCCCTTCGGGGATCTCGAACCCGTCTTCGACGGCCATCCCGGCATGGGCGCGCAAATCCTCCGGCGCGGTTTCTGCGGGGTTGTCGTAGTACACCCCGACCATACCGCGCGCGTGGGGCAGAAGGTTGCGGGTGACAAAGATCGCCCCGACGCGCTCGAAAGCTTCGCCGCAGGTCTGATAGTCGCCCTTATGGAACGCAGCGGCAAGCCGCAGGGCGGGGCGGTGTTGGATCGTGATGGGGAACATGGGGGTGTCTCCTTTTGGGTGGGGTTGAACCAGAACGACAGCCAGATGCTCCGGGCGGGCGCTTTCGCGGAACGCGGCGGGGGGCTGACCGTAGGCGTTTGTGAAGGCGCGGGTGAAGCTGGAGAGATTGGGGTAGCCCACTTCGGCGGCGATGCGTGCCACCGGGCGATCATCCCTGAGCAGCTTTGCCGCGGCCAGATGCAGTCGAATGCGCCGGACCGCATGGGCCACGGTTTCGCCCATGATCCCCTGGAACACCCGGTGCCAGTGAAAACGGCTCATCGCCGCGACATCGGCCAGGGCGTCCAGCGACAGATCCCCGGCGGGGTTCTGGCTGATATGAGTGACAACGCGCATCATGCGGGCATCGTAATCATGGCTCATCTGGGTCTCCTTCACGGGTCCTTGAGTAGGATAGCCGGGTTTTGCATGTCTTGCTGACTTGCGTCCGCCGGGTACGGGCGGCAGGGTTGCGGCAGATCGGAGGACGATGACGATGCGGCAGTGGCTGATTTTAATAGGCGTGGCCCTGGTGGCGGGATGCGGGGTCGATGGGGCTCCTATGCGGCCCGAAGCGCACGGGCGCGTGACGGTGGGCAATCAGGGGGTCAGCGCCGGGGGAGACCTGTCTCTCACCAACGGCACGATCACTTTGGGGGTCGGGCTTTGAAGATGTCTCCGCTGCGGTGGGTCTGGCTGATCGCCGCGCTGCTGGGGGCCGCGGTGCCCATGGGCCATTTCATCGCGCATTTCCTGACACATGGGCTGTCGCTGAGCGGGCTGGTCGCCGCGTGGATGGAGAACCCGGCGGGGGCGGGGCTGGCTTGGGATTTGCTGATCTCGGGCATCGTCCTGATCGTCTGGATCGCTGCGGAGGTACGTGTGCGCCGCAACTGGGAGGCACTGTGGGCCGTGCCCGCGACGCTCTGCATCGGGGTGAGTTGCGGCTTGCCGCTCTATCTTTTCCTGCGCACCCGGCCCGTGACCTGATCTCACGGAGGCGCTGCCGCGCCGCTCTTTTGTCCTGAGATCCGCGGACGCGATGCGCCCCGGCACAGGCAGGACAGGTTGCGGTGGCGGTGAATTTGGATATTTGGGGCACAAAGAAGACATAGGGCCGCGCATATGGATCATTTCCTGTATCGAAACGGGCAGCTGTTTGCCGAAGATGTCCCGGTGGCGGAGATCGCGGCTCAGGTGGGCACGCCGTTCTACTGCTATTCCGAAGCGACGCTGCTGCGGCATTTCCGGCTGTTCGACGAGGCGCTCGACGGGATGCCGCATTTGGTGTGCTACGCGGTCAAGGCCCTGTCCAACCAGGCGATCCTGAGCGTTCTGGGTCGCGCAGGCGCGGGCATGGATGTCGTATCGGGCGGCGAATATGCGCGGGCCAAGGCGGCGGGCGTGCCCGGTGATCGCATCGTGTTCTCTGGCGTCGGCAAGACCCGCGCCGAGATGGAGCAGGTTCTGGCTGGCGGTATCCGGCAGGTGAACCTTGAGAGCGAGCCCGAGATGGAGCTGCTCAGCCAGGTGGCCGCCGACATGGGGGTTGAGGTGCCGGTGACGGTGCGGGTGAACCCCGATGTGGACGCCAAGACCCATGCCAAGATCGCCACGGGCAAATCAGAGAACAAGTTCGGCATCCCGATCTCTCGCGCCCGCGAGGTCTATGCCCGCGCGGCAAAGCTGCCCGGTCTGCGGGTGGTGGGGATCGACGTGCATATCGGGTCTCAGCTGACCGATCTGGCGCCGTTTGCGGCGGCCTATGCCAAGGTCGCGGAGCTGACCGAGCTCCTGCGCGCGGACGGACATAGCATTGAGCGGCTCGATCTGGGGGGCGGTCTGGGCATCCCCTATGCGCGCGACAACAACGCGCCGCCGCTGCCGGTGGAGTATGGCGCCGTGATCCGCGAGCAAGTCGGCCATCTTGGCTGTGAGGTGGAGATCGAGCCCGGCCGCCTGATCGCGGGCAATGCCGGGATCCTGGTCGCGCAGTCGATCTATGTGAAGGAGGGCGAGGACCGGTCCTTCCTGATCCTCGATGCGGCGATGAACGATCTGATCCGTCCCGCCATGTACGAAGCCTATCACGATATCATCCCGGTGGTTGAGCCCGCGCCGGGCACGGAACCCGCCACCTATGACATTGTGGGCCCGGTCTGCGAATCGGGCGATACCTTTGCCAAGGGTCGGATCATGGCGCCGGTTGCATCCGGCGATTTGGTCGCGTTTCGCTCGGCCGGGGCTTACGGCGCTGTGATGGCCAGCGAATATAATTCGCGCCCCCTGATCCCCGAAGTTCTGGTGCGCGGCGATCAATTCGCGGTTATTCGGCAACGACCCACCTATGAGGAGATGATCGGACGCGATACGCTGCCGTCATGGCTGTGACCCGCGATCCCGATTTAAGACGCGCCGCCGCGCTGAGCCGTGCCGCTCTGGTGGCAGAGCGCAGCGCGCGGGCGTTCTGGCCGCTCTGGTGCGTTTTGGCGCTTGCCGGGGCGATGGTCCTGTTTGGCTGGCATCAAAGCGCGCCCTTGCGCCTGGCGCAAGCGGTGGCGGCGGTGCTGGCCGTCGCGGCGGGAGTTGCGCTGTTCTACGGAATCAAGCGGTTTCACTGGCCGTCGCGGGGCGAGGCCCTCGCGCGGCTGGATGCGCGGCTGCCTGGGCGGCCGATTGCCGCGCTGCGCGATGCACAGGCGGTTGGGGCCGGAGATGCCCGCAGTCGCCATGTCTGGGACGCGCACCGCGCCCGTATGGCGCGCGCCGCAGGGGACGCCCGCGCCGAGGCGCCTGATCTGCGGCTGTCCTCGCGGGACCGCTGGGGGATGCGCTATATGGCGGGCCTTGCGCTCGCGGTGGCGGTGCTCTTTGGCTCAGTGCTCCGGGTTGGCTCCGTCGCGGAGCTGGTGCCGGGGCCGGGTGGCACTGTGCCCGCCGGCCCGGTCTGGGAAGGCTGGGCAGAGCCGCCGCGCTACACCGGGCGGCCGACGCTCTATATGAATGACATCCCTGAAGGTGGGCTCAGTCTGCCGCAGGGCACCGCGTTCAGCTTCCGGTTCTACGGAGAGGCGGGGGCCTTGAACGTCATGGAAACGGTCTCGGGGCTGGGCAGCCTGCAGGCCGACGCCACCGCACAGTTTGCGGGGCGGAAATCAGGCTCTGTCACCGTCGACGGGCCGGGCGGGCGCCGCTGGGAGATCCTCATTGAGCCTGACGCCGCCCCCGAGGTGGAGATCACCGGCGCGGCAGAACAAACGCGCGGTGGCGGCTTTGCCATTCCCTTTGCCGCGCGAGACGATTTCGGCGTGCGTCGCGGTCGGGCCGAGATTGCTTTGGATCTGGCGGCTGTGGATCGCCGCTATGGGTTGGCCGCCGACCCCATCCCGCGTGATCCGCTCGTGCTGGACCTGCCCATGCCGTTTTCCGGCGACAAGCGTGCGCTTGAGGCGCGGTTGAGCGATGATCTGAGCGAACACCCCTGGGCCAACCTGCCGGTGACGGTGACGCTGGTCGTGCTGGACGATCCGGGACAGGAGGGGCGCAGCGCGCCGCAGACGATGACGCTTCCGGCGAAGCGGTTCTTTGAGCCGCTCGCCGCCGCCGTGGCGGAACAGCGGCGCGATCTGCTCTGGGCCCCGGAGGTCAACCGGGCCCGCGTGGCGCGCCTTCTGCGCGCGTCGGGCTGGAAACCCGAAGGTATCTTTCGCAAGCCTGAGCACCTGACCCAGCTGCGGGAGATCATCGCCCGGATCGAAGCGGAGGAGCCGCTGGAAGGCGAGATGCTCGATACGCTGGCCTCCGATCTCTGGGCGCTTGCGCTTGAGCTGGAAGAAGGCGCGATCGAGAACGCGCGGGAGCGTCTGCGGCGCGCGCGGGAAAGGCTGGCTGAGGCCATGCGCAACGGCGCCAGTGAGGCCGAGATCGCGGAGCTGATGGACGAGCTGCGCGCGGCCACCGATGCCTATATGGACCTGCTGGCGCAGGAGGCTGAGCCCGCTGAGGACGACACCGATCAGCCCGATAGCGGTGAGGACGGCTCACGTTCTGTGGAGATGGATGAAATCGCGCGGCTGATGGATGAGATTCAGCGCCTCATGGAAGAAGGCCGCATGGAAGAGGCCGCCATCCTGATGGAGCAGCTCAATCAGCTTCTCGATAATCTGCGGCTGCAAGAGGGCGGTGACGGCGAAGGCGGTCGCAAGAGCCCCGGCCAGAAGTCCATGGAGGAGCTGGGCGACACGCTGCGCGACCAGCAGGATCTGTCGGACGACGCGTTCCGCGAGCTTCAGGACCAGTTCAACGGGCGGCAAGATCAGGGGCAGCCCCAACCTGGCGAGCGCCCGCAGGGCCAACAGCAGGGCGTGGGCGAACAACAGCAGGGCCAAGGTCAGCAGGGCCAAGGTCAGCAGGGGAACGGCCTGAATGGGCGAGAGGGCGCGCAGGGGCAGGGGGCCGATGAAGGCTCCTTGGCCGAACGCCAGCGACAGCTGCGCGAGGCGTTAGAGGCGCAGCGCCGCGCGCTTCCCGGCCTGCCCGGAGAAGAGGGCGACGCCGCGCGCGAGGCCTTGGACCGCGCCGGTCGCGCGATGGATCTGGCAGAGCGTGCCCTGGATGAGGGCAACCTGCCCGGCGCCATCGACCAGCAATCGCGCGCGTTGGAAGCGCTGCGCGAAGGGATGGATCGGCTGGGGCAGGCCCTGGCGCGCGAGCGGGATCAGGACGAAGCCGGGCAGGGCGCAGCCGATGGCCAGCAGGCGGACGGCTCTACGCGGCGTCCCGCGCCGCTCGATCCGCTGGGGCGGCAGTCGGGCAATGGGGGCGGCACGTCTGGGCTGGAGGGCGGAGACTTGGCCGGAGAGGCCCTGCGCGAACAGGCGGAAGCCCTTCTGGAAGAGCTGCGCCGCCGCGCGTCTGAGCTGGAGCGCCCCGATGCGGAGCGCGACTACCTGGGACGGCTGCTGGAGCGGTTCTGAGCCCTGAGCCGCGCTTACTGCGCGTCGCTCTCTTGGCCCATCCGATCACCCAAGCTTTGAACGGTATCGTTCAGCTTCAGCCGCAGACCGTCGACGGTGGTGCGGTAGCCATCAATGGCGGGGGCGGCTTGCGGCACGCGCGCGGCAATCTTCGGCCCGGCGGTGTAGATCAGCACAAGGGCAATGGCGACCAGCACCATCAGCCAGAACCCACGCCAGAACCCGCTTCCGCTGCGCTCTACCGTGGTGGTGTCGTCGTCATTCGGATCGCTCCGTAAGGAGGAGTTGATCTCCTCGATATCGGGCAGCCGGTCCCGGCCGCTGCTCTCGTCCTTGTGTTTGGCAGGCGCGTCCAGCCCCAGATCGGGCTGGCTTTCGATCTGTTCTGCCGCCTTCGTGCGCCGCTGGCGTTCGTGCTCGGCTTCCTCGCGCAGGATCGCGGCGACTTCCGGGTCAAGGTTGGAGGCTTCGCGCGGCTTGGGGCCCGGGGTTTCAGAGATCGGCTCTGCGTCGATCGTCTCCGTGCCGGGGGCCGAGTCTTCGGACGGGCTATCAAGCGCTGCGCGGGCCGCGTCGGGGGGCTCCGCCTCGGACGCGGCGGGCGGCGGGGTGACCTCTTGTTCGGCTGGGATCTCTTCGGCCAGAGTTTCGGCCTCGACGGAGGCGCCGGGGGTTTCAAACCATGTGTGCCCGCAATTCGAGCACTGCACATCGCGGCCCGCCGCCGGAATCAGACCCTCGTCGATTTCGTACTGCGCCCCGCAATTCGGACAAATCAGCCGCATGCCCCGGACCTTTCGCTCATCTGGACGAGCATGATTTTGCTCGTATTCCCCATCCATAGCGCCGATTTATGCTCGGCGCAAAGGTATGAGAGAGACGAGGGGCGCTCAGTGATTGCACCCGTGCGGCCAATTCGTCACAACAGGGCAAATTACAAAAGGTGGGCGCATCCGTGATCGCTCTGGAAAATGTGGCCTATAGCTACGGTGGCGCCGAGCTGTTTTCGCAGGTCGATTTGGAACTGGCGCCGGGATCGTTTCATTTCCTGACGGGGCCGTCGGGCGCGGGCAAAACGACCTTGCTCAAGCTCTGCTACGGGGAGCTGATCGCCACTGCAGGCGACGTGACCCTGTTTGGGCAGGACGCACGCGAAGCGGGCCGCGACGGCGTCGCTCTGGCGCGGCGCCGGATCGGGGTGGTGCACCAGGATTGCCAGTTTCTGGACCACCTGTCGGTGATCGAGAACGTCGCCCTGCCGCTGACCGTCGCGGGCCGGGGGCACGAGGCCGAAGACAACATCACCGATCTGCTCAAATGGGTGGGCCTGACCAAGCAGGCGGGGCAGCTTCCCCCCGAACTGTCGGGCGGGGAGCGGCAGCGCGCCGCTCTGGCGCGGGCGGTGATCACGTCTCCCGACGTGATCCTGGCCGATGAGCCTACGGGGAACGTGGACCCCGAAATGTCGCAGCGGTTGCTGACCCTTCTGGTCGAGCTGAACCGCATGGGCAAAGCGGTGCTGATCGCGACCCATGACATGGGGCTGATCCGATCGGCCAAATCCATGGTGCAAGCGCGGGTGCTGCGCCTGTCGGGCGGACGGCTGATGGCGGCGGGGGTGGACCTGTGAGCATGTCGGATATCCTCAAACGCGCCATGGTGCTGGTCGTTGGCGATCCTCAGGCCGACCGCGCCGTGCCACCGACGGGCCATACGGCTCGCCTGACCGTGCTCACCGCCGCTGCGATGGCATTCCTTGCGGTCTTTGCGCTTGCGCTGTCGCTGGCTGCGGGACGCATCGCGGATCGCTGGTCCGAAGAGTTGGCGCGCAGCTCGACCTTGCGGATTTCGGCGCCTGAAGGGCAGATCGCGGCACAAACTCGCGCGGCTCTGTCGTTGCTGGAAACAACGCCTGGTATCGCGTCGGCGCGGGCTTTGACCGAAGAGGACCAAAAGGCCCTTCTGGAGCCGTGGTTCGGCCCGGATCTGCCCGTGGACACCCTGCCGATCCCGCAACTGATCGAGATCGTCGAAGACGGTGACGGGTTCGACGCTGTCGGTCTGCGGGCCCGGCTGCAGGCCGAAGTGCCGGGCGCCGTGCTGGATGACCACACCCGTTGGCGCCAGCCTCTGGTGCGCGCGGCCGGGCGGCTTCGGGCGCTCGGGTGGCTGTCCATCGGGCTAATCGGTGCCGCCACGGCGGCGATGATCACGCTGGCGGCAAGCGCGGCTCTGGCTGCCAATGCGCAGGTGATCCGCGTCATGCGGCTGGTCGGCGCGCAAGACAGCTATATCGCGCAGGCTTTCGTGCGCCGCTTTACGCTGCGGGCGCTGAGCGGGGCGGGGATCGGCATGGTCGCGGGTGTGATCGCGATCTGGCTGCTGCCCTCTGCGGCGGAGGAAAGCGGGTTCCTGACCGGGCTCGGCTTCGAGGGGGGCGAATGGGCGCTGCCGCTGGTGATCCCGGTGCTGGCCGCTCTGGTCGCGTTCCTGGCCACCCGCACCGCGGCCCTGAACACATTGAGGGGGATGTCATGAGATACGCTTGGCGGTGGCTGCGGTCCGCGCTCTTTGTGGGACAGGCCTATTTCATGATGCTGCCCATCGGCATCTTGTGGATGCCGTGGATGCTGGTGCATCGCAGCGGCGCGTTTTCAGCCTGCAAGACCTGGTGTCGCTGGACCTTCTGGACCGCCCGGTGGATGTGCGGCATCCGCACCGAGGTGCGTGGTCCGGTTCCCAAGGGCGAAGTCCTGATCGCCGCCAAGCACCAGAGCTTCCTGGATGCGATGCTGATCTTCTACGCCGTCCCGCGCGGCAAGTTCATCATGAAGCGCGAGCTGATCTGGGCGCCGATCATTGGTCAATACGCGCTGCGGCTGGGCTGTGTGCCCGTGGCGCGGGGGCAGCGGTCCAAGGCGATCCGCAAGATGAAGGCCGACATCGCCGCCGGGCGGCAGGGGCCGGGGCAGTTGATCATCTATCCGCAAGGATCGCGCATCGAGCCGGGCGTTGATGCGCCCTACAAAGTGGGCACCGCCGCGCTCTATGACCAGACCGGGCAGTCTTGTGTTCCGGTCGCCTGCAATGTCGGCCTGTTCTGGCCGCGCAAGGGCATCATCCGCAATCCCGGTGTGGCCGTTGTCGAATTTCTTGACCCTATCGCGCCAGGCCAGAAGACGGCTCCGTTCATGGCGGAGCTTCAAGAGCGGATCGAGACCCGGTCCAATGCCTTGATGAAGGAGGCAGGTTTTGACCCAGATCACAACGGTGGCGCAGCTTGAGGCGCTTTATGGCGATGTGGCGCCCGCATCGCTCGACAAGGTGGCCACGCAGCTGACGCCAATGTACTGGCGGTGGATTTCGCGATCCCGTTTCTGCGTTCTGTCAACGGTCGGCCAGGATGGCACCGACGGCTCTCCGCGCGGAGACAGTGAGCCGGTGGTCACGTCTCCCGATCCGCAAACGTTGCTGCTGCCCGACTGGCGCGGGAACAATCGGATCGACACGCTGCGCAACCTGGTGGTCGATCCGCGTGTGTCGCTCATGTTCATGGTGCCCGGATCGGACAATGTCGTGCGGGTCAACGGCACGGCAGCGATTGAGACGGGGGCGATCTGCGACGAGTTCGCGCGGGAGGGCAAGCATCCGCGCTGCGTGATCCGGGTCCGCGTCGCCGAGGTCTACAGCCAGTGCGCCCGCGCCATCAAGCGCGCGCGGCTTTGGGCTGGGGAGGACGAGAGCGCGGGGCTGCCCACGGCGGGCGCCTTCGTCAAAGAGCAAAAGGCCGATTTCGACGCCGACGCTTATGATGCCGCCTGGCCTGCCCGCGCGGCGAAGACCATGTGGTAGGGCCCGGGGCTTACGCCGCCAGCCCCTTTTGCCCGAGCGCGAGGTATTTCTGCCGACGGTCCGCCTTGAGCGCGGGGCCGTCCAGGCCCTTGAGCTCTTCGAGCATGACTTCGATCGACTTGCCCACGGATGCGATGGTCTTCGCGCTGTCGCGATGCGCGCCGCCCAGAGGCTCTCGGATGATGCGGTCGCACACGCCGAGATGCTGCAGATCCTGTGCGGTGAGGCGCAGCGCCTCGGCCGCCTCGCGCATCTTTTCGGCGTCCTTCCACAGGATCGAGGCGCAGCCTTCGGGCGAGATCACCGAATAGACCGAATGCTCCAGCATCGCGACGCGGTTCGCGGTGGCGAACGCCACGGCGCCGCCGGACCCGCCTTCGCCGATCACGACGCTGACCAGTGGCACTTCGAGGCTCAGGCAGGCTTCGGTCGAACGGGCGATGGCTTCGGACTGGCCGCGCTCTTCCGCGCCCTTGCCGGGATAGGCGCCGGGGGTGTCGATCAGCGTCACCACCGGCAGGCCGAACCGGTTTGCCATGTCCATCAGGCGGATCGCCTTGCGGTAGCCTTCGGGGCGGGCCATGCCGAAATTGCGGGCAATGCGCGAGGCAGTGTCATTGCCCTTTTCGTGGCCGATCACCATGACCGGACGACCATCCAGACGGGCGAGTCCGCTGAGCACGGCTTCGTCCTCTCCAAATCCGCGATCCCCGGCCAGAGGGGTCCATTCGGTGAACAGCGTGTCGATATAGTCCCGGCAATGCGGGCGGGCCGGATGGCGCGCGACCTGGCATTTGCGCCATGGTGTCAGATCGGCATAGAGGCTGCGGAGCAGCTCATCCGCCTTCTTGTCGAGCGCTTTGGCCTCGTCCGCGACATTGGTTTCGGAATTGGCGCGGGCCATGGCGCGCAGCTCTTCGGCCTTGCCTTCGATATCCGCCAGCGGTTTTTCAAAGTCCAGGTAGTGGGTCATGGGCATCCTCGCAGCTTGACCCGCATATAGGGTTCCGCAGGGGCGGGTGGCAATGGCTCGTCGGCAAAGCGGCGGTTTTGGGGGCCTCCTTCCGTTCCGTGGGCGTGTCAGCCCGTCTGTGCTGCGGGGTCCTGTCCAGGGCGCGGAGCCTTTCGTGCTGCAAGGGCGGCCCCGTGTTTCGCGGGGCCCATGCTTGCGACAACCCTGTTCCGGCCCCCCGCCTTCGCAGCGTAGAGCGCGCCGTCGGCGTGATTGACAAGATCGTCGCCATCGCAGGGTTCTTCGGCGCAGTGGACGCCCAGACTGAGCGTCACCGGGATCACCCCCTGTGCGGTGTCAAACGGGTGCTCTGCTACGCTTTTTCGCAATCGCTCCGCCAGTTCGAGCGCGGGTGCCAACGGGGTGTCGGGCAGCAGCACAGCGAATTCCTCGCCGCCGAGCCGGGCCAGCAGGGTGCCGCGCGGCAGGACCTGCTCTAGCCGCTGCGCCATGAGCCGGAGCAGCGCATCCCCGGCCGCATGACCGAAGCCGTCATTGACCGACTTGAAGTGGTCAATGTCGATATAGATCAGCGACGTTGGCCCGCGTTCCAGCCCACACCGCGCGAGGCGCTCAAAAAACTGGGCGCGGTTCGGCAGACCGGTGAGAAAATCGGTCATCGCCAGTTTCCTCAGCTCTGCCGTGGTTTCGAAAAGCCTGAACAGCCGATTGATCAGCGCGCCAAAGACGAGAACGCCGATGACATTGATGACGAAGACCGGGGCGCCGATCTGGGTGTAAAACGCCATGTGCCAACCAGATGGCAGATAGAATCCGGGCGGCACCAACGAAAGGTTAACGAGGGCCCCGAGAGCCAGAAGGCCCGCCGCGCTGCGCTGCGCCTTGGGCGGCAAGAGACGTGCCCATGCCAGCCCGACGAGGGCCGCGACGCACATGGCCGCAACCCCGGATTCGGTGCCCAACCCGCCCTGAGTGATGCGCGTAATGAGGCCGCAGGCCAAGGTGATGCCAAGGCTCAAGGGGCCGAAGAAGGCGCCCGTCAGGCCAAGAATGACCGCACGCGAGTCGACGTGGACCCCGTCCCCGAGCGCCAGCGGATAGAGCTGTGTGAGTGTCACGGCGGCGCCCATCAAAGCGCCAATAGAGACCGCGTGCGGAATGGGGCGCATCCGCCATTCCATGATCATGCCAAGGACGAGCACGATGAGGGTCATCATCGATACCGTCCGCAGCATGAGGATCATTGCCGGAGCTTGGTCACCCATTTGTCCCTGCCCATCAAGAACGCATGGGCAGGGATTAGGTCACATCGGTAAAGATCGACTTAAGACGCGCCGCCAATCATCTCGGCGTTGCGCACGATCACTTCGGCTTGCTTGATCGACGCGATGTCGACGAGGCGGCCCTTGTAGACGGTGGCGCCTTCGCCGCGGGCCTTCGCTTCTTCCATGGCCTGCAGGATCTCGCGTGCTTCCGCGACGGCTTCGTCTGACGGGGTGAACACTTCGTTGGCGAGCGTCACCTGCTTGGGGTGGATGGCCCATTTGCCGACCATGCCCAGCGTGGCGGAGCGGCGGGCCTGAGCGCGGTAGCCGTCATCGTCCGAGAAGTCCCCGAACGGGCCGTCCACGGGCAGCACACCATGGGTGCGGCAAGCGGCGACGATGGCGGCCTGGGCCCAGTGCCACGGATCCGACATGTGGTGCTGGCCTTCGTGCAGCATGTAGTAGTTTTCCTGCGTCCCGCCGATGCCGGTGGTGGCCATGCCCATGGACGCGGCGAAATCCGCGGCGCCTAGGCTCATAGCGTGCAGACGGGGGCTGCTGGCAGCGATCTCTTCGACATGGGCAATGCCAGCGGCGCTTTCGATGATGACCTCGAAACCGATCTTCTTGCCGCGGCCCTTGGCGGCTTCCACGGCGGTGGCCAGAGCATCGACGGCATAGATGTCGGACGCATTGCCGACCTTCGGGATCATGATCTGATCGAGCCGCTCGGACGCGTTTTCAAGAAGATCCACCACGTCGCGATACCAGTAGGGCGTGTCCAGACCGTTGATGCGGACCGAAAGCGTCTTGGTGCCCCAGTCGATGTCGCCGATGGCTTCGATGATGTTCTTGCGGGCCTGATCCTTGTCATCGGGCGCGACGCTGTCTTCCAGGTCCAGGTTGATCACATCCGCTGCCGATCCGGCCATCTTTTCAAAGATTGCGGGGCGCGAGCCGGGCCCGAAAAGCTGGCAGCGGTTCGGGCGGGCGACCGGGGTGGGTTGCAGACGGAAGGACATGAGCAAAGCTCCTTGCAAGGATATTTCGAAAGCTGTCCCGCTTTGGATAGAATGTTGCGGGGGCGTGCTCAAGTCCGATTTCTGCGCATGCAGCATTCGCGCGGCTTGACGGTGCGTCGGAGCTGGCCCACAGAAAGACAAACACCAAAAGGAGCGCCGCCATGAGCCGCATCGTCTATCTGAACGGGGATTACATGCCCGAGGAGGAAGCCAAGATTTCGATCTTTGATCGGGGCTTCGTGATGGCAGACGCGGTCTATGAGGTGGTCAGCGTGCTGGACGGCAAGCTGATTGACTTTCCCGGCCACATGGCGCGGCTGAAACGCTCGCTCGAGGCGCTGTCCATCACCAACCCGCTGGACGAGGACGCCTATCTTGAGGCGCACCGCCAGATCGTGGAGCGCAACGGCATCGGCGACGGCATGGTTTACCTGCAGGTCTCGCGCGGCAATGGCGGGGATCGCGATTTTGTCTATCCGCCCGAGGACACGGTTCCGACCGTGGTGCTGTTCGGATGGAACAAGCCCGGCCTGTCAGAGGCTCCCGCGGCCAAGACTGGCATCAAGGTCGTGTCGCTCCCCGATCTTCGTTGGGGCCGCCGCGACATCAAGACGGTGCAGCTGCTGTACCCCTCCATGGCCAAGATGGAGGCCAAGGCCCAGGGCGCTGATGATGCGTGGCTGGTCGAGGATGGCAAGGTCACCGAAGGCACGTCGAACAACGCCTATATCGTCAAGGACGGCAAGATCATCACCCGCGAGCTGAGCCATGACATTCTGCACGGGATCACCCGTGCCGCCGTGCTGCGTCTGGCCCGTGAGGCGCAGATGCAGGTCGAAGAGCGCGGCTTCACCATCGAAGAGGCGCAGGGCGCGGATGAGGCGTTTGTTACCTCGGCCTCTGCGTTCGTGATGCCAGTGGTGAACATCGACGGCGCCCAGGTCGGCAGCGGCACACCGGGCCCGATTAGCGCCCGCCTGCGCGAGATTTACCTGGAAGAAAGTCGCAAGCGGGCGCTCTGAGCACCCGTCGCCGCCGGCCAACGAAAAAGCCCCGGACACGCGTCCGGGGCTTTTTCGTTTCCTGCACCAGGATCAGACGCGCGCGATGCTGATCGCGGCCGAGATCGCGGCCGCATCCATGGCGTCATCGTCCGAACTGACAGTGGCGACCAGATGGTCCCCGAAATAGACATCGACCATGGAGCCGTTCGGTGTGAAGGTCAGATCGCTCCCGTCCGGGGCGCCTTCGACCGCCACGCGCACGGTTTCACCGGGTTGCAGATCAGTGATCTGCACCGGGCGGTCATCGGCTTCCTGCACCAGCACGTCGAAGCTGTCGGTATTGTCACCGCCGATCAGGATATCTCCATCATCGCCGCGCAGAAGGTCATGCCCCACGCCGCCATCAAGCGTGTCCACGCCCTCACCGGCCCCGGCTCCTGCGTCAAAGGCAGTGAGGGTGTCCGCGCCGCCCTGGCCGTAGATCATGTTGTCTCCGGCGAAGTCACCGATGGTATCATCGCCCGGCCCGCCGTGGATGGTGTCGTTCCCGCCATCGGATAGCGCGGAAGAGGACAGGAATGCATCAAGCGCCGCAGGATCCAGCCCGCGCGCAGAGGCGTATTCGGCGTTGTCGTCGCCATCGAGGTTCTGCGCCACGCCCGAGAACCCGATAATGTCATCGCCGCTATCGCCGAACAGCTTGTCATCGCCGTTGCCGCCATTGAGGTAGTCTTTACCTTCCCCGCCGCGCAGTAGATCGTTTGCGTCGCCACCTGCAAGAACGTCAGCACCGACCTGACCATAGATCGAATCGTCCCCTGCGCCCGTGGAGACCATGTCATTGCCGTCCCCGGCGGACACCGATTGCGATCCAGTACCGGACTGGCTGAGATCCGATGCGGCGGTCAGGGAGATGGTTTCAACATTCTCGTCGCCACCTTGATCGCCGTCATCGCCATCAGAGTTGTCGTTGTCGTCGCCATCATCGTCGTCGTCGAACAGCCACCACAGCAGCCCAACAGTCAGAAGGGTCGGCAGTATGAAATACTCCATGGGTCACATCTCCAACACATACTCAATCCCTGTGACAGGTCCTCTGCCTGTGGGGGCGCAGCGTCAAGGAAATGTGGCCCAACTGGGGTTCGCTGAGGATAATATGGCGGCAAAAGCCCGATTGTTCGCGCTTTTCACCTGCGTTGGTTGTGAGGTGGGCGTGAAAAACTACTTCTGGAAATCGCGCTTCCAGGTCTCGTAAGGCATGCCGTAGAATTCCGCCCGTGCCTCCTCCTTGGACCAGGTGATTCCCTCGTCCACTGCGGCCTCTTGCATCCAGCGGGCCAGGCAGTTGCGGCAAAAGCCCGACAGCTCCATCAGGTCGATGTTTTGCACGTCGCGGCGCTCTTCCATCAGGTGCTGTTGCAGCTTGCGAAAGGCGGCGGCTTCGATCCGGGTGCGAGTGGCGTCATCCATGGGCGGGCTCCTGTTCGTGGGTCACATCGGCAAGGGCGGCTTGCAGGATCGGCGTGAGCCGTTCTGCCCAGGCCACCTGCTGTTCGGGCGTTTCGATCAAATCATTGCGCAGCTCGACCAGCGTGTTGAGCCGGTCCGGGACAAGCGCGTGGCGGTCGATGCTGTCGCCCTCAAGGTGCCCGGCATAAGGTTCATTGTCCCCGACGCACAAATCGGGTTCCGCGTGCAGCCGCGCGATGAGCGGGCGGGACAGGGCGCCGCCATGAGGTGCGTGCAGCACCCCCACATGCCATGGGCGCGCGGGCTTGCCCCGAAGCTGCGGCGTGAAGGAGTGGATCGCGAGGATCACCGTGTCGGGGCGACGCGCAGCCATGCGGGCGACCTCTGCGTGATAGGGCTCGTGCATCAGGGCGACACGGCGGGCCTTTTCGTCGGCGTCGGCGTGGCGGTTGCCGGGCACGACGGTCCCGTCGTAGAGCTTCATGAGCACGGTGGGATCGTCCGCCCCCCGGTTCGGGTCGATCACCAGCCGCGAGAAATCCGACAGCACCGCCGGGGCGCCCAGCCCATCGGCCAGAGCCATGGCCAGCCCCGCGGCGCCAACATCATAGGCGATGTGGCGGTTCATATCCTCGGCGGCGAGCCCGAGCGTGCCGCCATTGACCATTGGGGGTATCGTGTTCGATGCGTGATCGCATGTGACCAGCCAGCGGCTGTCGCGGTCTTCGCCATGGATGTGAACGGGGGACCAGTCGGTCTCGATCTGTGTCATCTGCATTTTAGGACAGATACGATACATCCTCGGGGAAGTGAATTGCGGGGCGCGCGACTTCGTGACACGTTAGCGATAACCGCGCGGCGACGACAGAGGAACGGGACACGTATGAAACGCCATCACAATGTGAAGATCGTGGCCACCCTTGGTCCGGCCAGCAATGACTACGAGACGATCCGCGCATTGTTCGAGGCGGGCGCCGATGTGTTCCGGCTCAATATGAGCCACGGCAGCCACGAAGAGATCCGCGCGCGCCACGAAATCATCCGGCAGATCGAGGCCGATCTGGGCACACCGGTTGGCATCCTGGCGGATCTTCAGGGCCCCAAACTGCGGGTGGGCGTTTTTGCCAATGAAGCGGCAGAGCTGGAAGACGGCCAACGGTTCCGCTTTGATCTGGATGACACGCCGGGCGATGCGCGCCGCGTCATGCTCCCGCACAAAGAAATCTTCGATGCGCTTGAAGCGGGGGCGACCCTGCTGGTCAACGATGGCAAGCTGCGGCTGAAGGTCGTCGAATGCGGCTCCGACTTCGCAGACTGCGAGGTTGTCGTGGGCGGCACGATTTCCAACCGCAAGGGGGTGAACGTGCCGGACGTGGTGCTGCCGCTGGCGGCATTGTCGGAAAAGGACCGCAAGGACCTGGCCTTTGTCTGCGATCTGGGGGTCGATTGGCTGGCCCTGTCCTTCGTGCAGCGCGCTGCCGATGTTGACGATGCCCGCGAACTGGCGGCAGGCCGGGCGGCGATCCTGTCCAAGATCGAAAAGCCCGCTGCCGTGCGCGATTTCGACGCCATCCTGGAAGCCAGCGACGGCATCATGGTGGCCCGGGGCGATCTGGGGGTGGAGCTTCCCGTGCAGAACGTGCCGCCGATCCAGAAGCAACTGGTGCGCGCCTGCCGCGAGAAAGCCAAGCCGGTTATCGTCGCGACCCAGATGCTGGAAAGCATGATCGAAAGCCCGATGCCCACGCGGGCCGAAGTGTCGGATGTGGCGAATGCCATCTATGAGGGCGCCGATGCCATCATGCTTTCGGCCGAATCGGCCGCCGGTCAGTATCCTGTCGAAGCCGTGCGCACGATGGACAATGTCGCCGCCGAGGTGGAAAGCGACCCGGTCTACACCGAGCTCATCGAAGCGACCCGCAGCGCGGAACGTGGGACCGTTGCCGAAGGTATCGTCGCCGCCGCCCGCGAGATTGCGGAAACCGCCGATATCAAAGCCATCTGCTGCTACACGGAAAGCGGCACCACGGCGCTTCTGACGGCGCGCGAGCGTCCTCGCGTGCCCATCGTCGCTCTGACGACACAGGTCCGCACCGCCCGGCGGTTGTGCCTGACCTGGGGCACCCATTGCCGGTTAAGCGGAGACGTCCACCGCTTCAAATCCGCGGTGATCGAGGCCGTGCGCGCGACTTTGTCGATCGGGCTTGCGGAAGAAAAAGATCAGATCCTGGTCATGGCCGGGGTGCCATTCAAAACGCCGGGCTCGACCAACATTTTGCGCGTCGCGCCTTGCGAGGAGCGGTTGATCTACGCGGCAGAGCAAGAATAGTCTGGCGCGGTTTCCAAAAGGAGGGCGCGTGATGGATCCCAGCTCTGACGTGATGCTTGTGAGCGGGGTGGTGCTGTTGGCACTGTTCATGCCCGCTGCCATTGGCGGGCTGGTTGAACGCAAGATTCCCTTCATCGCCCTGCCGATGGCCATCATCGCGGCATTTCTGATTCTCGTGGCCCTACGCAGCGTGCCGGGTGGGTTCTCCTGGTCGGAGTGGCGGCTCATTCCTGATGCGTTTATCAGGGTTCTGGCCCGCATCCTCTGACCTTTGGTGACAGGCCTTGCCAAGGTTGTGGGTGCGGTCTATACGGGCGCCTTCATTCCCCGCGCGTCCGGCCAATTTGGGTTGCCGTGTCGCGCCAAGACGAGGAGACTCGAAATGCCCAAGATGAAGACGAAGTCGAGCTGCAAGAAGCGGTTCAAGGTGACGGCCTCGGGCCGTGTGAAGGCCGGTCAGGCGGGTAAGCGCCACGGCATGATCAAACGCACCAAGAAGTTCATCCGCGACGCCCGTGGTACCACGGTGATGTCCAAGGCTGACGAAAAGATCGTCAAGCCTATGATGCCCTACAGCCGGTAATCGGGAGGATCTGACATGCGCGTTAAAGGCGGAACCGTTACCCATCGTCGTCACAAGAAGATCACGGATCAGGCGAAAGGCTATTATGGCCGTCGCAAGAACACCTTCAAGGTGGCCGCTCAGGCCGTCGACAAGGCCAACCAGTATGCGACCCGTGACCGCAAAAACCGCAAGCGCCAGTTCCGCGCCCTGTGGATCCAGCGGATCAACGCCGCTGTGCGGATGCACGACGAAAGCCTGACCTATTCCAAGTTCATGGGCGGCCTGGCCAAGGCCGGCATCGAAGTGGACCGGAAAGTCCTGGCCGATCTGGCCGTGCACGAGCCCGAAGCGTTCGGCGGCATCGTCGAGAAAGCCAAGGCTGCTCTGGCCTGATTTGGCTGACAGATTTGCGAAAGGCCGCTCCATTCGGGGCGGCCTTTTTCGTTAGTAGCACCGGGTTGGCTCGCGCTGTGGCCTGCCGTCGCGGATCAGAACCGGCCCATTGGCCTCCAGCCGGATGGCATCGCCAGGCCGCGCGGTTAGATCCAGCCGGGCCGTGGGCGTCAGCACCCGGTAGCTGTTGCCGGGCGTGAGCCGCAGGGGCGTCCCCGGTGTCAGCGTCACAGGCCCCACCTGCGCGGCGGAGCAATCAAGCGCGACCGCGTAGAGCGTCGCGGGCATCGCCGCATCGCCCTCGATTGGCACAGCGATCTGCGGGCCGGGCGCGGCGCAGGACACGAGCCCGGTGAGGCTCAGGGCCAGACAGGCCCGGCGAAAAATCAACTGTTTCATCCGCTCAGCTAAGACGGGGGCGGGCCTCCCTGCAAGAGGCCCGCCCCCGATTGAGGGGATGTCAGGCGCCGGATGCTTACCGCAATCCGAACACCACGGGCAGGCCGAAGGCCAGCAGCAGGCTAACCGCCAGCCCCAGCAGAGCCTTGAGCACATCCTCGCGCACGATCATCGCGGTCTCACGCGTGGAGGGCTCATACATATGGAACGAGATCGCGAATTCCCGCCCGGCCAGAAGCCCCAGGAACACCCAGGTGGTGGACATGGGGATGGCGCTCATCTCCTTGAAAACGAACAGGATCAGTCCGTAGATGAAGTCGATGATCGTCGCGGCGCGGATATCGACCGTGCCGGTTTTGGTGGTCACGATTCGCTGGATCGCTCCGCCGGAGCGGTAGAAGATCCAGGCATGCAGGATGAACAGCCAGATAAGAGCCAGGCCCAGCTCGGTCGCGGTGATCTGGCGGGGCAGGTAGGCAAAGATATTGGCCAGATCCTGAATAAGCCACTGGCTCCACAGGAAGGCGGTGGAGAGCCATTGTAGAACGATCCAGTAGCTTGGGATCGGCTCTCCGAAGGTCTGGTCGAAATAGGCCGTCGTTTTGCGGAAGATCGTATAATAGCACACGATGGCGACCACGAAGGCCACCGCATAGCCCAGCCCCGACTTTATCAGCATCGCGCCGATGTTCTGCTGTGCGCCGCTGCCAATGGCAAAGACCGTCAGCACCAGGAAGGTGGTCGAAACCGGCACGCCGAAGCGTGTCAGCAGCAAGATCACCAGAGGCGGCACGATATACATCGCGCTGATGCCGCCTTCGGGCAGGGGGAATTTGGACAGTCGTCCGTAGGCGGGATCGCCCCCGGAGGATACCCAGCCGTAGATCAGGACCACGGCGAGGATCGAGCAGGCGAAGATCCACAGCACCCACCAGGGCCGGTGCGCGTTTGAGCTGAGGAATGTCCCCAGGGTTTGAATGGCGTCATTGGCCACGATTGAATACGCGGCGAGCGAAAATCCGAGAATCATGAAAATCGTTGTGGCGTCCATGGCGGGGCTCCTTTTTCAACGGTGCCTTCAGCCTCTCAGCCCGCTGTAACAGCCGTGTGAGCCTTGCGCGGGCGCCGCCATCAGGCTAACCCGGCGCCTGACCACGAGGAGCCGCGCCATGGATGATCTGAAAGCCAAGTACCTGAGCCAAATCGCTGACGCAGCGGATGAGGCCGCGCTTGAAGACATCCGGCTTTCGGCCGTTGGCAAGAAGGGCGAAGTCAGCCTCAAGATGCGCGAGCTGGGCAAGATGACCCCGGAAGAGCGCAAGACCGCTGGTCCCGCGCTCAATGCCCTTAAGGATGAGATCAACGCCGCGCTTGGCGCCAAGAAGATCGCGCTTGAGGATGCCGCGCTTGATGCGCGCCTGCGGGAGGAGTGGCTGGACGTCACCTTGCCGGGCCGCCCGCGCCGTCAGGGCTCCATTCACCCGATCAGCCATGTCTGGGAAGAATGCACCGCGATCTTCGCGGATATGGGGTTCTCGGTTGCTGAAGGCCCTCAGATTGAGAGCGATTGGTACAATTTCGACGCGCTGAACATCCCCGGCCACCACCCCGCGCGGGCCGAGATGGACACGTTCTACATGTCCCAGACCAAAGATGCGAACCGCCCGCCGGTGCTGCGCACGCACACCTCGCCGGTGCAGATCCGCCATATGGAGGCGAATGGCGCTCCGTGCCGGATCATCTGTCCGGGCCGCGTCTACCGTGCCGATTACGATCAGACCCATACGCCGATGTTCCACCAGGTCGAAGGGCTCGCGATCGACAAGGACATCTCCATGGCGAACCTGAAATGGGTGCTTGAGGAGTTCTTCTCCGCCTATTTCGGCAAGTCGGTGAAAACCCGCTTCCGGGCCTCGCACTTCCCCTTCACGGAACCGTCGGCCGAAGTGGACATCCAGTGCAGCTTTGAAGGCGGCACCGTGAAGGTGGGCGAAGGCGACGACTGGCTCGAAGTGCTGGGCTCCGGCATGGTCCACCCGAAGGTGCTTCAGGCGGGAGGGATCGACCCGAACGAATGGCAGGGCTTTGCCTTCGGGATGGGGATCGACCGGATCGCGATGCTGAAATACGGCATCCCCGATCTGCGCGCGTTCTTTGAGAGCGATCTGCGGTGGCTGCGGCATTACGGCTTCTCGGCGCTTGCTGCGCCGACGATCCACGCGGGCTGACCGCCCCCCGATTTGCGCCGTCGCGCGACTGTCATGCGCGCCCTCCATGCTCAAGGTTCCAACAGCATGGAGGACAATCCCATGACGGATCGACTGAACCAGATCACCATCGTCAACGATGATGACAAGGAAACCGGCGTGCTTAACGGCGGCACGGCCAATCTCGCACTTGGCGGTGAAGGCGCTCAGGGCGACATTATCCTGCGCAACGGAGAGGCCAAGCACACCGTCCATATCGACGGAGGCTCGGGCAATCTGACGCTGGGCGGCAATGGCGCTGTGGGCGATCTTGCTCTTGAGAACTGGGAAGGCGGCCAGACCATCCATCTCGATGGCGGCACCGCCAATCTTCAGATGGGCGGCCATGGCGCGTCCGGGGACATTGCTCTGCAGGACGGTGAAAACCGGCAATCCGTGTTTCTCGACGGCGGTGACGGCAATCTGACGCTGGGCGGGGGCACCCATAACGGCGATATCGGGCTGCTGTCCGATGATGGCAAGCTGCGGGCGCATATCGACGGCGGGCGGGCGAATATCTACCTGGGCGGCGAAGGCGCCGCCGGAGACATCGCCCTGAAGGATGACGACGGAGAGACGGTCATCCATCTGGATGCCGGGGATGGCGCGATTCGGATCAAGGGCGATCATGTGCAGACGGCGGATCACGTCTTTGCCGACGACTATGCCCTGGCCCCGCTGGCGGAGGTCGAATCCCATATCGCGGCGAACCGGCACCTGCCCGGCGTGCCCTCTGCGGCCGAGATGAAGCGGGACGGCGTCGATCTTCTGACGATGAACCGGATGCTTCTGGAGCAGGTCGAGGAACTGACCTTGCGCCTCATCTCCATGGAGAAGCGGATCGCCAAGCTGGAGCGCTAAACGCTCTGGTTGCCATTCGTTCACACTTTGTTCATGGTGAGGGGCATGGAGCCCCTCACCGATCTGCAACCCGGCCAGCGAATCGCCCGCGGTATCAGCCGCCACTTGGCGCGCGCGCATGGGATGGCGGTTCTGGAAGAAGTCGCGCCGACGCGCGGGCTGCGGGTGGACGTCATGGCGCTCTCGCCCAAAGGAGAGATCTGGGTGGTGGAGTGCAAATCCAGCCGCGCAGATTTTACCAGCGATCACAAATGGCAGGGCTATCTGGACTGGTGCGACCGGTTCTTCTGGGGCGTGGACCCGGATTTTCCGACGGAGCTATTGCCCGACGGCACCGGCCTGATCCTGGCGGATGACTACGGCGGTGAGCTGCTGCGCACAGGCCCCGAATCGCGGCTGGCCCCGGCGCGGCGCAAGGCGCTGACGTTGCTGTTTGCCCGCACGGCGGCGCAGCGCGCCCATGCGGCGCGCGATCCAAAGATGGCCGGGATTTTGTAGGCGCTACTTGATCCGCGCGGCGGTCTTTGCCGCGGCGAGGATCTCTTCCGCGATCTCTTCCGCTTCCTCAGGGGCGAAGTCCATCGGGATCTCGACGCCATTCGCTTCGATGAACAGCCGCACCATGCCGTGATCGGTCGGCCCGATCTGAAGGTTCGCTTCCATGTCACGTTCGGTATTGATGCTCATCGAGGTCTCCTTGAACAGGGCCAGAAAGTGCCCCCCGAAGATGCAAAAGGCAAGGGCCGGGGGCTTGCATTTCGGGCGCCGGGGCTATAGGTCTCCGCGACGTGCCGCCTTAGCTCAGTTGGTTAGAGCGCTTGATTGTGGATCAAGAGGTCCCCCGTTCGAACCGGGGAGGTGGTACCACTCTCATCCCTCAGGAATTTCCGCTCAGGCGCTGACCGCGAAACTGGGCCAGTGGACCACGACTTTGCCGTCCGAGACGATGGTCAGCGGCCCGAACTGAAGCAGCACGGCTTCGGACTGGTGCGGCCGCAGAAACACGAAATCGCCCGGAGCAACCGGAATCTCGGCGCCCAGAAGCGCCTCCTGATTCGATGACCGCCCGAAGGTGGCGCTGTAGTGCAGGGGCGGATCCTCGGGCTCGGCCATCCAGTGGCCGCCATGGATGAACACCATCTGATCCCGGCTGCGGCGGATGAAGGTGCGGCCCAGAACGGGAAGCTGCGCGGGCATCGGCCCCTTGATGACGGGCGTTGCAATGAAGGCCGCCGGGACGTGATCCTTCAAAAGGTCGGTATCGAAATCCGTGGGTTTGAGCAGCGCGGAGCCGACAGAGACCTCATTGGCCAGCGTGGTGTCACCATAGAGCCGATAGGTCGGGGAGCCCGCCGTGTTGAGGATCGCGCCATTCAGCGTGTCCTCACCCAAGGCGTCCTGCACCTGCTGCTTGGCCGTCCGATAAGCCTCCCACGCCGCGCGCTGCGCCCGTCCGCGCCAGCCCAGAAGGGTGGGGACCGAGGGGAGATGCGGCTCGTAGCCCATCAGACCGGCAAAGCGCAGCTCCGGCAGGCGGCTTAGGGTGGCAAGCGCCACGCTCAGGGCGTCGCCGGGGCGCAGGCCGCCGCGATGAAGACCCACGTCGATCTCTAGCGCCACATCCAGAGTGGCTCCAGCGGATCGCGCGATGGCGGCGTAGGTTTCGAGTCGCGCAGCGGTATCTACCAGCCACGTGATCCGATCCTCATTTCTGCGCTCGCCATCAAAATAGGACTTAACGGCGGCTTCGATCAGCGGCTTGCCCCAAAGCTGGTGCGCGCCGGGAAGCTCTGCTGCGATCTGGCGCAGCATGGGCAGGTTGAAGGTCATCAACCGGTCCGTTCCGGCGCGGGCCATGACATGAGCCAGAAGGGGTGTGGAGGGCAGGCTTTTCGCGACAATGCGCAGCCCCATGCCCGGAGGCAGGGCGCCGGTCACGGTGTCGATGTTGCGATCCAGCCGGTCCCGGTCGATCACCAGCGTGGGCGTGACAATGCCCGCATCCTTCAGCGCGCGGTCCAGCGTCGCGAAGTAGGTCTCTCGTCCCATGATTGATCCTCCCCTCTTGAGCCTTGCCGCAAACGCGACGTCTGTCCACGTCGCCCCTGCGTCACGGGGTGATCTCGATCTCCTGTCGCAGGGCGTTGGTGTTCAGATCATAGACGAGGATGCGCCCGTCCTGTGTCACCACGGCGGCCCATCCATCGCCTTGCGTGTAGGCCGTGGCTTGCGCGCCATCGGGCAGGGCCAGGCGGTCGGGCAAGGGCACCGGGGCGGCGTTCAGCTTGACGATCAGTGTGGTTATCAGCAAAGCGAAGCCCACGATCATCACCACGGTCAACACGATCACCAGCCCCTTGAGCCATCTCAGGCCGGGGGGCAGGGTCAGATCGTCAGAGGGGGTTTCCATGTCCACGCGCTCCGTGCGGTTCACCATTGCGGCCAATCCGCCGCCCCGCCTTGATAAGGCGCTTGCTCGCGACGTGCCAGAGTCGGAGGCCCTGTCCCGCTCGCGGCTCGCCAAGCTGCTGGCCGATGGGGCGGTGCAGGTGAACGGCGCGATTGAAACCGGCGCGAAAGCCCGCGTGGCCGAAGGGGACGACATTGAGATCACCGTCGAGGTGATTGAGGCCGACCGGCTGGAGCCCGAAGCGATCCCGCTCGACATCCTGTTCGAGGACCCGGACCTGATCGTGGTGAACAAGCCCGCCGGGATGGTCGTCCACCCCGCGCCGGGATCGCCGCGCGGCACGTTGGTCAACGCGCTCATGGCCCATTGCGGCGATGATCTGTCCGGCATCGGCGGGGAGCGTCGCCCCGGCATCGTCCACCGCATCGACAAGGACACAAGCGGCTTGCTGGTCGTTGCCAAGTCCGACCGCGCCCATCACGGGCTGGCAGAACAGTTCGCCGATCACTCGGTCGAGCGGCTCTACCTCGCGCTGTGTCATGGTGTGCCGGACCCGGCGGATCCGCGCCTGCGGGGCCTGCGCGGGGTGAGTTTCGAGGGGGCGGTGATGAAGATCACGACCCAGCTCGCCCGGCACAAGACCGACCGCCAGAAACAGGCCGTGCTCTGGAACGGAGGCCGCCATGCCGTGACCCGCGCCACATTGCGCGAGTCTTTCGGCGGTGTGGCCGCTCTGGTCGAATGTCGGCTCGAGACGGGGCGCACCCACCAGATCCGCGTTCACATGGCCTATACCGGCCACGGGTTGATCGGGGATCCGGTCTATGGCGGTGCGCGGCGACTGTCTGTGAAGGCCGTCGGAGAGGCCGGCGCCGAAGCGGCCCGCGCCTTCCCGCGCCAGGCGCTCCATGCTGCCACGCTGGGTTTCGTGCACCCGGTCAGCGGCGACACCCTGCGCTTCGAGTCGCCCATGCCCGATGACTTGGCTGCGCTCCTTGCCGTGCTGCGGGGCTGATTGACGGAACCTGAGCACGCGGGCTGCGTTGATCTACACAACGTCGTGATAGCTCTGTCATTTCCTGACTAAAAAAGACAATTATAGCGCTAACCCTTGACGTGCTCCGTGCGCGCTCTAAATCTAATGTTAATACGATCAACATTCCCGTGAGGACAGTGATGAGCACCTATGCAAATCTTCCGGCCCCGTCGCCTGAACAGGGGCTAAATCGCTATCTTCAGGAAATCCGGAAGTTCCCGCTTCTGGAGCCTGAAGAAGAATACATGCTGGCCAAACGCTGGGTCGATCATGAGGACAGCGAAGCGGCGCATAAGATGGTCACCAGCCATCTGCGCCTGGCTGCCAAGATCGCCATGGGCTATCGCGGCTACGGCCTGCCGCAGGCCGAAGTCATCAGCGAAGCCAATGTGGGCCTGATGCAGGCCGTGAAGCGGTTCGACCCTGAAAAGGGCTTCCGTCTTGCGACCTACGCCATGTGGTGGATCCGCGCCTCGATTCAGGAATACATCCTGCGGTCTTGGTCCTTGGTGAAGCTCGGCACGACCTCCGCTCAAAAGAAGCTGTTCTTCAACCTGCGCAAGGCCAAGGCCCGCATCGGCGCCCTGGAAGAGGGCGATCTGCGCCCCGAGAACGTCAAGCGCATCGCGACCGATCTGGGCGTGACCGAGGATGAGGTGATCTCCATGAACCGGCGCATGTCGGGTGGGGACGCATCGCTGAACGCGACCATCGGCTCGGATGATGACGGCACCGCGCAGTGGCAGGACTGGCTGGAGGACGAAGATGCCGACCAGGCCGGGGACTATGCCGAACGCGATGAGCTGGAGACCCGCCGCGCCATGCTGGCTGAGGCCATGGATGTTCTGAACGACCGTGAGCGCGACATCCTTCAGCAACGCCGCCTGAGCGATGAGACCGTGACGCTCGAAGACCTCTCGGGCCAATACGATGTGTCGCGCGAGCGCATCCGCCAGATCGAGGTCCGCGCCTTTGAGAAAATCCAGAGCCGCATGAAGGAACTGGCCAAGGAACGCGGGATGCTGGAGCCCGCCTAAGTCCCCGCGGGCCCGGCTGAGCGACTTTGCCGGGCGCGCGCCACCTTCCCCTTGAGTTTTTCAGGCGCAAACCGCACATGTTGGGGCAGGGTCCCGTCGGGAGGTGATTTGAATGCAGAATGAAAAGATTGACGGCCGCATTCACGGCCCCCAGCTCGAGACCGAGCCTGACAACCTGCTGATGCGGGTGCTCTATTCCATCCTGATCGCGATGATGATCGGCTTGACGCAGTCGGTGCTGACAGTGATCACCCTGATCCAAATCGTGATCATGGCGCTCAACAAGGGCACTCCGAACGAGAATCTTGCCGATTTCGGCACCGATCTGGGCGTTTGGCTGGCCAAGGCTGTGCGCTACCTGACGGCCGCCAGTCACGTCAAACCCTGGCCCTGGACGGAACTGGACTGACAGCCCGGTCTCTTTTGACCTGAAATATCCCGAAAGGGTGGGGAGAGCAGAGCTCTCCCCCAACCGGTCGCGCCCAGAGGGCGCGAAACCACTTATTCCATCGCTTCCAGCTCGGCGATCATTTCTTCGATCATCGACAGCCCTTTGTCCCAGAAGGCAGGGTCCGACGCGTCCAGTCCGAACGGCGCCAGAAGCTCCGTGTGGTGCTTGGACCCGCCCGCTGACAGCAGGTCGAAATAGCGGTCTTCGAACCCTTCGGGCTGTTCGCGATAGGCGGCGTAGAGAGCATTCACCAACCCGTCCCCGAACGCATAGGCGTAGACGTAGAACGCCGAATGGACGAAATGCGGGATATAGGCCCAGTAGGTCTCGTAGCCTTCCATGAAGTCGAAGACTGGCCCGAGGCTCTCGGCCTGCACGCTCATCCACAGGGCGCTGATGTCATCCGGGGTCAGCTCGCCTTCCTCGCGCCGCGCGGCGTGGAGCTTGCACTCGAAATCGTAGAACGCGATCTGGCGCACGACCGTGTTGATCATGTCCTCGACCTTGCCCGCCAGCAGCACCTTGCGCTCTTCCTGGGTGTCGGCCTGCGCCAGAAGCTTCTGGAAGGTCAGCATCTCTCCGAAGACGCTCGCCGTTTCGGCCAGGGTCAGAGGCGTGCGGCTGAGCAATTCGCCCTGACCGGCTGCCAGCCGCTGATGCACGCCGTGGCCCAGCTCATGCGCCAGGGTCATCACGTCGCGCGGTTTGCCCAGGTAGTTGAGCATCACGTAAGGGTGCGCATCCGCAACGGTGGGGTGCGCGAACGCTCCGGGTGCCTTGCCCGGCTTCACGCCCGCGTCGATCCAGCCCTTGTCAAAGAACGGCTCGGCCAGCTCGGCCATGCGCGGATCGAACCCGCCATAGGCCTCCATCACGGTGCTGCGCGCCTCGTCCCAGCCGATCTTGCGGTCGCTCTCCAGAGGCAGCGGCGCGTTGCGGTCCCAGACCTGCATCCGCTCCAGTCCCAGCCATTTGGCCTTGAGCGCGTAGTAGCGGTGCGACAGGCGCGGATAGGCGGCGACCACGGCGTCGCGCAGGGCCTGCACCACCTCGGGCTCCACATCGTTAGAGAGGTGGCGGGCCGATTGCGGCGTGTCGAACCTGCGCCAACGGTCCTCAATCTCACCGGCCTTGGCCAGCGTGTTGTGGATGCGCGAGAACAGCGGCAGATTTTGCCCCAGCGTGGCCGCGACGGCGCGAGCGCCGGCCTCCCGGCGGGCGCGGTCCTGCTCGGTGAGAAGGTTCAGAACCTCCTCCATGCCCATGTCTTCGCCGTCCACGTCAAAGCGCAGCGCGGCGATGGTCTCATCGAACAGGGTCACCCAGGCGCTGTCCACCGGGCCGCGGTCGTGCTGGTACTGCTCAAGCTCGGCCGAGAGCTGGTGCGGCTTGAGCTTGCGGATCTTGTCGAACACCGGCTTGTAGCGCGCCAGATCGGCATTGGCGGCAAAAAGCGGATCGAAATGACCGTCCGGCAGGGCGCCGATTTCGAGATCCCAGAAGATCAGCGGGCGCGTGGCATCGGTGATGCGCGCCTGCGCGTCGGCCAGAAACTTGGTCCGGGACGGATCGGTCGTGGCCTGGGCGTAGCGCAGATAGGCGTAGGACATCAGCCGCCCGCCCTTCAGGTCGATCTGCTCGTAATCCTGCATCGCCGTGACCCAGCCCGCCGCGTCCAGATCGGCCAGCTTGCCGTCAAAGGCTGCGGCGAAATCGGAGCAGGCACGTTCTACAAAGGCCATGTCGGCCTCGATCTCGGGGGCGTCAGGGGCGGGGTAGAGGTCCGTCAGATCCCATTCGGGAAGATCGCCAAAGGGCGTGTCGGTCTCGTCCAGCATTGCGGTGTCCTTTCCTCTGTTGCCTGCAACCTAAGGGCCGCCGGGGGCAGGGAAAAGGGGCTCAGGCGCGATGCTGGTCGAACAGGTCCACAATCTTGCGCATCGAGGGGCCGCGCACCTCTGGCGGCTCCATCAGAACCTCGTGGCGCAGCCCGTCCAGGACGACCAGCTCCCCTTCGGGCCAATGGGCCATGCGCGTTTCGATCCGCGACGGGTCGACGATCTTTTCGTCCGTGCCCAGGAAGGTCACGACCGGCGTGCGCGGCGACGGCATGAGGCTCAGGCTCCGAGTTTCCTTGAGCGCCTCATCCAGCCAATGCAGCGACGGCCCGCCCAGCGAAAGCTCGGGATGGGAGGCGACCTGCGTGCGCATCCAGTCCCAAGTGGCCGGGTCGGTGGTAAGCGTGTTGTCTTCGAACGTGCCCCGCTTGAAGACGCTCTCCCCGGCCTGGCCGGGCGGATAGAGATGCGACAGCCCCACACGGCGCGACAAGGCCGACAGGCCCGTGGCGAACGGGCGCAGCGCGTTGGACATCTGGATGCCCCACATGGGCGCGGAAAACGCAGCGGCGGCAAAAGGGTTGTCCGTCATCAGGGCGCGCAGCCCGATGCACCCGCCCATGGAATGGGCCAGCATGAACCAAGGGCGCGGCAGGCCACGGGCCTCGGCCTCTTTGAGCACGACGGCCAGGTCATCCTGGTAGTCGCTGAATTCATCGACATGGCCCGCGCCGGGATCGTCATGGATCCGGTCGGCCAGCCCCTGTCCGCGCCAGTCGATGGCAAGCGCAGCGTAGCCCATCGCCGCCAGATCAGCGGCGATGGGGCCATATTTTTCAGTGTACTCTGTGCGCCCCGGCAGGATGAAGACGGTGCCCTTGGCCTCGGCCAGGGGCCATAGAACGCAGCGCAGCCGCACGTTGTCCTTGGTGGTCAGCCAGATGGCTTCGCCATCGGGCCCGTCCGCAACATCCGCGAAATAGGGCGCGTTCATCAATTCAGAGAACCCCGGCCAGCTTCATGGCCATGCCCATGTCGCCGTCGATGGTCAGTTTGCCGGTCATGAAGGCGGTGGTCGGGTTTTCTTCGCCGTCCATCATGGCCTGGAAGGTTTCCGCAGAGGCGGTCATCGTCACGTCGGCATCGTCATCGGACGCACGGGCGCCATTGTCATCGACAATGATCGAACCTTCGCCTTCGATGACGAATTTGGCGGTGCCGCCGATGGACTGACCCTCCAGCTTTTCGTTCAGTTTCTCGACGGCCGTGTTGATCGCATCGCTCATGGAAAACTCCCTTTTTCCGTTATGTGATGAAGCGGGGCTGTTTTTCCCGCCGCATCGGGTGCTACATCCAAGATATGAGGTCTGGGACAAGCTGCATCAATTCTTTCGTCGCGGCAATCGTGCTGGCGGTGGGTTATTCCTTGCCTGTCGCCGCGCAAGATACGCTGGACACGCTGTTTTCCGATCTGGCCACGGCCAATCCGGAGACGGCGGAGTATGTCGCGGGACGGATTCGCACGCGCTTTGCGCAGAGCGGGTCGCCGACGCTCGATCTGTTGCTTGAGCGGGGGCGCGACGCGCTTGAGGCGGGCGATGCGCTCACAGCCGCAGGGCATCTGACCGCGCTGACGGACCATGCGCCCGATTTCGCCGAAGGTTTCGCAACGCGGGCAAGCGCGTTCTTTGCGCTCGGGCTCTATGGCCCCGCGCTTGATGACCTGCGGCGCACGCTGATCCTGGAGCCGCGCCATTTCGATGCGCTGCAAGGCGTCGCCGTGATCCTGGAAGAGACCGGAGACCCCAAGCAGGCCCGTGCTGCGTGGCAGCAGGTGCAGGCGATCCACCCGCAGTCAAGCGAGGCGGCCGAGGCGCTCGCGCGGCTTGCCTTGCAGCTAGATGGCGAAGACGCCTGAGCAGGGAGCACCCAATGCAAGACGGGCGCATCAGCGCGGTTCTCGGCCCGACCAACACCGGCAAGACGACGCTCGCGATCGAGCGGATGCTGGCCTACCGCACCGGGGTGATCGGCTTGCCCCTGCGGCTTTTGGCGCGCGAGGTCTATGACCGGATCGTCGCGCTGCGCGGGCCCTCGGTCGTTGCGCTTGTCACGGGCGAAGAGCGGATCGTGCCGGACCGGGTGCAGTATTGGGTCTGCACGGTCGAGGCGATGCCCGAAGGGATCGGGCCCGATTTCCTCGCCGTCGATGAAATCCAGCTCTGTGCCGATCCCGAACGGGGCCATGTCTTCACGGACCGTCTTTTGCGCGCCCGTGGGCAGCGCGAGACGATGTTCCTTGGCTCCGAAACCATGCGCAGCGCCATCGCTGCTTTGGTCCCGCGTGCCCAGTTCGTCCGGCGTGAGCGGCTGAGCCAGCTCACCTATACCGGATCGAAAAAGATCAGCCGGATGCAGCCGCGCTCGGCCATTGTCAGCTTTTCGGTCGAAAACCTCTATGCCGTGGCGGAGCTGCTGCGCCGCCAGAAAGGGGGCGCCGCGGTGGTCATGGGCGCCCTGTCGCCCCGGACCCGCAATGCGCAGGTCGAAATGTATCAGAACGGGGATGTGGATTACCTCGTGGCGACCGACGCGATTGGCATGGGGCTGAATCTCGATATTCGCCATGTCGCCTTTTCCGCCCTGTCCAAATTCGATGGCCGCCGGATGCGCCCGCTTGAGCCGCATGAGCTGGCTCAGATCGCGGGGCGCGCCGGGCGCGGGGAACGTCCGGGCACGTTCGGCGTCACGGGTGAGGCGCCGCCGCTGGAGGACGAGGTGGCCGAAGCGATCTGCGCCCATCAGTTCCGCCCGGTGCGCAAATTGTTCTGGCGCAACAGCGATCTGCGCTTTGGCTCTCCCCGTGCGCTGATTCGCTCGCTGGAGGACCGCACGGACCACGACTGGCTCACCCGTGTGCGCGACAGCGACGATCTGATCGCGCTTAAGGCGTTGGCCGATGATGCGGAGATCACCGCCCGGGCCAGCGATGGGCCTTCGGTGCGGCTGCTGTGGGATGTGTGCCGTATCCCCGATTTCCGAGGGATCAGCCATGCCGAGCATGCCAGCCTTCTGACCCAGATATACAGCTTCCTGCACCAGTCCGGGCAGGTGCCTGACGACTGGCTGGCCCGGCAAATCAAACGCATCGACCGCCCCGTCGGAGACATCGACACCCTGTCCAAACGATTGGCATATATCCGCACATGGACCTATGTCGCGCAGCGCAAGGGGTGGACGCGGGACGAAAAACATTGGCGGGCTGAGACGCGGGCGGTAGAAGACCGCCTGTCGGATGCGCTTCACGGTGCGCTGACTCAGAGATTCGTGGACCGGCGGACCAGCGTTCTGCTTCGCCGGCTCAAACAGAAGGAGGGCCTTGTGGCCGAAGTAAGCGACACCGGCGACGTGACTGTCGAAGGCGAATTCGTGGGACGTCTGGAAGGATTCCGGTTCCGCATGGACAAACCCGCCAGCGACGGAGAGGCCAAGGCCATGCGTGCGGCCTCCGTTCAGGCCCTGGTGCCGCAGTTCCATCTGCGCGCGGACAGGTTCTACAATGCCCCCGATACCGAAATCGACTTCACCGAACAGGGTGGGTTGATGTGGGGCGATCAGGCCGTGGGCAAGCTGGTGAAGGGGGATGAACCCCTCAAGCCGCGCGTGCAGGCCTTCGTCGATGATGAGGCGGGCACCGAGGTGGCTGAGAAGGTCACCCGCCGCCTGCAGCATTTCATCGACCGCAAGATCGCCGCCGGGTTCGAACCGCTTCTGGCCATGTCCCGCGACGAAGAGCTGACCGGCCTGCCGCGTGGCTTTGCCTACCGGATGCTGGAAGGGTTCGGCATCCTGCCCCGCGGTGAGGTGGCCGACGATGTGAAGGCGCTCGATCAGGACGCGCGCAAGAGCCTGCGCAAGCATGGCGTGCGCTTCGGCCAGTTCACGGTCTTCATGCCGCTGCTGCTCAAGCCCGCGCCGACCCGTCTGCGGCTCGTGCTGTGGTCGCTGGCGCAGGATCTGGACGAATTCCCCGAAGCACCGCCTCCGGGGCTGGTGACGGTCCCTGCGGATAAGGGCGCGCAGCCCGGCTACTGGGCCATGGCGGGCTACCGCGCCGCCGGGGACCGGGCGATCCGCATCGACATGCTGGAGCGTCTGGCCGACATGCTGCGCGATCAGGACAGCCGGGCGGGCTTTGAGGCCAATGCCGATATGCTGTCCATCACCGGGCTGAGCCATGAGCAGTTCGCAAGCCTGATGGAGGGTCTGGGATACCGCGCCGAGAAGGGCGAACGGGTCAAGGTCAAGCGCGCAGAGCCGGTCGCGCCCAAGGCGGACGCGGCAACCGAAGCGCCCGAAGGCACCGCCGTCATCGACGCCGGTGAAGCGGCTCCCGAAGTGGGGATCGTCGACGTCCCTGAAGCGCCTGCCGATGAGGCGCCAAGCGCTGCAGACGTGCCCGCTGGCACGGAAGTGATCGCAGCAGAAGAGCCCGCGCCGGTTGAAACAGAGGCTGCGCCCGAAGAGACGCCCGCCGACGCCGCGGCAGAGGCCGGTGAGCCCGAGATGGAGACCTACTGGACCTTCACCTGGGCCGGGCGCGGCGGCAATCGCCAGCGTGGCGGAGGGCGGCCCCAAGGCGGGCGCGAGGCCCGCAAAGAGGGCGGCGGTCCGCGCAAGGGCGGCAAGCCCAAAGGCGGCAAGCCGCGCGGCAAGGGCGCTCCGAAAGCGCAGAGCTTCTCGGCCAAGCCCGCGCCCAAGAAGGACAAGATCGACCCGGACAACCCGTTCGCGGCGGCCCTGGCCGGGCTCAAGACCAAGTGACGGAAGCCGCGCCAAGTCTGCGGCTCGACAAGTGGCTGTGGCAGGCGCGGTTTTTCAAGTCGCGCTCCATCGCCGCTGAGGTGGTGAGCGCAGGCAAGGTGCGGGTGGACGGAACGCCTGTGTCGAAACCCGCTCGGGCCGTGCGCCCGGGCGTGGTGCTGACCTTCCCGCAGGGCGACCGCGTGCGGGTGGTCAAAATCATCGAGCTGGGCACGCGGCGCGGCCCCGCACCTGAGGCGCAAGGGCTCTATGAAGACCTCTCGCCCGCGCCGGCCCCCCGCGACCTGTCGTCGCCCCAGGCGGAAAAGGGGGGGCGGCCAACCAAACGTGACCGCCGTCGGATGGGGCTGCCGCTTGAATGACCCGCGCGATTTGGCTAGCAGAGACTAGATTTCCTGAGGGACCGCCATGACCTATATCGTCAACGACAAGTGCATCGCCTGCAAATACACCGACTGCGTGGAGGTGTGCCCCGTAGATTGCTTCTACGAGGGTGAGAACATGCTGGTGATCCACCCCGACGAATGCATCGACTGCGGCGTGTGCGAACCCGAATGCCCGGCAGATGCGATCCGGCCCGACACCGACCCCGAGATGGAGAAGTGGGTCGAATTCAACCGCAAATACGCGGAGCAATGGCCGGTCATCATCGCCAAGAAAGATCCGCTTCCCGGCTATGAGGAAATGGACGGGAAAGAGGGCAAGATCGACCTGTTTTCCGAGAAGCCCGGCGAAGGCAGCTGATTCGCCGCGACCGGTGCGGATCGCCTCTTAAGCCTTGAAATACAGGCGTTCCCGCGTTCTTTCGCGGGGGCGCATTTTGTGTTATATTGCTCCGATGCTGCCGGTGAAATGACCCGACAATATACGCCGATCCGACGGAGGCCTTGTGCCACCGGCGGTCTTTGCGTGTTTGATGTCCGGCTTCCCGAGGAAGGACCAAGATGAGCAAGTCGAAGAAAAACGAGTTCCGCCCCAATGATTTCGTCGTCTACCCCGCCCATGGGGTCGGCAAGATCGTGTCGATCGAGAAAGAAGAAGTCGCTGGGTTTGCGCTCGAACTTTTCGTGATCTCCTTTGAAAAGGACAAGATGACGCTGCGCGTGCCCACGAACAAGGCGACCGAAACGGGGCTGCGCTCCCTGTCGTCGCCCGATGTGGTGGCCCATGCGATGAAGACCCTGAAGGGCAAGGCCAAGGTCAAGAAGGCCATGTGGTCGCGCCGGGCTCAGGAATATGAACAGAAGATCAACTCTGGCGATTTGATCGCCATCGCCGAGGTCGTGCGCGACCTGCACCGCACCGACGATCAGCGCGAGCAGAGCTATTCCGAGCGTCAGCTCTACGAGGCCGCGCTTGAGCGTCTGACCCGCGAGATTGCCGCCGTGTCCGGTGGGGATGAAGACGCCGCCGCTAAGGAAATTGACGACGTGCTGGTGAGCCGCAAGGCCGCCTGATCCAAGGCCGCACGTGATCCAAAGGTCCGCCCCTCACGGGGCGGGCTTTTTTTGTGGGCGCCTGCGGCGCGGTGGGGGCGTTGCCCCCGGCCTTCGGCCTCCCCCAGGATATTTCGGGCCAAAAGAAGCCTAGAGCGCCCGCCACCCGATGTCGCGGCGGTGGAAACCTTCGGGCCAGTCGATCTGGGCGATCAGTTCATAGGCTCGGGCGTGGGCGTCATGCAGGGTCGGGCCTCGCCCCGTGGCGGCGAGCACGCGCCCTCCGGTGGCGAGGATCGCGCCGTCCTGTTCCGATGTGCCCGCGTGGAACACCATCTGGCTGCTGGTTTCCGGCAGCGCGTCGAGCCCCTTGATCTGCGAGCCTTTCTCATAGGCGCCGGGATAGCCCTGCGCGGCCAGCACCACGGTCATGGCATGATCATCGGCCCAGTTGACCTGCGCGTCCTTCAGGGTGCCAGTGGCGGCGGCCTGCAGCAGGTCGAGCGCCTGCGCGCCCAGCCGCATCATGATCGCCTGAGTTTCCGGGTCTCCGAAGCGGACGTTGTATTCCACCAGCCTCGGGGCGCCGTCTTCGATCATGAGCCCGACGAAAAGGACGCCGGTGAAGGGGGTGCCGCGCGCGGCCATTTCTTTCAGGGTGGGACGGACGATGTCCTCCATCGTGCGTGCGATCACGGCATCGGTCATCACCGGGGCCGGGGAATAGGCGCCCATGCCGCCGGTGTTGGGGCCGGTATCGCCTTCGCCCACGCGCTTGTGGTCCTGAGCGGTGCCGACAGGCAGTGCGGTGTCGCCATCGCACAGCACGAAGAAGCTGGCCTCTTCGCCGCGCAGAAGCTCTTCGATGACGACCGCGCCGTCATCCTCCGCGAAGATCGCGTCGAGCGCCGCGCGGGCGGTGTCCATGTCTTCGGCCACGGTGACGCCTTTCCCGGCGGCAAGCCCGTCCGCCTTGATGACGATGGGGGCGCCCTGGGCTTCGAGATAGGCGGTGGCCTGTGCGTGATCGGTGAAGGCGCCGTAGGCCGCGGTGGGCGCACCGCAGGCATCGCAGACGGCTTTGGTGAAGGCTTTGGAGCCTTCGAGCTGCGCCGCCGCCGCCGAGGGCCCAAAGACGGAGATGCCCGCCGCGCGCAGATCATCCGCGACCCCCGCGACCAACGGCGCTTCGGGGCCGACGATCACTAGGTCAATCGCATGGGCCGACGCGAATTCCGTCACCGCTGCACCGTCGCAGATGTCGAGCGCGGCGCAATCCGCGATCTGGTCGATGCCGGCATTGCCGGGCGCGACGATCAGCCGGTCGCATTTGGGGTTCTGGGACACCGCCCAGGCAATCGCATGTTCGCGGCCTCCGCCGCCCAAAATCAGGATATTCATGGGCCTTGCCCCCCTTTGCCTTGGCTCGCGCCCGTTCTAGGGTTGCCCAAAGCCAAGGACAAGCGCCCCCGATGGACCTGATTGACGACCCCCGCCCGGGCGAAAACGCCCATGAATTCACCGTCTCCGAAATCTCGGGCGCTGTGAAGCGCGTGATCGAGGGCGAATTCGGCCGCGTACGTGTGCGCGGAGAGGTCGGGCGGGTCTATATCGCGCGCTCGGGGCATCTGTATTTCGACATCAAGGACGACCGCTCGGTTCTGGCCTGTGTGAGCTGGAAGGGGCAGGTGGCCGCCATGACCGTGCGCCCCGAAGAGGGGATGGAGGTCGTCGCCACCGGCAAGATGACCACCTTTGGCAGCCAGTCGAAATATCAGCTCAACGTCGAAGACGTGGCCCCGGCGGGCGAGGGCGCTTTGATGGCGATGCTGGAGAAGCGCAAGAAGCAGCTCGCCGCTGAGGGGCTGTTTGACGACGCGCGCAAGAGGCCTTTGCCGATGCTGCCCGAGTTGATCGGGGTCGTGACATCGCCCACCGGGGCAGTGATCCGCGACATCCTACACCGCCTGCGCGAGAGGTTCCCGCGCAAGGTTCTGGTCTGGCCGGTCGCCGTGCAGGGGAGGGACTGCGCGCCGCAGGTGGCGGCGGCCATCAAGGGGTTCAACCAGTTTACCCCCGGGGGGGCGCTGCCGCGTCCTGATCTGATCATCGTCGCGCGGGGCGGCGGATCCATCGAAGACCTTTGGGGCTTCAACGAGGAGATCGTGGCGCGCGCGGCGGCGGCGTCGGACATCCCGTTGATCTCGGCGGTCGGGCACGAGACGGACACGACCCTGATCGATTTCGTGTCGGACAAGCGCGCGCCCACCCCCACGGCGGCGGCCGAGATGGCCGTGCCCGTGCGGATGGAGCTACAGGCCTATCTGGACACGAACGGCGCCCGCATGGCGCGGGTGCTGAGCCAGACCGTGGAGGCCCGCCGCCAGCGTCTGCGCGATCTGGAACGGGCTCTGCCCCGGCCCGAGGCTCTGATCGCGGCCCGGCGTCAGCAGCTCGACATGGGCGAGGCACGGATGCCCGCCCTGCTGGAGCGCGCCCTGTCCCGGCGTCGGCATCGGCTGGCGGAAGTGTCGGGCGCGTTGCACCCGCGCTTGCTGCGCGCGCGGCTTGAGGCGGTATCGTCGCGGCTTGACGCGGCGGGGGCGGCGCTGCCCCGGACCTTGCGGCAACACGCGGGGGCGGAACGGCGCAGACTGGACCAGGCGGCGGCGCGGCTGGACCCGGCCAAGGCACAGGCGCGCGTCGCACAGCATCGCATGGCCCTCGCCACTCTGACCGCGCGTTTTGTCGAGGCCGGGCCGCGCCAGGTGGCGCAGATGCGCCGCGCGGTCGATGGTCTTTCGCGGATGAACGAAAGCCTGTCGCATCAGGCGACGCTCAAGCGCGGGTTCGCCTTGGTCCGTGCGGACGGTGATCTGGTGCGCAGCGCGGATGCGGCCAGAGCGCATGCCGCGCTTGAGATCGAGTTTTCCGATGGCCGGGTTGTTGCCGCGCCCGCGGGCGCCCCAGCGAAACCGGCGAAGCCGAAAGCACCCAAGAAAGACGATCCCGGGCAGGGGAGCTTGTTCTAGGGCGGCACGGCGCCCCGCTTAGAAATCGACGGTGACGCCCGGCAGGTTCAGCGACCGGATCAGGTCGCGCAGCTCTTGCCGCGCCGCGACGTTGGAGATGTTCAGCTTCGCCACCCCCACGTCGCGCAGGTCGAGAAGCGTGAGCCCGCGCGGGAACAGCTCGCGGAAGATCACCCGTTCATGAAAGCCCGGCGCGGTGCGGAAGCCGATTCGCTTGGACAGCGTGGCAAGCGCCTGTTCCACCTTCTGCTTGTTGACCATCTGCTGTGCACCAAGCCGGTTGCGCACGACGATCCAGTCGATCGGCGCAAGGCCAGCCTGCGCCCGCAGCTGGCGCGCGTTCCAGACCATCTCGGAGTAAACCGAGGGTCCGCGCACGTTCAGCCCGTCGCTGTCGATATGGGCGAGCAGGTCGAAATCCACGAAACTGTCATTGAGCGGCGTGATCAGCGTATCGGCCAGCGAATGGGCCACCTGTGCGAGCCGGGTGTGCGATCCGGGGCAGTCGATCAGGATGAAATCGCTGTCGGGCTGAAGCCCGGCCACAGCCGCTGACAGGCGATGATCCAGAGCGTTTTCGCCCTCGTTCAGGGTGGCGGGGTCGATCTCCGGCAGGCTTTGATAGCTCGGCGTGGGCAGGTCGAGCCCGGCGCTTGCGCAGTAGGACAAGCGATTTTCCAGATAGCGCCCCAGCGTCTTCTGGCGCAGGTCCAGATCCAGCACGCCCGTCTTGTGCCCCATCCGGGCCAGAGCCGTCGCGACATGCATCGACACGGTGGATTTGCCCGCGCCGCCCTTTTCGTTCCCGACCACGATGATATGCGCCATGTCCCGTCCCGCTCATGGATTTGGTTGCAGATACTATATCTAGCGGGCGCCCGCTCATAAAGCGGGAAGACGCCAGAGGTGCTTGACTTGCCTTACAATGCGCCCCATCTGCAACCACTGAAACATGGTCCCGCTGCGTGAGCAGGGCGCGAGCTGCGCCGGACCGACCGAAATCGCCCTTCTTTCACGCGAAAGGGCGTCCCCCGGGGGAAGCCGGGGCGAAGAGACAGGAATACCGCAGATGACTTTCGAAACGCTGGGCCTTGCGCCCCGCTTGGTCGCCGTGTTGGCCGATCAGGGGATCGTGACGCCCACGCCGATTCAGGAAAAGGCGATCCCGCCCGCCCTGGAGGGGCGCGATGTGATGGGGCTCGCCCAGACCGGCACCGGCAAGACCGCCGCGTTCGGTTTGCCGATGATCAACGCGCTTTTGAGCACAAATCATAAGAAAACGCCCAAAACGGCGCGGGGGCTGATCCTGGCCCCGACCCGTGAGCTGGCCGGTCAGATCGCCGACAACCTGAACGCCTACACAAAGGGCTCGCATCTCAAGACGGTGCTGGTCGTGGGCGGTGCCGGGATCGTCGGGCAGACCAAGCGGCTTGAGAAGGGCTGCGATCTGCTGGTCGCAACGCCGGGCCGCCTGATCGACCTGCTCGACCGGGGCGCCGTGCGGCTTGATGAGACCCGCTACCTGGTGCTGGACGAAGCCGACCAGATGCTCGACATGGGGTTCATCCATGCTCTGCGGAAGATCGCGCCGCTGCTGCCCGATGACCGCCAGACCATGTTGTTTTCGGCAACGATGCCCAAGCAGATGGAAGAGCTGGCCCAGACCTACCTGAACGACGCCGTGCGCGCGCAGGTGAACCCGCCCGGACAAGCTGCCGACAAGATCGCGCAGGAGGTCCATTTCGTCTCCAAGGAGAGCAAGATCGACCGGCTGATCGACATGCTCGACAGCCACCGCAACGAGCGCGCCATTGTCTTTGGCCGCACCAAATGGGGGATGGAGAAGCTCTCCCGCATGCTGGAGAAGAAGGGCTTTGCCGCCGCGTCCATCCACGGCAACAAAAGCCAAGGCCAGCGGCAACGCGCCTTGGCCGCCTTCAAGGCTGGGGAGGTCAAAGTTCTGGTGGCCACGGATGTGGCCGCGCGCGGGCTCGATATCCCCGAGGTTGCGCATGTCTATAACTTCGAGATCCCCAACGTGCCGGATCAATATGTCCACCGCATCGGCCGCACCGCCCGAGCCGGGGCCGATGGCCGGGCCGTGGCGCTGTGTGCCGAAGACGAGATGGCCGATCTCAAGCTGATCGAGAAGACGCTCAAAGCCGAGATCCCGGTTGCGTCGGGTGATCCGTGGGAAGTCGTGAAAGCTCCGTCGAAATCGCGCGGCCGTGGCCGTCGCAGCGGCGGGGGGGGCGGCGGTCGCCCTCAGGGCGGCAAACCGGCAGGCAAGCCTCAGGGCGCCCGTCGCTCGCGCCGTCCGCGCAACAAGGCGTAAACTGCGCGCGTGAGGGGCGGGTCAGCCCCTCACGCGTAGAGCGGCCCCTTCAAGCGTGATGGGGCAGGGCGTCAGATCCGCGATCCGGGATCGCTTACTGCGCGCGTTTGAAGGCCGCTGTCGCCACGCCCATGGCGATCAGCGCGCTTCCGCCCAGTCGGGAGAACCACGCCAGGACCGACGGACGGGCGATTTTCCGGCGCAGCTTGTCGGCCAGGAGCGCATAGGCAAGCGCGTTCAAAGCAGCGAGCCCGACGAAGGTTGCCACCAGAATCGTGAACTGAGGCAGCAGCGGGCTGTCCAGGGCCACGAATTGCGGCACGAACGCGATGAAGAACACGATGGATTTCGGGTTCAACGCCGTCACGGCGGCAGCATGGCCGAACACATGGGACGGGCTGGTGTCCGTCGCCTCTGCCAGATCCCCAAGAGACGCGGTCGATGCGCTGCGGAGCAGCTTGATCCCGAGATAGACGAGATAAACCGCGCCCAGCCACTTCAGGGCGGTGAACAGCGTCGCGGAGGCGAGCACCACGGCCCCCAGCCCTGCAAGCGAGGCGGACATGGCAATGAAATCTCCGAGTGCCACACCGCACACAGTGGCGATCGCCACGCGTCGCCCCTGACTGATGGCGTAGCTCAGAACGAGCAAAACGGTCGGCCCCGGAATGAGCAAGAGAGCGGTAGAGGCGGCGACGAAGGCCAGCCATAATTGGACATCCATGAAAGCACCTTTCTGACAACCAGATCACGAAGCCACAGCCATGGCGGGCTGTAAAGGTGGAGCTGTCGCGCAAAACCGCGCGCGGCGCCGACCTCTCCAACCCGCCTCAAGCAGTGGCGCTTCGGATCGGTCCGAGGCGGCCCACGGCCGTTAGTCGTTGATGCTGTTTATGGCCTCGGTAAAGACCGCGACCCCGACCAGGCCATAGATGAGCAGGGCGGTCGTGCCGACCGCAACCCCGGTCACAGCTGCGTTCCGGCCGGCGTTCGGGTTTTCAACGCCGTAGGTCCCGCTGCCGGCGCATCCGGCGACAAGACCTAGGATCGCAAATAGTTTGATAGCTTTCATTTTTATGCCTCTCCTGTTGAGCGCTTTCGGGCCTAGGGAGGCGAGTGCGGAGTGTAAAAACACGAAAAACGTCAAAACGGAAAGAAAGCTGAAACACGGCGGTCCGCGCTGTGCCCGCTGGTTTCAAAGACGTAAAGCGCTGCCAAATGGCGGAAGGCGTGTCAGGCGTTACCCCGTCGGCGGTCGATTGCTCGTCTGCTCAAACGCAAAACGCGCGCCCGGTTTCCCGGACGCGCGTTTCCATGCGGCTTTGCGGTGGATCACTCCATCCGCTTGGCCATGATGGCGATTGCTTTTTGGTAGACGCCCGCAGCGTTCCACTCCTGGATCACGCGGAAGTTCGGCTCGCCTTCCTGATAGCCCTGACCGGGACGCCAGCCTTTCTGGCGCAGGAAGTTGGCGGTGGACGCAAGCGCGTCGGCCAGCGTCGTCAGGTCGATCCGGCCGTCGCCATTCCCGTCCACGCCATAGCGCAGCATGTTGCCGGGCAGGAACTGGGTGTGACCGGTCTCACCGTGCTTGGCGCCGACCGAGCCGTTGCTCAGGGAGCCACGGTCCACCAGCTTCAGCGCGGCAATCGCGTGCGGCGTGAAGAAATCGGGGCGGCGGCAGTCATAGGCCAGCGTGGTGATCGCGGAGACGACATTGGTGTCCCCCATGAAGCGGCCAAAGCCGGTTTCCATGCCGTGAATGGCGACAATCACCTCGGCGGGGACGCCATAGGCGCTTTCCAGCGAATCGTAGAAGCTGCGGTTTTGTGCGATCTTGCTGCGGCCCTGGCTCACGATCGTGTCGGCGCCGCGCACCTGCATGAACTTGTCCAGAGTGTAGGAGAAGCTCCGCTGGTTGCGGTCCGCATTGATCGTGGTTTGCGAGTAGCGCGCATTGGCCAAAGCATCGAGCCCGCGTTGCCCCACGCCCGCCGCCTGCGCTTCGCTGGCAAAGGCGGATTTCCAGGCGTCAAAACCGGAGGAGGAGTTACCGCAGGTCGCGGCGTGGACTCCGCTCGCAAGCCCGAGGGCGGCGAGGGTCGAAAGTACGAGTTTGCGCATTGCAAGCTCCTGATTGGGAATAACGATAGCGACGCCTTTCCCTAACATGGCCCTGCCACGTTCCCAAACATTTCGCGCGGTTATCGGATGTCAGGTCGGGGTTTCCCTACTCAGAAGGGGGCTCCGGCGCGGGAATGTCTGTCCGGACATGCCGCGCCGGGCGCTTTGAACGGGTGTCAGTCCCGTGTCCCGGCGAAGCGCTCCTGCCAATCGGCCCGCTGATCATCGGTGATCTTGCCGAACAGGTTTTCGGGCACTGAGAAGCCATGCCCGGCGGGCAGACGCTCCATCGCGGCCTTGGCGCTTTGCGGCCAGTCGAGTGTGGTGCCCATGGCGTCGGCCATCTTGGCGGCGGCTTCGGGGATGAACGGCGCCGACAGCGCGGCGTAGAACGGGATCAGGTTCAGCCCGATACGCACCTGCGCGGCGGCGGCGTCAGGGTCTTCCTTGAAGGTCGCCCAGGGCGCGGCGGCCTGAAGATACTCGTTGCCCAGCACCCAAAGTCCGCGCAGCGCCTGCGCCGCCTTGCGCACCTGGATCGCATCCATGGCGGCCTGATATTCGGCCAGACCGGCATCCAGATCGGCAATCAGCTGCGCCTCGCGCTCGCCCCATGCGCCGCCCTCGGGCACGGCTTCGGAGAACTTGGAGCGGCAGAACTTCGTGACGCGGCTCACGAAATTGCCCAGCACATCGGCCAGATCCTTGTTGGTGGAGGTCTGGAACTCTTCCCAGGTGAATTCCGTGTCGGAGTTTTCCGGCGCGTGGGACAGCAGCCACCACCGCCACACATCCGCGGGCAGGATGTCGAGCGCCTGATCCATGAACACCCCGCGCCCGCGCGATGTCGAAAACTGCCCGCCTTCGTAGTTCAGGTAGTTGAACGATTTGATGTAATCGACAAGCTTCCACGGCTCGGCGCTGCCCAAAATGGTGGCGGGGAAGGACAGGGTGTGGAAGGGGACGTTATCCTTGCCCATGAACTGGGTGTAGGTCACGTCATCCGCGCCCTTGTCGGTGCGCCACCAGCTTTCCCAGTCAAAGCCGCCCTCTTGGGCGCAGGCGATGTATTCGATGGGGGCGTCGAACCAGACATAGAAGACCTTGCCTTCCATGCCGGGCCAGTCCTGATCGCCGCGCTTCACGGGGATGCCCCAGTCCAGATCGCGGGTGATGCCCCGATCCTGCAGGCCGTCCCCATCGTTGAGCCATTTCTTGGCGATGGAGGTCGTCAGCACCGGCCAGTCGGTCTTGCTGTCGATCCAGGCTTCCAGCTTGTCCTTCATCTGGCTCTGGCACAGATAGAGATGCTTGGTCTCGCGCACCTCCAGATCGGTGGAGCCGGAGATTGTGCTGTGGGGCTCGATCAGATCGGTCGGGTCGAGCTGCTTGGTGCAGTTGTCGCACTGATCGCCCCGCGCGCTGTCAAAGCCGCAATTGGGGCAGGTGCCTTCAATGTAGCGGTCGGGCAGGAACCGGCCATCGGCCACGGAATAGACCTGGCTTTCGGTGACCTCGCGGATCAAGCCCTGATCGGCCAGAACCCCGGCGAAATGCTGGGTCAGCGCGTGGTTCTCGGGGCTCGACGAGCGCCCGAAATGGTCAAAAGACAGCCCAAACCCTTTGGCGATGGTCGCCTGCACATCGTGCATCTCGGCGCAGTATTCGGCGACAGGCTTGCCTGCCTTCGCGGCGGCCAGCTCTGCCGGGGTGCCGTGCTCGTCGGTCGCGCACAGGAACATCACCTCATCGCCCCGCGCCCGGCGATAGCGGGCAAACAGGTCCGCCGGAAGCTGGCTTCCGACAAGATTGCCCAGATGCTTGATGCCGTTGATATAGGGAATGGCCGATGTGATGAGATGCCGCGCCATGGCTGCCTCCTGAAAGTCGCTGCCCGTCTCCTACGCCCCGCTGCCGCAAAGAAAAACCCTGCTCCTTCTTTTGGCTCCAAATATCCCGGGGGAGTCGTGCCAAAGGCACGGCGGGGGCAGCGCCCCCATGCCCGCCCTTGCCATCGCGCGCGATCCCCGGAACATGGGCGCGAAAGGAGCCCCCCATGTTCGACATCTTCGACGGCCACAACGATTTCCTCACCAAGCTGCTGGAGGCGGGGGATCCGAGCGCCCATTGGCCCGGCGCCTCTGACGGCGGTCATCTGGATCTGCCCCGGATGCGGCAGGGGGGCTTTGCGGGCGGCTTCTTCGCGATCTGGATCCCGAACCCGGACGACGCTGATGCACCCTCGCTCGACGATCTCACGCAGGGCGAAACCTACGACGTGCCGCTGCCCGATCCGCTCGATCTGTCCTATGCCCAGCACCTCGCGCTTAAGGAGGCGGGCCTGCTGCTGTGGATGGAGCGCGAGAGCGGCGGCGCCCTGCGGGTGTGCCGCAGCGCAGAGGATCTGCGCGCAGCCCGCGCGGGCGGCCAGATCGCCGCGATCATGCATATGGAGGGCGCCGAGCCCATCGGAGCCGATCTCAACGCGCTGCACGTGTTTCACGCCATGGGGCTGCGCTCTCTCGGGCCGGTCTGGTCCCGGCCCAATATCTTTGGCCACGGCGTTCCGTTCCGCTATCCGGGCACACCCGACACCGGCGACGGGCTGACGCCGTTGGGTCAGGATTTGATCCGCGCCTGCGATCGGTTGGGTATCCTGATCGACCTGTCGCACCTGAATGAGGCAGGGTTCAACGATGTCGCCCGGCTCAGCGGCCAGCCCCTTATGGCGACCCATTCCAACGCCCATGCGCTCAGCCCCGTGCCGCGCAACCTGACGGATCGGCAATTGCGGATCATCGCTGAGAGCGGCGGGATCGTCGGGCTCAACTTCGCCACCGCTTTCCTGACGGAGAACGGGCAGGCCGACCCGGAGACGGGGCTCGACACCATGCTGCGCCATCTCGATCACCTGATCGGCCTGCTGGGCGAGGACGGAGTGGCTCTTGGTTCGGATTTCGACGGCGCGCGCATTCCGTCCGTCATCGGCGACGTGACCGGGGTGCAGGCGCTATGCGGCGCCATGCGCGATCACGGCTTTGGTGAGGCGCTCGTGCGCAAGATCGCCAGCGAGAACTGGCTGGCGTTCCTGACCCGCGCGCTCTGAGCGGTCCGCGATCCCGAGCTATTCTTTGCGCGGGCGAAGTCCTTGATTGCTCCTTGTTCTTGGTTTGTGCTAGTCCTGCACAAAAGAGCAGGAGACAGCATGCGGGTGATCGGGATCGATCCGGGACTGCGCCATCTGGGATGGGGCGTCGTTGAGATCAGCGGCAGCAAACTGCGCCATGTGGCGAATGGGCGGATCAGCACCGCCAGCGGCGATCTTTCTGCGCGGCTGCTGGCCCTGTTTTCTGAGCTGGAGCAGGTGATTGCCGGGCATGCCCCCAGCTGTGCCGGGATCGAACAGACCTTCGTCAATCGCGACGGGGCCGGGACGCTCAAACTGGGTCAGGCGCGCGGGGTTGCGATGCTCGCGCTCGCGCGGGCCGGGCTGGAGATCGGGGAATACGCGCCCAACGCGGTGAAAAAGGCCGTGGTCGGCGTCGGGCACGCCGACAAGGATCAGATCGCCCATATGGTGCGGATGCACCTGCCGGGCTGCGCGCCGGACAGCCCGGATGCGGCGGATGCTCTGGCCATTGCCATCTGCCACGCGCATCATGTGCAAAGCGGCGCGCGAACGCTGGCCGCATTGGCGAGGGCAAGCGCATGATCGGCAAGCTGACCGGCATTCTGGATTTCAAGGGACTCGATCACGTGGTGATCGACGTGGCCGGGGTCGGCTATGTCGTCCACGTGTCCGAGCGGGTTCTGGCGGGTCTGCCTGCCGCCGGAGAACCCGTGGCCCTGTTCACCGACCTGCTGGTGCGGGAGGATCTGCTGCAGCTGTTCGGCTTCCCGTCGATGGTGGAGCGGGAATGGCACCGACTGCTCATGGGGGTGCAGGGGATCGGCGCGAAGGCGTCGATGGCGATCCTGGGCGTTCTGGGCGCCGATGGCGTGAGCCGGGCGATTGCCTTGGGCGACTGGAACGCGGTGGCGGCGGCCAAGGGCGTGGGCCCCAAGATCGCGCAGCGCGTGGTCAATGAACTGAAAGACAAGGCGCCCGGCGTCATGGCCATGGGCGGCACGTTGGCAGAGGCCACGGGCGACGCGCCCGCAGCACCGGCGGCGCCCGCTCCGGCGCGGGCGAAACCGGTTGCGGCGTCCGGCTCTGGCGCGGCGCAGGCGGATGCGCTCTCTGCGCTGTCCAATCTGGGTTATGCACCGGGCGAAGCGGCGAGCGCCGTGGCCGAAGCGGCGGGGGCGGACCCGGAGGCTGGGACCGAAGCCCTGATCCGTGCCGCTTTGAAACTGCTGGCACCGAAAGGCTAACCGATGGAGCGTGATCCCGCCCTGGACCCTTCCGTGCGCGACGGCGAGGATCGCGCGCTGCGGCCTCAGACTCTGGACGACTTCACCGGACAGGCTGAAGCGCGCGCCAACCTGCGGGTCTTTATCGAAAGCGCCCGGCGCAGGGGCGAGGCGATGGACCACACGCTGTTCCATGGCCCCCCCGGTCTGGGGAAGACCACGCTGGCCCAGATCGTCGCGCGTGAGTTGGGCGTGGGGTTTCGCATGACCTCGGGCCCGGTGCTGGCAAAGGCCGGCGATCTGGCGGCGATCCTGACCAATCTGGAAGCGCGCGATGTGCTGTTCATCGACGAGATCCACCGCATGAATCCAGCGGTGGAAGAGGTGCTCTACCCCGCTTTGGAGGATTTTGAGCTCGATCTCGTGATCGGCGAAGGCCCGGCAGCGCGCACCGTGCGGATCGAGTTGCAGCCCTTCACGCTGGTCGGAGCGACGACCCGGCTGGGCCTGCTGACGACCCCCTTGCGTGATCGCTTCGGCATCCCGACCCGGCTGGATTTCTACACGGTTGAGGAACTGCACAGCATCGTCACCCGCGGCGCGCGGCTGATGGGGGCGCCGGCCACCGAAGGCGGCGCCCATGAGATCGCCCGTCGGGCACGCGGCACGCCCCGCATCGCCGGGCGCCTGCTGCGCCGGGTGGTGGATTTCGCCGTGGTCGAGGGCGATGGCACCGTGACGGAGGCCATCGCAGACCGTGCGCTGACGCGGCTTGGCGTCGATGAGCTGGGGCTCGACGGGGCCGACCGCCGCTACCTGCGCCTGATCGCGGAGAGCTATGGCGGCGGCCCGGTCGGGGTGGAGACCCTGTCTGCCGCCCTGTCCGAGAGCCGGGATGCCCTGGAAGAGGTGATCGAGCCGTATCTGCTTCAGCAGGGGCTGATCGCACGGACCCCGCGCGGGCGGGCCTTGGCCCCCGCCGCATGGCGGCATCTGGGGCTGGAGGCACCCAAGGGGCCATCGGACCTATTCGGGTAGGGGCGCCTCGCCCGGTGGGGCATGTGCCCGAAAGAAGCGTCTGGCTCGTGCGCCTTGAGAGCGGTATGCCGGGGTATGGTTGAGATCATCGTGACATGGGCCGAAGGGGCCGATCAGGAGCTGGGCCTGCCGGTCTATCAGACTGCGGGCGCGGCGGGTGCGGATCTGCGGGCGCAGATGGCAGAGCCTTTGGTTTTGGCGCCGGGGGCGCGCGCTGCGGTTCCGGTAGGGCTGCGTATGGCCATCCCTGAAGGATACGAAGTGCAGATCCGGCCCCGCTCTGGTCTGGCGCGGCGGCAGGGGCTCACCATGGTCAATGCACCGGGCACGATCGACAGCGATTATCGCGGGGAGGTTCAGGTCTTGCTCATCAATCTGGGCGATGAAGAGGCGGTGATCCGCCACGGAGACCGGATCGCGCAGATGGTGGTCGCGCCGGTGGTGCAGGCTCAGTTCCGCATTGGCGATCTGGATGAGACAGAGCGCGGCGCGGCGGGATTTGGATCGACGGGTGTGTCCGAATGAGCGCTGTTCTGCTGGCAGCGGGCATCTGGATCCTGGGTGGCGTCCTGGGTGCGAGCCGCGCGCAGCGGGGGGTGCTTCTTGGGCTGCTTTGGCTGGCTGTGGTCAGCCTGCATCTGACCTTGCCGGACGGCCACCCGCTGCGCGGGGCAACGGGCGGGAGCGCCGCGCCGTGGCTGTTGCTGGCGGGATTTGGCGGTGTCGCTCTGCTCTACGGGCGCGGGGTGGCCTGGTTGAAGGCGCGAGCGCCGCAGGAGGCGCAGCCCGAGGCTGCTCCGTCTGATCGTGAGCTGTCGCGCTATGCCCGCCACATGATGCTGCGCGAGATCGGCGGGCCGGGCCAAATGCGGTTGCGGGCGGCCAAGGTTCTGGTGATCGGCGCGGGGGGGCTTGGGTCTCCGGTGCTGCTCTATCTGGCGGCGGCGGGCATCGGCACCATTGGGGTTGTGGATGACGACGATGTGGATGCCACGAACCTGCAGCGCCAGGTGATCCACAGGGACGATGCGATCGGCACGCCAAAGGTGTTTTCCGCCGCCGATGCGATACGCGCGCTGAACCCGCATGTGACGGTGAAGCCGTATCACCGGCGGCTCGGGGCCGAGGATGCGGAGGCGTTGATTGCAGAGTATGATCTGGTGATCGACGGCTGCGACAATTTTGAAACGCGGGCCCTGGTGAATACGGCGTGCGTCGCCACGGGCACGCCGCTGATATCGGGCGCGATCAGTCAGTGGGAGGGGCAGGTGAGCCTGTTCGATCCGTCGCGCGGCGGGCCGTGCTATGCCTGTGTTTTCCCCAAAGGACCCGCACCGGATCTGGCGCCGTCCTGCGCTCAGGCCGGGGTGCTGGGGCCTTTGCCCGGGATCATCGGCACGATCATGGCGGCGGAGGCCGTCAAGCATCTGGTCGGCGCCGGAGAGACGCTTTCAGGCCGGATGCTGATCTATGACGCGCTTTATGCAGAAAGCCGCGAGATGCGCGTGGCGCGCGATCCCGGCTGCCCGGTCTGCGGCTAGGGCAGGACCGTTAGCCAGAAGGTCGCGGTGAGGATGGTTAGCGCGGTTCCGAACAGCACCGAAGAGGCCGCGACCCGTTTGGCCACGCCATACATGCTGGCAAAGACATAGACATTGATCCCCGGCGCCATCGCCCCCGTCACCACCGCGCTGCGCAGGTCCGGCACCGGGAGTGCGAGCCCGCGCCCCATCCCATAGGTGATCAGCGGGTGCAGCAGCAGCGAGGACGCGCAGACCATGGCAATGGTGCGCAGATCGCCTTCGGGGCGATAGTGGTAGAGCGTCCCGCCCAGCCCGAACAGCGCCGCAGGCAGGGCGGAGCGGGCGATCAGATCGCAGGCTTCGGCAAAGACGTCGGGCTGGGGCAGGCCGGAGAGGTTCACCGTCAGGCCCAGAGCGATCCCGATGATCAGCGGATGGCGGAACATGGCGCGGGCGACCTTGCCCGGCAAGCTGGCCAGCGATCCGCCGCGCGCGCGGACGATCTCCATTGCTGTGATGCCGACGCCGTAGCAGATCGGGGAATGCAGCGCGATGATCGCGTAGTTGCCGGACATGGCATCAGGGCCATAGGCGCGTTCCGTGATCGGAAGACCCAGCAGCAGCGAATTCGAGAACAGCCCGCAAAAGCCGATGGCCACGCTGTCCTCCCAGGGGCGGCCAAACAGCAGCCGCGCGCCCGCGAAACAGACCGCGAAGCTGGTGAGCGCGCCGGTGTAGAAACTGCCCAGAAGCGCAGGGTTCAGGCCCGCGCTCAGGTCCAGGGTCGAGATCGCGCGAAACAGCAGCACCGGGATCGCAAAGCCTTGGGTGTAGCGCATGAGCCCTTCGGTCACATCCGTGCCGAACCAGCCCCGCCAGAGCACGGCATAGCCCGCGCCGATCACCAGGAAGACCGGCAGGATGACCGAGATCAAGCCTGCCATGGCCCGCTCATAGCGAGATCACCATGCCGTCATGGGCAGGGGTGACGTGATCCGGGGTCTCTGCGTCGATGGCCGCGTGGTCCATGTCAACGTGGAGATTGGTCAGCACCGCGCGGCGCGGGGCGGCGCGGGCGATCCACTCCAGCGTCAGCGGCAGGTGCGCATGGCTGGGATGGGGCGTGCGGCGCAGGGCGTCCACGATCCAGGTGTCGAGCCCGTCGAGCATCGGCCAGACCTCTTCGGGGATATCAGAGACATCGGGCAGGTAGGCTAGGTCTCCGACACGAAAGCCAAGAGCCGGGATGCGGCCATGCTCCACCGTGAACGGGGTGAAGGTCACATCGCCCCCCGCGCCGCTGACCGTCACCGGGCCGTTGATCAGGTGCAGATCTAGGATTGGCGGATAGTCCGAACCTTCGGGCGTCTCGAACGCGTAGCCGAACCGCTCGCGCAGGGCCGTGGAGGTCGGCGCATCGGCCCAGACGGGCAGCCGGGCGCGGCGGTTGTAGACGATCATCCGCAGATCATCGATGCCGTGGACATGGTCGGCGTGAGGATGCGTGTAGAGCACGGCATCCAGCTTCCCCACGCCCTGACCCAGAAGCTGATCGCGCAGGTCCGGGCCGGTGTCGATCAGCACTCGGGTGGTGCCGTTCGCGCTCTCTTGCTCGACCAGCAGCGAGCAGCGGCGGCGGCGGTTCTTGGGGTTGGACGGGTCGCAATCGCCCCAATAGCCATCATCCGGGCCAAGCCGGGGCACGCCGCCAGAAGAGCCGCAGCCCAGAATGGTGGCCCGCAGCGTCACGGCGCGGCCTTCGCGAACAGCCGGTCGAAATTCGCCGTCGTCTGTGCCGCCAGATCGGCGTAATCCATGCCGAAGGCTTCGGCCATCCGCTGCGCGGTGAGCGCGGTGTAGGCTGGCTCGTTCCGCTTGCCGCGATGGGGCGGCGGGGCGAGGTAGGGGCTGTCGGTTTCGACCAGAAGCCGGTCGCGCGGCGCGCTTGCGAAGATGTCGCGCAGATCGCTGCTTTTGGGGAAGGCGGCGATGCCCGAGATCGACAGGTAGAACCCCAGATCAAGCGCGGCTCGCGCCAGCTCCGCCGACGAAGAGAAGCAGTGCATCACGCAGGAAAACGGCGCGTTGGCGTGTTCTTCCGCCAGGATTGCGGCCATGTCGTCATCTGCGGCGCGGGCATGGATGATCAAGGGCAGCCCGGTCTCGGCCGCCGCCGCGCAGTGAATGCGCAGCGATTGCTTTTGCACCTCGGCGCTGTCGGCGGTGTAATGGTAGTCCAGCCCGGTTTCCCCGATGCCCACGAATTTGGGATGCGCGGCAAGCGCGACCAGCTCCTCGACCGACGCCATGGGCTCTTCTGCCGCGCTCATCGGGTGGGTGCCTGCGGCGTAGAACACGCTGTCATGGGCTTCCGCGATGGCGCGCACGCGCGGCTCGTGGCGCAGTTTGGTGCAGATCGTGACCATCCGCTGCACGCCCGCCGCGTGGGCGCGGGCGATCACATCGTCCAGTTCTCCGTCAAAATCGGGGAAATCCAGATGGCAATGACTGTCGACAATGGTGGGATGGGTCACGGGGGATCGGCCTTTTTCGCTTGCCCTTGGTATCGGGGAAGGGCCGGGGCGGGTCAAGCCGCGTGGCGCCGGGCGATGTGTTCCATGCGCAGCAGCGCTTCGAGCGTGAGCGCCGCGCTGTCCACATTGACGGCGCGGCCATGGCGGAGCCGCTCGCCCAGATCGGCGGACAGATCCGCCCAGTCGCGCGCGGCGACATCGTGGGGGGAAAGCTGCGCCAAAAGCTCGGCCTCATGGGGGGTGGCCTGCACCTGCGGCGGCCCGATCAGCCCGGCGCGGGCGGCGCGGGTCGCGAAGATGTCGATCAGGTCCGACAGGAGCCGGAAGCGCGCATCCGCCGCTCGTCCGGCCACGCTGTCCGCCAGCTTCACGGCAGCGTTGCGGTCGATGTGGCCACCGCGCCCGAACAGCCCCGCGATCTGCCCGTAGAGCGCCAGCCCGTCCGCATGCAGCAGCCGGATCGCATCGCCCACCGAGCCGCCCGAGAGCGCGGCGAGCGACTCGCCTGCCTCGATCTCGAACCCAGCCTGCGCCAGAGCGCGGGTGAGATCGGGGCCGCTGAGCGGGTTCAGGCGCAGCGTCCGGCAGCGCGAGCGGATCGTGGGCAGCAGCCGCGAGGGTTGGTGCGCCAGAAGCAGCAGCGTGGTGCGGGCGGGGGGCTCTTCGAGCTCCTTGAGGATCGCGTTGGCGGCGCTCTTGTTCAGCTCATCGGCGGCATCGACGATCACTACCCGGTGCCCGCCATCAGAGGCGGAGAGGTGGAAGAACTCCTTCAGCTCGCGCACCCGATCGACGGAGATGCTGTCCGACAGGGCCGAGCCCGTCTTGTTCATCCCGCGCGTGAGCACTTCAAGCCCGGGATGCGCGCCAGAGCGGATCAGATGCGCGTCGCGGCTTTCCGGGTCGAGCGGAATGCGGGTCGGCGCATCGCCAAACAGGCCGCCGTCGGCCTCGCGCCCTTCGAGCAGGAACTGCGCCATGCGGTAGGCCAGCGTCGCTTTGCCCACCCCGCGCGGCCCGGTGATGAGCCAGCCGGAATGGAGTCGCCCGCTGCCATGAGCGGCGAGAAACTCCGCTTCGGCGGTGTCGTGGCCGTAAAGCTGGACGGTTTCGCGCGGGTGCGGCGCTCCGTCGAGCTGATCGGCGCGCGGGGCGCCATCATCGCTCACAGCCGGGCCTCGGTCTGGGCGGTGATCTCGGCGGCGATCTCATCGGGGGTGCGATCGCCATTGATGATGACGCAGCGGTCGGGGTGTTCGTGCGCTAGGTGCAAGAACCCGTGGCGCAGGGTTTCCTGAAAGGCGAGCCCCATGTCTTCGAAGCGATCTTCGCCGCTACCGCGCGCAAGGCCGCGGGTCAGGGCCCGTTCCGGGTCCATGTCGATGATGAAGGTCAGGTCGGGCTCCACCCCGATCATCATCTCATGGAGCCGGTCAACCGCGCCGCGCAGATCGCCGCGCGTGGCGCCCTGATAGACACGGGTGCTGTCCGCGAAGCGGTCGGTGATGACGGTGCGGCCTGCCTCCAGGGCGGGGCGGATCGTGCGCTCCAGATGATCGCGGCGGGCGGCTGTGAAGAGCAACAGCTCCGTCTCTGCGGACCAACGGTTCGGATCGCCGGTGAGCAGCAGCGCACGGATTTCCTCCGCGCCGGGGGCGCCGCCGGGTTCGCGCGTGAGAACCGGATCGTGGCCCTCAGACGCCAGCCGGTCGACCAATCGCCGGGCCTGGGTGGATTTGCCCGATCCGTCGATCCCCTCGAAGGAGATGAAGAGCCCGCGATCCCCCTGCATCAGCTGTCGGCGCCGGGGCCGATCACGGCGGGGGCCTGGGGCGCATCCTGGAAGCGGCGTATCAGGACCTGTGCAGCAGTGGTCATCCGGGATTTGAAGCCGCCGGGGCCCACAGACTGCGCGGCGACAAGAGGTCGGCGCACTTCGGGCAGGCCGTCCAGCTTGACGACCAGTTCCGCAATGGTGTCGCCTTCGGTGATCGGGGCCTTGATCGGGCCTTCGAACACCACTTCGGATTCCAGCCGCCCGCGCTGCGTCGCGGGCACCAGCAGGGTCAGATCGTCTTCGAGCATCAAGGGGACGGTTGCCGTCTCACCCATCCAGACCTCGGCCTCCGCGACGCGGGTGCCAGCGGGGGCGGCGGCTTTTTGAACGAACTGGCGGAAGGCCCAGTTGACGATTTTTTCGCTTTCCTCGGCGCGGGCCTGGGTGCTGGGCAGGCCCGACAGGACGAACACGACACGGCGATCCCCCTGCTTGGCTGAGCCGACAAGCCCGTAGCCTGCCTCCTCAGTGTGCCCGGTCTTGAGCCCGTCCGCGCCGATCCCCAGCCCCAGAAGCGGGTTGCGGTTGCGCACGTTCTGCGGCGCGCGCCCGTCAAAGGCGAAGGTCTGTTGGGCAAAGAGCGGGTAGAAGGTCGGGAAATCGGAAATGATGTGCTGCGCCAGGATGCCCAGATCACGCACGGACATGCGGTGGCCCGAGGCCGGCCATCCGTTCGAGTTGGCGAAGGTGGAATTGGTCATCCCCAGCTCGCGCGCTTTTTCGGTCATCATCCGGGCAAAGCCAGCTTCGGTCCCGTCGGTGGACAGCGCTTCGGCCAGAACGGCGCTCGCGTCATTTCCCGACAGCACGATCACCCCCAGCAGGAGGTCTTCGACTCGCACCCGGTCGGTGGTGTCGAGGAACATGGTGGAGCCGCCATAGGACATCGCATGTTCGGACACGGGCAGACGCTCGTCCGGGGACAGGCGCCCGTCGGCAACAGCTTCGAACGCCATGTAGAGCGTCATCAGCTTGGACATCGAAGCGGGTGGCAGCGGCTGATCCGCGTTCTTCTCCAGCAGCACGGTGCCGGTGGTCATGTCGTAGACATAGGCCGCGCGCGCGGAGGTTGTGAAACTCTGCGCCGAGGCCAGAGATGCCAGCCCCAGCAGGGCGATTGTCAGGACGATCAGGCGGTGGAACATGGGGGTTCTCCCGTCAGGGGTTACGTCAGTCGGTCACGAAATAGGCGTCCGCGAAACCCTTCGCCTTGACGGCGGAGAGCAGCTCGGCCCGCTGTGCGGTATCGCCCGCAGGCCCTGCGACGACGCGCCAGAAGGTCTTTCCGGCCGTCTCACTTTGCGTGACGCGCACCGGCAGCCCGGCAGAGGACAAGCTGTCCGCGGTACGGCGGGCGTTGGCTTCGACCGAGAAGATGCCGATCTGCACGAAGGGCTTCTCAAGCGTGCTGCCAAGGTTGCCGGTCTGGACCGGGGCGGGGGCTGCTGGTGCAGGCGCAGCGGCGGGGGCCACCTGGGTGGGCGCGGGCGTTGGGGCGGCGTCGTCCGAATCGGGCGCGCTGTCTGCGGTATCTGCCTCTGCTGCAGCTGCAGCGGGGGCTTCCTCGCGGCGCAGGGCGGTGACGTTCAGGAGCGCCGGGGCGCCCGCCAGCATCCCCAGGGCTTCTGCTGCGTCAGAGGAGACCTGGAATTTCGGGCCCGGCGTCGCGGTTTCCTTGCGGAACAGCGCGCCGATGACGAATTTCCCGTTGTCTTCGTTACGGATGATGACCCGCTCGGGGTCTGTGACATTGGGATGCGCAACCCACACACCGCCCAGAGACGGGCGACCATCCCACAGCCCCTTGTCCGTCTGCTGGAAGACAGAGGGTGCTTCGACGTCGCGCTCGACCAGTTCGACCGAGGCCGCTTGCTCGGTGCTTTGCGCCGCGCCGCCACCAAAATTGGGCATTTTGAACCCATCTTGCCCACAGCCCGAAAGGGCGAGCAGCGTGCCAAGCAGCACAGCGCTTGAGGGCGAGACGCGGCGATGGGGTCTAGGATCTGGCATTGCGAATTCCTCCTGCACGAGCCTCTTGCGATGGTGTCCGCCGTTGTGCCCAGCGGTTGCCTCTGTGGGTCGTGCAGACGATAGCGATGCCGTCTTGCGATGGGAACCCTGCGCACGGAGGGTCGGCGAAAAACGCCCCCTTTTCGTCGCGTTGATCACCCCTTAGAAGGGGCGCGCCGGAGGAGTGGCAGAGTGGTCGAATGCGGCGGTCTTGAAAACCGTTGATCGTGAGAGCGGTCCGGGGGTTCGAATCCCTCCTCCTCCGCCACACCTCAATATCCCAAGATATCCCCATCCTGACGAATGCCTTATTTGTAAGGCTGTTTTGGCGAATTTTCCGATTGACCCATTCCTCGTGTTGATCCGAGATACCCCGGGGTGTATCATTTTTGGTGGATATTATGGTGGTCAAATGCCAAAGCAAGCAACACCCCTCACAGCAACAAAGGTCAGAACCTTAGGGGCTGGCCAATACGCCGATGGACACGGCCTCTATCTGGTCGTGGGCGATTCCGGGGCGAGGCGATGGATCGCCCGCGTCCAAGTCAAAGGTATGGTCACATCCAGTGGCGCACCAAAGCGCATGGAAATCGGCCTAGGAAACGCGATTGAGGTTCCGTTGCCAGAGGCCCGAGAAGAAGCCCTCAGGCTCAAACGGCTCGCCAAGCAAGGTATCAACCCGCTTCAAGAAGAGATCAGAGAGGTCCCTAGCTTTGAAGAGCTGGCCCGAGAATGGATCGCCAGCAACGAGACTGGGTGGACCAACGCGAAGCATCGCCAGCAATGGACGAATACACTGCAAGACTACGCCTTCCCACAGATCGGCGGGATGCGGGTTGACCAAATCGAGCAGCAACACGTTCTGAGCTGCATCGAGCCGATCTGGAATGAAAAGAGAGAAACAGCGCGCCGCGTCATGCAGAGGATCGCAAAGATCCTCGACGTTGCCCGAGCCAAGCAATACCGCACCGGCGAAAACCCTGTAGAGATCATAAAGCGGGCCAATGTCCTGCAACGCGGCACAGCGTCGGTAGCCGTGAGTCACCACTCTTCCCTTCAATGGGCAGAGCTTCCCGCGTTTTGGTCGGAGCTGATCGAACGTGACGGCACGGCAGCGATTGCTTTGCAGTTTACCATTCTGACAGCCGCAAGAACATCTGAGACGCTTGGCGCAGTTTGGTCAGAGATCGACCTAGAAGCGCGCACATGGAGCATCCCAGCCTTGCGCATGAAGGCCAATAAGGCTCATACAGTGCCGCTCTGTGACGGGGCTATGGCCCTCCTGACCCGCCTACACAATACGCGCAGGTGCGACCTGATTTTTGAAGGTCAGAAAGCCGGAAAGCCACTGTCCAACATGACAATGGCATCGGTCCTAAAACGGATGGGACGAACGGGCATTACAGTTCACGGGTTCCGCTCCACCTTCCGCGATTGGTGCGGCGACAATAGCGTTGATCGTGAGATTGCCGAGCTTTCCCTGGCTCACGCTATCGGAAACGCGGTGGAGCAATCCTACTCCCGCTCGGACCTGCTCTCACGCAGGCGTGAAGTCATGGAACAATGGGGGCGGTATGTGAAAGGAGAGGTCTCGTGAGCCGGAACAGAAAGAATGAAGTTGACGGCATATTCGAGCCAGAGGTCCCGAGCCAAGCCGTCACCAATGCGCTCATAGACTACTTCCAGATTGCTCAAGATGATCGGAGCAGGGTCGAAGCGACGGCATGCCACTCAGCAAGGATACTGTCCGCCGCTAAAGATGATGCGTGGATGCGGAAGAACAAGAAGGATCAGAAGCAAATTGAGGCACTCTTCAGTTCGGCTCGGCAGCTTACATACCGGTATTCTCGACTTCGAGACGATCTGAAAAAAGCGATTGCGCTTGCCGAGCACGACACCTTTGCAAGCGAAAGTGATCGTCCCTTCATGCTTCATGCGACTGATGAACTGGCCCAACTACTCAAGTTCGAACGCGCTTTGTTTGATCACCTAGATGGGGTGCCCGAAATTCAAGCAGGCACGGGTTTCACAGCTATTGCGACAGCTGCCAGGTGCTACGACGCTTTCATTGACCTAAAGGGACGGAAGCCCGAGGTTGGCGAGTCTCGAAACTCCGACCTTTTCAAGCTGTACACGAGCGTAAGAAGCGCGCTCGCGACAGAAGGAGTCAAAGTGGGCACGCCAAAACAAGCTATGCGCAAATTCATGACTCACGGCTCGCCATATTCGGATTCCGCGATGTGAGTTATTTTGGTTCTGTTCGTGGGACAGGAATCGAGATTCCAAGCAAAATAGCGCAGTCTTCTTTCAGGTCTCTGGCGCATATCGCGTCAGGCAAAAACTGAAAGGAGGTGAGCGCAGCTGATCGAAGCTCATAACTACTACCGGCCTCAAGATGAGGCTCTTCGCCAAGTGGCAGCAGTGCAAACGCTTGCAAAGTGGCGGAGCCAAGGGCGCGGTCCCGCTTGGACATATTCAGGCCGCCGCGTGCTCTACAAGGGGCAGTCGATTTTGGACTGGCTTGGAGCACAAACGATTAACACATCCATTTTGTAAAGAAGGAATTTTATATGGATATTAATGAATTAACCCTCAAAGAGGCCGCGCTGGCCTATGCCAAGCGCGGTTTCAAAGTACTTCCACTCGATCCGGGGACCAAAGTAGCTCGCATCTCGTCTTGGCAACATAACGCAACAACCGATCTCGCGCAGATCGAAGCGTGGTGGAGCGCAGAACCTAACGCAAACATCGGTATCAACCTAAAGGCGTCAGGTCTCGTTGCAGTTGACTTCGATACCTACAAAGACGAGTCCCACCCGTTTTCCGAGGATCTGCCTAAAACATGGTCGCAGCGCACAGGGAGGGGCGGTACTCACCACATCTTTGTCGACGGCGGGCACCGATATCTTGCTCAACTGAAAATCAACGGCGAAAAGGTCCCTGCCATCGACATCAAGCACAATGGTTATGTCGTCGTCGCGCCAAGCGTGGTGGACGGCAATGCTTACCACGCTGAGAATTTTGGCGATGCGGCGGAGGCACCGGAGTGGCTAATTGAAGGCGCGAGCAAAGAAGTGCGAAGTTCTAGCACAACAGCTCCCACCTCCCGACCAGCTCGTCGCCCTCGTCGAAGCCCTGAGAGCATCCGCGAAGTCATCGCTAAGCTTGATCCTAATATGCCGCATGACGATTGGAACAAGGTAGGAATGGGAATTCACGCTGAAACAGGAGGCTCTGCTGAGGGGTTCCAGATTTTTAATGACTGGTCCCGCCAGGGAGCTAGCTACGACGCCGACCTGACCATACGAAAGTGGCAAAGCTACTCGGAGGACGGAGGTGTTACCTTTGGAACGGTCGCTCATATGGCACAGCAACCGCGCACTGAACCTGAATCTCTGCCGGACTCAGGATCGCGCCCCAACACGCCGACTCCGCTTGGAGCAAGCACGCGCCCACTATTGCAAAAGGTTGGCGATCTTGAGCTGAGACAGCCTCGGTTTGTCGTTAATGGCCTCCTAGAAGAAACGGCGCTGTCTATGATTTACGGGGCAAGCTATGCAGGTAAGTCGTTCGTGGCCCTCGACATGGCAATGTCTGTTGCAACGGGAAGCCCATTTTACGGGCACGACGTCAGCGAACCGCAGTCCGTTATTTATGTTGCGGCAGAAGGCGCACAAGGCGCCCTGAGACGCATTCAAGGCTGGTGTAAGAAAAGGTCGGTGGATCGTCGAGAAGCGCATTTGTTCTTCTCGCGACGTAGCGTGTCAATGAGCGATGACGCGGCATGGCGTTCGCTATGTGAGGGTATTTCCGCAATAAACGCGCAACATCCGCCCGCGAAGCTCGTGATCTTCGACACTCTCAACAGAAGTATGGGAAAGTGGGACGAGAACAAGGCTTCCGACGCTGGTGAAATCTTGGAGAGGCTTAGCGAGCTTGCACATGACTTCGAGTCAAATGTCTGTGTCGTCCATCACACTGGTCACAGCGAGAAGGACCGTGGGCGAGGATCAAGCGCCTTCTATGCGGGCCTAGATCAGAGCTTCAAGGTATCGAGACATGCAGACACGATCACCTTGCAGAACGACAAAATGAAAGACGGAACTCCACCTTCGCCTCTCAGCTTTGTGTTGCAAGATATTGAAGTTGAGGCCGAAGGGAAGCCGCTAACGACAGCAGTGCTTGAACAGGTCACCCACCCCGCCAACATCAACGGTGCTCCACCCGCTAAGCGAAACAGCGATCATGTCGTGACGGCGATCATGCAGGTAGGTAGCGAAGATGGCGAATTGATCTGCGCAAGTAAGCATGACGTTGTGAATGGCCTTGCGGCGGTGCGCGAAGAGCCATGGAGCGAGGAGGCTCGCGCGAAGGCAATCGACAGGTCAGTTTCTGACGGGAGCGCATCAAGGAGTGGCGGCAGGGTCTGTGTTCCCAAACCTGCAGCCGAGAGCCGGTCGGATGTACCCTCTTAAGCCACGCCTTCCAACAGACGGACAGGACATCGCTAGGCGGTGTCCTGTCTGTCTTGTTTGAAGGCTTTAGCATGAGCGAGAAGTCTCCGGTCATTGATTCCAATTTGAAAATGAAAGTTATGCCGCAAAAATGGAGTTAGTGCCTTGGTGCATGCCCGGCCCATAGTCCATACTGGCTCTGATGGCGCTGGAGTGATGGAGGTTTTCACATGAGTCATTCGTACGACGGCGGGTTCAGTTTTACTGATGCCCGCACGGGAAGTTCCTACGGCCCTCACCGCGCTCCATTTTCGTTTACAGTCACGTCCCCTTTCGTTCGAAAAGATATCAAACTAGCTGTACGGGAGGACTTGGAAGACAACGATTCAGTTAAGAGATATCACATGGAAACGGAGTCATGGATATACGGGGAGGGTGAACTGCTCGCTGACAAAATATCGGGTCTGCAGGGTAGTATTTCAGGGCTAGGGCAATCAGGAACAAGTAAAATAAGTAGAGTTAATTTCCTACCTGCAACTGATGATGAGGCTCACTTCACAATTGGTTGGCATCCTTTCGTCTCTGAGTCTCACATCATCGTAGACATCTCACTGCCCTCTCCACTGTTAGAGAGCATCATCGAAGAAATCACCCTCCACCCGGAAACCGAGCTCAATGTCCGCATTGCAAGCGACGTGTTTTGGTTTGGTGTGCTTTCAAACCATAACTGGCACCTTGTGGGCGCAGTTCTAAAGCTAATAACGTTAGATATGGAGTTTGAGGACAGATCCGAAGACCAGAGCCTAGATCATATAATGAACGAAATGAATTTTCGGGGCGGACCGGTGGAGGTGAAAATTAGTATGGTGAGAAGTCTTCGCTCCTCACTCGAAGCGACTAGCGATAATCAGAGCAAAGAGCACTCTGAGAAAGCCGAGATAAGCGCAATTAATGGCGCCTTAGCGAGCTTGCACTCAGAGGTCCGGAATTTGAAAAGAAAGTACGAAGACCTACAGACGGCCTACAATGAGCTATCCTTAAAACGCTCGCGCAGGCGTTGTTGATTCGGCCTTTTGAGCTCTGCATTTTTACTATGCCCCTTGATCGCTTTGAGTAAGCATTGAGGCCAGATAATCAGTTTGCCTCCCGTTCCCTGTCTGGCATATCGAATCCAATGATAAATACGCTTCCGGATGCTCATCTAGTTTTACCTATAAAAGATACATACTTTCAGTTGCGCCCCGCATATATCTTGGATAAACACAAACCTCCCAATGCACTATTATTTCAATGGGTTCTCGGGCATTTCCAAAGTATGAATATTTGCGATGCTCATTGACTTTGTTGTGAAGTATCTTGACATTCGCATATTTTTGTGGTATTATATTACCTCATTGTATATATGGAAATTGTCATGAAGTTACCCGAAGAACCAACCCGGCCCGCCAGAGTCTATGGCCTAGATCAAAGCCGATTATTCGCAGCGCGGCTCGCCCTGCACCAGTTTAGAACCCTCCCGTTTCAGCGGCTCAAGTACCGCAACCTCCGAGAAGACTTCTACGAAAACGGGATCATCCCGCTGTCGTACTTCTCATACTGCTGCAGTCAGAAAGCCCCGTTTCGTCAGCCGGGCTCACTGACCGAAACGCTCGCCTTCATGTGCGCGATGGACGAGCTTAACATGCTTAGGAACGAAGGCGCAGCGGACATGTTTGGCCTCAAGATCGACCCAAAATCGACGCTCTTCATGGAAGGCTCAATGGCCGAGGGCGCCTACAAGAAGAGTCTCAAGAACATGACGGCATGGGATACGCAGTTCAACGTCCCCGTCAACTATCCCGTTCACAGGCTAGTCAAAGAAGCGAAAGAGGCTGAGGGGTGTCGTACGACAGAGCACTGGTAGTGCTTAAGTCCTTATAGAACTGGCCAGTGAACCAAAACAGAACCATTTCCACGCACCGCCACCGGTGGGTCCACAGCATTGCGATCTGCACAGAGCACAGCTGGTGGCTATAGCCCACGATCCAGAAATGACTTCTGATATCAATAGATGCATATCTAAATTCGAACCCTTTTTTCAATAATGCTCTGCAATCTATCCGCCAAGCCGCTCTGCAAGGTTGTCAGTCCTTCGCTGTTATTTAGGTAGGTCAGATACCTATGGTGTCGGAGATCGAATGGCACATCTTCAGGCCTTTGAGTTATCGGAATGACTGGCTTCCCCCACGCATGAGCGATCCCTAGCTCATAGAAAACATTTTCGTTCCTTCCGGTCAGGTCGCAAATCACAACAGCGGAATGATTGATTAACTCCAAAATATCGTTGATCAAGACGGAACTATTCCAAACTTCGTCCGCACGCCTTGCCGGGAGTGGCGTTGTTGAACAGGCGGCTTTGATGGCCTCGTAAACGCCGCCAAATCCATTTCCGAATGGCATCATCACCCCGATAATGTCATCCCTCGACTGAACGAAGTGATAACCCAAACTACGCCTTGCTTCAGAGAAGGCCGTAGCTTCAATGATTGCTTGTGATTCGGTTGCGAATTTTCGCTCAATGTAAACTTGCAGCTTCTCAAAAGATCCATCCTTTGCCTCTTCCATCCTCGTTAGCAGCTCTATGACGTTTCCAGGATAGTCGGGATCTCCCCAATGCAAGCTTCGAAGAAGGCGATCGTGGCTTTTGATTTTTTTAGTCCAACCTGTAAGTGCGCCGACCTCAAGATAGTTTTCCGGATTGAAGTGCTCGACCATCAAGTCCTTAATTTGCAAGAGCATGGGCGGTTCGATCATTTGTCGAGCACTCTCCTGCGGTGCAAGTTCTTGATCCATTCCGGCAACGAATGCCAGCTGTCGAACAGCCTGATCAAATTCAACACCCTGCATTTCTTTTGCCAAAGATATGTGGTCACCCTTCGCGTGACAGCCGAAGCAGTAGTAGAAGCCTTTCTGGTCATCGATGTGAAAGCTGGAAGTTTCCTCATCGTGAAATGGACAAGTGGCCCAGTAGCTACCACTCTTCGGATTGCTTTTTCGGGTGTCCCATGTGACCCATTTAGAAGCCACGTCTGATAGTTTAACTCTCCCTCGCAGCCTGTCCAAGAAGTCTGCTGGTAGAGACATGCCAGATGATTCAGTTGGCTGCGTCATGCAATCTTTCTCAAATTCCTCCAGCCAATCCCCGGGCAAGTCGGGATTGATGTCAAAACTATGGTGGTCATCCGCTTCTACTGAATGCCGCTATGTTCGCCGGTGATGTAGCTTGCAGAACGGATAGCACCACACTGGTCTTCGTTCCAGAGCCCCGGTTTCAAAGTAATTGTGTAGCCACCGCCAAGCTTAAAATCGCGCGCTACGGCATCCAGAAGTTCCGAGAGATCACCCAACCAGTCAACCATCGCTCGCGCGGTCGCGATCTCACTCTCAACATCTGTCCACCCAACGTGGAGCATTTCCATCAAGATCAATGCGTTTAAGGTCGAGCTAAAGGTGGCTTCCCACAACTAACACTGAGCGCACGGCGCAGTCTTGCGGAAACCGTTATCTCAAAAAAGAATTCTGACGTCGAGGGCTGCCAATAGCAGCATGAACAGTAGTAGAAAAAAGGGGCATGGGGGAGGCGCATATCTGGCGATAGATCAAGATGTCCGCGAGTAGATCTTTTTTGGTGGGTTTTTTGGCGGTTTAACCCAGAGGATAAAGTAATAAATTAACAAATACAATAAATTAAGATAAAGATTGTGGGGGCTCCTCCTCCGCCACACAGCCGTGGCGTAGGTCTCAAGGCGATTTGCTCCTCGGTCTGCGCTGTTCGCAGGCAACTGTTTTTTGCTGTCGATATGTCGCGGAGTTTGCAGCAGCGGGCGAACCTTGACCCGCAGTCAGGGTATTCCCTGCTGCAGCGAAAGCGGTGCTTTGTCAGCCGTTTCCACAAGGGGCGCATTGCTCGTTGAGGGCCTCTCTGCGATTCCTTCCAGGACGTGCCGGCGTTGATGTGGGGGGCTGCTGAACGTGCGGCTTAACTCACGGCTTCGAAGCTAACGTTAGTGTCTTCGAAATGGGCCACCGTCAGCTTTCCCGTCGTGTAGGCACCCGTATCCACATTGATGCGGCCTTTTTCCATCACGGGATGCTCTGTGACATAGTGTCCGTGGACGACCCAAAGGCCGTCTTTGCGCGCCGTTCTGCGAAAGTCGGGATGCCCCCAACGTAACGCCTTGCTGTCTTGATCCTTGATCGGGTGCGCCGGGTTTGCGCCGGCATGGGTCACCACGACGTTCCCCGATTGCCACACCGATGGCAGCGCGCGGAGCCATGCGATCATGTCCGGCCCCATGCGTTCGGCCAATCGGTCGCGCGCATCTGTCAGGGCGGGGCCGCTGGTGGTTTCGGCGACGCCGGAGACACCAAAACTCGCCATTGTTTGCAGGCCGCCGTAGCGCAACCAGCGACTCCCGTTGCGCTGCGGATCGTCCAGAGTGCGCAGCAACATCTCTTCGTGATTGCCCATCAGGCAAACCAGGTCTGGACGCTCCATCAGGAGGCGCAAGACGTCCGCGCTGTGTTCGCCTCTGTCGATGTAATCACCGACCAGAATAACTTGACCGATGGTGCGATCCAGGGCCTTGGTCAGCAGCTCTGCCCGTCCATGAACGTCGCCGATGACGGACAGTCGGGTTTCGGGCGCGGGCGCGTCGAAGGCTGGGATGGGGCGGAGACGCCTGAAGAGTTCTGAAAGCATGATCTTGAACTGGTGTTTGAGTGTGCTGAGGCCGGGACAGACAGATCTGCGCTGGTGCTCTTTCAGGTTTGGGCGCCCGATGCAACCAGCGGTGGTCCGATTCGCAAAGCGCAGGAACAGGTGCCTACCGCGATGACGACCTAGTGTGCTTAAGCCGCACGCGCCTTATCTCGGATGATTGCAAAACGCTTAGTCCGGTTGCCAGGGACCATTCGCCCCGGGCGCCTGCGCGGCCCGGGCGACACTTCCGTAGGGGACGCATCCCGAACCCGGGAATGCGGTTGCAATACCGCAGTGGGTCAGCCAGATGGGGTCTGGAATCTGTTGGAAACTGGGGATGCGACTCGCGTGGCTACCGTCGACAAGAAAGCCGAACGGGACCGAAGGGCGGCGCGGCGCATCGCGGCTCTCGCAATGGTCGGAGCGTTAATGCCGTGGGCGGCCAGCGGCGAGACCATTTCTTCTCTAGGGACGCCCGGCCTGATCGACCTGCCCAACGCCGATGTTCTGGGGGATGGCGAGGTTGCCCTTACGACGAATCGATTTGGCAATACCTCAAGAAATACAGCAGTCTTTCAGGTCTTTCCTCGCCTTTACGGTGTATTCCGCTATTCGATCTTGCGTGATTTCGAACGGGGCTCTCGCCTTTCCGACCGCTTCGACAGGAGCTTTGATCTTCACTATCAAGTCTTTGAAGAGACGGCATCGCGCCCCGCTTTGGCGGTTGGCCTGAGGGATTTCGGAGGTACCGGCATCCTTTCGAGCGAGTATCTCGTGGCGACCAAGCATCTTGGGCCTCGGTTGGAAGTCACCGGCGGACTGGGGTGGGGGCGACTGGCGCAGCGCGGCGCCATGGATAGCCCGCTGGGTGTGCTGGGGGATCGCTTCGAAACGCGGCCCGATGTCGGGGCTGGGGGGATCAACGCCACGGGCCAGCTCGACTTCGGTGCCTGGTTCCGGGGGCCCGTCGCGTTCTTTGGCGGCGTCGAATACCAGGCGACCGACCGGTTGAGCCTGCAAGTGGAGTATTCGAGCGACGCCTACGACATCGAAGTTGATCGCGGTGTTATTGATGTCTCTTCCCCGGTCAACGTCGGGCTAAGCTATTCGTACCCGAGCGGATCCAGCCTGCGCGCGTTCGTGGTCGGCGGCACGACGGTCGGGCTTCAATACAGCTATGTCTTCGATCCGGCTAAGCGGCGTGCGCCGGGGGGGCTCGAAGCGGCCCCACTGCCGATACCGCCGCGGAACGAAGCGGTTCTGGCCAGCTGGGCGATGAGCGAGCCGACCGGGCGCACGCGCGCCGAAGAGTTGCTTGGCGCAGTGCTCAAAGACGATGGCATCACCTTGGATGCGCTTGCGGTCCGCGGGGACGAAGCGACGGTCCGTATTCGCAACCGGCGCTACGATATCGAAGCTCAGGCCATCGGCCGCACCGCCCGCGCGATGGCGAATGTTCTGCCCGCTTCGGTAACTCGGTTGACCATCATCCCTCAGCCCAAGGGGCTGCCCACCACCGCTGTCACATTCCGGCGCAGCGATCTGGAGGAACTTCAGACCCACTATGATGGGGCCTGGTTGTCTTTGGCGCGCAGCCGGATTGAAGACGCGCCCTTAGAGAATGCGCGGGAAGGTGAACTGGCGGGCGCTTACCCTCGCTTCTCGTATTCCCTGTCCCCTTACACCAGCTTTTCGTTTTTTGACCCCGACCAGCCGCTCCGTTTCGATTTCGGGCCGGAGCTTTCGCTGCGATATGCCCCGCAGCCCGGCCTGAGCTTCAACGGGAAGTTCCGCTACCCGATATACAGCTCCATTGACGATGCGACCCGGACATCGAATTCCGTTTTGCCCAAAGTTCGCTCCAACGGATATCGCTACGCCATCGAGTCGGATTTCGAAATCAACCGTCTCACCGTGGACTACCTGTTCCGGCCCGCGCCCGACCTGTTCGGACGGATCACAGCCGGGTATCTTGAGACAATGTATGCAGGGGTTTCCACAGAACTGCTGTGGTATCCCGTGGACAGTCGGTTGGCGCTCGGTGCGGAGCTCAACTACGCTGTGCAGCGGGATTTCGATATGCTGTTTGGTCTTCAGGACTACGATATCGTGACTGGCCACGTGTCTGCCTATTACGATTTCGAGAACGGGTTCCTGGCCCAGATTGACGCCGGGCGCTACCTAGCGGGCGATTGGGGTGCGACCGTTGCGCTTGATCGCGAGTTCAACAATGGCTTCAAAATCGGCGCCTACTTCACGCTGACGGATGTGTCCTTCGAGGATTTCGGAGAGGGCTCCTTTGATAAAGGGATCCGTTTCGAGGTGCCTGTTTCGTGGCTGACCGGGAAGCCGTCACGCAATGTGGTTTCCCAGACGCTTCAGCCGGTGACCCGCGATGGCGGCGCCAGGCTCCATGTGCCGGATCGGCTCTATGAGACAACCCGCGATTACCGTGCGGTCAATTTGACGGATGGATGGGGGCGATTCTTCCGATGAGTCTACGCGCGTTGGCATTCTGTCTGCTGTTGGGGGTGGGGCTTGCGGCTTGCAGTTCCGACCTGGAAGAGCGCTCGCCAGCTGTCGCCGTCGCCGACCAATTGCGCGGTGCAGGCAGTGGGCAGGACTTTGTGCCGCGCTTTGCGGCCCGTCTGCGTGCCGAAGCACCGATTTTGCAGGTGGGGTTCGTTAAGTGGAACCAAGTCGGCAACATGGTGTTGGAGCGACGGCACGGGGATTACGAGTACTGGATCAGCTCTGATGGCCTCCATATCGCGCTCCAATCGGGGATGTTGCACAGCACGCGCGGGCTGGGCGAAGGGTTGCTCGCGTCCGAGCTGAGCGAGCCGCGCGCGCTCATCCTGGAGCGGCGTTCTGGCCAAGCTGACCGGTTCCACACTTACCTCGATGGGAATGACCGAGCTGTCACGCGCACATACAGATGCGTCATTGAAAACGATGGCCCGCAAGAGATCGAGCTGGCCTCGGGGCCGGTCCCGACCACGCTGATGACGGAACGCTGCCGCAATCTTGATCAGGCGTTTGTCAATTTCTATTGGGTCTCTGATGAGACCGGACACATCGTCCAGGCACGGCAATGGGCTGGGCCAAGGATCGAAAATATCTCTACGCGGATCGTACCAAACTGAGGGGTGAACCGATGTTCCGAATTGTTATTGCCGTGTCGGTCGCTCTGGGACTGGCTGGGTGCGATTCCGTATACCGGTCGGCCTCCGTGCAAGCCGGGGCCACGCAAGGGGCTAATGTGCGGGTCGTGCCGATCACGGCAGAGACAGCAATTCAGGCCAATCGCTCCGCCTATCAGCCGCGGACACTTCCGGCGATCTTTTCGCAAACGGCTGGCGTGGGAGTGTCGCAGCGCGGTGTCGGGGCTCTGCCGACGCCGACCTTTGATCGGGAAACAGCCCCCGGTGTGATCGCCCTTCAGGCGCCGCCGACGGTCAGCCCCGGACCCTACACCATCGGCGTGGGTGATATCGTGTTGCTGTCGGCGCCCAATGGCAGCTCTGCGGTCGAGGAGCTGTCCGGCCTACTGGCGGCGCAGAATTCGCGTCAAGGCTACACCGTGCAAGATGATGGGGCGGTCAACATTCCGAATGTCGGCCGGGTTCGCATCGCCGGACTGACCATCGAAGAGGCCGAAGACGTGCTGTTCCAGCGGTTGGTCGAAAACCAGTTCGACCCGACCTTCAGCCTTGAGATCACCGAGTTCAATTCCCGCCGCGTGTCGATTGGCGGCGGCGTCGGGCGTCCGGGTGTGCTGCCGGTCGGCTTGCAGCCGGTGCTGCTGGGCGATGCCCTGGCATCCGTCGGCGGGATCTCGGTTCCCGATCAGGATTCTGCCTCTGTTCGGATTTACCGGGACGGCGCGCTGTATCAGATCCCGGTCACCACGCTGTATGAACGGGGTGATCTGCTGAACACCCGGCTGGTGGACGGGGACGCGGTCTTCGTCGATGTCGGGTTGGAGCTGGATCAGGCTAAGACGTATTTCGAACAGCAAATCGTGTTGACCAAGGCCCGGCAAGACGCCCGTGTGCAAGCGCTCAATGAGTTGAACGCCGCAGTCGCCATCCGCCGGGGTGAGCTGGACGAGGCGAGAAGCAACTACCAACTGAGGCGTGAGCTGGGCGCCGATCAGCGGGACTACGTCTACCTCGCGGGCGAGGTCGGCGCCCAGTCGCGTTTCGCCCTTCCCTTTGAACGGAAAGCAAAGCTGGCCGATGCGCTGTTTGCTACGGGCAAGGGAATCGCGTCCGCGACGGGCGATGTCTCGCAGATCTATGTGTTGCGCGCTTCGGACAATCCGCTTGAGTTCGGGGCGATCACAGCGTGGCATCTGGATGCACGCAACGCTGCGAACCTTGCTTTGATGACCGATTTCGAACTTCGTCCCGACGATGTCGTCTTCGTCGCTCAGCAGCCGATTACCCGGTGGAACCGGGCCATATCGCAGCTGCTTCCAACGGTCTTCAGCGCGGTGAACGCGGCCAATAATTGATATGCTCTGCCGGGTCCAATAGTGCCATTGCTCCAGGGATGATATTGCCCGGTTCAGAAATGCGCGACCTTGCTAGATGCGCTATTGTTGAATGACCAAGTGTCACGCCGATGCAACAGTGAGCAATTATGCATCCTGTTATGCGCTGATATCTTCTGGAGTTCATGCTGGGCGTAATGGCCAAATACTTCGGAACAATTCCGCGTTTACTCCTCTCGTCGTAGTGTAGTCTTTTGCGCGGGTCGCTAAAACGATTGTAATTAACTCCGTAGTAATTGTGCGGAGCGTATAGAGGGTAATTCGAACATGACCAAGAAAGTCACCAAAGCCATTTTCCCGGTAGCGGGTTTGGGCACGCGTTTTCTTCCGGCGACGAAGTCAGTCCCGAAAGAGATC
>PDRY01000018.1 GCA_002748265.1 Rhodobacterales bacterium
CGACGGCGTGGTCGAGGGCGCCGATGAGGGCACCAAGCCCGCCACCTTGAGCGCCGCGCGCGACGGTGGGCCCGACGATCTGAAGAAGATCAAAGGCGTAGGGCCGAAGCTTGAGCAGCTTCTGCACAGCCTTGGCTTCTACCACTTCGATCAGGTCGCAAGCTGGAGTGCCGATGAGGTCGCTTGGGTCGATGCCAATCTCAAGGGCTTCAAGGGCCGGGTGAGCCGTGACAATTGGGTCGAGCAGGCCAAGCTGCTTGCCTCGGGCGGAGAGACCGCGTTCTCCAAGAAGGTCGATAAGGGCGACGTGTACTAAGCCATGCCAGAGACCGAAGAAGACCGGCGCCTGCGCGCCAAGGGCCGATTTGCCGGTCTTCTGATCGCCGGCACCATGTTGCTGTGGCTGGCGGTCCAGGCCATCGGACCGCGGATCGGGTTGGATGCCCGTTTCGCGGTTCTTTTCGATTTGATCGCTCTGGCGGCTTTCACCTTCGCGCTGATCGTGACATATCAAATCTGGCGCGCGCGCCGGGACGAAGAAGGGTAGGGCTATGCTCAAGGACGAAGATCGCATCTTTACCAACATCTACGGGATGAAGGACCGCTCTCTGAAGGGCGCTCAATCCCGAGGCCACTGGGACGGGACCGCCGGTCTTATCCAGAAGGGCCGGGACTGGATCATCCAGGAGATGAAAGACAGTGGTCTGCGTGGACGTGGCGGTGCGGGCTTCCCCACCGGGCTCAAATGGTCCTTCATGCCCAAGGAAAGCGACGGGCGCCCCGCCTATCTGGTGATCAATGCCGACGAATCGGAGCCGGGCACCTGCAAGGACCGGGAAATCATGCGCCACGATCCGCATACGCTGATCGAGGGCGCTCTGATCGCCAGCTTCGCGATGAACGCGAACACCTGCTACATCTACATCCGCGGCGAATATATCCGCGAGCGTGAGGCGCTGCAGGCTGCGATTGACGAATGCTATGACGCCGGGCTGCTGGGCAAGAATGCCGCTGGCTCTGGCTGGGATTTCGATCTGTTCCTGCATCACGGGGCAGGGGCCTATATCTGTGGCGAAGAGACCGCGCTTCTGGAAAGCCTCGAAGGCAAGAAGGGCATGCCACGCATGAAGCCGCCGTTCCCGGCAGGGGCGGGGCTCTATGGCTGCCCGACCACGGTGAACAACGTGGAATCGATTGCCGTGGTGCCGACGATCCTGCGGCGCGGGGCGAGCTGGTTTGCGGGCTTTGGCCGCCCGAACAATGCGGGCACCAAGCTGTTCGCCATCTCCGGCCACGTCAACAACCCCTGCGTGGTCGAAGAAGCCATGTCGATCCCCTTCAAGGAGCTGATCGACAAGCATTGCGGCGGTATTCGCGGCGGTTGGGACAACCTCAAGGCCGTGATCCCCGGCGGCTCCTCTGTGCCCTGCCTTCCGGCAGACACGATGGAAGACGCCATCATGGATTTCGACTGGCTGCGTGAGCAGCGGTCTGGTCTGGGCACGGCGGCTGTGATCGTGATGGACCAGTCCACGGACATCATCAAAGCCATCTGGCGCCTGAGCAAGTTCTACAAGCATGAGAGCTGCGGCCAGTGCACGCCGTGCCGCGAAGGCACCGGCTGGATGATGCGTGTGATGGACCGTCTGGTCGAAGGCAATGCCTCTGTCGAAGAGATCGACATGTTGCTGGACGTGACCAAGCAGGTCGAAGGCCACACGATCTGCGCGCTCGGCGACGCGGCGGCATGGCCGATCCAGGGTCTGATCCGCCATTTCCGCGGAGAGATCGAAGATCGCATCAAGGGTCGCTCCATCGCGGCTGAGTAAACTTCGGGCTCGCCCGGCTCTGACGCCGCCCACGCAAAACGCGACGGGCGGCGTTTTTGTTGCGGGATGCGCCGTGCGAGGCTCTGCAGCATCACGAAACCGCTCCGTTAGGGTGCGGTTATTGAATATCAGGGCCGCAGTCCCGATCTGAGAAGGGCGCCGAAGCCTGGAGTGGTGGCGCCTGCGAAAAGAGAGGTTCGAGCTCATGATCCGCATCCCCCTGTCCGCCCTGGCCGTGGCCTGTGCGCTTCTGCCCGTATCCGCATCCGCCAAGCCCCCGCTGGGCGATGTGCCCGCGATTCGCGATGGGCTGATCGACGTCGCCATCGCCTATGAGATTTCCGAGGTCTGCCCGTCGATCAAGGCGCGGCTCCTGGCGGGGATCGGACGGCTCAACGGGCTCAAGCAAACCGCGCGCAGCATGGGGTATAGCCGCAGCGAGGTGGACGCGTTTATCGACAATGATGCCGAAAAAGACCGGCTTGAGGCGCTTGCACGGGCCAAACTGGCGCGTCTGGGCGCGGCGCGCGGCGACGTGGACGCCCATTGCCGAGTCGGGCGCAGCGAAATGTCGCGGCAAAGCGCGATCGGCACGTTGTTGCGCTAACGCCCCCATCAGGCTGTTAACCATCTGCCAGCCATAATTCACCCATTGCGTGAGGCGGCGGGTGTAAATGCCCGTGCCTGTGAGACTTTTCGAACCTCGCCTTTTCCACAATTGCTGTGGATAAGAACGTGGAGGAATCGGGGGCAACTCAGCGGATATACGTCAACTCAAAAGACACCAGATTTTGGGTAAAAAATTCGTTGACCCCCCAGCCCTAGGTTTTGCATGTTGTGTGAGCCGACCCGGAAAACACAAAATCTAGTGGCGGCATCGAAGGACAGGGCAAGTTTCAGGCGATCCACTCGGACGCCCCGGCCGTAGTTTGCGGACCGGACGGCTCCGTATTGTTTTCGGTGTCCCTCACGGAGCACTCGGGTCATGGCGCCAAGATTTGGCCGTGCGGCGGCAGATTTCAAAGATCCCCCAGGGACGGGGGCCAAAAGACGGGGCTACACATGAAAATCGGACGCAAATTCACCGAGGCGGGCCAGGATGCCTATGAAGGCGTGGAGTTCCGCTCCACCACGTCCGAGATCAGAAACCCGGACGGCACCGTGGTGTTCAAGCTGGACGATTGCACCGTCCCCGCCGCCTGGAGCCAAGTCGCCAGCGATGTCATCGCTCAAAAATATTTCCGCAAAGCGGGCGTCCCGTCGAAGCTGACCCGCGTGAAGGAAAAGGATGTCCCCGAATTCCTGTGGCGCTCCAAGCCCGCGCGCGGGGCCGAGATGGGCGGCGAAACCGACGCTCGTCAGGTGTTCGACCGTCTGGCCGGGGGCTGGGCCTATTGGGGCTGGAAGGGCGGCTATTTCTCGACCGAAGAGGACGCCCGCGCCTATTACGACGAGATGCGCCACATGCTGGCCACGCAGCGCGCCGCGCCCAACAGCCCGCAGTGGTTCAACACCGGCCTGCACTGGGCCTATGGCATCGATGGGCCGAGCCAGGGCCACTACTATGTGGACCACGTCACCGGCAAACTGACCAAATCCGCATCCGCCTATGAACACCCGCAGCCCCATGCCTGTTTCATCCAGTCCGTTGCGGATGATCTGGTTGGCGATGGCGGCATCATGGACCTGTGGGTCCGCGAAGCGCGCCTGTTCAAATATGGCTCCGGCACCGGGACGAACTTCTCCTCGCTGCGCGCGGAAGGCGAAAAGCTGTCCGGCGGCGGCAAGTCTTCGGGCCTGATGGGCTTCCTCAAGATCGGGGACCGCGCTGCGGGCGCGATCAAATCCGGCGGCACCACGCGCCGCGCGGCCAAGATGGTCATCGTCGATGCCGATCACCCGGATATCGAGGAATTCATCAACTGGAAGGTGCTCGAAGAGCAGAAGGTGGCCTCCATCGTCGCCGGCTCCAAGATGCACGAAGAGCGCCTGAACGCGATCTTCAAGGCCATCAAGGACTGGGACGGCGATCTGAACGACGCGTGCGAGCCGTCCAAGAATGCGGGGCTCAAAGCCGCCATTCGCGACGCGAAAAAGCGCGCGATCCCGGAAACTTACGTCAAGCGCGTGCTGGACTATGCCAAGCAGGGCTACGACAGCATCGAGTTTCCGACCTACGACACCGACTGGGACAGCGAGGCCTACAGCTCCGTCTCGGGCCAGAACTCCAACAACTCCATCCGGGTGACCGACGCCTTCCTGAAGGCCGTGGATGACGATGCCGATTGGGAGCTGATCAACCGCACCGACGGCAGCGTCGCCAAGACCATCAAGGCCCGCGATCTGTGGGAGCAGGTCGGCCACGCCGCCTGGGCCTGTGCCGATCCGGGGATCCAGTTCCACGATACCGTGAACGCCTGGCACACCTGCCCGGAAGATGGCGAAATCCGCGGCTCCAACCCGTGCTCCGAATACATGTTCCTCGACGATACGGCCTGCAACCTGGCGTCGATGAACCTGCTGACCTTCTTTGACGAGGGCACTTTCCAGGCCGAGGATTACATCCACGCGACCCGCCTGTGGACCCTGACGCTTGAGATCAGCGTGACCATGGCGCAGTTCCCGTCCAAGGAAATCGCGCAGCTGTCCTATGACTTCCGCACGCTGGGCCTGGGCTATGCCAATATCGGCGGTCTGCTGATGAACATGGGGCTGGGCTATGACAGCGACGAAGGCCGCGCTCTGACCGGCGCCTTGACCGCGATCCTGACCGGCACCGCCTACGCGACCTCGGCCGAGATCGCCGCCGAGCTGGGCGCCTTTGACGGCTATGAGCGCAACCGGGAGCATATGCTCCGCGTCATCCGCAACCACCGCCGCGCCGCGCGGGGGATGGCCAAGGGCTATGAGGAGCTGGCCGTGCATCCGGTCCCGCTGGATCACGAGAACTGCCCCGATCAGCGCCTGATCGGCCTCGCCACCGCCGCGTGGGACGAAGCCCTGGCCCTGGGCGGAGAGCACGGCTTCCGCAATGCGCAGGTGTCCGTGATCGCGCCCACCGGGACCATCGGTCTGGTGATGGATTGCGACACCACCGGGATCGAGCCGGACTTCGCTCTGGTGAAGTTCAAGAAGCTCGCCGGGGGCGGCTATTTCAAGATCATCAACCGCTCGGTCCCCGCAGCGCTTGAAACGCTCGGCTACAGCGCCGCGCAGATCGAAGAGATCGTCTCCTACGCCGTGGGCCATGGCACGCTGGGCAATGCGCCGGGCATCAACCACACGGCGCTGATCGGCCACGGCTTCAGCCAGGCCGAGATCGAGAAGATCGAAGCCGCGCTGCCGTCTGCCTTCGACATCCGCTTCGTGTTCAACCAGTGGACCCTGGGCGAGGAGTTCTGCACCAAGACCCTGGGCATCCCGGCGGCCAAGCTGAACGATCCCAGCTTCAACCTGTTGCAGCACCTCGGCTTTGCGAAGACCGATATTGAGGCCGCGAACGATCACGTGTGCGGGACCATGACGCTGGAAGGCGCGCCGCATCTGAGCGAAGAGCACTACCACGTCTTCGACTGCGCCAACCCCTGCGGTAAGCGTGGCAAGCGGTTCCTGTCCGTGGACAGCCACATCACCATGATGGCAGCGGCGCAGAGCTTCATCTCGGGCGCGATCTCCAAGACGATCAACATGCCCAACGATGCCACCATCGAGGATTGCCAGCGGGCCTATGAGCGCTCGTGGAGCCTCGGCGTGAAGGCGAACGCGCTCTATCGTGACGGCTCCAAGCTGAGCCAGCCGCTCGCTGCCGCGCTCATCGAAGACGATGACGAGGCCGCCGAGGTGCTGGAGAGCGGCTCCGATCAGGAAAAAGCCGTGGTCCTGGCCGAGAAGGTGGTCGAGAAGGTCATCATCAAGGAAATCCGTGACCGCGAGCGCCAGAAGATGCCGCAGCGCCGTCGGGGCTACACCCAGAAGGCGACGATCGGCGGGCACAAGGTCTACCTGCGCACCGGCGAATACGAAGACGGCTCGCTGGGCGAGATCTTCATCGACATGCACAAGGAAGGCGCAGGCTTCCGGGCGATGATGAACAACTTCGCCATCGCGGTGTCGGTCGGCCTGCAATATGGCGTGCCGCTGGAAGAGTTCGTGGACGCCTTCACCTTCACCAAGTTCGAGCCCGCCGGGATGGTGCAGGGGAACGATTCGATCAAGAACGCGACCTCGATCCTCGATTACATCTTCCGCGAACTGGCCGTGTCCTATCTGGACCGCACCGATCTGGCCCATGTGAAGCCCGAGGGGCTGCGTTTCGACGATCTGGGCCGCGGCGAAGAAGAGGGGGTCTCCAACGTGCGCGAAGTGCCCGAATCCCGCGGGGCCAACCCGCTGGATGTGCTGCGCCAGATCACCTCGACCGGCTATCTGCGCAAGCGCGTGCCGCAGGATTTCGTCGTGCTCAAGGGCGGGATGAGCGAGCCGATGGCGATGTTCGCCCCGGCGCCGACCAAGACGAGCGACGCGCAGGGCGAGGCCGCGACCTCCACCATGGCGCTGTCGGCCCGCGATAAGGCCAAGATGCAGGGGTATGAGGGCGATCCTTGCGGCGAATGCGGCAACTACACCTTGGTGCGCAACGGCACCTGCATGAAATGCAACACCTGCGGCGCGACCAGCGGGTGCAGCTAAGGAACACCGGAGGGCGCCCTCGTGCCCTCCGGCACCCCTGAGGGGGTGACGCGTCCAGGCGACAGGCAGAGATCTCGAGCGGTCGTATAAACTGGCCTGGATGTGAAACTGGGGGGCGCAAGCCCCCCATTTCTTTGCGCGGGCCTCAGGGGATGTCAGTCGATGCAGATTTCGACGCGCTCTCCGTCTTCCAGGATCGGAATGCAGCCAAACATCACGCTTTGCGGCGCGCATTGCCCCCGCAGCGGCGCGCCGGGCACCGGCGGCGGGGCATCGGCCGTGATGCTATACGCGATGCACATATGTCCTGCGCAATCATCGCCGGAGGTGCAGGACTTGCCCGCATCCGGGGTCGGGTAGGAACAGACCGCCGGGCCTAATCCGCGCGCGACGCTGCCGCCTTCGGCTTCGCAGGCGGCGCGGTCTTCCTCCGACATCGCGAACGGGTCTTCGGGCTGGACGGGATTGCAGGCGCAAAGCAGAAGCGGGATCAGGAGCTTTTTCATCGAAACACCGGAATATGGGGCGCTGCGTTTTCCGGGTAGAACCCGGTCAGGCGCGGATCGGGCGCGATTTCCACCTGTTGCCGCGTTGGGACAAAGCCCGAGCGGATGTAGAAGGGCAGCGCGGCGGAGCTGTCATTGGTGCAGGTATGTACATGGAACCGCGTGATCGGCGTTTGGAACGCTCGGTCAATGGCCCGCGCCATCAGCCAGCGACCGGCGCCTGACCCGACCAGCTCGGGGGCGAGGCCGAAATAGGCCAGTTCGCATTCGCCCTCCTGACGGAAGTCCAGCTCAAGCAGGCCAAGCGCCACGCCGTCTTTGCGCAACGCGTAGATCTCCACCTTCGGATCCTGGAGCAGAGCGTCCAGATCGGCGGTGTCCATGGCGAGCCGCCCGAACCAGAGCCAGTCTTTGCCGATCTTCTGGAAAAGCCCGAGATACCAGTCTCTTGCCGGGCGCTCCTCGCGCGTCAATTCAATCCCGTCAAGAGCAGGCACGGGCCGTTCTTCCGGCCGTGCCCGCATCTCCAGATGGGTGACCACCGCGGCGACATGCCCCGGTGGTACATCGTGATAGCCGTCTTCCAGCATCAGCGCAGGATCGAACGGCCTGCATAGACCGCGGTATCGCCCAGGGTCTCTTCGATGCGGATCAACTGGTTGTACTTCGCGAGCCGGTCGGAGCGCGCCAGCGAGCCGGTCTTGATCTGCCCGCAATTGGTCGCCACGGCGAGATCGGCGATGGTCGCATCTTCGGTCTCGCCCGAGCGGTGGGACATCACATTGGTCATGCGGGCGCGGTGCGCCATGTCGACGGCCTTGAGCGTCTCGGTCAGGGTGCCGATCTGGTTCACCTTCACCAGCATGGAATTGGCGGCGCCGCGCTCGATCCCCATGGCGAGACGGGCGGGGTTGGTGACAAACAGATCGTCGCCCACCAGCTGCACCTTGTCGCCAATGGCCTGGGTCAGGGCGATCCAGCCGTCCCAGTCGTCCTCGGACATGCCGTCTTCGATCGACAGGATCGGGTAATCGTTCACCAGGGCTTCAAGATAGGCGACGTTTTCGTCGCTGCTCAGGGTTTTGCCTTCACCAGCAAGTACATACTTGCCATCCTTGAAGTATTCTGTGGCCGCGCAGTCAAGCGCCAGCATGATGTCATCGCCCGGCTTGTAGCCCGCTTTTTCGATGGATTTCAGAATGAAATCGAGCGCATCGCGGGTCGAGGACAGCGCCGGGGCGAAGCCGCCCTCATCGCCCACCCCGGTGGCCAGGCCCGCGGCGGAGAGCTCACCTTTCAGGGTGTGGAACACTTCGGCGCCCATGCGCACGGCGTCGCGGATGTTCTCCGCAGCCACGGGCATGATCATGAATTCCTGGATGTCGATCGGGTTGTCGGCGTGCTCGCCGCCATTGATGATGTTCATCATCGGCACGGGCAGGGTGCGGGCCGAGGTGCCCCCGACATAGCGATAGAGCGGCTGCGCGGTGTAGTCAGCGGCGGCCTTGGCCACGGCGAGGCTGACGCCGAGGATGCCGTTGGCGCCCAGGCGGCCCTTGTTCTCGGTGCCGTCCATTTCGATCATGGTCATGTCGATGCCGACCTGATCCAGAGCGTCCATGCCCAGGATCTCTTCGGCGATCTCTCCATTCACGGCGGCCACGGCTTCCAGCACGCCTTTGCCCTTGTAGCGGCTCTTGTCGCCGTCGCGGCGCTCAACCGCTTCGTGCACGCCGGTGGATGCGCCCGAGGGCACCGCAGCGCGGCCCAGGGTGCCGTCTTCCAGGGTCACGTCCACCTCGACGGTGGGGTTGCCACGGCTGTCGAGAATCTCGCGGGCGTGGATGTCGATGATGGTGCTCATGGGGCTCTCCTCTATGGGTTCGCCCCGCTATAGCGCGGCCTATGCGGGCTGGGAAGCGGCGCGGCGTCGCTGTTTGCGCTCACGCCAGATCGTATAGAGCCCGGAGGCCACAATGATCGCGGATCCGACCAGAGTTAGCCGGTCCGGACGCTCGCCAAAGAAGATCGCGCCCGCGATCATGGCAAAGACCAAACGGGTGTAGCGGAAGGGAATGACCACCGACACTTCACCGATCCGCGTGGCGGTGACGATCGCGAAATAGCCCACTGCGCCGATGAACAGCATGCCCAAAGCGTTGAGCCAGTCACGCGGGGAGAGGGCGACCATCTGATCCCCTGTCGCCAGCAGAAGCAGCGCCCCCGCGAGCCCGCCCGCGATGTAGGCCCCGGCGCTGACCTGTTCTGACGACACATGAGCCGGGATCTTGCGGGTCGACAGATCGCGCAGCACCAGCCCGCCGACCCCGCCAAGCGCGTAGAGCGAAGCGGGATCGAACCCCGCCATACCTGGCTTGACCACTAGGAGCACACCGATGAAGCCGACAAAGATCGCGGCCCATCGGCGCCAGCCGACCTGTTCTCTCAAAAACAGCGCCGCTCCCATGACCGTGGCCAGGGGCGCGGCCTGCAAGATCGCCGTGGCGAGGCTGATGTCGATCTTGGAGAGGGCGGTGACAAAGCACAGCGCGGCGATGAACTCTCCGGTGGAGCGGGCCAGGACCGTGGGGCGCCGCAGATCGCGGGTCCACAGCGGATGCCCTTTGCGCGCCATGAGCGCCCAGAAAATCATCGTGCCGCCAATCCCCAGGATCAGCAGGATCTGACCGGTGGGCATGGTGGCGGATAACAGCTTGATAAAGGCGTCTTCGGCCGTGAAGCAGGCCATGGAGAGCACCAGGAGAAGGCTCCCGCGCAGGTTATCCATCGCGTTTGACCCCGAACAGCTCCAGCCGGTGGCCGGTGAGCCGGTAGCCCAACCGCTCCGCGATCCGCTCCTGCAGGGCTTCGATCTCGGGGTCAACGAATTCGATCACTGCGCCGGTCTCGATATCGATGAGATGGTCGTGATGCGCCCGTGCCGCCGGTTCGAACCGCGCACGTCCGTCCCCGAAATCGACGCGGGCAACGATGCCTTTTTCCTCGAACAGCTTGACCGTGCGATAGACCGTGGCGAGCGAGATCGCCGGATCGCGCGCGACCGCACGGGCGTGGAGCGTCTCTGCATCGGGGTGGTCACGGCTTTCGTCGATGACCTGCGCGATGATCCGACGCGGCCCGGTGATCCGAAGCCCTTTTTCGCGGCATGCACGTTCCATACGGCTGGTCATAGAAGATCGGGCTCCCGGCCCAGTTTGCCTGCCAGTGGCGCAATGGTCAGGCCCTGAATAATGATCGAGAAGATCACGACGCCATAGGTCGCCATCAGGATCAGCGGTTTCCAGTCGCCCTCGGGCAGGGACAGAGCGAGCGCGACCGAGATGCCGCCCTTGAGCCCGCCCCAGGTCATGATCGGGGTCACCCCTTGCGCAAAGCCCCGGAACGGACGCAGCAGCGTGATCGGCACGGCCACAGCGGCGAAGCGGGCGAGCAGCGCAAGCGGGATCGACAGCGCGGCGGCCGTGACGTGATCGGTGCTGAAGGTCAGGGCAAAGACCTCCACGCCGATCAGCAGGAACAGGACGGCGTTGAGGATTTCGTCGATGAGCTTCCAGAAATGTTCGACATAGGTCCGGGTTTCGGCACTCATGCCTTCGCGGGTGCCGATGTCTCCGATCAGGAGCCCGGCGCAGACCGCCATGATCGGGGCGGAGACATGCAGGGCCACGGCCAGTTCATAGCCACCGAAGGCAAGGCCGAGGGTCAGCAGGACTTCGAGCGAATAGTCGTTGATGCGGCGCATGATCCGGAAGGTCAGCCAGCCCAGGATCACGCCCAGAAGCGCGCCGCCGCCCGCTTCTTGCACGAACAGCAAAAGCGCTCCGGTGACCGCACCGTGATCCCCGCCATGGGCGTCGTGGCCCGCCGGGAAGGCCAGACCGATCAGCACCAGAAAGACGACATAGCCGACGCCATCGTTGAACAGGCTTTCCCCGGCGATCTTGGTCTCAAGGCTCTTGGGCAGATGGGCTTCGCGCAGCACGCCCAGCACCGCGACCGGGTCGGTCGGAGAGATCAGCGCGCCGAAGACGAGCGCGGTCAGCAGTGGCAGCCCCGTGATCCAGGAGAACCCGAAGCCGACAATGGCCGTGGACAGCCCCACGCCGAGCGTGGCCATCAACAGCACCGGCGCCCATTCGCGCTTGAGGTCCGACAGGTTCACATGCAGCGCCCCGGCAAAGAGCAACAGGCCCAGCATGCCTTCGAGCAACGCCTCGGAGAACTCGATCTCCAGCACCGCCGCGCGGATTGTCTCGGCCAGGTTCAGCGCAGGCCAGACCCATTCAAGCGCGAGAACCGCGATTGAGGCCAAAAGGGCCACAACGAGGATGCCGATTGAAGCGGGAAGCCGCAGGAACAGGTAATTGATGGCGCCAAAGGCTCCGGCCAGCACGATCAGAAGCGATGCGATCTGTAGCAAGGTCACCGGGAGGCCTCATCCGTCAGGGTCGATCCTGTCCCTAGCAGCCCGGCGCGAGCGGGGCCAGACGGGAAAGGCGCCCCACGTTCCCGCCAGCGGGACCGCCCGCGCGCCCATGGTCAGCTTGAACCGGGCCAATCCGGGGGCGTTGTCGGTGTCGATCGTCCCAAGATCGAGCCGCTTCACCCCGCGCGCGGCCAGCCAGTCCGCGGCCAAGGCCAAGAGCCTGCGGTGAGCGTGACACCGGCGTCCTTCCGGGCCGCTCCAGGCCAGATGGTAGGTGGCGCTGTGACCGTGGTGCAGCACCATGATTCCGGCAATGGGCGTGCGGTTATTGTGAAGCGACCAGATCCGGGCGGCGCCAGGGTTTGCGGCGAGCCGTCCGGTGAAGCGCTCCGGATAGGCCGCAAAACGGCGCTCTTGGGCAAGCCTTGCGCTAGCGCGCAGCAGCCAGCGATCCTTGAGCGGATCGAACGGCGCGGCGCGCAGCGTGAAGTGCCTCGTCAGATCAAGAGATTGCCGAAGCCGTGCGCGCCATTTGCTATCGATCCCTTCGCGCCATTCTGCCAGATCCAGCTCTGCCATGGTTGCTCCGCTGAGCAGGGGGCGAAATCCGGCGGCGCGCAGTGCGCCGGCATCACCGATTTCGCCGTTGATGAGGCTGACCCCGGCGCGGCGCAGGCTTCGCAGCGCGGCGATCTGGTCGCAATCGGTGAGCCAGACCGGCCCACGCGAACACAGCCGCATGCCCCACCGCGCCACACACACCGCTTGCGCGACGGGCGTCCCGCCGTCGATCACCGAGATGCGGCGCCCGCTCGAGGCCTGCAAGAACAGATCCGTTTGCTGCAAGGGCAGGGGGGATCGCGCCAGATCAGGACAGTTTTCCGCAAATTTCATGCCATCTGTTAAGACATGAGAAAGATAAGGGAGGGTAAACGTGGCCTTGTGGCTTCGCGCTCATCCTCCACGCCCGTTTGTGGCATCACCGCCCCCGCACCGCGCCTCACGGTGTTGGGGGCGGCCCTTGTGGCGCTTTGCGCGGCGCTGCCGGGCGGTGCCCTTATCTGGGCACTTGCCGGGCTCGTCAGGCTGGCCTTGGGTTAGCCCGCGATCCGCACGAGCGCGTGCTTCTTCTTGCCGGAGGACAGCTTCAGTGTCCCGGCGATTTCGTCGGCCGTGAACATGCGCCCCGCATCGGTGAGCGGCGCGTCATTGGCCTGCGCCCCGCCGCCCGCGATCACCCGCTTGGCCTCTTTGCCCGACGGAGCAAGACCCGAGCGCACCAGTAGCTGCGCGGCGGAGATGCCATCGCCGATTTCCTCGACCGACAGCTCGAGCGTGGGCAGATCGTCCCCGACGCCGCCCTTCTCGAACACCTCGCGCGCCGTGGCTTCGGCCGCGGCAGCGGCATCGGCGCCGTGGCACAGGGTCGTCACCTCATTGGCCAGCCGGATCTTGGCGGCGTTGATCTCGGACCCTTCCAGGGCGCCGAGCCGGTCGCATTCCTCAACCGGAAGCTCGGTGTAGAGCTTGAGGAACCGGCCCACATCGGCATCGGTCGTATTGCGCCAGAACTGCCAGAATTCGTACGGCGCGCGCATCTCCGCGTTGAGCCAAACGGCGCCATCGGCGGTCTTGCCCATCTTCTTGCCGTCGCTGGTGGTCAGCAGCGGCGAGGTGAGGCCGAACACCTCTGCGTCGATGACGCGGCGGGTCAGGTCGATCCCGTTGACGATGTTGCCCCACTGATCCGATCCGCCCATCTGCAACAGGCAGCCATAGCGGCGGTTCAGCTCCAGGAAGTCGTAGGCCTGCAGGATCATGTAGTTGAATTCGAGGAACGACAGGGATTGCTCCCGATCCAGCCGCGATTTCACCGATTCAAAAGACAGCATCCGGTTGACCGAGAAATGCCGCCCGATATCGCGCAGGAAATCGAGGTAGTTCAGCTCGTCCAGCCATTCGGCGTTGTTCAGCATCAGAGCATCGGTCGGAGCGTCGCCGTAGCTGATGTATTTGGCAAAGACCTGCTTGATCCCGTCGATATTGGCGTCAATCTGCGCGGGCGTGAGCAGCGGGCGCTCATCAGCGCGAAAGCTCGGATCGCCCACCTTGGTCGTGCCGCCGCCCATGAGGGTGATCGGCTTGTGCCCGGTCTTTTGCAGCCAGCGAAGCATCATGATCTGGATCAGCGATCCGACATGCAGCGACTTGGCCGTTGCATCAAAGCCGATATAGGCGGGCACTGGGGTGCCTTTGCTGAGGGCCTCATCAAGCTCCTGAAGGTCGGTGCAGTCGGCCATGAAGCCGCGCTCGATCATCACATTCAGGAAGTCGGATTTCGGATGGTAGGTCATGCTTGTCCCCGGATCAGGTCGCAGGCATCTATAGGCATCGCTCCGCAGAAGGGAAAGCCGATGTTGAAAGCCGCTCCGGTCCGTGCCCTTGGCGCCATGTCTGGCACCTCTCTTGATGGCGTCGATGCCGCCGAGTTGGTGACCGATGGCGAGCGCATCCTCTCTTTCGGGGAGAGTGCCTATCGCCCCTACAGCCCCGATGAACAGGCGGTGCTGCGCGCGGCGCTTGGCCAATGGGACGGGCCCGAGGTCGCGGCTGCGGCAGAGCTGGTCGAAACCGCCCATGCGGAGCTTCTGAGCCAGTTTGAGGCGCCGGATCTGGTCGGGTTCCATGGCCAGACACTGGCCCACGATCCCGCAGGCGGGCGAACCTTGCAGGCGGGGAACGGGATGATCCTGGCGGAGACCCTGGAGCGCCCGGTGGTTTGGGATTTTCGCACCAGCGACGTGGAACTGGGCGGGCAGGGGGCGCCGCTCGCGCCGTTCTACCACTTTGCCCTGGCGCGCCATATCGACGCCGCCGCGCCGCTGGGTTTTGTCAATCTGGGCGGGGTGGGGAACCTCACCTGGGTCGATCCGACCGCCGCGCGGCCAGAGCAGCCCGGCGCGCTGCTGGCCTTTGACACCGGTCCCGCCAATGCGCCGATCAACGATTTGATGCGCGTGCGCTTGGGCAAGACGATGGACGAAGGCGGCGCTCTGGCGGCGCAGGGGACGCCCGATGGCGGTATCGTGCGGGCCTTCCTCGACGCCCCCTATTTCGAAGCCGTGCCACCCAAGTCGCTCGATCGCAATGATTTCAACGGGCTTTTGGAGCAGGTGGCGGCTCTGTCTGACGCGGATGCTGCCGCGACGCTCACGGCCTGTGCGGCGGCGGGGGTCGCGGCCGGGCTAGCGCACTGCCCGGTGCCGCCGGAGCGGCTCTTGCTTTGCGGGGGCGGTCGACTCAATCCCGAGTTGCGCTCCATGATCGAGACGGCGACCGGAGTGGACGCCCAGCCGGTGGAGGCCGTCGGGCTGGATGGAGACATGGTGGAGGCGCAGGCCTTCGCGTTCCTCGCCGTTCGGGTGCTGCGCGGTCTGCCCACGACGGCGCCCGGCACCACGGGCGTGGCCACGGCGATCGGTGGCGGCCGCGTAAGCTATCCGCAAGGTCTTGTGGCATCTCGCTGACACTCCGCGAAATAGTGACGCACGGATCAACCCAAGGGTGGATTGAAAGATCCAAGCGGCGGTAAGACTCGAGAGCATTTTAATCAAGAGGATTAGTCTCATGAGAAAGCTCACATTTCTTTCCGCCGTTCTTGCCGTGACCGCCGGCGCCGCATTGGCTGACGGCATGGCTCAGGTCTCTCCGACCACGACTCTTATCGCGCCCGCCAGCGATTGGAGCGGCGCGTATGTCGGTCTCTCCGCCGGGACCGGTCAGGCCGAGAACAAGGGCACCAATGCTGAGGTTGACCTCAACACCTACGGGGTGTTCGCGGGCTACAACTACGACATGGGCCAGTATGTCATCGGCGCGGAAGTGTCCTACGACCAGATCGACATTGAAGGCTGCCGCAGCTGCGACGACCGGGTTATGCGGGTCATGGCGCGGATCGGCTATGACGCGGGCCGCGCGTTGCCCTACCTGACGGCGGGGTTCGCGTCGCTTGACCTTGAAAACGGCGGCAATGACAACGGCTTTGCCTATGGCGTCGGCGCTGACTTCAAGGTGACGGATCGGATCGTCGTCGGGGCGCAGTATATCCAGCACGATTTCAATGATTTCAACGATACCGGCAATGATCTGAAAGCGGGCGTTTTCTCGCTTCGGGCCGCCTACCGGTTCTGATCGGCTCTCGGTCTCTCAACGGGATCGTCCCTCTTCTGGGGCGGTCTCGTCTGTGCGCGCTGCATCTCACATCGTCAGCGCAGAGATCTCGCGCAGGATTTTGGCGCGGATGGCACGGGGGTAATCCGCGTGCCGCCGCGCGGTCATGACGAACCCGTCCGACGTGATGATGTGCCGCCTGTAATAGGTCGTGATCGACAGGCCTTGATGGTCCTCGATGCCGATGGCGTTGATGGTGATTCCCATCCGGGCCGCTCTTTGCCGCAAAGGCGCGACGGCCCGCCCGGCATTGGCCGTGCCGTCGCCCGAGATGTCGATCACCCGCCGGGCGCAATCGGGGGCGCTCGCAAAGCTGTCAAGCGCGCGGGACAGGGCCTCGCCCGGGGCGGTGTCCGACAAGAGGAAGCTCCGGGGCAGGGCGCGCAAACGCCGCGCGATGGCGTCGGTCTGAGCGGGGTGGGTGATGCGCGTCCAGTCCAGCACGAAAAGCTGCTTGTCCGTGCCCGACCAGTGCATGACCGCCAGGGCCGAGCCGCCCCGCGCCAGCTCCTCAGCGACAGTGGGATCTGTCAGCGCATCCGACAGCCCATCCACCTGGAGCCGGTATTCGGCCTCATCGACGGAGTTCGACACATCCACCGCCAGCAGCAGCGCCGTGCGGCAGGCTGCAGCCTGCCCGGCGATAAGGCACAAGATCAGCGTGAGCAGCTTCATGCGCGCCAGTATGGGCCAACACTGCGGGAGAGGGAAAGTGCAGGATTCTGTTGCCAGGTTCCTGCGGACCCCGCCTGATGCGGCTAGGCGTCAGGGCTTAAGTTTTCGATCTATCGCACCGCTTAAGCGGCGAGAGCGACCGGAGCACGATTGTCGTTGGCAATTGTACTATGCGGGCCGATACGGTGGCACCCCGCCGAGACAAAGCTAACCCCTTTAGACGTTCGTCGATCCTATTTCGGCCCCATGATCCCCCAACGAGGGTGTTTGGTGGAGCCGCCGGGTACCGCCCCCGGGTCCGATCCGCTTATTACGAGCGCGTTTATGTCCATAGTCCCGAAGGACGGGTTGATATTTGGGGGTCCGGAGCAAAAAAGCAAGGGCCTCCAGCGACCTGAGAGAAAACTGTCAAAAAAGAGCATCGGGGCGCTTGACCCTGCCGGTCTGCGGGCCTAGAAGCCCCCTCACGCCAGAGCCGAACAGGGTCTGGCAGGCAGTGGGCGGTTGTAGCTCAGTTGGTTAGAGTACCGGCCTGTCACGCCGGGGGTCGCGGGTTCGAGTCCCGTCAACCGCGCCATCGCTGCCAATCAGAAAGCCCCCCACGTGGGGGCTTTTTCTTTGGGCGGAAGCTTTCGATGCGCCGAGCAGGGCGCGCGGTTGAAAACCCCATTGACGGCTTTTCCGCGCTCCCCTAAATCCCCGGCTCACGCGGTTGTAGCTCAGTTGGTTAGAGTACCGGCCTGTCACGCCGGGGGTCGCGGGTTCGAGTCCCGTCAACCGCGCCACGTCTCAATATTGCAATATTGGAATGTGTCTGTCAGAACCGCCCCATGGCATTTCTCGACACCCTCCCGCTCGAAATACTCATCCTGGCCTCGCTCACGCTGGGGCTGGCCCCGTTCTTTCCTGAGCCTCACATCGTCGAAAAGCTGCGGATGCTGATGCAGGGCACGCTCACCCGGCCGCTCGACATCTTCGATCTGCTCATGCATGCGGCGCCCTGGCTTTTGCTGATCGCCAAGCTGATCCGCATAGGCCTCACGAAAGGCTCGTAAGGAAAGCACGCAGAGCCGTTGCGGTTTCGCGCGGGGCTGTGTCGGGGAAGAAATGCCCACCGGGGACCGCCGCGCTGCGGATGTCCTCCAGCCGGTCCGCCCAGGTTCCGGCCACGTCATAGGCCCGCCCCATGGCGCCATCTGCCCCCCACATCACAAGAGACGGGCTGGCAACGCGCCGCGCCAGATCGGCGGCGTCCAGGTCGAAATCAATCGACAAAGCCGCACGGTAATCCTCGCACATCCCACGGATGCAGTCGCTGTCGCGCCACGCGGCGCGGTAGGCCGCCAGATGGCTTGGGTCGAAATCATCCAGCGAAGACGCCCCCCATCCGGTCAGGCAGCTCTCGAAATACCCATCCGGGTCCGCCGCAATCATCTGCGGCGCGATCGGGGTCGGCAGGAAGAACCAGTGATAATAGGCCGCCGCTACTTTCCGCGACAATTGATCCAGCAGCATGTGGGTTGGGATAATGTCCATTAGCGTCAGGCTGGCGATCCGTTCCGGCGCGTCCAAAGCGATCCGATGTGCTGTGCGCGCACCCCGGTCATGACCCACCAGATGAAACCGCTCAAACCCCAGATGCGCCATCAGCGCCAGCTGATCCGCGCCCATCTCCCGAAAGCTGTAAGCGGCGGTGCCCTCGGGCTTTGAGCTTGCCCCGTAGCCGCGCAGGTCCGCGCGCACCACCGTGAACGCCTGCGCCAGATCGTCTGCGATCGGCCCCCACATGGCGCGCGTCTGAGGAAACCCATGCAGCAGCAGAACCGGCGGCCCGCTGCCCTGCCTGTCATAGGCGATCTCCTGCCCGTTCACCTTGGCCCGTCCCGACTCGATCATCCCAGCACCCTTCTTATTTGTGACAAATACCTCGGGGGAGCCCGAAGGGCGGGGGCAGAGCCCCCAACCCGGTCGCCATCAGGCCAAAGCGGCCAGCACCCGTACCCAGCTGCGGATGCCCTTGTGGAAACTGCGCAGGTCGTATTTTTCGTTGGGCGAATGGATGCGGTCGTCTTCCTGGGCAAAGCCGATCAGCATCGCGTCCATATCCAGCACCGATTTGAAGAAACCGGCAATCGGGATAGACCCACCCATGCCGTTGAACACCGCCTCGCGGTCCCATTCCACGCTCAACGCCTGACGCGCAGCTTCGAATTCGGGGCGTTCGATATTCATGACCGACGCGGGCGAGCCCTCAAGATCGCCGTCCCATTCCACCGTCAGGTCAGGTTTCAGATGCGCGTCCACATGCGCCCGGATCCGCTCGCGAAGCTTGTCCGGGTCCATCGCGCCCACCAGTCGGCAGGTGATCTTGCAATGGGCCTTTGAGGGAATCACCGTCTTCGATCCCGCGCCCATATAGCCGCCCCACATGCCGTTAATCTCCAGCGTCGGGCGCGCCCATTGCTGCTCAAGCATCGAATAGCCCGGCTCACCGTGGCTTTGGGTGTATCCCGCGTTAGAGAGGTAGTGATCGGCGTCAAAGCCGCAGCCCTCCCACTGGCGCAGCACCTCCTCGGAGACCTCCGCTACGCCCTCATAAAAGCCATCCACCGCCACGCGGCTGTCTTCGTCGTGAAAGCTTGCAACGATCCGCGCCATCTCGCGCAGGGGGTTGAGACCCGGGCCGCCATAATGGCCGGAATGCAGGTCATGGGACGGGCCGGTCAGAGTGAATTCGTCCTTGAGCATCCCGCGCAGCTGGCTGGCGATGGACGGCACGCCCGGTGCGACTTGGCTGGTGTCACAGATCAGGGCAAGATCGGCGGTCAGTTCTTCGGCGTTGTCCTTCATGAAGGGCACGAGCGAGGGCGAGCCCGATTCTTCCTCGCCTTCGAAGAAGAAGGTGATGCGGGCGGGCAGGGTGCCATGCACCGCTTTCCAGGCGCGGCAGGCTTCGACAAAGGTCATCAGCTGGCCCTTGTCGTCTGACGCTCCGCGGGCGCGGATCACCTTGCCATTGGGCGTGTCCTGGATCTGCGGCTCGAACGGCGGGGTGTCCCACATGTCCAGCGGGTCGACCGGCTGGACATCATAGTGTCCGTAGAACAGCAGGTGGGTGTCGCCTTCTCCGGCATGGCCGACCACCATCGGATGGCCGGGGGTCGGGCGGCTCGAGGCCGTCGCGCCGAGCGATTCCAAATCGTTCACCAGCCAGTCGGCGGCCTTTTGGCAGTGATCCTTGAACGCCGGGTCGGTTGAGATGCTCTCGATGCGCAGCAGCTCGGACAGGCGGGCGAGCGCGTCGTCCAGATTGGCATCCACATGGGCAAGGACCGGGTCGATCATGGCGGGGCTCCTGTTGAAGCGGTTTTTGGAAAGGAATGCGCAGACCCTGCACCCGGCGCCGGGCACTGTCCAGCGGCGCGGTGAATTGACACATGTCAAAGCCCCTCGATCTCACAGAGGGATAGATTGTTGAAAACCGGAGCCCGAACGGATAGGGCTTTTCGAATGTGACTGCCCGCCCGACATGACTTGATTGGGTGGAACCGCCGAAGGGGGACAACCGTGGACTACAATGCGCAGCTTGAACAGGCTCTGACCCGGTTGCATGAGGAAGGCCGCTATCGCACCTTCATCGACATTGAACGCCAAAACGGCCAGTTCCCCCACGCGCGTTGGACCCGCCCGGATGGCTCCAGTCAGGAAATCACCGTCTGGTGCGGCAACGACTATCTCGGCATGGGCCAGCACCCTGCGGTTCTGGCGGCCATGCATGAGGCGATTGACGCAACGGGCGCAGGCTCTGGCGGCACGCGCAATATCTCGGGCACGACGGTCTATCACAAACGCCTTGAGGCGGAGCTGGCCGATCTGCACCGCAAGGAATCGGCGCTGCTCTTCACCTCGGCCTATATCGCCAATGACGCAACGCTGAGCACGCTGCCCAAGCTGTTCCCCGGTCTCATCATCTACTCCGATGAGCTGAACCACGCCTCGATGATCGAAGGGGTGCGCCGCAATGGCGGGGCCAAGCGAATCTTCCGCCACAACGACGTTGAGCATCTGCGTCAACTTCTGGCCGCCGATGATCCGTCCGCGCCCAAGCTGATCGCTTTCGAATCCGTCTATTCCATGGATGGCGATTTCGGCCCCATCGGGGCGATCTGTGATCTGGCCGATGAGTTCGGCGCACTGACCTATCTGGACGAAGTCCACGCGGTCGGGCTTTACGGCCCGCGCGGCGGCGGCGTGGCAGAGCGTGATCGGCTCGCGCATCGGATCGACATCATCAACGGCACGCTCGGCAAGGCCTATGGCGTCCATGGCGGCTACATTGCGGCCTCCGACACCATGTGCGACGCCATCCGGTCATATGCGCCCGGCTTCATCTTCACCACCTCGCTGCCGCCTGCGGTGGCCGCCGGTGCAGCGGCTTCGGTGGCACATCTGAAGACCGATCAGGCGCTGCGTGATCTGCATCAGGAGCGGGCGAGCATTCTCAAAACCCGGCTTAAAGCCATGGGGCTGCCGATCATTGATCACGGCTCGCATATCGTGCCGGTGATCGTGGGCGATCCGGTCCACACAAAGCAGCTTTCTGACATGCTGCTGGCCGACTACGGAATTTACGTTCAGCCGATCAATTTCCCCACGGTGCCGCGCGGCACGGAGCGTCTTCGCTTCACGCCGTCGCCGGTCCACGGCCCCGGCGAGATGGACCATCTGGTCCGCGCCATGGATGAGCTGTGGTCGCACTGTGCGCTGAATCGTGCCGAACTGGCGGGCTAGGCACCAAATCTGGTGCAATTCCCCATGACGGGGGGTAACGTCGCTATAAAGCTTGGCAGAGCCGTCGAATCGGTTCATGCGATAGAAGCGTTGGGCAACGGGACATGCCGATGATCGGGTGGGGTTTTAAACCAAAAGGTGACGCGCAGGCCGACGGGGCCGATGCGGTCGGGGGCTTTGACACCTTCGAAATGCGCCTTGGCGACCTCATGCGCGGGGAGCGTGCGACGCTCGGCAAAAGCCTGTTGGACGTTCAGCGTGAGCTGAAGATCAAAGCGGCCTATATCGCCGCCATTGAAAATGCCGATCCCGAAGCGTTCGATACACCCGGCTTCATCGCGGGCTATGTGCGGTCCTACGCACGCTATCTGAATATGGACCCGGACTGGACGTTCCAGGCCTTCTGCCGGGAGAGCGGTTTTGCCACCGCCCACGGCATGTCGGAAGCGGCGTCGTCGCGGAGCAAGGTCAAGTCTGAGACAGACTTTGATGGCTCCGATCCGTTTTCGAGGCCCGTGACCCCATTCACGCCCGAAACCGATCCGTTCTTTGCTTCCGTTGAACCGCGCGCCATCGGATCAATCGCTGTTCTTGCGATGCTGATCGCGGGGCTGGGCTATGGGGCCTGGACAGTGCTGCAAGAGGTGCAGCGTGTGCAGTTCGCCCCGCTGGATCAGACACCAGTCGTGGCGTCGAATATCGACCCGCTCGCGGGGGGGAGCGCGCCGCGCTCCATCGCCGTTGATTCCATCGCCATGCCGAGCGCCGAGGCGTTCGACCGTTTGTATCGTCCTGAGGCGTTGGACGTTCCCGTCCTGGTCGCCCGCGATGCGCCGATCTCCACGCTTGACCCCCACGGGGGCGGGACGTTGGAGAGCTCTGAGCTACCCGAAGAGACGCTGATCGCCACCAATGACGGCTCCGAGCTGTTGCCCGGCGCGACCCCGACGGAGCCTTCTCTGGTGCAGGTCACTGAAACGCCGGAACCGGGTGTGACCCTTTTGGCGGTGCGTCCGGTTTGGGTGCGGGTGCGGGCCGCCGATGGATCCGTCATCTTCGAGAAAGTGCTCGATGCGGGCGAGGAATATGCCGTTCCCGCCAGCGAAGAGCCGCCCACCTTGCGTGCCGGAAACTCCGGGTCGCTGTTCTTTAAGGTGGCCGGTCAGGTCTATGGCCCCGCCGGGCCGGGGACCTCCACGGCCAAGAACGTGGCGCTTGGTGCTGATGTGCTCAAGGGTGATTATCAGCTGGCCGATCTCCAATCGGATAACGCCCTTTCCGAATACGTCACCGTGGCGGAGATCCAGCCGCGCTGATCATGGGCCTGCTCTCGGATCAAGCCGTCCTGACCGGGGCGGCTTTTTGCTGCGCGGGCGGGGGCGCTCTGACCTTAGGACGCCGGGATAATTCCAGCCAAAAGAAACGCGGCGGGTTGCGCCTGATCGGGGCGGGGCCTACCTCTGACGCGAGCGACAAGAGGCCTAGTATGACCCACAATCCGATCCGTCCCTGGCGCGACATCGAGCGCCGCAAGAGCCGCCGCGTGATGGTGGGGAACGTGCCCGTGGGGGATGGTGCGCCGATCAGTGTGCAGACGATGACCAACACCGTGACCACGGATGTGGCGGCCACGGTGGCACAGGTGCAGGCGGCGGCGGAGGCGGGGGCGGACATCGTGCGCGTGTCGGTGCCGGATGAGCCGTCGTCGAAGGCGCTCAAGGAGATCGTGGCAGAAAGCCCGGTGCCCATCGTGGCGGACATCCATTTCCATTACAAACGCGGGATCGAAGCCGCCGAGGCGGGCGCCGCCTGCCTTCGGATCAATCCCGGCAACATCGGCAGCGAAGAGCGCGTGCGCGAGGTGATTGCCGCCGCGCGCGATCATGGCTGTTCGATGCGGATCGGGGTCAATGCCGGATCGCTCGAAAAGCACCTGCTGGAGAAATACGGAGAGCCGTGCCCGGATGCGATGGTCGAAAGCGGGCTCGATCATATCCGCATCCTTGAAGATAACGACTTCTTTAACTTCAAGATTTCGCTCAAGGCGTCGGATGTGTTCATGACCGCTGCGGCCTATCACGCCCTGGCCGATGCAACCGAAGCGCCGCTCCATCTCGGCATCACCGAGGCGGGCGCGCTGACGGCGGGCACTGTCAAAAGCTCGATCGGGCTTGGGAGTCTGCTCTGGGCCGGGATCGGGGACACGATCCGGGTTAGCCTCTCCGCCGATCCGGTCGAAGAGGTTAAGGTCGGCTATGAGATCCTAAAGAGCCTTGGGCTGCGGCACCGGGGGGTGAACATCATCTCCTGCCCGTCCTGCGCGCGGCAGGGGTTTGATGTGATCCGCACTGTCGAGATCCTGGAAAAGCGGCTGGAGCATATCAAGACGCCAATGAGCCTTTCCATCATCGGCTGCGTGGTCAATGGCCCGGGCGAGGCGCTGATGACCGATGTCGGCTTCACGGGCGGCGGAGCTGGGAGCGGCATGGTCTATCTGGCGGGCAAAGCCAGCCACAAAATGACCAACGACCAGATGATCGACCATATTGTGGAGCAGGTCGAAGCACGTGCTGCGCGAATTGAATCCGAGAACGATTCACCCGAGGGTTGAACTCCTGTAAAATTCAATCGATTGTGTAGGGGGCCGCAATACGGAGCCGACCACGTGGTGACAGAACCACGCCCTCAGGGGCAGTTCGATTTAACCCGCCTTCAACGGGCAGAGCGCATGGAGCGCATCGGAGAGATCGTCCGCTTCGCTATTTTGGTGCCGGCCTGCATCCTTGTCACCCTTGAGCAGCAGACGTGGCTCTTTGCGGCCCTCTACTCCGCCTTTGCCGTGACATCGATCCTATGGTTTGTCTCTCTAGCGCGTATGCCGGAGAAGGTTGGCCTATGGTCCGTGGTCTGGATTGCGCTGATGGCGTTGCTGAAAGCGGGGTCCATGGCGGTGCTTCTGATCGCCTTGTATTGGCGCAAGGATCCTGTGTTCGATGTTTTGGTGCTCCTGTCGGTTGGCGCTCTGGCCGTGAACACGGCGGCCCATCGTGCGGAGCACCTCCTGACCGCGATTGCCTTTGCACTTAGCATTCTGACCGTGCTCTGTGCGGTGCTGCTGCGGTCTCTGATGACCGGTGCCAGTCTGGCGGAAATTGTCGCGCTGTGCAGCATCGCGGGGGTGTTCGTTTTCATGATGTGTGACGCGATCCGGGATCAGTCCCGGCTCAGAGGTCGCATCCGCTCCGCAGAGCGGGCCGATCTCAGCCGGGAGCGTCTGCAAAGTCTTGGCCATCTTGCGGGCGGTGTGGCCCATGATTTCAACAACCTTCTGACGGTCATCCTGGGAAATCTCGACCTGCGCCACGAAGTGAAAAGCGATGCTGAGCGCGAAACGCTCATGGCGGAAACCGAGGCTGCGGCCTATCGGGCCGTCGATCTGACCGGACAGCTTTTGTCCTACACACGAGCGCCCGGCGGTCACGGCGCGCCCGAAGCGCGGGAGGTTGGGGCTCTGGTGCAGGGGGTCGAGGCCATGCTTTTGCGTCTGCTTCCGGCGACGCACCGCCTGCAGGTGCAGCAAGCGCCCGAGCTTCCGAGGATCGCCGTGGATCGGACGGCATTCCAGACGGTGCTGGTGAACCTGATCGTGAATGCGCGTGACGCGCTCCCCGATGGCGGGGAGATCATGCTGACTTTGGAAGAGCAGGCATTACCGAACGACAGCAGCGAGACGGTGCTGCCCGATCTGCCCGAAGGCTCTTATGTGGTGGCCACCGTGGCCGATGGCGGAGAAGGCATCCCCGCCGATCTGATCGCCAAGGTTATGGAGCCCTATTTTACCACCAAACCCGAAGGTAAGGGATCGGGCCTCGGCCTGCCCATGGCGCTGAGTTTTGCGCGTGAGACCGGCGGGGCGCTGCAGATCGACAGCGCTCCAGGGCAGGGCACCAAAGTGCGTCTTTGGGTGCCTGCCGCGCAGCCCGCTCAGGTCCTCAGCTACGATCAGTCGCGGGCGCGTTCCTGATCAACGATGGCGGCCATCTGCTCTTGCGGCAGGTAGCCGCGCAGCAGCTCGCCGCCGACGACAAAGGCCGGGGTGCCCTGGATCTGAAGCCGCTGAGCCAGCAGGTGGTTTTCCGCGATGATCTTGGACACCGCATCGCTGTCAATTTCGGCCATGATCGCGTCTGCATCCAGCCCGAACGTGTTGGCCATTTGCGTCAGGCTGTCCTCCGAGATCCCGCCCCGCAGCGCCATGAGCGCGTCCGAAACCCCGGCATAGGCCTCTTCACCGGCGACAAGCTTGGTCGCGATGGCAAAGCGCGAGGCCAGGACCGAATCTTCGCCGAGAATGGGAAGCTCCTTGCGGATCAGGACGATGCTGCCGTCATCCTCGATCAGCCCCGTGATCTCGGGCTGAGCGCGTTTGCAGTAGCCGCAGCGGTAGTCGACGAATTCGACGATGGTCATATCGCCATCCGGGTTTCCGCCGCGCCAGTCGTCCTCGTCCTCCATCAGGGCGGCGCGGTTCACCTCGACCAGAGTGCGGTCGGCGGCGGCGCGGGCCTCGGCCTCGCGTCCTTCCAGTACCTGCATCGCCTCAAGAAGGACCTCTGGGTTGTCCAGCAGATAGGCGCGGATTTCGGCGCGGAAGGCGGCGCGGTCGCTCTCGCTCAGGCTCTCCAGATCAAGCGCCTGGACAGGCAGCGCCACGGCGCAGGACAAGGCAAGGGCGGATACAAGGCGTCGCATGGAAGGCTCCCATCATTTGCGTTGCGCCCAGCAACCACATTCGCGCGCGCTTGCCAACCGGGCGCCCTGACGCGGCTCGCGACATCGTGATGCGATGCGATCCCGGGGCCGCCCGCTTGACGCCCCGGCACAGGAGGGGCCATGAAGGCGCAAACCAAGCAGAGGCAGGCCATGAAACACTCCACGCGCGGCAACGTCGATCCCTTTATCGTCATGGACGTTATGGAGGCCGCCCGCGCCGCCGAGGCCGAGGGGCGCCACATCATCCATATGGAGGTTGGCCAGCCCGCCCGCGGCGCACCCGCTGCCGCTCGTGCTGCGCTTGCCCGCGCGATGGAGGACGGCCCGCTGGGCTACACCGTGGCGCTTGGCCTGCCGGAGCTGCGCGCGCGGATCGCGCAGCATTACCGCGACTGGTATGGCGTGACTGTCGATCCGGCGCGGATCATCGTCACGCCGGGCGCATCTGGCGCGTTTCTGCTGGCATTCGCGGCCCTGTTCGATGCCGGGCAGCGGGTCGGCCTTGGGATGCCGTGCTACCCGTCCTACCGCCAGATCCTGCGCGCGCAGAGCCTGACCCCTGTGGGCCTTGAGACGCGGGCCGAAGACGGGTTCCAGCCGCGCCCCGACAGCCTGACCGGGCAGGCGCTTGACGGGCTTCTGGTGGCCTCTCCGGGCAACCCGACCGGGTCGATCCTGGGCCGCGCGCAGATGGAGACCCTTGCGGGGGCTTGTGCCGATCAGGGCATCTCCCTGATCTCGGACGAGATTTACCACGGGCTCAGCTACGGGGACCGCGCCGTCAGTGCTCTTGAGGTCACGGATGATTGCTACGTGATCAACTCATTCTCCAAATATTTCGCCATGACCGGCTGGCGCGTGGGGTGGATGGTCGTGCCTGAAGATCACGTGCGCCAGGTCGAACGGCTGGCCCAGAACATGTTCATCTGCCCCCCTCATGCGAGCCAGGTTCTGGCTCTGCACACGATGGATTGCGCGGAAGATCTGGATGCGACGCTGGCCGATTACGCCCGCTCTCGCGATCTGATGCTGGAGCGGCTGCCCAAGATGGGCCTGACCCGCTTCGCGCCGCCGGATGGGGCGTTCTATGTCTACGCCGATGTCAGCCATCTCACCGATGACAGCCTGTCCCTGGCGCGTGAGATCCTCGATGAAGCCGGGGTCGCGGTGACGCCCGGGCTCGATTTCGACCCTTCAGGCGGGCACCGCTGGATGCGCTTTTCCTATGCCCGCGCGCCCGAAGATATTGCCGAAGGGCTGGACCGGCTGCAGCGCTTTCTGGAGGCGCGGGCGTGATCCGGCTGCTGCTCGTCTGCCTGCTGGCGCTCATGCCGCTGCGCGGAGCCGCCCAGGAGCTGAGCGGCCTCGCCCGGCTCGACGTGGCGCAAAGCCGGGTTGCGGGGGCACGCGATGGCGGGCTGACGGTCGATCTTTGGCTTAGCCAGCCGGTGCCGTGGCGGGTGTTCACGCTGGATGATCCGCGTCGGCTGGTCGTGGATTTCCGCGAGATCGACTGGCGCGGGGCCAGCAAGGACCAGATGCGCGCCGAGGGGGCTCCGGTCAGCGATTTGCGCTTTGGCGTTTTGCGGCCGGGCTGGTCGCGGATGGTGCTCGATCTGGCCGCGCCGCAAAAGCTGCGGCAGGCCGGGATGGAGGTCGATCCGCTCACCGGCACCGCGCGCTTGCAGCTTGAGACCACACCGGTGTCGCCGGAGGCGTTTGCCCAAACCGTCGGCGCCCCCGAAGACCCGGCCTGGGCGGCTTTGGCCGAAGCGGACCCGACGGCCTCCGCGAATGCTGATCCGGGGGATGGGGTGCTGGTCGTGGCCATCGATCCAGGCCATGGCGGGATCGATCCGGGCGCGAGCCGTGACGGAGTCGAAGAGGCCGACGTGATGCTGGCCCTTGGGCTGGAACTGGCCGAAGCGCTGTCGCGCCAGACGGGGATCCGCCCGGTGCTGACCCGCTCCGAAGATGTCTTTGTCCCGCTGGAAGAACGCATGACCATCGCCCGCAGCCAGGGGGCGGAGCTGTTCCTGTCGCTCCATGCCGATGCGCTAGAGCTGGACCAGGCGGCCGGGGCGTCGATCTATGTGCTGTCGGAAACCGCGCGCGAGGGGGCCTCGCAGCGGATGGCGGAGCGCCACAGCCGGGGCGATCTGCTGGCGGGAGTAGATCTGAGCGGGCAGGACGACACGCTGGCGCTTGTTCTGATGGATCTGGCCCGCGCCCGGACCGCGCCGCAAAGCGCGCGGCTGCAACAGGCTTTGCTTTCGGGGCTGGGGCAGGTGGGGGCGCGGCTGACCGCGCGGCCCGAGCGCTCTGCCAAGCTGGCGGTCTTGATGAGCGCCGATTTCCCCTCCGTTCTGATTGAGGCAGGGTTCTTGTCCAACGCCGCCGACCGCGCGGCGCTGCAATCCTCCGCTGGCCGGGCGCCTTTGGTGGCTGGCATTGTGCGCGGCGTGCGGCTTTGGCAAGAGGGCGAGGCGCAGATCCCCGCCCTGGGCGGGCAGTAGACCGGCCCTAGGCGCGGCAAAGACTGCGCGAAACCCCGCCCTCGTCTGTATTGCACGCAATGCCCCTTTTGACCCGGCGCCCGGGGCCTCATATAGAGGCATGAAATCACCCCAGGGGCGCAGGTCTTGATCCGTTTCATCCTTTCTTTCTTTGGCGCGCTGTTCTCGATGGCGACGCTTGGGCTCGTCATGGTCGGGCTCGGCATTGGCGGCGTGCTGCACATGTATGGGCGCGATCTGCCCTCTTATGAGGTGCTGTCGCAGTACACGCCCAAGACGATCAGCCGGATCTATTCCGGTGAGGGTGAGATCATCGACGAATTCGCCACCGAACGGCGCCTGTTCACCCCCGCCGAAGAGATCCCCGATCTGGTGAAGAACGCCTTCATCTCGGCGGAGGACAAGAATTTCTACACCCATGCGGGCTATGATCCGCGCGGCATGGCGGCTGCCTTCATTGAGGCGGTGCGCTCGGGCGGCTCCAATGTGCGCGGGGCGTCCACCATCACCCAGCAGGTGATGAAGAACTTCCTCCTGTCGGCGGATCGCACGGCGGAGCGGAAGATCAAGGAAATCATCCTGGCCAGCCGCATGGAACAGTCCATGTCCAAGGATCACATCCTTGAGCTCTACATGAACGAGATTTTCCTGGGCCAGAACAGCTACGGCGTGACCGCTGCGGCGCAGACCTATTTCAACAAGCCCCTGCGTGATCTGACCCCGGCCGAAGCGGCCTATCTGGCGGTGCTGCCCAAGGCGCCGTCCAACTACCACCCTGTGCGCGACCGCGAGCGGGCCGTGAACCGGCGCAACTTCGTTCTGAAGGAGATGTTCGAGAACGGCTATCTGGATCAGGCGGCCTATGAAGAGGCCCGCGACGCGCCGCTGGCCACCGTGCAGGGCGGGGAGATCGAGAGCTTCAAATCCGAACTGCCGCCGCGCAACTACTTCACCGATGAAATCCGCCGCCAGCTGTCGAAGGATTTCGGGGAGGATGAGTTCTTCTCGGGCGGTCTGGCGATCCGGGCCACGATGGATCCCGAACTTCAGCTCGCCGCCGCGGATGCCCTGCAGCGTGCGCTTGAGAACTATGACCGGGGGCTGGGCCGCTGGCGCGGCAGCGGCAAGACCATCGACCCGGCCAAGCTGGACAACTGGCGCGATGAACTGGCCAATGTCACGATTGCCCGCGACATCGAGCTGGAAAGCCCGTGGCGCCCGGCGGTGGTGCTGTCGGTCGGTGGCGGCGAAGCCCGGCTGGGCATCGAAGGCTGGAGCGAAGAGGAACCCGCGCCGGTCGTGCCCTCCAAGGATCTGGATTGGGCGCGCGGCGGGATGGATGGCAACCTGTCGGTCGGGGACGTGGTGCATGTGCGCCGCATGATCGCCGATGCCGATGGCAGCTTCATCCGCTGGACCCTGCGCCAGGTGCCGCTCGTGCAGGGCGCCTTCATGGCGATGGATGTGAATTCGGGCCGGGTGCTGGCGATGCAGGGGGGCTTCTCCTACCAGCATTCGGTGTTCAACCGCACCACGCAGGCGATGCGCCAGCCGGGATCGAGCTTCAAGCCCTTCGTCTACGCGGCGGCGCTCGACAGTGGCTATACGCCCGCGACCATCGTCGTGGACGCGCCGATTGAGATCAACACGCCCCAGGGCGTCTGGCGCCCCAAGAACTACAGCAACCGCTTCTACGGCCCGACGCCCGTCCGCACCGGGATCGAACAGTCGCGGAACCTGATGACCATCCGCCTGGCGCAGGAGGTGGGCATGGATGTCGTGGCCTCCTATGCGGAGAAATTCGGCGTCTATGAGAACATGAACCGCGTGCTGGCGGCGTCGCTGGGCTCGGATGAGACCACGCTCTTCAGAATGGTCGCGGCCTACGCCATGTTCGCCAATGGCGGGGAGCGGGTGGAGCCGACCTTGGTCGACCGCGTGCAGGACCGGTTCGGCAAGACGGTCTACCGTCATGATCCGCGTGTGTGCGAGACCTGCTCTGTCCCCGATCAGGCGGCGGGCCGCGCTCCGCGCATCTCTTCGAACCGCGAGCGGGTCATGAACGCCGTCACCGCCTATCAGCTCACCTCGATGATGGAAGGCGTGGTCAAGCGCGGTACGGCGGCGCGCACCGTCAATCTGCCGGTGCCGATCGCGGGCAAGACGGGCACGACTAATGATGCAAAAGATGCGTGGTTCGTGGGCTTCTCGTCGAATATCTCGGCGGGCTGCTATATCGGCTATGACACGCCGCGCTCGCTGGGCTCCAATGTCGGGGGCGGGGGGCTGTGCGGCCCCGTGTTCAACCGTTTCATGTCTGAGGCGATCCGCAAATATGGCGGGCGGGCGTTCTCTGTCCCGGACGAGTGCCGGTTCATCAAGATCGACCGCTTCACCGGCGCGCGCCTGCCTGACACGGCCAGCGGCGACAATGTCGTGGCAGAGTGCTTCCGCCAGGGCGAAGAGCCGATCTTTGGCATCACCTTCGATGGCGGCTTTGCCATGGCGGCGGACATCCCGCTGGTCGATGCGGTTCGGCCGGTGGTGAAGGAAGTGCAAAGCTCGACCGGGGAGAGCGTCCGCGTGGCCCCCAAAGCGGATTTTGGGTCGCTGTCCTCTGGCGGGCTCTACTGAGCGGAACGGGCTTGGGGGCTCTGTCCCCCTTGCCGTCGGCGCTTCCCTATCGTGATGGTCCTAGCGATTGGAAGCCAGCTGCGCTTTGGCGAGGGTGCTTGTCTGTCGCCTATGCGCGCGGTAGATGCTGAGGTCTGACTTGCCCAAGAGGATGCCATGCGCGCCGAAATTCAATCCGTTGCCAATGAGATCGAGAAAAGCCTTGAGCTGCTCAAGCAGCGGCTGAACTGGGAAACGGCGAAGCACCGGCTGGAAGAGTTCAACGCTCGGATCGAGGATCCCAACCTGTGGGACGATCAGGCCGCCGCGCAAAAGCTGATGCGGGACCGGCAGATGCTGGTCGATGCGATTGAGACCATCGAAGGTCTGAGCGCCGATCTGGACGACAATATCGGCATGATCGAGCTGGGCGAGGCCGAGGATGACGATGAGGTCGTGACCGAGGCCGAAGAGGCGCTCAAGGCCGCGCGCGACCGGGCCGCTGCCAAGGAACTGGAGGCGCTTCTGGACGGGGAGGCCGACGGCAACGACACGTTCCTTGAGATCAACGCAGGCGCCGGCGGCACGGAGAGCTGCGACTGGGCGTCGATGCTGGCGCGGATGTATGTCCGCTGGGCCGAGGCCCATGGCTATGAGGTGGAGCTTCAGTCCGAGAGCGCCGGGGAAGAGGCCGGGATCAAATCCGCCGCCTACAAGATCTCCGGGCCCAATGCCTATGGCTGGCTGAAATCGGAAAGCGGCGTGCACCGGCTGGTGCGGATTTCGCCCTATGACAGCGCGGATCGGCGACACACCTCGTTCAGCTCGGTCTGGGTCTATCCGGTCGTGGATGACAATATCGAAATCGAAGTGAACCCCGCCGATATCCGCATCGACACCTACCGGTCTTCGGGCGCGGGCGGGCAGCACGTGAACACGACGGACTCTGCCGTGCGGATCACCCACGAACCCACCGGGATCGTGGTCACCAGTTCTGAGAAATCGCAGCACCAAAACCGAGACATCGCCATGAAGGCGCTGAAATCCCGGCTCTACCAGATGGAGCTGGAGAAGCGCACCGCCTCCATCCAGGAAGCGCACGAGAACAAGGGCGATGCGGGCTGGGGCAACCAGATCCGATCCTACGTGCTGCAACCCTACAAGATGGTGAAGGACCTGCGCACGGGGTTTGAGACCTCGGACACGCAAGGCGTGCTGGACGGCGATCTGGACGGGTTCATGGCGGCGACGCTGGCCATGAACGTGTCCGGCAAGAGCCGCGCGGACGCGCAGGCCGAGGACTGATCCCGAGCCGCAGGCGCGTCAGGGCGCCCGCGCTGCAGCGCGTGTCCTAAAACCTGCATTCTCCCTTCACGATTGATTTGACTGCGACATCTTGCCACCCTTTCCCGAGGGAGGACCAAGATGAGCCAGTCAGACGTGATGCCGGAGGCCTCTCCGGTTCCGGAAGTGTGCAATGTGACCCTCGCCGATCTGGGCGCGTCGCTGGATGCGGGGATCCGCGATTTCCTTCAGGCGCCGCATTTCGGCTTGTTCTTCAGCGCGGTTTACGTGCTGGGCGGGTTCTTGATGATGTGGCTCGGGGCAGGGCATGTGACCTGGACCCTGGCCACGTCGCTGGGCTTTCCGCTCGCGGCGCCGTTTGCGGCGGTCGGGCTCTATGAGGTCAGCCGCCGACTGGAGCGGGGGGAGCAGCTGATCTTTCATCAGGTGCTGGGCGTGGTGTGGAACGAACGCGGGCGGCAGATCCCCTGGATGGGGGCCATCATCGTGATCTACTTCCTGTTTTGGACCTTTCTGGCCCATATGATCTTCGCGCTGATGATGGGATTTTCGTCGCTGACCAACATCTCGGACGGGCTGCCCGCGCTGATGACCCGCGAAGGGTTGATGATGATTGCGGTGGAAATGGTCGTGGGCGGGCTGGTGGCAGCGTTGCTCTTTGCGATGACGGTGGTCAGCCTGCCACTTCTGCTGGACAAGGAGATCGACTTCATCACCGCCATGATCAAAAGCATCGAAGTTGTGAAGCGCAACCCGGTCGTGATGATGAGCTGGGCCGCTTTCGTGGCCGTGGTCACGATCATATCGCTGATCCCGTGGTTTTTGGGGCTGATCGTGACGCTCCCGGTGCTCGGACATGCGACCTGGCACATCTACCGCCGCGCCTTGCGTGAGCCAATGCCGTGATCCGTCGGTTGTCCCGGACGGGCGCAGGGGCGACGGGGGCTGCCGGAGCGCTGTCGCTGGTCGCAGGTAAGGCCCTCTAAACCAAAAAGACCGCCCCCTCAGGAGCGGCCTTTTCCATTCAAGGGGCGTGCCGATCAAGCGGTGGGCTTAGGCGCCGGGGCGGCTGCTGCGGGCTTGCCACCCGAAAGCGGATCGTCCTGACGCTGCACGGAGCCTTCGAAATGGGCGCCGCTTTCAATCGCGATGGTCTTGTGAATGATGTCGCCCTCCACGCGGGCGGAAGAGGTCAGGCGGACCTTCAGGCCGCGCACGCGACCGATGATACGACCGTGAACCACGACGTCATCCGCGATCACCTCGCCCTTGACGGTGGCGCTTTCGCCCACGGTCAGCAGGTGTGCGCGCACATCGCCTTCGATCTGGCCTTCGATATTGATGTCACCGGAGGTCTTCAGGTTGCCCTTGATGTGCAGGTCCGACGACAGAGTCGATGCGGGGGGCTTGGCCTTGGCGGCCGGGGCCTTGAAGTCCTGGCTGGCGCCGACGGGCTTTTGCTCCGGGGCGGGTGCGGGCTTCGGGTCAGCGGCCTTCGGCCCGGGTTCGTTGATCTTGCTCTTAGAAAACATCTTGTCCGGCCCTTATGTAGATCATTGGGTTCACAGGCTTGCCACCAACGCGCACTTCGTAGTGAAGATGCGGGCCGGTGGAGCGTCCGGAGTTTCCAATATCACCGATCCGATCCCCGCGCGAGACCCTTTGTCCCACGCTGACACGCATCCGCGATTGGTGCGCGTAGCGGGTCTCGATCCCGAATTCGTGCTGGATCTTGACCAAACGGCCATAGCCGGAGGACCAGCCTGCAAAGGTGACAACGCCGTCGGCGGGCGCGTAGATCGGCGTGCCGATCGGTGCCGCGAAATCGAGCCCGTTATGCATCCGGCCCCAACGGGGACCAAAGCCCGAGGTCATGCGGTATCCCGACTTCACCGGAATATCGAAGGGGGCACGCTCCGCCGCGATGCGGTAGAGGTTGATCCGGTCCATCTGGTCGAGGATGTCATTGGCGCGCTGCGCCTGCTCATCCGACGCTCCGCCCTTGGTGGAGAACGTGACCGGCGTCAGCGGACCGCCCTGGCCGGAATAGCCCCGGCGGACCTCGCGGATCAGGCGATCAGGGTCCATGCCCGCGTTGCGGAACATTTTCTCAATCGGCTCCACCGACACCAGCATCGCTTCTTCGAGCTGGCGGAAAATCTCGTCGTTCTTCTCTTCGAGAAGCTGAAGCTCCAGACGCATCTCGGCGGCCTGTTCCAAAGCCACTTCCGCGTCCTGAGCGATGGTGTCGCGCTCGGCGGCGGTGTCGGCCAGAGCAGCAGAAAGCAGATCGACCGTGCCGCCCAGCTCACTTGCGGTGCCCGGCAAAGCGCCCCCGTCTTCGGCTGAGGCCATGAGCGTGTCGGCCTCACCGCGCGCGGCATCGCGCTCATTCATGGTTCGGCGCAGGGTCGCCTGGATCACTTCGATCCCGGTTTCCAGCTCGCGGCGCCGATCCTCGGAGGCCAGCAGGGCTTCCTGCATGGAGGAAATCTCGCTCAGCGCCGCAGAGAACCGCTCATGCGCGGCCATCGCCTCGCGGGCGCGCAGATCGCGCTCCGATGCCATGGCGGACAGGCGGTCCTCGTAGATGATCTGGTCTCTCTGGGCCTGCGCGCGGAAATTCCCGGCGCCGATATTGTCCATCAGCAGCACAGCCGTCGCGATGATCGCCCAACCCACAACAGCCGAGGTGCCCGCCCAGGCCAAAAGCTGATGCCCCGGCTTGAGACGGATAAACCGCGTTTCGGTGTCAGTCCGAAGGAATAACCGCTTTTCGGGGAAATGCCGCTCTAGCACGGCGTGAACTGCCTGTGTGACACGTGTATGCACGTTTCTGTTGTCCCGTCCCGTTTTCAATTCCGCGGCCCATGCCCCCCGAGACGGGTCCGCGCAACTTTGTGTTACAAAGCTAGTGCCATTCCTGCAACAATTTTGAAGCTATTTCGCTGCGACACTTGGGCATTTTTGCATATTTCAGCGGCTTTCTGCCGACCGGGGCGAATCGCCCTCTGCCAAAGGCCAGTAAAAATCAGGCGGAAGCCCGGCTTGAGCGCGTTTTTCTTCGTTAAACGGCGGCTTTAGCGCCCCGTGGAAATAGCGCCGCACCAGCTCGTGGAACACCACCACCGGATCGCGATCCTCGCGCCCGCACAGGAAGTGGAACCACTTCGAGCCATAGGCGACATGGTGAACCTCCTCGGCATAGATGACGTTGAGCGCCTCGACCGTCTGCGCGTCTCCGGCCTTCTCAAAGATCGAAATCATGCCCGGCGTGACATCGAGCCCCCGTGCCTCCAGCACCATGGGCACAACGGCAAGACGGCCCATCAGATCCTCCGCCGTGTCCTCGGCCGCGCGCCACATCCCGGCATGGGCGGGCAGGGCGCCGTAATGGCTGCCCTGCCTCTCAAGACAATCGCAGATCAGGTTGAAATGCTTGGCCTCTTCATCTGCCGATTTGACCCAGTCATCGGCAAACCCGACGGGCATGGGCACATGACTGAACCGCGCCAGGATGTCCCAATGCAGGTCCACCGCGTTCAGCTCAATATGAGCGATGGCGTGCAGCATCGCGGTCCGCCCCTCAGGGCTGCCCGGCCTGCGCCTCGGCACATCGCGGGGATCGCGCAACTCGGGCCGCGCAGGCCGCGCGGGCTGCATCGGAGGCGCCCCCCGCCCGATCTCCGGCGCATCCCCCGCCGCCCGCATCGCGCGCCACTGCGCCGCATAACGGCGCGACAACGCCGCTTTGGCACGCCCATCCGCCGTGTTCAGGACCTCGCACGCCATCTCCGCCAGGCTCGCCATCGCGCACCCCTTCTTATCTGTCCAAATACCTCGGGGGAGTCCCGCAGGGACGGGGGCAGAGCCCCCACTCACCGCTCAAAGCCCGCGCACGGCCTCCAGCACAGCCTCGGCATGGCCCGGCACCTTCACCTTGCGCCAGACCTGCGCGATCTTCCCGTTCGCATCGATCAGAACCGTTGCGCGCTCGATCCCCATAAAGACCTTGCCATACATCTTCTTCTCGACCCACACGCCGAACTGCTCGCACACATCGCCCTCGGCGTCGGATAGCAACGGCACGCCCAACTCATGCTTGGCGCGGAACTTTGCGTGTTTCTCGACCGTGTCCTTGGAGATGCCGAACACCGTCGCCCCGGCCGCGGCGAAGTCTTCCGCCAGTCCGGTGAAGGCAATCGCCTCCTTGGTGCAGCCGGACGTATCATCGCGCGGATAAAAATAGAGCACCACAGGCCCGCCGCGAAGGGCGGACAGGGTGACGGGATCGCCGCCATCCTGGGGTAGGGTGAAATCGGGGGCCTCCTGGCCAATCTCAAGTTGGGACATGTCAGGTCTCCTTTCCTGTCCGTTCTCGCCCGCGCCCTGGCGCTTGTCCAGCCGCGCCTGCCTTGCTAGGGCCGCGCCATGAAGCTTTCCGATTTCGATTTCGACCTGCCCGACGCCCTGATCGCGACCCGCCCCGCGCGGCCGCGCAGCTCTGCGCGCCTGCTCGTTGCTGAAGGGGATGCGCTGCAGGATCGCCATGTGGCGGACCTGCCGGACTGGCTGCGCCCCGGAGATCGTCTGGTCCTGAACGACACCCGCGTGATCCCTGCACGGCTGACCGGCACCCGCAGGCGCGGCGAGGCCGAGGCCAAGATCGAGGTGACCTTGCTCGAGCCCCGCGCGGGCGGCCAGTGGAGCGCTCTCGTCAAGCCGCTGCGCAAGCTCCGCGAAGGCGAGCAGATTACCTTCAACGGCGGGCTGATCGCCACGTTCGAGGCGCGCGAGGACGGGCAGGCGATCTTAACCTTCAACCTTGAGGGCGATGATTTCGACGCCGCGCTCGACACGGCCGGGCAGATGCCGCTGCCGCCCTATATCGCCGCGAAACGCGCCGCCGATGACCGCGACCGCAGCGACTATCAGACCGTCTGGGCGGAACACTCGGGCGCTGTCGCCGCACCGACGGCCTCGCTTCATTTCGACGATGGGCTTCTTGCGCAGTTGGCCGCCAAGGGGATCAGCTTCACGCGCGTGACGCTTCATGTCGGGGCCGGCACGTTCCTGCCGGTGAAGGTGGACGACATTGCAGATCACAAGATGCACGCCGAATGGGGCCGCGTCACCCAACAGGCCGCCGAAGAGATCAAAGCCACCCGCGCCAGCGGGGGGCGTGTGATCCCCGTCGGCACCACCGCGCTGCGCCTGATCGAAAGCGCCGCCCGCAGCGGAGAGATCACGGCTTTTGAGGGCAAGACTGACATCTTCATTACCCCCGGCTTCACCTTCCACGTGACCGATGGGCTGATGACCAATTTCCACCTGCCCAGATCGACGCTGCTGATGCTGGTCTCGGCGCTGATGGGGATGGACCGGATGCGGGACGCCTATGCCCATGCGATCCGCGAAGGATACCGGTTCTTCTCTTACGGAGACGCCTCGCTCCTGCTGCCCTAAGCGCTGTTCCGCGCAGCCGCCGTTTTCGCCATTTACAGGAGCCGCGCAGCGCAGATAGAGGGCCGTCCTGCGGTTTGCGACGAATGGTGTCGCAAACCGATCAGACAGGTCGCAGGCTACGTCGCAGCAGGGTGCTGCGATGCCATGTAAGGGGCTCCTTGGATGAAACAGGTTTTGGCAAGCGCCTGGGCGCTTTTGTTGGGCATGTTCCTGATGATGGTCGGCAACGGCATCCAGGGCACGCTTCTGGGCGTGCGCGGCGGGATCGAGGACTTTTCGACCCTCACCATGTCGATCGTCATGTCGGCCTATTTTGTGGGCTTTCTGGGCGGATCGCAGCTTGCCCCGGATATGATCCGGCGGGTGGGGCATGTGCGGGTCTTCGCCGCGCTTGGATCGACCATTTCGGCGGTGCTGATCCTCTATCCGGTGATGGTGACGCCCTGGGCCTGGGTCGCTGGGCGCGTTGTGATCGGGTTCTGCTTCTCGGGCGTTTATGTCACGGCGGAAAGCTGGCTTAACAATGCGGCTGATAACAGCAACCGGGGCAAGGCGCTGTCGCTCTATATGATCGTGCAGATGGCCGGGATCGTCGCGGCGCAGCAGCTCATCAATTTCGGAGACGCGGGCGGGTTCGTCCTGTTCATCATCCCCTCCGTGCTGGTCAGCCTGGCCTTTGCGCCGGTGCTTTTATCGGTCCAGCCCACCCCGGCCTTTGAGACCTCAAAGCCCATGTCGCTGCGCGAGCTGGTGCGCATTTCGCCCACGGCATCAATCGGGATGATCCTGCTGGGCGGCGTGTTCGCGGCTCAGTTCGGCATGGCATCGGTCTACGCCACCGAAGCGGGGTTGACCCTCTCGGAGCTGTCGCTGTTCATCTCGACCTTCTATGTCGCAGCGCTTGTCGCGCAATATCCCATCGGTTGGCTGTCGGACCGGGTGGACCGGCGGGTGCTGATCTTTGCGCTTTCGCTGTTGGGCGGGGTGGGGGCTCTGGCTCCGCTGCTGCTGCCGCACAGCCTCACCGTGATGACCTTTGCAGCGGTGCTCGTGGGCGGGGCGTCCAATCCGCTCTATTCGCTGCTGCTGGCCTATGCGAACGACTATCTCGATCACGATGATATGGCCGCCGCCTCGGCGGGGTTCGTGTTCATCAACGGGGTCGGGGCCATCTTTGGCCCGCTGGTCATCGGCTGGCTGATGGGGGTGATGGGCCCTTCCGGGTTCTGGGCGGTCATCGCGGTGCTGCTGCTGGTGCTGGCGCTTTATGCGGCCTATCGCATGACTCAGCGGGCGAGCCTCGATGTGGACACGGTGCCTTACGCGCCGGTCCTGGCTTCGGCGTCGCCGGTGGCGGTCGAATTGGCGCAGGAAACCTACATTGCGCGGGAGCTTGAGGAGGAGGAAGACGAAGAATAGCGCGGCACAGGCGCCACCCTTCGGATTTTTCCCCCGTACTCACCCTTGCGCAGCGTCGGCGTTGGCGTAACCTCCTGTGGATAAGTCAGGCAGGAGGGTGGTCGCCATGGAACAGGCACGCGACGTCAGGGCATTCTGGATTGATGAGGTCGGCCCGGCAGGGTGGTATGTGCAGGATACGGCGCTTGACGCCGAGATCCGCAACCGGTTCCTGCCGCTTTGGGAGCAGGCGCTCGACGGAGGGCTGTGCGATTGGCGCATGACGCCCGAAGGGATGCTGTCCTACCTGATCCTGACCGATCAATTCCCGCGCAACATGTTTCGCGGAGATGGGCGCAGTTTCGCAACCGACGGGCTGGCGCTGTGCGCCGCGAAATGGGCCGTGGCACGCGGCTGGGATCAACAGATCGACGAGCCCGCGCGGCAGTTCTTCTTCCTGCCGATGATGCATTCCGAAGTTCAGACCGATCAGGACCAGGCCGTGCGGCTGTTTGCGACCCGCATGACGACCGGGGATAATCTGCGCCATGCGCGTGCGCATCGCGAAGTGATCCGCCGCTTTGGCCGCTTTCCCTACCGCAACGACGCGCTGGGCCGGGCCATGCGCCATGGAGAGCAGGGCTTCCTTGATGCAGGCGCCTATGGTTCAATCCTGAACGAACCGGACTTCGCGGCCTGATCTAGCAAGAACCCATCTGGCGGGCTGCGCAAATATCGTTTAATGTTAAACGAGTTTTGTGACGGGAGGGCAGCATGGCCGCCAGAAACTTCGATATGATCGTGATCGGCGCCGGGCCGGGGGGCTATGTGGCCGCCATCCGGGGCGCTCAGCTGGGCCTGAGCGTGGCCGTCGTGGAGCGGGAGCATTTCGGCGGGATTTGCCTCAACTGGGGCTGTATCCCGACCAAGGCGCTGCTGCGTTCGGCGGAGGTGTATCACCTGATGCACCGCGCCAAGGAATTCGGGCTCTCTGCCTCGGGCGTGAGCTACGACCTGCCCGCCATCGTCAAACGCTCGCGCCAGGTGGCGGGGCAGCTCGCCGCCGGGGTGAAGGGGCTGCTGAAGAAAAACAAGGTCACCGCCATCATGGGCGAGGCCAAAGTGACCGGAAAAGACAAAGTTCTGGTCAAAACCGACAAGGGCGAAGAAACCCTGGAGGCCCCTCATATCGTCCTGGCCACCGGCGCGCGGGCGCGCGATCTGCCGGGGCTGGAGGCCGACGGCCAGCGGGTGTGGTCCTACAAGCATGCGCTCAACCCGCCGCACGAGCCCAAGAAGCTGCTGGTCATCGGGTCGGGCGCGATCGGTATCGAATTTGCCAGCTTCTACAACAGCCTTGGGGCTGACGTGACGGTGGTCGAGGTCATGGATCGGATCCTGCCGGTCGAAGACGAAGAGATCGCCACCCACGCCCGCAAGCGGTTCCAGAAACAGGGGATGACCATCCTGGAAGGGGCCACGGTCAAAAAGCTGGACCGGGCCGCGTCCAAAGTGACCGCGCATATCGAGGTCAAAGGGAAAACCGAGGCGCAGGATTTTGACACGGTGATCTCTGCGGTCGGGATTGTCGGGAATGTCGAAGGGCTGGGCCTTGAGGAGCTGGGGGTCACGGTGGATCGCACCCATGTGGTGACGGACGAATACTGCCGGACCGGTGTGGAGGGGCTCTATGCCATTGGCGACATCGCCGGGGCGCCCTGGCTGGCCCATAAGGCGAGCCATGAGGGTGTCATGGTGGCAGAGCTGATCGCGGGGCAGGAGGTCCATCCGATCAAGCCTGGCTCGATCCCCGGTTGCACGTATTGTCATCCCCAGATCGCCAGCGTCGGGATGACCGAGGCCAAGGCGAAGGAGGCGGGATACGACGTCAAGGTCGGGCGCTTCCCGTTGATTGGCAACGGAAAGGCCATTGCACTGGGCGAGCCCGAGGGACTGGTGAAAACCGTGTTCGACGCCAAGACCGGCGAATTGCTGGGCGCGCATATGGTGGGCGCCGAGGTCACCGAGATGATCCAGGGCTATGTGATTGGCCGCACGCTTGAGACGACGGAAGCCGAGCTGATGCACACGGTGTTCCCGCACCCGACGCTATCGGAATCCATGCATGAAAGCGTGTTGGATGCGTTTGATCGGGTGATCCACATCTGATCTGTTGGGTGTTTCGCGCGCTGTGCGCGCGACCGGTTGGGGGAGAGCTCTGCTCTCCCCCAAACCCCCTCACGAGGTATTTTTACAAATAAGAAGGGGGCGGTTCAGGCGTCGATTTCGCCGCCGCCCATGTGCCATTCGCGCAGGGAGCCGAGGTTGTAGACCTCTTTGTAGCCCATCTGCTGCATGGCACGGGCGGCCATGCCGGAGCGGGCGCCGCTGGCGCAATAGAGCGCGATGGGGGTATCGGGCGTGAGTTCTTTGCGGTGCTCCGGGCTGCGCGGGTCGATCTTCATCGGAAAGGTGGCCATCGGGATTTCAAGCGCGCCTTTGGCTTTGCCGCTCATGCGGATTTCGCTGGGATCGCGGATGTCGATGACGATCAGATCGCCAGATTTGGCTTTGGCGACGATCTCGTCGGCTGGCATCTGGGGGCCGCGGTTGAACATGTTGAACATCAGTGGGGTCCATTGTGAAGCGTTTGGGGCTTTAAATAGATGTGGATCTTGAAATGTAAAGTCTTGCCGCGTTTCGGAAGGTCCATTCAGGAAAAGTTCATGAATTGTTCCAACTAGTGCTTTGCCTTTGCCGCGCACGGCGCTATCTCTTCGGCACGGCTGAGTGAAAAGGCGTCCCATGGAACAGAAGTTCATCGAGCTGCGCGGCGCGCGCGAGCATAATCTCAAGGGCATTGACGTGGACATCCCCCGTGATGAGCTGGTGGTCATCACCGGGCTGTCCGGATCGGGAAAGTCGTCTTTGGCCTTTGATACGATCTATGCTGAAGGGCAGCGGCGCTATGTCGAGAGCCTGTCGGCCTATGCGCGCCAGTTCCTTGATATGATGGAAAAACCGGATGTGGATCACATCTCGGGCCTGTCGCCGGCGATTTCCATCGAGCAGAAGACGACGAGCAAGAACCCGCGCTCTACCGTCGGCACGGTGACGGAGATTTACGACTACCTTCGTCTGCTCTTTGCCCGGGCGGGCACGCCTTACAGCCCGGCCACCGGCCAGCCGATTGAGGCCCAGCAGGTGCAGGATATGGTTGACCGGGTCATGGCCATGGAGGAGGGCACGCGCGGCTATCTGCTGGCGCCGATCATCCGCGACCGGAAGGGAGAATACCGCAAGGAGTTCCTGGAGCTGCGCAAGCAGGGGTTCCAGCGGGTCAAGGTGGACGGGGAATTCTACGAGCTGGACGAGCCGCCCACCCTCGACAAGAAGCTGCGTCATGACATCGACGTGGTGGTGGATCGGATCGTGGTGCGCGAGGGGCTTGAGACCCGGCTTGCGGACAGTTTCCGCACCGCCCTGGATCTGGCGGATGGGATTGCCGTGCTGGAGACCGCCCCCAGTGAAGGCGATCCCGAGCGGATCACCTTCAGTGAGAACTTCGCCTGTCCGGTGAGCGGTTTCACTATCCCCGAGATCGAGCCGCGGCTGTTTTCCTTCAATGCGCCCTTCGGCGCCTGCCCGAGCTGCGATGGGCTGGGTGTGGAGCTGTTCTTTGATGAACGGCTGGTGGTGCCGGACCAGACGTTGAAGATCTATGACGGCGCGCTTGCCCCCTGGCGGAAGGGCAAATCACCATACTTTTTGCAGACCATTGAGAGCATTGCGCGCCATTACGATTTCGACCCTCAGACGCGGTGGAAGGATCTGCCCAAGAACATCCAGCAGGTGTTCCTGCGCGGATCCGGCAAGGAGGAGATCACCTTCCGCTATGACGAAGGCGGGCGGGTCTATCAGGTCACGCGGGCCTTTGAGGGGGTGATCCCCAATATGGAGCGCCGCTACCGCGAGACCGACAGCAACTGGGTGCGTGAGGAGTTCGAGCGTTACCAGAACAACCGCCCCTGCGGCACCTGCGGCGGCTATCGTCTGCGCGAGGAGGCGCGGGCGGTGAAGATCGGCACGCCGGGGGGCGAGCTGCTCCATGTGGGCGAGGTCGTGGAGAAGAGCATCAAGGATGCGCTCGACTGGATCGACCGTGTGCCCGCCAGCTTGAGCGCCCAGAAGAACGAGATCGCCCGCGCGATCCTCAAGGAGATCCGCGAGCGGCTGGGGTTCCTCAACAATGTCGGACTGGACTACCTGACTCTGTCGCGCAACGCGGGGACGCTTTCGGGCGGGGAGAGCCAGAGGATCCGGCTGGCCAGTCAGATCGGATCGGGGCTGACGGGGGTGCTCTATGTGCTGGACGAGCCCTCCATCGGGCTGCATCAGCGCGACAATGACCGGCTGCTGGAGACGCTGAAAAACCTGCGCGATCAGGGAAATACCGTGATCGTGGTGGAGCATGACGAAGAGGCGATCCGCGAGGCGGATTACGTTCTGGACATCGGCCCCGGCGCCGGGGTCCATGGCGGGGAGATCGTTGCCCGCGGCACCCCGCAAGAGATCATCGACACGCCCTCATCGGTCACCGGCGATTATCTGGCCGGGCGGCGGAAGATCGCGGTGCCCGCCACGCGCCGCAAGGGCAATGGCAAGAAGGTCACCGTCAAGAAGGCGACCGGGAACAACCTCAAGGGGATCAGCGTCGATTTCCCGCTGGGGCAGTTTGTCTGCGTCACCGGCGTGTCGGGCGGGGGAAAATCCACGCTGACGATCGAAACGCTGTTTAAGACGGCTTCGATGCGCCTGAACGGTGCGCGGCAGACCCCTGCGCCGTGCGAGACGATCAAGGGGCTCGAGCATCTCGACAAGGTGATCGACATCGACCAGCGGCCCATCGGGCGCACGCCGCGGTCCAACCCCGCGACCTATACCGGCGCCTTCACCCCGATCCGCGACTGGTTCGCCGGGCTGCCCGAAGCCAAGGCGCGCGGCTACAAACCGGGGCGGTTCAGCTTCAACGTCAAGGGCGGGCGCTGCGAGGCTTGCCAGGGGGACGGGGTCATCAAGATCGAGATGCACTTCCTGCCCGATGTCTATGTGACCTGCGAAACCTGTGGCGGCGCCCGCTACAATCGCGAAACGCTTGAGATCAAGTTCAAAGGCAAGAGCATTGCCGATGTGCTGGATATGACCGTGGAAGACGCGCAGGAGTTCTTCAAGGCGGTGCCCTCGATCCGCGAGAAGATGGATGCGCTGATGCGGGTGGGGCTTGGCTATATCAAGGTCGGCCAGCAGGCGACCACGCTTTCGGGCGGGGAGGCGCAGCGCGTGAAGCTGTCCAAGGAGCTGGCAAAGCGCAGCACGGGGCGCACGCTCTATATCCTTGATGAGCCCACCACAGGGCTGCATTTTGAGGATGTGCGCAAGCTGCTTGAGGTGCTGCACGAGCTGGTCGATCAGGGGAACACGGTTGTGGTGATTGAACATAACCTTGATGTCATCAAAACTGCAGACCACTTGATTGATATCGGCCCCGAAGGCGGCGATGGCGGCGGCACGGTGGTGGCCACTGGCACGCCTGAGCACGTGGCACAGGTGGAAGGGTCCCATACCGGCCGGTATCTTGGGCCGATGCTAAAGTGAGAGCGTTCGGGTCATGGACCCCCAATCAAGGGAGGCTGACATGAAATTTCCACGTCTGGATGACGGGGAGGGATGGGCCTGGGGGCTGCGCGGCGATGCGCCTGTAGAGATCTGGGAACGCTTTTCCCCCGCCTATGAGGCGCAGGCCGAAGCCGTCTGTGACGCTGTGCGCGCCATGGGGCTGACGCCGATGATCGGCGGTGGCGGCTCTGAGGATGGCGAATATGTCATGGGGACCGATGAGACTGGCGTCGCGCAGTTCCTTATCCATCTGGAAGAGCCGCAAGCAGCCGAGGCCATCGCGCAGGCCAAGGCAGAGGGGCGGCTGCACGCCTATCTGGAAGCAAGCCGCTAAGAGGAGGGGCGCGCAGCCTGCGCGCCCCGGTCCGGGATCAGCCGCGCCCGCGCTTTTCGAAGCGCGGCAGCATGGCTGAGAAATCCATGCCCTTGCCGTCTTCGTTCTCCACGAACTGCTCGTAGAGCGCGCGCGCCGCTTCGCCCAGCGGCGTGTCGGCATCGGCGGCGGAGGCCGCTTGCTGTGCCAAGGTCAGGTCCTTCAACATCAGCTCGGCTGCGAAGCCGGGCTTGTAGTCATTGTCCGCAGGCGATTGCGGGCCCACGCCGGGGGCGGGGCAATAGGCGTTCATGGTCCAGCTATAGCCGGACGACGTGCTCACCACGTCAAACATCGCCTGCCGGTCCAGGCCCAGCTTGTCGGCCAGGGCGAAAGCTTCGCAGGTGCCGATCATGGTGATGCCCAGGATCATGTTGTTGCAGATCTTGGCCGCCTGACCCGCGCCCGCATCGCCGCAATGCACGGCCTTCTGGCCCATCACGTCGAGCAGCGGTGACACCTTGTCGAACGCCTCTTTCGAGCCGCCGCACATGAAGGTGAGCGTGCCCGCCGTGGCGCCGCCAACCCCGCCCGAAACCGGAGCATCGACGGCCATCAGGCCATTCTCCGTGGCGGCCTCGGCCACGGCGCGGGCGCTTTCCACGTCCACGGTCGAGCAGTCCAGATGCACGGCGCCATTGTCCATCGCATCGTGGATGCCGCTCGCGACCGCGCGCAGGATTGGGCCGTTGGGCAACATGGTGATGACCACATCGGCGCCCTTGGCGGCGTCTTCTGCAGTCTCGGCTATCGTCAGGCCCTCGGGCTTGGCCGCCAGGTCGAACCCGGTGACGTCATGGCCTGCGGCGACAAGGTTCGCCGCCATCGGGGCCCCCATATTGCCCAGTCCGATAAATCCAATCTTCATTCCTGTTCCTCCAGTCTCAAGCGTGCGTCCCCAAGCGGCGTGGTCATGGCCAGCACCTGAGCGGGGGGCACGTCCTCCCATGTCGTGTATTTCCAGTTCGGCGCGCGGTCCTTGTCGATGATCGCGGCGCGGATGCCTTCGACGAAATCCCCGTGTTCAAGCGCGCGGTAGGTGAAGCGGTATTCCTGTTCCAGAGCATAGGCGATGTCGTCGGCAGCGCGCACCCTGTGCAGGATCTCCACCGTGCAAGCCGCCGAGAGAGGCGAGACGCGCGACATGGCTTTCACCGCCTTGGCCATGAACTCCGACGGCGCGTCCGGCAGCCCGCGGTAGATGTCGCCCAGCTTTTCGCCTGCGAAATGCGCGTCGATCTCGGCTTGATGCGCGGCCAGAGGCGCCTGAGGGGCAGGGGCGGCGGCGCGGTCCACCTCTGCCATATCGCCTGTCTCCTCCAGTCGGGCGATCAGGGCGGGCCAGCCCTCTTCGGGGATGTAGTAATCCGCAAAGCCGCAATGGATGGCATCGCCCGCGCCCATGCGCGCTGTCGTCAGGCCCAGGTATTCGCCCAGCCGCCCCGGCGCGCGCGCCAGCAAAAGCGAGCCGCCCACATCCGGGATCAGCCCGATCCCGCATTCGGGCATGGCGATCTGGCTGCTGTCCCCGACAATACGGTGCGAGCCGTGGCAGCCCACGCCGACCCCGCCGCCCATGGTAAAGCCCTGCATCAGGGCGACCACCGGCTTGGGGAAGCGGGCCATCTTGTGGTTCATCCGGTATTCGTCCCGCCAGAACGTCTGGCCAAACGCGTAATCCCCGGACTTGCCCGCATTATAGAGGTCTTCGATATCGCCCCCGGCGCAGAACGCCTTGTCGCCCATGGCGTCGATCACGATCAGGTCGATATCGGCCCCGCGCCAGTTATCCAGAGCGGCTTCGATCGCCATCGCCATGTCATAGGTCAGTGCGTTGAGCGCTTTGGGGCGGTTCAAGGTGATCCGCCCCGCGCGCCCGCTAACGCGGATGTCGATATCGCTCATCAGGACACCAGCTGGCGCGCCACGATCAGGCGCATGATTTCGTTCGTGCCCTCCAGGATCTGGTGCACGCGCAGATCGCGGACGATCTTTTCGATTCCGTAATCGGCCAGATAGCCATAGCCGCCATGGAGCTGCAGGCACTGATCGGCCACTTTGGATCCGGCTTCGGTCACGAATTTCTTGGCCATGGCGCAGAACTTGGTCGCGTCCGGCGCGCCCTGATCCAGCTTCCAAGCGGCCTGCCGCAGGAAGGTCCGCGCGGCCTGAAGCTCGATCTCCATGTCAGCGAGCCGGAATTGCAGCGCCTGGAACTGGTCGATGCTTTTGCCGAAGGCCTTGCGCTCGGACATATACTGCAGGGTCATTTCCAGAGCCGATTGCGCGGCGCCAAGGCTACAGGCCGAAATGTTCAGCCGCCCGCCATCGAGCCCGGCCATGGCGTAGGAGAAGCCCTTGCCTTCCTCGCCCAGCAGGTTTTCGGCGGGCACCGGCACGGCGTCCATCTGCACCTGGCGCGTGGGCTGGCTTTGCCATCCCATCTTTTTTTCGAGCCCGCCATAGGAGAGCCCGTCCCAGCCGTCGTCCATCACGAAGGCCGAAATGCCCTTGGGGCCGTCGCCGCCGCTGCGGGCCATGACGACATAGGTGTCCGAATACCCCCCGCCCGAGATGAACGCCTTTGTCCCGGTCAGCGCCCAGCCATTGCCGCTGGCCTCTGCCTTGGTCTTCAGCGCCGCTGCGTCCGATCCGCTGGCCGGTTCGGTCAGGCAGTAGGACAGCACCCGATCCATGGTCAGGGCGTCGGGCAGGTAGCGCCCTTTGAGATCGTCCGAGCCATAGGCGTCGATCATCTTGGCGCACATGTTGTGGATCGACAGGAACGCCGCCACGGAGGCGCAGGAGCGGCTGAGCGCTTCAAAGATCAGCGTGGCGTCCAAGCGGGTCAGCCCGGCGCCGCCCGACTCTTCGCTCACATAGATGCCGCCAAAGCCCAGCTCTCCGACCTCGCGCCACAGCTCTTTCGGGATCGTGCCCTCGGCCTCCCAAGTGGTCGCATTCGGCGCGATCCGGTCCTCCCCGAAGGAGCGCGCCATGTCGAAGATCGCCTCCTGCTCCTCGCTCAGTGCGAAATCCATGTGCCTCTCCTCCAATGAATTGAACCCTCGTTCAATTCTTCGCGCGAGTGCCGCGCCATTGCAAGTCCCTGCGAGCGCTCACAGGTCGGCGGAGAACTCCTCGATCAAATGCGCCACAACCGCACGGGTCTGGGTTTCGCGGTCGGCGCCGCTGTCGCATGCGGCGCGCGCCACGGCCCTTTGCCGGTCCGACGATGTGCCGCCTGCGATGATCTCATGCACGTTTTCCAGCTCTGGCAGGCAGCCCAGCACCTCGGCGTCCTCGGCAACGAGCCCGATCAGCTCCTCCATCAGCTCGGTCATTGGCACGATCTCCCCGCGCCCGAAGTCGATCAGGCCCTCGCTGACCCCGTAGCGCTGTGCGCGCCAGCGGTTCTCGTTGATCAGGAACGGATCATAGCGCCGCCACCTTTGGTTCTTGCTGCGCAGCCGCCACAGCATCCGAGCGATGCAGCGGGTGATCGCGGCGAGGGTCAGGGCGTGTTCCAGCCGGGGCTGCACATCACAGATCCGGCTTTCCAGCGTGGGATAATTGGCCGACGGGCGCAGATCCCACCATATCTTGCTGGCATCTTCGATCACCCCCAGATCCACCAAGGCTGCCACCGAGCGCTCGTATTCCTCCCAGGAGTTGAACATCGGCGGCAGGCCGGTGCGGGGCAGGTTGTCGAACACGCTGATGCGGTAGCTGGCCAGCCCCGTGTCCTCGCCCATCCAGTAGGGCGAGGAACAGGACAGGGCCAGAAGATGGGGCAGGAAATAGGACATCTGCCCCAGAAGATCGGCCCGCAGCGCATTGTCGCCCAGCCCCACATGGACATGCATCCCGCAGATCAGCATGCGCCGCACCACGCCGCCAAGCGCATGGCGCAGTTCATTGTAGCGCGACTTGTCCGTGTGCCGCTGTTCTTTCCAGTTGGCAAACGGATGGCACGAGGCCGCGATGGGCGTCACCCCGTGCCGCTCCGCCACGCGCTTGATGCCGGACCGCAGCCGTTTCAGATCGTCCCGCGCCTCACCGATGGTCTGGCACGGCCGGGTTCCGATCTCGATCTGGCACTTGAGATATTCGGGGCTGACATGGCCGCCCAGCTCTGCATTGCACTCCGCAATCAGGGCCTCGGAGCCGTCCGCCAGCTTCAGCGTTTCCAGATCGACCAGAAGGTATTCTTCTTCGATCCCAATGCTGAATTCCGGCTCCGCCATGGCCACCTCCTGAATTTTTGCAAGAATTGCAAAAGACAAAGGGCGCGGCAAGAAACAATCTTGCCGCGCCCTCCGTTCTTTTGGCCCCAAATACCCTGGGGGTGTGGGGGCAAAGCCCCACGCAGGTCGCGCCGCTGGCGCGAAACCCCTCTTAGTCCATGGCCTTGAAGTTGAACTCGCCGCCTTCCTTGATGCCCGAGGGCCAGCGGGCGGTGACGGTCTTCGTCTTGGTGTAGAACTTGAACGCGTCGGGGCCATGCTGGTTGAGATCGCCAAAGGCGGATTTCTTCCAGCCGCCAAAGGTGTGGTAGGCTAGCGGCACCGGGATCGGCACGTTGATGCCCACCATACCGACCTGAACGCGGGCCGCGAAGTCGCGGGCGGCGTCGCCATCGCGGGTGAAGATCGCGGTGCCGTTGCCGTATTCGTGGTCGGTGGCCAGGGCCAGGCCTTCCTCATAGCTTTGGGCGCGCAGCACCGACAGGACCGGGCCAAAGATTTCCTCTTTGTAGATGGTCATGTCCGGGGTCACCTTGTCGAACAGGTGCGGGCCGACGAAGAAGCCTTCTTCATAGCCCTGAAGCCTGAAGTCGCGGCCGTCGACGACCAGCTCGGCGCCTTCCTCGATGCCTTTTTCGACATAGCCGAGGATTTTCTCCTGGGCGGCCTTCGTCACGACCGGGCCGTAATCCACATCGTCGCCGGCGGTATAGGGGCCGACTTTCAGCTTCTCGATCCGGGGGATCAGCTTTTCGATCAGGCGGTCGGCGGTCTCATCGCCCACCGGCACCGCGACCGAGATCGCCATGCAGCGTTCGCCCGCCGCGCCGTAGCCCGCGCCGATCAGCGCATCGGCTGCCTTGTCCATATCGGCATCGGGCATGATCAGCATGTGGTTCTTGGCGCCGCCGAAGCACTGCACCCGCTTGCCGTTGGCGCAGCCGCGGGAGTAGATGTATTCCGCGATCGGAGTGGAGCCGACAAAGCCCACGGACATGATCTTGTCATTGTCGAGGATCGCATCCACCGACAGTTTGTCGCCATTGACGACCTGCAAGATGCCCTTGGGCAGGCCCGCTTCTTCCATCAGCGCGGCCAGCATCATCGGCACCGACGGATCGCGCTCGGACGGCTTGAGGATGAACGCGTTGCCGCAGGCGATGGCCGGAGCAAACATCCACATCGGGATCATCGCCGGGAAGTTGAACGGGGTGATCCCCGCCGTCACGCCCAGGGCCTGACGCATGGAGTAGATGTCGATGCCGGGACCGGCGCCATCGGTGAATTCGCCTTTCAGCATCTGAGGCGCGCCGATGCAGTATTCCACGACCTCAAGCCCGCGCTGCACATCGCCTTTGGCGTCGGGGAAGGTCTTGCCGTGCTCGCGGGACAGGGCTTCCGCCAGCTTGTCCATGTCGCGGTTCAGCAGGTCGACGAATTTCATCAGAACCCGCGCGCGCCGCTGCGGGTTGGTGGCGGCCCAAGCGGGCTGAGTCTTGGCGGCGATTTCAACCGCGGCGTCCAGCTCTTCCTTGGTGGCCAGGGCGACCTGTGCCTGCACTTCGCCGGTGGCGGGGTTAAACACATCCGCGGTCAGGCCCGAGCCGCCGGGCACATGCGCGCCGTCGATGTAATGTCCGATCTGTTCCATGATCTCTCTCCCAATCAATCCTGATCCGTGGGTAGCCTTGCGCAAATGCCGGTGGAAGGCGGGATACTCCAAACGGGCCTTGCAAAAATGCAAGGCGGAGCGCAGGCTGGCGCCATGGACAATTGGGATGACATTCGGCTGTTCCTGGCCGTGGCCCGCGCGGGCAGCCTGTCGGCGGCGGCACCGGTGGCCAAGATGGACGCGGCCACGCTGTCGCGCCGCATGGCGCGGCTGGAGCGGCGGCTGGAGCGAGCGCTGTTCCTGCGCTCACCGCAGGGCGCGGTGCTCACGGCGGAGGGCGAGGCGCTGCTGGACCATGCCCGCCGCGCCGAAGAGGCGCTGCGCCCCGGGCTGGATCCGGCGCCGAAGGCGGGCGGGCTGTCAGGACAGATCCGCATCGGGGCCCCCGATGGCTGCGCGAATTTCCTGCTGCCGCAGGTCTGTGACCGCATTCAGGCGGATAACCCGGCGCTTGATCTGCAGATCCTCGCGCTGCCCCGCGTCGTGAACCTGTCGCGCCGCGAGGCCGATATGGCGGTCACCGTCAGCCCGCCGGAGACCGGCCGCCTCACTGTCCAGAAGATCACCGATTATCACCTGCACCTGGCCACCTCTGCCGAAAACGCGCCCCGCGTGACCAGTCTGGAGCAGCTCAACGACTGGCCGCTGGTCGGCTATATCCCGGACATGATCTTTGACCGGGAGCTCGACTACCTTGGCAATCTGGGGGCCGATAGCGTGCAGCTTGCGTCGAACTCCGTCTCCGTCCAGCTTCAGATGCTGCGCCAGGGGCGGGGGGTTGGCATCGTGCACGACTTTGCGCTGCCCTTTGCGCCCGAACTGCGCCGCGTGCTCACGCGGGAGGTGTCCCTGACGCGGGCATTCTACCTCGTGCGCCACGCCTCGGACCGCCAATCGCACCGCTTCGGTCAGATTGCGCGGGCCCTCGCGGCGGGGCTGAAAGCCGAAGTCGCCCGGCTGGAACAGCAAGCCGCTTGACAGATCAGGCCCTTGCCCTGACGCTGGGGAAACATTCTTGCGAGAGGAGGGCGCACTATGCTGGTACAGCAAATCCTGCAATCCAAAGAGGGGATCACCGGGGTTTTGACCCTGAAGCCAGGGGACTTGGTCTCCGAGGCGGCCCGGATCATGTCGGAGAAGCGTATCGGCACGATTGTGGTGTCGGAAAGCGGTGAGACCGCCGATGGTATCCTGTCGGAGCGTGACATCGTGCGCGAGCTGGGCAAGGCCGGGCCCGGCTGCATGTCGAACTGCGTGCGTGACCTGATGACTGCCAATCCGACGACGACCACGCCGGAGGCCAGCGGGGAGGAGGTCCTGACCATCATGACCGAAGGGCGGTTCCGCCACTTGCCCGTGGTCGAGGGCGGCAAGATGCTCGGTCTGATCTCGATCGGGGACGTGGTGAAGGCCCGTCTGGCGGAGCTGGCGATGGAGCGCGACGCCCTGGAAGGGATGATCCGCGGCAACTGAACCTTTCGCGCTTGCATTCTCTGGCGACATATTGTTGCTTGCCGCAAAGCAGCGAAGGAGCCGTCTGATGCGGATCGGTCTATACCCCGGAACCTTTGACCCAATTACCCTGGGGCATATGGATATCATTCGCCGGGGCGCCCGTCTGGTCGACCGTTTGGTGCTGGGCGTGGCGATCAATCGCGACAAGGGCCCGCTGTTCTCGCTCGAAGAGCGGGTCGCGATGGTCGAGCAGGAATGCAAGCAGGTCTCCGAAGAGACCGGGGTCGAAATCGTAGCCCATCCGTTCGACAATTTGCTGATCAACTGCGCGCGCGATGTCGGCGCGTCGATCATCATCCGCGGGCTGCGCGCCGTTGCGGATTTCGAGTATGAATATCAGATGGTTGGGATGAACCGGTTTCTCAATGATGACATCGAAACCGTGTTCCTGATGGCCGATACACAGTATCAGCCCATTGCGTCCAAGCTGGTCAAAGAGATCGCGCGCCTGGACGGGGATGTGTCGAATTTCGTCACGCCCCCGGTCGAAGCCGCCCTGAAAGAGCGGCTCGGCAAAGTTTAGGAATACAGGTTGGCGGAGGCCAGACGGTAGGCTTTCACGCGCAGCGTATCATCGGCGTAGCAACGGTTGCGGTCGGCGCGGGCTTTGAAAGCAGTGCGAATACGGGCGAACATGGCTGTTCTCCTTGGAATGCGATTTTGATGTGTTGGGGAAGCTGCGCTGCAGCATCTTCGCAGCCTAACTAGACGCTTTTGGCCCGCAGGCAACACGCTGCTTTGACAGTCCCGCCATGCAAATCCCGCATGACTGCGACGTCGCATTCCCCGTAAAGGGCGCCCCAAACGCAAAACGCCGCCCCATGCTGGAGCGGCGCTTACGTCGGTCAGGGATGGGCTCAGCCGTAGACAGCCTGGGCCGCAATGCGCGCCGCATCGGCGCGGTTGATGTCGAGATCAAGCGCGACATCGAGCGGCATGCGCTCGATCTCGGATTTGGTGCGCAGATACGCGCGGCGCTTGGCAAAGACAGAGCGAAGATTGGTGAGCATTGAACTTTCCTTTCATGCGTCAGCAGGGCGAGCGGTCCCGCACCCGCGGTTGGTGTTGTCGCTAACATCGGCATTCCGATAGCGATAACAACTGTGGAATGCTGCATTGCAGCTATGCGATTTGTGAAAGGCTCGGCCCATAAGAAAAGGCGCGGCAGGATGTCCCTGCCGCGCCTTTTCTTTTAGGTATCAAATGCTCAGAGCAGGGATTTAACCTGTGCGACCACATCTTCGGCGGTGATGCCGAATTCCTTGAACAGGCGATCCGCCGGGGCAGAGGCGCCAAAGCTGTCCATGCCGACGAACGCGGCCTTGGTGTCGCGCCCGCGTTCTCCGGTCAGCATCCAGTCCCAGCTCTGGCGCACGCCGGCTTCGATGGCGACGCGCACAGCGCCTGCGGGCAGAACCCGGCGGCGGGTCTTCTCGTCCTGGGCGCGGAACAGCTCCATGCAGGGGACGGACACCACGCGGGTGCCGATGCCTTCGGCCTGAAGAAGATCGCGCGCGGCCAGGGCCACGGAGACCTCGGAGCCGGTGGCCATCAGGATCGCCTGACGCTTGCCTTCGGCTTCGGCCAGAACATAGGCCCCCTGGGCGGTGAGGTTCTTGGGCTTGTATTCGGTCCGCACGGCGGGGAGCCCCTGACGGGTCAGGCACAGCACCGACGGAGCGTCGGTGGTGGTCAGGGCCAGTTCCCAGGCCTCGGCGGTTTCGGTCGTGTCGGCGGGGCGGAACACCAGCGTGTTGGGCGTGGCGCGCATCATCGACAGGTGTTCGACCGGCTGGTGGGTCGGGCCGTCTTCGCCCACGCCGATGCTGTCATGGGTCATGACATAGACCGGCGCGATCCCCATCAGGGCCGACAGGCGCATCGACGGGCGCAGGTAATCAGTGAAGACCATGAACGTGCCCGCATAGGGGCGCACGCCGCCATGGAGCGCCATGCCGTTCATCGCAGCCGCCATGCCGTGTTCGCGGATGCCGTAATAGACGTAGCGGCCCTTGCGGTTCTCGGCGTTGAACGGCTCCATATCGCCGGTCAGCGTGTTGTTGGAGCCGGTCAGGTCGGCCGAGCCGCCGATGGTTTCCTGCATGATCGGATTGATCACTTCCAGAACCATCTCCGATGATTTGCGGGTCGCGACCTTGGGCTGGCTTTCGGCCATCTGCTTCTTGAGCGCACGGATGGTTCCGGCCAGCTTCTTGGGCGCCTCGCCCGCAAAGATGCGCTCAAACTCGGTGCGCTTGCCCTTGCCCAGTTTGCCCAGACGCTCTTCCCATTCGGCGCGGGCTTCCGCGCCGCGGGTGCCCATGGCTTCCCACTGGGCTTTGACGTCGGCGGGGACTTCGAAGGGCCCATAGTTCCAGCCATAGGCATCTTTCGCAGCCTTGAGCTGTTCGGAATCGGTCAGCGCGCCATGGCCTTTGGAGGTGTCCTGCGCGGCATGGCCCAGAGCGATATGGGTCTTGCATGCGATCATCGAGGGTTTGCCGGATTTCTTGGCGGCGCTCAGGGCGTCATCGATCTCAACCGGGTCGTGGCCGTCGATTTCCTGGACATGCCAGCCCGAGGCGCGGAAGCGGGCGACCTGGTCGGTGCTGTCCGACAGCGAAACCTTGCCGTCGATGGTGATGTCATTGTTGTCCCACAGCACGATCAGCTTCGACAGCTTCAGGTGCCCGGCCAGAGCGATGGCTTCCTGGCTGATGCCTTCCATCAGGCAGCCGTCGCCAGCGATGACATAGGTGTGGTGATCCATCAGCTTCTTGCCGAACCGGCCGCGCAGGGCCTCTTCGGCAATGGCAAACCCGACGGAGTTGGCAATGCCCTGACCCAGCGGGCCGGTGGTGGTCTCTACGCCTTCGACATGGCCGAATTCGGGGTGCCCGGCGGTGATCGCGCCCCACTGGCGGAAATCCTTGATCTGGTCGATCGTCATCTGCTCATAGCCGGTGAGGTAGAGCAGCGAGTAGATCAGCATGGAGCCATGCCCAGCCGACAGGATGAACCGGTCGCGGTCGGGCCAGTGCGGCGCCTTGGGGTCAAAGCGCAGGTGCTTATCGAACAGAACGGTGGCGACATCGGCCATCCCCATCGGCATCCCGGAATGGCCGGAATTGGCGGCGGCCACGGCATCCAGGGTCAGGGCGCGGATGGCGCTCGCGCGCATCCAGTGATCGGGGTTGGCATTGCGGCGAGCGGTGAGGTCCATTGGGGGCATTCCTTGGGCGATCTCGTTTGGCGGAGGTCATAGCAGGGACCGGCCCGGATGCAAGCATGGCGGCGGTTTGCGGGGGGAAGGCCGCTGGCGTAGGCTGGCGGGGCAGGGCGCGCGATTCGCGTGTTTTGCCAAACTGTCCGGCCACGCAAGACAGGCTGACGGAGCACGGGCAGGCGAACAGGAACGAGCAGAAGGACCAGACGCGCATGAGCCAGTTGGACGATCTCAATGACCGGTTGAGCGCGGCGCTCGCTCGGCTGCGGGCGGGGCTCGATGCTCTGCCGGACGCGGCGGCGATGCCTCCCGCACAGGACGATGAAGAAAGCGCGGCCCAGGCGGAAGCCCTGCGCGAGGCCCAAGAGGCCCGCAGCCGCGCGGAAGAGGCGCTTGCCGAGGTCGAAGCCCAGAAGGCCGGCCTTGAGGAGACCCACGCCAAGGCGTTGGAGGCCGCCAAGGCCGAGCTGGAGGCGGAGCGCGAGGGCGCGCTCAAGCTCGGCGAGCGGGTCGAGGCGCTTCAGGCGCGGATCACGTCCCGCGACGAGGATCGCGACGCTGCTGAAGGGGCCCGCCGCGACAGCCTGAGCGAGATGGACGCGCAGATGCAGGCGCTTCAGGCGTCCAATGCCGATCTGCGTGAGACCATCGCCCGGCTCGCCGCGAGCGCGGAAGCAGGGCTGGGGGATCCCGAACAGATCAACCGTGCGCTCAAGGCCGAACTGGAAGCGCTGCGCGCCGTCCGGTCCGCGGAAGCCGCGGAGCTGAGCGCCCTGCTGGCGGAGCTGAAACCGATCATTGAGGAGGCGAGCTGATGCCCAATGTCATCATTTCCATCGGTGGACGCCCCTTTGAAGTGGCGTGCCAGGAGGGGGAAGAGGCATTCCTCCAGTCGGCTGCGGGGCTGCTCGATACCGAGACCCACGCGCTTGGCGATCAGGCGGCCAAGCTGCCCGAATCGCGGATGTTGCTGATGGCGGGCCTGATGCTGGCCGACCGCACCGCCGGGCTGGCGGAAAGCCTGCGCGAGGTGGAGGCTCAGCTGGCCGAAGCGCGCGGCGCGCTTGAAGCGGTCGAAAATGCCGATCCGAAGACGATCGAAGTGCCCATCGTGCCCGAAAAGGCGGCCGAAATGCTGGCCGACCTCACCGCCGAGGCAGAGGCTCTTGCCGACCAACTGGATGAGCAGGCCGCGAAGAGATGAAACATGTCAAACCTCTCTGCGCAGCGCTTGTCCTGACCGCAGGCAGCGCTCTTGCGCAGGATGAGGGCACTTCCATGCCCTGGGCTACCGCGATCAGCTATGAGTGCGAGCGCGGTGCCCGGATCGACGTCATGTTTATCAACACGGACCACGGCGAGTCCTACGCCATCGCCCAGATTGAGGGGCAATTGGTGGCCATGACCATCGAAATCTCGGCGTCGGGCGCGCGCTATGTCGAGGACGCTTCCGGCTATGTGCTGTGGACCAAGGGCGATGAAGCGTCGCTGTTCCACGGGCCGGATGAGACCCCACTCTACCTGGAGTGCCGGTCCCGCTAGATCACATACGGTTTGGGTCGGTCTCTGGGATGGGGCTGACCCAGGCCTGCCGCCAGGGCGGGGCGTCATAGGGATCGGGCCAGTATTCGACCTGTTTCGCTATCAACCCTGTGCCAGGATCGATATCCGAAAACGTGACCGCCCGCGCGGTCATGGCGCCGTCGGTCACATCGGTCACGGTGACCACTTTCTCACCTTGGGCCACAATCGACAGCACGGTGAACCGCCACGCGTTTGCCGCCGGATAGGCCTCGTTGATCGCGACGAAGTTTGACCGGCCTTTGATCCGTTCACCGGACTGAGGCCAGTCGATTTCGATCTCATCGCTCAGGAACAGCGCGGCCTTGGAGAAATCATTCGTCCCCATGGCCGCCCAGTAGTCGCGAAGCGTTTGATCGGGTGTCATGATCTCACGCGTTGGCTTCGCGGATCTTGTCCGCGGCATCCTTGTCGAACCCGACGCCGTTTTGCTCCAGCAGGGTGTCCAGCTCGCCCGAGAGGGTCATCTCGGTGATGATGTCACAGCCGCCGACGAATTCGCCTTTGACGTAAAGCTGCGGGATCGTGGGCCAGTCCGAATAATCCTTGATGCCCTGGCGGATCTCTTCATCGGCCAACACGTTGACGTCGATATAGTCCACACCCATGAAATTGAGCACGCCCGCCACGCGGGAGGAGAAGCCGCATTGCGGCATGTCCTTCGTGCCTTTCATGTAGAGCACCACGTCATTGCCTTTGACGGTATCGTCAATGCGGGTCTTTGCGTCGGTCATCGGGTCTCCTTCGCGAGGATCATTCCTCGTCTTCCTCAAAGTGGTTCGGGTGCGCGTGGGTCGGCGTGCGCGCGTCGAGGTCTTGGGCGTCATAGACAGCGTTTGGCGCGTCCGGGTCGATGGGAAATGCGGCGCGGTTGTTGTCCGTTGCGGGTCCGTACCTGCGCCAACGCCGGAATTCCAGCCAGCCTGCGCGCAGGAAAACGGCGGTGAACGGCGCAAGCAGCGCGGCTGCTATGACCCGCGACGGCGCCACCGGATCAATCGGGCGCGCGGGTGGTCAGCGCAAGCGCGTGGAGCGCGCCATCGGGGCCGTCCATCGCGCCTTTCAGCGCGGCGTAGACCGCCCGTTGCTGCTGAACCCGGTTCTTGCCGCGAAAGCTTTCGTCGACCACTTCGGCCGCCCAGTGGTTGCCGTCCCCGGCCAGGTCGGTGATCGTGATCTTCGCTTGCGGGAAGGTGTCGCGGATCAGGTCCGCGATCTCCGTTTCGGTCATCGGCATGGATGGGGGTCTCCGGGCGTCCGTTGCGTTGCGCCCTACCTAAAGATCCGGGCCGCTTCCTTCAAGCGGCGCTCTGTCACGCGCGCGTCACCTTCCGCGCCTAAATGATCCACAGGCACGCCATATCTTGTAGGGCTTGCCGGGGGGTCATCCCCGTATATAGTGGTTTCATGCGGACGGAGCGGGGCTCCCCGCTCTCGCCGCGAGGCAGAGGGCAGGAGGGCTTTTCCCATGGACGGAGATTTCAGGACGGAGTTCGTCCGCGAACCCGCAAGGCTGAAAGATCACCCCGCCCTGGTGCTGAACGCGGATTACCGCCCGCTCTCCTACTATCCGCTGTCGCTGTGGCCCTGGCAGGATGCGATCAAGGCCGCCTGGCTGGACCGCGTTGATATCGTTGCCGAATATGACGAATTCGTCAGCAGCCCTTCGACCCGCATTCGCATTCCTTCGGTGGTGGTGCTCAAGGATTTCGTGAAGCCGCAAAAGCGGGTCGCCTTCACCCGCTTCAACCTGTTCCTGCGCGACGGGTTCCAGTGCCAGTATTGCGGCACGCGCGGCGATCTGACCTTCGACCACGTCGTACCGCGGGCGCGGGGCGGTGTGACCAGCTGGGAAAACGTCGTTGCAGCCTGTTCGCGGTGCAATCTGCGCAAGGGCTCCAAGAGCCTGCGCCAGTCTGGGATGAGCCTGCTTAAGCCCCCGCGCCAGCCCGGCGCGGAGGAGCTTAAAAACATGGGGCGCAGATTCCCGCCCGGCCACCTCCACGAAAGCTGGATCGACTTCCTCTACTGGGACGCCGAGCTAGAAGCGTAAGTCCGCCGCCGCAACTTGTCGGCCTACAGCCCGCCAAGGGCGCGCAGTCACCGCATTCTAGTGCTTGGCTCATATGGGTCACAGATGGCATAAGGGCACGACTGCGGGCTGGAACCGTAGTCTCAGCTCGCGTATGGCGGTGTTAACGCTAACGATCCCGCACTGGCTGCAAGGAGGCGCTGATGGTCTCGCGTGTTATTCCGGTCGAATCCTTCGATCTCGTCGTGTTCGGCGGCACTGGTGATCTGGCCCGGCGCAAGATCCTGCCGGGTCTGTTTCGCAGGTTCCGTTCAGGGCAGATGCCCGAAGGTAGCCGTATTGTTGGCGCGGCGCGTTCCGATCTGGATGATGCCGGGTTCCGTGATCTCGTTGCCGAGGCGATCCGCGACTTCGGCGGCACGGAGCGTGAAGATGCGGCATGCCTTGAAGAGTTCCTGTCCCACCTTCGCTACGTCCCGATAGACGCGCGCGGCGAAGATGGCTGGCCAGAGCTTGCCGCGCTGATCCGCCGCAACGTGGTGCAGGCGTTCTACTTCTCTGTCGGCCCGTCGCTGTTCGGGGATCTGGCCGAGCGGCTGCAGCGCCACGGGATCGCCGACCCGGATGCACGGATCGTGGTGGAGAAGCCCTTTGGCCGCGATCTTGAGAGCGCCAAGGCGCTGAACGCCGTGCTGGCCAGCCATTTCGATGAGCATCAGATCTACCGCATCGACCACTATCTGGGCAAAGAGACCGTCCAGAACCTCATGGCGGTGCGCTTCGGCAATGTGCTGTTCGAGCCGCTCTGGAACAGTCACTACGTGGATCACATCCAGATCACCGTGGCGGAAACCGTAGGGGTCGATGGGCGCGGTGAGTATTACGACCGCTCTGGCGCCATGCGCGACATGGTGCAGAACCACCTGATGCAGCTCTTGTGTCTCATCGCGATGGAGCCGCCGAACCAGTTCGACGCGGATGCCGTGCGCGATGAAAAGCTCAAGGTGATCCGTGCCTTGCGGCAGCCCGACCACCATCACATTGTGCGCGGGCAATACGATGCTGGCGCGGGCCATGCCTCCTACCGTGACGATGCTGGTGATCCGCGTTCGCGCACCGAAAGCTTCGTGGCCCTGCGTGCCCATATCGACAATTGGCGATGGGCAGGGGTGCCGTTCTACCTGCGCACGGGCAAGCGGCTCAAGGCGCGGTCTTCTGAAATCGCGGTGGTGTTCAAGGATCTTGGCCACACGATCTTCCCGGGAGACCACGCCCGCCATCGCAACATCTTCGCGATTCAGCTTCAGCCCAATGAGGGCATCACCATGCAGGTCACGATCAAGGAGCCTGGCCCGGGCGGGATGCGCCTGATCGACGTGCCGCTGGACATGACCTTCGCGGAGGCGCTCGGCCCCGAGGCCGACGACATTCCCGATGCCTATGAGCGGCTCATCATGGACGTGATCCGGGGCAATCAGACTCTGTTCATGCGCGGCGATGAGGTCGAAGCCGCCTGGGCCTGGACCGATCCGATCATTTCGGGTTGGGAGGAGCGCGGCGATGTGCCAAAGCACTACGACTCCGGCAGCTCCGGTCCGGAAGATGCGCTGATGCTGCTGCACCGCGATGGGCGCCGCTGGCGCGAGATAAGGGGATAAACCCATGGATCTGATCGAGTATCCCGATTCCGAGATTATGGCGATGACCTTGGCCCGCACCCTGGCCGAAGCCATCGAGGACACATTGATCACCCAAGGGCGCGCCACGCTGGCGGTCCCCGGCGGCACGACCCCGGCGCCGGTCTTCGACAGTCTTAGCGCGATCACATTGCCCTGGGATCGGGTGGATGTGCTGCTCACCGATGAGCGCTGGGTGCCGGAAAGCTCCCCGCGCTCGAACACGGCGTTGCTGCGCCGCCACTTGCTCACCGGCCCGGCGCAGGCCGCAACCCTGCTTCCGCTGGTCAGTGACGACGCCACGCCCGAAGAGGGGTTGCCCGCGCTCGCCGCCGGGATCGCGCCGCACCTGCCGCTATCGGTCTGCCTGCTCGGGATGGGCGCGGATATGCACACCGCGTCGCTCTTTCCGGGCGCGGACCGGCTGGCGGAGGCGCTTGAGGGCGATGACATCCTCTACCCGATGCGCGCGCCCGGCGCGCCGGAGCCCCGCGTGACACTCAGCGCTAGAATTCTGAAGATGGCGATGCACCGCCACATCGTGATCACGGGCGCCGACAAGCGCGAGGCTCTGGAGCAGGCCCGCACCCTTGCGCCCGCTCAGGCTCCGGTTGCCGGATTGCTTGATGACAGCACGGTCCACTGGGCGCCCTGATCTTCTTATTTGTGACAAATACCTCGGGGGAGCCCGAAAGGGCGGGGGCAGAGCCCCCTCGACCTCACCACCGGAGCCAGCCGCCATGTTCGACGCCCTCAAAACGCAGCATTCTGAAACCCTGACCCGCCCGATGCTCGAGCTGTTCGCTGCCGACCCGGATCGGGCCGCGCGCTTCAGCGCGCGCGCTGGAGATCTGCTTCTGGACTACGCAAAGACAGGTATCGACGATGTCACCCGTAATCTGCTGCTCGAACTGCTGGAGCGCGCGGGCGTCGCCGACAAGCGCGATGCGATGTTTTCGGGCGCGCCGATCAACGCCACAGAAGGGCGCGCGGTACTGCACACCGCCCTGCGTGCCCCCGCAAAGGCCAGCGTCATGGTCGATGGCAGCGATGTTATCCCCGGCGTTCACGCAACGCTCGCCCGGATGGCGGAATTTGCAACAGTGCTGCGCAGCGGAGCCTTCGCGGGGCAGGGCGGGGCGATCCGCGATGTGGTGAATATCGGCATCGGCGGCTCTGATCTCGGCCCGGCCATGGCGGTGCAGGCGCTTGGCGCCTATGCGGACGGGCCGCGTTGCCATTTCGTCTCCAACGTGGATCCGGCGGATATTGCGACTACGCTGGCCGCCTGCGACCCGGAGGCGACGCTGATTATCGTCGCCTCCAAGACCTTCACCACCATTGAGACCATGACCAACGCCCGCACCGCGTGGGATTGGATGGCCGCGCATGTCTCTGACCCGGCGGCGCAGTTCGCGGCGCTCAGCTCGGCCACCGGCAAGACGGCGGAGTGGGGTATCCCGCCCGAGCGGGTCTTTGGGTTCGAGGACTGGGTCGGCGGGCGCTATTCCGTCTGGGGCCCCATCGGGTTGAGCCTGATGATCGCCATCGGCCCGGACCATTTCCGCGATTTCCTGAAGGGCGCGCATGAGATGGACACGCATTTCCGCAGCGCGCCCTGGGCCGAAAACCTGCCTGCGCTGCTGGCTCTGATCGGGATCTGGCACCATCAGGTCTGCGGTTATCCGACCCGCGCTGTGCTGCCCTATGACAACCGCATGGCCCGCTTTCCCGCCTATCTTCAACAGCTTGAGATGGAGAGTAATGGCAAGCGCGTGACGCTGGAAGGCCGCGATGTGCCGGTGAGCGGCCCCGTCGTCTGGGGCGAGCCGGGCACCAATGGCCAACACGCCTTCTACCAGCTCATTCACCAGGGCACGCAGATCGTGCCATGCGAATTTCTGGTCGCCGCCAAGGGCCACGAGCCCGATCTGCACCACCAGCACAGGCTCCTGGTTGCCAACTGCCTCGCCCAGTCCGAAGCCCTGATGCGCGGGCGCAGTCTGGATGAGGCGCGGGCCAAGGTGGCGGATCGCTTCTCCGGGGACGAGCTGGAGCGTCAGGCCGCCCACCGGGTGTTCCCGGGCAACCGGCCATCGATCACGCTGGCCTATCCGCAACTGACCCCGCAGATGCTGGGGATGCTGATCGCGCTCTATGAACACCGCGTCTTTGTTGAAGGCGCCGTGCTGGGGATCAACTCCTACGACCAGTGGGGCGTGGAGCTGGGCAAGGAGCTCGCCACAGCGCTGCAGCCCATCGTCGAGGGGCGTGAGGATGCAGATGGCAAGGACGGCTCGACCGCCGCCCTTGTGGGGTATCTGCGCGGGGCCGGGCTGTAATCAGCCCAGCAGCTTGCTCAGGGTCATGGCGGCGCTCATGTCGCCCTTGATCTTGATCTTGCCCAGCATGACGGCGGTCATCGGGTTCACCTTGCCGTTCAGCAGGCCCTCGAACGTCTTGGAGGACATGGTGATATTGCAGGCCGCATTATCGTCGCAGACCCGCGCGCCGCTTTCGTCAATCAAAACCCGGCCTTCGCCGTCGATGGCCAGACCGATCGATTTTTCGATCCCGCCCCCGTCCAGCTTGGCGTTCATCCCGGCTGCAATCTTTTCCATCATGTCTGACATGGTCACTCCTCCTGCTGACGGGCCCAGTTAGGGGGCTTGTCCCCCTCCTGCCCAGCATGACGTTGGGGCGCCGTGTCAGCGGGCGCGACCTGACGCGATGAATGCGTTGCGTTCCTCAAGACTGCCCAGTTTTTCATCCTGCTCCATCCCTTCGCGGATGGAGGCATTCAGCCGCGCCTCGCTGGGCACTTCCCACACGTCCTGATCGCTCAGGAACCCGCGCGCGATCAGTTCCTCGCGGAGCAAGTCAAAGTCGAGAACGCCAATGGCGGTGTTGTCCGCCACCTCCATACGCCACAGGATTTGGTCCAGACAGTTGAGGATATGCACATCCTGCGGATCGCGGTCGCCCATCTGGTCGGTCATAATCTTGGGTGGATCCATGCGGCGCAGGATCGTCGCGACCTTCTGGCCCGGCCGACGTACCAGCCCGTAGAGATGCAGCGCAGAGCCTTCGGCAAAGATCAGTTTGCGCGCGCCCTGGAACACCTTCGCCTGCTCAGTTAGCGAATGGCGCTCGGGGTGGAAGATGCGGTAGCCCGCAAGCTCAAGCAGATGCTCCAGGTCACACTCGCAGGCAAACCGACCCAGGCGCGGATTCAGTGCCGCGCGCGAGACATAGACGTTCCCATCGTCCGATATTGGCGCTTCCGTTGGCCAGCGGCTGTCGATCCAATCGTAAAAACGCGGATCGCCCCGTCCGCCGCGGGACTCGCCGAACAGTTCGGGGGCGGTGGTCAGGCTCTCGAACCATTCGCCTCCGCTGACGGAGACGCGCATGGGGTTGGTGATCCCCAGTTCCCGCAGAATCGTACGCAGGTGAGCGTAGTTTTCGAACATCCGCTGCTTTTTCGCCAGATAGACCAGCGTTGTGTCCTTCGGCATCTGGTCGAGCGCCCACAGACGGCCCAGCGAATTGAGCAGGCAAAACCCGAATTGCTTATCGGCCACGCCCGCGAAAAGGTGCGATCCGAAATTGCGCGGAAAGCCATTGCCGGGGGCGTGCCCGTCGCCTGCCCGCGTGGTCCAGTCGGGCGTTGTGATGGTGCAATGCGGCAGCGGGGCAAGGTTTTTGGCAAAGAACCCAAGGCGCGCGTGACGGCGGTTGATGCGCTCGGCGTGGGTAAGGGCGACATCCTCTTGCGTCCAAAGCTGCGCCTCGGGCGCGGGTGCGGGGGCGTCAAGCGCGATCAGCGATTGCGCCGCCCGCTCGCCCAGGCCGAACAGCCCGCGCGGCATCACATGCACGCCGTCCCGGCGCAGCGGCAGATCGCCATAGTCGAACACGGCGCTTGGGCCCGAAAGCGTTTCGGACCCCGCGCGGATCAGATCGCCATGGGGCCGGGCAGGGCCATCCTGGGGCAGGTGCCCGATGACAACCGGAAGGCCGGGGGCGCGCAGGGCGCTGCGCAGGTAGTCCATCATGGCGGGGAACACGGTGCCATATTCGGCGGCGCGGGCTTCGTCCGCCGCGTCGGTTTCGCCTTGGAGCCAGATCAGCCCGCCCAGCTGCACCAGCCCCGTGGACAAGGCGACGCGCGCCTGCGCGATCAGTCGCAGCAGGAGCCGCCCTGGTGTCCCATCCGGGAACCAGTGCTGGGCCAGCCGCGTGTTGGCGCGGGCCACTTTCACGACCGATAGGGGCAGGGGGCTTTCGTGTTCCCAGGTATTGGCAAAGCCCAGCTCGGGCCCGAACCCGGATGGCTGATAGCCCGCACCCGCCTTCAGAGGGGCCCATCCCGTCTCTGCCCAGATCTGCGATTGCCCGCTGCCCCGAAAGGCGTCGCGCAGGCTGGCATCGTCTGTCTTGAAACCGGCCATATTGGCCTCTCCGGCCATCAGAACCAGGTGTCTCATGATGGCGGGACGGTCGGTCACTGGCTACGCTCCTTGGATCGCACTGCGGGGATTGCCCGCTTTGCCACCCGTGGTATCGCGCGGCGCGGCCAAGCTACAACCCAAACCCGGCGGGGGTGTGGCAAAGCTGCGACGCTGTCGCGAAGTCGGAGGTGGGGAAGACAGAGAGATCTGGAGCGGGTAGCGGGAATCGAACCCGCGCGTTCAGCTTGGGAAGCTGACAGGCTACCATTACATCATACCCGCCGCCGTGCCCGTTCAGATAGCCCCGCGCGCCGAAGGGCGCAAGGGGCATTCGGGCCCGGCGGCGTCCTCACATGAGGCCGCGCGCTTGATAGACCTCCTTCGCCACGAAGAGCCCGTTCAACGCGGCGGGAAAGCCTGCATAGACTGCCATCTGCATCAGGATTTCGGTGATTTCGTCCCGTGCGAGCCCGACATTCAGCCCGGCTTCGATATGGACCTTTAGCTGCGGCTGGGCCGTGCCCATCGCGGCCAGGGCGGCGATGGTTGCGATCTCGCGATCGCGCAGGGACAGGCCGGGGCGGGAGTAGATATCACCGAAGGGGAACTCGAACAGATAGGTGGCGAAATCCGGCGCAACGTCGCTGAGCGCGTCGATCACGTTCTGCCCGGCTTTGCCGTCAATTGCGGCCAGAGCGTCTTTGCCGCGGTCAAGTCGACTTGCGGCGGGGGACGGGGCGTTGGTCATGGTGCGTCCTTTCGTCATGGGCGGCGTAGCCGTCGATTTTGGTGTCCAAGACGAGAAGACAGTCCCGCAAGAGATCGAGCCGGGCGCGGACCGTGTCGCGATGGGCCTCCAGCAAGGCCCGACGCTCGGGTGAGGTGTGCTCTCCCTCTGCGCGCAGCGCCGCATAGCGCAGCATGTCGCTGATCGGCATCCCGGTGGTTTTGAGCCGCTCAAGAAAGGCGATCCACGTGAGAATAGATGGATCGTAATCCCGATGCCCGCTCGCATCGCGATCAGCAAAGGGCAGAAGGCCGATCCGCTCATAGTAGCGGATCGTATAGGCCGACAGCCCCGTGCGTTTCGAGAGTTCCCCGATCTTCATAGCAGACCATGTTCCGTCAAGACGCTGATCTATCTACGGGTTGGAGCGCGCTCTAAGTCAACCGGGGAAAACGGATTTGTTCCGCAGCCCGCCAAAGGGAGCGGCTCAGGCGTTTTGGGTCAAGTCGTCTTTGGTGAAGACGGGCCGGACCTCCAGATCGGGGGCCTTGGCGATGCGCGGGCTGCCCTCTCCGCGCCAGATCGCGCAGATCACGGTGGTGACGATGGCCCCTTCCGCGGTGGCAAGCGCAAGTGCGTCCGCGACGGCGCCGCCGGTGGTGATCACGTCTTCGATGAAGGTCACGTTCTTCCCGGCGACGTCTTGGCCCTCGATGGCGCGGCAGGTGCCATAGGTCTTGGCTTCCTTGCGAATGAAGGCCGCCGGGAGCCCGGTTTCCAGCGAAAGCGCGGTGGCCAAGGGCACGCCGCCCAGCTCTAACCCGGCGACGATTTCGGTATCGGAGGGCAGCAGCCGGGCCATCTGAACGGCCAGCGGTCTGAGCAGCGTCGGCGCCCCTTCAAAGCGATACTTGTCGAAATAGCGATGGGCCACCTGCCCGGAGCGCAGCGTGAACGTGCCCTCCAGGGTGGCGACCTTCGCGATCTCTCGGGCCAGCTCTTCGCGGGTCATCGCGCTCACGCGAAGGCGTCCGCGAAGGCGCTGTGATAAAGCGCGCTCAGTTCGGACAGGGGCGCCTCGGCATGGCCGAACCGCACCGCGTCGCCGGTGAAACGGCCCACGGTGGCGATGGGCACACCAGCCTTCTGACCCGCCAGGATCAGGGCTTCGGCCTCATCGAAATTGCAGGCGATCAGGTAACGGGCCTGGTCTTCGCCAAATAGCTCTGCGGTGTCGGCGCTGTCGAGCTGGACGCCCACTCCGCCTGCTTCGGCCATCTCGAACGCGGCAAGCGCGAGCCCGCCGTCGGACAGATCGGTACAGGCTTTGATCCACTGGGCATTGGCGCGGATGAAATCGCCATGGCGCTGTTCCGCCGCCAGATCGACATGGGGCGCATCGCCGTCAGCGCGGCCAAAGACTTCCGCCAGCAGGGCGGAGCGGCCCAGATGCCCGGTGGTGTCCCCGACCAAAAGCGCGACATGACCGTCGCGCGCGGTGCCGGTGATGGCCTCGTCCAGATCCGCGATCAGACCTACGGCGCCAATGGTCGGCGTCGGCAGGATCGCCTGACCGTCGGTTTCGTTGTAGAGTGACACATTGCCCGACACGATCGGCATGTCGAGCGCGGAGCACGCCGCGCCAATGCCTTTGATGGCGCCGACGAACTGGCCCATGATCTCGGGCTTTTCGGGATTTCCGAAGTTCATATTGTCGGTCGTGGCCAGAGGCTTGGCCCCCACGGCGGTCAGGTTGCGATAGGCTTCCGCCACCGCCTGCGCGCCGCCCATTTCCGGGTTGGCCACCACGTAGCGGGGGGTCACGTCCGAGGTGAAGGCAAGCGCCTTGCCCGTTCCGTGCACCCGCACGATCCCCGCGCCAAGGCCGGGGATGCGCACGGTGTCGCCCATGACCTGGCTGTCATATTGCTCATAGACCCACTGGCGCGAGCCGTAATTGACCGAGCCGATCAGCGCCTTGAGCCCGTCGATGGGATCAACGCCGGTGATCTCGCCCAGAGGCTCTTGTGCCGGGGTCGGCTCCCACGGGCGGTCATATTCGGGCGCGGTGCCGGACAGCGCCTTGAGCGGCAGATCGGCCTTGCATTCGCCGTTGTGCATGATGAGGAAGCGGTCCTCGTCGATGGTCTCGCCCACGATGGCGAAATCCAGATCCCACTTTTCGAACACGGCGCGGGCGACGTCTTCTTTGGCGGGGTCCAGCACCATGAGCATCCGCTCCTGGCTCTCGGAGAGCATCATCTCGTAGGCAGTCATGTTCTCTTCGCGGCAGGGGACGCGCTCCAGATCCAGACGCACGCCCAGATCGCCCTTGTCGCCCATTTCCACCGCGGAACAGGTCAGACCCGCCGCGCCCATATCCTGGATCGAGATCACGGCGCCGGTGGCCATCAGCTCCATGCAGGCTTCCATCAGGCGCTTTTCGGTGAACGGATCGCCGACCTGAACGGTCGGGCGCTTTTCCTCGATCGTGTCGTCGAATTCAGCAGAGGCCATAGTGGCCCCGCCGACGCCGTCGCGCCCGGTTTTGGCGCCCAGATAGACGACCGGGCGGCCCACGCCGGAGGCAGCCGAATAGAAGATCTTGTCCGCATCGGCCAGACCGGCGGCAAAGGCGTTCACAAGGCAGTTGCCGTTATAGGCGGGGTCAAAGCGGACCTCGCCGCCCACGGTGGGCACGCCAAAGCAGTTGCCGTAGCCGCCCACGCCTTCGACGACGCCATGCACAAGCTGGCGGGTCTTGGGGTGGTCCTTTTCCCCGAAAGACAGGGAATTCATCGCCGCGATGGGCCGCGCGCCCATGGTGAAGACATCGCGCAAGATGCCGCCCACGCCGGTGGCCGCGCCCTGGTAGGGCTCGATGTAGGAGGGGTGGTTGTGGCTCTCCATCTTGAAGACCACGGCCTGACCGTCGCCAATATCGACCACGCCTGCGTTCTCACCGGGGCCGCAAATCACCTGCGGGCCTTCGGTGGGCAGGGTGCGCAGCCATTTCTTGGACGATTTGTAGGAACAATGCTCGTTCCACATGGCGCTGAAGATCCCCAGCTCCGTGAAGGTGGGCTCGCGGTTCAGAAGCCGGAGGATCTCTGCGTATTCCTCTGGCTTGAGCCCGTGGGCTTCGATGATCTCTTCGGTGATGGCGGGGTCTTGGGTCATGGCGCAAATCTCCTGTCGCCCGCCTCATACGGCAGCGCGGCGGAAAGGGGAAGAATGGCCAAGGCTTTGCGCCAAACAAAAGCGGCGCGCCCGACGGGAAACGGGGCGCGCCGCAAGGCTTCGACGGATGGTTCGGGGTCAGCCGTCGAAATCCACTTCTTCCATGATCCGCAGCGCGGCGGCGCGGTGCGCGGCGATCTCGCTCAGGGCGATGCTGTCCGGGGTGATCTCGCCCCAGCTGGCGACCAGATCGGACAGCGCAGCCTCTTCCAGAACCGGGTATTCGAAATTGGCTTCGGCATAGATCGCCTGCGCCTCGGGAGAAACGAGGTACTCGAGGAACTGGATGGCTTCATCCCGGTGCGGAGCGCCCTCCAGAAGCGACACGCCCGAAATGTTCACGTGGCTGCCGCCGTCGTCGAAGGTCGGGAAGACCAGCCGCACGGAGTTGGCCCATTCGGTCTGCTCGGCATCGCCCAGCATGGCGCCCATGTAGTAGGTGTTGCCGATGGAGATGTCGCACTCTCCGGCCCAGATCGCCTTGACCTGCGCGCGGTCATTGCCCTGCGGCTTGCGCGCGAGGTTGGCCTTCAGGCCCTCGGCCCAGGTCTTCGCGGCCTCTTCGCCATGGTGTGCGATCACGGCCGACAGCAGAGCGAGGTTGTAGTTGTGGGTGCCGGAGCGGGTGCAGATGCGGCCTTCCCATTTCGGATCGGTCAGATCCTCATAGGTGGTCACTTCGCCATCGGCGACGCGCTCTTTGCTGGCATAGATGACCCGCGCACGGGTGGTGACGGCGAACCACTTGCCGTCCGGATCGCGCAGGGTCGCGGGGATCGCGGATTCAAGCGCATCGTTTTGGAGCGGCGCAACAACGCCAGCGTCCACCACCTGAGCCAGGTTGGCGATGTCCACGGTCATGACCAGATCCGCCGGGGAGCGCGCGCCTTCGGCCTTGAGCTTCTCGGCAATGGCGCCGTCCACATAGGCCAGGTTCACATTGATCCCGGTGGCGTCGGTGAAGCCCTGGACGACCGGTTCAATCAGGCTGGGCTGACGGGTGGTGTAGATGTTCACATCGGCTGCAGCGGCACTGGCAAGAAGCGTCGTGCTGGCAAGAAGGGCATGGCGCATGGACATGGTTAAGTCTCCGTTGGTTGCTGAGCACCTTAAATCTGACAATTTTTGTAGGGTCAATACCTGATCGTTTTGCTTATGAATTATCGCGCTTTGCCGCCTGCCACAGAGCCTCCAGCTCATCCAGCGAGGCCTCACGGGGGGCGATGCCCTTCTCGGCAAGGGCGCGCTCAATGAAAGACCAGCGGCGTTCCACCTTTGCGTTGGCGCGGCGCAGGGCGGCTTCGGGTTCGCAGTCGAGATGCCGGGCGACATTTGCGACGGCGAACAGCACATCGCCCAGCTCGTCTTCGATGGCGTCTTGAGACCGCTCCGCACGTGCCTCGGCCAGCTCCCCGATCTCTTCGCGCAGCTTGGCAAGCGCGCCGTCCACATCCGGCCAGTCAAACCCGACGCGCGACAGGCGCTTTTGCAACTTGTGCGCCCGCAGCAGAGCCGGAAGCCCCAGGGCCACGCCGTCCAGCACCCCGCGTTCGGCCTTTCCGGCGCGTTCGCGGGCCTTGATCGCCTCCCAGTCCTCGACCTGCTGCGCCGCGCTCTTGTCGCGGTTTTCATCCCCGAACACATGGGGATGGCGGGCAATCATCTTGTCTCCGATGTCGGCGGCGATGTCGTCAAAGGAAAACAGCCCGGCCTCTTCGGCCATTTGTCCGTGATAGACGACCTGCAACAGCAGATCGCCCAGCTCTCCGCGCAGCTCGTCCCAGGCCTCGCGCTCAATGGCGTCCGAGACCTCATAGGCCTCCTCAATCGTGTAGGGCGCGATGGAGCGGAAGTCCTGTTCAATATCCCAGGGGCACCCCGTTTCGGGATCGCGCAGGCGGCGCATGATCTCAAGCAGGCGGGGCAGGTCGGCGGGGCGGGTGTGGATCGGATCAGACATGGGCGCACCATCCGGCGCACCCGGTCCCAAGTCCACCCTTGTTTTGGTCCTGAAGATGCGCGCCTGATAAAGGACAAAGGCCGAGGAGCGCCGCGTCACCACTTGCCCCGTTCGCCCTGCGCCTTACCTCTGGTGCGGCACATGCCCCCATCTCTGGTTCAAAGGACCGCCCCATGAAACTGATCCTTGCCCTCATCTTCCTTCTGATTGCCGGATTCGCGCTTCTGGTGCGGCTGGCGCCCGTCGATCCCGCCCGCTGGCACACCGATCCGGCAAAGGCGGCCAAGGGCCGTGCGGGCGGCTTTGCCCTACGACCGGGCGGTGATGCAGAGCCGCCCGAGTTTTCCGTGCCCGATCTTCTGGCCCGGCTGGATGCCATCGCGATGGCCACCCCGCGGACGACCCGGATCGCGGGATCGGTTGAGGACGGGCGGATCACCTATCAGACCCGCTCCAAGCTCTGGGGGTTTCCGGACTACACGACGATCGCCGTGGCTTCGGTCGAAGGTGGAGCCATGCCGCTGATCGACGCGCGCCTGCGCTTTGGGAAATCCGATCTCGGCGTGAACCGCAAGCGGGTGGAGGGCTGGCTTGCCCAGCTTGACGCGGCCATCGGGATCGCGGACTAAGCGTGCATGATCCCATCCGACACGCTTGACCAGATCACCGCCCGGTTCGAATTCCTCGAAGCCCAGCTCTCTGCCGGGCAGGGCGACATTGCCGAGATCAGCCGCGAATACGCCGACCTGAAGCCGGTGGTGGAGACCATCGGCGGCTACCGTCAGGCGCTGGGCGACATCGAAGATGCCGAGGCGATGCTCGCCGATCCCGAACTGCGCGATCTGGCCGAGGAAGAGCTGGCAAGCGCCCGCGCGCGGCTCCCCGAGCTGGAGCAAGCGCTTCAGATCGCGCTCCTTCCCAAGGACGCCGCGGACGCCCGCCCCGCCATCGTGGAGATCCGCCCCGGCACTGGCGGGGACGAAGCGGCGCTTTTCGCGGGGGATCTTTTGCGCATGTATCAGCGCTATGCCGAGGCGCGCGGCTGGAGCTTCGATCTGATCGAGCTGTCCGAGAGCGAGCTGGGCGGGGTCAAGGAAGCCGTCGCGCGGATCGCCGGGGAAGGGGTCTTTGCCCGGCTCAAATACGAAAGCGGCGTGCACCGCGTGCAGCGTGTTCCCGAGACCGAAAGCGGCGGGCGCATTCACACCTCCGCGGCGACGGTCGCGGTGCTGCCCGAGGCGCAGGATGTGGACATCCAGATCGACCCGTCGGACATCCGCATCGACACGATGCGCGCCAGCGGAGCCGGGGGGCAGCACGTGAACACCACCGATTCGGCGGTGCGGATCACCCATATCCCCACCGGGATCGTGGTCACGTCGTCGGAAAAATCCCAGCACCGCAACCGCGAGATCGCGATGCAGGTGCTTAAGGCGCGGCTCTTCGATGCCGAACGCCAGAAGGTTGCCGATGCGCGTGCCGATGCGCGCAAGGCGCAGGTGGGATCGGGCGACCGGTCAGAGCGGATCCGCACCTACAACTTCCCCCAGGGCCGGATGACGGATCACCGCATCGGGCTCACGCTCTACAAGCTGGACGCGATCATGGGCGGCGATCTGGACGAGATCATCGACGCGCTCATCACCGAAACCCAGGCCCGCCAACTGGCGGAGATGGAGGGGTGAGCCTCACCGTTCAGGACTGGCTCAAGATCGGTGCCGACATGCTCCGTGACGCGGGGATCGAGAGCGCGCAGAAAGATGCACGGCTCTTTATGGCGGCGTGTCTCGACATTGATCCGGGGCGGGTCACGCTGCACCTGCGCGACCCGTTGGACGCCGTCCCGGAGGCGGTGTTCCTGGCCGATATCCACGACCGAAAGGCGCGCAAGCCCGTGTCGCATATCCTTGGCCATCGGGATTTCTATGGCCGCCGTTTCACAGTGACGTCTGATGTTCTGGATCCGCGTCCCGAGACGGAGACGCTGATTGCCGCAGCGTTAGAGACGCCGTTTTCGGAGGTGCTCGACTTGGGCACCGGCTCTGGTGCGATCCTTGTCACGCTGTTGGCCGAGCGGCCCCAGGCGACGGGCATCGGCTCTGATCTGTCCAAACCCGCGCTGCGCGTTGCGCACGAGAATGCTCAGGCCCATGGGGCGCTGGATCGCTGCGCACTGATCGCGTCGGATTGGTATGACGCGATCGGAGGGCGTTTTGATCTGATCGTGTCGAACCCGCCCTATATCGCGCTTGAGGAGATGCCCGAGCTGGCGCCCGAGCTGTCATTCGAGCCGCGCATGGCGCTCACCGACGAGGCCGATGGGCTGACGGCTTATCGCGCGATCGCGGCGGGGGCGGGGGATCACCTGAGCCCTGGCGGACGCCTGATGGTGGAGATCGGCTGGCAACAAGGCGCAGCCGTGGCGGGCCTGTTCAAAGCAGCCGGGCTCACCGATGTGTCGGTGCGTTCCGATCTTGATGGGCGTGATCGCGTCGTCATCGGGCACGCACCGGGCTGAAAACGGCCCATCGAGGGCGATTTTGGGCTTGCGCCGGGCCGCACTGCGTGTTTTCTAACTCTTGTCGGTTGACCAAGAGCCTTCGCGCCCTTGCTCCGATGTGTCGTCAGACCCTTGCCGGATTACTTAGGTGCCCCTCGGCGCTCCGGCGGCCTACAGTCACGAACTGGACGAAAGACTCCATGCGCTCATCTAAGAACCGCTCGCGCGGCAACAAGAACCGTAACCGTCCTTCCGGCGGCAATATTATTAACCGGGTGTTCGATTCGAGCGGCCCGGAGGGCAAGGTCCGGGGCACGCCCCAGCAGATCATCGACAAGTACAACCAGCTTCACCGCGACGCGGTGCTGTCCGGGGACCGGGTCGATGCTGAAAACTTCGCCCAGCACGCTGAACACTACCTGCGGCTTCTCTCTGAAGCACAGCGCGAGATGGACGCCAAGCGTGCCGAACAGGAAGAGCAGAACCGCGCCCGGCAAGCCGAGCGGGACCGCGAACGGGCCGAGCGCCTCAAAGCGCAGGAAGAAGCCGGCGGAGGCGAACAGCCCGACGTCATCGACAGCGGTGAGGACAGCGGCCCGGTGGAAACCCCGGAAGGCAACCCCAAGCCCCGCGCCCGCAAACCGCGCGCCCGCAAGCCCAAACCGGAAACCGTTGGCGACGATGGCGGCGCTCCGGGTGGGGACAGTGACGGCGACAGCGGCGGCCCCGCCGAAGCGGCAGAATAAATCCAAGGCGGCTCCTTCGGGGGCCGTTTTCGTTTTTGGGTCCTTGTGGCGGCCGCAGATCAGCCGCGAAGGACCAACTGGCTTGTGGCCGACGCGATCAGCGGTGATGCGGCGACAGTATCGTTGAGCGCCGAAAGCGCCTCCGTGTCTGGCACGCAGGCCAAAACGAGCGCGTCCAGATCCCCCGCCAGAGACAGCACCCGCGTCACCCCCTCAAGCCCGGCCAGCCAGCTTAGTGCGTCGTCGCAGGGGCGCTGCGCAATCCGCACGAACAGCACCGCCCGCAATAGCCCGGCCTCGGGAGCGATTTCGGCCCTGGCTCCGCGCAGGATGCCACTTTCCTGAAGCCAGGTGAGGCGGTCCTGCACCGCCTGCCGCGACAGGCCGATCTCGCGCCCTATGGCAGCGGCGCTGCGGCGGGCATCGCGCTCCAGGATGGCCAGAATGCGCCGGTTGGTTGTGTCGATCTGCATTTCCGGCGATCCGCTCTCGAGTTCCGTCGCTTCGCAAGATGCGCCGGGCGCGGCGGGCAGGCAAGCTGCCCCGAAAAGGAGAGCCGTCATGCGCATCATCACCCCCACCGACTTCACCGGCACCCGCGCCTGGGATGCCCAGCTGATCGAACGTTTCACCGGCGCCACCACCGTGCGCCTGCACTGGACCGACCAGCCCTATAGGTGGCACGTGAATGACGGCCCGGAAGTCTTTGTTGTCTTAAGCGGAATGGTCGATATGCATGCGCGCGAAAACGGCGTGGAGACGATCCACCCGATGCGCCCCGGCGACATCTTCCATGTCCGCGCGGGCGGTGCCCATGTCGCCCATCCTCAGGGTCCCGCACATGTGCTGGTGATCGAGCGCGAGGGCAGCGTCTGAGCCGCCCGCGACCGGATGCCTCGCACGCTTGTGATTGCACCTTGCGGGGTTCCCAGTCTAGATCGGTTCTATGATAGCAGAACTCGGACATTTCGCCCTGATCCTGGCCGCGCTTGTCGCGGTGGTTCAGGCCACGCTTCCCCTGATCGGCGCCCATAAGGGCTGGCGCAGCTGGATGGAGGTGGCGCCCCCGGCCGCCATGATCCAGTTCCTGCTGACGGGCATCGCCTTTTGTGCGCTGACCTGGGCCTTTATCACGTCGGATTTCTCGCTCCGCCTGGTCTGGGCCAACAGCCATTCGGCCAAGCCGATGCTCTACAAGGTCACGGGCGTGTGGGGGAACCACGAAGGCTCCATGCTGCTGTGGGTGCTGATCCTGTCCCTGTTCGGAGCCGCCGCAGCGGCGTTCGGCGGCAACCTTTCGGAAAGCCTGCGGGCCCGCGTTCTGGGCGTGCAAGGGCTGATCGGAGCCGCCTTCTTCGGCTTTATCCTCTTTACGTCGAACCCGTTTTTGCGGCTGGCCACGCCGCCGCTGAACGGCAAAGACCTCAACCCGCTGCTGCAAGACCCCGGCTTGGCGTTCCACCCGCCGTTTCTCTATCTGGGCTATGTCGGGCTCTCCATGGCGTTCTCCTTTGCCGTGGCCGCGCTGCTCGAAGGCAAGGTCGACGCCGCCTGGGGCCGCTGGGTGCGCCCCTGGACGCTGGCCGCCTGGCTGTTCCTGACGGTCGGCATCGGGCTGGGATCCTGGTGGGCCTACTATGAGCTCGGCTGGGGCGGGTTCTGGTTCTGGGACCCGGTAGAAAACGCGTCCTTCATGCCGTGGCTTCTGGCGGCGGCACTGCTGCATTCCGCCATCGTGGTCGAAAAGCGCGAATCCCTCAAAAGCTGGACGATCCTGCTGGCGATCCTCGCCTTCGGATTCTCGCTTCTGGGCACGTTCATCGTGCGCTCGGGGGTGATCACATCGGTCCACGCCTTCGCCAACGATCCGACGCGCGGGGTCTTCATTCTTGCGATCCTTGCGATCTTCGTGGGCGGAGCGCTGACGCTCTATGCCGCGCGGGCGGGGATCATGCAGGCGCAGGGGGTGTTCTCGGTGGTGAGCCGGGAAAGCGCCCTTGTGCTGAACAATATCCTGCTGGCGGTAAGTGCCTTTGTCGTGTTCATCGGCACCATGTGGCCGCTTCTGGCTGAGATGTTCATGGGCCGGACGCTCTCCGTCGGCGCGCCCTTCTTCAATGCGGCCTTTACTCCATTCATGACCGCGCTCGGGATCATCCTGCCCTTGGGCGCAATGTTGGCGTGGAAACGTGGCAATCTCTCCAAGGCCGCGCGTCCGCTGGTGCCTGCGCTCGTCCTCGCGGCGGCACTTGGGCTTCTTGCCTATGCGATGCAGTCCGAACGCACCGCGCTTGGCCCGCTCGGCGTGGCGCTCGGCGCCTGGGTGATCGCAGGGGCGCTGACCGATCTGTGGACCCGCACCGGGCGCGGTGCCTTTGGCGCGCGGCTTGCGAGGTTGCGTCGCCTGCCGGGGGCCGATTGGGGTAAAACCGTCGCCCATGCCGGGCTCGGCGTGACGATGCTCGGCATTGCGGGGCTTATGGCGTGGGACGTCGAAGACATCCGCGTCGCCCAGCCCGGCGAGCGGTTCGAGGTCGCGAATTACGGGGTCGAGTTGATCAAGGTCGAACGCGTGCGCGGCCCCAACTACGATGCCAACCGCGCCGAGATCGCGATGTTCAAGGGCGAGCGCCAAATCGCGCTCCTCCACCCCGAAAAGCGCTTCTATCCGGTGCAAGCCATGCCCACGACTGAGGCGGGGCTCGATAACGGCTTCTGGCGTGACCTTTACGTGGTCATCGGAGATCCCCAGGCGGGCGGCGGCTGGGCCGTGCGGACCTATATCAAACCCTTCGCCAACTGGATCTGGGGCGGCTCGATCCTGATGGCCCTTGGCGGGATCTTGTCCCTCATGGACCGCCGCCTGCGGGTGGCGGCCGGGGCGCGCAAAGCAAAACCGGTGGCGGCATGATGAAACGGCTCCTTCTGATCCTCACGCTGCTCGCCTCGCCCGCTTTTGCGGTGCAGGTGGATGAACTGCTGGACGATCCGGTGCTCGAATCCCGCGCCCGCGAGATCAGCGCCGGGCTGCGCTGCCCCGTCTGCCGCAACGAGAGCATCGACGAGAGCAACGCAGGCGTTTCCAAGGACTTGCGCGTTCTGGTGCGCGACCGTCTGCTCGCGGGGGATAGCAACGAAGAGGTCGTCGCCTACATCGTCGATCGCTACGGCGAATACGTCCTGCTCAAACCCACCACCGATGGCGCGAACCAGCTCCTGTGGTGGGCCGGTCCGATCTGTCTCGTGCTTGGCCTCGGGGTGGGCTGGATGGCGATCCGCCCCCGCAAACGCCCGGCCCCCGCAGCGCTCAACGCCGAGGAAGAGGCGCGCCTCGCAGAGCTCCTGAAGGACGACTGACCCGCCCTTCTTATTTGTGGCAAATACCTTGGGGGAGCCCGAAGGGCGGGGGCAAAGCCCCCATATTCCCCCGCTCTGACCCAAGGTCGGGCGTTTCCTTGGCGCGCTGTTTCGGGCAATGATCCCGCAAACAGGAGGACCCCCATGAGCTTTCAGACGATTTCCTTTGACGTCAGCGACAATGTCGCGCTGATCACCTTCCGCCGCCCCGATGTGATGAACGCGCTCAACAGCCAGATGCGCGCGGAGATTCGCGACGCCTTTGAGCGCGGCGGGCGTGAGGCGCGGGTTGTCGTCATGACGGGCGAGGGGCGGGGGTTCTGCTCGGGGCAGGACCTGGCCGATGGCGGCAACGCGGCCAAGATCGACCTGGAGGCGACCTTGCGGGACGAATACGTCCCGATGCTGCGCGCGATCATCGACTGCCCCGTGCCGACCATCGCCGCCGTCAATGGCACCGCCGCCGGGGCTGGTGCAAACCTTGCCCTTGCGGCCGATGTCGTGATCGCCTCGGACGAGGCGAAGTTCATCCAGGCCTTTGCCAAGATCGCGCTGATCCCCGACGCGGGCGGCACCTACTGGCTTCCGCGTCAGGTCGGCTCGGCCCGCGCCATGGGCGCCTCGCTGTTCGCGGAGCCCGTCACTGCCCAGCAGGCGGCGGACTGGGGCATGATCTGGGAAGCGGTCCCCGAGGCCGAGTTCGATGCCCACTGGCGCGCCCGGGCCCGGCACCTTGCGGAAGGGCCGACCGAAACCTACCGCCATATCAAGACCGCGATCCGCGGCAGCTACGACAACGATCTGGACGGTCAGCTTGCGCTTGAGGCCAAACTGCAAGGGATCGCCGGCAAAAGCCGCGATTTCATGGAAGGCGTCACCGCGTTCCTGCAAAAGCGCAAAGCCGATTTCCAAGGGCGTTAAGCGCGCGCACCACGATATGCGAAGGGGGCCTCTCGGCCCCCTCACGCGCCCAAGGGGCGCGTCGATCACAAAGAATGATGTCGGGGCTCAGGCCCAAGCGTAGTTGAAGCTGATCGAGATGCGGTCGTCATCCGCCATATTGATCGGCACCTCGTGGCGCAGCCAGCTTTCCCAGAGCAGGACATCCCCCGGTTTGGGCGACAGGTAGATGAATTTGCGCAGCTCTTCGCGGGCCGTGCGGATCCGTTCCGGGGCCGCCATCATCATCGCGGAGCGCGGGTCTTCGAGCTTGAGCGCGCTCGCGCCGTCAGGCATGGCGACATAGGTCGTGCCCGAGATCACGCTGTGCGGGTGCAGGTGCGAGCTGTGCGTGCCGCCAAAGGGCAGGATGTTGATCCACAGATCTTCGAGCACCAGCTCGCGCCCATCCAGATCGAATTCCAGATCCTTGGCAAAGCTCGCGACATGGGCGTCGAGCGCCTCCTTGAGATCGGCAAAGATCGGGAACCGCCAGGGCAGATCCGCGAGCGAAGCGTAGCTCGTATAGCCCGGATAGTCGTTCTCTTCGCACCACTGCTGCCCGGCCTCGTCATCCTCGGCGATGGACAGCGCGGCGGCTTCGAGCTCGCTAGTGTCGATGCCCGGTCCCTGTTCGGACAGGGCCGCGTGGTAGAGGCGGGTGACGAAGAGGGACCGGATATCAGACATGGGGTTTATCCTTGGCTGCGGGCGTGGCGCTTGCGCTCATGCGGGTCGAGATACTTCTTCCGCAGGCGGATTGCGTTCGGGGTGACTTCGACCAGTTCGTCATCGTCGATATAGGCGATGGCCTCTTCGAGGCTCATCTTCACCGGCGGCGTCAGGCGGACGTTTTCATCCGAACCGGCCGCGCGAACGTTGGTCAGCTTCTTGCCCTTGAGCGGGTTCACTTCCAGATCGTTGTCGCGGGAATGCTCGCCCAGGATCATGCCCTGGTAGACGTCTTCCTGCGCGCCGATAAAGAACTTGCCCCGGTCTTCGAGGTTGAAGATCGCATAGGCCACCGACACGCCATTCTCCATGGAGATCAGAACCCCCTGGCGACGGCCCGGGATCGCGCCCTTATGCGCTTCCCAGGCGTGGAAGACGCGGTTCATCACGCCGGTGCCTTTGGTGTCGGTCAGGAATTCACCGTGATAGCCGATGAGCCCGCGCGAGGGCACATGGGCGATGATGCGCGTCTTGCCCTGCTGCTGCTTCATCTCGATGAGAGAGCCTTTGCGCGCGCCGGTGATCTTTTCGATCACGGAGCCGGAATATTCGTCATCCACGTCGATGGTGACTTCTTCGACCGGCTCGACGGTCTGGCCGTCTTCCTCGCGCAGCAGAACCTGCGGGCGGGAGATCGACAGCTCGAACCCTTCGCGGCGCATGTTTTCGATCAGCACGCCCATCTGAAGTTCGCCCCGGCCCGCGACCTCGAAGGCCTCGCCGCCGGGCGTGTCGGTGACGCGGATCGCGACATTGGTTTCGGCCTCTTTCATCAGCCGGTCGCGGATCACGCGGGACTGGACTTTCTTGCCGTCGCGGCCTGCCAGAGGGCTGTCATTGATGCCGAAGGTCACGGTGATGGTCGGCGGGTCGATGGGCTGCGCATCGAGCGGCGCTTCCACCTCGGGCGCGCAGATCGTGTCGGCCACGGTCGCTTTCGCCATCCCGGCAAGTGAGACGATGTCGCCTGCGATGCCTTCGTCAATCGGCTGCTGGCTCAGGCCGCGGAAGGCCATGACCTTGCTCACGCGGAACTGCTCCACCCGGTCGCCCTGGCGGGACAGGGCCTTGACGGTGTCGCCCGCCTTGACGCGGCCGCTTTCAATGCGGCCGGTCAGCATCCGCCCGATGAACGGGTCGGCGCCCAACGTGGTGGCCAGCATACGGAAGGGCTCATCGGCATGGCCGAACTGCTTGGGCGGCTCGACATGCTTGAGGATTAGGTTGAACAGCGGATCGAGGTTTTCGCGCGGGTCGTCCAGATCCTCCGCCGCCCAGCCGGAGCGGCCCGAGGCGTAGAGATGCGGGAAATCGAGCTGCTCTTCGTTGGCATCGAGCGATGCAAAGAGGTCGAACACCTCGTCCAGAGCGCGGTCGGGCTCGGCGTCGGGCTTGTCCACCTTGTTGACGACCACGATCGGCTTGAGCCCCAGGGCGAGCGCCTTGGAGGTCACGAACTTGGTCTGCGGCATGGGGCCTTCGGCGGCGTCCACCAGCAGGACAACACCATCCACCATGGAGAGGATCCGCTCCACCTCGCCGCCGAAATCGGCGTGGCCGGGGGTGTCCACGATATTGATCCGCTGATCGCCATGCTCGACGCTGGTGCATTTGGCGAGGATGGTGATGCCGCGCTCGCGCTCCAGATCGTTGCTGTCCATGGCGCGTTCCGCCACGGCCTGATTTTCCCGGAACGACCCGGATTGCTTGAGAAGCTCGTCAACCAGAGTTGTCTTGCCGTGGTCAACGTGAGCGATGATCGCGATATTGCGCAGGTCCATTTGGTCCGTCCGTGAAAGGGGTGTTGCGCGGGCCATAGCGCAGCCATCCCATCGGGGCCAGTGCAAAAGGGACTATGGCGCGGGCTCAGTCGCGGCGGAAGGTCAGGTAATGGGGCACGCGGCCCTCGCGCAGGGCCTTTTGCTCATAGCGGGTGGAGATCCAGTCGCCCCATGGCGCGCGCCAGTCCTGCGGGCGCTCCGCCAGCCAGGTGAAGCCCGCCTTCGGCACCTCTTCGAGCGTCTGGCGCACATAGTCGGGAATATCGGTCGCCACGCGGAACTCCGCACCCGGTTTCAGGGCGCGGTGCAGCGGGGCCAGATGTTCGGGCGTGACGAACCGGCGCCGGTGGTGGCGCGCCTTGGGCCAGGGATCGGGATACAGCAGAAACGCCTTGGACAGGCAGCCGTCGGGCAGCACGTCGAACAGATCGCGCGCATCCCCCGGATGCAGGCGGATGTTGGACAGCCCCGCCATCTTGCCCAGAGCGACCGCGACGCCGTTCACATAGGGCTCGCAGCCGATGATCCCGACCTCCGGGTTCGACTGCGCCTGATGCACCATGTGCTCACCCGACCCAAATCCGACCTCCAGCCAGACCTCGCGCCCGTCGAACAGGGCGGAGGGATCGATCTTTGCCCGCTCCGGGTTTTCGTCCCAGTCCACGCCGGGCACCGCGACGCGCGGCAGGTCTTCCTCCAGGCGGCGCTGTTGCTCGGGCCGCAGGGACTTGCCCTTGAAGCGGCCATAGAAGTTGCGCCAGGGGGCGCCAGAGGGGTGCTTGTCAGTCATGGCGCGCCTCCTAACGCGGGGACGACGTCACCTCAAGCCGCAGTGCGCGCTCAAAACGGCGCACGTCGCGCGGACGGCTCAGATGCGCGACGCGCATTCCGCGCGCCGACCAGGCCGCCATCCGCTCCAGATAAGCCGGGCGGTGGGTCTGCTCGAACCGCCAGACCCAGCCAAAGATGAAATCGCGATCGAACTGCTCGGGGCAGCCGCGCGCCATATCGGGGCGGGAGCGACCATAGTGGCGCAAGCTCCGCCAAATCACGCGCCGGACCCGGACGTGGCGCGGCAGGTCGAGAAATACGATCAGGTCCGCCCGCGCGGCCCGCGCCTCCATCGTGGCGGAGTGGTTCCCCTCGAACACCCAATCCGGGCGCGCGGCCGCTTCCAGCACAAGCGCGGTTGTTTCAGCGCCGGGTTTCTGGACCCAACCCGGATTCCAGTACATTGGATCGATATGGATGACCGGCAGCCCCGTGATCGCACCAATCCGCCGCGCCAGCGTGGATTTTCCTGACCCTGCGCCGCCAATGACCATAATTCTTTGAAAATCGGTCATTTTCGGGCGTCCCTCTGATCCCTTGCGGCGCCAGATCGTTTCTATTGGCCCCAAATGCCCCGGAGCCGCCAGCCCGGCTCAGCCCGCGCGAGGCCGCGCCCGAAGCAGGGCCAGCACCGGCAGGGTTACCAGATACATGGTGATCCCATAGACCGCCGCCGGCACGCCAAGCGCGCCAATTCCAGCCACGCCGCCGATCAAGCCCGCGACGGTGATCCCGAGCGAGGCGTTCTGAACGCCCATCTCCACCGCGATGGCAATGGCGTCGGCCCCCGATAGGCCCAGAAGATGCCCGACCGCGATCCCGATCCCCAGCAGCAGAAGGTTCATGACGATCAGCAGAGGGCCGACGGTGCCGATGGCGCCCGTGAAGATGCCCCAGTTGGCGGCCAGGGCGGCGATAACGATGATGACGAACAAGGCGGCGGCGAGCTTGGACACGCTGGGTTCGACCTTGCTGGCAAAGCCATGGGCAAACTGGTTGACCAGCAGCCCGAGCAGAACGGGCAGGGCGGTGATCACGAACATGGCGATCGCGATATGGGTCGTGTCCACGCTCACGCCGCTTTCACCCAGAAAATGGGTCGCGGCCCAGGCGCACAGGATCGGAACGCTCAGCACGGACAGAAGGCTGGTGATCGCGGTCAGGGTGATGGACAGCGCCACCGTCCCCCCGCCCAGCTTGGCCAGGATGTTCGACGTGACGCCGCCGGGACAGAAGGACAACAGCATGACGCCAAAGCTCAGCTCGGGCGGCAGCTTCCACAGCGTGACCAAGGCAAAGGCGACCAGCGGAAGGCCGATCATCTGAAGCAGTAAGCCAAGGCCGACCGCTCTGGGCATGGTCAGAACCCGGCCAAAATCCGCAAAGCGCAATCCAAGCCCGAGGCTGAACATGATGACCGCCAAGGACAGCGGCAGAACGACGTTGATCAGAATATCCATGGGGGTCTCCTCTTCCCGTCCGATCAGGAAAGAGGAAAGCGCCCCCTGCGGTCAACTGTCGCAGGAGGCGCCTTGATCGCGTTGACGCTAGGTCGTGTGATGTCGGGGCTTAGAACGGGATGTCGTCGTCCAGCCCGCTGTTGCTGGCCGGGGCAGAGCTGCCGCCGCCATATCCACCGCGATCATCATACCCGCCGCGGTCGTCCTGACCGCCGCCATATCCACCGCCGGAGCCGCCGCCGAACCCACCACCGGAGCCGCCGCCTTCGCCGCGGCCGTCCAGCATGGTCAGTTCAGACCGGAAGGGGCGCAGCACGACTTCGGTCGAATAGCGGTCATTGCCTTGCTGGTCCTGCCATTTGCGGGTCTCAAGCTGGCCTTCGATATAGACCTTGGAGCCTTTGCGCAGATACTGCTCCGCCACGCGGCCCAGAGGTTCGGAGAAGATGGCGACCGAATGCCATTCGGTGCGCTCGCGGCGCTCGCCGGTGTTGCGGTCTTTCCAGGTCTCGGACGTGGCGATGCGCAGGTTCACCACCTTGCCGCCATTTTGGAAGGTCCGCACTTCCGGGTCACGGCCCAGATTGCCGATCAGGATAACTTTGTTCACGGAACCGGCCATTCTGGCGCCCCCTCAGTTGAGAATCCAATGCCCCGTTACATCACCCAAGCAGGGTTAAGGAAACCCTGCTTGGGCTGTTTTCCACAGCAAATCGCCGCGTCAACCGCTGGCTCAGCCATAGAGCGTGGGCACGCCCATTTGTTCATGGATCTGGTTCGCGGTGCTCTTGCCGATGCCCAGACCATTGGCCAGCCGGTCCAGATATTGCGCTTCGGCGTTGTTATCCAGATCGATCCCCATCAGCGACATGGCGTAGAGCGCCTGCTCCATCCCGCGCGGGGTGTCGCGGACCAGCCCGTCGATATCGACCGGCGCGCGAAGCTGTTCACGCACGAAGTCCAGCTCCGCCTGATCGGCATCACCCAGGCGCTCCATCAGGCGCTTTTGCTCGTTCGGGTCGATCTCGCCATCGGCCTTGGCGGCCTGGATCATCGCGCGCAGCATCAGGGCGGCGGCGGCCTCCTGATCGGGGGTGGGGCGGGCCTGCATGTCGCCGCGGGCGGCTTGGTTGAACAGCTCGCCAAAGCTGGCGTCAGGCTTGGACGGCTGCGGCTGGTGGGCGGCGCCGCCGCTTGCGGCCCCGGCCAGAGCGCCGAGCAGACCGCCCAGTCCACCGCTGGCCCCGGCTGTGCCGGGCGCGCCCATCTTTCCAGCAAGACCGCCCAGAAGGTCGTCGAGCCCGCCGCCCGATCCGGCGCGGGCAGAGCCCTGCGCGCCGCCAAGCGCGTCCAGCAATCCGCCAAGTCCGCCCTGAGCCTGACCCGTGGTGGAGCGCTGACCGCCCATCAATCCGCCCAGAAGGTCTTCGATCCCGGCGCTGCCGCCGGTGTCTTGCCGCGAATGGGTGCCGCCGAACACGCTTCCGCTGCCGGGGGTGTGGCGGGTTTGCTGACCCGCCTGCTGGTTCTTCACAAGGGCGCCGACGCCTTTGGCGGCGGCCACGCCGATCGCAACTTTTGCGAGGGTTTTCATCAGGCTCATGGTGGTCCTCCTTTGCGTGGATGTGACAGGCTCCACAGCCCGTTTTGCAACGACTCTCACGTTAGGGCGCTGCCGCGGGTCTGTAAACGCGCGCGGCAGGGGGAATGATTTCCCGCGCATGGCCCCCCGTCTGAGGCGGCTGTGGCAAACCATACTGGCCTGACGGGCCGTGAATCGCTATCTTGCACGCGTTGCCATCATGACGGAGCCGATCCATGGCCCATCCTCGCGCCCCCTTGATGCTGGCTGGCCTGATTGCAGGGCTGGCCCTGACCCCGGCTGCTCCTCAGGCGGAGAGCTTCTCCTCGAAGACGCGCCGGGACGAATTTGGCCGCCAGCTTTCGGTGCTCGATGGGCGGGCCGCGAGCCAGTATGCGGGCTCCGTGCGCCTGCAGCCCCCGCGGGTTGAGATCCCCGGCACGCCCACCGCGGCCCCGCGCTACAGCGGCAATTATCGTGGCACTTATCTGCCCATGGCCCGCGCCGCAGCAGAGCGGCACGGCATCCCGCCCGATCTGTTCGCCCGTCTTATCCAGCAGGAAAGCGGCTGGAGCCCCACCGCGCGATCCCACAAAGGGGCCTATGGGCTGGCCCAGCTGATGCCGGCAACCGCGCGCGGCTTGGGGGTGAACCCCGCCGATCCGCGCCAGAACCTGGAGGGTGGGGCCCGCTATCTGCGCCAGCAATACGACCGGTTCAGAAGCTGGCCGCTGGCTCTGGCGGCCTACAATGCGGGGCCCGAAGCCGTTGCGCGCCACGGGGGCATCCCGCCGTACCGCGAGACGCGCAACTATGTGCGGATCATCTGGGGGCGCCTGTAACCGGGCCCGAGGGCGCGGCCGTTCACACCCCTTTTGAGTATGGCGCGCGCAAGGGAGCGGGTCAGATCCCGTCGCCCTGCCACGGTTTGACAAGGTTGCCAAAGCGCGTGAACTGACCTTCAAAGCTGAGCTCGACCGTGCCGATGGGGCCGTGACGCTGCTTGCCGATGATGACTTCGGCCTTGCCGCGCAGGCGCTCCATGGCTTCCTGCCAGGCGGCCATCTTCTCCAGTTCGTGATCGGAGGGCTTTTCGCGTTCCTTGTAGTATTCTTCGCGGAACACGAACATGACCACATCGGCATCCTGCTCGATCGAGCCGGATTCGCGCAGGTCCGAAAGTTGCGGTCGCTTGTCGTCGCGCGATTCCACCTGACGCGAGAGCTGGGAAAGCGCGATCACCGGGATGTCGAGCTCCTTTGCGATGGCCTTGAGCCCCTGGGTGATCTCCGACACCTCGTTCACACGGCTGTCCTTGGCCGTAGCCGGGCGGACAAGCTGAAGATAGTCCACGATCAGAACGTCGAGCCCGTGTTCGCGCTTGAGCCGCCGGGCACGGGCAGCAAGCTGGCTGATCGGCAGGGCGGGGGTGTCGTCAATGAAGAGCGGGCACGCCTCAAGCGACTTGGCCGCTTCGACAAAGCGGCGGAACTCGACCTCGTCCATGTCGCCGCGGCGGATCTTCTCCGACGGGATCTCGGCCGCTTCGGACAGGATCCGCGCGGCGAGCTGCTCTGCGCTCATTTCGAGCGAATAGAACCCGACAACCCCGCCATTCACCGCACCTTCGGTGCCGTCGTGCCGGATGCCCTTCTGATAGGTCTTTGCGATATTATAGGCGACGTTTGTCGCCAGCGAGGTTTTCCCCATCGACGGGCGCCCGGCGAGGATCAGAAGGTCAGAGCGGTGCAGTCCCCCCAGCTTCTTGTCCATGTCGTTGAGCCCGGTGGAAACCCCGGCCAGCCCCCCATCACGCTTATAGGCGGCGGCGGCCACTTCGACGGCCTGGGTGGTGGCGCTCAGGAACGACTGAAACCCTCGGCTGACGGTGCCCTGTTCGGCCAGGGCGTAAAGCGCCTGCTCGGCCTCCACGATCTGATCCTTGGGCTCGGAGGAGACATCCATGTTCCCCGCCCGGTCGGAAATATCGCGGCCCAGGGACATCAGCTTGCGGCGCACGGCCATGTCATAGATCAGCTGGGCATAGTCGCGCACGGCATAGGCGGACACTGCGGCCCCGGCGATCCGCGCCAGATAGGCCGGGCCGCCCAGCTCTTCGAGCCCGGCATCGCCCTCGAAGAACGTCTTGAGCGTGACCGGGCTCGCCAGCTGGTTGCGCCCGATCCGGGTGGCGGCGGTCTCAAAGATGCGGCCGTGAACCGGATCGTAGAAATGCTCGGGCTTGATAATCTGCGAGACGCGGTCATAGACCTCGTTATTCACCAGGATCGCCCCCAGAAGCTGTTGCTCAGCCTCGATGGAATGCGGAACGGAGCTGGTCTCCGAAGAATCGGAGCCGCTGGCATTGAAGGTGGTGATTTCGTTCATGATCTCGCCTGCCTGGCCCGTATCGGGTCTCGTTCGGGATTGGCCCGGTGTAGCAAACTCGGACGCTCCGAGCAAAATGTATAAGGGAGGGGAGAAGCCTGTGGATAAGGCTTCTCCCCCTTCATGTGGTAGCAAAATGTGCGAAAGCGCCTAGCTCTTGTGGGCGTCCTGCCATCCGCGCGGATCGTTCAGGAAGGCTTCGACCTCGGCCAGGGTGTCTTCGTCAAAGGCCTTCTGAGCCTTGGCCTCGGCCAGAACATCCCACCAGGTCGCCAGATGGATCAGCCCGATCCCGGCATCGGCCAGCTTCTCGCGGGTCTGGGGAAAGATGTCATAGAAGAAGATCAGCGCGGTCCAGTCACAGCGCGCGCCGGTCTCGCGGATCGCTTCCACGAAGTTGATCTTGGATCCGCCATCGGTGGTCATGTCTTCCACCAGCAGCACCCGATCTTCGGGTGTCATCAGCCCCTCAACGCGGGCATTGCGGCCATAGCCTTTGGGCTTTTTGCGCACATAGGTCATGGGCAAAGCCATCCGCTCCGCCACGAAGGCGGCGTAGGGGATCCCGCCGGTTTCACCGCCGGCGACATTGGTGAAAGCCTCGAACCCGGCGTCCCGCATGACCGCGACCGTCAGGAAATCCATCAATGTCGCCCGGATGCGCGGGAAAGAGATCAGCTTGCGGCAATCCACATAGGACGGCGAGGGCAGGCCCGACGCCAGAATGAACGGCTCACGCGCGTTGAAATCGACCGCGCCGCTCTCCAGCAGCATCCGCGCGGTGAGCCGCGCCATCTCGGCCTTGTCAGGAAATCCCGTGGGGATCATCACGCCTCTCCTTCTTATTTGTCACAAATACCTCGGGGTGAATTGGCCGTCAGGCCAAGAGGGGCAGCGCCACTCACACCACCCGCCATTGCAGAGCAAACCCCGGATCGAACACGGTGATCGGGCCGTCTTCGCTCTCGATCGGGGCGGGCAGGGCATAGGCCGCGCCTTTCTCAAGGGTCATCAGCGTCTCATTGGCAGGCAGCTTGTAGAAGGCGGGGCCGTTCAGGGATGCAAACCCTTCCAGCCGGTCCAGAACACCTTCGTCTTCGAACACATGTGCCAGGACCGGCATGGTCACCGGCGCCGTGTAGCACCCGGCGCAACCGCATGCCATGAGCTTGCGGGCATCCACATGGGGGGCGCTGTCGGTGCCCAGGAAGAACCGCGCATCGCCCGATGTCGCCGCGGCGCGCAGCGCCAGCCGGTGCTCTTCGCGCTTGGCGACGGGCAGGCAGTAGTAATGCGGCTTGATCCCGCCCGCGAGGATCGCGTTGCGGTTGATGATCAGGTGATGGGTCGTGATCGTGGCGGCGAGATCTGTGCTGGCGCTCTTGACGTACTCGACAGCGTTCGACGTCGTGACATGCTCCATCACAACGCGCAGGCCGGGGACCTTCTGGCGGATCGGGTCCAGAACACGGTCGATGAATACGGCTTCGCGGTCGAAGATGTCGATCTCGTCATTGGTGACTTCGCCGTGAACACACAGCGGCATGCCGATCTCGGCCATCTTCTCCAGAACGGGGCGTACCTTGTCGATGTCGCGCACGCCGCTGTCGGAGTTCGTCGTTGCCCCCGCCGGATAGAGCTTCACCGCCGTGGCGATGCCATCGGCATGGGCGCGGGCGACGTCCTCAGGATCGGTGCCTTCGGTCAGGTAGAGCGTCATCAGCGGGGTGAAATCCATCCCGGCAGGCAGGGCGTCCATGATCCGCGCGCGGTAGCTGGCGGCCTGCTCGGCGGTCACCACCGGCGGCACCAGATTGGGCATGACAATCGCGCGGGCGAAATCGCGGGCGCTGTCGGGCAGAACGGCGCTCAGCACTGCGCCATCGCGCAGGTGGAGATGCCAGTCATCGGGGCGGCGAAGCGTGATTTTCTGGGTCATGGGGCTGCGCTAGCAGATACGGGGAAAACGCGCCAGAGGCTATGCAGCTGCAGCATGGCGGGCTTTCGCTTTACGTGCAGGTAAAGCGCGGAAGACGCCCCTATATGAGGCGCAACACTACTCACGGAGACCACCATGCTGACCCGCTTTTTCGACCGCCTGAGCCGCAACGACCAGATGCGCAAGGGCCGCCTGTCCAGCCGCGATCAGGAAGCCGCCCGCGCGCGCCGCATCTATCGCGATATCTACTACCTCTGACGGGCCCGGGGCCGTCAGGGGCCCCGTATCCTTCATCCCCCGGGTCTCTTCGCCACACGGCGAGAGGCCCTTTCTTTTGGAGCCCAACCATGCGCCGCCTTTCCCACTTTCTGAGCTTTCGCAAATGCGCGCCGAACCGTCAGGCCGAACTGAAGGCGGCTCAGGCCGACGCCCGTCATGTGAGCTACTACGCCTATCTCTGAATAGGTGGTGCGCGGCGCCTATGCCTGCGGCGCGAACAGGGCCTGTGAAATGAATGGTTGCGGTCATCCCCTGGGATAAGATATTTATGTTTTACATAAATTGATTCGTCCTAAGGGGAATGTTTCCATGTCGACCCTCCAATCTGATCTTGTGCGCTCCGACGCGCAGTTTTCCCGCCATGCGGGCATGATCTCTGCCGCGTGCCTGGGAATGGCGGTTGCCTTGCCGGTGCTGATGGTGATCAGCGGCGCGACAGGCGGGCTGCAAGACACCTTTGCCGATCTCGCGGGCCCGTCCGCCACGCTGTCGGCGACGCCTCTGACCCAGTTCAGCGCGCTCATCATTTCCATTGTTCCGGTGCTTTTTCTGTCGGCGGCGCTGCTTGCTGTTCGGCGCTGTTTTGCCGTGTTCGCAACCGGAGAGTGGTTCTCCCGGCTGCAGGCCGCTGCGCTGAGCCAGGCGGGGCGGTTCCTGGTCTGGGCCGGGCTGACCGGGCTCATTGTGCCGACGCTCCTGGGGCTGGTGCTGACCGCGGGAGCCCCGGCCGGGCAGCATGTGCTCAGCGTCACATTGGGGAGCACCCCTTTGCTCAGCCTCCTGCTGGGGGCGGTGCTGTGGGCTCTGGGCCATATGTGGGACCGCGCCTGCCTTCTGTCCGCTGAGAACCGGCAGTTCGTCTGATGCCGATCATTGTCAGATTGGACGTGATGCTGGCCCGCCGCAAAGCCAGCTCAAAAGACCTGGCCGCGCGGATCGGCATCTCCGAGCCGAACCTGTCCTTGCTCAAGCGCGGCCATGTGAAGGGCGTCCGGTTCGAGACGCTCTCGCGCATCTGTGCAGAGCTGGACTGCCAGCCCGGCGATCTTCTGGAATATGTGCCCGAGGAAGAATCGGATACGCCTGAGTGACGCGCTGCCACCGGGCTGCTCTTCGGTTGGCGTCACAGCGCGAGGGCCGGGGCCCCGCGCTACTGCATGTAGGACGTGATCGCGGGGCGATCGGCGTCAAAGACCAGCCCGGTCGAGCCGCTCAGATGCTTCGCCATCTCGTCCCGTGCTTCGGTTGAGGAGGCGACCCATGCCGTCTCGTCCGGCCTCAGGGGGGTGAGCGCAGCCATGCGAATCCCGCCTTCGGTCCGGGCCGGGCGGGTGGCGTGGCCCATCCCGATCAGCACACCTTGATGCTGTTCCGCAGACACCCAACCCGGAGCCAGCTCCTGACCCACAGGAACCTCCATCGACAGCAATCCCATATGGTCGAGCAACGGGCCGATATCTCCATGGGCTGCGATGTTTTGTGCCGCCGCGGCGACCAGCTGGAACCAGGGGCTGTTCATGATCTCTTCTTGCGTGGCCTGCGCCGCGCCCGCGATCTCCAGGTAGACCTCCATGCCAAAGCCGTTGCCGCCATGGTCGTTCTCGAACGGATCGCTCAAGCCGTCCGAGGCGAGGATCATCCGATCTTCGTTGCGGATCACGCGGTAGGCCTGCCGGGTGGTCGGCCAGGCCGGCCCGCCCAGAAGCTGAGGGCTGATGAGATGCGTCAGGAAATCCGTGTCGACCGAGCCGCACGCGGACCAGTAGGCATCCCGGTCCGCCTGGGTGCGTTCGCAGGCGCGCTCCCACGCCGCCTGCGCCGCCTCGTTCGTCGCCTCGGCCGCGTTTGGCGGCACCTCGGCTTTCGACTTCGACCGGCCAAGCAGTCGCTTCCACCACATGTTTCAGCCCTCCAATTGCCTCACTACATGAAGGCCTGAAGCCCCGTTTGCGCGCGCCCCAAGATCAGCGCATGCACGTCATGCGCCCCTTCATAGGTGTTCACCGTTTCCAGATTTACCATGTGGCGAATGACTTCGTATTCCAACGAAATTCCGTTGCCCCCATGCATGTCCCGAGCCAGCCGCGCTATGTCGAGCGCCTTGCCGCAATTGTTGCGCTTCAGCAGGGACACGGCCTCGGGCGAGGCGACACCCGCCTCCATCATGCGGCCCAGTTGCAAAACGCCCTGCAGGCCCAGGGTGATCTCTGTCTGCATGTCGGCCAGCTTCTTCTGGTACAGCTGCGTCTGCGCGAGCGGCCGTCCGAACTGTTTGCGATCCAGCCCGTAGGCGCGCGCGGCATGCCAGCACGCTTCGGCGGCGCCCATGACGCCCCAGGCGATGCCATAGCGCGCCCGGTTCAGACAGCCGAACGGGCCCTTGAGCCCTTCGACATTCGGCAGGAGGGCATCTTCGCCCACCTCCACGTTGTCCAGCACGATTTCCCCGGTGATCGAGGCGCGCAGGCTCATCTTGTTTTCAATCTTGGGCGCGGAGAGGCCTTTCGCACCTTTCTCAAGGACAAAGCCCCGGATCTTGCCGCCATGGGCGTCGGATTTGGCCCAGACGACGAACACATCCGCGATCGGCGCGTTCGAGATCCACATCTTCGATCCGGTCAGCACATAGCCGCCCTGAACCTTCTCGGCGCGGGTCTTCATGGAGCCGGGGTCGGACCCGGCTTCGGGCTCCGTCAGGCCAAAGCAGCCAATCCATTCGCCGCTGGCCAGCTTGGGCAGGTATTTGCGCCGCTGCTCCTCCGAGCCGTAAGCTTGGATCGGATACATGATCAGCGAGGACTGAACGCTCATCATCGAGCGATAGCCCGAATCCACGCGCTCCACCTCGCGGGCGATCAGGCCATAGCTGACATAGCCCGCGCCCAGCCCGCCGTATTCTTCGGGGACGGTGACGCCCAGCAATCCGGCGGCGCCCATTTCGGAAAAGATCGCGGGATCAGTCGTTTCATGGGCGAAGGCATCGTTGACGCGCGGCTGGAGGTTGCTCTGACAGAACGCATGGGCCGCGTCGCGCAGCATCCGCTCATCCTCGGACAATTGGCTGTCCAGGTGAAGCGGGTCTTCCCAGGTGAAGGGTCCGAGTTCGGGGCCATGTCCCTTGGTGTCGCTGGCGCTCATCATGTATCTCCTCTTATGTGCCCAAGACCTAGCCTGACGCGGGGTCGGGGGCAATCTGCTGCGGCGGTCTGAACACGGTTCTCCTTTCCTTGGCCCGTTCCGTCTGCCACCAAGGCCCCATGACGTTTTCTGATCTTGCCCTCCTGATCCCCGCCGGGCTCCTCGCCGGAGCCATGAATGCCATTGCAGGCGGAGGCACATTCGTGACCTTCCCGGCGCTCATCGCCCTGGGTCTGCCGCCGGTGGCCGCCAATGCAACGGCGACGCTTTCTGCGTTGCCGGGGTACTTCTCCGGCGCCGCCGCCTTTCGCGAAGACATCGCCAATGAACGCCGCTTCCCGCTTTGGCAGTTGATCGCAACGGCTCTGGTCGGCGGCCTGTGCGGCGCGCTGCTTCTGATCGCCACGCCCTCGAAGGCCTTCGCAGGGGCGGTGCCGTGGCTGCTGCTGATCGCCACCTTGCTGTTCGCGCTTGGCCCCCGGCTGGTTGCGATCATGCGCGCGCGGGCGGGGCGTGAAGCTGGGCTCTGGACCATGGTCGGTGTGCTCGGGCTCGTCTGTCTCTATGGCGGGTATTTCAACGGAGGGCTGGGCATCCTGCTGCTCGCCGGTCTGGGCCTGATCGGGCTGAGCGATCTCAACGCGATGAACGGGCTCAAGAACCTGATGAGCGGCTCCATCGCCACGATCTCGGCGGTGCCGTTCGCCTTGGCTGGCGTGGTGCACTGGCCCGAAGGCGCGGCGATGGCCGTGGCGACCATGCTGGGCGCCTATGGCGGAGGCCGGCTGGCCCGGCGCTTGCCCGACCAAAGACTGATCCGCTGGGGCGTGATCGCCATCGGCCTGGGGATGAGCGCGCTGTTCTTCGCCCGCGCTTGACGCGTGGCACGTCGGCGGCGCACCATCGCGCCATGAACAGCATTGACGACGTGCAATCCGCGCTCGCCGCACAGGACTATGTCTGCGACCGCAGCCTGGCCACGGTGGCGTTTCTCAGCCTGCGCCTAGGGCGGCCGCTCTTCCTCGAAGGTGATCCCGGCACCGGTAAGACCGAAATCGCCAAGGCACTCGCCGCCGCGCTCGACCGGCCCCTGATCCGGTTGCAATGCTATGAGGGCCTCGACACGGCGAGCGCCGTCTATGAATGGAACTTCCCTGCCCAGATGGTCGCCCTGCGCGCCGCCGAAGCCGCTGGGGGCGCGGATCGCGATGCGTTGACCGATGACCTCTTCTCTGAACGCTTCTTGGTCGAGCGCCCGCTGCTCAAGGCGATGCGCGGCGGGGCGCCGGTCCTGCTGATCGACGAGATCGACCGCACCGACGAGCCGTTCGAAGCCTTCCTGCTGGAGGCGCTGTCGGATTTCCAGGTCACGATCCCCGAACTCGGCACGATCACGGCACAAGAACCGCCCTTGGTGGTGCTCACCTCCAACCGCACCCGCGAGGTCCACGACGCCCTCAAGCGCCGTTGCCTCTACCACTGGGTCGGCTACCCGGATTTCGCGCGCGAGCTCGACATCCTCAACGCCCGCGCGCCGGGCCTGCCGGAAACCCTCTCGCGCGATGTCGTCGCCTTCGTGCAGCACCTGCGCAGCGAAGACCTATTCAAACGTCCCGGGGTGGCGGAAACCATCGACTGGGCCAAATGCCTGCTCGCGCTCGACGTGATCGAACTCTCCCCGGAGGTGATCTCCGACACGCTGGGCGCGATCCTGAAATACCAGGACGACATCCAAAAACTCCACGGCTCCGAAGCAGCCCGGCTGCTGGAGGAAAGCCGAACCCAGATCACGTGATGCCTGCTCTTCTTATTTGTCCAAATACCTCGGGGGGTGCGGGGGGCAGCGCCCCCCGCGGATCGCGCCGTCAGGCCCGAAACCGCTGATGGTCCAACTGGCCGATCTTCCCCTGCCGGACCACCCCCGGTTGGCCGAGAACATCACCCATTTCGTGCGCGCGCTGCGCCGGGCGGGGCTCCCCGTTGGGCCCGGCCATGTGATCGACGCCGCCCGCGCCGTGGCTGAAGCGGGCTTCACCCGGCGCAGTGATTTCTACTGGACGCTCCATGCCTGCCTGACCTCGCGGCCCGAACACCATGCTGTGTTCGATCAGGTGTTTCGGCTCTACTGGCGTGATCCGCGCTTCATGGAGCACATGATGGCCATGCTTCTGCCCATGGTGCGCGGGGTGCAGGACGAACGCGCCGCCCAGCCCGCCGCGCGCCGCGCTGCCGAGGCGCTGCTCGATGGCCACGCGCCCGAGCAGCCCGAGCCAGAGGCGCCGCCCGAAGAGATCGAGATCAGCTTTGACGCAAGCCGCACGGCATCGGCCCGGGAACGCCTGCGCACGCTCGATTTCGAGCAGATGAGCCCCGAAGAGCTGGCCCGCGCGAAGGCGGCGCTCGCCCGCATGGTGCTGCGGGTGCCGCCGCTGCCCAGCCGACGTTTTCACGCGGCGCCCGGAGCGACCTCCGATCCGCGTCGGACCTTGCGGCGGATGATGCGCCAGGGCGGCACGTTGACCCGGATCGAAACCCGCCGCCGCGCCACCCGCCCGCCGAGCCTTGTCGTGCTGTGCGATATTTCGGGCTCAATGAGCCGCTATGCGCGCACGATCTTGCATTTCATCCACGCCACAAAATCCCAGCCCGGCGCGGGCTGGCGCAATGTCCACGCCTTCACCTTTGGCACACGGCTGACCAACATCACCTGCCACATGGAGGGCCGCGACATCGACGCGGCGCTGCATGCGGCCGGGGCGGAGGCCCAGGACTGGGAGGGCGGTACCCGGATCGGGGCGTGCCTCTCTGCCTTCAACCGGGACTGGTCGCGCCGGGTGCTGGGGCAGGGCGCGGTGGTGCTGCTGATCACCGACGGGCTGGAGCGCGACCCCGGCGGCGAGCTTGGCGCCGCATCGGAGCGGCTGGCCCTGTCCTGCAAGCGGCTGATCTGGGTGAACCCGCTGCTACGCTTTGATGGGTTCGCGCCAAAAGTAGCGGGCATCCGGGCGATTCTGCCCCATGTCGATGCGATCCTGCCGGGGCATGACATCGCGTCGATTGAAGGTCTGGTGGCGGCGATAGGCGATCCCAATGGCGGGGGGCACAAGGCGCGGCTGATGGCGGCGCTGTGACCTCGGGCTTGCCTCCCGGGAGGCTTGTCAGTCCTTGGAGCGGCGCTTGCGTCCGCCGCGCCGCTGGGTCAGGCGACTGGCGCGGTCGGGCAGGGTGCTCATGATCTCGCGCCGCTCTTGCGGCGCCATGCGCGACCATGTGCCGATCTCTTCGAGCGTGCGGTAGCAGCCGGTACAGATCCGCTCTTCCGGGTGGATGACACAGATCTTGATGCAGGGGCTCTCAATCTCGTCGCGGGACCAGATGTCATCGCTCATGGGCGGCTCCCAGATGGGTCAGGCGGTCAAGCAGCCCTTGCAGGATGTAGGCGGCGGCCACGTGGTCGATCACTTCGGCGCGGCGCTTGCGGGACGTGTCGGCCTCCAGCAGGGCGCGCTCTGCTGCGACGGTGGAGAGGCGCTCGTCCCAGAAGGTGATCGGCAGATCGGTGAGCCGCTCAAGATTGCGCGCAAAGGCGCGGGTGGACTGGCAGCGCGGGCCTTCGGTGCCGTCCATATTGCGCGGCAGGCCCAAAACGATCCCGCCCAGCTCGTGGGTCTTTGCGATCTCCAAAAGGCGGGCGGCGTCCAGCGTGAATTTCGCCCGCTTGATCGTCTCCAGCGGGGAGGCGATGGCGCGCATCCGGTCGGACAGCGCAACGCCAATCGTCTTGGTGCCCAGATCGAGCCCGGCGAGCGGCGCCATGGGCGCGATCGCTTGCGCGAAATCAGCGGCGTCTTCGCAGATCATTGCAAGCCCGCCTGGGTGGCGGCCTGAACGATGGTTTCGAAATCGGGCTGGCCTTCGAAGCGCCCCTTGGCCTCATCATAGATGGCTTGTGCGCGCTCCGTGTCGCCCAGAACGCCAAGCGCAGAGATCAGCCGGGCCCATTCCTGCGCGGAGCCGCCTTCGGTGGCGAGCCGGTTCGAGAGCTGCTCGACCATCCCGGCGATCATCTGCTGGCGCTCTTCTGGCGTCATGTCGGCGGCGGCGTCCATGTCTTCGGCGGTAGGGCCGCGCATCATCGGGCCAGCCGGAGCCGCTGCCGCGGCGGGAAGCGTGTAGTCGATTCCGGCGCGCTGTGCGGCGTTTTCGATCATCCGGCGGGCCAGGGCGGTATGGGGCGTGTTCCCGCCCTCATCGACCAGTTCCTGCCACAGCCGGAATGCCACGTCGGGGCGGTCGGTGAAGTCGTAGAGCAGCCCTATATAATAGCGTCCCGCCGCGTTGGTCGGGTCATCCTTGAGGATGGCGCGGGCCACGGCCTCCGCCTCGGGTGAGACATACCCCTGGACCTGATACACCATCAGATCCAGCAGCAGCATCCGGTCTTCGATCGGCGGGGTGTCCTGGAGCGCGATAACCTTCTCTTGCGCGACGATGGCGGCGTCGAACTGACCAAGGTTGGCCTCGTGCCGGGCCAGAAGCCGTTGACCTTCAAGATCGTCCGGGTTGTCGATCACCGCAGTGCGGAGCTGTTCGATCATCTCGATATAGGCGGGATCGGCGCGCTCAAGCGCCGGGGAGGGCGGCATCCTGGCGATCATATCGGCCTGAGACATCCGGGTGTCGCGCGCCTCTTCCGATGCCGCCAGCCGGGCTTTGAGCGGCAGGTCGGGATAGCCCGGAGCGCCGATGGATGTGTAGAGAAACGCTGCACCCCCAAGGATCAGCAGGCCCACGATGGTGGACAAAACGATGGAACCATCCCGCCCTGGCGCGCCCATGGGTGCGGCGCTTTCGCTGCGCGCGCGATCGGCGGCGAGCATCCGGCGCGCCACTTCGGTGCGGGTGCGTTCGGCTTCGGTCGCGTCCAGCGTCCCGCGCGCCACGTCCCGGTCGATTTCCTCTAGCTGGGCGCGGAAGATGGCGATGTCTTTGCTTTCTTCGGCGGGCGTCTGCGCGCGCGTGCGCAACAGAGGCCGGAGCACCAATACGGCGGCCGCGAGGGTCAGAACGGCGCAGATAACGTAGAACATGAATGCCCCTTTTGCTTGCTGCGCCTGACTTAACCATCATGGCGCGGAAGCGGAAGGGGGCGGGATGGGCGCCAATGTCGCATTCGGTCGCTAACGCGCCGTTCTTTGGTGGGGTTTCCCCCCGGTCCCGGTCCAGTTATGGCTAGGCTCAACCATTCCGACCCCAGGAGGCGCTCCCTATGAAACGCTATTCCGCCTTTGCCATCGCGAAAGAGGCGCTCGGTCGCCATCAGGGGTGGGACCGCGCCTGGGCCAAGGCCACGCCGAAGCCGCGCTATGATGCGATCATTGTCGGGGCCGGGGGGCACGGGCTGGCAACCGCCTATTATCTGGGCAAAAACCACGGAATCACCAATGTCGCGGTCATCGAAAAAGGCTGGCTGGGCGGCGGCAATACCGGGCGCAACACCACGATCATCCGGTCGAACTACCTTCAGGACCCGTCCGCCGCGATCTATGAGAAGGCCCGCAGCCTCTACGAGACCCTCAGCCAGGACCTGAACTACAACGTCATGTTCAGCCCGCGCGGCGTGATGATGCTGGCCCAGACCCAGCACGAGCTGCGTGGCTACAAGCGCACGGCCCATGCCAATGCGCTCCAGGGCGTCGCGACGGAGTTTATCTCTCCGCAACGGGTCAAGGAGCTGGTGCCGATCATCGAGCTGAGCGGCCCGCGCTACCCGGTGCTGGGCGCGCTATGGCAGCCGCGCGGCGGCACGGCCCGCCACGATGCCGTGGCCTGGGGCTATGCGCGCGCCTGCGCCGCCATGGGCATGGACATCATCGAGCGCTGCGAAGTCACCGGCGTGAAGCGCGATGGCGGCAAGGTCACAGGGGTGACCACCACCAAGGGCGACATCGCCTGCGATAAACTGGGCGTCGTGGTGGCGGGCCATTCGGGGCGGCTGGCCGACATGGCGGGGTTCCGGCTTCCGGTTGAATCGGTGTCGCTTCAGGCTCTTGTGTCCGAGCCGATCAAACCTTGCATGGACGTGGTGGTGATGGCCAACACCGTCCATGGTTATATGAGCCAGTCCGACAAGGGCGAGATGGTCATCGGCGGCGGCGCGGACGGGTTCAACAACTACACGCAGCGCGGCAGCTTCCATCACATCGAAGAGACCGTGCGCGCCCTGATCGAAACCTTCCCGATGATCTCGCGGCTCAAGATGCTGCGGCAATGGGGCGGGATCGTGGACATGACGGGGGACCGGTCTCCGATCATCTCGAAAACGCCGGTGGACGGCTGTTTCATCAATTGCGGCTGGGGCACCGGCGGGTTCAAGGCGATCCCCGGATCGGGCTGGGCCATGGCGGAGCTCATGGCCCGTGGCACGTCTCCGCTGGCCGAGGCTTTCACGCTGGACCGGTTCCGCGAAGGCCGGTTCATTGATGAAAGCGTCGCGGCAGGGGTGGCGCATTGATGACGATGCGGCCTGCTGTTCACGCTCTGTTGGGTTCTGATAATTATGTGCGGCGCGACGGGGTCACAGGGCCCTCGCCGCGCGGCCAGGAAAGGACGTTGCCATGCTGACTTTGCGCTGCCCTTATTGCGGGGTCCAATGCGATGAAACCGAGCTGGCCCCCGGAGGCGAAGCCCACCTGACCCGGCGCGGGCCGGAGGCGGATGCCGACGCCTTTGAGGCCTACCTGTTCCTGCGCCAGAACCCGATGGGAATCCATGCCGAACGCTGGCGCCACGCCTATGGCTGCGGCAAGTGGTTCCACGCCCTGCGCAACACCGTGACGCTGGAGGTCTACGGCACCTATCCGGCCCAAACGCTGGAGCCGCCAGCCGATCTTCTGGCCGCCGCGAAAGGAGACGCCGCATGAGCACACGCCTGTCCCGTGGCGGCCGCCTGATCGACCGCTCCCGCAAGATCGACTTCGCTTTCAACGGCAAGCACCTGAAGGGCCATCCGGGCGACACGCTCGCCTCGGCCCTGCTGGCCGAAGACCAGATGCTGCTGGGCCGGTCGTTCAAATATCACCGCCCGCGCGGCGTGATGTCGAGCGGCGCCGAAGAGCCCAACGCCCTGTTCGGGATCGCCGATGGCGACCGGTTCGAGCCCAATCAGCGCGCCACCACCCAGGAGCTGTGGGACGGGCTTTCGGCCCGCAGTCAGAACCACTGGCCGAGCCTGAGCTTCGATGTGGGCGCGATCAACGCGCGGCTGTCGCGGTTCTTCCCGGCGGGGTTCTACTACAAGACCTTCATGTGGCCCCGTGCCGCTTGGAAACATCTGTTCGAGCCCATCGTGCGGCAATCCGCCGGTCTGGGCGCGGCCCCCGATGCGGAGGCGCGCGATCCCGATCTCTATGAACATGCCTATGCCCATGTCGATCTGGTCATTATCGGAGGCGGCGTTGCCGGGCTCGCGGCGGCTCTGGTGGCGGGCGAGGCGGGCCAGCAGGTCTGGCTGATCGAACAGGACGCCCATTGGGGCGGCCGCGCTCCGGTCGATGGCGGGTCCATCGACGGGATGGCGCCGGGCGATTGGGTCGCGCAGGCGCTCTCCAGACTGGAGGGTATGGAGAACGTCACCCTGCGCAATCGCTGCATGGGCGCCGGGCTTTACGATCACGGCTACCTTCTGGCCTATGAGCGGCTGACCGATCACCTCCCAGCTGAGGCCGAGGGATCGCGCCACCGCCTGTGGCGCATCCGGGCGGGGCATATCGTCACCGCCACCGGCGCGTTGGAGCGGCCCCTGTCCTTTGCGGGCAACGACGTGCCGGGTGTGATGCTGGCCTCGGCCGTGCGCGACTACATCGTGAATTACGGCGTCAGCGTCGGTGACCGCGTTGTCGTCGTGACGAACAATGATGACGCCTATCGCACGGCGCTTGAGGTGAAGCGCGCGGGGCTTTCGGTGCCCGCCATCGTGGATGCCCGCGCCTTGCCCGATGAGGGCCTTGTGGCCGAAGCCAAGGCGGCGGGGATCCCCGTCCATATGGGCGCTGCCATCGCCAAGGTGAAAGGTGGCGCGCGGGTCACTGGCGTTGCGCTTTGCGCGCAGGCCGGGGAAGGCACCGTCACCGAAGAGATCGCCTGCGACGTGGTGGCCATGTCGGGGGGGTGGTCTCCGGTCGTGCATTTGTGGTCCCATTGCGGGGGCAAGCTGCTGTGGGACGAGGCGCGGGCGCTGTTCCGCCCCGATCCTGACCGGCCCCCGCGCGGCGCTGAGGGGCAGGCCAGCGTGACGGCTCTGGGCGCCGCCAACGGCGCGCTGTCGCTTCATGCGATCATGGAGGATGTGCAGGTGGGTATGGGGACCATACTGGGAAGTATGCCCGACGTTCCGCGCGCGCCCGTCGAGGAAGAAGCGCCGCTTATGCCCGTGTGGATGATGCCGCAAGGCGCCAAGCACGAACTGCGCGCCAAAATGTTCCTGGATTTCCAGAACGACGTGAAAGTGTCCGACGTTCAGCTTGCTGCGCGCGAGGGCTATGAGAGCGTCGAACATACCAAGCGGTATACGACCCTTGGCATGGCGACGGATCAGGGGAAGCTGAGCAATATCAACGGTCTCGCAGTCCTGTCGGATGCCCTGGGCCAGCCGATCCCGCAGACCGGCACCACCACGTTCCGCCCGCCCTACACGCCCATCTCCATGGGGGCCATCGCGGGGGAGGCACGCGGGCCGCTGTTCCAGCCGATCCGGCGCACGCCGATCCATGCATGGCACGAAGAGCAGGGCGCCTATATGGAGCCCGTCGGCCAGTGGCGCCGCCCCTACAGCTATCCGCGCAGCGGCGAGAGCCTGCATGACGCGGTGATGCGCGAGGTCACCAATACCCGCGAGAATGTGGGGATGCTGGATGCCTCGACCCTCGGCAAGATCATCGTGAAGGGGCCCGATGCGGGGCGCTTCATGGATATGCTCTACACCAACATGATGAGCACGCTGAAGCCGGGCAAATGCCGCTACGGGCTGATGTGTTCGGAAAACGGCTTCCTGATGGATGACGGCGTGGTGGCGCGGCTCGATGAGGACACGTTCCTGTGCCACACGACCTCGGGCGGGGCCGCCCATGTCCACGCTCATATGGAGGAATGGCTCCAGACGGAGTGGTGGGACTGGCAGGTCTACACCGCAGATGTGACGGAGCAGTTCGCGCAAGTGGCCGTGGTCGGCCCGAAAGCGCGCGAGGTGCTGGAGGCTCTTGGCTCTGACACGGATCTGAGCGCCGAGGCCCTGCCGTTCATGGGCTGGATCGACGCCCGGATTGGTGGCTTCGATGCGAGGATCTTCCGCATCAGCTTCTCGGGTGAGTTGAGCTTTGAGATTGCCGTGCCCGCCAGTCAGGGCCGGGCCTTCTGGGATGCGCTTTTGCGTGTCGGGGATGCGCGGGGGATCATGCCCTACGGGACCGAGGCGCTCCATATCATGCGGGCCGAAAAGGGCTTTATCATGATCGGGGACGAAACCGATGGCACCGTGATCCCGCAGGATCTGGGGCTGCACTGGGCGATCTCGAAGAAGAAGGACGACTATATCGGCAAACGCGCGCAGGCGCGATCCGACATGATCCGTACCGATCGCTGGCAGCTTGTGGGGCTTGAGACCCTGGACAAATCTGTCCTGCCCGAAGGGGCCTATGCCGTGGGCGAGGGCGTCAATTCGAACGGCCAAAAGGCCATGTTCGGGCGCGTGACATCAACCTACCATTCGCCCACGCTTGGGCGCGGGATCGCCATGGGGCTCGTGGAAAACGGCCCCGACCGCATGGGCGAGGTGATCGCGTTCGGCACGCTTGATGGTGGCACGGTGCAGGCGAAGATCGTCTCGCCCGTGTTCTTTGACCCGGAAGGAGAGAAGCAAAATGTCTGAGGTCCTCTCAGCCCTGCCGGGCGCAACAGGCAGCGCGGACACCCGCGTGAGCGAAGCCGGACTGGTCGGTATGGTCACCCTGCGCGGCGATCTGAGCGACGCCAAGCTGCGCCAGGCGGTCTCTGACGTGACCGGCACCGCCTTCCCGGAGCAGGGCAAGATCACGTGGGATGGCGCGCGCGGGCTGGGGTGGATGTCCCCTGATGAGCTGCTGATCCTGACCGGTCACGGTGAGGCGGCGGGCGTCGTCGAGACGCTCCATACCGCCCTGGATGGTCAGCATGTCCTCGCGGTGAACGTGTCAGATGCGCGGGCCGTGTTCGATGTCGAAGGGCCGGGATGGCGCGACGTGGTGGCGCGGCTGTCCCCGATGGATCTGCGCGGCTTCAAGACCGGCGATCTGCGCCGCACGCGGTTCGGGCAGATTGCCGCTGCAGTCTGGACGACGGACGAGGAGTGCGCGCGGATCGTGTGTTTCCGCTCGGTCGCGCGCTACATGTTCGATCTACTGGAGACAGCAGCGCAGGCGGGGCGGCTCTAAGCCGCCCCAGCCGCATTACATGGCCGCCTCGAACAGGGCGCGCATGTTGTCGGCGTTCAGCTCAACCGGGTTGCCGCCGCAGGACGGATCCTCAAGTGCCATGGCGACCAGATCGTCGATGCGGTTGGTCTTCACGCCCAGATCGCTCAGGCGGCGCGGGATGGCGAAGCTGTCGTTGAACTCCTGAACGAAGCCGCGGAACCCGTCAAAGCCGCCCTTGATGCCCAGATAGCTGGCCGCACGGTCGAAGCGGTCGCGGATAACGGGCGCGTTCAGATCCAGCACGGCGGGCATGCAGACCGCATTGGTCGTGCCGTGGTGAGTGCCGAACACGGCGCCGATCGGGTGGCTCATCGCGTGGATGGCGCCAAGGCCCTTTTGGAAGGCGGTTGCGCCCATGGCAGCGGCGCTCATCATATTAGCGCGCGCGTCGATGTCGGAGCCATCGAGATAGGCGCGGGGCAGGTTGTCGATCACCAGCCGCATCCCCTCCAGGGCGATGCCCTGGCTCATCGGGTGGTAATGCGGGCTGGAGAACGCCTCGACGCAATGCGCGAAGGCATCAAGCCCGGTGCCCGCCGTGATCGGTTTGGGCATACCCACGGTCAGCTCGGGATCGCAGATCACAACCGTCGGCAGCACCTTGGGGTGGAAGATGATCTTCTTCACATGGGTTTGGGAATTGGTGATGACGCTGGCGCGGCCCAGCTCTGATCCGGTCCCGGCGGTGGTGGGCACGGCGATGATCGGCGCGATGGCCTCTGCGTCTGCGCGGGTCCACCAATCGCCCACGTCTTCGAAATCCCACACCGGGCGGGTCTGCCCGGCCATGAACGCGACCATCTTGCCCAGGTCCAGCCCGGAGCCGCCGCCAAAGGCGATCACCCCGTCATGGCCCCCGGCCTTATAGGCGTCGACCCCGGCGCTCAGGTTCAGCTCATTGGGGTTGGGATCGACCTCGGAGAACAGACCGCGCCCCAGCCCGGCCTGATCGAGAATGTCGAGCGCACGGGCGGTGATATCCATCCCGGCGAGCCCCTTGTCGGTGACAAGCAGCGGTTTGGTGATGCCCGCTTGGGCACAGGCGGCGGGCAGTTCGTTGATGCGGCCCGCGCCGAACTTGATGGCGGTGGGGTAGGACCAGTTGCCGGTGAGGCTCATGATGTCACCTTCTTGAGATGGTAGGATTTGGGTCGGGTGAGGTTGTGATAGCCGATCACGGACAGCCCGCCGCCGCGGCCGGTCTGCTTGCAACCGGTCCAGCACAGGCCGGGATCCAGATAATCGGCGCGGTTCATGAACACGGTGCCGGTCTCCAGCCGATCCCCGACGGCTTGGGCGCGGGCGATGTCCTGCGTCCAGAGCGAGGCGGTCAGCCCGAAATCGCTGTCATTCATCAGCTTGATGGCCTCTTCATCGCCCGAGACCGGCATGATGCCGACCACGGGGCCGAAGCTCTCCTCGCGCATGACGCTCATGTCGTGGGTGACCCCGGTCAGGATCTGCGGGGTCAGGTAGGTGCCGCCATCATCCTCTTCGAAGGGCGCGATATGGGCGGTCGCGCCCGCCGCGACGGCCTCGCTGATCTGGGCGCGGACTTCGGCGGCGAAGCGGGCGTTGGCCATGGGGCCAATGGTGGTCGCGTCATCCAGAGGGTTGCCGAGCGTGTAGCCCTGCACGGTTTCAACGGCCTTTTGCACGAATGCGTCAAAGAGGCTTTCGTGGACATAGATCCGCTCAATCCCGCAGCAGCATTGGCCAGAGTTGAACATGGCGCCGTCGATCAAGGTGGCGACCGCCGCATCCAGATCGGCGTCTTCCATGACATAGCCCGGATCCTTGCCGCCCAGCTCCGTGCTGACGGGTACGAAAGTGCCCGCGGCGGCGCGCTCCATGCTCTGGCCGCCGCCGACCGAGCCGGTGAAATTGATGAAATCGAAGGCCCGCGCGCGGATCAGCGCGTCGGTCGTGTCGTGGCTCAGGAAGATGTTCTGGAACACGTCCTTGGGCACGCCGGCGGCGTGGAAGGCTTCGGCCATGCGCTCCCCGACGAGCAGCGTTTGTGTGGCGTGTTTCAGGATCACCGTATTGCCCGCGATCAGAGCCGGGGCGACGGTATTGATCGCGGTCATGTAGGGGTAGTTCCACGGCGCGACGACAAAGACGACGCCCCAGGGCGCGCGCTTGATGTAGCGGGTGAAGGTTTCATCCTCGCCCACAGAGATGTCGGCGAGGGCATCACTGGCGATGGTGGCCATGTGGCTGGCGCGCTCATGAAAGCCGCCGAATTCGCCGCCATAGCGCACGGGGCGGCCCATCATGCGGGCCAGTTCGGGCACGATCGCGTCATTCATGGCGCCCACGGCGTTGACCCCGGCCATGACCATGTCAATCCGCTCTTGCAGCGGGCGCGCAGCCCAGGCGGCTTGCGCGGCGCGGGCGCTGTCAGCCACGGCCTGAGCGTCCTCCAGCGAAAGCGCCTCGCGTTCGGCAAAGACCGATCCGTCGATCGGGGAGATACATCTGAGCACGCTCATGGTGCTGTCCTTTCCTCTCAGGACGCCTGCGGCGTCACGCTTTTTCAAACCCGCGTGCCACTTCCCAATCGGTGACGACGCGGTCAAATTCTTCGATCTCCCACCCGGCGGCGCGGGTGTAGTGATCCACCACCCAATCCCCCATGGCCGCGCGCAGCATCTTGGAGCGGCTCAGCTTTTCGCGCGCCTCGCGCAGACTGGAGGGGATGGAGCCGGTCTTGCCCTGATAGGTGTCCCCCTTGGTCGCGGGCTGAAGCTCCAGCTTCTCCTCGATCCCGGCGATCCCGGCGGCGAGCATGGCGGCCATGGTCAGGTAGGGGTTGATGTCCGATCCCGGAACCCGGCATTCGACCCGCACGGCTTTGGTGCCATCGCCGCATAGCCGGAAGCCCGCAGTGCGGTTGTCCACCGACCAGATCGTGCGGGTGGGGGCGAAGCTGCCCTTCTGGAATCGCTTGTAGCTGTTGATGTAGGGCGCCATGAAATAGGTGTAATCAGGTGCATATTTGAGCAGACCCGCCATGTACTGCCGCATCAGCTCGGACATGCCCAGATCGCCTTTGGGGTCGTGGAACGCGTTCTTGCCGTCCTTCCAGAGCGATTGGTGCACATGGCTGGACGATCCCACGCGGTCGTGGTGCCATTTGGGCAGGAAGCTCGCGGCGTGGCCCTGTTGCCAGGCGATTTCCTTCACCGCGTGTTTCGCGATGGAGTGGTAATCCGCCGTCAGCATCGCTTCGCTGTAGCGGATGTTGAGCTCTTCCTGACCGGCCTCGGCTTCGCCTTTGGAATTCTCGATCGGCAGCCCGGCGGCGTAGAGGTGATTGCGCAGAGGGCGCATCACGTGCTCTTCCTTGGTGGTCTGGAGGATGTGATAGTCCTCATTATAGCCCGAGATCGGGGCGAGATCGCGAAAGCCGTCCTTGCGGATCTCGTCATAGCTTTTCTCGAAGAGGAAAAACTCCAGCTCCGTGGCCATCATCGGGGTGAAGCCCATGGCCTCCAGCCGGTCGATCTGGCGGCGCAGCACGGCGCGGGGGGAATGGGGGATCGGCTCGTGGCTGTGGTGGTCCAGCACGTCGCACAGCACCAGCACCGTGCCGTCCAGCCATGGCACCGGACGCAGTGTGCTCAGGTCCGGCTTCATGACGTAATCGCCATAGCCGGATTGCCACGAGGTCGCGGCGTAGCCGTCGGGCGTCGCCATTTCGAGATCCGTGGCCAGCAGATAGTTGCAGCAATGGGTTTCCTCCCACGCGCTGTCGACGAAGTGGCGGGCGTGGAACCGCTTGCCCATCAGGCGGCCCTGCATGTCGACCAGACAGGCAAGGACGGTGTCGATCTCGCCCGCGTCAACTTGGCTCTTGAGCGTGTCGAAACTCAGGGTCATGGGGGGCTCCCGTGTGCTGGTGTAGAGAAGGCTCCGGGCAGGGGCTCCCGCCCGGAGGAGAGGCCGTATCAGCCGTAGCGGTAGGGCCGTCCGGCCTTTTGCATATCGGCGTTGTATTTCTTGATGATCTCGACGACCTTCGCCTTGGTCTCGCTCTCGGCGGCGATCTCATCCCAGAACTTGACGGCGGCGTCTTCGACCTGCGCCCATTCGGCGTCGGGGATCGAGGTCAGCTGCATCTTGTCGCCATTGACCCGCAGCGAGGCTTCGCCGCCCCAGTACCACCACTGGCGGTAGTAGTGCGACTGGTCGCAGCAGACCCGGAACAGGGTTTGCAGGTCTTCGGGCAGCTCGTTCCAGCGGTCCATATTGGCAAAGAACGACCCGGCCCAGGCGCCGGAGATGTTGTTGGTCAGGAAGTAGTTGGTCACATCCGCCCAGCCGACGGTGTAGTCTTCGGTGATCCCGGACCAGGCGATGCCGTCCAGCTCACCGGTCTGGACCGCCACTTCGATGTCTTCCCAGGGCAGGGTGACCGGAACGACCCCGAACTGCGCCAGGAACCGGCCCGCCGTCGGGAAGGTAAAGACCCGCTTGCCCTTGAGATCCTCAAGCGAGCGGATCGGGTCTTTGGTGGCGAAATGGCACGGATCCCACGACCCGGCCGAGATGTGCTTTACCCCGACCTTGGAGTATTCGCTGTCCCAGATCTCATTGAGCCCGTACTGGTTGAACAGCACCGGCACATCGAGCGAGTAGCGCGAGGCGAACGGGAAATAGCCGCCGAACACCGTCACTTCGGTGGGGGAGGCCATGCTGTCATCGTCGGATTGCACCGCGTCGATCGTGCCGCGCTGCATGGCGCGGAACAGCTCTCCGGTGGGGACCAGCTGATCGGCAAAGAACAGCTCGATCTGCATCCGGTCGCCGGCGATCTTGTTGAACATGTCGATGGCGGGTTTCACCACATGTTCAGCCAGAGCGGGCCCGGCATAGGTCTGCATCCGCCACTTGATCGTGCCCTGCGCAAGGGCAGGGGTGGCCAGCGGGGCTGCGGCAACGCCGAGCCCGGCGGTCTTGAGGAACTTACGTCTCGAAGTCATTTTCTGAACTCCCTTGGTTGGTGGAATGCGGCCCCCTTGAGGCGGGGCTCTTCTTGGTTAATCCGGTGTCAATTTTGGTAAACAACGTGGGGCAGCCACAGCGCGATCTGCGGGAAGACCATCACCAGCGTCAGCGCCAGGATCATGACCAGCACGAAGGGCAGGATGGATCCGTAGATGTCGCGCAGGGTGATTTCCGGCGGTGCCATTGCTCGCATAAGAAACAGGTTATAGCCGAAGGGCGGGGTCATGTAGGCGATCTGGGTCGTGATCGTGTAGAGCACGCCATACCAGATCAGATCGAAGCCAAGCGCCTGCACCAGCGGCACATAGAGCGGGGCCACGATCACCAGCATGGCGGTGTCGTCCAGGAACGTGCCCATGATGATAAAGCTCAGCTGCATGAGGATCAGGATCATCCAGGGGCTCAGGCCCAGCCGCTCGGTGAACAGATCCTCAATGGCGCGCACCGCGCCGAGCCCGTCAAACACCGCGCCGAAGGCGAGCGCGGCGAGGATGATCCACATGAACATGCACGAAATGCCCAGCGTCTGACGCACCGAGGTCTCGAACACCTCGCGCGTCATGCGTCCCTTGAGCACCGCCGCCAGGAAAGCCGTCAGCGCGCCGATGGCTGAGCTTTCAACGAGCGAGGTCCAGCCATTCACGAACGGCACCATCATGGTGGCGAAGATGACCAGAGGCAGGAGGCCCGCGCGCAGCAAGGCCAGCTTTTCCGACATCGGCATGTCGCGCTCTTCGGCGCTGAGCGCCGGGCCCAGCGACGGGTTCAGGTGGCAGCGCACAGAGATGTAGATGATGAACAGCGTGGCCATCAAAAGCCCCGGCACCACCCCCGCGAGCCAAAGCTGGCCCACCGGCTGCCGAGCGATCATCGCATAGAGCACCAGCACCACCGACGGCGGCACAAGAATGCCCAGTGACGATCCCGCCTGGATGACCCCCGTGACCATCTTCTTGTCGTAGTTGCGCTTGAGCAGCTCGGGCAGGGCGATGGTGGCCCCGATGGCCATCCCCGCGACGGACAGGCCGTTCATGGCCGAAATCAGGACCATCAGGCCGATCGTGCCGATGGCCAACCCGCCGCGCAGCCCGCCCATCCAGACATGGAACATTTTGTAGAGATCGTCCGCGATCTTCGATTCCGACAGGACGTAGCCCATGAAGATGAACATCGGCAGCGTCAAAAGCGGATACCATTTCATCAGCTTCATGGCGCTTGCAAAGGCCAGATCGTAGCCGCCCCGGTCTCCCCACAGCATGAGGGCTGCGATCACCGCAACGAAGCCGATGGCGCCAAACACCCGCTGCCCGGACAGCAGCAGCGCCATCATGGCGGCGAACATCATGAGGGCGATCAGTTCATACGACATCGGCAATCTCCTCGCCCCGCAGACGCAGGATGTCCTTGCACAGCTCGGACAGGGCCTGCAGCAGCATCAGGGTGATGCCGGTGCACATGATGACCTTGATCGGCCACAGATAGGGGCGCCACGCGGTCGGGCTGCGCTCGCCCCCGTACTGGAAAGAGTAGGACGTGCTGTCGATCCCGCCCCAGAGCAGAACGCCCAGATAGAAGATCAAAAACAGCACGGTGACGCAGTCCACGGCCGCTTTGCGCCGGTCCGACCATTCGCCATAGAGCAAATCCATCCGCACATTCGATCCCATCTGGATCGAGTAGGGGCCGCCCAGGATGTAATAGGCGACCATGGCGAACTGGGCCATCTCCAGCGTCCAGAGTGACGGAGTGAAGAAGGTCTTTGAGATCGACGACCACAGCAGGATCGCCATCATCACAAAGATCCCGTACATCGCCACGCGGCCAATCCTGTGATTGATCGCATCGACGACGCGCACGAAACGTCTGAGCGCGCTCATGAGCGGGGCTCCTTTCCGGGGTTGCACACGGAAAGCGCCCGCGTGAGGGTCTGCGAGAGGTGATCCGCCATCGTGTCGGCGGTCTCGGGCGTGTCGATCAGATCGTTTCGGATCTCGATCATCAGCGCGGGCAGGCCGCGCGCGACGCCGTGCCGGGCGAGGCTGTAGGTGACCCCGTCGCTGGCGTCATAGGGTTCGTTCAGCCGCGCGGTGTAGCGGCCTGCCTCTTGCTCGGCGGCAAGCGCGGATTGGGCGAGCGCGTCGTGATCTCCGTGAAAGAGAAACCCCAGATCAAGCGCGCGCCGGGCCCCTTTGTAGATCGGCGTGAAGCTGTGAATGGTGATCAGCGCCGGGTCCGCCTTGGCGTCGATGACTTCGCTGACCGCCTCGTGAAACGGGTCGTGGATCGCCGCGCAGCGGGCTTGGCGGTCCGCGTCGCTCAGGTCGCGGTTGCCCGGGATGTCGTAGATTTCGCTGCGCGGAGGGATCGCGTCATGGGCCTCAAGCGGGCGGTTGCAATCATAGACCAGCCGCGAAACCCCGCCCGCCACCAAAGGCGCGTCCATCCGCGTCGCCAGCCCCTGCGCCACGTCAAGCGCGCCGATGTCCCAGGCGATGTGGGCCCGGCGCGCCTCTGCGTCGAGCCCGAGCCCTTTGTAGCGCTCCGGGATCAGGCGGGAGGCGTGCTCGCACACAAGCACGACCGGCGCCGCGCCCTTTGCGTTATGGATCGAGACCGGATCAAGGCCGGGCGTGGTCATGCAAGTTCTCCCCAAGGCGTCTGGATGCGCCGTTGTGAAGAGAAAACTACATGAAAAAATGACATGTCAAGAAAAATACATTACACTCGTCTTAACGATGGAGTTGCGTGCCGCTCAGGAAGCGGCGAGTGAGGGCGTATGGAAAACGTCGCATTGATCCGGGATTTGATCAAAGATCGTCAGGCCGACCTGACGGCGGCTGAGCGGCGTCTGACCGCTGTGCTGCTGGACGATTCGCTGGTGGCGGGGCTCAAGTCGATCACCAAGCTGGCCGAAGAGGCGGGGGTGTCGACCCCGACCGTGATCCGGCTCGCGCGCAAGCTGGGCTTCAACGGCTTTCCCGACATGCAAGAAGCCATCCGCGAAGAGATCGCCGCGCGAATGAAACAGCCTCTGGCCAAGCTGGAGACAGGCCCAATCGCGGGCCATGAAAGCCACGTGGTGAGCCGCTTTGCCTCTGCCATTTCTGACAACATCAACCGCACGATCGAACGGCTCGATCTGGCGCAGTTTGACGCCGTCGCGGCGGAGCTGTCAGACCCGGAGCGGGCGATTCACCTGCTGGGCGGGCGTATCACGCGGTCCAACACGCATTACTTCTTCAACCACCTGCAGATCATTCGGCCCGGGGTCTCGCTGCTCGATTCCTCGCCCTCCGCATGGCCGCAATCCCTTCTGGATATGGGGCCGCGCTCGACCCTGGTGATGTTCGATATTCGCCGCTACGAAAAAGAGCTCAACCGCCTCGCAGAGCTCGCGGTCCGGCAAGGCGCGCGGATCGTACTGTTCACCGATCAATGGGGCTCCCCGATTGAGCGACACGCGGCCTATTGCTTCCGCACCATGGTCGAGGCCCCGTCGAGCTGGGATTCGACGCTGGCCATCAACTTCCTGATTGAGGCGCTCGTGGCCGAGGTGCAGCAGCGCAGCTCTGCCAGCAGCTCGGAGCGGATCGCTTTGATGGAAGAGATGATCGGGGAAACCCGTATTTTCCGCGGAAGCTGACGCCAGTGGGCTCGGGCTGTCCTTTTCGACGTCACGCACGGCATTGATGCCGAAGGCTCGGTTGGTTACAGACCCGTTACAAAAGGCGGGCTGGGGCCGCCGCTGCCGGGGATCATCATGATGAATGATGCGTTGTTGACGCTGGAGGGGATCAGCAAATCCTATCCTGGTGTCACCGCCAATGACGATGTCAGCTTTTCCGTGCAGCCGGGGCAGATCCACGCGTTGCTTGGCGAAAACGGGGCCGGGAAATCGACCCTGGTCAAGACGATCTATGGGCTGGTGACGCCCGATCGCGGCGCGATGACGTTGGGCGGCGGGGCCTACCGCCCGGCCAGCCCGAGGTCGGCGCGCGCCGCCGGTGTGGCCATGGTGTTCCAGCATTTCAGCCTGTTCGACGCGCTCACCGTTGCGGAAAACATCGCTCTGGGCATGGACAACCCACCGCCCGCGCGCCTCTTGGCTGCGCGCATCCGCGAAATCAGTGAGACCTACGGCCTCCCGCTGGACCCTGATCGGCGGGTCGGCGGTCTGAGCGCCGGGGAGCGTCAGCGGGTCGAGATCCTGCGCTGCCTGCTCCAGACGCCGCGCCTGTTGATCATGGACGAGCCCACCAGCGTGCTGACCCCGCAAGAGGTGGAGATCCTCTTTCGCACCTTGCGCCAACTGGCCGATGAGGGGACCGCGATCCTCTATATCAGCCACAAGCTGGAGGAGATCCGGGCGCTGTGCGGCTCGGCCACGGTGCTGCGCCACGGGCGCGTCGTGGCCACGTGCAACCCGCGCGAGAAATCGGCGCGCGAGCTGGCCGAGATGATGGTGGGCACGCGGCTCCATACCCCCTCGCGCGAGGCGACCCCGCCGGGTCCGCCGCTGCTGGAGGTCGCGGGGCTGTCATTGCCGCCGACATCCGCCTTTGGTGCCGCGCTGACTGACCTGACCTTCACGCTTCACAGCGGAGAGGTGCTTGGGATCGGCGGCGTGGCCGGGAACGGGCAGGACGAATTGCTGGCCGCACTGTCGGGCGAGCTGCGCGCGCCCGCCGGGGTCATCCGGCTCAAGGGGCAGGACCTCTCCACCTTCGGTCCCAACCGCCGCCGCGCTGCCGGGCTGCTCAGCGCGCCCGAAGAGCGCCTCGGCCACGCCGCCGCGCCGGACATGACCCTAAGCGAAAACGCGCTTTTGACCGGCGAGACCCGCGAGGCGCTGAGCCATCGCGGCTTTGTCCGCTGGCCCGAAGTGCGCGATTTCGCGCGCCGCATCATTGAGCGGTTCGATGTGCGCACGCCCGGCCCGGATGTGGCCGCAGGGGCGCTTTCGGGCGGGAACCTTCAGAAATTCGTCATAGGGCGCGAGATCCTTCAGCGCCCGGAGGTCTTTGTGGTGAACCAGCCGACCTGGGGTGTCGATGCCTCGGCAGCCGCCGCGATCCGGCAGGCCTTGCTGGATCTGGCCGCCAAAGGGGCAGGGGTCATCGTGATCAGTCAGGATCTGGATGAGCTGATGGAGATTTCGGACAGGTTCACCGCGCTCAACGCCGGGGCGCTTGCCCCGATCCGGCCCGCACGCGGCCTGAGCATGGAGGAGATCGGCCTGATGATGGGCGGCATGGGCGTGCAAGGAGAGGTGGCATGAGGATCGCTCTGGAGAAGCGCCCGGCGCCGTCCGGGCTGCTGTCTGCTCTGACGCCGCCGCTTGCGGTGCTGGCGACGATGCTGGCCGGGGGCGTGATGTTCTGGGCGCTCGGGATCGAGCCGCTCCTGGCGCTGCGCACGATCTTCTGGGATCCGCTGTTTCACCCCGATTTCTCGGGCTTCCTGCGCCCGCAGCTTTTGGTGAAAGCCGGGCCGTTGGTGCTGATCGCCACCGGGCTTGCGCTCGGGTTCCGGGCGGGCGTGTGGAACATCGGCGCCGAAGGGCAATACATCATGGGTGCCATCCTTGGCGCCGGGGTTGGGCTTGCCTTTTACCCCACGGAAAACCGGATGATTTTTCCGCTCATGATCCTGGCGGGGGGCTTTGGCGGCTGGCTTTGGGCGATGATCCCGGCACTGCTGAAGACGAAGCTGGGCACCAATGAAATTCTGGTCAGCCTCATGCTGGTCTATGTTGCAGAGACGATCCTGTCGGCGGTCAGCAGTGGCATCTTGCGCAATCCCGATGGCCGGGGCTTTCCCGGATCGCGCAACCTGGCGCGGGACTTCCCCGCCGCATCCAATCCCGAGCTGTTCGAAGGCACCGGGATGCATTGGGGCGTGGTCGCGGCGCTGATCGCAGTGATCTTCGCCTATGTCCTGCTCACGCGGCACAAGATGGGCTATGCTATCCAGTTGAGCGGTCAGGCCCCGCGCGCGGCGCGGTTCGCGGGGATTTCGCCATCGCGGCTGGTGGTCTTTGTGCTGGGCACGGCGGGCGCGCTTTCGGGGCTTGCGGGGCTGTTCGAAGTCACCGGCCCTGCCGGGCAGATCAGCAGCAATTTCGGATCGGGCTACGGCTTCACCGCAATCATCGTTGCGTTTCTGGGCCGCTTGCACCCGGTCGGCATCCTTCTGGCCGGGCTCCTGATGGCGCTGACTTATATTGGCGGAGAGCTGGCCCAGCCGCTTCTGTCGATGCCCGCCGCCGCGATCCAGCTCTTTCAGGGGATGATGCTGTTCTTCCTTCTGGCGATGGATGTGTTTGCCAACTACCGCGTTCGGCTGATCCTGAAGGGGGCGCGCTGATGGATTTCGGATCAATCAACCCGGCGCTCTTGCTCGCCTCGCTCATGGTCGCCTCCACGCCGATCCTGCTGGCCGCGCTCGGAGAGCTGGTGGTCGAGAAGGCGGGCGTTTTGAACCTCGGGGTCGAGGGCATGATGATCACGGGCGCCGTTGTCGGCTTTGCCGTCGCTGTGCGCCTGGGTGATCCCGGTCTCGGCTTCGTGGCCGCGGCCGGGGCCGGGGCGGGGCTGAGCCTGATCTTTGCGCTGCTCACGCAGGTCCTGATGTCGAACCAAGTGGCGACGGGGCTGGGGCTCACGCTGTTCGGGCTGGGGCTTTCCTCGCTCATCGGCAGCAGCTTCGAGGGGGAGAAAGCCCCCGGCATGGCAAAGCTCGACCTGCCGCTGTTGTCGGACCTGCCCGCTTTGGGGCCGATCCTGTTCCGCCATGACGCCATGGTCTACCTGTCGCTGCTGCTGGTGGGGCTGGTCTGGGCCGGGCTCAAATACAGCCGCGCCGGGCTGATCTTGCGGGCCGTCGGAGAGAACGCCGATGCGGCCCATGCGCTTGGCTACAAGGTGGTGCGGGTGCGGGTGCTAGCGATCGTGTTCGGCGGGGCTCTCGCCGGGCTGGGCGGCGCCTACGTCAGCCTGGTGCGGGTGCCGCAATGGGTCGACGGGCTGACCGCCGGGGCCGGGTGGATCGCGCTCGCCATCGTGGTCTTTGCCAGCTGGCGGCCCTGGCATGTGTTGATCGGCGCCTATCTTTTCGGCGGGCTCACGGTGCTTCAGCTCAACCTTCAGGCGGCGGGGGTGCCGCTTCTGAAGGCGCTGCCGGTGATGCTGCTGGCGCTGTCTGTGGCCAGCCTTGCCTTCACGGTCATCGCGCGGCTGGTGAGCGGCCGCGGCGGGCTTCGGGCGCTTCTCCTTTGGCCTGCGCTCTTTGCCGGGCTGGCGGGCGCCGTTGCCGCTTTGGGCCAGGCGACCGGCTATCCGACCGGCGCCGACACTATGCTGTTGTCGATGAGCCCCTACCTTGTCACCATCCTCGTGCTGGTCATCTTGTCCCTGCGCGGAGAGCACGGTGCGCCCGGATCGCTCGGGCGCAGCTTTCACCCTTCATCCTGATCCCAACCACCGGAGAACTGCCATGAACCTTCTCAAGACACTGGCCGCCAGCACGGCCCTCGCGCTTGGCCTGACCGGCGCGGCAAGCGCCGATGATGCCACCAAGGTCGGCTTCATCTATGTCGGTCCCGTCAATGATGGCGGCTGGTCCCAGCACCACCACGAAGCCGCCATGGAGATGAAAGAGCATTTCGGCGGCGCCGTCGAAGTGATCGAACAGGAAAGCGTGCCGGAAGGCGCCGACGCCATGCGCGCCATCAGCCAGATGGCTCTGGCCGGGGCGGATCTGATCTTCACCACCTCCTTCGGGTTCATGGACCCGACCATCGAGGCGGCCGAGAAATTCCCGAATGTGAAATTCGAGCACGCCACCGGCTACAAGAGCGCCGAGAACGTGGGCAACTACTCCGCCCGCTTCTACGAAGGCCGCGCCGTGCAGGGCACGTTGGCCGGCCACATGACCAAGTCGAACGTGGTGGGCTACATTGCCTCCATGCCGATCCCCGAGGTCGTGCGCGGCATCAACTCTGCCTTCATCCACGCCCGCAAGGTCAACCCCGAGGTCGAGTTCAAGGTGATCTGGCTCTATAGCTGGTTTGACCCGGCGAAAGAGGCCGACGCGGCCAAGGCTCTGATCGAGCAAGGCGCCGACGTGATCTTGCAGCACACCGACAGCACCGCGCCCCACGCCGCTGCGCAAGAGGCCGGGAACGTCTACACCTTCGGTCAGGCGGCCGACATGGCGGAATACGGCCCGATGCCGCGCATCAGCTCGATCATCGACGTCTGGGCCCCGTATTACATCGCGCGCACCCAGGCCGTGATTGACGGCACCTGGGAGAGCGACACCACCTGGGACGGGATCGGCGCCGGCATGGTCGGCATCGGTGAGATCTCCTCCGCCGTGCCCGCCGATGTGAAGGCCGAAGCGGAAGCCATGCGCGATGCAATCGCGGCGGGTGAATACCACCCCTTCACCGGCCCGCTGAACAAGCAGGACGGCACGCCTTGGCTGGCCGAAGGGGAAGTGGCCGATGACGGCACCCTGGCGGGCATGAACTTCTATGTCGAAGGGCTGACCGGCGACGTGCCGCAGTAAGCGCGACGCAATCCAGGAAGGGCCCGCAAGCGCAAGCTCGCGGGCCCTTTGCGTTCAGGGCTTCTTACGTGCCAGAAGGGCGGCGATGGCCGCCTCGTGATCTGCGCTGTGATGGCTCGCGCCCTGGTAGGCAGCGGCCAGTTCCAGCAGGCTGTCATAGCGCGTCACCTGGCCCTCGCGCAGCAGGCGCTTGGTCATGCGCAGCTGCCGGGCCGGATTGCGCGCGATGCGCGCGGCAAGGGCCTTGGCCTCATCCAACAGCGCCTCAGCGGCGACCACCTTCGACACCAGGCCCCAGGCAAGCGCGGTCTCCGCATCAATCGGATCGCCTGTGTAGCTCATCTCGCAGGCGCGGCTGAGTCCGACGGTGCGGGGCAAAAGCCAGCCGCCGCCATCGCCCGAGATCAGCCCGACGCGGACAAAGTTTTCTGCAAACTGAGCCTCTTGAGAGGCGATCCTGATGTCACACATGCAGGTCAGATCGCACCCCGCACCATAGGCGGCGCCATTCACGGCGGCGATGATCGGCAGATCGCACCCCCAGACGGCCTTGGCCAGCCGCTGGATCCCCGCGCGGTAATTGTCGCGAATGTCGAGCACGTCGCCTTCGAAGATGCCGGATCGCTCCAGCATATGCTTCACGTTTCCGCCTGACGAAAACGCCTTGCCCGCCCCGGTCAGCACCGCGCAGCCGATGGACAGATCGGCCTCCAGATCGCGCAGGGCCGCGGCCAGATCCTCGCACAGATCGGTATCGGTGAGCGCGTTGAGCGTCTCGGGCATGTTGAGCGTGATGACGGCCACGGGGCCGTCGCGCTCGATCAACAGTTTCTCGGGCATGCGTGTCTCCTTCCTCGCGTTGTCCTCAGCCTAGGGGGCAGGGACCGCGCGGTCGAGGGGGGCTGCACCAGCCAGCAGACCCAGAGAGTGACGGTGCAGGCCGTTGCGGTCGAACGATGGCCGACTGGGTTCCCACTGCTAATCTAGCGCCAAACACCCCCTGAGCCACCTCGCTGGGATGTCTCGTAAATCTTTGATCTACTGGGGGATTATGGCTCCGGCGGTAGGGATCGAACCTACGACCAATTGATTAACAGTCAACTGCTCTACCGCTGAGCTACGCCGGAACACTGGCGGCGCGTATAGCAACGGTCGAACGGGCCGTCCAGAGGGGGATGCAGAAAAAATCACGCTCCGGGCAGAAATTCAGCGGACACCCCCAGAGACGGGCGGGCCTGTACCAATCCGAGCTCATGCAGATCGACCAGATGCGCAAAAAGATTCCGGGCCGCGGCGGGCCAGGCAGCCTGAGGTAAGTCATTGTAAACCTGGGATACAAGCGCATCGAGGGTCAGCGGCGCGTTGAGCGCTGCGAGGATTTGGGCCTCGCGCGTGCGGCGGTGATTTATGAGCCACTCGAGCCGCGCGGCCGGGTCCTGTATCGGTGCTCCGTGGCCGGAATACATGATGGACCACGGCGTTTCTTGCAGCCGCGCGCAGGAGGCCATGAACTCCGTCAGATCGCCGTCCGGGGGCGAGACCAGAGACGAGGACCATCCCATCACCAGATCGCCCGAGAACAGGCGTGATCCGCTGGCGAAGCACAGGTGGTTGCCGAAGTGCCCCGGCGTCCAGAGCGCGGTGAGCGCCCAGCCGTCTCCGGTCACGGTTTCGCCGTCGCTCAGGCATCGGTTGGGGCGAAAATCGTGATCGACACCTTCTCCGCCGCCGGCCAGCCCCTCGGCCGCGAGCTGCTTCATCACCGCGCTGCGCCCCGCCGTGGCATCGCCATAAGCCAAAACGGGCGCGCCTGTCGCTTCGGCGAGCGGGCGGGCGAGGGGCGAGTGATCCAGATGCGCGTGGGTCACGAGGATCGCTTCGACCGTGCGTGTGCCGATGGCCCCCAGCAGCGCGTCCAGATGCGCATCCATCATCGGGCCGGGGTCAATCACGGCAAGGCTGCCCGTGCCGACGAGATAGCTGTTTGTCCCCCGCTCGGTCATCGGGGAGGGGTTCGGGGCGAGCACCGAAACGATATCGGGGGCGTGCTGTGTGATCTCGGTCATGGCGGCAGGCTACTCAGAACCTGGTGGGAGCGCGAGCCCTTTCCCGCGCCGCTCCAGCGGCGTAGCTTGTGCCCATGTTCATGTGGCTCAAACAGAAAATGCCCCGGGGGCTCTACGGGCGCGCGGCGCTGATTCTGCTGCTTCCGGTGCTGTCCTTGCAGTTCAGCGTCGGGCTCGTCTTCATCCAGCGGCACTTCAACCAGGTGACAGAGCAGATGACCCGCGCCGCTCTTGTCGATCTCACCCTTGTCGTGGGGGGGCAGGGCGCCCGGCCAGATCTGGCCGGCGCCCTTGGCATCGACATTGCGCAAGGGGCCGGTCCAGAGCGCGATCAGCGCGTCTTTTACGATCTTTCAGGCCGGGTCGTGACGCGGGTGCTGAAGGCGGGCCTGCCGGGCGTCTCTGGCGTCGATCTGAGCGACCCGCGCCGTGTCTCCTTTGGGCTGGAGCGCGAGCTCCCGCTGCAGGTCAGCTTTGACCGCAGCCGGGTCTCCGCGTCCAACCCGCATCAGCTTCTGGTGATCATGGTCGTGATCAGCGCCTTCATGACGCTGATCGCGTACATATTCCTGCGCAATCAGCTTCGGCCAATCCGGCGGCTGGGCCGTGCGGCGCAGGAATACGGGCGGGGGCGGATTGTGCCCTATCGCCTTGCGGGGGCGACGGAGGTGCGCGCGGCAGGGGTCGCGTTTCTCGAAATGCGCGCCCGGTTGGAGCGACAGAGCCAGGCGCGGCGAATGATGCTCTCGGGCGTGAGCCACGATCTGCGCACGCCTCTGACCCGGATGCGGCTTGAGCTGAGCCTGATGGATGAGGATGAGGCCGCACCGATGTTGCGCGACGTGCAGGATATGGAGCAGCTTCTCGACGCTTTTCTCGCCTATGCCCGCGACAGCGGCGAAGAGGGGGCGAGCAGCGTTCTGGAAACGGATCCAGCGGCGCTCCTGCGCGAGGCGGTGCATGACGCGGCCCGGAGTGGCAACGTCGCTCTGGGCACTGTCGCGACGCCTGGCCCCATACCGATGCGTATGGTGTCAGTGCGGCGTGCGCTCGACAATCTTTTGGCCAATGCGCATCGGTACGGTGCCGGAGAGGTCCGCGCGAGCCTGATCGCCTCGGACGCGGCCTTGCGGTTCCGCATCGAAGATAACGGACCGGGCATTCCTGAGGACCGGCGCGAAGACGCCCTGCGCCCCTTCGTGCGGCTCGATCCCGCCCGCAATCAGGATCGAGGGTCGGGCGTTGGGCTGGGATTGGCCATCGTCGAGGATATCGCCCGCACCCATGGTGGTCAGCTCATCTTGGGGGAAAGCGATCTGGGCGGGCTGCGCGCGGATCTGGTGCTGCCGCGCTAGCGGTTGGTGGATTTTGCGGATGGTCCGGGCTAGGCTTCGCGCATGACCCGCATGCCCACACCGCTGGAGCGGATATACAAGACCGACGATGCCGATGCGCAGCGGACGGCCTATGATGACTGGGCGCAGCGCTATGAGGCCGATCTCGCTGCGGGAGGCTATGCCACGCCCCACCGCCTGGCCAAGATGGTGGCCCGGTTCGCACATGTTCCGGGACCGGTTCTGGATTTCGGCTGCGGCACCGGGTTGGCGGGGGCGGCGCTTGCGGCGGAAGGGCTGGGCCCCATCGACGGCGTGGATATGTCCGAAGGGATGATGGCGCGGGCGCGTGAGCGCGGCCTCTACCGCAGTCTGATCCTGTCAGACCCGGCGGCGCCGCACCGGCCCAGCGGCTATCCCATCACCGTGGCCTGCGGCGCCATCAGCCCCGGCGCCGCGCCAGCATCTTTGCTTGCGCCGCTGGCGGGCAGCGTCCCCGACGGCGGATTGCTTGTGTTCTCCTTTAACGATCTGGCCCTGAAAGAAGAGACCTACCGCGCGGCGCTTGACGGGCTCGATGCGATGCTTACACCGCTTTGTGCCGAACACGGGCCGCACTTGCCCGCGCACGGTCTCATGTCCACGATCTACGCGTACCGGAAGTGATCACCCGCTTTGCCCCGTCTCCGACCGGCCCTTTGCATCTGGGCCATGCGTTTTCTGCGCTGACCGCCTTTGACATGGCGCGCGCGGCGGGGGGGCAGTTTCTGCTGCGCATCGAAGATACCGATCTGGAGCGCAGCAAACCCGAATGGGAGGCGCAGATCTACGACGATCTCCGCTGGCTGGGGATCTCTTGGGACGGGCCCGTGCTGCGTCAATCGGACAACCTTCCGCGCTATGACGCGGCGCTTGCCGGGCTCAGTGCCCTCGGGCTGACCTTTCCGTGCCGATGCAACCGGGCGGATATCCGCGCGGCGACCTCCGCCCCGCAAGAGGGCGTGCCGCTCCTGGGGCCGGACGGGGTGGTCTATCCGGGCACCTGTCGCACCCGCAGCATGGATGAGGCGGCGCCTGAGGACGCGATCCGGTTGAAAATGGCGTGCGCGGCCCGCGCGCTCAGCTACACGGAAACTGGCGAGCATCCCGGAGTGCTCGCAGTCTCTGAAGCCGTCCAGAAAGAGCATATCGGCGACGTGGTGTTGCGCCGTAAGGGCACGGGGACTGCGGCCTATCACCTCGCCTCTGTCGTCGACGATGCCGCGCAGGGCATCACCCACGTGATCCGGGGCGCTGACCTGTCGGAGGCAACGGCAATCCACGTACTGCTGCAACAACTGCTCGGCCTGCCGACCCCGATCTACCACCACCACCGCCTGATCCGCGATGACGCCGGAAAGAGGCTGGCCAAGCGCAACGACGCCAGATCGCTTGCTCGCTACCGGGCCGAAGGCGCCACGCCTGCCGATATCCGCCGGATGGTCGGCCTGCCCGCCGACTAGGCTTCTTTTGGTCCCAAATATCCCGTGAGGGGGTTGGGGGAGAGCAGAGCTCTCCCCCAACCGATCGTGCCCGCAGGGCGCGAAACCCTTGGACGTCAGACCGCGCGTTGGAGCATCCCGTAGAGATCACGCGGATCGTCAGGATCGGCCAGCATGTCCAGGTCTTCGTAGAAATCCGTGCCCTTGATCTTGTCATGGACGTAGCGCAGCGCGGAGAAGTCCTCGATCGCGAAGCCCACGCTGTCGAAGAGCGTGATCTGGTGCGGATCGCTCCCGCGTCCCGGTTTGGTGCCTGAAAACACCTCCCACAGCTCGGTGACGGGATGGTCTTCGGGGAGCTGCTGAATCTCGCCCTCGATCCGGGTCTGGGGCGGATATTCGACGAAGACGTCAGAGCGTTTTACGATCTCGGCGTCCAGTTCGGTCTTGCCCGGGCTGTCGCCGCCGATAGCGTTGATATGCACCCCGGCGCCGACCATGTTGCCCGTCAGGATGTGGTTGTTGGCCTTGTCGGCGGTGCAGGTCGTCACGATCTGCGCGCCCTCCATGGCCTCTTCCGAGGACCGGCACGGCACGACCACAAGCCCCGAGCCTTCGAGGTTGCGGGCACATTTGCGCGTGGCCTCCGGGTCGATGTCATAGAGCCGAACGGTCCTCACCCCGCAGATCGCGTGGAAGGCACGGCACTGGAATTCCGATTGGGCTCCGTTGCCGATCATGGCCATCACCTCGGCGTTTTTCGGCGCGAGATGCTTGGCCGCCAGGGCGGACATGGCCGCTGTGCGCATGGCGGTCAGAACGGTCATCTCCGACAGCATCAGCGGATAGCCCGTGCGCAGGTTTGCCAGCACGCCAAAGGCGGTGACGGTCTGCAACCCGGCCTTGGTGTTCACCGGGTGACCGTTCACGTATTTGAACCCGTACATCTCGCCATCGGCGGTTGGCATCAGCTCCACCACGCCCTCGTCCGAATGGGCCGGGATGCGGGCGGTTTTGTCAAAGCTCTCCCAGCGGAGGAAATCGGCCTCGATCGCATCGGCCAGCTCGCGCAGCATCTGCTCGATCCCGACCGAATGGATCAGCCGCATCATGTTTTCGACGGAAACGAACGGCACATAGGCCAACTCGGAAGGAGAGATCATGTCAGGAGCCTTTCCGGGGAGAGAGGTGAACACCCGCGATCATGCAGCGCACAGAGCCGCCCGCGGTCTCAAGGGTGGGGATCGCCAGGGGCAACAGCGTGGCGCTGCGCTCGATCCGGGCGATCTGGGCGGGGGTGAGCGCGGCAAGCGCGGTGGTGGAGAGCACCAGCAGACGGCCCTGATGGCCGGTCAGTTCGATCGCATTGCCCGCAAAGGCACCGATCTGCGCCGGGGACAGGGCGAGCACGTCATGGCTGGTTTCCTCCAGCCGCGCGGCGATGTCCTCACGGCGGGCGGCGTCCGCGATCATGTCGAGCCCGATCAGGGCGAAATCGCTCGCCACCGCCATCAGGACATTGGTGTGATAGACTGGCTTGCCTTCGGCATCCGCCGCATCGAACACGATGGGCTCATAGCCGAAATGGGTGCAGAACCGCTCCAGCAACACGGGATCGGCCCGGCGGGAGCGCGCGACATAGGCGATATGGTTCACATGATCGAGCACCATGGCCCCGGTGCCTTCCAGGGCCAGCCCGTCATGTTCCAGCCCGGAATAGTCGATCACGTCCTGCACGCGATAGGCGCGCTTGAGGTACTCGATCACGTCGGGGCGGCGTTCCCTGCGGCGGTTTTCGACAAACATCGGATAGACGGCGATGCGCCCGCCTGAATGGGTCGAGAACCAGTTGTTCGGAAACACGCTGTCGGGCGTGTCCACGGTTTCGTCGTCGAACACATGGACCGCGATGCCATGGGCGCGCAGCGCCTTCACGGCGGCGTCATGTTCGGCCATGGCCGCGCGGGCCGTGGCTTCCTCGGGGCGGGCCTCGGCTGTCTGGTAGGCGTTGTCGGCCAGCGTTTCGGGGTTTGAGCGGAAGTGATGCGGGCGGATCATCACCACCGCGTTCGGGGCTTGCAGCAGGCTCATGGATCAGCCGTGGCTCCAGGTGGGCCGGTCAAAGACGCGGCGGCCCATGAGCGAGGCGGTCAGGTCCACCATCAGCCGCGCGGTCTTGCCCCGATCATCGAGAAACGGGTTCAGCTCCACGAGATCGAGCGAGGTGACGCGCCCTGAATCCGACAAAAGCTCCATGGCCAGATGGGCTTCGCGTTCGGTCGCGCCGCCGGGAACGGTGGTGCCCACGGCGGGCGCGATGGCGGGGTCCAGGAAATCCACATCTAGCGAGACATGAAGCAGCCCGTCTTCGGCTTCGACCTTCTCCAGGAAGGCGGAGAGCGGGGCCTTGATCCCGTATTCGTCCATGGCCCGCATATCCGCGACCATCACGTCAGAGGCATCAAGCGCGGCATGTTCCGCCGGGTCGACGGAGCGCAGGCCGATCATGCCGATCCGATCCGTGGGGATCGGGGCAGGGAAGGGCGGGAAGGCGTCAAAGCCCTCACGCCCGGCCGCATAGGCCATGGGCGTGCCGTGGAGATTGCCCGACGCGGTGCTTTGCGGCGTGTGGAAATCGGGATGGGCATCGAGCCAGAGCACGAAGAGCGGGCGGCCCAGATCCTGGGCGTGCCCGGCCACGGCGGCGAGCGATCCCATGGCCATGGCGTGATCGCCGCCCAGGAAGATCGGCATGCCTTCGGCGCAGGCTTCCAGCCCCGCGCGGGCAATGGCGCGGGTCCAGCCGATGGTCTCTCCAAGGGCATGGAGCGGCGGGGGGCTGTCGACGTCGATGGCGTCGGGCACGACATTGCCCATGTCGCGCACGGTATGGCCCAGCTTTGTGAGCGTCTCCGCCAGATCGGCGGTGCGATAGGCGTCGGGGCCCATGAGGCAGCCCCGGCGACGCTTGCCGCAATCGACGGGGGCTCCGATGAGAATGCAATCTGTCATGCGACATTCTGTCTTATCAAAACGGGAGTGGTGGAAGCGACCAAATTGCCCTAATTGGATCACGAGTGATCAAATTGGATGGCTGAAATGGACGATTTGGACAACAAGCTGATTGCAGCGCTGCGGCGGGACGCGCGGATGTCGATTTCGGATCTTGCCGGGCTTCTGGGGGTGACACGCGGTACGGTCCGTGCGCGGATCGCCCGGCTGGAAGCGGCGGGCGCGATCACGGGCTACACGGTTCTGACCAAGGCGGATGCGGCACGGGCGCCGGTGCGCGGGCTGATGATGCTGGGCATCGAGGGGCGCGGGACGGAGAAGGTCATGGCCCGCCTGCAAGGCATGTCAGAGGTCGAGGTGGTCTATACGACCAACGGGACGTGGGATCTGATCGCGGTGATCGGGACCGATACGCTTGAGCATCTCGACGAAGTTCTGTTTGCGATCCGGCGTCTGGAAGGGGTGACGCGCTCTGAGACGAATTTGCTGTTGTCGACGCGCCGGGCCGGGCGGGCAAGATAGCGGTTTCGCGCCTTCCGGTGCGACCGGTTGGGGGAGAGCTCTGCTCTCCCCCAAACCCCCTCACGAGGTATTTTTACAAATAAGAAGGGGGATCAGCGCGTGAGGCTGGCGGCCCAGATCAGGGCGAGGCCGAGCGAGGAGATTGCATTCCACGCCGCCATGGACAGACCGAAGATATAGAGCGCCACTTCGTTGCAGAGCACGATGCCGGGGCCTTCGGTGGAGAGCAGATCTCCCGTCAGCGGCCCGCTGCCCGTGCAGGAGGCGGGGCCTTGCCACCAGCCCTGTTCCACACCCGTGTGCCACCCCGCGAGCCCAGCGGTGGTGAGCGCCGCCAGCATCCCGGCGATCGCCAGCCAGCCGGGCGGGCGTGTAAAGGAGAGGGCGAGGACCCCGATGACCACCGCAGCGGCATGGGGCCAGCGTTGCCACAGGCACATCTGGCAGGGCGCGAAGCCTGCGAACTGGAACAGGAATGCCCCGGCGAGCAGGGCCGCAGAACCGGTCGCGGCCAGGAGGATCAGCGTTTTGCGTGTCATAGCTTTCCGATCAACAGGAACCCGCCGACAAGTAGGAGGCAAAACAGGGCAAAGACAAGCCCCAGGCGGCGTTCGATGAAGTCGCGGACCGGCGCGCCGAAGCGCCACAGCAGCGCTGCCACGATGAAGAAACGCAAGGCGCGCGCGATGATGGCGGATGCGATGAACACGGGCAGGGACAGGGCCGTCACGCCTGACGCGATTGTGATGACCTTGAACGGGAACGGGGTCACGCCCGCGATCAACACCGCCCAGGCGCCGTAATCGTTGTAGCGGGCCGCGAAGGTGTCGAAATCTTCGGACTTGCCGTAGAAATCCAGGATTGGCTGACCCACCGTTTCGAACAGGCCAAAGCCGATATAGTAGCCCAGAAGCCCCCCGGCGACCGACGCGACGGTCGCCACGCCAGCGATCAGGAACGCGCGCTGCGGGGCCGCCAGGATCATCGGGATCATCAGCACATCGGGCGGGATCGGGAAGATCGAGGCCTCGATGAAGGCGACTAGGGCAAGCGCGATCAGCGCGTTGGGCCCTTCGGCCAAGCGCATGGTCCAGTCGTAGAGGCGGCGCAGCATGAAAGGCACTCCGAAGGTGACAGCGGGTCGGTTCCGCCATAGACATGAGCGATGAGCCAGCGTCAACGGAAAGGGCGAGCGCATGAAGTGGCAGGGCGGACGCAAATCCAGCAACGTGATCGACCGGCGCAGTTCCGGGGGGCGCAGAGCCGCCGTTGGCGGCGGGGGCTTGGGCGTTCTGGCCATTGTCGTGATCGGCTGGCTTCTGGGGGTCGATCTGAGCCCGATGCTGGGACTGTCCGGTGACAACCAGATCCAGAGCGGCGGCGGGACAGAGATCACCGCAGCCGACGAAGAACGCGCCGCGTTTGCCGCGACCGTTCTGGGCTATACCGAAGATGTCTGGAGCGAGGTGTTCCGCACTCAGGTGAACCAACCCTACCAGCCGCCCAAACTGGTGCTGTTCTCGGGCCAGACCGATGGCGGAGCCTGTGGGTTGGCCTCGGCGGCGACGGGGCCGTTCTACTGCCCCGGTAATCGGTTCGCCTATTTGGACACCGATTTCTTCGTCACACTGGATCGGCGCATGGGGGCGGGCGGTGATTTCGCGGCGGCCTATGTGATTGCCCACGAGGTCGCGCACCATGTCCAGAACGAGCTGGGGATCCTGCCGCAGGTGAACCGTCTGCGCGCTCAGGTCGGCCAGAGCGAGAGCAATGCGCTCTCAGTTCGGGTCGAGCTGCAGGCGGATTGCTACGCGGGCATCTGGGCGCGTCACGCCCATGAGCGCCTGAATGTCCTGGAGCGCGGGGACATCGCCGAGGCCATGAATGCCGCGGCCCAGATCGGCGATGACACCTTGCAGCGCCAGGCGGGCGGGGTGGTCCGGCCGGACAGCTTTACCCATGGCAGCTCCGAGCAGCGCCAGCGTTGGTTCGCGCGGGGGCTCGAAAGCGGGCGGCTTGAGGATTGCGATACGTTCGGCACCGACCGGCTGTAGCGCGATCCGGATTGACGCGCCCTGCGTGTCCGGCTAATCCCCGGGTCTGGGCCGGTGTGGCGGAATGGTAGACGCAGGGGATTCAAAATCCCCCGATGGCAACATCGTGTCGGTTCGAGTCCGACCACCGGTACCAATTAAAACAAATAGTTGGCGCGCCAAGCGCGCAGTTTTTGTTTTGGTGCGAAATAGCGGGTCCCAACCGCGAGTCCCACAGTCATGTTCCGTTCTCGTTCTGATCGCGCCGAATCTGCCCGGCGCGGCTGAGCCGCTTCCGGCTCGCGTGTTGGCGATAATAGGCAACCATCTCTGGGCTCTGTCCTGTGATCGCTTGGATCTCGGCATCGGTGGCGCCAGCCTCTGCCAGTTCGACAATGGCGAGTTTTCTTAGGCCGTGGAGGGTGAAAGCTTTGGCCTTGGGGCCGAGGTCTTTGCGCCACGCCCGGAACGGCTTTTCTACGGCGTCGTAGCTGAGTGGGGTGATCAGGTCTTTGGCCAGAAGGTGGCGTCCGCGCTTGGATAGCCCGGAGATGTAGGCGCGAAGTTTCGGCGGGCAGAATACCACCATTTCCTTGTTCGATTTTTCATCAACCACGGTCATCCATTCGCCGTCGAAATCGCTCCACCGCATTTTGATCGCGGCGCCGGGGCGCTGACCTGTGCCAAGGATAATCTGCGCGGCGGTCTGAACGTTTTCCGGCGCGGTATCGAGCTTTTCCACCATCCACGATGGCCAAGGCTCAAACTCGCGCTGTTTGCCGAAATGCTTAATGTGGCTGGCCGGATTATCGCCGAGTGGCCAGAACTTTTGACCTTTGGCGTAGTTCCATAGGATCGAGACAGTTTGAAGCATCCGGTCGGCTTCGCGCGGGGTGCTGCTCATGGCGACATGTGCGGCGTAGAGGAGCTTTGGTGTTGTTCTGGTCATGGCCTTCGCGCCGTTCTTCGCCATGATCCGGTCCATTGCCCTGCTATAGCTTCGCTTTGTGCTGGCGGAGAGCTTCCCTTGCCCTTTCGGGTCTGCCCTCCACGCCTCGATACACTCGCGCCAAGTGTGCTTTTCTGGGGCCTGTTGTTTTTCGTGCCGCCCAGATTCGCAGGCCCAATAGAGTTCATCGAGCGTTTTGGGATCGCCCTCCCATTTCAAGGCAATCATCCGCTCTTTGGCCTTGCCGCCCTCAGTCCACGTTTTCCGGTGATACGGGACCCATGCCGTCTTTGCGCGGTTCAGGCGCCATTTCAGGTGCGGCTTTGTGATGCGGGGTTTGGGGGGGGTCATATTTCGAAACCATCATCGGGCAGGGCGGCGGTTCCGTTCACGATAGCTTCGAGGTCGCTGAGGCGCCACCGCTGGTGCGGGCCGACCATCACGGGCGGTGGCAGTGCGCCGACTCCGACCAGCCGCAGGAATTCGCTCACGGGAAGATCTAGCATCTTCGCAGCGCCCGACTCCTTGAGGCAAATTGGCCGGTGAGCGGTCATCCTACTCGCCTCCCTGTGCCTGTGCGCCCGGCTCCGGCTTCATGAAAACGATCCAATGGGACTTTGCCGTCTTGCCGCAGCGGTTTCCAAAGACCGGCTTTTCGTCGGTCAGTGCGAGGATTTCGGACACACGAATTTCGTGTTCATCCCACTTGAAGATCAGCGTTCCGGCCGGACGGAGCACTCGGAAGCATTCTGCGAAACCCGCGCGCAGATCATCGCGCCAGTTTTCGCCGAGCTTGCCGTATTTCTTCGCGAGCCATCCGTTCTTCCCGTTGCGCATCAGATGGGGCGGGTCGAACACAACGAGGTTGAATGTGTTGTCCTCGAAAGGGAGCGCACGGAAATCCATCAACTGGTCGGGTTCTATCAGCAGTCGCCGGTAGCCGCCTTTGCTGGACTTGTCCTTTAGCTCATGGGTCTCTTGTCGGTGGTCGCCAAACACAACGCGGGGGTCGGCACGGTCATAATAGAACATGCGACTGCCACATGCTGGGTCCAGAATCGGCTTGGTCATCATGCCGCCTCCTTCATGGCCAGTTCTGCGCAGTTGGCGCCGATGATCGCGGCGGCGACCTGTGGGCAGACGCTATTGCCGCAACAGCTCACTTGCACGGACTTGGTGAACGGCTTCCATGTCCATTCGTCGCCGTCCTGGATCCAGACACCTTCAATCACGTAGTCGGTCGGGAACCCTTGCGCGGTGAACAGCTCGCGCGGGGTCAGCATCCGCATTCCGATGTCCACCACCACGAAGGTCTCGCCGTCGATGGTGAGCGTGACGAATTCGCGATCATCCCAATAGCCATGCTCGCGCAGGAAGTCGGCGACCTGGCGGGCGCGGGCTTGGTGTTCCGGCCCGAACACCGGCGGGTGCAGGGATGCCTGCATGTGAGCAATCCGGTCGCGCACGGTGATTGTGTGCATCGGCTCGCCTGTCTCGGCGCCGTCGCCGGTGCCGTAGTATTTGGCGAAGTAGCTGGCGGTTAGCATCTGGTGGCTGCCGCTGGCCGTGATGGTCGAAATCGGCGCATCCAGGGCGCGGCCGGGGTGGACGCCAATCCGGGCACTGTTGTGCTGCGCGAGGAAGGCCCCGGTCAGGCAGCTATCGGCCTTTGCGGTGATTGTCGCCATGGGCTCCAGCCCGGATCTGGGGCGGCTTTGCCCTGCGCGCCCGCCGCATCCGACAATAGCCGGAACAATGACCGAATTCTGATCCTTGTAGTTCGCGCAGATGGTGTGGTGGGGGTCGGTCACCGACCGGCAAGCGCCGCCGTGCTGCGCATATGTCAGGACCGGCGCGGCAAGCGCGTGCTTGATGCCGCCTGCTACAACGGTTCCCAGCGGCGCGCCGATGTCGAGCGCGCGGGGGTGTTGGCCTGGCCGCTCGCCGCTATCGCCATGCGCGATGCTGGCTAGGAAGGGTGTGACGGTGCCAAGCGGGGCCGCGCCACCGGGGCGCTTGATGAAGCTGTTTGCAGTGACGGTGCCCAAAGGTTCGGTCACCGGCTGCCCGGTCGCGCCACCGTTGAACCGGGTTACATATGGCGACGCCGCGGCATTCGCGCCGCCGCAGTTCAGGTCCACGATAAACGGCTCGTCAGCCTCCAGAACATAGCGGTGCATCCCGCGCGCGATCCGGGCCAGCGTGTTCGGAACCAAGGGCCGCTTGGCGCTGACGCCATAGCGGTCCTTGATCTCCTCTCTGATGTCGAAGATCGACGGGCAGGGGATCGACCAGTCGATGCACTCGGCTGCGGTGCGCCACGGCTTGAGCTTACCGGATTTCACAGCATCGCTGTTCGGATCGCCGTGGGTCGGTTCCGGCCAGACAATGGGCTGACCGTCGCAGCGGGCGATCACGAAAAGCCGCTTGCGGATTGTCGGGGATCCATAGTCGCAGCCGCGCAGCTCGCGCCATTCGACACGGTATCCCAACCTGCGCAGGCGGGCGACCCATTTGCGGAATGTCTCGCCCTTGCGACGCGGGTCCGGCTCCATGAACGGCGTGCCGTCCTTGTTGAAGACCGGGGTTCCCTTCACTTCGGGCGGAGCCTTGTCCCACAAATCCGCCGTCATCGCCGCCGTGGTGCGGCATCCGCCTTCGTGCTTGTGGCGCAGCGGCGCCCAGGTCTGAAACTCTTCGACGTTTTCTAGCGCAATGACCTTTGGCCGGACCAACTCGGCCCAGTGGACCACGACCCAAGCCAGATCGCGGATGTTCTTGGACAGCGGCGCGCCGCCTTTGGCCTTGCTGAAATGCTTGCAATCCGGCGAGAACCACGCCAGCCCGACCGTCTGGCCGGATTTTACCACGTCGCGCGGGTCCACGGCATAGACACTGGTCACCAGGTGCTTGGTGTCTGGGTGGTTGGCCTCGTGAAGCGCAAGGGCTTCGGCGTTGTGGTTGATCGCCACGTCCGGGCTGCGACCGAGCGCCATTTCGATGCCGGTGGATGCACCGCCGCCGCCTGCGAAGCTGTCGATGATGAGCGGGCGGGTCATGCTCGCTCCCAGCAATCAAAGTCAGCCTCCGCGCAGGCCTCTGGGCCGTCCTCTCTCTGCCACGGTTCGGCCCAGTACAGGGGTGCGACTTCAATCGCATACTCGGCGACGCTGCTGCCATCGTCGAATTCTTCGCCGCCTAGCCGCACCAGTTCGCGGATGAACCGATCCATGAATTCTTGCTCAGTGATGCTGCTGGTCATGCGTCACCTCCCTCAGTCAGGGGGAGGGCGCGGATGGCTTCGAACACCACGATAGGGTCGGTTGTTTGGGCGGGGGTATCCGGGTCCATTGTTAGGACAAGCACTTCGTCAGCGGCCCTCTCGCGCATCCTCTCCGCCCCGCGGCGCTCGGCCTCCGCTATGGCCTTCTCGGAGCCATCCTTTGAGACGCAGTGAAGTGCGGCGCGGAAGACCTGCGGCGCGTGGCAATGCGGGTTGTGAATGACCGTGTTCGGGCCGGGGTAGTTCTGAACGAACCACGCCTCGAACCGCTCTTGCATTTCTGAGGTAACAGCGATCTGGGAACGTGTCGCCTCGGCAAGCTGGGCCTCTAGGGCCTCGATGCGGGCTTCGTAGTCTGCCTTAACGGCGCCGTGCCACGCGCGAACATCAACGTTATGCTGCTCCCAAATTTCGACGAGCCGCTTTACACCGAAGCGGTTTCCGAGCTCGACGGCCATCTCCCGACCGGAATTCGTCGCAGCTTCTGCCAGTGCGTTGATCTGGTTCATGTCTGTCTCAGTCATGGGGCTGGTCCTTCATCACAATTTGCAGCCCTTCGCTCTGTAGGGCGTGAAAGAGCCTGTGGGCGACTTCGTGCTGAGCAGTCTCATTTCCGCCGTTGGCTGCGTGCAGCGGGCCGTAGTTGTTTGCGAAGCGGAGTGCGGCGCGACGAATGGCGAGAACGCGGGCGGTTGGGTGCTGCGCCATCACTCCGTCCCTCCCATAGCTGCGAGAGCGTCTCGGGCGAGGTCTCGAAACAGCTCGAAGGTTGCTTCGGCGACCAATTCGGCGATGCTGTCGGGGAACAGCACCGCCACCGGCGCAAATTCGGCGGACAGTTTGGCGGTATTGCTGAGCCTTTTCTGGGCGGCGTCATGGATCTTCTGGATCGCCGCCCGCAGCTGATCATTTTCCGCCGCCTCGTCGCGCCATCTCCCTTCCCAGTATCGCTCGGCGGGGCCGGTGCCTTGGCGGTCCAACATGTTGGTCTTGTGCGCGTTCTCCGCCAGCAGATCGCGGGTCACGGCTCGGATTTCGGGGCAGAGGATCAAAAGGATCGGATTGTCGATCAGGTCTTGCGCGCGGCGCGTCAGGTCGTTCATTGCTCCACCTCGCCTTCCGCTTTCAGCCTTTCAAATTCGGCAACGGTCTTTTTGTCGTCCAGGCGCGCTACCGCGCCACGGGCGGCATCGAGGAACTTTTCGGGATCCGGTGTGCGTCCCCCAAGCAGTGCGCCGATGAAAGCGACGCCATATGCCTCATCGAGCAGGCAGTGGGCTGCAACGGATCCGGCTTGATCTTCGGTCAGGCCCTCGTCGATCAGCGCGCTGATCATCACATGTGTGAAGGCGTCCGCGCGAACCCGCGCTCGGCGGACAATGTCATCGAAGTCGCCGGGCAGGTCGGTGAACTGGTTGGCGTGTTCGGTTTCCATTTCGGCTTCCTTGCTTCTGTCTCTCTCCGGGTGGACGCTCGCTGGGGGAGGCGGGGAGGCCCGGTCATTGGGCCGGGATGTGCGAGCGCCCGCCGGGGGAGAGCGCCCCCGTGAGGGGGCGTCTCGGTACTGTCGGCTAGGGGGTGCAGATTCCGCTTTCGCCCCACCATGCCTCGCATTGACGCCCATCGGCGGCGCGGTAGCGGACGAGGTAGCAGCTTTCCGAGTTCTGATAATCAGACCGCCCCAAGACGGTGCCAGTTTCGTCGCTTTCCTTGAGTTGGACGGTTTGACCCAGAGAGAATGTAAAGTTGGACATTTTGGTTTTTCCTTTCGGGTTTGGTTTGTGGCCTCGGGATGCAGGGCCGTTGGGGGGGGCTCAGAGTTCGGGAATGCCTTTGAAAAGGGGCAGTTCCGTTTGTTCCCGCGCCGTCGCGATCGCCTCATCGAACGCCGCCTCGAAAGCGCGTTCGGGGTTGTGGATCGAGAGGATGAACTTCACGCTGGCGCCGGACTTGCGATAGCGGAAGCGTGCCGTCATCCGGTACGGGTCGCCGCCCCGGAAGATGGGGACCTGAATAATGATCAGGTTCGGGATCGAAAGCGGCTGGCCTTCGGCGTCTTTGTGCTCGTTCAGGAACTGGATTTGACCTTCGCCGGTGTCGCGGTTGGTCGTGACGCTCAGGCTGGAGGTTTCATAGACCTGGAAGTGACGCGACATCGCCAGAAGCTGCTTGAGCTGACCATACCGGCCCTCAATCTGGTTGGCGGTCGTGATCAGGCGGTTTTCCCAGTTCTGGTGGCTGTCGTCCGTCTGGCCGCCGAGGATCGCGGGCGTGGGATCGGCGATGCAATGGGCGTATTTTTCGATGAACTCGCCCAGGTCCTCCTTGTCCAACCCTTGGTCGGAAATATCCATCCACGCCTTCCATTCGTCGGACAGCGGGAAATCATAGACGCCGCGATGGTGGCAGTGGCGGGCGAGTTCATCACCAAATTCCGCGTCGATCACGGAGGGTCCGGCCTCGTGATAATCGGCGATGCAGATCAGGCGCGGAGCGGGCATGTTCGGATTGGCAAACAGCACAGAGCTTTCGCCCTTGTTCCTATTTGCCCAGGCGATCAGGCTGTCGAGATCGGCCAAGTGGGCGGTGCCTTCGCGGCGCAGGGGGCGCAGGAATTCCAGCGCATCGCGGTGGTATGCGGTGAGGTCAATCACGTTCCGGACGGCTGAAACATCGACCAGATGAGCCTTCGTCAGGTCCATTTTGTCAGGGGTTTGGACGGGGTAGTGCGGCAGGACCTCCATCAGCACCTGGCGCATGGTTTCGGCGGGGTTTTCGATCGTGGTTTCGGTCATTGGGTCTCTCCGATGGTTGGGGGTTAGTCGGGGTCGCGGACTTCGCCGGTCTCCGGGTCGTAGTCCGTCACGTCCCGCACCGGTTGGTGCATCTGAGCCATGAACGGGCTGTAGAGCGTCAGATCGCCGTTATCGTTGATGAAGGCCGCGGCGCTGCTGGGCGGTTTCTTGGGGCCTTTGAACTCAGCTTTGGCGCCCATCGCGACGTCACCGGATTTGCCGAGCGCATAGCTGACGGTGATGGTCATGGTGCCGCCGCAGCCCTTGGTGCCGTGTTCGGACTTGTGGTCGAGCAGCTCTTGCTGCAACTCGCGGTGGCGCTTCATCGTGTCGGCCAGAAAGGCGCCGCCGTCGAACAGGGTCAGGATCTGTTCAAGCGAGCGCAGCTTGTAGGGGTCGTGGGGGTCGGCCTTTGGGATTTCGGCGGGCGGCTTGTGTTGGGTCATCACGAGGGGGCTCCTTTGTTGGTGGGTCATCCGATCATCCAGATCAGGATTGCGGTCACGGTGGCCCATGCGAGGGCGGCGAGCGTCAGGTGCAGGGCAATTCGCAGGGCAAATTGCAGTGCCCAAATGCGATTCCGCGCGCGTTGTTTTTTGAGGGCCTCGGCCCAAACGCTTTTGTCCAGGTTGGTCATTTCGGGGTCCTCGCATGTTCGATCTCGCGGAGCGTCAGATCCGGGTCGGTGCCGTGGCGTGTGGACAGGCGGTTGTCGGTCTCCCTGATCCGGCGGATTGCGGCGGAGAGCCATTCGTCAATCGCGCAATCGGTGTCGGGGTGCATGGCGTAGATGCCGTGCAGGTCGATTTCGTTCATGGCCGCATCGTTGCGGCTGCTGCGTGGGAGGTAGGTGCCGCCGGTTTCAATCGCTTCCTGTGCGATTAGATCGGGGCGGTCGGCGGGGTCGGCGGGGTCGGCGCGGCGCAGTCGCTGTGCGAAGCTAAGGAGGCGCGGCTGGCAGCAAGGGGTCATCATGCGATCAGCCAGAGCATGGCCGCGGCGGCGGTGGTCCAGGCTACGGCGATGATCAGAAGATCGCCGGTGATCCGGCGCAACGCGCCCCATCGGCGCGCGCGGCGCACGGCGCGATTGTTGCGCTCAGCCTGCGCCCAGACGCTGTTTGTGAGATCGGTGGACATGGTCTCTCTCCGGCATCGTGAATGCCGGAGTAGATAAATCGACAAAACGTCGAGCGTCAAGAAAAATAATCGAAGAAATGTCGATTGACCGGGTGTGGTCGAAAGTGCCCTATTGCCACGGGGCGATGATCGCAGGGGATGGCGAATGCGCTACGACCGTGAGGAAATTATACTGTTTGGGGTGACTTGGATGTGCGGAGTGAGCGTGGATCGCGCTTACTCGTGGCGCCTTGTCAGGTTGGCCATGAGGCTGTCGGCCAGCTCATCGGGGAGCTCTGTCAGGCGCCCACGATAGAGAAAATCCATGCTGACACCCCAGCGTTCCGCGATTCGGAAAGCCATGTCGGCCTTGAGCGGTTTGAGCCCTTTTTCTATGCGCCCATAGCTCGTTGCGTCGATTTGCACTGACGCGGCAAATTCTGCCCGAGTCTTGCCACGATACTCACGTAATGCGGCAAGGCGATTGCCCACAAAAGTCGGGTTGAAGGAGCTGAGATCTGTCACGATGCATCCAATCTTCTAACTCTAAATCTATGCCCTGAAATCGAAGAAACATAAATCGACGTTTCATCGACCGTTGACATATCGATGAAATGTCGATTTATGATGGCGTCATGATCGACGTTTCTTCTATCAAGGGCCTGATCGGGCTGTGGCCGAAGCGCGCTGCGATGGCTGAAGCGGTGAGCGAAGCTCAGCCGCTGCTCCCCGTGACGGTCCATCAAGTGAACAAATGGGCTGAGGTCGGGTCCATCCCGGCCAAATATCATCACGGGATCGTTCGGGCCGCGCAGGCGGCCGGACATCAGGTCACCGCTGATCTGATCGTGCGGTTGCACGCGCCGGTGCCAGCCGTTCACGAAGAGAGGGCAGCGGAATGAGCGGCGGGTTGGCATGTTGGGCTCCTGATGGTGTGTGCCAGCAGAGTGCCCTTCGGAAGACGGAAAAATCCTGTGTATTCTTCCGCTCTAACCACTTGAGAAACTTGATTGATCGGGAAAAATCTTGCGCGCCTGTGCTATTCGCTACCTGCGGCGCGGCGCTGCATGGCCAGCTTTTGGTGCAGTTCGTGCATCAGCTTGGCGTCGAGTCCCTTGACCGTGAAGGCCGCGTGGTTTCCATCGCTGAACCGCGCGAAGTAGCTGATTTCGCTCCGGCGGCGACCGCCTGCCACGAGCCCGACCACGGCACCGATGCCGCCGGTCAGGACGCCGCCGACGACTGCCCCGGCGAGGGCTCCGGCGCCGCTGCGGTAGCGGTCGGCGTCCACTTCGGCCAGTTCGGTGATCTGGTCGGCGGTGTAGGTCTCCTTGCCGCGAAATCCGTGCCGCAGGATCAGGTATACGCCCCGGCGCATACCGGATTTCACCGTGATTCCTGCGCCGTCAATGCTGCAATCAATCATTTTGGTCATGGGGATGCCTCTGAATTCTCCGCCGGTATCGGCGGCGATCATGGGGTGAACCGCGCGATGGCGCAAGCGTGCGAGGTGGTCCGATGACGGCTCCGATCCGCGATCTTCCACAGGTTCTGCACGAGGCGAGCAGCGCTCAGAGCGGTGTGGCGCCGGTGAACCGGGTGGAGCTGCAACAGGTCGCCCGAGACCGTGCCGCTGCGCTGATCCGGGCCGCGTTTCCCGCCGAGTCCGACCGGGCTTGTGCGAAGGCGGCGGCAACCTGGTTGCAGGTGTCGGATCGCGCCGTTCTGAACTGGCTGGCCGGTGACCATGCCGTGCCGTTCGAGATCATTTTCGCGTTGGGCTGCCGGGTCGGGGTGTTCGTGGTCATGGAGGTCATGACCATGGGCCAGAGCCGCAGCACGTGGTTGGGCCGGATCGTGCAGGGGGTGCGCCGTGTGGGTCGTTGACGCAATCACCGAGCAACTGTGGATGCTGATGCAGTCGGACGCTGGCGGCGCGCCGGTTGAGGATCTGACCACAGGCACCGGTTTGTGGGTGCGCAATGGGCTGGTCCATTTCGCGGCTGGGTTCATTTTCTTCTTTGTTGAGGTTCATTGCCCCAAAGTGTCGCCTGCGCATGTGCGCGGCGCGTTCATCTTCTACTGCCTCTTGCAGGTGGTCCAAGTGGGCACAGCCTATGCGCCTGGCGCGGCACTGATCGACGGTCTGGTCGATATGGCCCTGCCGCTGCTGGGCTGGGCATTGGCGCTGACCATGGTCGCTCGGGGGGTCAAGCCGTGACGCCCCCGCATGATTTCCACCACACCCCCGGCGGAAGGCTTTTCAGTGCCTGTATGAACGCCGCCGGGGGCACTGCGCGGGCGGGACTGTCCCCCCGCCTGCGCCTTTTTCTCACTCACGGGGCGCCGCGGGCGGCGGGCTTCGGCCCGGTTCTTGCATCCTACCGGCGGGGGCGGGGTGGCCCGCGTGCAAGCCTCCGCATCCTCCCTGAAGGGGGTGCCGGGCGGCGTGAAGGTGCCGCCCGGCACTCATTGGAGGACATCACCAATCCGGCGGACCGGGGCTTTTGGCGCGCCCTGGCGGCCCTGAAGGCGGGGGCAGGGTGGTCTGCTGGCATCCCCCGCACGCGCGCGGGCCGGAGGGGCGGGAGGTGGATACGGCGCCCCTCCGGCGTCGCGAGATGGGGGCTGCAATGAAGATCCAGATGCTACCGAAAGCGCCCAATTGGGCCGCGCCTGACCTGTGCCTCTATGAGGAGGCCGGTTTGCTCCATCGTGACGCAGGTCTGTCCGCTGTGGTCCAGAGCCACAGTGGCTCGCTCGCGCATCTGGTCACGCCCTGGCCGGGCGCAAAGCCCGAGGATCAGAGCCGCATGGCCGCGCGCGGCGCGGAGTGGGCGCGGTGGATGGCTGCCCTTGGGCTGACGGTTGTTGCGCCGATTGTTCAGATCGCTGCGATCCAGTCCGAAGACAGCGACGCCGGTGTGTCGTGCGATGGGCTGTGCCCGGCAGACCTGGCCGGGTGGCAGCACTGGTCTATCCCGATAGCGGCGGCCTGCGCCGGGCTGATCGTGCCGCCTTTGCCGGGCTGGGACCGCTGTCCGTGGGTCTGGGCCCACGTCCGCGATGCGCTGATGCGCAACCGCAGGGTCAGTCTGATCCAGCCTGGATTCGGGATCGGGGGTGCGCTGTGAGCATCCGCCGGGAAATCACTGTTGGCGGCGTGCGCCTGATTGAGGGTGACATGCGCGAGGTTCTGCCGGAGCTGGACCTGCGCGCGCGCCTGTGCCTGAGCGATGCGCCGTATAGGCTGACGTCTGGCGGCAACAAAAACGGCGCCTTGAGTGGATGCTTTGACGCGGCCCGATACACCAACAATGGTGAGTTCTTTGACATGGTAGAGTGGGCCGAGATGGCACCGCTGATCCATGGTGCCCTGTCCGAGGACTCCAATGCCATCATCATGTCCTCTGACAGGGAGCTGTTCGCCGCTCAGGCTGCTTTTGCCGCCGCGGGTTTCGGGTTTCACCGGCTGCTCGTGTGGGACAAAATCACCGCTACGCCCAACCGCTGGTATATGCCCAACTGCGAATTCGCGCTCTTCCTCTACAAAGGCACGGCCCGGCAGATTGCGGATTGCGCGTCGAAGGCTCTGATCCGGTGCCCGCAACGCGACGTGTCGCAAGATCACCATCCCGAACATGTGCCCCCGGCCGATCGGCATTCGCACCCGACCGAAAAGCCGGTCGCCCTCATGGAATACTGGCTGCGCAACTCAACAACGCCAGGTGAGTTGGTGCTGGATCCGTTCGCGGGATCTGGATCCACGCTGGTTGCGGCGCTGCGCGCGGGGAGACCAGCCGTCGGGATCGAGGCGGACCCGCGGTGGTTCGATGTCGCAGCGTCGCGGCTGCGCGCCGAGGCGGACCAAGCGCAGCCGGATCTGCTGCGCGCGCCGGGCCTGAAACAGGAGGCATTCGCGCTATGAACGGCAACCAGGTGATTGACCGCAACTATGACTACGCCGCCGCGCGCCGCCTGTGGCAAGCGGTCCTTTTGGAACAGTGGCGCGTCGTATTCAGGCCGTGCGCCAGTGATGGTCCCAATGATCGCAGGCAGGCGATCCGTTTCTTCCAGAGCCGGGATCTGCACGCCGTCTGTGCCCTGGCCGGGCTGGACAGCGTGGCGGTGTTTGAGCGGTGGTTGGACAGGATGGCAGAGATTGAACAGGGGGTCGAGTAGATGGCATTCGAGCGCGTGAGAAGCGGCAACGGGCAGCCGCGTATGGTTTGCAGATGCGAAGACTGCGGGCGCGATGAAACCGTTTGTGCCGATCACGGGAGTGGCGGTGAAGCGCAGGCCGCTAAGAAGCTGCAAGCGCAGGGATGGACTTTTATCGGCAAGCATCTCAGGTGCGGATCCTGCTCCGCGAAGCGACGCGCGGCCCGCGCGGCGGAAAAGAAAGCCGAATCCGATGACGCGAATGCGCCGCGCGAACCCACGCGGCAGCAAAAGCGAGAAATCATGGAGATCCTTGAGGATGTCTATGATGTCGATGCTGGATGCTACAAGGGGGGGGAGACCGACGACACCGTTGCCGATCTGCTGGACGTTCTACCCGGCTGGGTTGCCCGCCTGCGGGATGAATTCTTTGGCCCGTCCGGCGCAAACGCCGACATTGCCGCACTGCGTGAAGAGCTTACGCAAGCACTGAATTCGGCAAGCGCTATTGCCACCAGTTTCTCGGATCGGCTTGCGGACCTTAGAGCGGCCATGGATGGCATGAAGGCGATGGCAGAGCGGCTTGCGAAGATCGAAAAAGCGGTCGGGCCGCGTGTGATGCGGAAGGTCGGAAGATGACCTTGAAGGCGCTCCCCACCGTCGATGTGACCAGCCTGCCGGAATACCCGATTTCCGCGGCGGAGCGGTTGGACAGTCATTGGTTCGTCCAGTGGAACCTGCGCCGCTGGCGCGGGAGCGAGTTCCGGCGCCTTGCTTATGAGGATCCCGAAGTCGGTTTCTATGGCCGCGAGCTGTTCGACCTGGCGCAGGATGAATCGCCCATCGGCACGCTGCCCTGCGATGACGAAGCGCTCGCGTTCCTGTTGCGCATGGCCCCCAGCCAATGGCGCGAATTGGCGGGCCGGGATGTATCGCCGCTGCACGGATGGCACCGCGTGATGTGCGACAATGGGCAGATCCGGCTTGCGCACCCTGTCGTCACTGAGGTTGCCAAGGAGGCGTTGGACGGAAAGCGCCGCAATGCCACAAAGAACGCCGATGACCGGATGCGGAAACGGCTGGGCACAATCGCGGGCCATCTGCGGGCGATCCCCGGCACAGGGCAGATGGCTGAACAGGAAGAGCGCCTGAACGCCATCAGTGATTGGATTGACTCCGCCTATCCGGGCGGATCGGCCACGCTCAAGCGCACGCGAGAGGCGCTCGATAAACTGTTCGGGCCGCGCTGAAATGCTCCGCAAAACCTCCGCCGGAAGTTTTTAGGAAGATCGTGGAAGATTTCGTTTTTTTCATTTCTGCCAAAAACCGCGCCGCTGAAAGGAAAAGAGAAGAAATGAAAAGAGAAGACAAAGCGGGTTTCGTCCAGTTTTGACCAATCACCCCTGTGGATAACCAAGCGCCCGGCTGAGTGGTCGGGATCATGCAAAGAGGAAGGGCAAATGGAAATCGCAGAGCAGAAGAACGGAGAGGCGCGCGTGCGTCATCTGTTGGTAGAGCCCCTGTTGCGCCGGGGTCTGGCGCGGCCCGCCAGTCTGACCAAGGCGGCGTTTGATGACATGATCACCGATATGTGCGCGCGGCTGGCTTATATGGATGACCTCAACCTGATGGCGCTTGAAGAAGATGCCGCAACCACGCTTGCCGGTGGCAAGGATCATGACCGGTTCCCCATCGCGCAGCGCCTCCTGAAACGGGCGGCGGAGATCCAGCCGCCGGATGACAGCGCATCGCCGCTGATGCGCGCCGTGTTCTCGCATCAGGTTGGGCGCGATGCGATAGACGACGGGTGGGCGCCCGAGCTGCTGCGCTATCTGCGCTATGAAAGGCGGTGGCCGAACGTGTGGAAGCTCCGCGAGATCAAGGATGCCGCAGACGACGCGCGGGCGCGACTGCGCCGGATTCAAGAGCGCGATGCCAATGGCGCTGTTTTGGGCAGTGATGATATTCGCTTCCGCAATGAGCGTGCCGCCATGTTCGAGAAGTGCCGCGCGATTGCGGCGATGGGGGATGCGACATGAGCAAGTTTGATCTGTTCAGCGATCTGACAGCGGCGGAGTTGTCCAATTTGGACCGTGTGGATCGCGCCGATCTGGTGGCAGCAGCCGAGGCCATGCGGATGGAAGCGGTGCGGGCGATGGGACAGGTCCCGTCGCCCTGCGGATCGGATATTCCCGACGCCCCCGCGCGCGGCCCGGTGCGCGTCTTTGACCATCTGGCCAGCTACCCGAAAGGGCAGGATGACTATGAGTTCAAGCCTGCGGGCCACAATGGCCGAAAGTCGATGGCCCGCGCGGACGCTTTCGACGTCATGCAGGCCCAACGTGATCGGCGCACGGGCGGCAAGGGCGGCAAGATGTTCACCGCCGGACAGATCGCGATCGGTCGGCAATACGCCGCTCTGGTCGAGCGTCACGACAGCGCCGGGGTTAAGTGCTCATCCGTCGAGGCCGGAACCGGCGGCGGCGGCGATGCGGGCGGCTTCATGGATGCGGTTGCCGCAGATGGTCAGGAAATCGCGAGGCTACGGCGGCGGATCGGTGATGGATCTGCGGTCGTGGTGCGAAGGAACCGCCCCTCGGCGCGCGGATCGCGGACCACGATCACAGATCGCCGGTTGGTCGATATGGTCTGTATCGAGGGCCGCACCCTAGCCGAAGTGCTCCGCGCTCATGGGTGGTCCGTGGACTCTCGGCTGATCGCGGATCTGGTGAAGGCTCTGGCCGGTGCGCTTGATCGAATGGCGGGACCGTGGCGACGGCCAGCCTCAGAGGTGATATTCTTCTGAGATAAAAAATTTGACGCTTATCCCATCCGAGGCGTATGAGTCATGTCATCATCAAGAAGTGCGCGGGCCAGCAGGGTCACGCGCACTTTCTGTTTGGGGTCCAATGATTAGAAAACTATGCGCAGCCGGTGGCTGTAGCGACCTGGCCGAACCGGGCGAGCCGCATTGCGAGTATCACGCAAAGCGCGCGGCGGAGCGTCGTGCCGAAGCACGTGCGGAAGCGCAACGCGGTGAGGATGCCGCCAGAAATCGGCGCCTGTATCAGGACCCAGCCTGGAAGAAGGCCGCACGCCTGTTTCTCCGCAAGCACCCACTATGCGCGGAGTGCGAAAGCGTCGGCCTGGTCGAGCCCGCCACGGATGTCGATCACATCGAGCCCCACCGAGGCGACCGCGCGCTGTTCTGGCGGCGGTCGAATTGGCAACCGCTCTGCCACCCATGCCACAGCCGGAAGACCGCCCGCGAGGTCTGGCACAGCAAGGGGGGGTGCCCGAAGAATTAAATCCGCCATCAGGAGACCGGTGGGGAGACCGGAAAAAATGCGGGGGCGGAATTGGAAAAAAAAGCCACATGAGGAGGACGACATGAAGGGGGCGAAGCCGAAGCCGACGAATGTTGTTCCCATGAAAGGCGAGCCGGTGCGGCATGTGCCGGATGCGCCGGAGTGGCTATCCAGTGAAGCACGTGATGTCTGGGATGATCTGGCTCCGCATCTGGTCACCAAGGACCGGCTGAAGCCCGAATTCACATATCAGTTTGCGAGCTACTGCGAGAGCGTTGCGAACTTCATGGCGGCAACGGCGTGCGTGGCTCTGGAAGGTCGATACTATTCGACGAAGACTCGCAATGGTGTGCAGCAGAAGAAGACGGCGGCGTGGGGTCTTCAACAGGAATCCATGAACCAGATGCGCCGGGACAGCGCGATCTTTGGACTGTCGCCGGTCGATGAAGCCCGCCTGTCCAGTGGAGATCAGGGCGACTTGTTCGATACCCTGATGCAGCAACTCAAAAATGGATCCGATTGACCACCCGGTCAGCCGCTACGCCACCGATGTAGTTGCCGGGGACATCATCGCTGGAGACCTGGTTCGGATGCAGTGCGAGCGGCATCTGATGGATTTGGAGACGGGTCGCGATCGGGGTTTGTATTTCGACTGCGAAGCCGCGTCGATGATCTGCAATTTCGCGCCACTCCTGCACCATACGGCGGGGCCGCTGGCCGGAAAGCCACTGCGGCTTGAGCCGTGGCAGGTGTTCCGGCACGGTTCGGTGTTCGGTTGGAAGCACGAAGAAACGGGGCTGCGACGGTTCCGTTCCACCTATCACCAGGTAGGCAAAAAGAACGGCAAAACCACGGACACCGCCATTCCGATGCTGTTCACCCAGCTGTTCGACGGGGAGTCCTCGCCCGAAGGCTATTGCGCGGCGACGACGCGAGACCAGGCGGGGATCCTGTTTCGCGGGCTGAAACGGATCATTAAGCGTTCGCCGTTTTTGCCGAAGCTGATGGATCCGTGGCAATCGTCGATCACGGTTGATCGCACGGATGGGATGATCAAGTGCCTGAGCCGCGACGGGGATTCGGCGGATGGGATCAACCCGTCATTCATCGCGCGCGACGAAATGCACCGGTGGACTGATCGGGAGCTGGCGGAAACGTTGGTTGAATCCATGATCGCGCGGGGCCAGCCGATTGACTGGGTCATCACGACGGCTGGGCATGATCGCGGTTCGCTCTGCTATGAGACTCGCGACTATGCCGAAAAGGTGTTGCGCGGCGACGTAACCGACGACAGCTTTTTCGCTTACGTGGCCGAGCCGCCGAGCGATTGCGATCCGGCCGATCCGAACGCATGGGCTATGGGCAACCCGAACTTAGGCGTGTCGAAGCCGCGCGATGCGATGCAGACCGCGTTGATGAAGGCCCAGGTGATCCAAGGTCGGATGCCGAACTTTCGGCGCTTCCATCTGAACCTTTGGACAGAGGGGGATCAGACCTGGATCGGGCGCGATGTGTGGGACGCTGGCGCGGCGCCGCAGCCGTTCGATATGCGCGCGCTCTATGGATTGCCAGCCTGGGTTGGCGTGGATCTGTCGCGCACCACGGACCTGACGTCGATTGTCGTCGCTGTTCCAAAAGACGGGCGGATCTTTCTGATCTGCTACGCCTTTCTGCCAGCCGGTAAAAACGGGTTCATCCGCCGCGCACAGTCGGAGAACAAGGAATACATCGGCTGGCGCGATGAGAACTGGCTTGAGGTCCACCCCGGCGCGAAGATCGACGAGGCGGCGATCATTCGTCGGCTGAAATGGATTTCAGAGGCGTTCGATCTGCAAGAGATCGCCTATGACCGTTGGGGCATGGACTACATCGCGCGGGAGCTGGATGCCGCGCGCCTGCCGATGGTGGAGCATGGTCAAGGGTTCCGGGGTATGTCGAACCCGACGAAGCGCTTTGAGGAGTGCATTCTGACGGGGCGTATCCGACACGGGAACAACCCGCTGCTCGCTTGGGCGGTGGGCAACGTGATGCTGGATATGGACCCGGCGGAAAACGTGAAGCCGAACAAGAAAAAATCCAATGGCCGGATTGACCCGGCTGTCGCCGCAATCATGGCCGTGGGCCGGGCCGAGGCCCGCGAGACGCGCCGCAGAGCACGGGAGGCAGAGAACGTATGAGCCTTTTCAGCGCCATTCTTGGTCGCCGCGATGCGGCGACCGTGCCCGCCGCGCCGCGGGCGGAGCCGCCAGTGTCGGCGGAGCCGATGGCGGCAGCGGTCAGCGGCACGGCGCAGCCCGAGTCATGGATGACCGAGATTGGATTCGACGGCGGCGGCGCGGGTCGGGTGAAGACCTTGCCGCGCGTCACTGGCGATACGGCAGAACGGCACGCAACGGTCTTCGGGTGCTGCACGGTGATTGCGGGCGATCTTGCCAAGGTGCCGCTGAAACTCTGGCAGCGTGACGGGCGCGGCGGCGAGGCGCGGGTTGAGGAGCATCCCGCCGACTACCTGCTGAACGTTGAGTGCGGCCACGGCATTCCGGCTAAAGTGCTGCGGCTGGGCCTGATTTACACGCTGGCTCTGCGCGGCAATGCTTACGCCTTTGCCCCGCGCACTGGCGGGGGCGAGCTGGATTTCATTGAGCCGGTGGCGTTCCAGTCCGTAGACCGGTTCCGGTCGCGCCGCGACATGGTCTATCGGTTCATCGACGGCGCGGGCGATCAGCGCACAGCGATGGCGCGCTCAATGATCCACATGCGCTATATGGCACTGGATGGGTGGACGGGGCGATCCCCGATCCAGGTCGCATCCGAGAGCGTCGGCTTGGCTCTGGCCGGGCAGCGATCGGCAGCGCGCACCGCGTCGGGCACGACTGCGAAAGCCGTGATCGCACTGCGCGACGATTACGAGGATGACGAGGCACGCACTCGCAGTGCAGAGCGGATCAAGCGCAACCTGGCCGATCCTGACAATGGCATGTTTGCCGTCATGAATGCGGGTGAGGATATCAAGACTCTGGATCTGTCGTCGGCGGATCAGGAGTTGCTGGCGTCGCGCCGGTTCGATCGCGAGCAGCTCGCCCAGATTTACCGGGTGCCGCCCGCCAAACTGATGATGCTGGAATTCGGCGTGAAGGCTAATTCGGAGCAACAGAACCTGGACTGGCGCACCGATGGCGCGATGCACTGGTCGCGGCAGGCTGAGGATATGCTGGGCATGACGTTGCTCACGGAAGCGGAGCGTCGGCGCGGTCTGTTTTTCCGGCACGATTTCGACGCGCTGCTGCAACCGACGATGAAAGAGTTTTACGACGCGCTCAAAGTCGCGGTAGGCGGGCCGTGGATCACTCCGAACCGGGCGCAGCAGATGACCAAGCAGCCGATCACGCCGGGCGGCGGCGAGCTGTATCCGCCAGCGAACATGACCCGCGACGAAAAGAAGGATCCGAGCGATGAAAGCAAGTGACCACATTTCGGGCCTGCTGGCTCTGTCGCGCGAACACGCCGCCGCCTGCCTGGCGGCTGAGTTTGAGGCAAGCGACGATCGCATGACGGCGGCGGATGGGGCGGGGCGCTACGTGGTGTCCGGCGCCGTTGCCGTAGTGCCATTGCGGGGCATCATCACCCCGAACAACGCGATCTTGGAGAAGTATCTGGGATGGACCACGAGCCACGGCCTGGCCGAGACGATGGAGACTCTTTCGTCGGATCGTAGCGTCGCGGCCATTGTGGTGGAGTCGGATAGCCCCGGCGGCGTGGTGCTGGGCGGAGAAGCTGCGGTTCAAGCGGTTTCGATGGCGGCTAAGGTCAAGCCGGTCCATGCTTTGGTCAATCCGCTATCGGCATCTTTGGCCTATTGGATTGCATCGCAGGCCACTGACATCGCTATGACGCCCGGATCGTTGGTCGGCAGCATCGGCGCCATGTTTTCGGCGCCCAGCCCCGTGCAGCCCGGCGTAAGCGGCGATCAGTGGTTCGATATGCGGTCCAGTCACGCGGTCGGTAAGAACGCGGATCCGGCTGATGAAACCGGCGCCGCTCTGATCCAGGCGCGGCTTGATGACATCGAGGCGCGCTTTCATCGCGACGTGTCTGCGGGGCGGGGGATCGACCTGGCCGACCTGCCGACACGGCTGTCAGCGGATACCGATCCGACCCATGGCGGCGGCGTGTTCGAGACCGCGCAAGCGGTCGAGCGCGGGCTTGTTGATCAGGTGGAGACGCGCAGCGCCTTCTATCAGCGGATCATGGCTGCCTACGCGCCCAAATCGAAACCGACCAGCCGCGCACTTTCGGCCACGGCCAAGGCGCGCGCCGCCACCCTGATCGCCGGGTAGTAGCCCGTTCCCGAAATCCGGCACCCGGCGGTGCCCGATATGTGCCCTGGCGCGGTTGCCGGGGCCGTCATGCTGCGCGGGTCCGTGCGGCCTACATCTAACAGGAGCAAGACAGATGCTTGACATCAACGACCTGCGCCGCGCCCGCGAGGCCGCGGCCAATGACATGACCACGGCGGCGACGGCGCTGACCGCGGCGGAGGACGCGCTGTCCGCGCTTGAATCCCCGACCGATGAGGCGACGGCTGCCGTCACCGATGCGCAGTCGGCGTTCGAGGCGGCGGAGGCGGCGTTCGAGACCGCCAATGATCGCGTGCAGCGGCAGGAGCGGGTGGACGCGGCCACCGCTGTGGCGGCGATTTCCGAGGCTGATACTCCGGCGCCGCCGGTCGAGCCCGCCGCCGCGCGCAACCCGGAGGATCGCGGGGTTGAGGCGGGGCTGATCGTTGGCGCGCTCGCCGTGTCCGGTTGCAATCGGGAGCAGGCGATCGGCCTGTTGGAAAGCGCCGGCCATTCCGGTGTGTCGGCGGCCCTGGCGACCTCGCCCGCCTCCGCCGGGGGTGTGCTGATCCCCGAGGCCTATTCCACTGCGCTGATCGAACTGCTGAAGCCGCGCGTGGTGGTGCGACAAGCGGGTGCCCGGACGGTGCCGATGCCCGCCGGGAAGCTTACGCAGGCGAGACAGTTGACCCGACCGACCGCCAGCTACGGCGGGGAGAACGCGCCGATCATGCCGAGCCAGCCGAGCTATGGCGATCGGGATATGGGATTCAAGAAGCTGCGCTGCCTCGTGCCCGTCAGCAACGATCTGCTGTCGTTCTCCGCGATCGACATGGCGCGGCACACGCGCGACACGATGCTGACCGAAATGGCGCTGAAAGAGGATCTGGCGTTCCTGCGGTTCGATGGCACGGCGCTCGATCCGGTCGGGATTCGGCACTGGGTGCCCGGTGCCCAGTGGGTCGCGAATGTCGGCAATTCCGCCGCCGCCGCGGAAACCGCGCTGCGCCGCTGCAAATCGCTGGTTGAGGACAGCGATGTGAAGATGGTTGCGCCCGGATGGGTGATGCGCGCCAGCACCAAGAACTTCCTGGCGAGCCTGCGCGACGCGAACGGCAACAAGGTGTTCCCGTCGATCGATGCCAGCAACACGATCCATGGCTATCCGATCTACACCACCTCGCAGATTCCCGACAACCTGGGCGCCGGGACCAATGAGACCGAGGTCTATTTCGCTGACTTCAACGAAGTGGTGATCGGCGACAGCAAGAAGCTGATGATCGCGACCAGCACGGAAGCCGCGTTCGTGGATGCGGGCGGGACCACGCACAGCGCGTTCCAAGAGGATATGACCCTGTTGCGCGCGATCTCCGAGCACGATCTGGCGGTCGATCATGCGGTCGGTCTGGCCGGGTTCAACGGCGTGGGCTGGACGCTGTAAGCGCTCGCCCCTGTGGCCCGCAGGTCCGCGGGCCGCTCTCCCTTTCTGAAAATCGAGGATGAGACGATGAAAACCAACAAGTTGGGCAAGGTCGCCCTGTTCATGCTGCGTCGCTATGATCGCTACATGGCTGGCGAGATCGCAGGGTTTGAGCCCGAAATCGCCAAGCGTCTGTGTGCGGGCGATGCCCCCTTTGCCGAGGTGTATGACGCGAAGAAGCATGACGAAGCCGCCCGCCGCAAGCAGCAGGCCGCCGCGGCCTCGCAAGTGGTGGACCTGGACGAGCGCGAAGCCGATCTGGCCGCACGCGAGGCCGCCTTGGCCGCGCGCGAGGCCGAGCTTGAGGCGCAGGGCGATGGTGCGCCCCCGGCCCAAGGCCCCGCGGCGAAATCCTGATCTGACGGGGCGGCGGAACCATGCAGGCACTCGACCCGATCACTCAGGCGGTCACGACCGCCCGGTTTTTGCGCGCGACCAATGCGTTGGAGACCGACCCCGACCACGAGTCGGAGGTTTCCGATCTTTTGATCGCCGCTCAAGAACTGGTCGAGACCGCCTGCCGTCGCCCCATGCTGCCCCGCCGCTTCGCGTTTGAGGTCAATCTGACCGGATGGTCGGAGTGGTATTTTCCGATCATGCCGGTTGTTCAGGTCGATCAGATGCAGGTCATCGGAGATGACGGGACTGTTTCAGATCTTGACCTGTCAAGTGCGATCCTGCGCGGGGCTGGTGATGCTCCGCGCCTGGTTGCGGCCAGTGGATTTCCTGCGGCGGGGGCGCTGCGCGTTGTCGCGACCTGCGGCCACACAGCGGCGAGCGCCCCGCGCCAGATGGCGCAGGCCATTATTCTGATCGCCAAGGAATGGCGCACCGCCGGGATCACGGTGGAACCGATGGAATTCCTGAACGTGTCGATGGGGTGTCGGACGCTAATCCGGCAGGTGCGCTATGTGCGCCCGGCTGTGGTGCTCTGATGGGCGCGCCACGGCAGCGCAACCGGCGTGTGACGTTTCAGTCGCCCGCCCAGGGCCGCACGCCCACCGGAAAGCCAGTCGGCGGCTGGGTTGATGAATTTGTGGTTTACGGCGCGCTGTCTTGGGGCGGCGGCGTTGAGACCGGGGACCAGGGCAGGGATCGCGCCGGGGTTGCGCCGCTCCTGACCATTTTGAGGCTGGGCCGATGGGTTGAGATCCGCGCGAGCTGGCGTGTCGTGCTGGCCGATGGTGCGGAGTTCCAGATCACCGCGCCCCCGCGCCCTGCTGGTGACGGGCGCCATATCGAAATCAGCATGAGGGCGGCGGAATGACCATGAAGCTGACGGGGCTGGACGGGGTACTGTCCGGTATGGATGAGCTGACCGTGGCGACGCGAAAGAACGTTGCCCGTCGCGTGCTCAAGAAGGGGGGGCAGGTGTTCGCCGATCGGGCGAATGACCTAGCGCCGGAGGGTCCGACCGGACAGTTGAAGGGCAGTTACACGGTTGGGACCAAGCTCAACCGCAGTCAACGGCGCAGTTCGCACAAGCCCTCGCCGGACGTGGTGCGGGTCTATGCTGGCACCAATGATCCGGCTGGCCAGCAGCAGGAGTTCGGCAACATCAACCACGACGCCCAGCCCCATGCCAGACCGGCCTGGGATCAGACCAAGGGCGAAGTGCTGGACACGATACTGGACGGCTTGCGCCTTGAAGTGGGCAAGGCGGCTGCACGCGCGCGGCGCAAGGCCGCGAGATGATGCAGGCGGAGGTCCGGGCGCTCCTGGTGACCGATCCTGCGATCGGAAACCTGGTGGCTGATCGCGTCGAATGGGGCTCATCGAGCGACGGCGCAACCATGCCGCAGATCATCCTGACTGTTGTGTCAGAGGTGACGGGATACACCCTGGACGGGGAGGGCGGTCTGACCGTTTGGCGGGTTCAGATCGACGCTTTGTCAGACGACTACGATCAATCTGTGATGCTGGGGCGGGCGGTGAAGTCGCGCCTGTCCGGCCATCGCGGGGGGAACTGCCGCGGCGCTTTCGCAGTGCTGGGGCGTGAGGATTCCGCCCGCGACAAAGTGAGCGGTCAGCGTGTCTACCGCTCGCAACGCGATTTCAAAATCATCATGCAGGAGCAAGACAGATGACGGACGCAATTATTGGGTGGGGCGGCACGGTTCGCAGATCGGTGGACGCCGGTCAGAATTGGGTTGAACTGATCGAGGTCAAAACCCCGATCGTGCCCGAAGTGGAATTCGAATTCAAAGAGGCGACGCATATCAAGTCGCCTGGCCGCGCGCGTGAGTATGTGCGCGGGTTGTCGGATGTGTCGGAGATTGAGATCCCGCAGAACTACACAAAGGCCGGTTTCCAGCAGCAGTATAACGACCAGGAATCCGGCGATCTTATTATGTATGAGATCGAACTGTCGGATGGCGTGAAGTTTGCTTTCAGCGGCTATCCGACTGTGCGCGTCTCGGATGTGCCGGTTGATGACGTGGTGCAGATGGTCACGAAAATCCGCATCAGCGGACCTGTGACCCCGACCATCCCGGCCTGATCGCGCGGCGATCCCCCCTTTTTTTGAGCTAAGAGGAGCGCGATATGAAGGCGCCTGTGTATGTGTCGGATGGCAAGGGCAATGACTATCCGATGAAATTCGGTGCCGCCGCAATGGCGGAATACGAAGCGAAGTTCGATTGCCCTGTGACCGACATTGAGAACCAGTTTGCCGAACTGGAAGACGGCAAACTGAAAATGACGGACATGATCGAGCTGATGCGGATCTTGCTTCGTCAGCCCGAAACCGAAGCCGGGCACGAGGTCACGTGCGACGTGATTGACCATCTGGGCCTCTTGGAGATGGGGCGCAAGATCGGTGATGTCATCACGGCGGCCTTCCCCAAAGCCAGTTCCGATGATGGCTCGGCTGGGCCGGTGGGAAACGGGGGGCGGACGAAGAAGACCAAACCGCCCGCTCCGAAAAAGTAGACTGGGATGGTCTGCTGTCCGAGTGGGTCGCGCTCGGACAGCCCCATGCGGATTTTTGGGATCTGACTCTGCGCGAGATTTTCCTGATCATGCGTGCGGCGGCTCGGGCGCGCGAAGACGCCCTAAGCCTCACGCGAATGCAGCACTACAATCTCGCCTCCCTGATCGGTCTGGCCGTCAACGCGCCTGAAAAATTCCCGAAATCAAAAGAGTATCTGGGGATCCCAGAACCGCGGAACGACGCGGTTGCTGAGGCCAAGCTGGAATCTGCGCTCATGGCGATGGCTATGCGCAGTGCGGAGAAATCATGAGCAATCTTATCGGCGCGCTGCGTGTGGACCTGGACCTGCGCAGCGCCAAGTTCAAGCGCGGCATGTCCGATGCGCAGCGTCGACTGAAAACGCTGGGACGTCAGTTCAAACTGGCGGCCGCGGGCGTGGTTGTCCTGGGCTCTGCATTGTCTGGCGTCGCGCTCAAGGCGGGCAGCGCCATTGACGCATTCGCAAAATCAGCGCGCGTTATGGGCACCACCACCGCCAGTATGCAGGTTCTCAGCCGAGCTGGCGAGTTGGCGGGCGTCAGCATGGGCGAGATCGAGGCGGGCGCTCTGCGACTGACCCGGCGTCTGGCACTGGCGGCACAGGGTGCGGGGCCTGCTGCGGGTGCGTTCGATCGGCTTGGCCTTTCGATCACCGACTTGCAGGCCATGCCACTGGATCAGCGGATTGCGACGATCACCACGGCAATCAAGGACATGATCCCGGCGTCTGAGCAGGCCGCAGAGATGTCCAAGATCTTTGGTGATCGCGGCTTCGCGGCCTTTCAGAAACTCCAACCTGAGATCATTCGACAGGCGGCCGAAGAGGTTAATCGCTTTGGCGTCGCTGTATCGGACGTGGACGCCGGACGGATCGAGGTGGCGAACGATCAGATTAGCCAGTTGGGCCTCCTGGCGCGCGGAATTGGCAATGACCTGGCGGTTTCGTTGGTGCCCCGGATCGGCGCAACGGCGGCGGCCTTTGCGTCTGCTTTCGAGGTCGGAAAGCCGCTGCGCGAGTTGTTCTCTGGACTCATTGCGCAGATCCCGCGACTTGCGACCTACGCTCTTACGTTCACAGCGGTGATGGGCGTTCGCTATGTGGCCGCTCTGGTCGCGGCCAAGGTGGCCACCTTCTCAATGGCGGGCGCCTTGCGGGTGTTGCGCGGGGCTTTGATTAGCACAGGAATTGGCGCGCTTGTCGTGGTCGCGGGTGAGTTGGTGTATCGCTTTTCGGAGCTGGTGCGGGCAACTGGCGGGGTTGGCAACGCTCTGCGTCTGCTGCGCGATCTGGCTGGCGAGGTCTGGGGGCGGATCGGCTGGCATGTGGACGCCGCCGGAATGCGCGCGGCTGCGTTTGGATACACGGTCAAGGCAGAGATCACCTCTGCCATGGCCGAGGGGCTGGAGCGTGTTGGCGAGTGGGCCAATAAAACTGTCGGCGCATTCGTCGGCGCCGGTGACGCGATCGCCGCGATCTTCAAGGCGATTCCGGGGGTGGTTGGTGAGGGCGCGGTGAACGCCGCGAATGCAGTTATCGACGCTATTCAGCAGATGCTGAGCAAAGCTGCGACCGCCTTCGACAGTCTGACAGCCAGCATGGCGGCGTCCTGGGTCGGTGAGAAGCTGGGTATCACCGGGACCAACCTGGCCGCGTCCATTGATCTGGCGCCGCTTCGGAACGAATGGTCCGGCAGTCTGGCGTCGATGCGCGAAAGCGCAGTAGCCGCGTTCACTACAGCGTTCAACGCTGACTACACCGGCCCGTTGGCCGAGGGGATGCGCGAGATCGCGGACACATCGCGCGCGATGGCGGATGCGGCTTCCGATATTGGGCGTCATTACGCGGGTCTTGGGCGAGCGCCGCTCAAGTCCGTTGAGGCTCTTCGCGATGCTGTCAGTGGTGTCGGAGAGAGTGCAGGTGAAGCGGCGCCAGCCACCGATGCGCTGGGGGAATCGTTGGGCGGTTCGTCTGGCGGTGGTCGCAGCGGGTCCGGCGGCGGTGTGGGCGGCGCAGCGAAAGCCGCTGCGGAAAAGCTATCTGAGGCGCAGAAGGCCGCGAAGGATCTGGCCGATGCCTTCAAGGGCAAGGTGGTCAGCGCGATTGACGGGGTGTCGAGCGCATTCGGCGACTTCGTTGTCGGCGGTTTCCGGGACTTCAAAGGCTTCGTGTCTAACGTCCTGAACAGCTTCAAGCGGATGCTGTCAGAGATGATCGCGATGGCCGCGAAGAACCGGATCATGATCGGTTTGGGTCTGGCTGCCCCCGCCGCTGGCGGCATCGCTGGCGCGGCACAACAGGCCCTCGGCGGCGGTGGCGGTGGGATGCTGTCCGGTTTCCTCGGCAAGGCTCTGGGCTCTTGGGGCGGGGGCACGGGCATCCTAGGTGGCATGGGCAGCGTGATTTCGCCTCTGTTCAACGGCGGCGGGCTGTCGGGGGCTATCTCCGGGCTCGGCTCCGCGCTTGGTGGCGGCCTGACCTCAGCTATTGGTGGGTTGATCCCGGTCGTGGGGGTGGCGGCTGCTGCGTTCAGCTTCTTCAAGACGAAAACGAAGGAGCTGAACCGCGGCATTGAGGTTTCGATTAAGGGCACCGACGCTTGGACCTGGCAGTTCAAGAAGATGCAAAAGACGCGCTTCTGGGGGCTGTCGAAGAAGACCTCGACCGAATGGGAGCGTGCGAGCGCGCAGATCGCGGAACCGATCAAGAAGGCTTACTTGGACATCCGCCGGTCCACGGAGAGCATGGCCAAGAGCATCGGAGCCAGCACAAGGGCGCTCAATAGCTACCAAAAGGTTATCTCGCTGGACACTAAGGGCATGAGCCCAGAGGAGGCGCAGCGGGCGCTTCTGGAAAAGATGCAAGGCGTGTCCGACGATCTGGCGTCGCGGGTCATTGGTCGCCGTTTTGCGCGGGACGGTGAAACCGCGACAGAGACGTTGCAGGCCATGGCGGTTTCGCTGGGGGCGATCAACGATGCCTTCCGGGGATTGGGCCTTCGTGCCATGCGCGGCGGCGTGGTTTCGGCCAATGCGGCGCGCCAGATCATAGAGCAGGTCGGCGGCGTGCAGGCGTTCCAGCAGGCGGCGGATCACTACTTCGGCGCTTTCTACAGCCTGCCGGAGCAAGCCAAGATGATCGGCCAGAAACTGCGCGCGGAGATGCGCGCCGTGGGTGTCGCAGGTTCGATCAGCACCACGGCGCAGTTCCGCGCAATGGTGGACCGGCTGAACGCGCAAGGCCGCAACGCGGCGGCTGCCAGCCTGATTGCTCTGTCGCCGATGTTCAGCCAGTGGAAGCAACTCACGGAGCAGGTGGCCGCGAACAGTGGCGCGGAGCTGAAAGCCGCCCAGGAGGCCCAGAAACAGCGGGCCGATCTGATCGCGCAGCAGCGCGAGGGCCTGATGCGGCGGCTCTATGAACTGTTGGGCAACACGGTTGCGCTGCGGCGGATGGACCTCAAGGCGCTCGATCCGGCGAACCACGCTTATCAACGGCGGATCTGGCAGCTCGAAGACGAAAAGAAATGGCTGGACAAGGTGAACACCGCGCGCGGGGAGTGGTCTCTCGATGCCAGCAAATACGCGACGGCAGCAGAGGCCAAAATGGCCGCTGAACTTCGCGAGGCCAAAGAGCGCGACCAGAAAGTGATCGACGCGCAGAACGTCGAGCTGCGCCGCCACAGCGATCTTCTGGCGCAGGTGCGCGATCTGCTAACGCGACAGACCAAAAACAGCGACGCGAGCCTGACGCTCGCTCAGATGGGGTGAGCGCATGCATGTAATTCGGCCTGTCGGACTGTCCATCGCCAGCACGACGGCGGTTGACGCGCATGCGCAATGGGCGCCCGGCGCGACCTATCCGCTAGGCGCCAAGGTGTCGCGGTTGGGCAGTGTGTATATCAGCAGCATCAACGGCAACGCCGGGTTGCCGCCGGAGAACGAGGTTCAGGAGTTGGAGGGCGCGCGCTGGATCTACGTCAGCGCGACCAACACGCAAGCTCTGATCGACGGTTCACCAAGCGTTCATACCTCTGGCGCGTCTCCGCTGGTGGTGGAGATCGACGTGGATGGGCCGTTCGACTCGGTGGCGCTGTTCCAATTGGATTGCGCAAGCTGTCTCATCGAGTCGGTGGACGGTTCGGGGGTCGTCACCTCCTCTGAGACGATCACCAATGGCGCGGAGCCTGTGGCGGATTGGCTGGCCTGGCTGAACACGATTTTTTATCGGAATACTCGGCGCCACATCGTCCACGTCAGCGGGTTCGCAACTCACAAAGTGCGCCTGACGATTGAGGGTCCGGCGCCGTCGATTGGCGAGGTCGTGATTGGTCGCGCAAAACGGATCGGCACCACGCTCATGGAGCGGTCCACGCGCGTCGATCGCCGGACGTTCACGAAAATCGCGACCAACGATTTCGGGGTAACGACTGTCCAGAAGCGCGCGATTGCGAGAGACGCAACCTACCAGGTCCACGCGAAGCGCGAGGGGTTCGAGCATATTGAGCGGCTGCTGGACGATCTGGACGGCATTCGTGTCGTGACCTTCGCCGTAGAGGACGACTGGCCGCAGTTGGTCAATATCGGGTTCATCACCGACTATTCGCTACCGGCTGAGCTTCCCGACGATTTCTTCTTTTCAGTAACAACACAGGGGGTTAGCTGATGCCATACACGCCGCTGACACAGTTCGATCCGGCGCGCATCCCGGACACGAACGATGAGGTGAATTTCCACGCAGATGCCACCTACGTTTGGGGGGTTCTGGCGGGGTTCACGATCCCTGAACTCAACGCGAATTTCGCCTGGATGGCTGGCGCTCTGGTTGGCGATACCGCCACGCTGCTCGACAGCGTGAACGCGCTAACGGCGATGTTCGACGGCACTGCGCTGTTCGACATGCCGGTTGTCGTGAAGGCCGCGCCTGGCGGGAACGCCAATGTCTGGCTGAAGAACGAGACGGAAAAAAATCAGGGCGTCGTCTATTGGGATCGCAACTTGGACCAGGTGGTGATTGCAGCCTACAGCGCTGACGGATCAACGCAAGCCGGTCAGGTGCGGATCTCCACCACTGAGGCGTCGTGGAATGGGCACGAGTTTTGGCACGAGAACAATGCCGCAATCCAGACCATCCAGGGGGTGAAGGGGCGCAAGGCGTTCCTCAAGAACAACTCTGGCGGGACTCTGGTCTACGGCGCCGAGGTCGATGGATCGCAGCTTTCCTACGCCAGCATCAGCTCTGCTGGCACGGTTGTCAGCAGCGGGGTGCCGCCGGGCCGGTGGGCGTGTCTGGGGTGGGCGCCTGCCGGGAGCGGTTGTGAATATGTGAGGGTGTCGTGATGGACTTTCGGAATGCGCGCTGGGCCGACGTGGCCCAGACACTGATCAACGTGGAGATCGAGAAGGACGGGGCGTGGGTGGTGACGACCGCTGCCGTAGATGACCCCGGAACTGCCGAACTATTTGCCGCTGCGCAAGCAGCTGGCGTGGCGGACTATCAGAGGCGCCAGCCGACTGGCGCAGACGTCAATGAGGAGCGGGCGCGGCGGCTGGCTCAGGGTAAATCGTTCACCGTTTCGTGGCAGGACGATCCGATTCCGATGACGGGACGCCCTTTTGATCAGAGGACCATTCTGGGTCTCTTGCAGCGCGCGACGGCCTACCATGTGCAGGGCATCGACGCGGCACTGATCACGTATCGTGACGCGGCGAACGTGATCCACCACCTCACCCCCGCGCAGTTCATTGAGCTGGCACAGCTTGGGATGAATTGGGTTGAGGCGGTCATGGACGTTAGCTGGACCATGAAGGATCGGGGCATCCCGTTTGACTACGACGCGGACCCGCGCTGGCCGTGATTGGCGCGCAAGGGATGGGCGTCAATCACGGCCGCTTTTGGGGAAATGGAGACGAATGTGCCTGAAAAACCAATTGAATTTTGGGTGGCTCTGGTGTCCGGCATGGCATGGGTCGCGCGTCAGTCCGAGGCTAAGGGGCCTATCGCTCGGATGCTGGAAGCAGGTCTGTCTGGGGGGATCGGCTACGCGCTGGCGCCTGATCTGGCGCAGTGGGCGGGCCGCAGTGAGACGCTGACAGTGTTTGTGGTTAGCGCGTTTGCCTATCTGGCGCTGGATGTTTTCACATCGTTGTTCAGTGACCGGGAGGCGCTGAGAGCGATTTTGATCCGGCGCCTTGGGGGGAGGGCGGACTGATGCACTGCACGATCAATAGCTTCCGGCGTCTGTGGCAAGCGCCGCAGGCGCTGGTGATCGCAGCATTTCTGCTGCTGATGCTGCCGGGGATCGTCCCGGCGCAATTGTGGTTGGAGGTGCGGTCAGTCACTGTGCCGACCGCACAGGCCGGAGCGCCGGTCGCCCTGTCGGTGAACCGCTCAATTCGACGGCACTTCCACGCGGATTGGGATGTGCTTGTGCGGCGCCGGTCGCCCATGGGGTGGCTCATCGTTTGCACGGCCCACGGCGGCGGGGACTACCGCCCCGACGCCGTGCTGCCGGAGAACCTGACGCTGGATTGGTGGACCGAGGGCGCTTGTCCGACGCTGGCGCGGGGCACCTATATCGTCACCACAACGTGGGAGGTCGAAACCGGACTGCCGATCTTGATCCCCCCGCGCCGCGTCACAGCGCAAAGTAACCCCTTCATCGTCAAATGACCGCCCCGCCTCGCGCGGGGTTTTTTCATGGAGAATGACATGATCGACACCGACCTGCTGGTCGCCATTTCTGGGCGCCCGGCTAATGACAATATGCGCATATGCGCTCCGTGGTCGCGGGGCTGAAACTCGGTGGCGCCACTGCCGGGCTGAACCTTCCGCATCGTCTCGCGCAGTTCCTTCCGCAAGCTGCCCACGAAAGCGGGCGCTTTAAGTATGATCGCGAGGTGTGGGGGCCGACGCCTGCGCAGCGGCGCTATGACATCCGTGTGGACCTTGGCAACACGCCTGAGCGCGATGGCGATGGATATAGCAAGCGCGGCCGGGGGCCATTCCAACTCACGGGGGGGCACAACTATCGGGCGTTCAGCGCTTGGGCCAAGGATCTTGATCCTGACGCTCCCGATTTTTTCCGCGATCCTGATGCGCTGAACACCGACCCCTGGGAGGGCCTTTCGGCCATTTGGTATTGGGACGAAGGCAACCCGACCGGTCAGAGCCTGAACCGCTATGCCGACCGCAATGACATTGAGATGGTGACGCACCGTATCAACGGCGGGCTGAACGGCTATGCCGACCGGCTGCGGCTCTATGACCGCACGGCGCTTGTCCTGCTGGGCCGCGACCCGTCCGATATTCGCGGGTTCCAGGCGCAGGCGGATGTGCTGGTTGATGGCATCTCTGGCCCGATCACTCGGGCCGCAATGCACCGTGAGCTGGTGGCGCTGCCGTCCCTGGACGAGGAGCAGCTCGACATCGTTCCCGACCGGATCGACCGCGTGGTCGATCTGCTGACCACTTCTCTGAACATCCTGAAAGGAAACTGACCATGAACGTTCAGCTGCCTCCGCTGTCCATCTTCGCCGCTCGCTCGTTCTGGCTGCTGATCGCCACACTCTTGGGCGTGATCGCACAGGCGCTCGGGTGGGACGTCGGCGCCCCCGACGACCTGGCCGACGCCCTGCTGCCCTTCGGAACGGCGTTTCTGGGCTTCCTAGCCTATCGCGAGCGTCTGAATCCGAAGCGCAGCCTGACCCTGACCGGCCCGATCCAATGACCGGGCTGCTGCTGGCCTCCGTGGGTCTGGTCGTCGCCTTTCTTTTGGGGCGCCGAGGCGGCTCCCGCAAGGCCACGCAAAGGGGCCGCGAGGCGGCAAAGAAAAGAGAGGAGACCCGTCATGAGGTTCAAGAGGATCTGCGTCGTGATGGCGCTGACGCTGCTCGCGACCGCCTGCGCTCCGACTGGTCGGACTGACGGTTGTGCCGGGTGGCGCCCGATCACCGGGCTGGCACGCGACGCTGATGTGATCAGCGACACGCTGGCGCTGTCAATTGCGGAGCACCAAGAACAGGGCCGCGCGCTCGGCTGCTGGGGATAGGAGAGACAGATGGACAATAGTGGCTTCACGCGCGGCTCGACGTTCCTTTTCATCGGAACGCTGTCGCTAACAGATGCCGAGGGCACGCCCATCGACGGAACTGGCTGGTCGATCTCCAGCGATATTAGGAAGTTAGACGGAGAACTGATTGCGCCGCTTGTGGTCGATTGGATCGATCCGACAGAGCGAAGATTTGCAGCTGAATTCGACGGTGACACCAGGTCATGGCCGCTGGGCCGCGCCAAGTGGGATTTGCTCGTGACGGGGCCGCTGGGGCAAGTGATCTACACCAAAACGGCCCATCTTCTGATTGAAGAAGGAGTGACCCATGCCACAAAGGTCTGACACATTGAAATTGACCGGCTTGAGCGGCCAGACCGTCGATTTTGGTCCTCTTGTCGTTCGAGGTGCTGGCCTTCATGGGCCGGGTCTGTCGTGGTCTTTCGAGAGCTCTATGCAGCCGTTCTTTCCGAGCGTCAGGCCGCTGTCGCCTGCCGCTTGGTACGACCCGTCCGACCTGTCCACGCTGTTTCAGGATGCGGCCATGACGATCCCCGTCACAGCCGATGGAGACCCGGTCGGGGCGGTTCAGGATCGCTCAGGCAAC
>PDRY01000030.1 GCA_002748265.1 Rhodobacterales bacterium
CCGGCTGCGCGAAGCAACTTCGGGAGCGGAGGATGGGGAATTGTTTCTGGAGCGGCGGCGCTCAGAATCGCTGAGTTTCGACGATGGCCGCTTGCGCAATGCCGCCTATGACGCCTCCGAGGGTTTCGGCCTGCGCGCGGTAAAAGGCGAAACCGCAGGCTATGCCCACGCCACCGAGATTTCCGAGAGCGCGCTGATGCGGGCCGCAGAAACCACCCGCCTTGCGGTGGCCGATGGGGGCGGCGTCATCGCCCCGCCCCCCGCGCCGAGCAACCACCGCTATTACAGCGACGCCGACCCGATCGCCGATGCCGAATTTCCGGTGAAGATCGAACTGTTGCAAGAGATCGACGCCTTTACCCGCGCGCTCGATGCCCGCGTGGTGCAGGTCTCCGCCACCCTCGCCGCTGCGATGCAGGAGGTCTGCATCCTGCGCCCGGAAGGCCAGCAAGTGAGCGACACCCGCCCGATGGCGCGGCTCAACATCTCGGTGATTGTCGAGCAAAACGGGCGGCGCGAGAGCGGCGGGCATGGCGGCGGCGGGCGTTACGGGCTGACCGGGCTGATGGAACCGCAACACTGGCAAAGCGTGGCCCGCGAGGCGCTGCGCATTGCGCTGGTCAACCTTGAGGCCGAACCCGCCCCCGCCGGGCAGATGGATGTGGTGCTTGGACCCGGCTGGCCCGGCATCCTGCTGCATGAAGCGGTCGGGCACGGGCTGGAAGGCGATTTCAACCGCAAGGGCAGCTCCGCCTTTACCGGACTGGTGGGTCAGCAAGTGGCGGCGCGCGGAGTGACAGTGGTGGACGATGGCACCCTGCCCAACCGGCGCGGCTCGATCAGCGTCGATGATGAAGGCACCGCCTCCGGGCGCAACGTGCTGATCGAAGACGGGGTGCTGGTGGGCTATATGCAGGACCGCCAGAACGCCCGGCTGATGGGCGTCGCCCCGACCGGCAACGGACGGCGCGAAAGCTTCGCCCATGCCCCCATGCCGCGCATGACCAACACGCTGATGGAACCGGGCGATGCCACCCCGGCGGACATTCTCGCGGATCTCAAAGACGGGATTTACGCGGTGGGTTTCGGCGGCGGACAGGTCGACATCACCAACGGCAAGTTCGTCTTTTCCTGCACCGAGGCCTACCGGGTCAAGAACGGCAAAGTCGGCGCGCCGGTCAAGGGGGCCACCCTGATCGGCGACGGCCCGGCGGCAATGAAACAGATCCGCGCCATCGGCAACGATCTCGCCCTTGATCCGGGCATCGGAACCTGTGGCAAGGCGGGGCAATGGGTGCCCGTCGGCGTTGGCCAGCCGACCGTGCGGATCGGCGGACTGACCATTGGCGGGGCGGGCTGACACCTCGGCCCCTGCCCACCACAGCCTGACTTGCCTTGACCCTGCCCCCTTTTGCCGTTAAGCGAACCACAGGACGAAGCCCGGCAATCTGGTCGGGCGGCCGCGTGAAATTTGCGGCCCAGAAGCCGCAACCACGAAAGGCAAATTTTGACCAAATTCTCTGATCTCAAACTCAGTCCCAAAGTTTTGAAAGCCGTTGAAGAGGCGGGCTACGAAACCCCCACGCCGATTCAGGAAGGCGCCATCCCGCCCGCGCTCGAAGGCAAGGACGTGCTGGGCATCGCGCAGACCGGCACCGGCAAAACCGCTTCCTTCACCCTGCCAATGATTTCCAAGCTGGCCCGTGGCCGCGCGCGTGCCCGCATGCCGCGCTCGCTGGTGCTGTGCCCGACCCGCGAACTGGCCGCACAGGTGGCGGAAAACTTCGACACCTATGCCAAATATGTCAAACTGACCAAAGCGCTGCTGATCGGTGGCGTGTCGTTCAAGGATCAGGACCAACTGATCGACCGCGGCGTCGACGTACTGATCGCCACGCCGGGCCGCCTGCTGGACCATTTCGAGCGCGGCAAGCTGCTCCTGACCGGCATCGAGGTCATGGTGGTTGACGAAGCCGACCGGATGCTTGACATGGGCTTCATTCCGGACATCGAGCGGATTTTCGGCCTCGTGCCCTTCACCCGCCAGACGCTGTTTTTCTCCGCCACCATGGCGCCGGAAATCGAGCGCATCACCAACACCTTCCTGTCCTCCCCCGCCCGCATCGAAGTGGCGCGACAGGCGACAACATCGGACACCATCACGCAGGCAGTGATCCAGTTCAAACCCACCCGCCGCGACCGCGCCGGCAGCGAAAAGCGCCGCATCATGCGCACCATTATCGACTCCGAGGGCGAAGCCTGCACCAACGCCATCATCTTCTGTAACCGCAAGACAGATGTGGATATCACCGCGAAATCATTGAAGAAATACGGCTACAATGCCGCGCCGATCCACGGCGATCTGGACCAGTCGAAACGCATGGAAGTGCTGCAAGGCTTCCGCGACGGCACGATCCGTTTCCTCTGCGCTTCCGACGTTGCCGCGCGCGGGCTGGACATCCCGAATGTCAGCCATGTGTTCAATTTCGACGTGCCGGGCCACGCGGAAGATTATGTG
>PDRY01000034.1 GCA_002748265.1 Rhodobacterales bacterium
CTGGCCGCCACCGCCTATCTGGCGCAGGAAGACCCGGAAGCGCAGCCCCAGACCCTGACCCTGATCGGCGGCCCGATCGACCCGGACGCCGCCGAAACCGACGTCACCGATTTCGGCCGCCGCGTCACCATGGGCCAGCTGGAGGAGCTTGCCATTCAGCGCGTCGGCGCCAAATATGCCGGCGTCGGGCGGCTGGTCTATCCGGGGCTGGCGCAGCTTTCGGGCTTCATGTCGATGAACCCGGAGACCCACGGCAAAGCCTTTTACGATCAGATCCTGCGCACCGCGCGCGGCGAGGCCTCCGAACACGACAAGCACAACAAATTCTACGACGAATATCTCGCCGTGATGGACATGACGGCGGAGTTTTACCTCTCGACCGTCGAACGCGTCTTCAAGAACCGCGAGATTGCGCGCAATGAATTCGTGGTGGACGGCAAAAAGGTCGATATTGGCAAGATCACCGATGTAGCGGTGAAGACAGTCGAAGGCTCGAAAGACGACATTTCCGCCCCCGGCCAATGCGCCGCCGCGCTCGACCTCTGCACCGGCCTGCCGGATGAAAAGAAGACCGGCTATATCGAAATCGGCGCCGGACATTACGGCATTTTCGCCGGCAAATCATGGCGCAACCATATCCGCCCGCTGGTGCTGGAATTTATTGATCAGAACATGGGCACCCACGCCGAACAGGCCAAACGGGTCGCCGCCAAGCGCAAGAAGCCAGCGGCAAAGAAGAAGGCGCAGCCGAAGCTGAAAGCGGTTTGAAAGGGGGGGCCTACCGCAGCACCATCGGTTGCGTCAGCCAGGTTTCCAGCGCAGAAATCATCGCCGCGGGCGTTTCCAGCGAGGGCACATGCCCCGCGCCGGAGAGGATTTTCATCTGCGCGTAGGGCACCAGTTGCGCCATGAATTGCTGGCGCTGCACCGGCACGATCCGGTCCGCCTCCCCCGCCAGCACCAGCACCGGCATCTTCACCACGCGCAGCACCTTTTGCGTGTCCGGGCGGCGCTGCATGGCGCGTTGGTGGCGCACAAAAACCTCCGCGCCCAGCTCCAGCGCCATCTTGTGCATCAAGGCCCAGACCGGCCCGCGCACCGGCCCTTCCGCCAGCGTATCCATGTGAAACACGCTGCGAAACGCCTCGTCCAGCCCGCCGGACTGCGCCTTGACGATCACCGGCTCGCGCGCCGCCGCCGCTTCCGGGCTATCGGGCAGTGGTGAGGTCGAAATCAGGGCCAGCCGGGTGACGCGATCGGGCGCGCGGTGCGCCATTTCCAGCGCCACAACCCCGCCCATCCCCTGCCCGACCAGCGCGAATTTCGGCGGCGCGTTTGACAGGCTCTGCGCCGCCATCGCCCGGATCGAGTCCTCCCCCGCCAGCGACGCCACCTGCACCACATGCTCGCGCGACAACGCATTGACCTGCGGCGCGAAAACCCGTGCATCCGAGGCCAGCCCCGGCACAAACAAAACCGGCTCCGTCACGCCAACACCTCCATGATCGCCGCTTCAATCAGGCCAAGACATTCCGGGGTCGAAAAGCTGTGATCGGCGTCTTTGACCAACAGAAGCCGCATGTCTGGCGAGGTCGCGTGTTCGAGCAGTTTCACCGCCTGCGAGACCGGCACCGCCGTATCCGCCGTGCCCTGCAACAGCCGCACCGGAAACGGCAGATCAAGCGGCGAACGCAAAACCATCTGCGCCCGACCATCCTCGATAAGCCGTTGGGTTATAATGTAATCTTCTTCGTAATCGGACGGGATGCGCAGGAACCCCTCGCGCGCCAGCTCGTCGCGCTGCCCCGCATCAAACCCGGCCCAATAGCCGTCCTCGGTAAAGTCCGGCGCGGCGGCAATGCCCACCATCCCCCGTATGCGCTCCGCCCGCGCGCGCGCCAGCAAAAGCGCCTGCCAGCCGCCCATCGACGAGCCGACAACAACCAGCGGCCCCTCGGTCAGCGCATCCACCGCCGCCAGCGTATCCGCATGCCAATCGCCGATGCAGCCATCTTCAAAGCGCCCGGAACTCTGCCCATGCCCCGAATAATCGAAGCGCAAAAAGCCCAGACCCCGGCAGGTGGCCCAGCCTTCCAGCGCCACCGCCTTCGTGCCCTCCATGTCCGATTTCAACCCGGACAGAAACACCACCGTCGGCTCCAGCCGCCCATGCGTCCCAAGTTTCGGCGGCGTATAAACATAGGCGATCCGCCGCCCGTCTTTCGTGTCGAGAAACTCTGCCTGACCCATGATCCGCCCCCTCTTCTTTCCGCCGCACCTTCGCCCAATCCGCCCGGTTTGAAAAGGGCAAAGCGCGCTTGACTTGGCGGCGCTGCGCAGGCAAACGGAGGCACCAATAACTTGCAACCGGGCGTTCCGTGGGCGCCAAACCGACGAGGAGAAAGGCCGATGGCCCAGATTTCCCTTACCTTCCCCGATGGCAATTCG
>PDRY01000037.1 GCA_002748265.1 Rhodobacterales bacterium
CCCGCCGGACCTGATCGCGGCGCTGGAAAAGGCGGCGGGGACCGGGCTTTTGGGCCTCAAACACGCTTCCGGCACGGTGGTTCTCGAAGAGCTTGGGGCAGAGCATATCGCCACCGGCAAGCCCATCGTTTACACCTCCGCCGACAGCGTGGTGCAGATCGCGGCGCATGAGGAGCATTTCGGGCTGGAACGGCTGTTGGATATGTGCCGGGCCGTGGCGCCGATGCTGCATGAAAGGCGGGTGGGGCGCGTGATTGCCCGGCCGTTTATCGGCAGCGCCGAAGAGGGATTTTCGCGCACCGTGAACCGGCGCGATTTTGCGCTGGAGCCGCCGAAGCCGACCCTGCTCGACTGGGCGCATGATGTCGGGCGCAAGGTGCATGCTATTGGAAAGATTGGCGATATTTTTGCCCATCGCGGGGTGGATACCCTGTGCAAAGGCACCGACGACCAGCTTTTCGACTGCCTGCTGGAGCGGGCGGACAGCGCGGGCGCAGGCGATCTGGTCTTTGCCAATTTCGTCGAATTTGACTCCAAATACGGCCACCGCCGCGACGTTGCGGGCTATGCCCGGCATCTCGAATGGTTTGACGCCCGTCTGCCGGAACTGTTCGCCAAAATGGGGCCGGATGACCTTATGATCATCACCGCCGATCACGGCAACGACCCGACCTGGAGCGGCACGGATCACACCCGCGAGCGGGTGCCGGTCATCGGCTACGGGCTGGGCGCAAAGCCGGTGGGGCAGGTGGCGTATTCCGACATCGGCGCTTCGGTGGCGCAGCATCTGGGGCTCTCGGAGCGCGGTGCGGGGAAGAGCTTTCTGTGACGTTACAAGACCGCAAGAAAATCGAGCTGCACCACCATCTTGAGGGCGCGGCCAGCCCGGAATATGTGCGCCGGGTGGCGGCGCGCAAGGGGCTGGAGCTTGGGCCGATATTTGACGCCGGTGGCCATTACCAATACGGAAATTTCGGTGAGTTTCTCGCCACGTACGAGGCCGCGACCGCGCCGTTCAAGTCGCCTGAGGATTACGCCGATTTGACGGAAGCGGTGCTGTCAGACGCGGCGGCGCATGGGGTGGTTTATGTCGAGAGCTTCCTGTCGCCGGACTTTTGCGGCGGGCGGGACGTGGCGGCGTGGCGCGACTATCTGGCGGCGATGGAAGAGGGGGCGGCGCGGGCCGAGGCGCAACACGGCATCACCCTGCGCGGCTGCGTCACCATCATCCGCCATTTCGGCCCGGAAGGGGCGCGCGAAACCGCCCGCTGTGCGCAGGAAACGGCGGGCCGGTTCATCACCGGCTTCGGCATTGCGGGCGACGAGAACGCGCACGAACTGGCCGATTTCGCCTATGCTTTTGACATGGCGCGCGAGGCGGAGCTTGGCCTGACAGCGCATGCGGGCGAATGGCGCGGGGCGGACGAGGTGCGCGCGGCGCTGGCGCTTGGGGTGAGCCGGGTGGGCCACGGGATCGGCGCCGCACAAGACCCCGACCTGATGCGCGAATTGTCTCAGCGTGGCACCGTGCTGGAGGTCTGCCCCGGCTCGAACGTAGCGCTGGGGGCGGTTGCGGGCTGGGAGGCGCATCCCATTGAAATCCTGCGCAAAAACGGGGTGAAACTCACGGTTTCCACCGACGATCCGCCGTTTTTCCATACCGACATGACCCGAGAATACGAAAAACTGATCGAGATTTTTGGTTGGACCGCGGCCGAGTTTGATATTATCGACAAGACCGCGCTGGACGCCGCCTTTTGCGACTCGGATACCCGCGCCACCATCGCCAAACGGCTGGCAAGTTGAGGAAAACCGGATGTATGAACACCTGACCATCGTCGATCACCCGCTGGTGCAGCATAAGCTGACCCTGATGCGCCAGAAACACGTTTCAACCGGCGAATTCCGCAAGTTGCTGCGCGAGATTTCCGTGCTGCTGGCCTATGAGGTCACGCGCGAGCTGGAGATGACCACGAAGCGGATCGAAACCCCGATTCAGCCGATGGACGCGCCGATTCTGGCGGGTAAGAAACTGGCGCTGATCTCGATCTTGCGCGCGGGCAACGGGCTGCTCGACGGGGTGCTGGAACTGATCCCCTCGGCGCGCGTCGGCTTTGTCGGCCTGTATCGCGATGAAAAAACCCTGAAGCCCGTGGAGTATTATTTCAAGGTGCCTTCTGAGCTGGAGGACCGCCTGGTGATCGCGGTGGACCCGATGCTGGCCACGGGCAATTCCTCGGTCGCCGCCATCGACAAGCTGAAGGAAGCGGGGGCGAAAAACATCCGGTTCCTTTGCCTGCTGGCCGCGCCGGAAGGGGTTGAGCGGATGCAGGAGGCGCACCCGGACGTGCCGATCATCACCGCCGCGCTGGACGAAAAGCTCAACGAGAACGGCTATATCCTGCCCGGTCTGGGCGATGCGGGCGACCGGATGTTCGG
>PDRY01000032.1 GCA_002748265.1 Rhodobacterales bacterium
GGAGGCGAAGTTTTTCGGCGCGGACATGGCCGACCCGGCGGCGATTGCCGGGCTGATGGCGGAGATGGAAAGCTGGGGGCCGCTGGATATTCTGGTGAACAATGCGGGCATTCAGAAGACGGCGGCGCTCGGGGAGATGCCGCCGGAAAGCTGGGACGCGATCATCGCCATTAACCTTTCCGCCTGTTTCCACACCATGCGCGCGGCGATGCCGGGCATGGCGCAGCGCGGCTATGGGCGGGTGATCAATGTCGCTTCGGCGCATGGCTTGGTCGCGTCCAAAGCCAAGGCGCCTTATGTTGCGGCGAAACATGGGCTGGTTGGGCTGTCGAAGGTGGCGGCGTTGGAATATGCGGATATTGGCAGCGCCGAGACCGGCGGCGTGACGGTGAATTGCCTTGCGCCGGGCTGGACCGAAACGCCACTGATCGAGGCGCAAATTCAGGTCGCGGCGGAAGCTGCCGGCGGCGACCGGGCGGCGGGCATTGCGGCGCTGTTGGCGGAAAAGCAGCCGTCGAAGCGCATGTCGGCCCCGTCGGAATTTGGTGCGTTGGCCGTGTTCCCTCGGCTCAGGATCACCAGGAAAGCGAGCGAAATGAAGGTTGCGCCGACCATGACCATGCCGACATAGGGCAGGCCGCCGAGCAGGAAGCCGCCAACCAGCGCCAGAACGATCACCAGCGCGATCAGAAAGAAGGCCAGTTCGCCCTTGGAGCTGTTTTGCTGTTCTTCGGCCATTGGGATCTCCTACGTTAAGCCAGTTTTGGGCAGGTTATCGGATTGCCGCGCGCGGTTGAACATGCGTCGAAATGTCGCGGCTTTGGTTCAGGGCAGGGTGGCGATCAGGGTTTGCAGGAACGCGGTCAGGTCCGCCGTGTGGTGGTGAATATGGGCGGCGTCCGGGCCGGGGGTCGGCGAGACATGCACCGTGCGCATCCCCATCTCGGCGGGGGCTTTCAGGTTGCGCGGGTCGTCTTCGAACATGGCGGCTTTTTCGGGGTCCATCCCGTCTTGAGACAGGATTTTCCGGTAGGCGCCGGGGTCTGGTTTGGGTTGGAAATCGGCGTTTTCAATGCCGTAAACGGCGTCGAACGCGCCGCTAAGTCCCCGTGCAGAAAGGACTTTTTCGGCGTAGGGCACGGAGCCGTTGGTGTAGACGATACGCCGGCCGGGCAGTTGGGTGATGGCGCGGGCCAGTTCCGGCGAGGGGGCGAGGACCGAGAAGTCGATGTCATGTACATGGGTCAGGTATGGCGCCGGGTCGGTCCCGTGTTCGGCGATCAGCCCGGCGAGGGTGGTGCCATATTGCGCCCAGTATTGCTTGCGCAGCGCGTCGGCCTGTGCGCGGCTTACCCCGGCTTCCTGCATTACCCAGTCGGTCATGCGCGGTTCGATCTGATCGAACAGGCGGGTGCTTGGGGGGTAGAGCGTGTTGTCGAGGTCGAAGACCCAGCCGGTGACGTGTTTGAAGTCCTGCATGGGGGAGGTGTAGCGGTTGTGGCGGCGGGGGTAAAGCGGTTGCATACATAGGAATACAGGGGCATGGTCGGTGCGTTAGGAGGCCGCAATGCAGGAAAAGCCGGTTCTGAAGGATGCGTATGAGTTGATCCTCGAAGCGATTGATGCGGGCGACTATCGTCCGGGCGATCGGATGGTGGAGAGCGAGTTGGCGGAGCGGCTGGGCATGTCGCGCACGCCGGTGCGCGAGGCCATTCAGCGGCTGGAGACGCAGCGGATTTTGACGCGGGACGGGCGGTCGCTGATCGTGGCGTCGCTGGATCATAATCAGTTGGCGGAGCTTTATGCGGTGCGTGCGGAGCTGGAGGGACTGGCGGCGCGGCTGGCGGCACAACATGCGGCGCCCGAGGAGGTGCGGCTTTTGCGCGAGATGGTGGAAGAGGATTATGCCCGCACCGACGATCCGGCAGCGATGGCGCGTTCCAACCGGCGGTTTCACAAGCAGGTGCATCTGGCGAGCCATAACCGCTATCTGGTGGAGCAGCTTGACATGGTGCATCGCTCGATGGCGTTGTTGGCGACGACTTCGCTGGCGGTCGAGGGGCGGTCGGCCACGGCGTTGGCGGAGCATGATGCCATCGTGCGCGCGATCGAGGCGCGCGACCCGGATGCGGCGGCGGCGGCGTTGCGCGACCACATTTCTTCGGCTTTTGAAACCCGGCTGCGGATTGATGCGGCCGAGGGGGCTTAGGCTCTTTCCTTGCTGACCGGGGCGCGCAGGCGTTCCCAGATGACTTTGTCGTGGTGGTGGAATTTGCCGTGTTGGGTTTTGTCCCAGTAGAACGGTTTGGTGGCGATTTCGAGCATGCCTTTCAGGGCGGCGAGGCTGGCGAGGGGGAAGTAAAAGTGCAGGGTTGGCACCCATTTGCGCAGGAAGCGGCGGTCTTTGGCGTCGAGCGAGAGGATTCCGACGGCGATGGTCAGGAGTTCGGAGGCGATGAAGACGCCGGCCAGCAGCCAGAACATGGCGGAGGGCATGACGGCGATGAGCGGGTGGGGCAGGCCGAGGGGCAGGGCCCAGAAGCTCCATAGAACCGGGGCCAGCAGGAATTGGCTTAAAGAGCCGAGGAACAGGATTTGCACGCCGATGAATTTGCGCAGGCCCAGTTCCGCCAGCAGGCGGCGGGGTTGG
>PDRY01000033.1 GCA_002748265.1 Rhodobacterales bacterium
GGGGCATACGGAGTTTCTCGCCGACCTCGCGGGCGGGCGCGACGTGGTGATGATGCTGGCCTGCGAGGCGCTGCGCGTGGTGCCCGCAACGATCCACATCCCGCTCTCCGAAGTCCCAACCGCGCTGACGCCAGACCTCCTGGAACGCACCATCCGCATCACCCATAACGCCTTGAAAGAACAGGGCATTTCCACGCCGCGCCTTGCCGTGGCCGGGCTGAACCCCCATGCGGGCGAAGGCGGGGCGATGGGGCGCGAGGAGCTGGACTGGATGAACGATCTGGTGGCGCGGCTGGCGTCGGAGGGGTTGGCACTGACCGGCCCGCACCCGGCCGACACCCTGTTTCACCCCGCCGCCCGCGCGCGCTACGACGTCGCTATCTGCACCTACCACGATCAGGCGCTGATCCCGATCAAAACGCTGGATTTCGCGGGCGGGGTGAACGTCACCCTCGGGCTGGGCTTCACCCGCACCTCGCCGGATCACGGCACCGCCTTTGACATCGCGGGCACCGGCGCCGCCGACCCGTCCTCGCTGATCGCGGCGCTCCGCATGGCGCGCGATATGAGCGAGGGGCCGGCATGACGGCGCTGGACGGATTGCCACCACTACGCGAGGTGATCGCGGCGCATGATCTGCGCGCCAAGAAATCCCTGGGGCAAAATTTCCTTTTGGATCTGAACCTTACGGCGAAGATTGCCCGCCGGGCGGGGGATTTGTCGGCCTGCGATGTGCTGGAGGTCGGCCCCGGTCCCGGCGGCCTGACGCGCGGGCTACTGGCGGAGGGCGCGCGCCGGGTGCTGGCGGTGGAAAAGGACAGCCGGGCCATGGCGGCGCTGGCGGAAATCGCGGCGCATTACCCCGGACGGCTGGAGGTTCTGAACGCCGACGCGCTGGAGATCGACCCGCGCGAGCATCTCGACGTCCCGATCCGCATCGTCGCCAATTTGCCCTATAATATCGGCACCGAATTGCTGGTGCGCTGGCTCACCCCGCCGCAATGGCCGCCCTTCTGGCAAAGCCTGACGCTGATGTTTCAGCGCGAAGTGGCGGCGCGGATCGTGGCGCAGCCCGGCTCGAAAGCCTATGGGCGGCTGGCGGTGCTGGCGGCGTGGCGCACCGATGCGCGGGTGGTGATGGAATTGCCGCCGGAAGCCTTCACCCCGCCGCCGAAAGTGCATTCCGCCGTCGTGCATCTGACCGCGCTGGACGCGCCGCGTTATGAGCAAAATGCTGCGCGCCGCGCTCAAGGGTTTGCATCCGGGGGTCGAAGACCTGCTGAACGCCGCCGGAATCGCGCCGACCGAGCGGGCGGAGCGGGTCGATCTCGAAGGTTTCTGCGCCCTGGCCCGCGAATTGGGCCGCGCACGGGCGGCGGGATAAACCGCGCCGCCCGAAAAGGCCGCCCCGCAGGAAAAGGGGGCGACCAGAGGGATTACATCCCGCCGGATTTGGCTTGCGAGATCATCTCGGCCACGCGCGCTTTCATGCCCGGCGGCAGGTTGTCGTCGTCCAGCGCCAGGAAGCCCTGCACAATCAGATCGCGCGCGGCGTCTTCGTCCATGCCGGACGCCATCAGGTATTCCAACCGCTGGCTGTCGATCATGCCGACGGAGGCTTCGTGGCTCAGCATCGCCCCTTCGCGGGGGGCTTGCAGCGCCGGGATCGCGAGGATTTCGCCCTCATCGGAGAGCTTCAGCCCGTCACAGCCCAGGAACCCGGTGGACCCCGCCGCGTCGCCGATCAGCAGCGCGTTGTTGGCAATGCGACCGCCCGCCGACACCATACGCGCGATGTCTTCCGACTTGGCCCCGGCGCCTGCCAGAATGGTTTCGGTATTCATCACCCGCTCCGTGCCTTTGGGCGCAAAAACGATGGACTGATCGACCGAATTGGCGTCTTCTTCCAGCACCGAGTGGCTGTAGCTTTCCTGATACTTGATCGGGTTGAGCATGATTGAGGTCGAGCGCGACTGCGCGCCTTTTTCGTGCCGCGAGTAATCGTAGGAATAGGCTTCCATCGCCTCGCCCCAATGCTCGATCGACACGGATGTGACCTTCGATCCCGCGCGGTGGTAGCTCTCCGACACCGAAATATGGCGCCCCTTATGCACCGCGCCGGGCACCGCCGCGCCGGAGATCATCTCGACCTCCGCGCCCTCGTCGATCAGCGTCACGTCATGGGTGAACTGGCGCGCCTGCGGGGTTTCCAGCAGGGTAAAGGTCTGCACCGGCAGTTTCACCTTCGCCCCCTTCTTCACCCAGATGAAATGGCCCAGCGGATCGTGCATATGCTCCGCCACCATCGCCACATGCTCGTTCGCCTCCGGGTCCACCAGCCCGAACATCAGGTCCTGCACGAAATCATAGGTCTTGAGCGCCTGCGCCAGCGGCATGATTATCACGTTCGGGTCGTTGGACACGGACACGATCTGCGCATGATCGGCCAGAACCGCCGTGGCAGCCCGATCCTTCATCGCCTCAAAGCCCACATCGGTCAGAATGTCGATTTCCGTGTTGCTCAACTGGCCGTTAACCGCGTTTTTGTTGGTATCTTGCATGTCTTTCTCCTCGGAATCAGGCCGCGTTCGGCTGGGTGTAGCCGTGCTGGCGAATGTGGTCGAACAGGGCCTGCGGGTCGCCGGAAGCGATGAGCTTGCCGTCTTTCATGATGTGGCCCCGGTCGGCGTCGCAATGGTTCAGGATCAGCCCGGTATGGGTAATGACCAGCCCGGAACGCGCCCGCCCGGTTTTGTCCGGCGTCGAAACGATGCGGCGAATGGCGTTGCCGATGGCACAAACGTGTTCCAGATCAACGCCGCTTTCCGGCTCGTCAAACAGCAACAGATGCGGGTCTTGCAGAAACAGTTTCAGGATTTCCCAACGCTTGATCTCCCCGCCGGAGAAGCCGACATTCATGTCGCGCCGGGTAAACTCCGCGAGGTCGAGCGCCGCCGCCTCCCGTTCCAGAATATCCGTCGCCCCCATCGCCGCCGCAAAGGCGCGCACCGACACGCCCGCAAGGCTCGGCGGGCGCTGAAACGCCATGCCCATGCCCAAAGCGGCGCGCTCACGAATGCCCATGTCCAAGACCGACTTGCCATCGAGCAGAATATCCCCTGCCGTCACCTCGTAAGGCGGCAGGCCCATGACGGCTGCGAGCAGGCTCGACTTGCCCGACCCGTTCGGCCCCAGCAAAACGTGCAACTCGCCGTCGCCGATGGTCAGGTTGATATCAGAAAGAATTTCCTTGCCTTCGATCGAGACCGAAAGATTGCGAATGTCCAGCATTGGACCCCCCGTTTGTTAATCATCCCGGAAGGCACCCTTGGGTTGG
>PDRY01000035.1 GCA_002748265.1 Rhodobacterales bacterium
CTATAGGGGGCGAATGGCGGGCTGTCAAACGATTGAGGGGCATTCTACCATAAATAACGTGCTTTTTTGCCCGTGACGTGAGAAGGAGCGGCGGTGCAATGAGAGGCCAGACCATGAAAGAGACCATCCGCCGCAACCTCCCCTTCGCCGCGATTCTTCTCTGCGCGGGGCTGGGCTTTGTCTTTCTGCGCGACGTATTGAGCTTTCAGGCACTGGCGGCGCGGCGGGAAGATATCCTTGCCTTTCGGGATGCGCATTACGCCCTGACGGCGCTGGGCTTCATCGCGATTTACACCGCGATTGTGGCCCTGTCGCTGCCCGGCGCGGCCATTGCGTCCATCGCCGGGGGGATGCTTTTCGGCCTGTTTCCGGGCACGCCGTTCAACCTGATCGCGGCGACGCTGGGGGCGGTGCTGATTTTCCTTGCGGCGCGCTCGGGGTTCGGGGCGCGGCTGTCGGCGAAGATCGACGCCACCGACGGCAAGGTCGCGCGGCTCAAATCGGGCATCGAGGACAATCAGTGGTCGGTTCTGTTCATCATGCGGCTGGTGCCGGTGGTGCCGTTTTTTGTGGCCAATGTGATCCCGGCGCTGCTCAACGTGCCCCTGCGCCGCTTTGTGATTACCACCGCGCTGGGCATCATTCCCGGTGCGTTCGTGTATACCTCGGTCGGTGCGGGGATTGGCGAGGTGATCGCGGCGGGGGAGGAACCGAATTTGGGGGTAATTTTCGAGCCACATATCCTGTTGCCGATCCTCGGCCTTGCGGCACTGGCGGCGCTGCCTATGGTATTAAAGGCAATCAAGGGTGTCAGGGGCGCGCGATGATTAAGGTAGATGTTTGTGTGATTGGCGCCGGGTCTGGCGGCTTGTCGGTTGCGGCGGGGGCGGTGCAGATGGGGGCCAGCGTGGCGCTCATTGAGGCGGATAAGATGGGGGGCGATTGCCTCAACACCGGTTGCGTGCCCTCCAAGGCGCTGCTCTATGGCGCGGCGAAGGGGATGGGCTGGGACGCGGCGCATGCCCATATGCGTGAAGTGATTGCGCAGATTGAGCCGCATGACAGTCAGGAACGCTTCGAGGAACTGGGCGTGCAGGTATTTCGCGGTTTCGGGCGCTTTACCGCGCTGCGCGAACTGGAAGTCAACGGCGAGAAAATCCACGCTCGCCGCTTTGTCATCGCCACCGGCTCGCGCCCGTTGGTGCCGGATGTGCCGGGGATGGACGAGGTTGGGGCGCTGACCAATGAAACCATCTTTGATCTGAAGGAAAAACCCGCCCATCTGCTGATCCTTGGCGGCGGTCCCATCGGTATGGAAATGGCCTTCGCGCATAACCGGATGGGATCGCGGGTGACGGTGGTCGAGGCGGCGCGGGCCTTGGGGCGCGAGGATGCGGAAGCGGCGGAACTGGTGCTTGCGCGCGCCCGCGCCGAAGGCATTACCATCGCGGAGGGGGCCGAGGCGGTCCGGCTGCGCAAACGGGCGGGCGAGATTGAGCTGACCACCAGCGACGGGCGCAATTTCACCGGCTCGCATCTCTTGGTCGCGGTCGGGCGCAAGCCGAATGTGGATGGGCTGGGGCTGGATGCGGCGGGGGTGCTGCTGGAAGGCGGGGCGATCCGGGTCAATGCCGGGCTGCGCACCAGCAATCGGCGCATCTACGCTATCGGCGACGTCAATGGCGGGCCGCAATTCACCCATGCGGCGGGCTATCAGGCCGGGGTGATTATCCGTTCCATGCTTTTTGCCCTGCCCGCGAAGGCGCGCACCGATCACATCCCGCGCGCCACCTATACCGACCCCGAACTGGCGCAAATCGGTCCGACGGAGGCGGAGGCGCGCGCGGAACATGGCGACAGGCTGGAGGTGGTGCGGTTTGGTTATGCGGGCAATGACCGCGCTATCGCCACCGAGCGCACCCCCGGTTTCATCAAGGTAATGGTGCTGAAAGGCCGCCCCATCGGCGCGACCATCGTTGGTGACAGCGCAGGCGAGTATATCGGCCTTTGGTCCCTTGCCATTGCCAGCAAGCTGAAGATGAGCGCCATTGCGGGCATGGTTGTGCCCTATCCGACCCTGTCCGAGATCAACAAACGCGCCGCCGGTGCCTATTTTTCTCCGCGTTTATTTGATAATCCTCGGGTGAAACGGGCGGTGCGG
>PDRY01000036.1 GCA_002748265.1 Rhodobacterales bacterium
TCCGCGCTGGAATGCACCTGCGCCGTCGCGGATCACATAGTGGATCGCGCTCATAACTACCGCCTACCTCAATTGTGCAACCCTTTTGGCGGGTCGCTTCTTTCATTGCCCTAGCCGTAGCACAAAAGTGATTCGTTTCGCTAGCCAGAAAATTGACACAAGGCAAAAAACAGACATTTTTGGGCAAATCTTGTGCTTTCAACGCAACTTTTACCTATTTTGATAGGTTGGGGAGTGCGTTTCGGCGTGGTAGCTGACGGGGAAAATCTGGAAAAATTTAGCCATGAATAACGAAAATCCGCTTCAACCACCGCTTGAGATGCGTCAGATCCGGCTCGGCACCGGCGTGGTTCGCGAGGCGGTTCTGGCGGAAGAGACCGCCGTGGCGGTGACGGTCAACGGCTCGACCATGGCGGTTCTGATGGCCACCCCGCGCGACCTGACCGACTTCGCCACCGGCTTTCTGCTCACCGAAGGCATCATTGCCGGGGCAGGCGAGATCGACGGGCCGGAGGTTGTTGAACACCCGAACGGTCTGGAGCTTCGGGTCTGGCTCGAGGGGCTTCCGGCGGAGGTTTTTGCCGCGCGGCAACGGCGGCTTACCGGCGGTGTCGGCTGTGGGCTTTGCGGCATCGACAGCCTGAGCGAAGCGGCACGAGACTTGCCGGATCAGTCCGCTTTCCTCCCCCGCATGAACCTTGACGCGTTGCGCGGCGCCATGACCGAAATGCGCGCCCGGCAGGAGCTGCATCAGGAAACCCGCGCCGTGCATGCTGCCGGGTTTTTTGATGCAAAACACGGGCTGATGGCGGTGCGCGAGGATGTCGGGCGTCATAATGCGCTGGACAAAACCATCGGCCATATGGCGCGGCATAGCGCTCCGATGCGCACTGGCGCAGTGCTGCTGACCTCGCGCATCTCGGTGGAAATGGTGCAAAAATCCGCCATGGCCCGCGCGCCCGTCATCGCTTCCGTTTCCGCCCCAACCGCCCACGCCGCCCGCCTCGCACAATCAGCGGGCATCAGCATCGTGCAACTCGCCGGAGATCAGGAAATCCGCATTTTCAGCTGCCCGGAGCGATTTGATTAGAGTGCGACAACGTGGTTATCCCAAGCGCGGTTAAACCGGGCCAAAAGCCGGGGGCCGCGCGGGGTGATTGCCATAACCGCCCCCTGCCCGTCCGAGGCAAACAGCCCGTCCGGGTGCGTGGCCAGCCCGCAAATATCCGCCCGCTTCACCGCCCCGAGAAACGCCCCGTCCGCGCCAAAACGGTGCAGCCAACCGCCGCGCGGGGAGGTAATGGCAATCTCCTCGCCGCTGGCGGAAAAGGCGACAGAGCCGGCGTAATCCTGCATCGCCAGTTGTTCCCCCAAGGGCGCGGAATGCAGCCGCACCTCACCGCCGATCCGGTGCGTGCCCAAAAGCGGATGGGCCAGCCCATATTCCCCCTGCCATTGCATCGCAAAAGCAACCAGCCCATCGGCGCGCACCGCGAGGTGACGGATGGAGTTCATGTGCAGATCGTCCGGTAGCTCCGCCTTGTCGAGCAATTCGCCGTCGAGGGTGAAATAGGCGAGGCTGGGGCGCATCGTCGGGATGTTAAGCTTGGAACGATCCTTCGGGTCGGTCTGAATACCGCCATTGGCCACCGCGATCGTATAGCCATCCGGCATCAATAGAAGTTCATGCGGCCCAAGCCCCTGCGTCGGGATTTGCCCCATGCGGCGATATCCGGCGCGCGTATCCCACAGGCCGACGAAGCCCTGACTGTCGGCGGCGCGCTGCTCGGCGGTCAGCAGGGTTGCACCCTCGTCGGCATAGCTGCCGTGGCCGTTGAAATGATGCCCGTCCGGCGGTGCGAAACGATGCAGCACATCGCCGGTTGCCGCGTCCAGCACGAAAGCGAAATTGCCGGGGCGACGGGCGAAGGCGACCGCTTCGGCGCGGGTCGGATGCCCCGCCCCCGCATGGCCGCGCGCGGGGATCGGCACGCGAAACGCCTCCGCCCCATCGGCGCGCAACCCATAGACCGCATAGCGCCCGTCCGGGTCTTTGGCAGCGGCGAGAAAGGCGGGATTGCCAACCTCGGCCCAGCCCGGTTTCGGCACCGCGCCCGCCGCCAGCATCCCGGCCAGAAAGGCGCGGC
>PDRY01000031.1 GCA_002748265.1 Rhodobacterales bacterium
GGTCGCAGGGCGGCCCGGATCGACCCTTTTGCGGCAGGCGGACGTCGCGCTGCTGTTGCCGCAGGCGCCCGAGGTCTGCCCGATGGGGCTGGCGCCGACGACCTCGACGACCATGACGCTGGCTTTGGGCGATGCCCTGGCCGTGGCGCTGATGGAGCAGCGCCAGTTCTCGCGCGAGAGCTACCGCGATTTCCACCCCGGCGGGGCCCTGGGCGCGCGGCTGTCGAAGGTGCGCGATCTGATGCACGAGGGCGATGCGCTCCCACTGGTGGCGCCGCATACGCCGATGTCGGATGTGCTGCTGACGATCAGCCAGAAGGGCTTTGGCGTTGCGGGCGTGGTCGAGGACGGCAAGCTGACCGGGATCATCACCGATGGCGATCTGCGGCGCCATATGGACGGCCTCCTGGAGCGCAACGCCCGCGACGTGATGACGCCCACGCCGCGCGCCATCGCGCCGGGAGCCATGGCCGAAGAAGCGGTGGCGCAGATGAACGCGGGCAAGATCACCTGCCTGTTCGCAGTGGAAGACGGCGCCCCGGTGGGTTTGATCCACATCCACGACTGCCTGCGCGCAGGCGTGGCTTAAGATGGCACCGAGCGTCTATTCGCGCTTTGTGCGATGGGCGCAGATTCTGCTCCCCCTGGCCGCACTTGCGCTGCTGGCGACGCTGTTCCTGTTCGCGCGCGCGCCTGGGGACCCCACCGAAATTCCTTACGCAGAGGTCGAGGCCATCGCCCGGTCCGAGCGCCTGTCAAAGCCCAGCTTTTCGGGCGTGACCGCCGGAGGGGACACGGTGACGGCCAGTGCTCGCGAGGTCCGGCCCGAGGGCGAGGGCGCGCGGGCCGATGGGTTGAGCGTGCGGATCGAAACGCCGACCGGCGCCACCGTGGATCTGAGCGCGGGGCAGGGACAGTTCGACGCCGCAGCGGGCTCGGCCCGGCTGGAGGGGCTGGCGCGGGTCGAAAGCTCCACCGGCTACCAAATGGAGACTGGGGCCCTGAGTGCCGATCTGAAGACAGGCCGTGTCGTGTCCGACGGCGATCTGGAAGTGCGCGCGCCCTATGGGCGGGTCACGGCCGGGCAGCTTGTGATCGAACCGTCGGATGACGGCGCGCAAACACTGGTGTTCCGCAATGGCGTTCACCTGTTATATCAGCCCCAGACCCCTGTGGAGGACTAGTCCGATGCGCCGCATTGCCCTTGCCGTGTTCCTGACGCTGGCCGCCCCTGCCATGGCGCAGACGGCGATGAATTTCGGGACGATCACCGCCGATCCCAACGCCCCGGTCGAAGTGGATGCCGCCAGTCTGAGCGTCGACCAGTCCACGGGCCGCGCCGTGTTTTCCGGCGATGTGACCGTGGGCCAGGGCGATCTGCGCCTGGGCGCGGAGCGGATCGAGATCACCTATGACGACGCCGGGGAAATCACCCTGATGACCGCCAGCGGCGGCGTGACCTTTGCCACCCCGACCGAGGCCGCAGAGGCCCAGAACGCCGTTTACGACCTGCGCGCCGGATCGCTGGTTCTCACCGGCGACGTGCTGGTCACCCAAAGTGGCAATGCCATTTCCGCGGGCCGCATGGAGGTCGATCTGGCCTCGGGTGATGCGGTGCTGACGGGCCGGGTACGCACGGTGTTTGGTGGCGGGCAATAGATGCTGGATGACATCGACGGACAAGGCGGGCTGCGAGTCGAGAACCTGCGCAAGAGCTACCGCAAGAAGCTGGTGATCCGCGACGTGTCCCTGGGCGTCGGACGCGGGGAAGTGGCCGCGCTGCTCGGGCCCAATGGCTGCGGCAAGACGACGTGTTTCTACGCCATCGCCGGGCTGATCGGTGCCGATGCGGGCCGGGTCCTGATCGACGGGGAGGATGTGTCGAACCTGCCGATGTATCGCCGTGCGCGGATGGGGATCGGCTATCTGCCGCAGGAGATGTCGATCTTTCGCGGCCTGTCTGTCGAAGACAACATCATGGCGATCCTCGAGATCAACGAGCCCGACCCGCGCAAACGCCAAGCGCGGCTGGACGAGCTGCTGAGCGAGTTCTCCATTGAACATCTGCGCCGCGCGCCCGGTGTCGCGCTGTCCGGCGGGGAGCGTCGCCGCGCCGAGATCGCGCGCTGCCTCGCTGCCGGACCGGCCTATGTGCTGCTGGACGAACCCTTTGCGGGTGTCGATCCAATCGCAGTCGGAGAGATTCGCCAGCTTGTCGCGCATCTCAAAGATCGCGGCATCGGCGTGCTGATCACCGATCACAATGTGCGCGAAACGCTCTCGATCGTGGATCGCGCCTATATCTTGCATGACGGCCACGTTCTCATGTCCGGCACGCCCGACGAAGTGGTGGCGGACGACAACGTCCGGCGGGTGTATCTGGGTGATAGCTTTCGCGTGGGTTGAGTGCGGTAGCGCTTGACAAGCCCTGCCCTCAGGGCGCCAAATGGTCGAGATGACACAGAACGGTTTCTTTAGCGCGACGGACGCGGCCCCCCGGGCCCCGGTCGCGCTCAACCCGGCTCCTGTCATCTTGTCCCCGTATCAATGGCTGTCCCGTTTTGCCCTTTTGGGCTGAACGGCGCTGTTTTCGGGGGCCAATTCCCACTCAAAGAGGAGAAGACCACATGCAGTTCCAGATCACCGGCAAGCAGATCGACATTGGCGAGGCGCTTCAGACCCACGTGAAGGACGAATTGAGCGCGATGCTGGAGAAATATGCCGGCCGCCCGACGGACGCGAATGTGGTCTTTTCGAAATCGGCGCATACCTTCGTCTGCGAGGCGGTGGTGCACCTGTCCACCGGGCTGACCGCCCAGGCCAAGGGCAGCGCGACCGAAATCTACGCTGCCTTCGAAGATGCCAACGAGAAGATGGATAAACAGCTGCGCCGTTACAAACGCCGCCTGAAGGACCATCACAAACACCGCCCGGACCCGGTTGAAGTCATGGAAGCGGCCTCGTATATCCTCGCCGCGCAGGCCGAATCCGATAGCGATGACGCCGACGCAGAGGCTCCGGCCCCGATGATCGTCGCCGAGATGGAGACGAAGGTGCCCACCATTTCCGTCAGCGAGGCGGTGATGCAGATGGAGCTGGCGGACGCGCCAATCCTGGTGTTCCGCAATGAGAAACATAACGGGGTGAACGTCGTTTACCGCCGGGAAGACGGGAATATCGGCTGGGTCGATCCGCGCAACGCGGGCTAGGCCGGGTTCCAGAGAAAGCAGGGCGTAATGCAGATCGGTGAAATCCTGTCGCTGGACGGCGTGAAGGCGCTATCGGGAAGCAGCAGCAAGAAGCGCATGTTCCATGACCTGGGCGATCTTGCCGCCGATGCCTACGGGCTCGAGAGCGATGACGTCGTGCAGGCCCTGCTGGAGCGGGAGGCCCTGGGCCCGACCGCAGTGGGGCATGGCGTGTCCTTGCCCCATGCACGGATGCCGGGCCTTGAGTCGGTGCGCGGATTGTTCCTGCGGCTGGATCAGCCGGTGGACTGCAAGGCCGTGGACCGCAAGCCCGTCGATCTGATCTTTGCCTTGCTGGCCCCGCTGGATGCGGGGGCCGAGCACCTGAAGGCTCTGGCTCTTGTCTCGCGCACATTGCGCAATGCCGATGTGCGCGAGAAGCTCCGCGCGCGGGGGAACAGAGATCATTCGACCCTGCATTCGATCCTGACCGAGGCGCAGGCGATCAAAGCCGCCTGACGTCCCCCTTAGCGCCAGCGATCAAAGCCAAAGGCCAGGTAGTCGCGGGCATAGACCGCGCGGGTCAGCTTTTCGATTTCCCCATCATAGATCGCGTCCAGACGGGCGCGATGCGGGTCGGTCTCCTGGGGGATCGCGGGCATCTCCCTGTGGCCCATGCCCGCCGCGAGCATGGCCAGGCCGGACTCCAGTTCCTCTTCGCGGATCACCATATCGGGCGGGCGCATGGCTGAGAGTCCTTCCAGAACGGTGGTCTGGCTGGCCCAGTGCGGGTCGATCCGCAGGTTGGTCTGCTGCCCGAGATTGCGCGCGAGAAAGCGCAGGAAGCTCTTGAACCCTTCGGCGTGGTCATAGCCGGGCGCATCGTCTCGGGCCGGGATCGCGACCTTCTGATGCTTGCGCAAGAGCTCGCGCAGTTCGGCAAAACCGGACCCGTCGGCGGGAAGGATTTTTTCGCAGTAGACGGCATGTGCACGAGCGACAGGATGGCGCAGCACGGTGAAGCTGCGGTGCCCACGATTGGCGCGCTGCCAGTCGCGCAGGGTCTTTTGGGTGAACCCCTGCTGCACCGGCGCGCTGTCGAGCGCCCCGAGCCAGTCGCGCACCACAGGCTCCGGCCCGCCCCGCACTGGCTGATAGAGCAGGGGCGTCTTGGCGGCCGCCACGTAGCTGGGCACCACCGGACCGCGCCTTGGTTCGAAATTCGGCGTGCGCGACAGGTTGAACGGATCCATCCGGGCAATCGCGGCCTGCATGTCGTCGAAATTTTCGACCTTCTCTGCGGCGGCCTGCGCGTTTTGCGGCTTGAGCGAGGCATCGAGCGCATCACGCGGGTGCGGGCAGCCCAGCCACGCGGCCAGCCCGTTGAGCACCTCAAGATCGTGCAGATCGTCATAGCCGATATAGAACGCCGTCTGCCCGGAGCGCTGAAGCCGGTTAAGCAGCGTGATCTGAAACGCCTGCAGCCGGTCGAGATGCTTTTCAAATTCTTCGGCGTCGAAGGCGGCCTGCGCGCGGCGCGCGGCTTTGGCGTTGGTCAGCTTCCACTGCCCCGTGGCGCGGGCGATCTTCCAGCTGATATAGCTGTCGGCCGGGTTGCGGGTCAGGATGACCTTGGCGCACCCAGGATCGCCCAGGCAGGCGTCGAGCACGCGCGGGTCATGGTCGTGGAAGAACCGAAACCCCGCGATGCCGTGCTCGGCCCTGATCCGCTCCAGCAGCGGCAGCGGATCGTTATCGCGCTGTGCCTGGGTGAACCCCAGCATGTCGTCGCGGTTCGGATAGCCGATGAAGAACGGGTTGAAGAGCTCTCCAAAGCAGGAAATCCCGTCAAACGCGTTGAGGTTCGCTTCGAGGAAATTGGAGCCCGTACGCATTTCGGCCAACAGGATGAAGCTGTGGAAGGCGGGCATTCGTTATCTCACCAAGTAGGGTTTGCGCGGAGGTTCGTGTGGCCGCGGCGGGTGATCCGTGACGGGGAAGTCCCCCATCAGATAAGGGTGCATCCCCTGGTTCTTGAGGTTCTGAAGGAACTGTCCAAAGCCCGAGAGATCCGCCATCCTTGGCGCTTCGGCGGGGCGACGCAGGCCGTGGGTGCTGATGTCATCGACGATGGCCTGCATATGCTCCATCGGGTTCTCGACGAACTCCGCCATGGTCCAGATCCGCACACGTGCTTTGCACAGCGGGGATCGCAACAGCTTCAGGTGCTCCGCTTCGATCTGCTGCAATTCAGCGGCCAGCACGCGCAGCTGCGAGAAGTTCCGGTTCATCCGCGACAGCGGCACGGCCCATGCGCCCGAGATCACAGAGATCGAGGCGTTGGCGTCCTTTGCGAGCTCCGGGCTGATCTTTGCGGAGTCGTTGGGGCCGTATTGGAAACACTGTCGTTCGCCCCGCGTGTTCCAGATTAGCGAACGCAGAAAAGAGGTCGGTTCAAAGTCGCGGATCTGGGCGTTGTCGCTCAGCGCGCCGACATAGCAGGACTGGCGGCTCTCAAACTCCACCCGGTTCGGCGCGAAGAGGTGGCCATGCACCTTCAGCCCGGTGGCGCGGGCGAGCCAGTCTTCGAAATCGATGAACAGCTCCGAAAACCCTTCGAACACCGAATAGGGACCAGCGGTCAGCCCGTTTTCCCAGCTGTCATTGGGAAAGCGGCTGTGCATATAGAGCCCGGGCCGCCCGCGCGTCCGGCGCAGCACCGCCTTGGCGAAGATGCGGTCGATATGGCCCGGGTTCGGCTCTGCCTGAGCGCTGACGGCTTCGGGGCCCTGAAGGAACGTGTCGTAGAGCCGGTTCGCCTGCGGCCAGATCTTGCGCGCGACGAAACAGTCAGAGCGGCGCAGAAGCTGCAGATGATCGTCGTAGAAGATATGCGGCTTGCCCTGGAAGTCGAACTTGGACAGCGTGAGAGAGCGACTTTCGATATTGCGGGCATAGAGCCGGGCAAGGGATTGGAAGTAGCTTTCATCCGGGATCCACACGCGCTTGAAGTAGCGGTCATATCTTGGACGGTTCGGATCCTGCATGATCGCGGAGAGCGTCTGCCGCGTGAGGCACCACCATTGCGAGCCCATATGCGGCGTCAGCCCGGCGGGGATTTTCCGCTTCATGCCCCAACGCCGCTGGAAATCCACGTACCAGTCGAACATGCGCCGCTGACGTTTCCACGAGAACGGGAAGCGCAGGGTGAAGCGTTCTTTGTCCAGCCCGTCCACCGTCCAGGGCACATCGGCGGTCGTGGCGCTTTCGATGAAGTCGGTGTTGGGCCGCTCATCGAGATAAGCGCGCAGGTCGGCTACGGGGCGGAGCGGCAGGCAAGACCCGGACGCCAGGTAGACATGGCGCACATCGGGAAACCGCTCCAGCATGAGCGAGGCGGCGGCTTGCGTGGCGGCGACCAGACCCCAGGTGCCCCATTCGCAGGGGAACCGCTTGCAAAAGCGTACGTCTTCAAGATCGGACAGGGCTTCGCGCAGGCCGTCAAATTTCTGTTCGCTGACCCGCGCATCCATATGGATCACCACAGGGCAGCCCCCCGCGACCCAGTGCCGCGCGAGCTGTTCAGCCCGCCGGAAGGCGGTGTGCACCAGCATCACGATCCCGACCGTGCCCGTCATGCCCAGTTCCCTTTGGACATGAGGCCTAGGATCTCGAGTTGGCGCCAGTTGATGTATTTCTCAGACCACGCGCACCACAGATCCAGATCGGCGTCGCCCTTTTCAGCATAGGCCTTGTATTCGACCGAGGCGGAGTAGTGCTGTTGCCGCTCCAGCTCCTCCTGGGCCTTCTCCCGGAAGCTGGGGAGGAACTTCGTATGAAGCAACGCGCCGGAGGCCTTTTCCCCGCCCCATTCATCATAGACCAGGTTCAGGCCGCGCGGCAGCAGCATGTGGGTGGAGCTGACATAGACGTAGTTGCGGTGCCATTTCACCAGTGGGATCTTGTTCAGCGCGGGGGCTTTTTCCGGCTGGTCCGCGAAGAAGGCACGCATCCGGGGCCCGCCCTGGATCCACAGGTTGCCCATCAACCCGTTCTTGCGGATCACGTAATTGCCGCTGTCGAACCACGATAGGAGTTTGATCGGGTCGTCGCCCGGCTGGTAGGCGCCGTCTTGCAGCGGGCCTTTGGCATACATGTCCACCAGCATGGCGGAAAAGGATTTGATCGACGACGCATCGAGCCAGTCCACCAAGGCTTTCACCGGGCGCGTGTCGCAGAACGGGAAAACGAGCAGCTCATCCGGGTCGACGGTCAGACACCAGTGCCCCGTGCCGTATTTGTAGAGCAGCCAGTTCATCCAATCGATCCCGTAGCGGGATCGCTTATAGCTGTGCGGAGTGGTCCACAGCGACACGTCCTTCTGATCCGCCAGGTAGTCACGGGTGCCGTCGGTGCTGCCATTGTCCACGATCAGGAAATGGTTGATCCCAAGCTTGCGGTAATACTCCAGGAACCACGGCAGGCGGAGCATTTCATTGCGCACTGTCGCAAAGAGCAGAATGTCACGACCGGCGATCCTCAGGGTGCGATCGGCCACCAGCGACAGCTCGCGCCGTTTGCGAAACGCGCGGATCCGCCATTTCTTGCGCTGCAATCGCAGGCGATATGATCTCCAGATCCCCAAGCGGTCCCCTTGTGCCTGTGGGCCTCTCCCGCAGCGGCCCTACCACCCCGAGCTTAACACGACTTTGAAATGCGCGTCCCAAGTAGGCGGAGCCACCGGGGCGCATCTTCGCCGTGTCCGGGTCAGCTCTTGCACCATGTCTGTCCACAGATAGGGAACAGTAAGGCTCTGGTAAACGGGAAAGTCTCCTAGCGTTTCCCTGAGGATAGGGCTGTCGGGGGCGATCACGGGCACGCCGCGGGCGGCGGCTTCAACGGGGGGGAGGCCGAACCCCTCGGCGAGGGACGGGAAGAGCAGCGCGCGGGCCTCTTCCATCACGGCGGCGACCTGTGCATCGGGCAGGGGGCCAAGTTCGATCACGCCATCGGGTCGCCTGTCTAACCGCGCGAAGACCTCTTCGCTTTTCCAGCCGCGCGCGCCGATCACCGCCAGCTGTGGGCGCGGTGCGGGGAGCGTCTCCCACACGTCCAGCAGGAAGCCGAGGTTCTTGCGCGGCTCGATTGTGCCGAGGACGAGGAACACCGGGCGCGTTGGGTCGAGCGCATCGGGCCAAGCCCCTGCCTTGGGCAGGGTCACCCCCAGCGGAGCGGTCACGATGGGTGGCAGGTCGCGGCCATGGCGGGCGATGTCACGTGCCGTCTGGGCGGAGTTCGCGATCAGCCGGTCGGCGTGACGGCAGGCAGCAGTGAAGCGGGCGCGGAACCGCTCCACAGCGCCCTCGCGCTGCAGTTCGGGCAGATCCAGCGGGATCGTGTCGTGGATCAGCACCGACAGGCGCATGCCCGCCGCGCGCAGCGCGCGCAAAGACCTATCGGACAGGTGACTGTGGCCGGTGTTGTAATACGCGCTGCCTTTGGGCAGGTGCCGCGCCACCATGCGCCGGAGACCAGCGCGCGGGGCGCGGGCGGTACGGTAGGGACGCAGCACGGCGCGTCCGGCCTTGGCGCCGCTGCCCGTCCAGATCCCGTCGGCAAAGGCGCGCGACAGGGCCGCGCCGCCCTCGGCAGAGACCAGCCAGACGCCGACGCGGCTCTTGCACAGCAGCCAGAGAGGTTCGGGCTGCGCGAGGAAATGGTCCAGATAGGCCAGTTCGACCCGATCCACCCCCGTCGGCTGCCGCCCCGCGCGCGAGACGAGCCGGGTGACGTCCAGCAGCCGGGCCGGGGGCTTATGCGTCGAAATGCCCATTCTGGTGCCACCGCCACGCGTCGGTGATCATGTCCTTCATGGTGGAGCGCTTGGGCTCCCAGCCCAGATCGTTTTTGGCCTTCACAGAGCCCGAGACAAGCGCCACCGCATCCCCGGCGCGGCGTTCGCCCTCGGTGACGGGGACGTCCCGGTTGGTCACAAGGCCGCCCTGGTCGATCACCTCGCGCACGGAAAAGCCGCTGCCGGTGCCAAGGTTGAAGACGGACGAGTTCTTGCCGTCCTGGAGCCATTTGACGCCCAGCACATGGGCATCCACGAGGTCCATGACATGCACGTAGTCGCGGATGCAGGTGCCGTCCGGGGTCGGGTAATCGGTGCCGAAAATGGTCAGCGCGTCGCGTTTGCCGTCGATGGCGTCCAGCATCAGCGGGATCAGATGGGTTTCGGGCACATGCTGTTCACCCACCTCGCCATCAGGATCGGCGCCCGCGACGTTGAAGTAGCGGAAGATCACGGAACGCAGCCCGTGGCTGGCCCCGAAATCGCGCAAGATGTCTTCGACGGCCCGCTTTGAAGCGCCATAGGCGTTGAGCGGGTCCTGTGCGCAGCTTTCATCCAGCATCACCCCGTCCTGATCGCCATAGGTGGCGCAGGTCGAAGAGAATACGAAATCCAGGCACCCGGCATCGCAGGCGGCCTCAACCAGGTTGAGACTGCCCAACACGTTATTGCGCCAGTATTTTCCGGGCTCGCGCATCGCCTCGCCCACCTGGCTGAGCGCTGCGAAATGCATCACGGCAGCGGGTTTGTGGGCGGCGAAGACCTCGTCCAGGCGGGCGCGGTCCAGAAGGTCGCCTTCCTCGAACGGGCCGAATTTGACCGCCTCACGCCAGCCGGTGCAGAGATTGTCATAGGTGACAGGCGTGTAGCCCGCCTGTGCCAGGGCTTTGCAGGCGTGAGCGCCGATATATCCGGCCCCACCTGTGACGAGAACCTTTGTCATGCGCTCCTCCATTTTTGGTCTACTGAGCGGCGTTTTTTGCAGCGTGGATATCGGTGAGGAAGTCCGAGAACTCCTCCTGCAGGTCCGGGCGCGAGAGGCCGAAGCTGACCGTCGCCTGC
>PDRY01000038.1 GCA_002748265.1 Rhodobacterales bacterium
TCTGGCGCTGGCGGGGGCGGTTTTGATCGGGCTTGGTGTGGGGAGTGTGAATGCGGTGTTGTTTGGGTTGTTTCCGGTCTGGGGCAGCATTTGGAACGTGATCAGTCGGCCTTTGTTTTTGGCCTCCGGGGTGATTTTCCTGTTGGAAGATTTGCCGCGTGTGTTGCGGGAAATTCTGTGGTGGAACCCGCTCGTACATGTCACCGGCCTGTTTCGGCAGGGGATTTATGCCGGATATGAACCGGAATATGTCAATGTTTTCTTTATGTTTTTCTTTGGTTTGACCGCGACTTTTTTTGGCTTTTTGCTGCTGCGCAAGCATCATCGGACCTTGATCGAGCGGGCTTGAGCGGGGCGGGTGTGGGGTTGTTAACCTTAATTTTCCGTTGAACCTTAATATCTCCTCCCATTGTTGAGGCATATGCCGCTTTAGCCGCGTCGCTGTTTTGGAGCGGGCAGGCCGATTTGGTCGAGGATGTGTTCGATGCCTTCGGGGGCGGCTGCCGTGTCTTTGCGGTTGGCGGCGACGATGCGGTCGAAGCGGGCGCGCAGGGCGGTTTTGGATGGAGGAAATCGGGCTGGGCATGGGGGATTATGCCGCGTCGGGGCCGGGTGCGCCAGTGTTGTTGCGCCGGTTTTTGCGCGATGTGGCGGGGTGGTGGGTTTGACGTAGTGTTGCGCGACCATCTCCCCCCTTGCCCTTGCGTCCACCGCGCCATACCGTCAGCGCAAAGCCGGAGGAGGGCGCAAACATGGTTAATGCAAACATGGTTAAAAACGACATTATCTGGACTCCGTCGCAGGACGTGCTGGAAAACTCGGCGCTGGCGAAGCTGGCGCGCAAATGGGGGCTGGACCCGCGGGATTACGAAGCGATGCACCGGCGTTCCATTGCCGATCTGGGCGCGTTCTGGGGCGAGATGTGGGACGTGCTTGGGGTGATCGGCGAGCGCGGCGAGGTGGTGTTTCAGCCGGACCCGAATGCGTGGATGACCGGGGCGAAGTTCTTTCCCGACGCGCGGGTCAACATGGCGGAGAACCTGTTGCGGCAGACGGGGGATGCGGTCGTGGCGATTGAGCGCGACGAGGCGGGGCACCGGGCGGAGATCACGGCGGACGCCCTGCGCGCGCGGGTGGCGCAGGCGGCGGATGGCTTGCGGCAGGCGGGCGTCGGGCCGGGGGACCGGGTCGGTGTCGTGCTGCCCAACCGCTTCGAGAGCCTGATTTCGCTGCTGGCGGCGACCTCGCTCGGGGCGGTCTGGACCTCGTGTTCGCCGGATTTCGGCACCCAGGCCATTCTGGACCGCATCGGGCAGGTGCGGCCCAAGGTGGTGATGGCGCAGGCGCGGTTCCGCTATGGCGGGCGCGACCATGACATTTCCGAGAGGCTGAGCGAGATTGCCGCCCGGATGGAGGGGCTGGAGCAACTGGTGATGGTCGGTGAACACAGCGTCGAGACCGCCATCCCGACCCCGGATTTCGCCAGCTACGGCGACCCCGCCGCCCCGCTCACCTTCACCCGCGTCGGCTTTTCCGACCCGGTCTATGTCCTTTACACCTCCGGCACCACCGGCGCGCCCAAGGCCATTGTGCATCGCACCGGCGGGGTGCTGATCGGCATGATGAAGGAGCATCAGATGCATTGCGACATGCGGCCCGGCGATCCGGTGCTGTGGTATGCCAACAATGCGTGGATGATGTATCACTGGCTGGTGGCGACCATGGCGTCCGGCGCGGTGCCGATCCTGTATGACGGGGCGCCGATCGTGAAGAAGGCGGGTGAACTGGACGGCACGCCGCTGTGGAACGCGGTGGCGGAAGAGAAGCTGTCGCATCTCGGCGTCAGCCCGAAATACCTCGCGACGCTGGCGGATATGGGCTATGAGCCGGCCCGCGATCACGACCTGTCCGCCCTGCGCTGGCTCATGTCCTCCGGCTCGCCGATGGCGCCGCATCAATACGACTGGATCGTCGAGAAAGTGACCCCGTCCGAGGGCTACGCCTCGATCTCCGGCGGCACCGACCTGATGGGCTGTTTCCTCATCGGCGCGCCGACCCTGCCGGTGCGGCGCGGCACCCTGACCGCGAAGCCTCTGGGCATGGCGACCAA
>PDRY01000039.1 GCA_002748265.1 Rhodobacterales bacterium
CCGATGCGGGCGACATGGCGTTCGACTATGCCCATACGCCAGACGTGCCCGCCCGGATCGAAGCGCATATCGCGGGCATTCTGGCGCAGGATTGCGCGGCGATCACCTTGGGCGGGGATCATTCGATCACCCTGCCGATCCTGCGGGCACATGCGCAGCGGCACGGTCCGCTGGCGCTGGTGCAGTTCGACGCCCATACCGACAGTTGGCCCGACGACGACCCGACCCGCATCGACCACGGCACTTTTGTGTATAAGGCCGTACGCGAAGGGCTGATCGACGTATCGCGTTCGGTGCAAATCGGCATCCGCACCACCAATGACGACCCTCTGGGCATCACAATCATCGACGCGCCGGAAGTGCATCGCAGCACCCCGCAGGCGGTGGCGGACCGCATTCGGCAGATCACCAGCGACGCGCCCACCTATCTCAGCTTCGACATTGACGGGCTGGACCCCGCCTTTGCGCCCGGCACCGGAACGCCGGTTTGGGGCGGGCTAAGCTCGGCGCAGGCGGCGGCCATTCTGAAAGGGCTGGCCGGGATCAACCTCGTCGGCGGCGACGTGGTCGAAGTTTCCCCGCCCTTTGACGTGGGCAACATCACGGCCGTTGCGGCGGCGCATGTGGCGGTCGAACTTCTGTGCCTTTGGGGCTATACACGTTTATAACAGGGGTTGGATTTCAGGTATTTCGAATAGGCATCTCCTTTTTTCTGCGGGCGTTTACGGGTTCTTAACTCGGGTCTCCTATGATCTGATTCCATCTTATGAGGGATAAAAATGAAGATTGTGTTAATTCTCATCGCAATTCTTGCCGCTCTGGCTTATCCGCGCGTCAAGCCTCTGCCGACAAACCGGATCGGCGCGCGGCCCGGGCCGATGGAGCCGGGGGTGCATCCGATGCCGGGCGGGGTCAAGGTGGTGGAAGCCGGGCAACCGCCGGACGCCGCCGCGCGGTTGGTGAAGATCGCCGCTGACAGCCCGCGCACGCGTATATTAGAGACAGGCGAGGTTACGACGCTGGTCACGCGCTCGCGCCTCTGGGGCTTTCCGGACATTGCGGTGATCTGGCAGGAGGAGGACCGATTGCACATTCATTCGCATCTCACCATCGGGCGTTCCGATTTCGGGGTCAACGCGGCGCGGGTGGCGGGCTGGCTCAACGCGCTGCACGCCGATCCTTGACGCGCGCGCCCATTTGCGCCAAGCCCTCCCCATGGTTCCACAGGAAAAACTCACCGCCATTCGCGAGCGTTTCGAATTTATCGAAGCGCAGATGAACGAGGCCCTGTCCGGCGACGAGATCGCCCGGCTGGGGCGTGAATATGCCGAATTGCGCCCGGTTGTGGGTAAGATCGACGCCTATCAACAGCTTCTGGCCGATCTTGCGGAGGCGGAAGAGATGCTGGAAGACGCGGAAATGCGGGCGTTGGCGGAGGAGGAATTGCCGGACCTGCGCGCGCGGCTGCCGGAAGCGGAACGGGCGCTGGAAATTGCGCTTTTGCCGCGTGACGCCGCCGACAGCCGCCCGGCCATTCTGGAGATCCGCCCCGGCACCGGCGGCGACGAGGCGTCGCTCTTCGCGGGCGATTTGCTG
>PDRY01000040.1 GCA_002748265.1 Rhodobacterales bacterium
AGCGATTTCGCTTTAGGCCCCGTCAAATTCGCACAGGACATGCACATCCATGCCCATGTCTTCCAGCACTTTGCGCCCGCCAAGTTCCGGCAGGTCGACAATAAAGGCGCAGCCCACGATGTCGCCACCGAGCCGTTCGACGAGCTTGATCCCCGCCGCCGCCGTGCCGCCGGTCGCCAGCAGGTCGTCCACGATCAGCACCTTTTCCCCCGGCTGGATCGCGTCTGCATGCACCTCCATCACCGCCTCGCCATATTCCAGCGTATAGGCTTCCGACAGGGTTGCCCCTGGCAGTTTGCCTTTCTTGCGGATCGGCACGAAACCGAGGGTGAGTTGGTGGGCGATGGCGCCGCCGATGATGAAGCCGCGCGCCTCCAGCCCGACCACCTTGTCGATTTTCTGCCCGGCATAGGGGTGCAGCATCTGGTCGATACACAGGCGCATGCCGCGCGGGTCGGCAAACAGCGTGGTTACATCGCGAAACAGGATGCCCTCATGGGGAAAGTCGACGATGGTGCGGATATAGTCGCGAACGGTTTTCATGCGAATCCCCCGGTTGTTCGCCCCGATAATGCGGCAAGTGGGCCGGGCGGACAATGTGTTAATCGTGCGGGGCGGCGTAATGGGTGCGCAGCATCTCGCGGTCGGTTTCGCTGAGGGTTTTCGGCGGTGAGATACTGGTTAACACGCCGGTTTCGGGGCGGCCAGTTACGCGGGTGTCTAACCCCATCGCACGGGTCAGCGCGGCCAGGATTTCTGCTTCGAAATGGGCGGTGGGCAGGTCGGAGGAGAGATATATCCGGGCTTTCGACAGGAGGCCGGTGCCGGTGTCGTGGGCCAGAAGCAGGGTGGTTTTGCGCAGGGTTGCGGGAGGATCGGTGTCGGGGATTTCACTGCCAACCTTTTGATCTAAAAGGATAAGTTCAATGTCTGCACGCGAGTTGGTTTTGATCAGGGTGAGGCCGAAATTGGCCGCGTTGAGGGCACTGATGGCGCGGCTGAGTGCAGCGCCAGCGCGCAATTTGGGCCGGCCGAGGAAGGCGTCGTCGATGCGGGTCAGGGCGACTGACAGGGTTTTGCCGCGCGGCCAGTGCAGCGCGGGGCGGGTGCATTCTTCCCCCGGCGGGGCGGCGCAGGACAGGGCGCGATAGAGGTCCGGGTCGGCGGTGGCGGGGCTGGCGGTCGCGGCGAGGGCCAGCAGGAGGGCGGCGGCGCGGATCACAGCACCCGGCCCGCGATGGCGTCCAGCCGGGCGACGACCTGCGGGTCGCGCGCGTCCGGGGCGGTCATGATGGCATGATCGAGGGCGCGATTGCAGCCATCGGCGCAGGGTTCGTGCGTTGCGCCGAGCAGGGCGGGAAGGCGAGCGATCAGGGCGCGGGCATGGGCGGAATTGGCGTCTAGCGTGGCGAGAATTTCGGTGATTTCCACCGCGCCGTGATCCGGGTGCCACGAATCGTAATCGGTGATCATGGCGACGGAAGCATAGGAGATTTCCGCTTCGCGTGCGAGTTTGGCCTCCGGCATGTTGGTCATGCCGA
>PDRY01000041.1 GCA_002748265.1 Rhodobacterales bacterium
ATTAACGTATAATGACGATGGGCTGTTGCCGGTCATCGCGCAGGATGCACAGACGCTGGAAGTGTTGATGCTGGCATGGATGAACGCGGAAGCGGTGCAACGGACGCTGGATAGCGGGCGTGTAACCTACTGGAGCCGCTCGCGGCAGGCCTATTGGGTCAAGGGCGAGACCTCTGGCCATGTGCAGGAGTTGGTGGACCTGCGCTTTGATTGTGACCGTGATTGCTTGTTGGTTATGGTCAAGCAATATGGCCCCGCTTGCCATACTAACCGGCGTTCGTGTTTTTATACGGCGGTGCGTGGGGGCGAGGAAACAGAGCTATTGAAACCACAGTCCTGATTGCCCTGCCGCTTTTTTGAGTATTTGTGCTAAGAAGAAGGGGCCACCCGCGCCCTACTGTCTTCTTCTTAGCATAAATACTCACAACACGGCCGATCCGCTGGCACGGCGCTAGCCCGCTACGCCCCTACAGCCCCACCATGCGGCGAATGTCAGCGGGTGTCGCTCCGGCGGCGCGATAGGTTTCGAGAGCGCGGGCATCGTCGCGTTTGGCCAGACGTTTGCCAGCTTCGTCGCGGATCAGGCGATGGTGATGATAGATTGGGGTTGGTAGCCCAAGGAGCTGTTGCAGGACAATGTGTATCTGTGTCGCCGCAAACAGATCCGCGCCCCGCACCACTTCCGTTACCGCTTGCTCCGCATCGTCCAGCACCACGGCAAGATGATAGGACGCCGCCATATCCTGCCGCGCAACCACAATATCGCCGGTGGTGTCGATCAGGTCGCGGGCGGCAAACCGGATGTGACCGGGCGCGCTGCCGGTTTCGGTAAAGGCAAGGTCTGGCTCCATCGCGCGAACCGCGGCGGCCATGTTGAGGCGCAGGGTCTGCCCCTCGGGACGCGGCCCCTGCGCGGATGGATGCGCCACACGGCAGGTGCCGGGATAGATCAGCCCATCCGGACCGAGCTGCGGTGCGCCTTCCTGCGGCGCAGATGCGGCAGCGGCAATGTCGCGGCGGGTGCAGGTGCAGGGATACAGCAGGTCGCGCTCCCAAAGCGCATCCAGGGCGGCACTATAGGCCGCGCCCCGCTCAGATTGGCGCACAACCGGCTCCTCCCAGCGAAGCCCGAGCCAGGCGAGATCCTCGTAAATCTGCGCCTCCCAGTGCGGCCGGGCGCGGGAACGGTCGATGTCTTCAATGCGCAGCAGAAACCGACCGCCGCACGCCTGCGCCCGGTCCCAGGCGGTCAGGGCCGAAAAGGCGTGGCCCAGATGCAGCGGCCCGGTTGGGCTGGGGGCAAACCGGGTGACGTAGCTCATGCCTCAAGCCAGCGCCCAAATTCCGCCTTGGCGCGATCGGTGTAGGTTTTATAGCGCTCCTTGCGCCCGCGCCGCCCGCCTTTCAGCTCCGCCACCGGCGGGAACAGGCC
>PDRY01000042.1 GCA_002748265.1 Rhodobacterales bacterium
AAAACGGCGCCAATGGTCGCGCAACAATTCCCCGACACTATCCCCGCGCACCGCCAGAATGTTGAGCCAGAACAGCACCGCCCAAATCCCGTCCTTCTCGCGGATATGGTCCGAGCCGGTGCCAAAGCTTTCCTCCCCGCACAGACTCACCCGCCCGGCATCCAGCAAATTGCCGAAAAACTTCCAGCCCGTCGGGGTCTCGAAAGTCTCGACGCCCAGCTTCTGCGCCACCCGGTCCGCCGCGCCGGAGGTCGGCATCGAGCGGGCTATCCCCTTGATCCCGCTATGAAAAGCGGGCACCAGATGGGCGTTGGCGGCGAGGATGGCGAGGCTGTCAGAGGGGGAAACATAAGCGCCTTTGCCGAGGATCATATAGCGGTCGCCATCGCCATCGGAGGCGGCGATCAGGTCGGGCGCGGCGTCGGAGAAGGCCAGCGTGTTGAGGTCCGCGCAGACGATCGGGTTCGGGTCCGGGTGTCCGCCGCCGAAATCCGGCAGGGGCACGGCGTGTTGCACGCTGCCTGCGGGCGCGCCGAGCCGGGTCTCGAAAATCTCGCGCGCATAGGGGCCAGTAACGGCGTGCAGTGCGTCGAAACGGAAGCGGAATCCTTGCGCGAACAGGTCGCGAATGACGTCGAAATCAAACAATTCCTGCATGTAATCGGCATAGGCACGCACCGGGTCGATGATTTCGATTTGCGTGTCCAGAACGGTGTACTGGCCGGGAGTGTCGAAGGCGGGCAGGTCGCCAGTAAAGAGGCGATACTCATGCAGGGCCAGCGCCTGCGCCTCAATTGCCTGCGTGACCTTTTCCGGCGCCGGACCGCCATTTGCAATGTTGAATTTGAAGCCAAAATCGCCGGTTTCACCGCCCGGATTATGCGAGGCGGACAGGATGAAGCCACCATCGGCGCGTGCGCTACGGATCAGGTGGCTGGCGGCGGGGGTGGACAGGATCGCACCCGCCCCGATCACGATGCGCGCCGCGCCCTGTGCTGCACAAATGCGCACGATCCGCGCCGCCGCCTGCGCGCAGAAATACCGCCCGTCGCCACCCAGAACATAGGTCTTGCCCGCCGCGCCGCCGGTCGCGTTCAGCACCGCCTGCGTGTAGCTCTCAAGGTAATGCGCGCGCATGAAATCGCGGGTCTTTTTGCGCAACCCGGACGTGCCCGGCTTCTGATCCGCAAACGGCTCTATCGCAATGGTTTCAACCGACATGGCCCTCTCCTAAACGCTGTAATAATCCCGATACCATTCCACAAACCGGCGCACCCCTTCGGCCACCTCCACCGAGGGCGCATAGCCGGTCAGATCCTTGAGCAGTTGCGCATTGGCCCAGGTCGCGGGCACATCGCCC
>PDRY01000043.1 GCA_002748265.1 Rhodobacterales bacterium
AGCGCGGCCCCGGCCAGCGCGGCGCCGACAAAGCCCAGCGTCGGACTGCCGCTATTGACCGCAATGGCAAAGCCCATCACCGCGCCGGTGATCATCATGCCCTCAACTCCGAGGTTCAGCACCCCGGATTTCTCCACCACCAATTCCCCGATGGCGGCCAGCAGGATCGGCGTCGAGGCCACCATCAGGCTGGCGATCATCAGAACCGGGTTGATCTGTCCAAGGTCCATCACACGGCCTCCCGCTTTGCGCTGCCAAACCGCACCCGGTAGCCCACGAACACATCCATCGCCAGCAGGAAGAATAGAAGCATCCCCTGAAACAGCTGAATGGCCGCGCCGGGCATGCCCATGATGAGCTGCGCCAGTTCCCCGCCAATATAGGTCAGCGCCATCAGCAACCCGGCGAACAGAATGCCGACCGGGTTCAGACGGCCAAGGAAGGCGACGATGATGGCGGTGAAGCCGTAGCCCGAGTTGAAATCAATCGAGATTTGTCCCGCAGGACCGGCAACCTCAAACAGCCCGGCCATGCCCGCCAGAACCCCCGACAGCCCCAGCGCGAAAGTCACAAGGCGGCGCGGGCGGATGCCGGAAAACAGTGCGGCGCGCGGTGCTTCGCCGGTCAGCCGGATGGCAAAGCCCAGCCGGTGCCGCGTCATTAACACATAGGCGAAAATCACCGCGATCAGCGCCGCGACAACGCCCCAATGCATCCCCGTTCCCGCGATCAGCTCGCCGTTGGAGGCGGCGGGAAAGTCGCGCGCGAAGTTGCGCGAGCCGGGAAAGCCCATGCCGTCCGGGTTGCGCAACAGCCCCTGCGACACCGAGGCAAGGATGTTTTCGGCCACATAGACCAGCATCAGCGAGACCAGAATTTCGTTGGTGCCAAAAAGGTTGCGCAAGGTCGCCGGGATCATGGCCCAGGCCCAGCCGCCAAACGCTCCCGCCAACACCATCAGCGGGAAAATCCAGCGGCTCTCGGTCGGGTAAAAGGCCAGTCCGACCCCCGCGCCGACAATGGCGCCCATGATATACTGCCCCTCCGCGCCGATATTCCAGATCCCGGCCTTGAAGCCGATGGACAGCCCGATGGCGATCAGGATCAGCGGCCCGGCCTTGACCAGTAGCTGCGGGCGCGAATAGCTGGCGAAGGTTTCGGAGAATAGCGGATCCCAGAAGATGGTGCGAATGGCTTCGACCGGGTTATAGCCCAGAAACCAGAACATCACCCCGCCCGCCAGCATGGTCGCGATGACCGCCAGAACCGGGGTCGCGGCAGAGATGGCGCGCGAGGGGGCGGCGCGTTTTTCCAGCCGGATGAAACTCATGACGCGCCCCCCATCATCAA
>PDRY01000044.1 GCA_002748265.1 Rhodobacterales bacterium
CCGGCAGCGGGCGGTCAGATCGTTGGACATGCCCACCGAGGCGGTGATGATCCCGTCCACCTGATAATCCATGAAATCCGAGATGACCTTCTCGGCATCATCGGTATTCTCCGCCATGAAAACCATCGTGTGATAGCCCTCTTCCTGAAGGCGTCGGGACAGGTTTTCGATGACTTCGGGGTAAAATTGATTGTCCATATGGGCGACGACCAGGCCGATGATCCGGCTTTTGCCGGTAATCATCGCGCGCGCCAGCGTATTGGGCCGGTAGCCCAGCTCCTTCGCCGCCTTGTGGACCTTGCGCGCGGTGCTTTCGCTGGCGGATGCCCCCGGCGTGAAAACCCGGCTGACGGCGGACTGGCTCACCCCGGCACGGGCGGCAACTTCGGCGGCTGTGATACGATCTCCCATCAGTCTGCCGTCCACCCGCCGTCGATCAGCATATGGGTGCCCGTCATCAGACCGGAGGCCTCAGAGGCCAGAAAGACCACCGCGCCCATGAGGTCTTCAACCTCGCCCACGCGGCCCAGCTTGATCTTTTCCTCGATCCACTGGCGCCGCTCGGGGATGGCCAGCGTCTGCTCGCCGAGGGGGGTGCGGATGAAAGTCGGGCACAGGGTGTTGATGCGGATACGGTCCGGGCCCCACTCGATCGCCATGGCCTTGACCATGCCTTCCAGCCCGTGTTTCGAGGCGCAGTAAACCGCCCGGTCGATGCCGCCCACATGGCCCATCTGGCTGCTGACATGGATGATGCTGCCCTCGATCGTGGCGGTTTTCATGGCCCGCGCCGCCCAGACCGAAAGGAAATAGGCCGAGCGCAGATTGACCGCCATCACCGCGTCGTAATCCTCTGGTGTAGTGTCCATGCTGGAGGTGTGACGGGCCATTCCGGCCGAGTTGACCACCACGTCGAACGGCCTTTGCAGCGCGGGTTCCAGCGCCGCCAGATCCGTCTGGTCCAGCACCAGAGCGTCGGCCTGCATCCCGGCGGCGCGCATTTCGGCTACCGTGTCGTGCAGGCGCTCCGCCCCGCGGGCGGCACAAACCACCTGCGCGCCCGCCTCCGCCAGCGCAACCGCACAGCCCAGCCCGATCCCCGACGACGCCCCCGTCACCAGAGCGCGTTTTCCATCCAGGCGAAGCGAGGGGGTTGTCGGCAAGCTCATTGGGCGGCTCCTGTATCCGGGTTGAAACCGAAACGCGCCTTGTTGGCCTCGCGCATCCGGTCAAGGGGGGCGACCCCGATTTGCCGATACATATCCAACAAATCAACCAAAACCCAGTTCTCGCGGATCTTACTGCCCTCGAGGCGCCAGAAATCGAGGCTGCGCAGGGTGATCTTCTG
>PDRY01000045.1 GCA_002748265.1 Rhodobacterales bacterium
TCCCCGGCGATGATCCGGCTGGCAAGATCCTGAATATCCATGCGGCGCTCTCCGTGCATTTTGGCTCTTTGCTGTTTTGGCGTTCCGGGCGGGCAAAGTCCAGCCGATAGCGCCAACACTGGACAAAACGGGTTTTCGCGCGCAAGCTGACCCAGAGGAGACCCGAATGCGCGCTGTATTATTGAGTCTGGCCCTACTGGCCGCCAAACCCGTTTTTTCTGAAACCCTGCTGGACGCGGAGCTGACAGTGCGGGTTGTTGGCATTTCCGTCGGGCGGATCACTCTGGTGCAAAACGGCACCGAACGCGCCTATATTGCACGCGGGCGGTTGGAACCGACTGCGATTGTCGCCACGCTCAAAGACGTGTTTACCGTCATGCGTGCGGAGGGGCGGTTCCGGCAGGGGCAGATGTATCCGACCTCTTACACCGAGGACATCAACACCGGCGAACGCGTGGGGCACTCAGAGGCGCGGTTTGGTGCGGGGGACAAGCGGATTGATCCGTTGAGCGCGATGATTGATCTGGTTCGCAGCCGCCCGGCAAGTGCGGGCTGTGGTATGACGCGGAAAATGTGGGACGGCACGCGGGGGCATGTGCTGATCCTCAAGCGCAGTGCCAGCGGAAAGGGCATTGCGCGGTGTTTCTGGCGCCTTGAGCGCACTTCGGGCTATACCGCCGAGCAACTGGCGAAAATGTCGGGCTATGACATCAACATGACCTACCGCGTCGAGGCCGGCCATTGGGTCTTTTCCTATGGCGAAGTTGACACGATTTACGGCAGCGCCACCCTTGTGCCGACCCGGCTCCGGCAGGCGCAATAGACCGCTGGTCAAAAGGGGCGCGCCGGGGGATAAGAGGGCATGAACGCCTTGCCGATTGATCCCATTTTGCCCGAACTCTGCCGCGTGCTCGTGCGCGACGGGCGGGCGGTTCTGGTGGCGCCGCCGGGGGCGGGCAAGACGACGCGGGTGCCGCTGGCGCTGTTGGACCGGATCGACGGTCGGATCGTCATGCTGGAGCCGCGCCGCATCGCCGCGCGCGCCGCCGCCGAGCGCATGGCGGAAACGCTGGGCGAGGCGGTTGGGCAGCGCGTGGGCTACCGCATTCGCGGCGAGGCCAAGGTCTCGAAAGCCACCCGAATCGAGGTTGTCACCGAGGGGATTCTGACCCGAATGCTGCAATCGGACCCGGCGCTGGAAGGGATCGGCGCGGTGATTTTCGACGAATTTCACGAGCGTTCCCTTGCCGCCGATCTGGGGCTGGCGCTGGCATGGGAAAGCCGGGGCGTGCTGCGCGAAGACCTGAAAATTCTGGTCATGTCGGCGACGCTGGACGCCG
>PDRY01000019.1 GCA_002748265.1 Rhodobacterales bacterium
AGTCGCCGCGATCTTGGTGCCGATATGGCCGCTCTTGCCCATGCCCGAGACGATCACCCGGCCCTTGGCCGTCAGCATCAGCTCCGCCGCGCGGACGAAATCATCCCCGAACGTCTCGGCCAGGGCCGCAACCGCCTTGCCCTCTTCGAGCGCAACACGGCGGGCGGATTCTATGAGTGCTTCACGTTCCATCAATGAGAAAAGATGTCCTGTTCCGGCCAGCCTTCAAGGTCCAGCAGCGCCCGCGTGGGCAGAAAATCGAAGCATTTATTGGCAAGATCCAGCCGATCCTCGCGTTCCATACGCTCGATCAGCTTCTCGCGCAGGCGGTGCAGGTGCAGCACGTCAGAGGCGGCATAGTCCTGCTGCGCGGCGGTCAGCTCTGCGGCGCCCCAGTCGCTCATTTGTTGCTGTTTAGAGATATCGACCCCGATCAGCTCCTGCGTCAGCATCTTGAGCCCGTGGCGATCCGTATAGGTCCGCACCAGCTTGCTGGCGATCTTGGTACACCAGACCGGCGCGGCCAGAGCGCCAAAGGCGTGATACATCGCGGCAATGTCGAAACGACCGAAATGGAACAGTTTCAGCACATCGGGGTTGCGCAGCATGGCTTCTAGGTTGGGCGCCGATGTCTGCCCCTTGGCGATCTGCACCAGATGCGCGTTGCCATCCCCGCCCGACATCTGCACCAGGCACAGCCGGTCGCGGTGGGGGTTGAGCCCCATGGTTTCGCAGTCGATCGCCACGATCGGACCCAGATCCAGCCCGTCCGGCAGATCGCCCTGATAAAGATGATTGGCCATGTCGCCCTCTTTCCTCTGTTACCGCGGGTGATGCCCCAGCCATGGCGTCAGAGCAAGGCTCAGGCCATCAGCGCCGCGCGAACCTCCGCGATCTTGGCCGCTGCCACGGTCAGCACTTCGGTGCCGCAGGACACCACCACATCGCGCCCCGCCTTGGTGACCAACGGCTCGCCCATCACGGTCCAGTCGGTCACGTCGATGCTGCCGCCATTGAACCCTTCGATCCGCTGCGGAAGGCCGGTGCGGGCGAAGGTGATCCGCGTGTCGGCCTCTTTGGTCATGACGATCACCGATTGCCCCTTGGCGGCGAAGATCTCATTGCGCCCGCCGCCGCAGGTGATGTGGTTGCGGCCCGATCCGCAATGGACCACGTCCTCCTCGTCGCCGCAGATCACGGTCAGATCGCCGGTGGCGCCGAACACCTCGGTGCGGGCCCGCTCGCTTTCCACCCGGTCGTGGCCGCTGCCGCAATAGACCTGCGCATCGGCCGATCCGGTGTTCACCACATTGTCGCCCCGCGTCAGGTGGGCAGTCAGCGGATCGAGATTCACCTCGATGAAATCGTCCCCCGCGCCGTCTTCGACGGTCAGGTGGAACCGCTTGTGCCCGCCCTTGAACAGCACCCGGTTGCCGTCATCGTTCAGCACGATCCGCAGATCGGTGAGCGATCCGATCACATCAGCCGCGAGCGAGACTTCGCGGTAGCCCGGCGGGACATGGACCGTGCCGTTTTCCGGCAAGGTCACATAGAACCGCCGCATCCCCGGCGCACCCGGCGCATCCGGCAGATCGCCCACCGAAACGGCGCCCCGACTGGCCGCGCGCACCGGCCCGCGCACGCCGCGCAGCACCGACAGGTAGGTCGTCGGATCGGGCACCGCCTCTTCGTGGTCCAGCTGGGTCAGCCCATAGGCGCGCGTGGTCTCATCCAGAGCCTTGCGCATCTCGGGCATCAGGGGGCTGTCCTTGGACAGATCGTGCAGTTGCGAGAGATCCTCGGTCACGTCGTAGAGCTGCTCTGACCCGTCCTGATAGCGGATGTAGCGATAGTTGCCCTTGCGGATCGCGGCGCTGCCGAACCACACGGTCGGCACGGCGCGCTCCGCATCTGGGGCGGCGCCCTCCACCATGGGCCGCAAGGACCGCCCGGCGCAGCCCTGAAGCGGTGCGCTGTCGGTGTAATCCATCACCGTGGGCCCCACATCCAGCGTGGCCACCGGCGTCGTGATCTCGCGGCCCACCGGGTTATCGGGATCGAAGATGATCATCGGCACCCCGGTCGCTTCCTCCCAAAGGGAGAATTTGCGGAACCGGTGCTTGTCGCCCAGATGGTAGCCGTGATCGGCCATGATGATGACCACCGTGTTGTCAGCATGGGGCGACGCCTGAAGCGCGTCCCACACCCGGCCGATATGGCTGTCCACATGGGTCAGGGCCGAGAAGTAGTTGCGCACACTCTTGCGCCAATGCTCCAGATCGGACTGGTCGTAATTTTCCGGCACGAACTCTTCGACGAAAGCAGAGCTGTCCATCCCCCCGGCCCAGTCTTCGGGCTGGGAGAAGTCCTCTTCGTCATACATCTGCTTGAACCGGTCGGGCGTGCGGAACGGCGGATGCGGGTGGTGGAAGCCAACCTCTCGGTAGAAGGGCGCATCGCCCTCATAGCCGTTCAGGAACCGGATCGCGTCCTGAGCCGAGCGCGCATCGTAATACTGGCGGTCCAGCTTTTCGTCGGTGGTGCCCACGCCCCCCATCAGCCCGCCATATTTGTTGTGGGCCGCGTCGCGCTTTGGTCCAAAGAACACGTGCCGCGACGGATGGTTGTAGAGCGTGTCATGCTGCTCATCGGGGAGCGGCTTGAACATGTGGTGCACCTTGCCCGCGGTCGAGCAATAGTAACCCTTCAGCTTGAGCCGGTAGGACCACATCTGTTCGGGCCGCAGCACATCAAAGACCGACGTGTAGTTGTCAAACACCCCGGTCTGGTGCGGTGCCATGCCCGACATAAAACTGGCACGGGACGGCCCACAGACCGGCACCTGGCAATAGGCGGCCTGGAACGCCGTGGCCTGTTCGCAAATGCGGTCCAGATTCGGGGTCTGAAGCCTGGCGCCATAGACGTTGCGATACCGCCAATAGGCGAAGCAATCGTCCATGCTCATCAAAAGGACGTTCTTGGTCATCACGCAAACTCCGTCCGCATCAGGCGGATCCGGCCCGACAACGCATAGCGGTGCAGGGTCTGACCCGGCGCCAACAGGCTGGGCGCGGCATAGCCGTCCCTCAGGGTGCCCCGGTTGGCGGCGTGCCCGTCCCCGGCATCGCCCTGCGCGCCCCAGGCATAGGTGATGTGCACGTCATCCCCTTCGGGCGCGGCGTCGAGCTCCAGCAGGACGGTCTTGCCCTCCACACGGGCGGACAGGATTTCGGGGGCGTTGGCGGCCTCGATGGCGAAACCCGCCGGCGCGCCCTCGAACTCCAGATCGGTGAGCGCGTTGAACGCGACCCGCAGCGTGGTGCCCCGCAGATCGGCCTGCCGCAGGGAGGGGCAATACCACCGGGCGCCGCTCTGAATCGTGGCGACGGCCTGCGCCTCCAGCTCGTCGATCAGCATCTGCGCCTCGGGCGCGTGGGTCGCGGCGGTGCCCTCCATCAGCGCGAAGGGGTATTTGGGCGTTGCCACCACGGCCCCCAGGGCGGGGCACAAGATGTCCAGCATCCCCTCAGCCAGAGCCACCGTGCTGCGCCCGTCATCGCGAGTGCCCGCGCTCTGGCTTACGACCAGCAGCGGCGCGGTGCTCTGCCCGGCGGCCTGCGCCACGGCGCGGGCCAGGGCCTCCCCGGCGGTCGCATAATGCGCGACGGCGTCGTCAAAAGGCGTCTCCGGCGCGCCGCCCAGAAGCGACAGCGCAATGCGGTCGACGAACAGCACCTTGTCCCAGGCCTCCATCGCGCGCGCGGCCTGTTCGACCTGCGCGAGCAGAGCGCGGGCGGGGGCGGCATCCATTGCGGCATCGCGGGCCACAGCGCCAGAGATGGGCTGATCCATGGCGATCACCGTGCTCAGCGCGCGGGCCGCGTGATCGGCCTGCCCCAGCAGCGCAACGCCATGGGCCGCCGCCGCGTGAGGCGCGGGGGGCTCTGCGATGGCGGGACGGCGCAGGTGATAGTCGAACCGCTCCGGCAAGGGGCGCTGCACCGCCGTGCCGCCAAAGCTGGCAGCACCGAGGGCCAGATCGGGGGTCTGGGCCAACGTGACCGCGCCGCGCTGCTCATAGCCCATGACGCGGCCCGCATACTGGTCCGACAGATAGGCCATGCCGTGATCGGTGGCGCGGGCCATCCAGACATTGCCGCGCGTGCGTGGGCGGGGGGCATCGGTTTGAGACACCTTTGGCGCCGCCTGGGGCGGGTTTTCCTCGGGCGCGCGGTAGACGATCGGATCGGGCTCCGTCGCCGCCGGAGCAGAGATGACAGGCACCTCCGGCCGGATCGCTTCGGGCTGGGGCGCGGCAGGCTCCGCTATCGGCGGGGCTTCCGCAGGCTCGGGGTCAGGATTGTCCTGCGCCTCGGCAGCGGCCTTTTGTCGCGACCGGGTCTGGAATGCTTTGCGGAACTGCGGGATCAGGCTGTCGCGCCCGCGATCCGCCAAGTGCTCCTCCATCGCGCGGCGATAGACATAGAGATCTTTCCGCGCGCGGATGAGGCTGTAGAACTCCGCCTCTGTCAGCGTGCCGTTGATCGCCCCCGCCATCACCGGTTTGAGCCGCTCCATCCTCCGCAGCAAAAGCGCCGTCTTGTGCCCCAGCCCGAACCCTTTCAAGTGGACAAGATTGTCCTGCGGCAGGCGCTCCACATGGGCCAGATCAGCAGCAAGGAACGGATCATAGAGCACATAGGCCCGCCCCAAACGGCCCAGTTGATCGGCCGCATCGGAATAGGGCAGGCTCCAGTCCTGCGCCTGGCCCTTCTGAAACCGGCTTTCCCAGCCCACCAGATTGCGATCCAAAGTGGATTGCGGGCTCATCGCGACCACGGTGGCCCCGGGGGCCAGCGACGAAAAGGTCAGCGCGGCAAAGGCGCCCATCGACGTACCGACCATGGCGACGCGCTTGAACTGAGAGAAAAAGCCCTGATCGCGCAGCAGCTCGAGGAAGCCGATGATCTGCGCATCGCGGAACCAAGTCGGCCCCTGGGCCATCACGCCCAGATGGCTCCAGCCGTTCTGGCGGATGAATTTCGTAGCCCAGGGCTCGGGATCGTAGCCCGGATAGCCCGCATCCGAGAGGTTGTCGAAGCTCACGACAAGCTGGTGATCGCCCCGGTCCACGAAAGCGGCGCTGTGCTGGCCCAGCTTGTGATAGAACCCGTCGCGCGGCCCGGCAGGAAAGATCTCGGCATACCAGCTTGAGATGCGGGAATGGATGTCGTCGAAATCTGGATCTTGCTCGCTCACGGGCGCACCCTTGCATCTACTTGTTATCGCGCCGATGGCCGGGCCCAAAGGCTTTGACCCGTTGTGCGCGGCGCGCGCGCTCAGGTCAAGTTTGGCAGCCGCCTCAGCGACATCGGGGCGCAGACGCAATCTGGCGTGCGCGGACGGGGTCGCGTATGACAGGCGAAACAGGAGACCGGGGCAGATGGCAGACAGCGACAAGCAGGCACGCGCCGCCCAGTGGCGCGAGACGCTCAAGGATATCGCCCGCGAAAAGGGCTTCTTCGAAGAGGTCGGTCCCGCCCACAAGGCGATCTATATCCCGCAGGAAGGCCCCGCCGGAAAAACGCTGGTGGTGGCTTTCGACAATCTCGACGATGTGCGCCAAAGCAGCGACCGCCTGCCTTGGGCGGTGGATTTCATCTCGTCGCAGGGGTGGTCGTCGCTGGGGTTCATGGCCCATGGCATGACCTGGTATCGCGACGATCACGTGCATGATTTCTTCGACCGGATGCAGGCAGAGCGGTTCTTTGATCAGTTCGAGCGCGTCGTGTTCTACGGCACCTCCATGGGCGGCTATGCGGCCAGCGTGTTTTCATCGGCGGCGCCGGGATCGACGGTGGTGGCGATCAACCCGCAGGCCACGCTGTCGCGCGAGCGCGCCGGGTGGGAGCGCCGCTTCCGCCCAGCATGGCGCAATGACTGGACGGGCCGCTACGGCTATGCGCCCGACATGGTGCGCGACGCCGAAAAGGTCTGGCTGTTCTATGACAGCTCCAACGCGCCGGACAGCATGCATGTCGCGCTCTATCGCGGTGAGAACATCGAAAAGGTGGCCTGCCCCTTCATGGGGCATGGAATGCTCACCGTGTGGCGCGACATGGGGGTTTTGAAACCCGTCGTGTCCGGCTGCATCAATGGCACTGCCTCGCGGCTGGAGATCGCCCGTCTGATGCGCGCCCGGCACTTGTCGGGGGCCTATCAAAAGATGCTGCTCAAGCATCTGGAACAGACCGGAGACCACGCGAAGATCGCAAGGCTGTGCCGTTTCGTCATCTCTAAACGCCACGCGCCCCATTTCCGCAATGCTCTGGCGCGGGCCGAAGAAGCGCTAGCCCGCTAACCCCGCGCGGCCTCCAACGCCGCCGCGAAATGCGGGCGGGCGGTGGGGGCGCTGTCGTCCAGTACAGCGGCGCAGTATTGCGCGATCCGGGCGGGGCGGCCCCGCTCTGTCAGAAGGCTCAGCATCCGTTTCTGGAAGAAGGGATGATGCCGCCGCTGCGCCAGAAGCGCGTGGATCGCGCGCGCGTCCAGCTCTCCGCGATAGAGCCCTTCAAGGAGCGGCGTGAGCACCCCCACCCGCGCCAGAGCCTGATGCACATCCCCGCCCAGATGCGGCAGGCGCAGCCGGGTCACGTTGGGCGTGTCGAACAAAGCCGCATGCATGGCGTCTTCGAACACGAAGGGATCGAACAGCAGGAACACATCCTGCGCCGCCAAGACCTCTTCGGGCGCATAGCCATAGCGCCCCGTGAAATCGCACGCCCAGCCCTGACGGAACCTCGGCTCCCAGCCTTTCGTCACGGACCGGTCCAGCGTGGCCTGCGGGCCAAAGGCGATCACGGTCGCGCCGGGGCTGGCGCTGCTGTAGGCGCAGGCCGCATAGCCTCCACTGGAGGCGCCGCGAAAGATGACCCTCTCGAACCCGCGGAAAAAGCCCTCATCGCGCAGCTCATCGAAGAAGTCCCAAACCGCCGGGCTGCGATACCAGGTCCAGCCATGGGCCAGGATGCCCAGGGCCGACCAGCCGCCTGCGCAGGTCGCGGCCATCTCGCGGGGCATGTCGGCCTTGAGCGACTGGCGCGGATCATCGAGCCGTTCGAAATTCACGACCAGCGTTCCGCCGCCCTGCCCCGATCCTTCGACGAACAAAGCGTGATGCGCCCCATCCAGATCGGTGTGAAGCCCACGCTCCGCCGCTATGGCGTGAAGCCGGGGGGCCCAATCGGCATGGCTGTGGTCTTGCGGCATCTCTGTCGTCCTTCGGCTGCGCCCGCGCGACGCTATCACGGCGCGCGGCGCGGCCCAAGATCATCCCGCATCGGCGGCGGGCCGGAACCCGATATGCCCGGTGGAGCTGTCCGGCGTGATGAGCGTGCGCGAATGGACGAAATACCGCTCGCAATACGAGGCTTGACACAGGTGCGAGCCGCCCCGGATCACCTTGCCCGGCCCCTGATCCGGACCTTTCGGGTCACTGGGCGGCGGCATAGAGGCCTCGGGCAGTGGGCCGAACCACGTATCGGTCCAGTCCCAGACATTGCCGGTCATCTCGTAAAGGCCATAGCCATTGGCTGGATAGCTGCGCACCGGCGCCGTGCCCGCATAGCCATCGCCCAGCGTATTCTCGATCGGGAAGCGCCCCTGCCAGACGTTGTGCAGGTGTTTTCCGCCCGGCTCTAGCGCATTGCCCCACGGGAATTTCGCACGCTTGCGCCCGCCCCGCGCGGCGCATTCCCACTCTGCCTCGGTCGGAAGGCGCATGCCGGTGAAGTCGCAAAAAGCCTGTGCATCGAACCAGCTCACATGGACCACAGGGTGATCCTCGCGCCCCTCCACGGAGCTGCCGGGGCCTTCGGGCTGATCCCAGCGGGCATGCTGCACCGGGCGCCACCACGGGGTCGCGGCAGGGCCGGGCGGGTGGCGGTCGGGATCGTCCAGAAAGCTGACGAACACAGCGGACCAGCCTTCCGCCTCGGCGGTGGTCTGATAGCCGCTCTCTTCGATGAACCGGGCAAACAGCGCATTGGTCACGCAGGTCTCGGCCAGCCGAAACGGCGACAGCCGCACCCGGCGCGGGGGGCTGTCCAGATCGGGCGCATGGCGCACATTGCGCGCGCCCATCTCAAAGAACCCGCCGGGGATCGGGCGCAAAAGTGCATGCACATCGGCCCGCAGCGCATCCGAAGCGCGCGTGGTCAAGGCCGGCACAGCGCCCCCTTTGCGCGCCATCGGCGCACCGCCATCGCGCGCCATCGGCGCGACACAACAGCCCTGATAAACCTTATCCGTCATGGCCGGACCTTCCGCCCCCGCCCGGCTTGTGTCAATCTCGCCCCGAAACCCCAAATGTCGCAGCCCCGGAGCGCCCATGGCCCGCAGAGCGATCGTCCACCAGTTCCAGTCCACCAAAGCCGAAGAGGGCGTCCACTCCACCTGGTTCCGGGGGGAGCACACCAACTTCAACCCGACCCGGCTGCAAATGGTCGGCGTCAATGGCGTGCCGGAATTCGTTCTGAAAGGCTGGGCGCCCGAAGCCCCGCTGATCACGCCCGACACGCAGATCACCGCGTTCGGGTCGTGCTTTGCGCACAATATCTCGAACTGGCTGTCGAAACGGCACTTCCGCGTGCTCAACAAGGCCGAAGACGCAAAGCGCGCCTATATCGTGGCCTTTGGGGAAGGCATGGTGAACAGCTTTGTGATCCGCCAGCAATTCGAATGGGCCTGGGAAGGCAAGGTCTTCGATCAGCCGCTCTGGCACGGCTATGACGCGCAGGAATACGGCTACGATCCCCAGGTGCAGGCCGAAACCAAGCGGATCTTTGATGAAACCGACGTGTTCATCCTGACCTTCGGCCTGTCGGAGGTCTGGTATGACGAACCCACCGGAAACGTGTTCTGGCGCACGATCCCGAAAGACGCCTACGACCCCGAACGGCACAAGTTCCGTGTGTCCTCCGTCGAGGAGAACGAAGAGAACATCCGCGCGATCTACGCCCTGATCCGCAAGCACCGGCCCGACGCGAAGATCATCATCACCCTGTCCCCGATCCCGCTGATCGCCACCTTCCGGGACAATTCCTGCCTGACCTCCAACGCGGTCTCAAAGGCGGTGCTGCGCGTGGCGATCGACAACGTGATGCGCGATCTGGGGGAGGAAGGCGCGATCTTCTACTGGCCGTCCTACGAGCTGGTCACGGATGTGCTCTCCCTGCCCTACAAGCCCGACCGGCGGCACCCCTACACGGACACGCTGGACTACATTATGACGCTGTTCGAACATGTCTGGTGCGTCACCAGCGACGACAATCCCCCGCCGCCGCTTCTGGATGCCTGGGTCAGGGCGCTCGCCGCCGCCGACATCCTGCCTCGGGAACTGGGCCCGATGGTGGAGGGCAAACGCCCCTGGAAAACCCGAGCCGTCTCCCACCGCGAAGAGCCGCTCGACCCCGACCCGGAGATCGACGCGGCCCTGCGCCAGATGCTCCGCGATCTGGTGGCCACCTGGCTGGAGGCGGGGGCGGGGTAGATACAACTCCAAGGAGATAGAGCACCCGCCATCACCTGGCCCGTCGCCTGACGTCCAAAGCCCAATCCATTCAACATCCAGATCGGGGATCGAACACCTAGCCCGACAAGCCCCCGTAGGCTAGGGTCCGTCGAGCAGACGAAAGGGGACGACAAGTGACTCAGGACATTAGACAGTTCCCCGGCTTTGACACGATCCGCGTCATCGCTGCTGCAGCGGTTGTCTTTTCGCACAGCTTCTTGTTGGCCGAAGGCTTCGAAACCAATGAGCCGGTCGCAAAGCACACAGGCACAGTCCTGGGCGTCTACGCCGTCCTTGTGTTCTTGATCCTAAGCGGATTCCTCGTCACCGACTCCGCCGAGCGCAGCAAATCTTTTTTGCAATATGCATCAAAACGACTGCGGCGGATCGCTCCGGGCTTCATCTTCAACGTGCTGTTCGTCACCGTGTTTCTGTGCGCGATTTTCGCGGTGGATCGCGGCGTCGATTTCCTGTCACGAAGCGCAACCTGGCTTAACGTTTTCAAGGTACTAACGTTCCAGGAACCCGGGCTCTATTTCCCGGATGTCTGGTTTTACACACCGACCCCGGGACAGGACACTGCATTGCCATCGGTCGCAAATGGCGTGCTGTGGACAATCAGACTGGAAGCGGCTTGCTATCTGATCGTTGGGCTTCTCATGGTCACGCGACTTCTGACGAAAGCTTCGGCTCTGGTGCTGCTGCTAGCATCGTTTGGTCTGGCCTTCGCATACGATTGGCAGGTGATCCGGTTGCTTACGGATTTCTTCTTCGTCTTTCCCAGTTTCATGGTTGGAGTCGTTTTTCAAAAGTTCGCCGGCCACCATCAAGCCCATGGCGGGATCGCACTGGGATCACTCATCGCGCTGGTCGTGCTGTCGCTGGTGCTGCCCGTCTGGCCATGGGCACTGGCGGCGCTTTTTCCGGTCCTCGCCGTATACCCGCTAGTGTGGGCCGGGCAACGCGACTGGTTCGCGCTCAGGTGGCTCCACCGCCACGGAGACCCCTCCTATGGCATGTACTTGTGGGGCTGGCCGATCCAGCAGGTCACACGCGCGATCGTCGGTCCGGGCTGGTCTGGATTCGGCTTTGCGCTGCTGACGATCCCGCTGACTTGGTTGGCCGGGGTGATATCATGGAAATACATCGAAGCACCAATGCTCGGCCGCAATCGCTCCGCCCGACGGAAAGAGGCGGACACGGATGGATCAGCGTAAGATCAAGCGATCTGCGTCCGCCCTCTGATCCTGGCGCACTCCCTGCTTACTGCCCCACCGCCGCCGTCGAGGCCCGCTCCACCAACGCGCATGCCAGCTCGACCCGCCGGGCGGGGATGGATGTGCCCGCCTCGGCCGCCTGAAGCGTCTGGTGCAGCAGGTCCAGCGCGGCGGCGCCCACCTCGCGCATCGGGATCGCGACGGAGCTGAGCGGCGGATCCACCAGCCTGCTTTGCGGCAGCCCGTCGATGCCCATGACGGACATGTCACGCGGCACCACAATCCCGGCGCGGCGCAGTGCCATGATCGCCCCTGCCGCCAGCACATCGCCGGTCGCTAGAATGGCCGTGGCCTGACCGCCCTGGGCCAGCCACTCGGTCACCGCAGCTTCGGCCAGATCGGCGCGCCAGTCGTCGACCCCGATCACCAGCGCCGGGTCGTGATCCGCGCCCATCGCGTCGCGCCAGCCCTCCTGGCGGCGCAGGATCGTGCGGCGCCCGGCCCGCGTCAGGAACGCGATGCGCCGGTGCCCCAGCCCGCGCAGATGCTGTGTGGCCAGCGCCGCCGCCGAGCGATTGCAGGGCGCGACCGAGCTCAGCCCCATGTCGGGATCGTCGCCGTTGATCAGCACCACCGGCACCGGAAGAGCACGAGCCAGCTCCAGCAGATCGTCATCCACGGTCAGCATCAGAACTCCGGCCAGCCCCTCGGCCCCGGCCTCCGCGCGCAGCGCGGCCTCCTCAGCCGGGGACACCAGCGTGCGGTTTTCGATCCGCACGCCCAGCCTCTCGGCGCGGGCGCTCAGCCCTTCCAGCACGTGCAGCGTGAACTGGTTGCGCTCAAAGTCCACCATCGCCTCGCGCGAGGCGGCGAGGATCACGCGCTGCCCGTCCAGGCTGCGCGCCGGGCCATAGCCCAGCTCTGCCGCGCAGGCCCGGATCCGCTGCGCCAGATCGTCGCGCACATAGCCCTGCCCAGACAGCGCACGCGATACGGTCGCCGTGGAAACACCAAGGCGATCAGCAATATCGGACAGGCGGGGGCGTCGGGTCATGGCCCAACATGAAAAGAAATTACAGATTGTGCAACGGATTTCACCCTGCAACGCTCACGTCAGGAGGATCCCATGCCCGAAGATTCGCCCCCACCGCTGACCCGCGCCCGGCTCGATGCCGCGCTGGAGCAGCTTGTGGGCGGACTCACCGGGCTGGCCGATGGCGGGCTCTTCGATGAGCCGAACCTTGACGGCACCCCCGGCGATTACATCAGCTTCGATGCCTGGGAATGGCCGCAGGGCGTGGGGCTCTACGGGCTCGCGCAGCTTTGGCGCGCGCGGGGGCACGATCCGCAGCTCACTGGGGTTCTGACCGACTGGTATGACCGTGCCATCCATCGCGGCTTGCCGGTGATGAACGTCAACACCACCGCGCCCATGCTGGGGCTGTCGCTCCTGTGGGAGCAGACCCGAGAGCCCCGCTTTGCCCCCGTTCTCGACGGCTGGGCCGACACCGTGATGACCACAGCCCCCCGCACGCCGATGGGCGGCCTCCAGCACGATGTCAGCGACAAGCTCAACGCCGGAGAGCTGTGGGACGATACGCTCTTCATGGTGGCGCTGTTCCTGGCCCATTACGGTCAAGCCAGCGGGCGGCGCGATCTGGTGGACGAGGCCGAGCGGCAATTCCTGATCCACGCGCGCTACCTGTCGGACCCCGAAACCGGCCTGTGGTTCCACGGCTGGAGCTTTGAGGGCCGCCACAACTTTGCCCGCGCCCGCTGGGCCCGGGGCAATGCCTGGATCACCGCCGGGATCCTCGATCTGATCGAACTGGCCCGGATCGCCCCCGGCACGCGCGCCTTCCTACTGGACGTGCTGCGCGAACAGGTCGCCGCACTGATCCCGCTTCAGGCGGCATCCGGCCGCTGGCACACCTTGCTGGACGATCCCGGCAGCTACGAGGAGACCTCGGCCACCGCCGGGTTCGCCTATGGGCTGCTCAAAGGCGCCCGGCTGGGCATCGGCACGCCCGATTGGCAGGCCGCGGGAGAGCGCGCCTTGCACGCCGTACTGCGCGCCATCGACCCCGGCGGCGTGGTGCAGGGCGTCAGCTACGGCACCCGCATGGGCCACGATCTGCAACATTACCGCGACATTCCCGTCCAGCCCACGGGCTACGGCCAGTCGCTCGCCATGCTGGCCCTGATCGAGGGCCGCCACCTCACCAAGGAGACGTGACATGACCATGGGCCAACGCTACGGGGCCGGACCCGAGCATATCGACATGATGGACACCGATGCCCTGCGCGCGGAATTCATGGTCGAAGGCAGCTTCGCTCCCGGAGACATCGCCTTCACCTACACCCATTACGACCGCATGATCGTGGGCGGCGCGGTACCTCTGACGGATCCGCTGACCTTCGGGTCGGGCGAGGACGTGGGCACCGACCGCTTCTTTGACGCGCGCGAAATGGGCATCGCCAATCTCGGCGGCGCGGGCTGGGCCGAGGTGGACGGCACCCGCTATGTGCTCTCCAACCGCGACATCCTCTATGTCGGGCGGGGCACCGGCTCGGTGACGCTGGGCAGCGACGATCCCGCCGCGCCCGCGTGGTTCTACATGAACTCCGTCCCCGCCGGGGCGGACATCCCCACGCGGCTGATCCCCAAGGCCGAGGCCAAAGTCATCACCATGGGCGATGAGGCGAAAAGCAATGTCCGCTCGCTCGCAATGTATATCCACCCCGAAGTCGCGCCCTCGTGCCTGCTGCTGATGGGCATCACCGACCCGGCGCCCGGTTCGGTCTGGAACACGATGCCGCCCCACCTGCATGAACGCCGGATGGAAGCCTATTGCTACTTTGACATGGCAGACGAAAACCGCGTGATGCATTTCATGGGCCGCCCGGACAACACCCGCCACCTGGTCGTGGCGAATGGCGATGTGGTGCTGTCTCCGGCCTGGTCCATCCATATGGGCGCGGGCACCGGGCCCTATGCCTTTGTCTGGGGTATGACCGGCGAAAATCAGGCCTATACCGATGTCGATCCCGTCGCGATCGCGGAGCTGCGGTAACATGCTGGCGCCGGGCACGCCCCTGACCCACTGGCAGGTCGCGCGCGCGCCCGATCTGGGTTTTGACGTGCCCGATCAGCCGATGGAGGGGGAGATGGATTCGCTCTTCTTCCTCACCAAGGACCGGAACGTCATCCCCCACACCTATCCCTGCCGCACGGCCTATATCGCGCAGGCACGCGACAAAAAGCCCACGCCCGGCCCCGCGCCGGATTGGACGCGCGCCGAAAACTGGCTCCCATTTGGGGCGCCTTTGCTGGATCTGTCGGGCTTTTGGTTCCGTGCCACCCGCGTGTCGGGATGGGCCCGCACATCGGTGCAGTGCGAGGCTGATGGCCCCGCCCGGCTGCGACTGGGCACCTGCGGCGGGGCGCTCTTGTTCGTGAACGGGCACGAAGCCGGGTGGATCGCGCCCGCCACACGCAACGCCATGGCCGAGGCCGAAATCGCCGTGACCCTGCGCGCGGGCGAAAACGATCTGGTGATCTGGTATGACGACCTGTGCGAGCGGGACGCGCGGGTGCTGGTGTCTCTGGTCTGGGAGGGCGGCCCCACGGCCACCAGGATCAGGCCCTATCCCGCGGAACAGAGCCTGTCATTCGTCACCGAAAAGGCGCTCAGCGCGCTTCATTTCACGCAGCCCCGCTACGACAGCGGAGAGGACATCACCCTGACCTTCCCGGTCCCCCTGCCCGTGGACGCTCAGGTAGAAATCACCATCGCCGGGGATTTCATGTCCCACCAGGCCGAACGCCTCACCCGCACGCTGCCCGCGGGGGAAACCCGGCTGACCCTTGGCCCGGCACGCGGGGTCCGGGCGGATTACCGCCATTTCCACATCGCGCTCACCGTGGACGGCCACCGCTTTGCCCGCACGCTGGGGGTGGAGGTATCTAACCGCACGGATCAGGGCGCTGCCCCCGCCACGCTGCCGGAGCGGATCGCTGAGGCGCTCTCCCATATCGCCGCGATGGCCGAGCCCGACACCGTGCGCGCGCTTGCCTGCCTCGCCACCGGCGCGGACGGTGCCGAGGACATGATCGCCGCCAGCCTCCCGCCGATTGAAGAGTGCTGGGACTGCGCCGATTTCGCGCTTGTTCCGCTGCTCTGGGCGCGGATGGCCTATGGCGACGGGATAGACCCGAACCTCCGCGATAGGGTCGATCGCGCGATCCTTGGCTATCGCTACTGGATGGATGAGCCCGGGAATGACGTGCAGTGGTATTTCAGCGAAAACCACGCTCTCTTGTTCCACACCGGCGCCTATCTGGCCGGGCATCTGTTCCCCGATGCCGCCTTCGCCCGCTCGGGCCGCTCCGGGCGGGACCAGTCCGCTGTGGGACGCGCGCGGGTGCGTGCCTGGCTCGATCACTTCGAGACGTGCGAAATGGCGGAATTCAACTCCGCCCCCTATTTCCCCATCGACCTCAAAGGGCTCTGTGCGCTCCATGCGCTCGCCCCAGATGAGGACATCCGCAGCCGCGCCGCCAAAGGCATCGCGCGGCTGGTGGAGGTGATCGCCAACTCCACCCATCAGGGCGTCATGACCGGCGCGCAGGGCCGCAGCTATGAGCACACGCTCTGCGCCGGGGAAACGCTGGAGCTGTCGGGCATCGCCCGGATGCTCTGGGGGCGGGGCAGCTATGGCGCACGGGTCCACGCGCTGCCGCTGCTCGCCCTGTGCCTGCGCGATCACGGGCTGGGCTTGCCCGACCTCACCGATCGCGCCTGCTGGCCCGATCCGGCGACGCAGCAGGAATGGACGTTCCAGCAGGGGCAGAACGCCTTTGCGCGGCTCTATCATGCGAAATCGGCACACACCGCGCTGGGCTCCGCCGCGCTCTATCGCTGGGGCGATTGGGGCTATCAGGAAACGCTGGTCCATGCCCGGATCGGCTCCGATCCGCAGGCGCAGGTCTGGATCAACATGCCCGGAGAGCTGATCCAGTGCGGCTATGGCCGCCCCTCCTACTGGGGCGGGTCGGCCTCCGTGCCGCGCGTCCAGCAATACCGCGATCTTGCGGTGGTGCTGTTCGATGGCGAAGCGCCCCAGCCCGATCTGACCCACGCCTGGTTCCCCACCATGGTGTTCGACGACTGGGTCGTCGATGGCCCGCGCGCCCATGCCCGCCAAGGCAAAGGACATGTGATGCTGGCGGCCTCCGGGGTGCTGCACCTGACGGATACCGGCCCCTCCGCCGGGCGCGAGCTGACCCTGCCGGGTCGCCGCGCCGCTTGGGTGATCCGAACCGGACAAGGCGCCGATTTCACCGCGCGCCACAGCGCTCTGGCGGCGCCCGACTTCACCACCGGCGCGCTCACGATCAACGATGCCGATTACGGCCCCGTCACCTTCCGCCCCGACGGAACCGTCTCCGCCGAGGGCCGCACGCTTGACCCCCGCGACTGGTCGCTGACAGGATCGCGGAGGACCATGCCCCAGCACGGGGCATAACCAGCCCATCCGGGCCAACCATCTGGGAGGATGAGAAAATGCAAGCGAAGTCCCTGAAAGCCCGCCTTGTGGCGGCCACCATGGCGGGCGCGCTGCTGCCCGCGAGCGCCATGGCCGAGGAAGTCCGCGTCATGTGGTATTCCGACGGCGTCGAAGGAGAGGTGATCGCCGATCTGCTGGAGCGGTTCGAAGCGGAAAACCCCGATATCGACGTGGTGCTGGACAATGTGTCCTACCAAGTCATCAAGGAACAGCTCCCCATCGCGCTTGAGGCGGGCGAAGGCCCCGACATCGCGCGTGTCACCGACATCAAGGCGCTGGCCGATCACTGGCTGGACCTGCGCCCCTATGTGGCCGATCCGGCCTATTGGGATGAAAATTTCGGGGACAAGGCCGACTGGATGCGCCCGGACGGGTCCGACCAGATCAGCGGCTTCATGACCCAGCTCACGTTGGTGGGCGGCTATGCCAACAAGACCCTGTTCGAACAGGCGGGCGTTGATCTGCCCGGCGAAGGCGCGACCTGGGACGACTGGGTGGCCGCCTCGGCCAAGGTGGCAGAGAGCCAGGGCTCGGTGGCGGCCTTCGCGATCGACCGCTCGGGCCACCGGATTTCGGGCCCCAATGTCAGCTACGGCGCCAACTATATCGGCGAAGACGGCCTGCCTGCCCCCGTCGATGACGGCACCAAGGCCTTCGTGACCAAACTGGTCGGCTGGACCGATGAGGGCCTGCACCTGAAAGACACATGGGTGTCGGCGGCGGGATCGACCTACCGCGCGGCGGCGGATGATTTCATCAACGCGCAGCTTCCGTTCTACTATTCGGGCTCGTGGCAGATCGCGAACCTCTCCACCAAGATCGAAGATGCGTTCGACTGGGTCGCCACCGGCTCGCCCTGCGGCACCGAGGCGTGCTCGGGCCTTGCGGGCGGCGCGGCTCTGGTGGCGGTGAAATACACCGACCACCCCGAAGCGGTTGCCAAGGTGATGGACTACCTCGCCAGCGAAGACGTGGTGCGCGAATTCACCGAACGCACCCTGTTCCTGCCCGCCCATAAGGGCGTCGTGGAAGCCGGCGGTCTGGAGTTCGTCACGGACGATCCGAACGTCTCCGCCGCGCTGGAGAAATTCGTTGCCGCCTCCGCCGAGGTCGCCCCGAACGCCGCCGCGCTGCCCGCGTGGAAATGGGCTTCGACCTATTACAACGCGCTGGTGACCCGTGCGAGCCAGGCCATGGCCGGGGAAATGACTCTGGACGAAGCCTTTGCCCGCATGGATGCCGACATCGCTGAACAGGTCGCACAGGCCAGCCAGTAAGTGACCGGCCTGACACAAAAGCTCGGCGCGGGGTTGCTCGCGCCGATCCGGGGGCTGGCCGCTGTCGCGGACTGGCCCCTGCGCCGGTGGCAAAGCCTTACCGGCACGCGCGGGATGATCGCGTTTTTCCTGCTGCCGAATATGGCGATCTTCGGGATCTTTGTGCTGTTCCCGCTGGTGACCAATTTCGCCTATTCGATGACCGGCGGGATCAACCTGTTCCTGCCCGACCGGCCCTTCGTGGGAGGGGCGCAGTACGGGCGACTGCTGGACTGCGCCAACCATCTCGATCCCAATTCCTGCCGCGAGGATCTGTTCTGGATTGCCGTCTGGAACACCGCGCGCTTCGTGGTGCTTCAGGTCAGCCTGATGACCCTGGCCGCCATGGTGACCGCGCTGATCCTCAACCGCGAAATCCGCGCCCGCGGCTTTTGGCGGGCGGTGTTCTTTTTTCCGGTGCTGCTGTCTCCGGTCGTGGTCGGCCTGATCTGGCGCTGGATCCTGCAACGGCAGGGCCTGTTGAACCTGATCGTCTTTGAGGCGGGCGGAGAGCCGGTGAACTGGCTGACCGAACGCTCCTGGGCCTTCTCCGCCACCGTGGGGGTATCGGTCTGGGCCCATGTCGGGTTCTACGCGCTGATCCTGTTGGCCGGGCTGCAAGCGATCCCCCGCGATCTCTACGAGGCCGCCGAAATGGACGGCACAAAACCGGCCCGCGTGTTCCGCCGCATCACCTTGCCGCTGCTTTGGCCCAATCTTCTGGTGGTGATCGTCCTGTCGCTGATCCGCGCGGTGCAGATCTTTGATGAAGCCTACGTGCTGACCGGAGGAGGCCCCGGCACCTCCACCCTCTATCTGACGCAGTATATCTACGAGGTCGGCTTTGCCTCTCCGCTGCGCAATCCGGGGCTGGCGGCGGCGGCGTCGATCCTGATGGGATCGGTGCTGGTGGTGCTCACGCTCACCCAGCTGGGCCTCACCCGCTGGAGGGACCGGCGATGAGATGGCTCTTTGCCCGCCGCGCCCGCACGGGGTGGCACTGGACGGACGTGGTGACGTTCCTCTGGCTGGGGGCGGGGCTGGTTTTGATGTTCGGCCCGGCGCTCTGGCTGGTGCTGTCATCCTTCAAGACCCCCGCCGCGCTGTCGGAATTTCCGCCCACGATCCTGCCCTATGTCGCCCAAACCGCCGAGGTGGAGGTGAAAGGCACGCCCAAAGAGCTGCCGCTCTACCGCGTCACCTTCGAAGACGGCACCCAGAAAACCCTGGCCGAGCTGCGCCGCATCGGCATCGTCGCCCAGATGCTGGACCCCGCCGCGCCGGGCGAGGTGGTCAAGATCAACATAGCAGACCGCACCCCCGAGCGCGAAATCGGCTTCGCCTGGGAGAACTACACGCGCCCGTTCCTGGATTTCAATTTCATGGTCTACCTGCGCAATTCGGTCTTCGTCACCGCCATGGCGACGCTGATCACGCTGCTGACCAACTCCATGGCTGCTTTCGCGCTGTCGAAATACAGCTTCCGGGGGCGGGGCGCGGTGATGCTCCTGATCGTAGCGACGCTGATGGTGCCGCTGTCGGTGATCCTGGTGCCGCTCTATTCCGTGATCTCGTCGATGGGGCTTTTGAATTCGCTCTGGGGGGTGATCTTGCCGACAGTGGCGACGCCAACGGGGGTGTTTTTGCTGCGGCAATACATGCTGACGATCCCGGATGAATTGCTGGACGCGGCGCGGATGGACAAGGCATCGGAGTGGCAGATCTACTGGCGGATCGTGCTGCCCCTGACGGCGCCCGCGCTTGCGGTCCTGGCGATCTTCTCGGTCGTGTGGCGGTGGAACGATTTCCTGTGGCCGCTGATCGTGCTGTCGCGCAAGGAACTCTACACACTGCAGGTGGGGCTGAATACCTATGCCGGAGAGCTGAACGTCCAGTGGCACTACATCCTGGCCATGACCGTCGCGACGATGATCCCGGTCGTGCTGGTGTTCGTGTTCCTGCAACGGTTCATCACCACAGGCATCGCCGGGGCGGGGTTGAAATGAGGGCGCATAGGGCAGCGCCCGACCCTGGGTGGGCGCCTGAGAACGCAGGGGCTTGGCGCTTTATCTCGCAAGTATCGGATAACGCGTGGGCGACGAACGACATCGCCAAAGCGCCCTCCCGGGGGAGGGTCGGGCGCTGCCCGGGCTGGTCGCCCGGGCACGACGGAAGGAACTGCAATGGGCCAGATTGATCTGACCAACATCACCAAGAGCTTCGGCAAGGTCGAAGTGATCCACGACGTGTCGCTCTCCATCCGCGAAGGCGAATTGGTCGTCTTCGTCGGCCCCTCGGGCTGCGGCAAATCCACCCTGCTGCGGCTGATTTCGGGGCTCGATCAACCCAGCTCGGGCACGATCTCGATCAACGGCACGGATGTGACGCGCGCCTCTGCCGCTGATCGCGGGCTGGCTATGGTGTTCCAAAGCTATGCGCTCTACCCGCATATGACCGTGCGGCAGAACATGGCCTTCGGGCTGGAGAACACCCACACCGACAAGGCCGAAATCGCCCGCCGCATCACCGATGCCGCCGGTATGCTGGGGCTGGCCGATCTGCTCTCCCGCCGCCCCGGCCAGCTTTCGGGTGGGCAGCGCCAGCGGGTGGCTATCGGGCGGGCCATTGTGCGCGACCCGACCGCCTTCCTGCTGGATGAGCCGCTCTCAAACCTCGATGCCGAACTGCGCGTGTCGATGCGGGCCGAGCTCGCCGCGCTCCATGATCGGCTGAAGACGACGATGATCTACGTCACCCATGACCAGATCGAAGCGATGACCCTGGCCGACCGCATCGTGGTGCTGCGCGACGGGCGGATCGAACAGATCGCCACGCCGATTGACCTGTTCAACCGCCCCGCCAACACCTTTGTTGCGGGGTTCATCGGCGCGCCGAACATGAACATGCTCACCGCAGCAGAGGCCGAGCCGATCCTGAACGGCCACCCCGGCGCTGCCACCATCGGCATCCGGCCCCAACATCTGCGCCCGGCGGAAACCGGACTCCGGCTCACCGTGACGCTGGTCGAAGCCCTGGGCACCGAAACCGTGGTCCATGGCGAAACCGCCTCGGGTCACGCGGTGCTGGCGGTGCTGCCGGGGCAGAGCGATGTGAAAGCCGGGGCGCCCCTGACGCTGAGCGCCGATCCGGCGGATCTGCATTTCTTCGACGATCGCGGCCAACGGCAGGAGGCATAGCCCATGGTATCCTTTTCCCTGAACGGGCAGCGCGCCCTCGTCACCGGCGGGGCTGCCGGGATCGGGCAGGCCATCGCCGTGGCTCTGGCCGAAGCGGGCGCCGATGTCGCGGTCACGCAAAACCGCGCGCCCGCCGATGCCACGCTGGAGGCGATCCAAAGCGCAGGCCGCACCGCCGCCGCGCTGACCGCCGACCTGAGCACCCTGACACAGCCCGCCGCCGAAGCGCTCATCGCGCAGGCCGAAGAGGCGCTGTCCGGCCCGCTCGACATCCTTGTGAACAACGCCGGGATCATCCGCCGTGCCGATGCGGTGGAGCACCCGGAGGCCGATTGGCGCGCCGTCATGGCGACCAACCTCGATGCGGTCTGGCTGCTTAGCCAGGCGGCAGGGCGCGGGATGGTGGCGCGCGGGGCGGGGCGGATCGTGCAGATTGCCTCCCTCCTGTCCTTTCAGGGCGGGATCCGCGTGCCGGGCTACACGGCGGCCAAGCACGGCGTGGCCGGGCTGACCAAGGCGCTCGCCAACGAATGGGCGGGCTCCGGCGTCGGCGTCAACGCCATCGCGCCCGGCTATATCGCCACGGACAACACCCAAGCCCTGCGCGAAGACCCGGAACGGTCCCGCCAGATCCTGGAGCGCATCCCCGCCGATCGCTGGGGGCGCCCCGAAGACATCGCCGGGGCGGCGGTGTTTCTCGCCTCCCCCGCCGCGCAGTATGTGAACGGAGAGATCCTCACCGTGGATGGCGGCTGGATGGGCCGTTAGGCCGCGCTCACTCCGCCGCCAGGGACCGCGCAGCGCCAGCCCCGATCTGCGCGAGCTCCGCCATCACGGGCAAAAGCCGCTCTCGGAAGGCGTGGAACTTCGGCCCTTGCTCAAGCGCGCCGGGTTTTTCCAGATAGAGCGTGCGGTCAATTTCGATCTGAACGCAGTGCACCCCCCGCGCGGGGCGGCCATAGGTCTGGGTGATATAGGCCCCGGCGAAAGGCGTGTTCCGCGCCACCTTGAACCCGGCATCGGCAAAGGCGGCCTCCACCCGGTCGGTCACGGTGCTGGCGGCCGAGGCGCCGTAGCGGTCGCCCAGAACGATCTCGGGCCGCGGCATTCGTGTCACGCTGTCCAGTGCCTCGGGCGGCATGGAATGGATGTCGAGCAAGATCGCCTCGCCGAACAGGGCCGCGCTTTCGCGCAGAAGGCCGGACAAGGCGGCGTGGTAGGGGCGCCAGAACAAGGCGATTCGCCGCTGCGCCTCCGCCATGGGGATCTTGCCGTCGTAAATCGGCCGCCCCCCGGCCACTACGCGCGGGATCACGCCGAGCCCGCTGCTGATGCGCGCGTTAAACCCACGGCTGCGCACGCCGTGCACCAGAGCCGGGTCCAGCTCTTCGGCGGCGCGGTTCATGTCGACATAGGCGCGCGGCACCCCGGCCCGGATCAGCGGAGCCCCGAAATCGGGGACACGATCCACCAGAAGATCAACATATATGTCTTCCGAGCTGCGAATCTCCGCATCGCACAGACGGGCGCGGCGCAGGAAGCTCTGCGGGTAGGCCCGCCCGGAATGGGGCGAGGCGAAGACAACCGGACTGAGACGACGCGCAGGATGTGCGATCTTGTGGGTAAGTGCGGACATCAGGACCCTTTTTGTTGACCGCAGCATAGCCTTTCAAAGACAATCTGCGAAAGCCCTTGCGCTAGGTCGCAAGTCTTTATATGTCACCGCTCACCCGAAGCCCGCGCCTCGGGGGTGATCCTTTGGATTTGCCCCACCTGCGCAGGTCACGGGACGGGCGGTTAGCTCAGCGGTAGAGCACTACGTTGACATCGTAGGGGTCACTGGTTCGATCCCAGTACCGCCCACCATGAATTCGCCGGATCAAGGCCAGATGGCCTTCGATCCATACGCAACCCCAGGCGCATCGCAGCGCCGCGAAGAGGAAAGGAGTGTGCCATGAAGGTTCGCAACTCTCTCCGCTCGCTCAAGCAGCGCCATCGCGATTGCCGCGTGGTGCGCCGCAAGGGTCGGGTCTATGTCATCAACAAGACCCAGCGGAAGTTCAAAGCCCGTCAGGGCTGATCTTTCGCCATAGCGGAACGATCTTGCGAGGGCCGTCTCTGGAAACAGGGGCGGCCTTTTGCTGTTGGGGGCGTCGTGACTGACGCCGCGATCCGTATGGGCTCCGACCGTTATTCGCCCAGCATACGGACTTCGCGCTGCGGGAAGGGAATGGAGATCCCGTGTTCCTTGAACGCGTCCCACAGCGCCAGATAGACGTTGCCGCGGATATTGGTCAGCCCGCCGGACGGATCGCGGATCCAGAAGCGCAGGATGTAATCGACGCTGCTGTCTCCGAACCCGGTGATGTGGCACACGGGCCGGTGGCTCTCCAGCACACGGTCCACGCTCGCGGCGGCTTCGATGGCAATCTTGCGCACCAGATGCGGGTCATCCGCGTAGGCCGTGCCGAAATGGATATCGAGCCGCACGAAATCGTTGGAGTGGGACCAGTTCACCACCTGGCCCGTAATGAGGTCTTCGTTCGGGATCAGGTATTCCTTCCCGTCCCGCGTGGTGATCGACACGTAGCGCGCGCCCAGCGTGTTGATCCAGCCAAACGTGTCACCCAGAGAGATCACGTCCCCCGGCTTGATGGATTTATCCAGCAGCAGGATCACCCCCGACACGAGGTTCGACACCACCTTCTGCAGACCAAAGCCGAGGCCGACACCGATCGCCCCCGACAGCACCGCAAGGCCGGTCAGATCCACCCCCACTGCCTTGAGCCCGATGAAGAACGCCGCGCCATAGGCGAGCACCTGCACCAGCTTGATCGTGAGCACCCGCATCGACGGGCTAACCGCCTCGCTGCGAGTCAGCCGCGCGGCCGTGCTGCGGGACAGGAACCGGGCCAACGCGAACAGAAGGCCGATGACGACGACCGCCTGGATCACCGTCCAGACGGAAATGCGCAGCGTCCCCATCTCAAGCGCCAGCCGGTCGAGCAGCGATGCCGCTTCCGCCGTAAGGCCCAGCACCCATAGCGTGACCCAGATCCAGCCGCCCAGCCGCACGAGACCGCGCAGCGCCGTGTTGCCGATCAGCCGCGTGATGAGCGCGATGGCCAGCCAGCCGCTCGCCAGCTGGGCAATGATCCCGAGCAGGTAGGACCGCGACGGCCAGGTGATTTCGCGCATGATCGCCCAGGCCGCCCAAAGCAGCAGCACCAGCACAATCAGCCGCAGCCTCTTAAGCACGACCAGCAGCGCCCGGTAGCGCCATTTGGGCCAGTCTTCGCGGCTGCGCATCCAGCTGCGCAAGCGGGGCTCAATCGCCGCGCGCAGCAGATGGGCCAGCAGAAACAACCCCAGCGCGATGCCGACCTGATAGGCATTCCATGGCCGCAGGAACATATCGGCCAGCGCATCGGCGCGGGCCCAAAGCCGTTCGCCCAGCGAAAGCAGCGATTGCGCCTGGTCGGCGAAATCGGGCAAGGCGTCCTGGGCGGATTGCGTTTCCATGGCGCTATGATGGACCGGGCTTTGCCCCGCGTCCAGATCGGGCTAAGCCTCTGCCATGGCCAACCTGACGCTCCGCACCGCGCGCCCTGCCGACGCTGACGCGCTCTCTGCGCTGATCGTGCGGACGCTGCACGTGTCGAACCTGCCCGATTACGGAGAGGAAAACGTCGCCCGCGTTGCCGCAAATTTCACGCCCGAGCTGATCCGCAGCTACATGGCGCGGTGGACCATGTTCGTGGCCGAGCAAGACGGCACCCTGATCGGCACTGCCAGCCATTTCGAGGGCTCCGCCCGCGCGGTCTTCGTGGATCCGGACGTCCAACGCAGCGGCGCAGGGCGAGCCCTGATGGAGGCCGTGATCGACCAGGCCCGGCGCGAGGGCGACACCGCCCTGACCCTGCGCGCCTCTCTTGCGGCGGTGCCGTTTTACACGGCGCTTGGCTTCGCCTCGGGGCGTGATCTGTGGAACGGCACCGAGCGAACGGTCGAAATGTCCCGCCCCCTGTCCTGACCGCGGCGCTTGCGAGGCCGAGCCCCGCCCCCTACATCTGAAGGGAGCAACAGGAGCCCCACAGGATGCAGGATACCCCCCCTCTCACCGCGCAAGACAGCCTCGCCACCCTGATGATCGCGGTGTCGGCTTCGGATGCCAATATCCGCGCCTCGGAGCTTCTCAAGATCACGTCGATCGTCAACAACCTCCCTGTTTTCGCGGATTTCGACGATGCGCGGCTCACCATGCTGAGCCAGCTGGTGTTCGACCTGTTCGAACAAGAGGACGGGCTGGATGCTCTGTTCGGCCTGATCCGAGATGCGCTGCCCGAACGGCTCTATGAAACGGCCTATGCGCTCGCCTGCGACGTCGCTGCCGCCGATGGCCTTATTGCGGAAACCGAAGGCCGAATGCTCGAAGAAATCCGCTACGAGCTGGAGCTGGACCGGCTCCACGCCGCCGCGATTGAGCGGGGTGCTCGGGCCCGGCACATGACCCTTTGAGCAAAGGAGAACAGACATGCTGAACTGGATTGCAGGCGTTATTGTCTTCTGGGCGGGGGTATATGCGATCTTCCGCATCTGGATCTCATCGGCCGAGACCCAAGCGAAGATCCTCTGGACCCTGCTCGTGGCGCTACTACCCTTGCTGGGCTTCATCATCTGGTGGTTCGCCGGTCCCAAGGACCGCGCGTAGGCTCAGTCCTTGCGCAGCCGGATCACCAGGTCCACGCCCGAGATTGTCGCGCCCTCTGGCGCGTCGGGCAGGCCGGAGATCCGAAGATCGGACGTCGGGGCATCGGTCAGCCGGTCTTCGTCTTCCCAGAAGAAATGCGGATGGTCGGTGGTGTTCGTGTCGAACCGGGTCTTCGCCCCGTCCACCATCAATTCGCGCAACAGACCGGCCTGTGAGAACGCGTGAAGCGTATTGTAGACGGTCGCCAGGGACACGCTGATATCGGCCCCGCGCGCCGCGGCATAGAGCCCTTCAGCCGTGACATGCCGGTGCCCGCCATCCCCGATCAACAGCTCGGCCAACGCCATGCGCTGACGGGTGGGGCGGAGGCCGCCGCCCTTCAGCCAGCTTGCCGCACGCTGTTCCGGGGTGATTGTCTTGCTGGTGCTAATCGTCTTCATTCGTTGAAAATAGGGGCTCCGCCCGCGAAGTGCAATCTGCCCCGGCTGCCCTTGCGGCACGATCCCCACGGGTGATACGAGGGGCAAACTGCGAGAGCCAAAGAGGGCCCGATGACCACTTACCCCACCTCCTTTTCCCGTGACGACCTGCTGAAATGCGCGCGCGGAGAGCTGTTCGGCCCCGGCAATGCCCAGCTTCCGGCCCCGCCCATGCTGATGATGGACCGGATCACCGACATCTCCGGCGATGGCGGGTTGCATGGCAAAGGGCACGTTGTCGCTGAATTCGACATCACGCCCGAGCTGTGGTTCTTCGATTGCCACTTCCCCGGCAACCCGATCATGCCCGGCTGCCTCGGGCTCGATGGCCTGTGGCAGCTCACCGGGTTTAACCTCGGCTGGCGCGGCTGGCTGGGGCGCGGCTATGCTCTGGGCGTGGGCGAAGTGAAGCTGACCGGCATGGTCCGCCCGGACCGCAAGATGCTGACTTACAAGGTGGATTTCACCAAGGCGATCCAGACTCGCCGCCTGACCATGGGCGTGGCCGACGGCATCGTCGAAGCCGATGGCGAGGTGATCTACCAGGTCAAGGACATGAAGGTCGCGCTCAGCGAAAGCTGAGCGCTGCGCTGACCGCCAGACCGCGCAGGCGGTCTGGCGGTCAGAGCGGACAACTGGCCCGGCCACTCCGAAGCGTCAGCCCGACGCTGCGTCCCAGACCTCATCCATGACGTGTTCGCTCAGGCTTGAGACTTTTTCCCACTGCCGGGCGGCCAGCTCCGGGCCATCGAACAGCTCATCGACATAGCCGACGCACAGATAGGCGACGATGGACACATGCTCCGGCAGGCCCAGGATGGGTTTCACATCGGCCTCATGGAAAATGCTCACCCAGCCGACGCCGATCCCCTCCGCGCGGGCAGCCAGCCACAGGTTCTGCACCGCGCACACCGTGGAATAGAGATCCATGTCGCGGTTATGTGTCCGGCCCAGGACCGTCTCTCCGCCGCGGGTGCGGTCGCAGGTCACGCAAATGTTCAGCGGTGCCTTTTCGATCCCCTCAAGTTTGAGCGCGGCGTAGTCCGATTTGCGCGTGCCAGCGAACATCTCCCGCGCTTCGTCATTGGCCCGCGCAAAGGCCTGTTTGACCTGCGCCCGTCGATCCGGGTCACGGATCAGAATGAAGTTCCACGGCTGCGACAGCCCGACCGACGGCGCCGCATGAGCCGCCTGCAACACGCGCTCCAACGCCGCGTCGTCGATCGGGTCGGGCTGGAATTCATTGCGCACGTCGCGCCGGGCAAAGATCACATCATAAAGCGCTTGCCGCTCGGCCTCGGAAAACACCCGCGCGGGGGATGGCATGGGATTGGACGGATCAGACACGGGCGGTCCTCCTTAGGGAAAATCAGCGCAGCGCCGCCGTCCATACGGCGCATGCCATGTCGTCAGGCCGGTCTTCTGGCTTGAGCTCATCCGCACCCCGGCGCCTTCCCGGATTGCTCCAGTGGCCTTGTGCCTGTGCGTCGCTCTTACAGCGGCGGGCCCGCGTCGGCTCTTCCCCGACTTCCCGATTCTCCCCTGAAATAGGGGCACCTGACTCGGGCAGATATGTCGAAGCCACGCAGCCATTGCAAGGCGCGCGCCCGTCAGACGAGCACGCCGCGCGCTCACCCTGTCGCCAGCATCCAAAGCACCGACGCGACCAGAAGCAAAGCCATCGACCGATTGAACAGCCGCCCATAGGCGGGCGGGATTTGGGCGCCCATCACGACCCAGCCCGCCAGAGACAGCCAGCAGATCACCAGATAGAGCCCGGCGAACAGCGCCAGCCCTCCGGCGCGGTTGTCCAGCGGCAGCACAAAGGTCGCCAGCGCCGAGACCACCACCAGCCAGGCCTTTGGGTTCAACCCTTGTATCACCACGCCATCCCAAAAGGATGGCCGCCCAGAGGCATCGCTCTCCATCGCCGGGGCCGGAGCGCCCGCGAGGCGCCAAGCCAGCCACAGGAGGTAAGCCGCGCCCAGCCAGCTCAGCGGGGCGGAAACGCGCTCCACCCAGCCCACCCCGGCAATCGTGCCGGTGCCCAGCCCGACCAGCTGCGCAACAAAACAAAGCGTCGCCCCGGTCACGAACGGCAGAGCCCGCGCCACACCATGGCGCGCGCCGGTCATGGCGCAGACGATGTTGACCGGCCCCGGAGATGCAGAGGTCGTAATCGCAAACAGCCCCATGGCCAGCGCAACGGAGAGATCGGGCATCAGCGCAGACCTCCGGATCGGATGGCGTGCGCATGTGGTTGGTAAAGGGGGAGTACGATCATGCAGGGGTCCTTTCAGGCCCCCGCCTAGCATCCGATGCCCTGAGCGGAATTGGACAAAATTGACCTTAGTGGACCGTCAGATGGCGTGGGGTCACCCCGATCTGGCGGCGCATATGGCGGATCATGTGCGATTGATCGAAGAACCCTGCGTCCTGCGCGGCCTCGGTCCCGCTCTGTCCGGCGATGATCGCAGCTTTGGCCCGTTCAACCCGGCAGCGCAAAACGTAGGCGTGGGGGGAGATCCCCACCGTCCGGCGAAAACTGCGGACCAGGTAGCTGGGGTGAAGCTGGGCCAGATCCCCCAGCCGCCGCAGAGAGATATCGCCGCCCTCGGCGACCCCCTCGCGGATGGCGTCCCGTACCTTGGCGATGGCGGCGGGTTCTGCTCCGGGGCGGCGCAGCTGCGCACCGCCATGGGTCACGAACACCAAAGCCAGCGCGTCATGCACGGTTTCCTCGATGGCCAGATCCTGGCCCGGCCCTGCGACATTCAACAGCTCGGCAAGCCGGGCCAGCAGAGCGCTCAGCTCCGCACCGCCGCCTTGGGGCGTCACCTCACGAAACCCGCGCAGCGCCTCGATCCCGAGCACCGCACACACCGCCTCTTCGCTAGCGTAGAGCATATTGTAGTGCAGCCGCGCACTATGGGCATGGCCGGTATGGGGCTCTTCGGGGTTCATCAGGGACAAAGACCCGGCGGGCAGCACCATGTTTTCCCCTCGGCAAACATATCCGCCCACCCCTTGTGCGATAGCTCCGATGGCGAAGCCTTCGTGAGAATGACGCCCAAAGCTCTGTGTGCTCAGCCGGGCCTCGAACAGCTCGATCCCGTGGAGGGAACTCAGATGGTGGTATCGGTTTGTCATGGCGCGACGCTACGGGGACGGGGCGCGCAGGGAAAGGGGGCGCCAGGCCCATTGCCCTCTGGTCGCAGGGCTGGGCTAGGGTAGATGCCCCCGCCCCGACCTTCTTCTTAAGGCAATATGTTTGACCTAAGCGCGCGCGCCGAAAATGGCAGAGCCCACACGGATGTGAGTCGCACCAAAGGCAATGGCCTCTTCGAAATCGCTGCTCATCCCCATGGAGAGACCTTCAAGCCCGTTGCGAGCCGCAATTTTCGCCAGCAGCGAAAAATGAAGCGACGGCGTCTCTTCCACCGGGGGGATACACATGACCCCTTTGATCGGAAGATCAAGCGCACGGGCCTGTGCAATAAAGTCATCTGCCTCGGCGGGCAGAATCCCCGCCTTTTGCGGCTCCTCCCCGGTGTTCACCTGCACGAAGAGATCGGGGCAGTGCCCTTCTTCTTGCGCGATGCGAGCGATCGTTGTGGCCAGCTTCGGGCGGTCGAGCGAATGGATCGCATTGGCGAGAGCCATGGCCTGCCGGGCCTTATTGGTCTGAAGCGGGCCGATGATGTGCAAGCGGGTCTGGGGAAAGACCTCTTTCCATTCCGGCCACTTACCAGCCGCTTCCTGCACGCGATTCTCTCCGAAATCACGGTGACCGGCCTCAAGCACCGGCAAGACGCGGTCGTTGGGCTGCATCTTGGAAACCGCAATGAGCGTCACCGCTCCGGGCGCACGCCCTGCTGCGGTTTCTGCGTTGCGAACGCGCTGTTCGATATCGGGCAAGGCCATGGGGTGCTCCTGATGCTGCTCGTGCGGCAAAGTCCGGCTGGCCCCGGTGTTAGCGTTAGGGGGACCTGTGGCGCAACTGCATCATTTCTGGGACGTCCCGCGCCAAGGACCGCGTTTGACCTTGAGTGCGGGCCGGAACCGGAGCAAGACACCATCAATGCTAGGTCCACTGGCATTCTCGGGAATGCACAACACGAGGGAATCCCATGAAACGCATCCTTCTTACCTCGACCGCTCTGGTTGCTTTCGCTGGCGCTGCCGCCGCTGAAGTCTCCTGGAACGGCGACGCCGAAATCGGCTATAACGACGAAGTTGAAGACGGCTTCTACTTCACCGCTGGCCTGAAAATCAACGGCTCCGCCGAGCTGAACAACGGCATCGAAGCTGGTTTCTTCTTCGACGTCGACGTTGACTTCGCTGGCAACTCCGTTGGCTCCACCAACGACGACGGCGCTTGGGACGGCATCGACTTCGACGCCTCCGACTACTATGTGTACATGAAGAGCGACATCGCTTCCCTGTACCTGGGCGACACCAAGACCGCTGCTGAGAAGATCTTCATCGGCAACCTGAAGACCCCGGTCAAAGGCCTGACCTTCTTCGGCACCGAAGGCTTCGTCGAAGATGGCGACGTGGATGATGGCGCCAAGAAAGGCGACTTCGTTGACGCCGTGATCCGCGCTGAGAGCTCCTTCAACAACATCAACTTCGCCGTGTCCGGTCTGCTCTACAACGACCCCGACGCGACCGAAGATGACATGCGTATGGTCGGCACCCAAGTTGCCGTTGCTGGCTCCGCTGGCGCGTTCAACTTCGGCATGGCCTACCAGGACGAAGAAAAAGGCACCGTCTACAACAGTGGCCCGGTTGACGAAATCTTCGGTCTGTATGTCGGCACCTCCCTGTCCGGCTTCGATGTGACCCTTGGCTACACCAAGAACAACACCGATGACGAAGACACCGTTGGTCTGATCGCCTCCTACACCATGGGCGACTTCACCATCGGCGGCGTGTTCGCCAAAGAAAGCCAGAAAAACGCTGACGGCGACGACACCACCGCCGGCATCGAATTCGGCTACAACAACGGCGCAGCCGACGTCAAAGTCTGGTACCTGGATGGCTACATGGAAGAAGCCGGCATCGAAGGTTCCTATGACCTGGGCAACGGCCTGAAACTGTACGCTGGCTACATGCAGTACAACGGCGACAGCGACACCCACGAAGCCTACGTTGCTGGTGAATACGACCTGGGCGGCGGCGCGACCCTGCTGGCCTCCTACGGCGAAACCGGCGACCTGTCGGGCGACAAAGGTACCGACTCCGTTGGCGACGACTACGAAGTCAACGACGGCACCACCATCGCAGTGTCCTTCAAGTTCTAATCCAATCTGGATTTAGAGCCTTTGGGGCGGCCTTCGGGCCGCCCCTTTTCGTTTGAGGACCCTAAGCTAGCGGCTGTCTCTTGTCGCAGCGCGCCCCCTTCGCTAGAGGTTAGGGGACAAGGGAAAGGACCGCCGACATGACCTCACGCTCCGCGCTTCTCATCGCCGCACTGGCCGCCGCGACCACGCTTGGCGGCTGCGGCATGTTCGGCAAGCGGCAAGGCCCCGACGCGGTGACCCAGGCGGCCCGCGCGCGCGGCGCCGAAAGCGTGGCCGTGAACCGTTATCTCTGGTCTGCCTCTCTGGATGTGCTGTCCTTCCTGCCCGTGCAGCAGGCCGATCCGTTCACCGGCGTGATTGTCACCGGCTATGGTCGCCCGCCGGGCGGAGGCCGCGCCTACCGCGCGACGATCCATATCAGCGATCCCGCGCTCGATGCGCGCTCGCTCAACGTGTCGCTGATGACATCCGGCGGTCCGGTCGCGGCCGAAACGCGCCGCGCCGTGGAAGATGCGATCCTGGCCCGCGCCCGTCAGATGCGGATCGGCGACGGCGCGCTTTAAGGCCCCGGTGCCCGCGGCGGAAGCGCCGCCAGCCCGTCAACCCATGCGATCTGCGCCGGTAGGCAGATCGATTTGAGATCGTAGTGATCCACGATATGCGCACGCGCCGCCTGCCCCATGGCATGGCGGCGTGTTTCGTTTTCGGCCAGCTCTGACACGGCCTCGACCAAGGCGTTTGGATCGGGGAACTTGATCAGTTCTGCCATCTCACCGCTCGGGATCACCTCCCGGACCGGGGTCACGTCGCTGGCCACGATGGCGCACCCCGTGGCCATGGCTTCCATCAGCCCCCAGCTGACCACGAAGGGCCGGGTGAGATAGATATGCACGCGGCTGACCTGCAAGAACGCCCGGAACTGATCGTGAGGAATGTTGCCCAGGAAATGCACCCGATCGAGATCGCCGGGCGCCAGCCGCGATGCAATCTTCCCCAGCAGATAGGTTTTCCAGCTCCCTCCGCCCGGAGGGTGCGCCCCGTAGCTGACATCCTCACGCCCAACGACGACGATCTCCGCGTTCGGGCGCGCCCGCAGAAGATCCGGCAGCGCCTCCATGAAGACGTCAAACCCACGCATCGGCTCTAGCGATCGGGAGACATAGGTGATGACCTCATCCGCGCGGGTCAGCGCGCGGCCCGAGGGCAGGCTGAACCGCACATCGGGGTCGGGGCGCGACAGTCCGGTGTCGATCCCGTCATGCTGCAACGTGATCCGCTCGCGCCACTCGGGCGGGTAAGAAGAAAGCTGGAACCGGGTCGGGCAGAGCCCCGCATCCATCAGATCCTGATGCAAAAGCCCGTTCACATTGCGCACCCGCATCTTGAGCCGGAAGCTCAGCTCTTCGGTCTCTGACCGCTCTGCGCGGTTGGATTCGTGGTCCGGGTCGTAATGCAGCTCACAGTAGAGCCCCATTCGGGCCTCAGGCCAGATATGCTTGAGGAACTGCGTCTCTCCCCAGCCATAGTGGCCGATGATGAGGTCGGGAACGTAGCCCGCCTGCCGCAGTCTCAGCGCCTCTTGCGCACAGGACTGCGCCCGCAAAAGCCGCGTCTCGAACTCCCGCGCCCAGGGGTGGCCGCCCTCGGGCAGGCCCCCGCGAATCCGGTAGGGGTGAACCTTCACCCCGTCGATCTCTACCGGCTTGTCGAACCGGCAGGACAGCGCCCGCACGTCATCCCCGCGCTGCAACAGTGCCGGGGCCAAGTGGCGAAACTGACCGGGGTAGTTCTGATGGATGAAAAGGATGTTCATCGCGATGTCTGCTCTCTTTATGCCCGCTCTGGACCATAGCGCGGCCAAGCCCTATCACCCAAGGGGCAGACCAAAGGAAGATAAATGTCGCGTTACAGCCCCGCAGATCTTGAGCCCCGCTGGCAGGACGCCTGGGACCGTGCCGAGAGCTTCACCGCGAAGCCCGATCCGGCGCGCCCGAAATACTACGTGCTGGAGATGTTCCCCTACCCGTCCGGCAAGCTCCATATCGGGCATGTGCGGAACTATACGATGGGCGATCTCGTGGCGCGCTACAAGCGGGCGCAAGGGTTCAACGTGCTTCATCCGATGGGCTGGGACGCCTTCGGGATGCCCGCCGAAAATGCCGCGATGGCCTCGGGCGGTCATCCCAAGGACTGGACCTACGGCAATATCGACGCGATGCGCGGGCAGATGAAGCCGCTGGGCCTGTCCATAGACTGGTCCCGCGAACTGGCGACCTGCGATCCCGAGTATTACGGCCAGCAGCAGGCTCTGTTCCTCGACATGCTGGAGGCCGGTCTGGTCTACCGCAAGAACGCCGTGGTCAACTGGGACCCGGTGGACATGACCGTTCTGGCCAATGAACAGGTGATCGACGGCAAAGGCTGGCGCTCCGGCGCCGAGGTCGAGCGGCGCGAACTGACGCAGTGGTTCTTCCGCATCTCGGACATGGCCGAAGAGCTGCTGGAGGCTCTGGACACGCTGGACGACTGGCCCGCCAAAGTGCGCCTGATGCAGGAGAACTGGATCGGCAAATCCCGCGGGCTGCAATTTGCGTTCTCGCTGATCGACGGACCCGAAGATCACGACCGGGTCGAGGTCTACACCACCCGCCCCGACACCCTGATGGGCGCGAGCTTTGTCGGGATCTCTCCCGATCACCCGCTCGCCAAAGAGCTGGAGGCCGGGAACCCCGAACTGGCCGCCTTCAACGCCGAATGCCGCAAGGGCGGGACGACCGAAGAGGCGTTGGAAAAGGCCGAAAAGAAGGGCTTTGACACCGGGCTGCGCGTGCGCCACCCGTTCGATACCTCCTGGGAACTGCCCGTCTATGTCGCCAACTTTATCCTGATGGATTACGGCACCGGCGCGATTTTCGGCTGCCCGGCCCATGATGAGCGCGACCACGCGTTTGCCAGCAAATACGGCCTGCCGATCAACGCGGTGTTCGAGCCGCTGGACGGCAAAGCGGACGGCGCCTTTGTGCCGCCGAAGACCGAAAAAGTCCGCTATGTGCGGGGCTTTGCCGGGGATGAGACCCAGACCGGCGATGACGCGGTCAACGCCGCCGTCGATTTCTGCGAAGCGCAGGGGGTCGGCCAGGGCGTGACCAAGTTCCGCCTGCGCGATTGGGGCCTGTCGCGGCAGCGCTACTGGGGTTGTCCGATCCCGGTCGTCCATTGCGAGGCGTGTGGCGTGGTGCCCGAGCGCAAGGAAAACCTGCCCGTGCGCCTGCCCGACGATGTCAGCTTTGACCATCCGGGCAACCCGCTGGACCGGCACCCGACCTGGCGCGACTGCGCCTGCCCGAAATGCGGCAAACCCGCCCGACGTGAAACCGACACGATGGACACGTTCGTGGACAGCTCGTGGTACTACGCCCGCTTCACCAGCCCGCGCGCCGAAACGCCGACCACGGACGAGGCCGAGTACTGGATGAATGTCGACCAGTATATCGGCGGCATCGAACACGCGATCCTGCACCTGCTGTATTCGCGATTCTTCGCCCGCGCCATGATCCGCACCGGCCACCTGCCCGACCGCGCGGCAGAGCCGTTCACCGCGCTCTTCACGCAAGGGATGGTGACCCATGCGATCTACAAGACCACCGGCGAAGATGGCCGCCCGGTCTATCACTACCCCTATGAGGTCGAGCTGAAGGGCGACAAAGCGTTCCTGGAGGATGGCCGCGAGGTGGAGATCATCCCCTCTGCCAAGATGTCGAAATCCAAGAACAACGTCGTCGACCCGGCCGCCATCATCGAACAATACGGCGCCGACACGGCCCGTTGGTTTGTGCTGTCCGACAGCCCGCCGGAACGGGACGTCGAATGGACGGCATCGGGTGCGGAGGCCTCGAACAAGCATCTGACCCGCGTTTGGCGCATGGCCAGCGATATTGCGGAAAGCAGCGATCCCGATCAGCCGGGCGATGCTGATCTGACCCGCGCGCTGCATAAGGCCGTTCATGATGTGACGCAGGCAATCGACAGCTTTGGCTTCAACGCCGCCATCGCAAAGCTCTACGCCTTTACCGGCACGCTGGCAAAGGCCAAGGCAGGCCGTGCGGCCAAGGCCGACGCGATGAAGGTGCTTGCGCAGCTCATGGCGCCGATGACCCCGCACCTGTCAGAGGCCATCTGGTCGCTGCTGGAAGGCGACGGGATGATCGTCGATCAGCCCTGGCCGGTGGCCGATGAAAGCCTGCTGGTGGAAGACAGCGTGACTCTGCCGATCCAGATCAACGGCAAACGCCGGAGCGAGATCACCGTGCCGAAGGACATGCCCAAAGACGCTGTTGAAGCGCAGGCCATGGCCGATCCGGCGGTGGTGAAGGCTCTGGACGGCGGGACGCCCAAGAAGGTGATCGTCGTGCCCGGTCGCATCATCAATGTCGTGGTCTAGGCGCCATATCCTTCTGGCGCCGCTGGCGCTGACGGCCTGCGGGTTCTCGCCCGTTCTGGGCCCTGGCTCGGCTGCGCCGCGCGGCGCCTTTGCGCTCAAAACGCCCGAAACGCCGCTGGGGTTCGCCTTGCTGGGCCGGTTGGAAGACCGGCTCGGCCCGCCGGACGCCCCGCGCTATCTGCTGTCGGTGCGAATCGACCTAGACGAGGCGACATCCGTCGTCACCGACGATCAGGAAACGCAGCGCTACACGCTCGTGGGTCGCGCCCACTGGACCTTGAGCGAATCGGGCACGGAGCGGGCCACTGGAACGGTCGATAGCTTCGCCAGCTACTCCGCCAGCGGTACGACCGTGGCCACGGAATCGGCACGGGACGACGCGGAAGAGCGGCTGGCCACCGGGTTGGCCGACCGAATCGTAACGCGGGTCTGGGCGACACTGCCATGAAGCTGAAGGCCCACGAGGTCGCCCCTTATGTGAAGGCCCCGCCCGAAAGCGACGCGGCCCTGCTGCTCTTTGGAGAAGACGCCATGCGCGTGGCCGATGCTCGCGCCGCCTATACGCTCGCCGTGGCGGGCCCGCAGGCGGAGGCCGACATGCGGCTGGAGCGGCTCGACGCGGGGGATCTGCGACGCGATCCTGCGGCTCTGATCGACGCGCTCAAGGCACGGGGCTTCTTCGACGGCCCGCGCGTGGTGATCGTCGAAGACGCCACGGACGGGCTTTCCTCTGTTCTGGAACAGGGGCTCTCTGCCTGGGAGCCAGGCGATGCGCGGCTGGTCGTCACCGCCGGATCGCTCACCGCACGGTCCAAACTGCGCAAGCTTTTCGAATCGGCCAAACACGCGAAGGCGGGCGGGCTCTATGATCGCCCCATGACGCGGGACGAGATCGCGGACGCCCTGCGCCACGCGGGTTTGAAGCAGATCGCCCCCGACGGCGAGCAGGCACTGAACCAGCTGGCACAGGCAATTGAGCCGGGCGATTTCCGTCAGGTGGTTGAGAAGCTCGCGCTCTACATGCGGTCCGTGGACGCGCCTGTAACAGCAGAGGATGTAGCCGCCTGCGCGCCGCGCTCAACCGAGGCCGATCTGGACGATCTGCTGGACATTGTGGCCGATGGCCGCACTCCCGAGATCGGCCCGACCCTGCAGCGCGTCTACGCGCAGGGCACGCTGCCCGTGGCCATCTGCATTTCACTGCTGCGTCATTTCCGAATGCTGCATCGAGCGGCGAGTGACCCCGAGGGCGTGGCCGCCGGTGTCGGGCGCCTCCGCCCGCCAGTCTATGGACCGCGCCGCGATAAGATCGCGCGCCAAGCAGGACGATGGCGGAGCGCAAAGCTGGAAACGGCCCTGACACTGATCCTGGACACGGATCTGGCCCTTAGGGGCGGCAGCAGCCACGCACCGCAGCAAGCGCTGTTGGAGCGCGCCTTGATTCGGCTGGCCATGCAACCGGGACGGTGAATCGCGCCCGTTAGTTCAAATAGTCCAAAATGAAAAAGGGCACGGTAACCCGCGCCCTTTCTGCTTAGTCTTTCGACCGAAGGATCAGTCGTCGTGATCAGCTTCGTCATCGTCGGAAGCCGAGATGGCAGCCGCAACGCCCAGGACGCCGAGAGCGACCAGGAGCGGGGTAGCACCACCGAGGGAACCGAGGGAACCGGTAGCAACCGGCTCAGCAACAATGATCGGCTGTTCGATCACTTCGGCATCATAGCCACCGGCGGTGGCGGAAACAGCAGCCAGCGACAGAGCGGCGGCGGCGACGAGGGTGTTTTTAACGCGCATTTTCAGATACTCCATAGAGTGCAAACACAGTGATGTCCTAACTGCTTCGGGCCTCCGACACAAGCCGTCAACAAAAAAGCGCTCAGGAAAGCGACTCTGTCTGCAAATATCCCACACTTTTCGAGATCCACTGACGCGAACGGCGCAGTTTTCCTTCTGCATCAACCCAATAGCGATTCTCAAAGATACGGGAATCGTTGCGACAGACGTCTTTGATGAGCGTTGTCCGATAGCTCCGGTCCAGGATGGTAATGGTTTGAGCGCCTTCACGCTCAAGCTGACAGGTATAATGCTCACGGACCGTTTCATTCCGCCCGTTGAGGAACTCCATCTCGCGTGTATACGTACCATTGGACCGCATCGCGGCGCTGAAGCCACGGACTTCCAGGGCCTGCAAATCCTCGCCGAGCGCGCGTGTTGCGATGATATAGCCCGCCTGCGTCGTGACCGATTTCCCATCGGGGCTGATCCAGGTGATCTTGGAGCCGTTCACCGCAGCGGGCGACACGGTTGCAACACCATTCACGCTGGGCTGACGAATCAGGAGCAGCCCGTTGGGATTCGCCTCGATCATCTCCCGCGTGAGTGACTTTGTAGGATCCTGCACAGCGCGCTCAGAGCCGGACACCGTCTTGCGAAGATTGCTAAGCGTGAAATCCCGCAGTTCGGATTTTCCGCCGCTTCCGCATCCCGTCAGCGCGGTCAGCGCAAGGGCTGCACCCAGTTTGATCCATGCCATCATTGCCAGAACCTGCCCCAATTCGCTTCAAGTTGCCGCTCATGCCCTTCACGCACGATCGGATACAGCCGGTCGCTGATTCGCACCCGCTGGCCGCCATCACGCGCGCCCATGACCAACGTGGTCTGCTGAGACGAGCGGCTCGGCCTGCCGATCAGCCACTCGGTCGGGATCGTGACCCGAACACCCTTGTCGAAAGAGCCGGTGCCAAAATCATCGAACGGCATATTGGTGACCGTGAAATACCCGCCAACTTTCCAGCCATTGGGGAATTCACGATCCAAAGAAACGGTGGCGCCCCAATCCCCGGCCAGATAGCGGCCCACATCGACCTGGCCGACATAGTCGTTGTCGAACTCGTAATAGGCGGACAGATGGCCGGATGTTGTCTTGAAATCAGTGAATCCGAAATCCATCGCCGGATCACGCTTGATCGCGTAGTTAAGCTCTGCACCAAGCGCGAGACGGCTGCCGACCGGCTTCCAAAGCACCTCACCGGACACCCCACCGAACTGCTTCTCGAAGTAACCCAGGCTGGCGCGGGTATAGACGTCAGGCCCAAGGCGGCCATAATGGGACAGCGTCATGTGCTGCAAGGTCAGGTCGCTTTCGCGCCCATATTTCGAAACATCCCGCCGGACAAGCGGCCAGTCCCCCCGCGCCCGGCGATCTTCCGGCTCCCCTTGGGAACCACCCAGCTTGTAGCGCACCTGAGCGGAGGCCACGAGATTGGGGGCAAACTCGTAGGACACATCGCCCTGAACACCGTAGTGATACTGGATCGGATTATCCAGATCGAACAGCGTGTAGGAGAAATACGGATTGATGCCCCAGCTCAGGCGGGGGCGATCCGTGCCGATCGGCACCAAACCGTCGACCGGTTTCGCGGCCGTAATCTGGGTCGTTTCCCACAGACGCTCCACCGCGCCCAGTTCGTTGTCCAACTGCTCGACCGCGCTGCGCGACAGGCGGACATTGGAAACCGGAATACCTTCGGCGAGCTGCTCCAGCTCAAAGTAATCAACCGAGGGCGCTGCCGCATGGGTCAGCATGCGCGTCAGGCGCCCCATGGCCTCGGCAGATGCGGCATAGCGGTTGTTTTCATAGCGGATACGCAGCGTGTTGCCGCGGGCCTCTACGCCGCGCAGGATCAGACCTTCGGTCTTCATCGCTTCGGCCAGAGCATCACCGAACTGCCGGGTGGTGTTGGTGTCAGGCGCCCAGGTCGCTGCGGCACGGGCATTCGCCGGGCGGACCGCCACGGGCAGCGGCGCACTGCGCAGCGGCGGCGCGAAACTGCGGGCATGCGGATCGAGCGAAACCGTCGCGCCAACCCCGAATTCCGATCCGTTGATCGAATAGGCTCCGATGTGGAAATGCTCGCTGGGGCTGTAGGTCAGACCGAAATTGAACGGCGATTTCTGATCAAAAACCGGCTTTCCGAGAATGATGTATTCGTCGGACGAATATTCCGCCTTGAAACGGAGCGACGGTGAGATCGTGTACTCGATCCCGCCGAAAAATGCCGCGTCCCCGCGGAAGAATGCCGCCCCGTTGACGGTGCCACCAGTGTCCACTTCGAACAGAGACCGTTCGTTGAAGCGGTCACCAAAGAGTGCGGCAAAGGGATTGTCGAAACCGCCACGCCCGCCAAGCTGGCCCCAGCCGACCCCGGCGGTGGCCTGCAGGCGAGATCCAAACGTCTTGGTCGCCACGATATATTCAGATGAGTACAGCCCGGTACCCAGGAAATCGCGCAAACCGATTGCGAGCGCCGGAAGCCGGTCGGTTTCGTCCAGTACGCGGTATTGCAGATCGAAGCTGCGATCATAGTAGTCGAAATCATCGTAATCCAGCGTAGCCATTCGAGAATAACGGAAGCTGGCTGTCAGGCGCGGGGTTGCCTGGAATGTCACAGTCGTGCGGGTCTGGTCTCCGAAGTGACCGACCGTCGTCGACAATGTGCCGTCAGAGAGCCGCCCCGCGGTCGGCATTTCGATCAAGCCAGGCGTACCGAAGAGCGTATAGCTCGACTTCCATTCCTGTGCGGTCAAAGACCCGGCGCCTGCGATCAAAGCCAGAATACTGACCAGACCAGCTCTGTTGCGTCGTGACATCATTATCATCGTTCCTCAGCCCATTGCCCCCACTCCTAACGACCATCCGGCCCGGGGGGAAGAGATCAGAGACGCAAACCGCGCAATCTCGGCGGCGCGTTGCACAAATGGCTTGTCAATCCGCGCGGCGCGGGAAACCCTGCGGCCAGAGAAGGAGATCGCACATGTATGAAGTCATCGGCAGTGCCAAGACCCGCGCGTTCCGTGTTTTGTGGATGCTGGAGGAGCTCGACCAGGACTACGACCACCTGCCCGAAAGCCCCGGCAGCGAAGAGGCGCGCACCCTGAGCCCAACGGGCAAGCTGCCCGCCATGAAGGTCGATGGCGAAACCCTGACGGACAGCGCCGCGATTCTCACCTATCTCGCGGACAAGCACGGGGCGTTGACCTATCCCGCCGGGACGCTGGAGCGCGCGTATCAGGACGGGTTCACCCACCTGATCCTTGATGAGCTCGACGCCGTTCTGTGGACCGCCGCCCGGCACAGTTTCGTGCTGCCCGAAGGGCGCCGCGTGCCCGAGGTCAAGGACAGCCTTCGCTGGGAATTCGGAGAATCGCTCGCGCGGATCGCGGACCGGATGAAGGGCGATTGGGTGATGGGCGATGTGTTCACCGTACCCGACATTCTTCTGGCCCATTGCCTGATCTGGGCGCGGGCGGCGAAGTTCGACGTGACCCAGCCCGAGCTTCTGACCTTCCTCAAGCGCGCCACGTATCGCCCAGCCTACAAGCGCGCTGCGGAAGCCTATTCGGCATAGCGCAGCGCCGCGCGGGCCGCGTGTCGGCCCGTCGCGAAGCAGGCCGTCAGAAGATAGCCCCCTGTGGGCGCTTCCCAGTCCAGCATCTCTCCGCAAGCGAAGATGCCGGGCCGGGCGCGGATCATCAGCCCTTCGTCCAGAGCCTCGAACCTCAGCCCTCCGGCGGAGGATATCGCGCGTTCCAGCCCCATTGTGCCCTGATGAGGTATCGGGAGGGCCTTGATCGCCGCAGCCAGATCGGGCGCCTCACGCGCATATTCCTGAACGAGAGCAACCTTCACCGGGGTCAGCCCCGCTTTGCGCAGGCGGTTGGTCTGGCTCGTTTTGGGGCCAGGCCGGGCCAGCCTTTCGCGCAGGGCCTCCACGGTCAGATCGGGCATCAGGTCGATGGTCAGTGGCGCTCCGTCCCGCAAGGGCGGGGTGAGCGTATAAATCCCCCCGCCTTCGATCCCTGAGGCGGTCAAAACCACCTCTCCGCGCGATGCCAGCCCCCCGGCGCGCAGCGCGATTCCCTTCAGTGGCGCGCCAAAATGGCGGGTCATATGATCGGACCATGCGACGCGCAGCCCCGCATTTGCCGGGGCATAGGGCGCCACGTCCCCGACCCAGCCGGACCAAGCCCCGTCGGAGCCAAGCCGTGGCCAGCTGGCCCCGCCCACAGCCAAGATCGTGACATCGGCGCGCAGTGTTTCGGGCCCGCCGGGCGTGTCGAACACGCTCGCGTCACCGTCCCAGCCGCGCCAGGCCCAGCGGGAGCGCAGCTCCACCCCCAGATCGGCCAGCCGCGCAAGCCAGGCCCGCAGCAGCGGAGACGCCTTCATCGCCTTGGGAAACACCCGGCCGGATGAGCCGGTAAAGACCTCTTGCCCCAGCGCCTCAGCAAAGGCGATCACCTCGGCCGGACCGAACGCATCAAGCGCTGCGCGCAAGGCCGCGGGCGGATCGGGATAGGCGCTCAGGAACGCCGCACCCGGCGCGTCCTTGGTCAGGTTCAGCCCTGATTTGCCGGCCATCAGGAACTTGCGCGCGGGCGAGGGCATCCGGTCCGCGACCGTCACCCGCGCCCCGCCTTCGGCCAGCACCTGCGCGGCCATCAGCCCCGCCGGGCCCGCCCCGATGACAAGCGCGGTGGTCACGCCTCAGCCGGTTGCGGCAGCGCGCCTTTGAATTCGACAACGCGGTGCGGATAGGGGATTTGGATCCCGGCATCCTTAAGCGCGTTCCAGATGCAGAACATCACATGCGACGTGTACTTGTTCTGCCCGTCGTCGATCCCGTTCACCCAGAATTCAACGCAGAAGTCGATGCCACTGTCTCCGAACCCGCGCAGTTCGCAATCGGGGCCTTCGGGCTCCTGGAGCACGAAATCCAGCTTCGACACGGCGGCTTCGATCACCTCGGGCACCTTGTTGATGTCGGTGTCATAGCTGACGGAAAACGGCGCTTCATAGCGGTTGGCGCTGCCCTGGTCGGAATAGTTGACGACGCGGGTGGTGATGAAGTCCTCGTTGGGGACAACGATCCAGCGGCCATCGAAGGTCTCTAGGATCGCGGCGCGGGCGGTCATCTTGACGATGGTGCCCGCCTCGCCGCCGTCCAGCTCGACATAATCGCCCACGGTGGCCTGCCCTTCGAGCAGCAAGATCACGCCCGAGATGAAGTTCGACGCGATCTTCTGCAGGCCGAACCCGAGCCCGACACCGATCGCACCGGTCAGCACCGCCAGCGAGGTGAGCGAGATCCCCATGATGTTCATCAGCACCAGGAAGGCGACGCCGAAGATCGCGAATTCAGCCGTTTTCACGGCCAGTTGCCGGGTCGCGGGGCGCATTTCCTCTTGCGAGTTGATCAGCGCGGAGGACTGGTCATTCGACCACCGCCCCAGCCAGAAGATCACCCCCGCGACGACCACGAATTGCAGCGCCCAGAACAGGTTGAAGGACAGATTGCCCAGCGGCACCACGGTGTTTTCAAGCGCCGTCGTCACCGGCGGCAGCAATCCGAGCGCATAGAGCGCGGCGACCGGGATCAGAACGAACCGCCCCAACAGGCGCAGCATCGGATCGGTCAGCATGTCGCGGGCAAAGGCGCGCACGGCCAGGAACAGGAAGACCCTCTTGCCCAGAGCGATCACCGCGCCCGATCCGAACAGGCTCCGCGTGATCTGCTCGCCCGCGGCCGTGAAGGCAAAGGCCAAAAGCGGAAGCACCAGCGGCAGGAACATGGCCACGAAGCGCCGCGCCTTGGCGAAAAGCGATGTGTCCTCGTCTTCGGGCGTGAGCAGCGCCTTGAGCTTGGGAAGCACCGCCCGCGTGATCAGCAGCGCCGCAACCCAGGACACAACCAGCAGCGCAAATTGCGACCAAGCGGCGGGGCTAAGCAGCCAGGTCTTGGCGATGTCGATCCCCTGATCGAGATAGCCACGCATCTGGTCCATCAAGGCGCTGTCCATGAGGGCATCCCTTTCGTTGCTCCGGCGAGGTTTTGCCAGTCTTTACCTAATCTCGCAACGATTGCGTGTCGGGATTCTATAGCCAGATGAGGGGTCAGGCGCGGCGAGTGATCTGATCGACGCCCAAGACCGCAAGCACCTTGGTCTCGATTGAGGCCGCGTCCACCCCCGCCTCTTCGTTCATCTGGGCCGGAGTGGCTTGGTCGATGAAGTGATCGGGGAAGGTCATCGAGCGGAAACGCAAGCCGCTGTCGAACACGCCTTCCTCGGCCAAGAGCTGCGCAACATGGGAGCCAAAGCCCCCCACCGCGCCCTCTTCGAGTGTGATCAGCACATCATGGTCGCGGGCGAGGCTCAGGATCAGGTCGCGATCCAGCGGTTTGGCAAAGCGCGCATCGGCCACGGTCGGGGAGATCCCGCGCGCGCCAAGCGCCTCAGCCGCCTGCTGCGCGGCCTCCAGCCGGGTTCCGAAGGACAAGAGCGCCACGCCTTTGCCCTCGCGGACGATGCGGCCCTTGCCGATTTCAAGCGGCGCGGCGTCTTCGGGGATATCGACCCCCACGCCTTCGCCGCGCGGGAAGCGGAACGCGATCGGGCCTGTATCGTGGCGAGCGGCGGTGAAGACCATGCGAGTCAGCTCGGCCTCATCGGCGGCGGCCATGACGACCATGCCCGGGAGGCTGGCCATGAACCCGATGTCATAGCTGCCCGCATGGGTCGGACCATCGGCCCCCACAAGCCCCGCGCGGTCGATGGCAAAGCGCACGGGCAAGCCCTGCACCGCCACATCATGCACGATCTGGTCGTATCCGCGCTGAAGGAAGGTCGAATAGATCGCCACGAACGGCCGCATTCCGCCCGCCGCCATCCCGGCGGCAAAGGTCACGGCATGCTGTTCCGCGATGCCCACATCGAAGCAGCGCGAGGGGTAGCGCTCCATGAAGGCCTTGGTGCCGGTGCCATCGGGCATAGCCGCCGTCACGGCGACGATCTTGTCGTCGCGGGCGGCCTCTTTCAGCAGGGCCTGAGAGAAAACGGACGTGTAGCTGGGCGCATTGGAGACGGCCTTGGCCTGTTTTCCGGTTTCGGGATCGAACCTCGCTGTGGCGTGGCCACCATCGGGCTTGCCTTCCGCGTGGCGATAGCCCTTGCCCTTCTTGGTGACGGCATGGATCAGGATCGGGCCGCGGGCGCGGGCCTTGACGGTGCGCAGCACGCTCAGGAGCTGGTCCATGTCATGACCGTCGAGCGGACCGACATAGGAAAAGCCCAGCTCTTCGAATAGCGTCCCGCCGACCGCCATGCCCTTGATGAGGTCTTTCGCCCGGCGCGCGCCCTCCTGGAACGGGGGCGGCAGGAAGCTGACCGCGCCCTTGGCGGCGTCCTTGAGATCCTGGAACGGCGCCCCGGCATAGAGCCCGGACAGATAGCTGGAGAGCGCGCCAACCGGGGGCGCGATGCTCATCTCGTTGTCGTTCAGAATGACGATCAGGCGCTTTTTCAGGTGGCCTGCGTGGTTCATCGCCTCAAAGGCCATGCCGCCGGACATGGCGCCGTCCCCGATCACGGCAATCGCATCGCCCAGACCGGCGCCGTCTTCGGGCTGCCCGCCCAGATCGCGCGCCACGGCAAAGCCAAGCGCGGCAGAGATCGACGTGGAGCTATGCCCGGCCCCGAACGGGTCATAGGCGCTTTCCTTGCGCTTGGTGAACCCGGCGAGCCCGTCCTTCTGGCGCAGAGTCGGCATCTGGTTCCGGCGTCCAGTCAGGATCTTGTGCGGATAGCACTGGTGGCTCACGTCCCAGATCAGCCGGTCGCGCGGAGTGTCAAAGACGGCGTGCAGCGCAACGGTCAGCTCCACCACGCCCAGCCCGGCCCCCAGATGCCCGCCTGTCTGGCTGACGGCATGGATCGTCTCGGCCCGCAGCTCATCGGCCAGGCGGTGCAGGTCGTCGTCGGACAATCGTTTGAGATCCGCCGAAGCGGTGATTTTGTCGAGCAGGGGCGTGACGGGCGGCGCCATGGTGGGCTCCTAGTGGCTGCGCTCCAGGGTGAAGCGGGCAAGCTGCGCAAGGGTGCCCCCTTCTGCGCCATAAGGGGCCAGGGCTTCAAGGGCTGCGTCGATCAACCGCGCGGCTTCCCGCCGGGCACCATCCACGCCCAGAAGGCTGACAAAGGTCGCCTTGCCTGCATCCGCATCCTTGCCCAGAGCCTTGCCGACCGCAGCCGCATCGCCATCCACATCCAGCAGATCGTCGCGGATCTGGAAGGCGCGGCCCATCGCTTCGGCGTAGGCGTGCAGGGGGGCGGGATCCTCCCCGGCCAGCACCGGGCCGACAGTAGCGGACCATTCAAACAGCGCGCCGGTCTTTTGCGCCTGGATCAGGGCCACGCCGCTCATCCCCTGGGGCGCGGTGCGTTCGGCCAGAATGTCGCGCATCTGCCCGCCGACCATCCCGGCATTCCCCGCGGCACGGGCCAGCCCGGCGGAGAGCTGCAGGACACGCTCCGCAGGTGCAGCGCCGATCCCGGCCAGCAGCGCAAAGCCCAAAGCCTGCAAACCGTCACCGACAAGGATCGCGGTCGCGGGGTCGTAGGCGATATGGCAGGTGGGTTTGCCCCGGCGCATGTCGTCATCGTCCATGGCGGGCAGATCGTCATGCACCAGGCTGTAGGCATGGATACACTCGACCGCCGCCCCGGCATCAAGCCCGGCAGACGCGGCAACGCCACTGATCCGTGCGCTCTCCATGGCAAGGAAGGCCCGCAGCCGCTTGCCGCCGCCAAGCGCGGCATAGGCCGTGGCCTCGCGCAGGCGGGACGGAACGGTGGGGCCATCGTCGATGGCGGCTTTCAGCCGCGCTTCGACCTGCGCCTGCGCGGTGGCCAGAGCCGATGCCAGATCAGTCATCGAGAGGCGCGGTCCCCGTGGGGTTGCCCTGGGCATCAGTGGTGATGCGGGCGATCTTTTCTTCGGCTTCTTTCAGCTTCGCATCGCAATGCGCCTTGAGCGCCGCCCCGCGATCATAAAGCGCGATCATCTGCTCCAGCGGCACATCGCCACTGTCGAGCTTGCCCACCACGGTTTCGAACTCCCGCAGGGCGGTCTCGAAACTCATCTCTTTGATGTCGTCGCTCATTTGCCTCTCCCGATCAGCACTTCGACATGGGCCCGCGCACAGCGACCCAGCGCGGCAAGGTCATAGCCGCCTTCCAGCGCAGAGACCAGCTTCCCGCCGCACAGATCCTCCGCCAGATCGCAAAGCTGCCCGGTCAGCCAGGTGAAATCACGCTCATGCCACCGCAGCCCGGCCAGGGGATCATCGGCATGGGCGTCAAACCCGGCAGAGACGAGGATCAGATCAGGCCGATGCGCGCGGATCGCGGGGAAGACCTCGCGGGTGTAGATGTCACGCATGACGGCGCCATCCGAGCCATCAGCCAGCGCGATGTTGAGCACATTATTGTCCACCCCCGTCTCGGACGGATCGCCCGTGCCGGGATAAAGCGGCATCTGATGGGACGATACGAACAGGATGCGCGGGTCGTCCTCGCACAGATCCTGCGTGCCATTGCCGTGGTGCACGTCAAAATCCACGATTGCGACACGCTCCAGCCCGTGATGGTCCAGCGCATATTTGGCCGCCATGGCGACATTGCCAAAAAGACAGAACCCCATCGGCTTTTCACGCTCTGCATGGTGGCCCGGCGGGCGCCCGGCGGCAAAGGCGTTGCCGGCCTCACCGCCCAGCACCATATCCACGGCGCGCAGCACTCCGCCCGCAGAGCGATGCGCCGCCGCCATCGAGCCCGGCGAGACCCACGTATCGGCATCCAGAGGCGCCTGCCCCTGATCGGGCACCGCCGCGCGCAGGGCATCAAGATGGCTTTGCGGATGGACCCGCAGCACATCGTCATCGGCAGCCAGAGGCGCGGTGACGCGCAGCAGATCCAGTCCCTCAAGGGCATCCAGAACGGCAGCAAGCCGCGCGACCTGCTCTGGATGGCCGTCCGGGTTGACGTGGCCAGTGCAATCGGGATGGGTGATCAAAGCTGTGGTCATGGGCTCACCTTGGCCGCGCTGCATTTATTTGACAACGATTGACACCAAGAGTTTTTCTCATGCGCCTCGCTCTCATTGCCGCTTGCCTGACCACCCCGGCCCTCGCCGACCCGCTGATCACCACACTGTCGGCGGACCTGACCGGAGACGGCGCCCCCGAACAGATGTTCGTGATCCGGGGCGACGACGCCAGCGCCCATCTTCTGATCAGCCAGGGCGACGGAGGCTATGTCTATACCGGTAAGATCGCGTTCGCCGGGGGCATCGGCCAGGAGCCCGAGCTGGAGCTCGCGAAGAACGGCTCCCTGAAACTCATATCCATGAACGAATCGATCGGTCGGCACCGCTGGCGCGAGACCCTGACCATCGCCTGGCGCTATGACGTCTTTGTCGTCGCGGGGTACACATACCGCTGGTATGACACGCTATCGCTCGAACACGGGCTGTGCGATGTGAACCTTCTGACCGGGCAGGCCGAGCGCACGGAAAACGACGGCCCCACCGAAACCACCCAGCTTGCGCCCCGCGCGCTGCCGGTTTGGGAATGGGGCGAACACGCCGTCCCCGAATTCTGTGCAATGGGTTAATCCGTGACCAGCCGATAGCCTTCGCCGCGCACCGTTTGGAGGTAGCGGGGCTGTTTGGGATCATCCTCGATCTTGCGGCGCAGGCGGGTGATCTGCACGTCCACCGCCCGCTCCTGAGCCTGCCCTCCGGCACGGCCCAGCTCTTCGACCAGAAACGCGCGGGACAGCGGCGTCGCCAGCCGTGCCGCGAAAACCCGCATCAGAAGCACTTCGGTCGCGGTGAGCCGAACCGGCTCACCCTCGCGGCTCATCTCGCTGGTCGAGGGGTCATAGCGGATCGCGCCCAACCGGATCGGCTGGGCAATCGAAGCGGCGTCAGGAGCCGCCGGACGCCTCAGGATCGCGTTGATCCGCAGCACCAGCTCTTTGGGATCGAAAGGCTTTGCCAGATAGTCATCTGCACCGGCTTCGAGCCCGGAGATCCGGTCCTCGGTCTCTCCGCGCGCGGTGAGCAGCAGGATCGGAACGGCGCTTTGCGCCCGCAGCGCCCGGCAAAAACTGATCCCGTCCTCACCCGGCATCATGACGTCCAGAACGATCAGATCGAACTCCAACCCTTCGATCAGCCGCCGCGCATGGGCGGCGTCGCGGGCACGGCTGACCAGAAACCCCCCGCGCCGGAGAAAGGTGGTGAGCAGCCCACGCAGGCGTTCATCGTCATCGACGATCAGGATGTGGGGCTCATCCATGGGTGTCGTCTCCCTGCAAGGACATGAACTGCCGGCGCATCTCCGGGTCCATCATTGATTCCAAAACAGCTCGAAAGCCTTGAACAGCCTCCGGCCCGGCTTCGCGGTAAGCCCGGCGCATCCGGTCACGCTGCACCGTCGAGAGCGTCTCTTCAAGAGCCTCCCCCTCTTCGGTCAAGAACAGGTGCCGTTCGCGCCGATCCGCGCGCCCCACCTCGGCGCGAACCAGCCCGGCATCGGACAGCCCCCGCAAGACGCGGTTGAGCGATTGCTTGGTGATCCCCAGGATCGTCAGAAGATTGTTGACCGTGGTCCCGGGATAGCGGTGAATAAAGTGAAGAGCCCGGTGATGGGCGCGGCCAAACTCCGCTGGCAGCATCCGATCCGGGTCCGAGATCAACCCGCGATAGGCAAAGAACATCGCCTCGATTCCACGACGAAGCTGGTCGTCCGTCAAAAACAGCAGCCCGGAGCTTGCGGCGGGTCGGTTGTCCATGGCGATCCTCATCACATCTAGGGCGAGAATACGTCAGCGTTATTGACATTCCAACCCTTGAGGCGTAGCGATTCGACGAAAATGCGCAACATTGTGTCCGAAACGGACCAATTTTAGTAACTTTCCAAATGGAGGACCGCTTTGATGGAACAGAACTACGACGACCGCGATGGCAAGATCTGGCTTGACGGAAAGCTGGTGGAGTGGCGCGACGCCAAGGTCCATGTTCTGACCCATGCGCTGCACTATGCATCCTCGGTGTTCGAGGGGGAGCGTTGCTACAACGGCAAGATCTTCCTGGGCCATGAGCATTCGGAACGCCTGCGCAAATCCGCGAGCCTGCTGGATTTCGAAATCCCCTACTCCGCCGATGAAATCGACGCCGCCAAGGAAGAAACGCTCAAGGCCAACGGCCTGACCGATGCCTATGTGCGCGCCTTCGCCTGGCGCGGCGCGGGGCCGGATATGGGAGTCGCATCGGCGCGCAATCCCGTGCGCATGGCCATCGCCACCTGGGCCTGGGGCAACTACTATGGCGATGCCAAGACCAAGGGCGCCAAGCTGGACATCGCCAAATGGCGCCGCCCGGATCCGGCGACGATCCCGTCTGAGGCCAAGGCCGCCGGGCTCTACATGATCTGCACCATGTCCAAACACGCGGCTGAGGCCAAAGGCTGCTCGGACGCGATGATGTTCGACTATCGCGGCTACGTGGCCGAGGCGACGGGGGCCAATGTCTTCTTCGTCAAGGACGGAGAGGTGCACACCCCGCTGCCCGACTGCTTCCTGAACGGGCTGACCCGGCAGACCGTGGTCAAGATGCTCAAGGAAAAAGGCATCACCGTCCACGAGCGCCACATCATGCCCGAGGAGCTGGAGAGCTTTGAGCAATGCTGGCTCACCGGCACCGCCGCCGAGGTCACCCCGGTGGGGCAGATCGGGGACTACAATTTCGAGGTCGGCGCTCTGACGCTGGACGTGGCGGACAGCTACGAGAAGCTGGTGCGGAGCTGAGGTCAAGGCCGGGGCGTGAGAGCGCCCCGGCTGTCGCAGGCGAAGGTGCGGTTATCGAACCACCGACCTCAGTTTTTCCATCTCGCATGCAATAGTCGCGGCACAGTCTTCGACGCTACTGACACTGGTGTCCACAACAAGCCGGTTGGCACACCACGGTTCGAACTCTCGGTTGGAGACCGTTTTCCAGTTTGGGACGACAAGCCCCTCGATGTCGCTGCTACGGGTCTCGACCCGTCGCCGATGGACATCTGCATCTGAGCAAACAACTTCGACGTTTAAGAGTTGAGCCGACGCCGCGGCGGCAGTTGAGGCCCACAATTCCCTTGTGATTTCAAGTGGATTCACTGTGTCGGCAATGACGTCGAAACCGAGCAAGAGGTTGTCTTTCGCGACAGCCGCGATTGCTAAGTACCCTGCATCCTCTGCCGAGTGGATGTTTAGCAGGCTTCTCTTCAGTGCCGCCTCAACAGAATCCACACGTAGATGCACGGCCTTGCTCAGTGCAGATAAGCTCTTTGAGATCGTTGTCTTACCGACCCCTGGAAGACCTGAGAGGGAAACCAATATCGCCATTCGACAACGATAGGACCATCTCCACGTTAAAGACAACACAGCCCCCGACGGCGGACCTTACCCCTCGTCACCCAACCATCACATCCCCGTCACGCCCGGCTTACAGATTCGGCCTTTCCTGAGGCTTCACTTCCCTCAGGAGCATCCTCATGACCCTCATCAGACCCAACCGCCGTCAGGTCCTGATCGGCGGCACGGCCCTCACCGCCTCCCTTGCCATGCCCGCCATTTCCCGCGCTGCGGCCCGCCCCGTGTTCACCCACGGCGTGCAGTCCGGCGATGTGGACGCCGCCTCCGGTATGATCTGGACCCGCACCGACCGCCCCGCCCGCGTCGCCATGGAGATCGCAACGACGGAGAGCTTTGACGACGCCCGCCAGCTGGCATCGATGGACGCTCTGGACAGCAGCGATTTCGCCGTGAAGCGCCTGGTCCAAGGCCTGCCCGCCGATCAGCAGATTTTCTACCGCATGACCGCGACCGACCTGCACGACACCAACGCCGTGTCCGAGCCGATCATCGGCCAGTTCCGCACCGCCCCCAGCACCAAGCGCGACATTCGCTTTGTCTGGTCCGGGGACACCGCCGGTCAGGGTTGGGGCATCAACGAAGAAGGTATGAAGACCTACGCCACCATGGCGCAGCACCAGCCTGATTTCTTCATCCATTCGGGCGACACCGTCTATGCCGATGGCCCGATGAAATCCGAGGTCGAAACCGATTACGGCCTGTGGAAAAACGTCGTCCTGACCGAAGAAAAGACCAAGGTCGCGGAAACGCTGGACGAATATCGCGGCCAGTGGAAATACAACATGATGGACGAGCATGTGCGCGCTCTGTCTGCGATCTGCCCGACCTTCTTCCAGTGGGATGACCATGAGGTCGTGAACAACTGGTCCGGCTCCAAGGACCTGGGTGCCGATGACCGCTACACGGAAAAATCCGTGGCCCTTCTGGCCGCCCGCGCGGGTCGCGCCTTCCACGAGATGACCCCGATCCGCTACACCCCCGCCGAGCCCGGTCGCGTCTATCGCAAGATCGCCTACGGCCCGTCGCTGGACGTGTTCTTCCTCGACCTGCGCTCCTATCGTGGCCCGAACCACGACAGCATGGAAACCGAGCTGACCACCGACGCCCGCGTGCTGGGCGCCGAGCAGATGGAATGGCTCAAGCGCGAGCTGAAAGCGTCGAACGCCACCTGGAAGGTCATCGCCTGCGACATGCCCATCGGGCTGATCGTCTGGGACAACTGGAAGGAACAGGCTGGCGCCGAAGCCGTCGCGCAGGGCGATCACGGTGCGCCCAAGGGCCGCGAGCTGGAATTCGCGGAGCTGCTGCAGTTCATGAAGTCCGAGGGCATCAAGAACACCGTCTGGCTCACCGCCGATGTGCACTATACCGCCGCGCATCACTACAGCCCCGACCGCGCCCAGTTCCAGGAGTTCGATCCGTTCTGGGAATTCGTCTCCGGCCCGCTCCATGCCGGGACGTTTGGCCCCAACGCTCTGGACGGCACCTTCGGCCCTGAAGTCCGATTCGTGAAGGCGCCCGAGGACGGCAAGGCCAACCTGCCGCCCTCCGCCGGTCTGCAGTTCTTCGGCCTCGTCGATATCGACGGCGAGACGGAGCAAATGAAGGTCCGCCTGATGGACAGCGGCGACACCGAGCTGTGGTCCATCACGCTCGACCCCGAAGCCTGAGGCGAAAACGAAGAGCGCGCACCCGGGTGGTGCGCGCTCACGTCGCAGTCTGGAATTGGTCTAAATTTGACGCAGGTCAAACGCCGGACATCTGAGAGCGATATCCTTGACCCGTTCGCCCTTTGCGAGGGCTTCAACGAAAGGATATCCCCATGCGTCCTGTTCTACTTGCTGCACTACCCGCCCTGTTGGCTGGCCCGGTGCTGGCCGATGATTTCCGCGACTTCATCGACGGTATGTTCGAGCCGCTGCCATCGACGGTCCCGGCTCTGGCTGACAATATCGTCACCGACGAAAAGATCGAACTTGGCCACAAGCTGTTCTTCGATCCGCGCCTGTCCGCCTCGGGACTGTTTTCGTGCAACTCTTGTCACAACCTGTCCACTGGCGGGGATGACAACCTGGAGACCTCCATCGGGCACGGCTGGCAAAAAGGCCCCCGCAACGCCCCGACGGTGCTGAACGCCGTGTTCAACGACGCCCAGTTCTGGGATGGCCGCGCCGACGACCTTGCCGCGCAGGCCAAGGGCCCGATTCAGGCCGGTGTCGAAATGGCCAACACCCCGGAACAGGTGGTCGAGACCCTGAACTCGATGCCGGAATACGTGGATTGGTTCAAAGCCGCCTTCCCCGGTGAAGGAGACCCGGTCACCTTCGACAATATGGCCAAGGCGATTGAAGCCTATGAGGCGACGCTCATCACCCCGGCGCCGTTCGACGCCTGGCTGAACGGCACTGATACCGCCCTGACGGCGGAGCAGCGCGAAGGTCTGGAGATCTTCGTCAACACCGGCTGCTCTTCCTGCCATGGCGGGGTGAACCTGGGTGGCAATGGCTACTACCCGTTCGGCCTGATCGAAAAGCCCGGCAGCGACGTTCTGCCCGAAGGCGACAAGGGCCGCTTTGCCGTGACCGAAACCGCCGACGACAGCTACGTGTTCCGCGCCGCGCCGCTGCGCAACATCACGCTGACCGCGCCTTACTTCCACTCCGGCAAGGTCTGGGATCTCAAGCAGGCCGTGGCCATCATGGCCGAAAGCCAGCTTGGCGCCGAGCTGACCGATGACGAACTGAACAAGGTCGTCGCCTTCCTCGGTGCGCTCGAAGGCAAAATGCCCGAAGTGATCTATCCGATCCTGCCGGTGGAGCGGGCAGACACCCCGCGCCCGACCGCAGAAATCCTGCGCTGATCGGCTGATCCCAAAAACGAAGCCCCCGCGTCCGATCCGGTCGCGGGGGCTTTTTTGTCTGCGCCGGGGGCTTAGCGCCCGAGCTTGGCGTGGACTTCGTCCAGGTCGATCTCTCCGATCGGCATTTTGTTGGACGGATCCTCAGCATCGTATTTGAACATGAGGAAGTCGTTCTTGTAGATCTCATAGACGAGATGCATCGACAGATCGTCGAAATAGTCTTCGACCGGATGCGCCCGCTTGGGACCGTGGCCTTCGCTTTCATTGAAGCGCGGCACCTCGTCCAGCTTGATCTCGTGCGGGGTCTCGATGGCGTCCAGAACAGACTGCATCCCGTCGTTGAACTTTTCGGTCCAGAAAATGTTGTCGTAGCGCCCGCCATTCACGATGAAGGTCGACACATGGCCCGACATGGCAGACCAATGGATGTCCGGCTCCATCGGGCGGCGCCAGCGGATGGTGTCGCGGGCGAATAGCAGGAACCGGCGGAAGCTCTTGATCTGGTCGAACTCGAACCCGTCCTCGGGGCTGCCGACCTCGATGCCGTATTTCTGGATCAGAAGCGGCACGAGGTTCCCGCGATACCGCTTCCCGTTGCGCTGAATGCCGCAGATCTTGTCGAAGAAGGATGACAGGATCCGCGTGTAGGGGTTGCGCACGCAGGTGAAAGTGTAGGTCGTCTGCTCTTTCACGCGCTTGGTGATCAGGGGCTGGCTCGCCTCCATCGCCCATTTGTGCATCCCGCCGGTGGCATCGTGGATGTCGCCGTCAAAGTATTCTCCGTGGTCGGAAAAATACATGATCTGACCGATGGTCGAACACGCGCATTTCGGCACGACCCGATAGACCACGCTTTCACTTTCAGTCATCCAGGTGCCCGGAAAGCCCATTGCCTTATCCTTCACGACTTTTCGTCTTCACTGAGCACAAATCGCAAACTTCCCCTGTTTATTCAACGTCCATGGCGGTTATCTAGGGCGCAGCAGTACGACTGAGCGTTTTCGGAGACACAATGGCGCAGATTGCCTTCATCCTTTTGTGCCACAAGGACCCCCAGGCCATCGTCCGCCAGGCGGAGCAACTGACAGCGCTCGGGGATTTCATCTCGATCCACTTTGATGCCCGCGCCCCGCGCTCCGCATTCGAGACGATCCGCAACGGGCTCAAGGACAACCCGCGCGTCACCTACGCCACCAAGCGGATCAAATGCGGCTGGGGAGAATGGAGCCTCGTCGAAGCCACGCTCTACGCCATCGAAGCCGCTGTGCGCGATTTCCCCCGCGCGACCCATTTCTACATGGTGTCGGGCGATTGCATGGCGATCAAAAGCCGGGACTACGCCGCGCGGTTCCTGGATGCGGATGATTGCGACTATGTGGAAAGCTTCGATTTCTTCGAAAGCGACTGGATCAAGACCGGGCTCAAGGAAGAGCGGCTGATCTACCGCCACTGGTTCAATGAGCGCACCCAGAAACGCCGGTTCTACGGAATGCTGCGGCTTCAGCAATGGCTGGGCCTCACCCGGGAGATCCCGCAGGACATCGAGGTGCAGATCGGGTCGCAATGGTGGTGCCTGCGCCGCAAGACGATCGAAGCGATCCTCGAATTCACCCGCACCCGCCCTGACGTGATGCGGTTCTTTCGGACGTCTTGGATCCCGGACGAAACCTTCTTTCAGACCCTGGTGCGCCACCTGGTCCCCCGCGCGGAGATCCGCACCCGGACACTGACCTTCCTGATGTTCTCGGACTATGGGATGCCGGTGACGTTCTACAACGATCACTACGATCTGTTGCTTGCGCAGGACTTCCTGTTCGCCCGCAAGATCAGCGGTGAGGCCAAGCAGCTCAAGGAGCGGCTCGGTCGGCTCTTTGCTTCGGATCAGACCGAATTCCAGATTTCGGGCGAAGGGCGGTCGCTGTTCAAGTTCCTGACCGGACAGGGTCGTGTCGGGCGCCGCTTCGCGCCCCGGTTCTGGGAAACCGAAGCCACACTGGGCCGCGACCGTGAATTGCTGATTGTCACCTGTAAGAAATGGCACGTCGCCAAACGCCTGGTGCGGAAGATCCGCGAGGAAACGGGGATCACGGCTCTCGACTACCTGTTCGATGAAGAAAGCACCCCCCTGCCCGATCTGGGCGGGATCGAAGGCAAGCTGAGCAAGCGGGCCCGCCACCGCCGCGCGCTGATGCGGATGCTGTTCGACTATCACGACACCGACCGGATCCTGATCTGCGTTGATACGGTCCGGCTCGATCTGATCGAAGATTTCTACTCCGACCTCTCGAAAACCCGCCTGCTCGAGATCGACTGCTCCATGACCGACGACTACCTGATCGGTCACGCCATGCGCGTCGGGCTCGCCGGGGAACGCACGCCCGATGCCACCATGCGCCAGATCCTGCCCACCATCCGCCAGGACGTCCAAAGCGAAAGCGAACGCATCCGCGATAAGCAGTTCGAGCTGTTCGACCGCATCCGCGAGGTGAACACGCCCGAAGAAAACGCCCCCGCCATCGGGCGCTTTTTGTCGGTGGACGACGAGACCGCAAAGCGCATCGCCCAAACCCCGCATCTCTTCGTAGACTAGGAGCCCGCCATGACCGCCTATGACGACAGCAACATCTTCGCCAAGATCCTGCGCGGGGAGATCCCTTGCGACAAGGTCGCGGAAAACGATCACGCGCTTGCCTTCAACGACATCCAGCCGCAGGCGCCGGTGCATATGCTGGTGATCCCGAAGGGCCCCTATGTCAGCTATGACGATTTCGCCCGCGATGCCTCGGCTGAGGAAATCGCCGGGTTTCACCGGCTGGTGGCCGAGATCACCGCGCCGCTAACCGCGGGTTTCCGCGCGATCACCAACGCCCGCACCGACGGTGTTCAGGAGGTGCCGCATTTCCACCTGCACATCCTCGGCGGGCGCCCGATGGGCCGGATGGTGGCAAAACAGGCCGAATAACGAAACAGCGCGCCGGGTCTGCAGGATCCGGCGCAGCGTGTATGACCATTTCGGAAGAGAAATGGTGCCCAGAAGAGGACTCGAACCTCCACGTCCATACGGACACTAGCACCTGAAGCTAGCGCGTCTACCAATTCCGCCATCTGGGCACGGTTGGTGAGGAGGGCGTTTACGCGCTTGATTCCCCGCTGTCAACGCGATTTCGCAACCTTGTTTCCGGGCGGCGGCAGCGGTAAGCGTGGGACAGGTTTTCAGGAGGCGTGGCAATGGCGCAGATGGTCACAATCTTCGGCGGGTCCGGCTTTGTCGGTCGCTATATCGCCCGGCGGATGGCTCAGGCTGGATGGCGGGTGCGGGTTGCATGCCGCAATCCGAATGAGGCGCTGTTCGTGCGCACCTACGGGGTTGTTGGCCAGGTCGATCCCATCGCCTGCAATATCCGCGACGATGCGTCGGTGTCGGCGGTGATCGACGGGGCCGATGCCGTGATCAACTGCGTGGGCATCCTGGATGAGCGCCGCGCCAATACGTTCGAAGCCGTTCAGGAGGAAGGCGCCGCCCGCGTCGCCCGGCTGAGCGCACAGCACGGCGTTGCGCGCCTTGTGCACATCTCCGCGATTGGCGCGGATGAGAACTCTGCCAGCGAATATGCCCGCACCAAAGCAGCAGGCGAAGCGGCCGTGCTGGAGCACATGCCCCGCGCCGTGATCTTGCGCCCGTCGATCATCTTTGGCCCCGAAGACGATTTCTTCAACCGTTTCGGAGAGATGACCCGCATCTCCCCGATCGTCCCCGTCGTTGGCGCGAAGACGCGCTTCCAGCCGGTCTATGTGGATGATGTGGCCAAGGCCGCCGAACTGGCCGCCACCGGCAACGCCGCACCCGGCGTCTATGAGCTGGGCGGGCCGGATGTCGAAAGCTTCTACGACCTGATGCACCGGATGCTGAAGGTCATCCGTCGCCGCCGCGCCGTCATGAGCCTGCCGTTTTGGATGGGAAGCCTTATGGGCCGGGTCTTTGGCATCGCCAACTGGCTCAGCTTTGGCATCGTTCCGAAGCCGGTCACCGTGGATCAGGTGCGCAATCTGCGCAACGACAATGTCGTGTCCGAAGACGCCAAGGGCTTTGAAGAGCTCGGGATCAAACCGGTCGCGATGGAGGCGGTCCTGCCCGACTACCTGTGGCGCTTCCGCCCCCAAGGTCAGTATTCGGAAATCACCGCAAGCGCGCAGAACCTGCGCCACGACTCGAACGGTTAAGCCCGATAGCGGCGGCGATCAAAGCTGCCGCGTCAACCGCTTCACATTCCGCTTGGTCTTGCGCGACAGCGGCTTCATAGCCGCGCGCGTGATCTGATCGGGGCGCTTGCCTTTGGCCGCCGCCTCCCCGGCCGCCATGGCGGCGCGGCTGAACGCAGGCCCCTTTTCCAGCACCATGCGCAGAGGCTCATCCGGCTTCATGCTCCAATAGCCCGCCATGCCGGACAACCGCAGCGCCATAACCATCTGCGTCTGATAGGTCAGTCTCCACCAATCAGCGCCAAGCTTGGCCATATCGGCAGGCGTCGGAAACATGTTGGTCATTGCGGATCCTCGGAATCGACAGGCGGGCATCAGGCCCGCCTGCCATAGGCACCATGCTCAGTTCGGGTTGTCCATACGGATCGCACAGCGCACCTTGCCCTGAACGGCGGTGGGCCAGATCACCTGGATCTGATCCTTGCCGCCCCCCTGCTGGGTCTGCACCCCAGGAAACGCATAGCTCTTTGTGCCGTTGGCCTGCTTGATCTGGTTCTCCGGCGCGATGCTTTCCACCTTGCGGGCCCAGCCATCGAAGGGCAACTGCCCGCCCGTATCGACCGTCCAGGTGCTCTGCGCACTGCTTTGGGTATGGCCCACGCTGAGCGGGTTGACCGTCTCCACATCGACGCCGTGGAAGACGTTATTCGCAAACACGACGTTGCGCATCATGGACCGATCCAGATCGGCGATGGCGGTGTTCACCGTCTCCACCCGCCCGATGGAGCCGTTGAGCGATCGGAACACATTCCCCGTCACCGTCAGGCCGTGGATGAAATGACCCGGGCCGTAAGGCTTCACGACGATCCAGCGGAACCAATCGGCCACATCGTTATTGGTGAACGTATTCCCGGTGATCGTCAGCCCACCAAAGGAATACTGGTTGCCCATGGCCGGGTCGGCCTCGTGCTCGTTGGTCCACTCAATCGCGTTGTTGTCGATATAGTTGCCGGGGATCATCGTCTTGGGGTTGGTCTTGGTCAGGACCAGCCCACCCAAGCGCACGCCGTCGGGCTCATTGTCCCCGTGGAACCAGTGGTTGCCGGTCAGAATCGTCCCATCCCCGCCCAGCACGCAGAAATGGCGGAACCGCACGATCCGGTTGTCGCGGATCTTTACGTCATTGGCATTGGCGTTGAACACCAGCGTCCTGCGGGTCTGGGCCGGAGCGCTCGCCTCGTTCGACATGAACTGACAGCGATCAATCAGAAGATCCTGACATCCCCGCCCGATGGAGGTCAGCCCACGATCCGCCGGTTTGGTCATGTGGCAATCGCGCAGTTGGAACGCGAACCCGTCGCGCGCCATCAGAATGCCGCTCGACACACCGTTGCAGGCAAAGGTCACATTGTCGAACTGGACATTGCTGAGCTTGTCGAAGCCATCAAACTCCAGCAGGTAGCGGAACCGCGTGAAGGTGAAAGTTTGCGTGCCCTCGGCGTCATAGAGCGGCGCGCTCAGGGTCAGGGTCTGCGCCCCGATATTGCGGTCCCGCACATAGATCTCGCGCCCGACACCGGTGCCCGTGACCAGCGATCCGATCTCGATATTGGCGACGTTGGCGACGTTGCGCAGCGTCTTAGCAGAGCTGCGCGCATAGCTGGCCGAAGAGCTGACCACACGAGTGTTCCACGCCGCGCCGCTTACAGCGCTCAGCTCCCCGTTGCGGATGGTGCTACGCGCCCGGAATAAACAGAGCCTTGGACCACCGTGACGGAGGATCGCGTCCATTAACCATTCGTTAGCCTTCCGCGCGGCAAACAAGGTTAATGGTCGCACGCACGCATACGGTTGCCTTTCAAGGCATCGACGCCCGGTTGATCGAGGTGCAATGCGCCCTGTCGCCCGGCGTTCCGGGATTTGCCATTGTCGGCCTCCCGGACAAAGCAGTGACCGAAGCCCGCGAGCGGGTAAAATCGGCGCTGATTGAAATGCAGGTGGCGCTACCGTCGAAACGGATCACCGTGAACCTGTCGCCCGCAGACTTGCCCAAAACCGGATCGCATTTCGACCTGCCCATCGCCCTGTCCGTCCTTTCCGCCATTGGTGTCCTGCCCGAAGACAGCGTGGCGGGGCTGGTGTCGCTTGGGGAGCTGTCACTGTCCGGCGCCCTGATCAGCGTGCCCGGAGTGCTTCCGTCCGCCCTGGCCACCGCCGAAGCCGGGCTGACCCTACTCTGCCCCGCCGCCTGCTCCGCCGAAGCGGCATGGGTCCCCGCCGCCGCGCCCTGCGGCGCTGAAACGCTGGGGCAGATCGTGTCTCACTTGAACGGCAAAGGGCCGCTGCCCCCTGCCGAACCCGGGGCCGCGCAGCCCGCCACAGGCGGCCCCTGCCTGTCGGACGTGCGCGGCCAGGCCCGCGCCAAACGCGCGCTCGAAATCGCGGCGGCAGGGCGTCATCACCTGATGATGGTCGGCCCGCCGGGATCGGGGAAGTCGATGCTGGCGCAACGACTCCCCGGCATTCTGCCCCCGCTGCGCCCGGAAGAGGCGCTCGAAAGCTCGATGATCCATTCGTTGGCCGGACACCTCGGAGAGGGCGGGCTGCTGACAGATCGGCCCTTCTGCGACCCGCACCATACGGCCTCGCAGGCGGCCATTGTGGGTGGCGGGAAAGGCGCGCGGCCCGGACAGGTGTCGCTGGCTCACCACGGCGTGCTGTTCATGGACGAGCTGCCAGAGTTCTCACGCAATGTGCTGAACAGCCTCCGCCAACCGATTGAGACAGGGGAAATTCTGATCGCCCGCGCGCAAGCGAACATGCGCTACCCGAGCCGCTTCCTGTTGGTGGCCGCCGCCAACCCGTGCCGCTGCGGTTATCTTGCGGATGCAGGCCGGGCCTGCGGGCGTGCGCCTGCCTGCGGACAGGACTACCTCGGCCGCGTCTCGGGGCCCCTCATGGATCGGTTCGATCTGCGGATCGAGCTGCCACCCGTCGCGATCTCCGATCTCGATCGCCCCCCGGATGGCGAGCGGTCCGAAACCGTCCGCGCCCGCGTCAAAGCAGCGCGCGACCGCCAGGCGGACCGATTTCAGGACATCCCCGGGGCGACCGTCAATGCCGATGCCGGACCCGATCTGCTCGACAGGTTCGCCCGCCCCGACGACGAAGGACGCAGACTGCTGGCGCGCATCTCTGACAAGTTCTCGCTCACCGCGCGGGGCTATCACCGGCTGCTGCGCGTGGCACGCACCATCGCGGATCTGTCCGACGCCGATCAGATCGCGGCCAACCACATCGCAGAAGCCGCGAGTTTCCGGGTCACATTTCTAAGCGGGCACTAAGCCGCACTGCGCGGCGTCAGTGTCAGGAAACAGCCCCCTGACGCGCAACCAAGCGCGCTTCGATGGCATCCCAAATCTGTCCCGCCACGTCGATCCCGTCGAAGCGTTCAAGTTCCTGAATGCCGGTCGGGGAGGTCACGTTGATCTCCGTCAACCAGTCTCCGATCACATCGATCCCGACGAAAACCTGCCCCTTCTCGCGCAGGCGCGGGCCGATGGCGGCGCAAATCTCCCGGTCGCGCTCGGTTAGAGCCACCGGCTCCGCACGACCGCCGACATGCATATTCGAACGCGTCTCGCCCTTCTGCGGCACCCGGTTGATCGCGCCAACCGGCTCCCCGTCGACGAGGATCACACGCTTGTCGCCCTTAGACACCGAGGGCAGGAACTTCTGCGCGATCAAAGGTTCACGGCTGATTCCGGTGAACAGCTCATAAAGAGACGACAGATTGGAGTCGTCCGGCGAAAGCTTGAACACACCCGCCCCGCCGTTGCCGTAAAGCGGCTTGAGGATGATGGTGCCATGATCCGCCCGGAACGCGCGGATCTCATCGATCGAGCGCGTCACCATCGTCGGCGGTGTCAAATCAGGGTAGTCCAGCACCATCAGCTTTTCGGGATAGTTTCGCACCCAGAACGGGTCATTGACGACCAGCGTCTGATCGCTCACCCGATCCAGCAGGTGAGTGGTCGTGATATACCCCATATCGAACGGAGGATCCTGCCGCAGCCAAACCACATCGAAGCTGGTTAGATCGCGATACTCCTCGTCGCCAAGGCTGACGTGATCGCCCTGAACGCGGCGCACAGTGAACGAGCGCCCGACCGCCCCCACCTGACCTTCGCGATAGGTGAGGCTGTCAGGGTGGTAGGTAAAAAGCTCGAAACCCCGATCCTGAGCCGATTCCGCCAAACGGAACGTGCTGTCGGCGTCAATCGACACCGATTCGATAGGGTCCATCTGAAAAGCGATCCTGCGCGACATGGGTATCCTCCAAGTGGTTGAGAGGAAACTGACCTCTGGCGGTCAGGTTTTCAATCCATGTCTGTCGTGACGTCAATCAATGCCCCAGAAGGCGTTTTCCACGATCTGCACACCACCCTGTCCGTCAACAGCAGCGATATCAAAACGCATATCCGTCAACTGGCCCCGCGGCTGGCCCGCCACATACTCTGTTGCGGCGCGCATGATCCGGCGCGCCTGCCGCTGGGTGACACGCGCGATCGCGGCCTCAAAGCTTTTGCTTTTCTTGACTTCGACGAAGATCAACCCGGCGCCATCTTGCAGGATCAAATCGATCTCCCCGCTTCGCCCACGCCACCGCTGCGCGACAACGGCATGACCCGCAAGACCGTAGCGCCGCGCGACGATTTCTTCTGCTGCGGCCCCTGCCAGATAATTCGTCGCGCCCCGACGCTGGCGCGGCATCGCGGGCCCAACCGAAGATCGCTCCAACGCATATGTGGTCATCCCGCCCGCCCTTGGCTTTCCCATTCAAGGGCACGCTCGCACAAATCACTTAAGATTCGTCTAACATCCCCGAGGACAGCGCGAGCGCCCGTTGATACACATCCCGGCGATGCAGGCCAAAGCTGCCAGCCACCGCAGTCGCGGCATCCTTCACGCGCATGGTCTCCAGGGCCGCCCGAAGGGCCGTGTCGATATCGTCCTCGGACACCGCGCCGGACGCCCCCCGACCGACAACGATCACGCATTCGCCGCGTGGGGGCCGCTCCGCCAAATCGTCACGCAACTCCGCCAGACTGCCACGGCGGGTTTCTTCGAATCGTTTGGTCAACTCGCGGCACAGCGCCGCCGGGCGATCCGGTCCAAGCGCCTCGGCCAGTTCCTCGAACAAGGCGGCCGCCCGTTTGGGGCTTTCATACAGAACGAGCGTCGATGGGCTGTTCGCCAGCTCCGCCCATAGAGTCGCCCGCGCGGATTTCTTGGGCGGCGGGAAACCCAGGAATTCAAACCGATCCGTCGGCAATCCGGCAACGCACAGCGCCGACAGCACCGCCGACGCACCTGGCACCGGCCAAATGGGCAGCCCCTCCGCGATCACATCCCGCCCCAGGGCGAACCCGGGATCCGAGATCAACGGCGTCCCGGCTTCGGAGACATAGGCGACGGACGCCCCTTCCTTGATTCGCTCGACGAGCTTTTCGCGGGTCCGGGCGCCGGAATGGTCGTGATAGGCCACGATCTCCCGGCCATTGAGCGGCACGCCATGAATCTCCATCAGCTTGCGGGCTGTGCGCGTGTCCTCGGCAGCCAAAAGATCCGCCGAAGCCAGCACATCAAGCGCGCGCAGCGTGATGTCGCGCGCGCTCCCGATCGGGGTGGCCACGAGCCAAAGACCCGCTTCAAGGGGAACAATACGATGATTCACGGCTGGATCCTTTTGCCTGCGCGCCTATGATGCGACGGACACCCGGCCCAGATTGAGAGAAGTTCCATGATCGCTCGCTTTGACCAGATCCGCAAGTTCGCGGCTCGCCTGACCGCTCTGCTCGCCATGACCTGGCTGGCCGCCTGTGACGTGCCCACCATCGGCGGCGGAGGAGGAGGACCAGCCATCGACCCGACCAAGCCCGTGCAGGTCGCGCTTCTGGTGCCGGGCGGTTCTGGTCAGGCAACCGACAGCCTTTTGGCTCGCGACCTAGAGAATGCGGCCCGCCTTGCGTCGAAGGATCTGCAGGGCGCCAGCATTGACCTGCGTATCTACAACACCGCCGGCAACCCGCAGCAGGCCGCGACAGTGACCCGCCAGGCAATCGCAGACGGCGCCAAGATCATCCTTGGCCCGCTCTACTCCGAGGCCGCCGTGGCCTCGGGCGTGGCCGCCGCAAATGACCAGGTGAACGTTCTGTCCTTCTCGAACACGCCCACCATTGCAGGTGGTAACGTCTTTGTGATGGGCTCTCTGTTCCAGTCCTCGGCAGACCGGCTGGTGCGCTATGCCCGCGCGCAGGGCGTGCAGCGCTACTACATCGCCCGCGCCAACGACCTTCAGGGCGAACTGGGCGCCGCCGCCGCCGCCCAGGCCGTGACCGCCGCCGGAGGTCAGGTTGTCGGCACCCATGCCTATCCGCTTTCGCAGCAAGACGTGATCCTGGCCAGCTCGACCATCGCGGATCAGGCCCGCGCCGCCGGAGCTCAGGCGATCATCCTGACCGCGAATGTCGGCCCCGAGCTGGCGATCCTGGGCACCAAGCTGCCCGAAGCGGGTATCGACACCGCCGCCACGCGGCTGATCGGGCTGACCCGCTGGAACTCCGTGCCGGAAATGCTGGACGTGCCGGGCCTTCAGGGCGGCTATTTCGCCCTGCCCGACACCGGCCGCAAAGCCGCGTTCGATCAGCGCTTCAAGGCCGCCTATGGTCAGGATCCGCACCCGCTCGCCGGACTGGCCTATGATGGTGTCGCAGCCATCGGCGCGCTCGCCGCAACCGGTGACCGGAACGCGCTGTCGCGCTCGTTCCTGACCCGGTCTTCCGGGTTTCAGGGCACCAACGGCATCTTCCGCTTCATGCCCAACGGCCTGAACCAGCGTGGGCTCGCCGTCGCCACCATCGAGAATGGTCGCACCCGCGTCCTGTCGCCCGCACCCAGCGCGTTCTCGAATGCGCTTTACTAACGACCCGACGGAAGAATTCTCCGACGGAGACGGTGGGCTGATCCTGCCAAGGGTCGAGATCTGCGATGTCGCAGGTCTCGACCAGCGTCTTGCGGCGGCTCTTCCGGATGACGCGACTTCGCCCACCACCCGCGCGGCGATCACGCCCATCCTGAAAGACGCGCTCAAGAGCGGGCGCGAGGCCATCAGCGCAGCCTTCGCCGCCAACCCCACGGACTCGCGCGCGACAAAGCGGGCAATCGCCTGGCTGACAGACCGGATCGTGACCGCCGCGCTGCGCATCGTCACCGATCACATGCACCCCAACCCGACCCCGACGGAGGCAGAGAAGCTCTCCGTCCTGGCGGTTGGCGGCTACGGGCGGGCCGAAATGGCGCCGTTTTCGGATGTGGACCTCTTGTTCCTCACGCCGTGGAAAATCTCCCCTTGGGCGGAAAGCGTGATCGAAGACACGCTCTACATCCTGTGGGACCTTAAGCTGAAAGTCGGCCACGCGTCGCGCAGCATCGACGACTGCCTCCGGCTCGCCCGCGAGGACATGACGATCCGCACCGCGATGCTGGAGCAGCGCTGCATCTACGGCGATATCGTGCTCGCCCGCGAGCTGACGGAGAAGCTGCGCAGCGAGGTATTCGCCGGAACCGACGCCGAGTTCATCGAAGGCAAACTGGCGGAACGCAGTGCCCGGCACATCAAACAGGGCGGCCAACGTTACATGGTCGAACCCAATGTGAAGGAAGGCAAAGGCGGGCTGCGCGATCTGCAATCGCTGTTCTGGATCGGCAAGTATCTGCACGACACCAAACATGCCGCCGACCTGATCGGGGACATCTACACCGAAGACGAATTCCGCACCTTCATCCGCGCCGAGGATTTCCTGTGGTCGGTGCGCTGCCACCTGCACTACGCCACCGGCCGTGCCAGTGATGTGCTGTCCTTCGACCTTCAGGTCGAGGTCGCCGCGCGCATGGGCTACACGGATGAAGGCGGGCGCCGCGCGGTCGAGCATTTCATGCAGGACTACTTCCGCCACGCCACCAAGGTGGGCGAGCTGACCCGCATCTTCCTTACTGCGCTCGAGGCGAACCACGTGAAGTCCGAGCCGCTTTTGCAACGGCTTTTGAAACGCCGCAGACGGGTCAAGCCGCCCTACAAGCTGGTTCAGAATCGTCTGACCGTGGCGGATCGCGACCTGTTCCTGTCGGACCGGCTGAACCTGCTGCGCATCTTCGAAGAAGGCCTGCGGACCGGCACCCTGATCCATCCCGACGCCATGCGGCTGGTCAGCGCGAACCTGCACCTGATCGACGACGATCTGCGTACGAACCCGGCGGCCAACAGGCTCTTCCTTGATCTTCTGCTGAAACACGGCAATCCCGAGCGCGCCCTGCGCCGGATGAACGAACTGGGCGTGCTGGGCGCCTTCATCCCCGAGTTCGGGGAGATCGTCGCGATGATGCAATTCAACATGTATCATCACTACACCGTCGATGAGCACACGATTCAGTGCGTCTCGAACCTCAACCAAATCGAACAGCACGATCTGGACGAAGAACTGCCGCTCAGCAGTGCAATTCTGGAAGAGGGCGTGAACCGCCGGATTCTCTATGTGGCGCTGCTGCTCCACGACATCGGCAAGGGACGGGACGAAGATCACTCGGTGCTCGGCGCGCGGATCGTGCGGAAGCTGGCACCGCGGCTCGGGCTCAAACCCAAGGAAGCCGAGACCGCCGAATGGCTGGTGCGCTATCACCTTCTGATGTCCGACATCGCGCAAAAACGCGATCTGTCCGAGCCCCGCACCGTGCGCGATTTCGCCAAGGCCGTGCGCTCCGTCGAGCGTTTGAACCTGCTCACCGTGCTCACCGTTTGCGACATTCGCGGCGTGGGACCGGGGACGTGGAACAACTGGAAGGCCATGCTGCTGCGCAACCTCCACGCCGCCACGAAAGACGCGCTTGAAAACGGGCTTGAGGCGCTCAACCGTGACACCCGCGCCAGCGAGGCCAAGCGCACCCTGCGTGAGACGCTGACCGACTGGCCCGCCAAAGAGATCCGTGCCGAAACGCAGCGCCATTACGAGCCCTACTGGACCGGCTTGCCCGGCTCGGTGCACCAGATGTTCGCCACGCTCCTGCGTGATCTGAGCAACGATGAAATCCGCATCGACCTGATGCCCGACGAAGACCGCGACGCCACCCGCGCCTGCTTCGCCGTGGCCGACCATCCCGGACTGTTTTCGCGGCTGACGGGCGCCGTGGCGCTTGTCGGCGCGCAGATCGTGGATGCGCGCACCTACACCACCCGCGACGGCTTCGCGACGGCGGTGTTCTGGCTTCAGGACGCCGAAGGCCACCCCTATGAGCAGTCCCGCCTGCCCCGGCTGCGGCAGATGATCGAAAAGACCCTGAAAGGCGAAGTCGTCGCCCGCGATGCGCTTGTGTCGAAGGACAAGATCAAAAAACGCGAACGCGCCTTCCGGGTGCCGACGTCGATCACCTTCGACAATGAAGGATCGGAACTCTACACGATCATCGAAGTGGACACCCGCGACCGCCCCGGCCTGCTCTACGATCTGACCCGGACGCTGGCGGTGAACCACGTCTACATCTCATCGGCGGTGATCGCGACCTATGGGGAACAGGTGGTGGACACGTTCTACGTCAAGGACATGTTTGGCCTTAAATTCCACGCGCTCGACAAGCAAAAGGCGCTTGAGACGAAGCTGCGCGAGGCGATCGTCACCGGGACCGAGCGCGCCCATGCCTGACACGGCGCTCTGGGTGGAATGGACCCACCAGAGCGGCGGCGGATCCAGCACTGTCTTCCCGGACGGGTGCCGCGATCTGATTTTGACCGAAACGGGCAGTTTCACGACCGAACTGGACCTCACGCCGCGCCTGACCACGCTGCGTAGCGGCGCGCGGCTGACCGGGTTCCGCTTGCGCCCCGGCGTGTCCCTCGCACCGTCGGACATCCGCCCGGACGGGTCGGATATCGGCGCCATCCGACGTTTTCTCGAAACCCACGCCATTCGCGATCCGGCCACCGAAGACATCATCACTGCGCTTGGCGGAGGCGATGATGACCCCGCCACGCTTGGGCACACTGATGCGGCGCGGCGTAGCCTGCAACGGTGCTTCCAGCGGCGCGGGCTTCCGCCGCCGCAGGTCTGGCGTGGCCTTGCGCGGGCCACATCGGGGACATAGAGGATCGTGTAGCGAAAGTTCATGGCGCATCTCCTGTCGTTTGCACGGCAATCTTGCATCGCTCCGCCGAGCGGTCTTGAAGGATCGCGACAGCTCTAGACATTGCCCCCGCACGCGGCGCAGGTAGGCGGTATGAAACCGATTTCTCTCCTGCGCGGGTTCTTCACCGTGGGTCTTTGGACGATGCTTAGCCGGGTGCTGGGCATGGCGCGCGAGGTCATCATCCTCGCCCTGATCGGCCCCGGCCCGGTGATGGATGCCTTTGTAGCAGCGTTCCGCCTGCCCAACATGTTCCGCCGGTTCTTCGCGGAAGGCGCGTTCAATGCGGCCTTCGTGCCGATGTTCTCCAAACGCTACGAATCCGGCGAGGATCCCGAAGGTTTCGCCCGCGAAGCCGCCTCCGGGCTGGCCTTCGTGCTGATGGTGCTGACCGCGCTCGCCCTGATCGGGATGCCGTTTCTGGTCTACGCCACGGCAGGCGGCTTTACCGGGGATGCGCGGTTCGATCTGACCACCGGCTATGGTCGGATCATGTTCCCCTACATCCTGTTCGTGTCGCTCGCCGCGCTGTTTTCGGGCGTTCTGAACGCCAGCGGCCATTTCGCCGCCGCCGCCGCCGCGCCGGTGATGCTGAACATCTTCGTGATCGCAGCCATGACGCTCGCCTGGGCCATCGGAGGCGAAGCGATCCTCTGGCTGGTCTGGACGGTGCCCTTTGCCGGGATCGCCCAGCTTGCCATCGTCTGGATCGCAACCGAGCGCAGCGGCATCCGCATCCGCCCCGTGCGGCCCCGCTGGTCGCCGCAGATGAAGGCGCTTGTCGTCGTGGCGATCCCGGCGGCTCTGTCCAACGGGGTGATGCAGATCAACCTTCTGGTGGGGCAGCAGGTCGCCTCCAACTTCGACAAGGCGGTCAGCTGGCTCTACGCCGCCGACCGTCTGTATCAGCTTCCGCTGGGCGTGGTCGGGATCGCCGTCGGCATCGTGCTTCTGCCCGATCTGTCGCGGCGGCTGGCCGCCAATGACAGCGACGGCGCGCGCCATGCCCTGTCGCGCGCGGCAGAGGTGTCGCTCGCGCTGACCATTCCGGCGGCTGTTGCGCTTGTCGTGATCCCGGCGCCTCTGGTCTCGGCACTTTATGAGCGCGGCTCGACCGGAGCGCAGGACACCGACGCCATCGCACTTGCCTGCCTGATCTACGGGCTCGGCCTTCCTGCCTTCGTGCTGCAAAAAGTGCTTCAGCCGGTGTTCTACGCCCGCGAAGACACGCGCAGCCCGTTCCGCTACGCGCTTGTCGCCATGGCGGTGAACGCGGCGGTGGCCATCGGCCTGGCCCCTGTGATCGGCTGGATTGCGGCAGCCATCGCCACCACCACAGCAGGCTGGACCATGCTGTGGCTGCTCTTCTTCGGCGCCCGCAAACTGGGCGAAGACACCCGCCCCGATGCCCGTTTCTACGACAAGCTCTGGCGGATCGTCCTGGCCTCGCTTGCCATGGGCGCCGTGCTGTGGGGGATCGTCGCGCTGTTTGGCAGCGCCATCACCTTGCCGGGCTGGCGCTACCTCTATGTGCTGGGGCTGATCGTGGCGGGCATGGTCAGTTACTTCGGCATCGCTGCCAAGATCGGAGCCCTATCCCTGCGTGACATCAAAGGGTCGATGCGGCGCTAGGCGGTCAGCCCGTCCGGCTCCGCCAACCCATTGGCGCGGCAACAGGCGGTGACGGTGTTGGCCAGAAGGCAGGCAATCGTCATCGGCCCCACGCCTCCCGGAACCGGCGTGATGGCCCCTGCGTTCTCCACGGCCGTGGCAAAATCCACATCGCCTACCAGACGGGTCTTGCCCGCCCCCTTTTCGGGCGCGTCGATCCGGTTGATGCCCACGTCGATCACGCAGGCCCCCGGCTTGATCCAGTCGCCCGGCACCATCTCGGCCCGGCCCACGGCGGCGACAACGATATCGGCGCGGCGCACGACCTCGGGGAGGTCTTTCGTCCGGCTGTGCGCAATGGTCACCGTGCAGCTATCGCCCAGCAGAAGCTGCGCCATCGGCTTGCCCACGATGTTGGAGCGCCCGATCACCACGGCATCCTTGCCCGACAGGCTCCCCAGCTCCTCGCGGAGCATCATCAGGCAGCCCAGAGGCGTGCAGGGCACCATCGCCTTCTGCCCGGTCCCGAGCAGCCCGACATTAGAGATATGGAACCCATCCACATCCTTCGCCGGATCAATGCTGTTGATGACCAGATCGCTGTCCAGATGCCCCGGCAAAGGCAACTGCACCAAAATGCCATGCACCGCCGGATCGGCGTTCAGCCGCTCGATCAGCGCCAGCAGCTCTTCCTCGGACGTGTCCTCAGACAGCTTGTGCTCATAGGAGTTCATCCCGACCTCGACGGTCTGCTTCCCCTTGGAGCGCACATAGACCTCTGATGCCGGATCGTCGCCCACCAGCACAACGGCCAGACCGGGGGTGATGCCGTGCTCTTCCTTCAGCCGGGCGACATGACCAGCCACCTTCTCCCGAATGCCCGCTGCAAAAGCGCGCCCGTCGATGATATTGGCTGCCATGTCATGCTCCTTCGCCGTGGCAGGGTCGCACCCCACCTTCTTGTTTGTTCAAATACCTCCGCCGGAGGCTGGCCGGAAGGGGGCTCAACGCCCCCGCCCGGCCAATCCCGCTCAGAACAGCCCTTCGATGTCGCCATCCGCGTTCAGCTTGATGGCTTCGGCAGAGGGCACGCGGGGCAGACCCGGCATGGTCATGATCTCACCGCAGATCACCACGATGAACCCCGCGCCCGCCGAAAGCCGCACTTCCCGCACCGGGACGGAATGGCCCGTGGGCGCGCCGCGCAGGTTCGGATCGGTAGAGAAGCTGTACTGCGTCTTGGCCATGCAGATCGGCAGGTTGCCATAGCCGGCGGCCTCCCAGTCGCGCAGTTGGTCGCGGATCTTCTTGTCGGCCAGCACCTCATCGGCGCGATAGATGCGCTTGGCGATGGTTTCGACCTTCTCGAACAGCGGCATGTCGTCGGGATAGAGCGGTGCGAAATGGCCCCAGCCGCCATCCGCGATCTCTGCCACGCGGGTGGCCAGCTCCTTGGTGCCCTCGGATCCCTTCTCCCAGTGCTGGCACAGGATCGCTTCGGACCCGTGGCCCTCGGCATAGGCCTTGATCGCATCCACTTCGGCCTGGGTGTCCGAGACAAAGTGGTTGATCGCCACGACAACCGGCACGCCAAAGGATTTGACGTTCTCAATGTGGCGCCCAAGGTTCGGGCAGCCCTTGATGACGGCTTCGACATTCTCGTCGCCCAGATCGCCCTTGGCCACGCCGCCGTTCATCTTCATGGCGCGCACGGTGGCGACGATCACCACACAGGAGGGCGCCAGACCCGCCTTGCGGCACTTGATGTTCATGAACTTCTCGGCACCCAAATCGGCGCCAAAGCCCGCTTCGGTCACCACGTAATCGGCACATTTCAGCGCCGTGGTGGTGGCGATCACCGAATTGCAGCCATGGGCGATGTTGGCGAAGGGGCCGCCATGGACGAAGGCCGGGTTGTTCTCAAGCGTCTGCACCAGGTTCGGCTTCATCGCGTCCTTGAGCAGCACGGTCATGGCGCCGTCGGCCTTGATGTCGCGGCAATAGATCGGGCTCTTATCCCGGCGATAGGCGACAATGATGTCACCCAGACGGTGCTCCAGATCCTCCAGATCGGTGGCCAGGCACAAGATCGCCATGACTTCCGACGCGACGGTGATGTCAAAACCGGTCTGACGCGGGAAGCCGTTCGCCACGCCGCCCAGCGATGTCACGATATCCCGCAGCGCGCGGTCGTTCATGTCAACGACGCGGCGCCAGGTCACGCGGCGCTCGTCGATGCCCAGCTCGTTGCCCCAGTAGATGTGGTTGTCGATCATCGCAGAGAGCAGATTGTGCGCGCTCGTGATCGCGTGGAAATCACCGGTGAAATGGAGGTTCATGTCCTCCATCGGCACGACCTGAGCATAGCCGCCGCCCGCGGCGCCGCCTTTCATGCCGAAGCACGGACCAAGGCTGGCCTCGCGGATGCAGATCGCTGCCTTTTTGCCGATGGCGTTGAGCCCGTCGCCAAGGCCCACAGTGGTCGTTGTCTTGCCCTCGCCCGCCGGGGTCGGGTTGATCGCCGTGACAAGGATCAGCTTGCCGTTCTCATTGCCCTGAACGCTGTCGATGAACTCCTGACTGATCTTGGCCTTGTCATGGCCAAAGGGCAGCAGGTCATCCGCGCTCATGCCCAGCTTGTCACCAACCTCGGTGATCGGACGCTTCTGCGCGGCGCGGGCGATTTCGATATCGGTCTTGTATCCCATGTCCTGTTCCTTTGGCGCTTGGGTCAGTCTGGCATGCAGCTAAGCACAGCCATAGGGCGTGACACGGCGATTTGCGACATGTCACGCCCATGTTCCGGCGCGGGTAGCCCTTAGCGGACGCGGACGTATTGATCGATGATGATCCGGGTCATCTCGGACGCCGCGTTCACAGAGGACAGGCCCAGCAGGTAGCGGCCCGGCGCCAGGCTCTCCACCACGCGGGAGGAGTAGTCGCCATCACCACGGTCATCGTTGCGGGCGATCTCTCGGCCAGCATCGTCGAACAGGGCGATCTGCGGGTCGCTGCCATCAAGCGCAAGCGCATCGATCATGGCCAGCGAAGACTGTTCGACCTCAAAGGCGACCCAGCCATAGGCTTCTTCGATGGTCATCTCATAGGCAATGCGACCGGCCAGGGTGCCCAGCTCCGCCACCGGAATGTCGGACCCGGCCATCGGGCTGATCTGGCCGCTCTCGATGCGGGCACGTTCGATCTCTGCCCGATCAAGCGTGCGGATGGACACGTCAACCGAACTGCCGTCTTCCTCATAGGTGCTCACCACCACGCAGTAGCGGCCCGGCTCCAGCGGCGACAGGCGGTCGATGCGGGCGTTCAGACCGGTGTGGTCGTCGTTCTGCTCCAGCGTCTCACCGGCCTCGTTCTGAAGGTTCAGCAGCGGGTCATTGTTGTTGCCCTCTGCCTCGATGGTCAGCATCTGCGGCTCCGCGAGATCGAACCACACCGCCACGTCGCTGCTGACGGGGATGGAGCTGTTCCAGCCAGGCGCCAGGCTCGCTTCCATCTGGTTCGAGATCTGCGCGCAGGTCTCGCCACTGGCCAGGGGCGCTTCGGACGCGGCGACGGTCAGCGCCTCCTGATCGGCGCGGGCCAGGCGGATTTCGACGGGCAGCAGCCCGCTGTCGACGTTGCCAACGGCAAAGCAGTAGTTCCCGGGCGCAAGATCGACTTCGCCGCGCACCGCCAGATCGGCGGCGCCATCGTCGTCGGTGGCGATCTCATTGCCAGCCTCGTCATAGAGCCAGCCAATCGGATCGCCCGCGAAGGTGCCCTTGGCCTCGAACCGCACGGTGGTGGGGGCGCTCAGGGTGAAGTTGGTGACGGCGCGGGCATCGACCGGCACGAAGGTCGACATATCGAACGGCTCGGCGGCCGTCGCCACGTCCGACCCTTCGGCAGAGCCGCCAGCCCAGCGGCCGGTGGGCTGACCCGCACAGAGCGCGTCCTGCGCAGAAGCGGCGCCTGCGCCGATAAGTCCAAGACCCGCGAGGGCCGCCATGCGGAATGCTCTGTTCATCTCGAAATCTCCTGTGCATGTGGCGACGACAAAGGCCGCTCCGATCTTAGGATCGCGCAGCGCCGTGACGTTACGGTGTCAATCTTTATGGTTCGCGGCGCAGTGTCCACACCCCGCGCAAAGAGAAAGGCCCGAAGCGTATCCGCTCCGGGCCTTTTCTGCTCTTTTGATCAGGTGCTTGGCTCTGGCTCCAACCCGCCATCACCCTCGGTCTTCTTGGGTTTGGTCTTCGGGATGGAGGTCACCGACGACCCGCCCGAAGGCGGCAGCCCGTCCGCGTCATCGTCGCGGTTCAGAGGCTCTCCGGCCATGACCCGGGTGATCTCGGACCCGGTGAGCGTTTCGTACTCCAGAAGGCCCTGTGCCAGCCGTTCCCATTCCTCGCGATGCTCGGTCAGGACGCGCTTGGCGGTCTCATAGCCCTCATCGACGATCTCCTTGACCGTGTCGTCGATCACCTTCTGCGTCGCCGCCGAATGGTTGGTCCCGCCGCCATAGGCGCCCAGGTAGCTGTCCTGTTCGTTGGCGTAATCGACATAGCCCAGCTCTTCGGAGAAGCCGAACTGCGTCACCATGGCGCGTGCGATCTTGGACACCTGCTGGATGTCGGAGGCCGCGCCGGAGGTCACGTTCTCCGGGCCGAATTTCAGCTCTTCCGCGACACGCCCGCCCATCGCCATGGCGATCTTGGACTTGTACTTGGTGTAGCTCACCGAAAGCTGATCGCGCTCCGGCAGCGACATGACCAGACCCAGGGCCCGGCCACGCGGGATGATCGTCGCCTTGTGGATCGGGTCATGCTGCGGGACGTTCAGCCCCACCACGGCATGCCCGGCCTCGTGATAGGCGGTGAGCATCTTTTCGTCCTCGGTCATGACCATGGAGCGGCGCTCTGCGCCCATCATGACCTTGTCCTTCGCGTTCTCGAAATCGACCATGGTCACGAACCGGCGGCCCACACGGGCGGCCATCAGGGCCGATTCGTTCACAAGATTCGCCAGATCGGCGCCCGAGAAACCCGGCGTGCCGCGCGCGATGATGCGCAGATCCACATCGGGGCCCAGAGGCACCTTGCGGGCGTGGACACCCAGGATCTTCTCGCGGCCCTTGATATCGGGATTGGGCACCTGCACCTGACGGTCGAACCGGCCCGGACGCAGCAGCGCGGGGTCCAGAACATCGGGGCGGTTGGTCGCGGCCACGATGATGATGCCTTCATTGGCCTCGAACCCGTCCATTTCGACCAGAAGCTGGTTCAGCGTCTGCTCGCGTTCGTCATTGCCGCCGCCATAGCCGACACCGCGCGACCGGCCCACGGCGTCGATCTCGTCGATGAAGACGATGCAGGGCGCGTTCTTCTTGGCCTGCTCGAACATGTCGCGCACGCGGCTGGCGCCGACACCCACGAACATTTCAACGAAATCCGAGCCGGAGATGGTGAAGAACGGCACACCCGCCTCGCCCGCAATGGCGCGGGCCAGCAGCGTCTTACCGGTGCCCGGAGGGCCCACCAGCAGCGCGCCCTTGGGGATCTTGCCGCCCAAACGGCTGAACTTCTGCGGGTTGCGCAGGAATTCGACGATCTCTTCAAGCTCTTCCTTGGCCTCGTCGATGCCCGCGACCTCGTCAAAGGTCACACGCCCGTGTTTTTCGGTCAGAAGCTTGGCCTTGGATTTGCCAAAGCCCATGGCGCCGCCTTTGCCGCCGCCTTGCATGCGGTTCATGAAATAGATCCACACGCCGATCAGCAGCAGGAAGGGCAGAAGGCCGATCAGGAAGGCCGAGAACTGGCTTTGCTGCTGGGCTTCGGCCTCAACCGGAATGCCCCGTTCGATCAGAAGCTGCGTCACCTCGGCATCGTCCGGTCGGATCGCAACATAGTCGCCACCGTCAGAGCCGCGATAGTAAACCTTTTCACCGTCCAGCGTGACGCGGCTGACATTGCCCTCATCGACGGCGGTGACGAAATCAGAATAGCTGCGCTGCGAGGATTGCAACGCGTTCGTGTCGCCCGAAAAGACGTTAACCAGCGTCAGAATCAGCAAAAACAGCACGACCCAGAACGCGATATTCCTGAAATTGCCCAAGTCAGGCTCCTTATGCATATGCGGAAGGTGCAGCGCACCGTTTGAGCAGAAGATAAGGATCGTGGCGCCAGCTTCAACGCGATTCAAGGAATCCGGTGAAATCCGCGACAATCCGCGCCCGCCAATTGCCGAAATCTGCCAGCGGCGCAGCCACCAGATCGCAGTCGTCCCAGACCGCCGGAGACGCCATCAGCGACGCGCGCGGCAGGCCTGTTCCGCGCCAGTCCGTGCACTGCGCCACGGCCTCCCCCAGCCGCGCGATATGAAGGCCCTCCGTTTCGGCGCCCTCGGGCGGGGACAGGTGCCAGCGGCCGTCCCACGTATCACCGGCCGGCACGGGGCCTTGCGTGGCGCCCGGCTCTCGGGCGATGCGCACCCCGCCCGCGTCGGGGCTCAGAAGGCATCCGGCCAGCGTGGCCGGGCGGGTGCGGGCAGACGCGAGCGCCGCCGTCAGAGCCTCCCACGGCGGGCGATAAGGGGCGCCCGCAACCCACTGCACTGCCGCCGAGACGATCCTCCGGGACGTGTCATCAGACAGATCCAGAAGCTCCGCCGGGATCCGCAGATCACCGCGGTCCTGCGTCACGTCCGCCGCGCGCTCCGCCGCCACGCAGGTCAGCACGCGCCGCGCCGCCGCTGCGTGATCAGCCAGCCGGACCAGCCGCTCCGGGCTCAGCCCCAAAGGCGCCAGTTCCGCCATCAGGGACCGCGCACGCACCCGGTCAAAGCGCGGATCGCTGTTGGAGGGATCCTCCGCCCAACCGATCCCGCGCGCCCGGAGCCAGTCGCGCAGCTCCGCGCGGGGGACGTCCAGCAGGGGGCGCAGCCACACCGGATCCGTGCCCGATGCCAATGCCATCCCGGCCAGCCCGTCCACGCCGGACCCCCGCGCGATGCGGAGCAGAACCGTTTCGGCTTGGTCGTCACGGGTGTGTCCCAAGAGAACGCTGCGCAGGCCAAGCGCCCGCGCGCGGTCCCCTATCAACCGTCGCCGCGCCGCCCGGGCTTCCGCCTGCAGGTTGCCAGAGCCGTCCCACGTCCAGCGAAGCACCTCATGGCGCAGACCAAGATCGGCACAGGCCCGCGCGCACAGCGCCAGCTCCGCGTCCACATCGCGCAGTCCGTGATCGACGGTGATGGCTATAGGATTCAGCCCGGCCCCATGGGCCAGATGCAGCAGCGCCATGCTGTCGCCGCCGCCCGACAGGGCCACAGCGACAGGCCCCGGCGCGCGATCGCGCATCGCCGCGGCGAAACCGGCCTCTAGTGTCACGGACAGTCGAGCTGCGCGCGGGCGCTGCTGGCCACAATCGCGGGCGGCTGGCCCGAGAAGCGGGTCGCCACCTCGCCCAGTGTCACGCAAGCCTCAAGGGTCTGTCCCAAGGCGGCCATTGCTTGACCCAGGGCCGTCAGCGATTCCGCCGCCAATGGACCGTCCTTGTCCGATGAAAAGGCCGTCAGATAGGCACGCGCGGCCCCCTTCACATCACCCGTCTGTTCCAGGGACCGGCCCCGCAACAGCTCCGCCTCACTCGACAGCGGGCCGCCGGGCCAGGTTTGCAGATGGGCGGTGAAGGCGTCCACCGCAGAGGCGTAGTCCCCCGCATCGAACAGAGCCCGCGCCCGGTCAAAGGCTGCGCGTTCATCCACGGCCAGTTGCGGACCGGCAGGCAGCGCGAGCGGCGCCGCCGGGCGCGGCGCAATGCCGCCCAACACTGGCTGGCCTTCCAGCTCCGCCGGATTGCAGCCGTCTTCCAAGGCACAAAGCCGACGCTCAAGCGCCGACACCCGTGCGGTGCCATCGCGAACGATCCGCTGAATGTGGAACTCCAGCTCTTCGCTGCGGGCGGTCAGGCGTTGCAGCTCGCGCTCGATGGCTTCCAATCGCTGCAAAGCCGATGCGCCCGCCACGGTCGTCCCCGCCGCCTCACCAGAGGTCAGGTGATCCTCCAATGCGCGCAGCTCTCCGTAGAGCGCGGCCAGCTCGGTGCGGATTGCGCCGAGCCCGCCGTCAGGTGCCTCCTGCCCCCAGCCAACGCCTGGCAGGAGCAGGCAGATCGCAAGGGCCAGGGCGCGCATCAGCTTACCGCACCGGAGGAGATGATCGTCACCGCACGGCGGTTCTTGGCGTAGCACGCTTCGGTCGAACAGACTTCAATCGGGCGCTCCTTGCCGTAGCTGATCGTGCGGATTCGGGTCGATGCGATGCCCTTGGACACCAGGAAGTCCCGCACGGTGTTGGCCCGGCGCGCGCCGAGGGCGAGGTTGTATTCGCGGGTGCCTTGTTCGTCGGCATGGCCTTCGATGACCGCCAGGTAGTCGCCATTATCCATCAGCCAGCGAGCCTGACCTTCCAGCGTGGCGATGCCCGCCGGGGTCAGCGACGACGTGTCCACCGCGAACAGGACGCGGTCCCCGATGGTCTGCTGGAAATAGACCGGGCTGGTCGGATCCTGCGCGGGCGACAGCGGCGCCGGGGTCGCGTTATAGGCCTGGTTGGACAGCGGGTCGGTGCCCGCGTTGTCGAACCGGTCGGGATTGGCGCAGGCCGAAAGGCCGAGCGCCGCGATGATCAGGAAGGCTGGGGTGGTTTTCATAGTCTGTCCTCGTGGGTGACGGGCCCTTCCGGGGCCCTTTATCAGATTAGCGTTGCAGGGGGCCCCAGGACGGGTCGCTCCCCGCGCCGTCAATGGGGACGGGGCGCAGGTTGCGCCCGGTGATATCCACGCTCATCAGGCTGGCGGTGCCGCCAGCGCCTTCGGTTTCGCGGGTGAACATGATGACCCGGCCATTGGGCGCCCAGGACGGGCCTTCGTCCAGCCGCGAAGCGGTCAGCAGACGCTCTTCGGACCCATCTGTGCGCATGACGCCAATGTGGAACCGGCCCGCATGCTGCTTCGTGAAGGCGATCAGATCCCCGCGCGGAGACCAGACCGGCGTGCCGTAGCGCCCTTCTCCGAATGAGATCCGCCGCGCCTCTCCGCCAGCGGCCGACATCACGTAAAGCTGCTGGGTGCCGGAGCGGTCGCTCTCAAACACGATCTGGTTTCCATCGGGGGCAAAGCTGGGGGCGGTGTCGATGGCCGGGCTGTCAGTCAGCCGAGTGTGGGTGCCCGACGCGAGATCGGTGCGCCAGATGTCGGTGTTGCCGCCATTGGCCAGCGAATAGATCACCGCGCTGCCATCGCGAGAAAAGCGGGGCGAAAACGCCATCTCGCCGGGCTGGGTCAGGATCTCCTGGGTTGAGACGCTGGCCACATCCATCACCATGATCCGCGGGAAACCGCTCCGGTAGCTGGTGTAGAGAATGCGATCCCCCGCCGGGCTGAACCGAGGGGCCAGAACGATGGCACCGCTGTCGGTCAGGTAGGACCGGTTCGCACCGTCATAATCCATGATTGCGAGCCGCTTGCGGCGGTCATCCTTGGGGCCGGTCTCTTCGACAAAGACGACCCGGCTGTCGAAATAGGGGCCCTCCCCGATCACGCGGGAATAGGCGGCATCCGCCACCTTATGGGCAACGCGGCGCCAGCCGTTCACCGGAGAGACCAACTGCTGGCCCTCGCCCAGCTCAGCCCCGGTGACGACGTCATAGACCCGGAACTTCACGACAAGCTGTCCACCCTGCACGGCCACCGCGCCCTTGACGATGGCGCGGGCATTGAGCGTGCGCCAGTCACCAAAGTTGACCGGGGTGGTGAACCCGCCCGGATCGCTCAGATAGGCGTCCTGCCCGATCTCGCGGAACAGGCCGGTGCCGGTCAGATCACGCGCAACCAGGCGCGCGATGTCAAAGGCGGCATTGCCTGCATCCGCCGTCTCGGCCTCAAAGGCCGGGATCGCAATGGGCAGCGGCTCGAACACGCCCTGGCTCAGCTCAAGCTCAAGCGGCTGCGCGACCGCGCGCATCGGCGCGGCAAAGGCCAGAGCGGCCAGCAGGATGGAAAGCAGTCGGATCATCATCTGAGCCTCATGGTCTCGGGGTTGAAGCGGATCTTCAGCTCGCGCCATTGATCGTATTTTTCGGGCGGCAGGCTGTAGCCGGATCGCCCGCGCGTCTGGCATTCCATCACCGCCCGTTCCGCCACACGATACGCGATCTCGGCAGCGTTGGCATCCCCTCCGGTATAGCCCGCCCGCTGGATCGAGCCGGGCTCGACCATGCCTTCGGGCGTCAGGCGGAAGATCAGCGATGCGGTGACCTTCTGGGCATCCGTCGCGGCGGCCTCGATGTTCCAGCAGCCGCCGATCTGGCCCAGGAAAGACCCGATCTCATCGCCGGTCAGGCTGGCGGCGACGGGGCTGCCCGCGCTTTCCTGTCCTGCCGTGCTGGCGGTGGCTGCGGCGAGGGCCGCGGCGACCGGATCGGTTTTTGCCGGGGTTTCCTCGCTCGGTGCAGGCGCGGCGGTCTCAGGCGCGGGGTCAGGGGTGTCTTCGGCGGCCTCGGCCACCTGCGGCGCGGGGCGTTGCGGGCGGCTGCGCGGGCGCAGAGAAATCTCGGGGGCGCCTGCGGGCTCTTCGGCCTCGGTCACGACCTCGGTTGCGGCCTCTTCGGGAGCGGCGGCCTCGACGGGCTCTGCCTCCGTGGGAGCGTCGGGTTCAGGCACCGGCACAGCGCTTTCCTGCACCTGATCGGCCACAGCGGCTTCGGGCTCGGGCGCGGCAGAGGGCAGCGGCGCCAGCCGTTCCACCGGGCGCGGTTTGGGGCGCAGCGCGTTGTCCACGATCAGGTTCGGCGCGGGGGCCGGCGGCGCGACGGGCGCATCGGGCACATCATCCACAACCGGCGCAGGCGGGACCGGGGCGGGCACCGGCTCCGGCTCGGGATCGGGCGCGGGGGGATCGGCCTGCGCGGGACGCTCGACCGGGATCGGCACCGGCTCGGGCTCGGGCGGCGCCGGGGCTGGTTGGGGCTCCGTCGCGGGCGGCTCCGGCTCTGGCGGAGAGACCTGGGCGCTCGGGCTGGGGGATTGCTCCACCTCCGCCATGGGCGTGCCTGCGCGCACGACCTCGTCAAAGGCCTCGCCCGAGATCAGGCTGACTTCGGTGACGTCGAACTCGAACGGATCAGAGGCCAGCCCCCACCCAAGCACGAGCCATCCGATCAGCCCCGCATGGGCCGCGCCCGAGATATAGGGGCCGACGCTCATCCGATCTTACCGGCTGTCCCGCGCATCGGTGACCAGCCCGATATCGGTGAAGCCCGCGCCATTGAGCGCGCCCATCACATCGGCCACGTCGTTCCACGCGTTCGCGCCATCCGCGCGCAGGTAAATCCGCTGGCTCTCACGCTCGCTGGCGATAGCCTGCAGGCGAGAGACCAGCTCCGCCCGGGTCACCTCCGTGGTCTGGATCAACACAGTGCCATCCGCCGTCAGCGTTACGGTTAGCGGCTCTTCGCTGTCGGACGGAAGAGCGCTCGCCTCCGTCTCGGGCAGCTTCACCGGCACACCCACTGTCATCAGCGGCGCGGCCACCATGAAGATGATCAACAGCACCAGCATCACGTCCACGAACGGCGTGACGTTGATCTCTGCCATCATGGCCGAGCGGGTGCGGCGCCGTCCCCGGCGCGCGCTGCTCGATTTCATGACCCCGGCGCCCATGTCAGCTGTCCAGCTGTCGGCTCAGGATGGTCGAAAACTCGTCCGCGAAGGCCTCATAGCCGCCCACGATCCGGTCGCTGTCAACGCTGAGCTTGTTGTAGAAGATGACCGCCGGAATCGCGGCCAAAAGCCCAAGCCCCGTGGCCAGAAGCGCTTCGGCAATGCCGGGCGCGACAACGGCCAGGTTGGTATTTTGGGCCTCGGCGATCTCGATGAACGCGTTCATGATGCCCCAAACCGTGCCGAACAGCCCGACGAAGGGTGCGGTGGACCCGACGGTGGCCAGCACCGGCAGGCCCTTTTGCAGGCGCTCCGTCTCGCGGGTCACGGCCACGTCCATCGACCTGTCGATCCGGCTCGTGGCCCCGGCGATCAACGCGCCGTCATCGCGGTGCGAGCGTTCCCATTCCGACATGCCAGCAGAAAAAATCCGCTCCGTCGGGCCATCCGGGTCGGGGCCAAGCTCCGCGTAGAGCCCGTCCAGAGGCTCCCCGGACCAGAAGGCGCCATCGAAGCGGGCAGCTTCGGCGCGGGCCTTGCGGAACTGAATGATCTTGTCGACGATAATAGCCCAGCACCAGACCGACGCGGCCAGAAGCAGGATCATCACGATCTTCACAATGAAGGTTGCGCGCGCAAATAGCGCCCACATAGAAAAATCGACGGCTTCCATCGCTGCTCTGCCTATGCTGCTGCCCTTCTTGGCGGGCCTTTGCTTCACTATAGGGACGCAACCCCGTGAAATCCAATATCAACAGCGTGATTGGGCGGCGCTTTCGGCAAAACCCCGCCAAATGTCATGCGATTGATAAGTTCGGGCGCGATGGGCGCAGCTCTCGACGGTTTGGCGGCAAACCGTCATATTCCGGCCACAGCCCTACGGCAGTTGGGGCACGATTTCAGTAAAGAGGCCCGATGATGCAGATCCAGACCCGCCCCCTGACCCCGTTCGACGGCCAAAAACCCGGCACGTCCGGCCTGCGCAAGAAGACCCGCGTCTTCATGCAGGAGGGCTATCTGGAAGCCTTCGTGCAATCCGTCTTCGATGCCATTGGCGGAGTGTCCGGGAAAACGCTGGTTCTGGGCGGGGATGGACGGTTCTTCAATGATCGCGCCGTGCAGGTGATCCTGAAGATGGCAGCCGGTCAGGGCGCGACGAAGATGATCGTTGGCGCGGGCGGGATCCTCTCGACCCCGGCGGCCTCGCACCTGATCCGCAAGCGCGGCACCGATGGCGGGCTGATCCTGTCGGCCAGCCACAACCCCGGCGGCGAGGACGAAGACTTCGGCATCAAGTTCAACGGCGCAAATGGCGGCCCCGCCCCCGAAGCACTGACCGACGCCATCTATGCCCGCACGCAGGAGGTGGACGGCTACGTGACCGCCCTGGCCGACGATGTGGACCTCTCGGCCCAGGGTGAGACCCGGATCGGCGACACGGTGGTCGAGATCGTCGATCCCGTGGCCGATTATGCCGACCTGTTGGAGACCCTGTTCGATTTCGACGCGATCCGCGCGATGATCGAAGGCGGCTTTCGTCTGCGGATCGACAGCATGCACGCCGTCACCGGCCCCTATGCGCGCGAGATCTTCGAGCGCCGCCTTGGCGCGCCCGAAGGCACCGTGATCAATGCCGTGCCGCTCCCCGATTTCGGGGGCGGGCATCCCGATCCGAACCCGACCTGGGCCAAGGACCTGATGGACGAAATGATGAGCGAAGCCGCCCCCGATTTCGGCGCCGCCTCGGATGGCGATGGGGATCGCAACATGATCGTCGGGCGCGGGGTCTATGTCAGCCCGTCGGACAGCCTTGCCGTGCTGGCGGCGAATCTGCATCTGGCGCCCGCCTACAAAGACGGGATTGGCGGCGTTGCCCGCTCCATGCCCACCAGCCGGGCGGTGGACGCGGTAGCCCAGGCGCGGGGGCTGGACTGCTTCAAGACGCCGACCGGGTGGAAGTTCTTTGGCAACCTGCTGGACGCCGGCCGGATCCGGCTGTGCGGCGAGGAAAGCTTTGGCACCGGGTCCGACCATGTGCGCGAAAAGGACGGGATCTGGGCGATGCTGGCCTGGCTCAACATCCTGGCCGTGACGGGCAAGGGCGTGGACGATCTGCTGCGCGCCCATTGGGATGAGTTCGGCCGGACCTTCTATTCCCGCCACGATTACGAGGCGCTCGACAGCGCCGCCGCCAACGACCTGATGGCGGACTTGCGCGGACGGCTCGGCGCGCTCGCGGGTCAAAGCTTTGCCGGGCGCGCGGTGAGCCATGCGCGCGAGTTCGACTATCTCGACCCGGTGGATGGATCGCAGTCCTCTGGCCAAGGGGTGCGGGTGTTCTTTGAAGGCGGCGGGCGTGCGGTGTTCCGGCTCTCCGGCACAGGCACCAGCGGCGCGACGCTGCGGGTCTATCTGGAAGATCAGGCCGAAGATGCCGGGCTGGAGGCCCAGGAGGCACTGTCATCGGTGATTGCCGCCGTGGCCGAGCTGACCGGCATCGCGGAGCGGACCGGGCGGACCGGGCCCGACGTCATCACCTAAGGGCGTGGGGGCTCTGCCCCCTACACCCCCCGGGATATTTCTGGCCAAAAGAAGCGATCAGGTATCGCTCCAGACGGGCGGGCGCTTTTCAGTGAAAGCGAGGGCGCCCTCACGGGCGTCGGGGGCTTCGATCAGGGCGCGCAATTGGGCGTCGTTGGCCTCCCAGGCGGCGGATTCGTTCAGGGCGGCATCCATCAAGGCCAGCGTGGCGCGCAGGGATCCCGGTGCGTTGCGCGCGATGCGGGCGGCCAGCTCCTGTGCGCGGGCCAGCGGGTCTTCGGCGGTCTCGGTGATCAGACCCAGAGCGGCGGCCTCTGCGGCGGGCATCGCTTCTCCGGTCAGGAGCCATTTCGCGGCGACCGCGCGCGGGATGCGGCGGGCCAGACGCATGGCCCCGCCCGCCCCCGCCACGAGCCCCAACCCCGGTTCAGGAAGGCCAAAGCGCGCCGTGGGCGCGGCGATGGTGATGTCGCAGGCGAGCACCAGCTCGAACCCTCCGGCAAGCGCCGGGCCCTGAATGGCGGCGATCAGAGGCTTGCTGCGGGCGCGCGAGACAAGCCCGCCCAGACGGTGCGCTCCGAACAGGATCGGCTCGGCCTCCCCGTCCTGAAACGCGCGCAGATCCATGCCCGCGCAGAACACGGGGCCGGTGGCGGCAAGGATCCCGACGCGCAGCGCCGGATCGGATTCGAGCCGGTCCATGGCCGCCCGCAGGGCCTCTCCGGTGGCGGCGTCGATGGCGTTGCGGGCCTCGGGCCGGTCCAGCGTGATCGTGGCGACGGGGCCATCGGCGGTGAAGCGGACGCTCATGCTTCTGCCTCCGCCATTTGGCGCAGGGTGCGGCGGACGATCTTTCCGGTGGTGGTCATGGGCATCTCTTCGATGAAGCGTATCACGCGCGGGTATTCATGGGCGGCGAGCCGGGTTTTGACATGCAGGGCAATTTCGTCGGCTAGCGTATCCGAAGCCGCGAAGCCGGGGGCCAGCGTCACATAGGCCGCAACGACATGGCCGCGCAGCGCGTCCGGTTTGCCGACGACCCCGGCCATGGCGATGGCGGGGTGGGTCAGCAGGCAATCTTCGACCTCTCCGGGGCCGATGCGATACCCGGCGGAACTGATGATATCGTCATCCCGGCCCAGGAAGCGGATCTTGCCGTCATCGTCCAGCACGCCGCGATCGCCAGTGACGAGCCATCGCCTGCCCTGCGGATCGGTCAGGAATTTCTCCTCTGTGGCTTGCGGGTTGTTCCAATAGCCCAGGAACATGACCGGATCGGGGCTCGCGACGCAGATCGCGCCCTCCTGGCCGGGCGCGCGCTCCTCGCCGCCGGGGCTGAGCACCCGCACGTCATGGCCGGGCACCGCGCGGCCCATGGTGCCGGGGGTGGCGGGCTCCAGAGCGGCGCAGCTCGACACGATCATGTTGCATTCGGTCTGGCCGTAGAATTCATTGATCGTCGCGCCAAAGACCCGCTGCCCCCAGCCGATCAGCTCCGCTCCCAACGGCTCTCCGCCCGAGGCGACGGAGCGCAGGCGCAGCCCGTAGGATTCAGCATCGGGCACCCGATACATCATCTTGAGCGCCGTGGGCGGCAGGAAGGCGTTGCGCACGCGGTGTTCGCGCATCAGCTCGAACGCGGCTTCTCCGGTGAACTTGTCGAACCGTTTGGTGACGACCGGCACGCCCAGTGCAAGCGCCGGGAACAGCACATCCAGCAACCCGCCGATCCAAGCCCAGTCCGCCGGGGTCCAGATGCGGTCCCCCTCCTGGCCCAGGAAATCGTGGCTGATCTCGACCCCCGGCAGGTGCCCCAGCAAGACCCGCTGCGCATGAAGCGCGCCCTTCGGGTTCCCGGTGGTGCCCGAGGTGTAGATCAAGAAGGCCGGATCCTCGGCGCCCAGTTCCGCTAAGGGTGCAGGTTCAGCGTCAGGCAGGAGGGCATGCATATCCTCAGCCCCCGGCTGCGGGCCGTCACAAGACAGCACGGTATGGAGATCGGGCAGCGCGTCGCGCAGCGCCGCCAGCTTGGCCGCGCCGCCTGCATCGGTGATCACTGCGACCGCCCCCGAATCGCGCATGCGGTGGGTCAGAGCATCAGCCCCGAAGAGCGAAAAGAGTGGGATCGACACCGCCCCCAACCGCAGCGCGGCCAGATGGGCCAGTGCCGTCTCGTAGCGTTGCGGCAGCAGAACCCCCACGCGGTCCCCGCGCCCAACGCCCCGAGCCGCTAGCAGCCCCGCCAGCCGGGCGGAGGCGTCGGACAGCTCCCTGTAGGTGACGTCTCGTGCCTCATCGACCAGCACCATGGCGATGCGATCCGGTTCGGCCTGCGCCCATTTCTCGCACGTGTCCCAAGCAATCGCGTAATCGCCCGGAATATCCCACGCAAACGCATCGCGCTGCGCGGCAAAGCTTTTCTGCGGTGTCAGCATGTCCCCTCCCATGACTGGCGCGCAGTGAAGCACGGCAACACGGCCAGTCCAAGGGGGGAAGATTTGGTAGCGTGGGGCGGACTTGAACCGCCGACCCCAGCATTATGAGTGCTGTGCTCTAACCAGCTGAGCTACCACGCCACTGGGGGGCGCTCTACGCCAGCCCCCGGCCTGCGTCAACCGCGAAATCGCTAGGGGCTTCCCCTTCCGGCGCCGCAAAGGCACAGTGCCGCCAAACCGGAGGATGACATGACCCTGATCGACCGCCTGATCGAAGCCCTTGGCGCGGCTTACGTGGAAACCCAAGACCTAAGCGCCTATGCCCGCGACTGGACGGGCAAGTTCGATGGCGCCCCCGCGATCGTCGTGCGCCCGGGATCGACCGAAGAGGTCTCTGCCGTGATGCGCATCGCGTATGACACCGAAACGCCCATCGTGCCGGTGGCCGGGCGCACCGGGCTGACCGGAGGCACCCATATTCCCGGCGGCATCCAGATCTCGGTCGAGCGGCTCAACCAGATCGAAGAGGTGAACCCCCGCGCGCGCACCGCCCGCGTCGGCGCCGGGGTGATCTTGCAGGATCTTCGCGATGCCGCCGATGCCGAAGACATGGTGTTCCCGCTGACCTTCGGCGCGCAGGGCTCATGCCGGATCGGCGGGGTGCTGGGCACCAATGCGGGCGGCTCGAACGTGCTGCGCTATGGCAACACGCGCGACCTGGTGCTGGGGGTCGAAGTCGTGCTGGCCGATGGCCGGGTGATGGACCTGATGACCGCGCTGCATAAGAACAACTCCGGCTATGATTTGCGCCACCTCGTGATCGGCGCCGAAGGCACACTGGGCGTCATCACCCGCGCCGTGGTCAAGCTGTTCCCGGCGCCCAAGGCCCGCGCCACGGCGATGGTGGCGGTGCCGTCTCTGGACGCCGCGCTGACGCTGCTCAACCGCCTGCAAGAGGCCACCGACGGCGCTGTCGAGGCTTTTGAGTACATGCCCGCCGCCTATTTCGACTGGCTGGCCCAGGTCCATCCCGACACGCGCCCGCCCTTCGAGGCGCGTCATGACGTCAACATCATGGTGGAAATCGCCGCCACAGCCGATCGCGATTGCACGCCGCTCGAAGACGGCACGATCCCCCTGACCAACGTGCTCGAAGAGGCTTTAGGCGGGCTCATGGAAGAGGGCCTTCTGGACGACGCTGTGATCGCCCAGAACGATCAGCAGCGCCGCGAAATCTGGGCCCGCCGCGAAGCCGCCGGAGAGGTGATGTTCACCCGCCTGCCTCTGGTCGACACCGACATCGCCGTGCCGCTCGACAAGGTGGCGACGTTCCTCAAAGAGGCCCCGAAGCGCATCCGCACGGTGGACCCGAAGGTCGAAGACATGTCCGTCGCGCATCTGGGCGACGGGAACATCCACTACACGATGTACCCCTCCGCCGACGACCCCGCGCTCAAAGATCGCCTGATGGAAACCGTCGAAGGCGTCGCGCAGGAGCTGGGCGGCACGTTCTCTGCCGAGCACGGCGTGGGCCTGTCGAAACTGCCCTCCATGCGGCGGCGCAAGGATCCGGTGGCTCTGGACGTGATGCGCGCAGTGAAGGCAGCGGTGGACCCGAAGGGGATTTTGAACCCGGGGAAGCTGGTGCCGGAGGTGGGGTGAGGGAAAGGCTCATGGACTGCTGTGAGCCCATGGTGTCGGATGCTGCGGGCTGCACGAACGTCCGTGTTTTCAAGGCTGGTCGAAAAAGGGGATCAAGTGGTCTCTGCTGCACTACCTCTGTCACTATGACTTGAATTGGTTTTCGTAGGCTTCAACGTGCTGCGGAAATAGCGTTTCGTAAGATGGTTCGCTCACTCCAAGTGCATCCACGAATACTTCGATGTCATTGTCACCGAATTCAACAAGGTGAAGAACAACATCGACACACTGAACTTTGCTCCCATCTTCCATCTTCAAAGTCAAACCACTCCAGATTTTGTAGTCCGGTTCATCTTGTGCTTGCGGCGGCACAGATGTTTGGAACGTCGCAAAGCTCTCAGTCGGTTTAAATTCACCCTCGGCGCACCCCATAGGAGGATCACCGCCCCTAGCCAGGTCCGTGTCGCCAATATGCAGGTCTTCATGAAATACTTTGAACACAGCCAATCGCCTTCTTTTTCAAATTGTTGTCGCGCCTAGCTGCGTTTTTGGGAAATTACTTGATCCTCGCACTCTATGCATATTTGAGAAGCGCGGTACCAACCGTTGCAAGTAGGATTTTCGCAAAGCCGAAATTGGCGCAATCGCAGCGAAAGCTCACTTTGCCCACTAAAGCCGCCCCGCGCAAACCTCGATCAAACCTGCAAGAACCCCGGCCCGGCCTTTGCTTTGAGCGCCTCTCCCATGGCGCGGCCCAGTTGGGCACCGTCTTCGACCGGCGCGCATTGATCGTCGGACATAACGTCGGATCCGTCCGGGCGCAGGATCTCTCCGCGCAGGCGCAATGTGCCGCCGTCCAGCTCCGCCAGGCCGCCAATGGGGGTCTCGCACGATCCGTCCAGAGCGGCGAGGAACGCGCGCTCTGCCGCAAGCCTTTGGCCCGTCTCTCCGTGGTGGATCGGCGCCAGCAGATCGCGGGTCGCCGCATCCGCCGCGCGGCATTCGATGCCGATGGCGCCCTGCGCCACGGCGGGCAGCATGTCGTCCACCGCAATCGCACCGCGCGCAACATTGGCCATGTCGAGCCGGTTGAGCCCCGCCATCGCCAGGAAGGTCGCCGCCGCCACGCCGTCTTCCAGCTTCTTGAGCCGGGTCTGAACGTTGCCCCGGAACTCCACGACCTCAAGCTGCGGGAACCGGTGCAAAAGCTGGGCCTTGCGCCGCAGCGATGACGTGCCGACCTTGGTGCCTTCGGGCAGGTCCGCAAGCCGCTCAAAGGTGAGCGAGACGAACGCATCGCGCGGATCTTCGCGCGGCAGGTAGCAGTCCAGGATCAGCCCTTCGGGCTGGGCCACAGGCATGTCCTTCATCGAATGCACGGCGATGTCGATCTCGCCCGACAGCATCGCGTCCTCGATCTCTTTCGTGAAGAGTCCCTTGCCGCCGATCTCCTTCAGAGGACGGTCGATCACGCGGTCGCCGGTGGTCTTGATCACGACGATCTGGAACGCCTCATGGGGCAGCTCGTGGGCCTTTGCCAGCCGGTCGCGGGTCTCGTTCGCCTGGGCGAGCGCGAGCGGGGATCCACGGGTGCCGATTTTCAGAGGGCGGGCGGGGGTCGGAAGCGCATTGGTCATGACCGTTGACTAGGCGCCCAAGCGGCGTCGCGCAATGGGCAACCGCGTGACAGGCTTTCGGGCGCGCCCTATGGTCGCGTCATGCATATCACCACCCCTCTCCTGACCTCCGCCGCGCTGTCTGCCACGGCGCGCACCACCGTCGCTCTCAAGATGGAGGCGCTCCAACCGTCCGGATCGTTCAAGATCCGGGGCATCGGCGCGCTGTGCGCGCACCATGCGGCGCGGGGGCGGACGCGGTTCATCTCCTCCTCCGGTGGCAATGCCGGGCTGGCGGCGGCCTATGCCGGGCGGATGCTGGGTCTGCCGGTGACGGTCTTCGTGCCCGAAACCACGACCCCGCGCGCCGCGGATCTGATCCGGCAACAGGGTGCCGAAGTCATCGTCCATGGCGCCTCCTGGCAAGAGGCCAACGCAAGCGCGCAAGACGCCCTGGACACTGATGCCGCCTTTATCCACCCGTTTGACGATCCGATCATGTGGCGCGGCCATGCCAGCATGATTGATGAGGCCGTCGCGCAGGGCGATCCGTTCGATGCGGTGGTTCTTTCGGTCGGGGGCGGAGGCCTGCTTTGCGGCGTGGCCGAGGGGCTCGCGCGCAACGGGCTGGCCGATGTGCCGATCCTCGCCGTTGAGACCGAAGGCGCGGCATCGCTGGGCGCGGCGGTCGCAGCCGGGGAGCTGGTGGAGCTGGACGCCATCCGATCCGTCGCCACTTCGCTGGGCGCGCGGCAGGTGGCGCGGGCGGCGTTCGAACTGACCCGGACGCGCCCGGTCACGCCCGTCACCGTGACCGACGCGCAGGCGGTCTCTGCCTGCCTGCGGTTCCTTGACGATGCCCGCGTTTTGGTCGAGCCAGCCTGCGGCGCGGCCCTGTCGCTGGCCTATGACCGGCCCGATCTGCTGGCCCCCTACGCCCGTGTGCTGATGATCGTGTGCGGCGGTGCGACTGCGACACTGGCACAGCTTCAAACCTGGGCGCGAGAGGTCGGCGCCGCTTGACACTGCGCGCCCCTGCCCCGACACCCAACGCCCAAAGGAGACCGCGATGACCAAGACGATCCTGCGTGCCCTCAAGGGCGAAACCCTGCCCACCCCGCCGATCTGGATGATGCGGCAGGCCGGGCGCTACCTGCCCGAATACCGCGCCACCCGTGCGCAGGCCGGGGATTTCCTGTCGCTGTGTTACAACTCCGATCTGGCCGCCGAAGTGACGCTCCAGCCGATCCGGCGCTACGGGTTCGACGCCGCGATCCTGTTTGCGGATATCCTTCTGGTCCCGCAGGCTCTGGGTGCCGATCTGTGGTTCGTCACCGGCGAAGGGCCGCGGCTCTCCACGATCACCGATCAGGCAGGGCTGGACGCGCTCAAGCCCGCCGATGCGATCCACGAGCACCTCGCCCCGGTCTATGAGACCGTGAAGATCCTCTCGCGCGAGCTGCCCTCAGAGACGACGCTCATCGGCTTTGCCGGGGCGCCGTGGACGGTCGCCACCTATATGATCGCCGGGCGCGGCACGCCCGATCAGGGCCCGGCCCACGCGCTCAAGGATGGCAACCGGCCCCTCTTTGAGGCCCTGCTGGAGCGGATCACCGACGCCACCATCGACTACCTGTCCATGCAGATCCACGCCGGGGCCGAGGTGGTAAAGATCTTCGACAGCTGGGCCGGATCGCTCATCGGAGACGATTTCACCCGCTACGCGGTGGAGCCCGCCGCCCGCATCACCAAGGCGCTCAAGGCGCGTCACCCGGGCATCCCCGTCATCGCCTTCCCGCGCGGAGCGGGCGAGCGGTTTGCCGGGCTGCATGACGTGATCGGCGCCGACTGCATCGCGCTTGACGACGGGGTCAGCGCCACGTGGGCCGCCGCCAATGTCCAGACCGGGGGCTGCGTGCAGGGAAACCTGAAATCCTCGCATATGGTGACCGGAGGCGAAGACCTGGTGCGCGAAACCCGCGCCATTGTGGACGCCTTTTCGAAGGGCCCCCATATCTTCAACCTGGGCCACGGGATCACGCCGGACGCGGATCCCGAGAACGTCGCCCTGATGATCGAAACAGTGCGCGGCGGCTAAGCCGCCCTGGCGCGGCGCCAGGGCCTCCGGCAGGCCCCGGCGCCCCCTTGCGCCGCCAGGCGTTCCGGTCGCATCGCGCACACCCGGCCGGACGTGATAGGTTTGGCGTGAAACGTCCTCCTCCTTCGGAGACCGGCTATGCCCCTGATCACACTGACGCCCGAAACACTGCCCTCCGAACATATCTGCTGCGCGATCTCGGACAAGAAATGCGCGGCGGGCTATGCGGCCAAGAAACAGTGGCTGGCGGATGAATACGCCAATGGCTACCGGTTCACCCGGCTGGATGAGCGCGGCAAGGTCTTCATGGAATACGGGCCGGGGCGGTCTTGCTGGCAACCCGTGGTCGCGCCGGACTGGATGGTCATGGGCTGCTTCTGGGTGTCCGGGAAGTTCAAACAGCAAGGCCACGGAAAGGCACTGCTGTCCCGGGCGCTCGACGAGGCGCGGGCGGCGGGCCTTGCCGGGATCGTGTCCGTGGTCGGCAAGAAGAAGATGCACTTCATGAGCGACGGGAAATGGCTGCTGCGGCAAGGGTTCCAAGAGCTTGACACGCTGGACAGCGGCTTTTCCCTGCTCGCGCTTGAGGCCGAGCCGGGCACCAAAGCCGCCCCGCCACGCTTTGCAGGCAGCGCGAGAGCCGGGCTGCCGGAGGATGCCAAAGGGCTCACCGTGGTCTATTCCAACCGCTGCCCCTTTACCGAGTTCCACATCCACACCTCCCTGTCCGAGACCTGCGGGAAACGTGGGCTGACACCAAACATCGTGAAGCTGGAAACGATGGAGGCGGCGCAGAACGCACCAACACCGGCCACTGTGTTCAGCCTGTTCGTGGGAGATCGCCTCGTCACCACTGATCTGAGCGTGTGCATGGACAGCCGGTTCGACAAGATTATCGCCAAGGCAGGGATGACCGAGGCGCTCGCCTGAGCCGCGCCGTCAGTCCGAAAATGCCAGCCGTAGCCCGAGCGCGCCGAAGGCGCCCGCAAAGCTCCGCTTGATCCAGCTCAGAACCTTGGGCCGGGCCAGAACATAGTCCCGCGCAAGAGCAGCAAACGCGCCGTATCCGACGAAGACGGCAAAGGTCATGGCCATGAAGACAAGCGCGAGGCCGATCAGATCCCCGGTCGCATTGGGCGATTCAGCCGACACGAATTGCGGCAGGAAGGCCAGAAAAAACAGTGACAGTTTGGGGTTGAGCACATTGATCAGCGTGCCGGTCAGGGCGATCCTAGCATGGCTCTTTCGCGTCTTGTCCTCGCGCACCTCCATGGCGCCGCCATCGCGCAGGATGTTCCAGGCCATGTAGAACAGATACGCGACGCCCAGATATTTCAGGACCTGAAAGGCGACCGCGCTTGTGTGCAAGAGCGCGGCAAGGCCGATGATGCTGGCCACGGCGGCAGGGACAATTCCAAAGGTGCACCCGGTGGCAGCGGCAACACTGGCGCGAAAGCCGCGCCCAAGCCCGACCGCAACCGTGTAGATCACCCCAGTGCCCGGCAGCAGGACGACGATCAAAGAGGTCAACAGGAACTCAACGGACATTGCGGTCTCCTGTTGCGCGCGCTTTGGGGCTTAGGCCTCGTCGCTCGCGCGGCTTTCGTGCACGTATTTCGTGTCGCAGTAGCCGCATTCCACGAAACCGGCGTCGCGCGGGATCTCAAGCCAGACGCGCGGGTGGCCAAGCGCGCCGACGCCGCCGTCGCAGGACACTCTCCAGCTCGACACGATCTTGGTTTCGGGGGCGTCGATGGTCTTGGCACTCATGGGAGCTTCCCTCTGGTTGCCGCCGCGCGGGCGGGTCTCTATCTGTTGCGCACATGATAGCGCCGCCACGCCCGGCGGCAAGAGCAGGAGCGCCCGTGTTGACCCAGCCCGCCATCGAAATCACCGGCCTGCGCAAGACCTATGCCGCCTCGGGCCGCGCGCCCGCCAAGGAGGCGCTGCGCGGAGTCGATCTGAAAATCCCGCAAGGGTCGATCTTTGGCCTGCTGGGGCCGAACGGCGCGGGGAAATCGACGCTGATCAACATTCTTGCGGGGCTCGTGCGCAAAACCGACGGCAATGTGCGCATCTGGGGCTTTGATCAGGACGTGAACCCCCGCCAAAGCCGCGCCGCCATCGGCGTGATGCCGCAGGAGCTGACGCTGGATCCGTTCTTCACGCCCCGCGCGGCTCTGGATGTGCAGGCGGGGCTTTACGGCGTGCCGAAGGCGCAGCGCCGCTCGGACGAGCTGCTGGAGCTGGTCGGCCTGTCGGACAAGGCGGAGAGCTATGCGCGTTCGCTCTCGGGCGGGATGCGGCGGCGGCTGCTGCTGGCCAAGGCGCTTGTTCACAGCCCGCGCGTGCTGGTGCTTGATGAGCCGACCGCAGGCGTCGACATTGAGCTGCGCAACATGCTCTGGGCCAATGTGCGGCGGCTCAATGAAGAGCTGGGGATGACCATCATCCTCACCACCCATTACCTCGAAGAGGCGCAGGAGATGTGCGACGAGATCGCCATCATCAACCACGGCGAAAAGGTCGCGCAGGACAGCACCACCAACCTGCTGCACCGCATGGACCGCAAAACGCTGGTCGTGCGCTGCGAAAGCGGCGGCGCGGTGCCGCAGATGCCCGAGGGCATCACCGTGGAGCAGCGCGGCGATGGCGCCATCGCGTTCAGCTACAGCACGCGCGAGATGACCGCGGGCCGCGTGCTGGACATGGCGCGGGAGCACGGGATGAGCGTCGTGGATCTGCGCACCGAAGAGCCCGATCTTGAGGATGTCTTCCTGTCCCTGACATCGAGCCGCTAGGGCGGATCGCAAAAATGTGTCTGCGCCGGGAATAATCCCTGCCGGCGCCCGTATCTCTTGTGTCTGCAGCTCAGCAGGCTTTGACACAGGAGAAGACAATGACCTTCAAATCCATGGCCCTCGCCGCGCTGACGCTCGCGGTCACCACCACCTCTGTGCTGGCCGACGGCCACACCGGCGCCCCGGCTGTCACCGGGCAGTTCCGCGACCAGACCTACCTGATGGATGCCAACAAGATGACGCTCTACACCTTCGACAAGGACGAGCGCGGCCTGTCCAACTGCTACGACGATTGCGCCGCCAAATGGCCGCCGCTCGCGGGCGATGCTGGCATGGACCTGCCCCGCAATTACAGCCTGATCGAGCGCAAGGACGGCACCCAGCAGATTGCCTACAAAGGTCAGCCGCTCTACCTGTGGTTCCAGGATCAAAAACCCGGCGACATGACCGGCGATGGCGTCAAAGGCGTGTGGCACACGGCGCACCCCTAATGGGAAGGCATCGGGGATGGTGTCCAGGCCATCCCCGATAACGCATCATGATACAGTCCTTTGAAGCCCAACTCGAAAGCGCCATGCCCGATCTGTGGCGCTACGCCTGGTCGCTGACCCGCGACCGCGATGCCGCCGATGATCTGGTTCAGGATTGCGTGGAGCGCGCCTTGCGCAAGCGCCTCTTGTGGATCCCGGGGCGGCCTCTGAAGCCGTGGCTCACCAAGATGCTGCTCAACCTTTTTCGCGACCGGTGGCGACGCGACAGCCGCGCCCCGATGGTCGAACTGGACCAGATTGCGGATCTGGCCGCCCATAGCAGCACCGTCGAAGAGCGGCTAGAGATCAAGGCGATCTGGAAGTCGCTTGAAAAAGTGCCCCAGGATCAACGCGAGGCCCTGTTGGCCGTCGTCATCGCGGGGCTGAGCTACAAGGAAGCCGCTGCGGCGCTTGGCATACCGCAAGGCACTCTGATGTCGCGCATCTCGCGCGCGCGCAGTAAACTGAAGACCGAAATGGACGCATCCGCCGTCACCAAGATCAGGAGCGTGAAATGACTCTGACCCCAGCCACGGATGAGCTGCTTCAGCGCAGCATCGACGGCGCGCTGACCGATGAGGACCGCGCGCGCCTGGAAGACCACCTGGCCAAACACCCCGAAGACGCCGCGCGCCTGCGCGAGATGCGTCGCCATACCGACATGCTGGCCTCCTCGGTTCCCGAGCCGTCCGCCGCCCATCTGCGCGCCCTGCGCGATCGCGCGCGGCCCGCGCCCAGCCCCGCGCTGCGCATCGCCGCGTCGATCGGAATCTTTGCGCTCGGCGTCGGATTTGCTCAGCTGATCCCGGCTGCACGCGGTGGCAACGCAGGCGATATGGCTCAGTTTGCGCAACATGCCCAAGCGGCCCACGCGCTCTATGTCAGCGAAGTGCTGCACCCCGTCGAGGTCGCCGCAACAGAGCGCGATCACCTGCAAAGCTGGCTGTCGAACCGGCTGGGCGCCGCGATCATCGCGCCAGAGCTGAACGGAACCGGCTACAGCCTGATCGGTGGGCGCCTTCTGCCCGCAGGTGATCAGGCCACCGCGCTGTTCATGTATGAAAACGCCGAAGGCGACCGCCTGAGCCTGCTGGCCACCCATGGCGTGGGTCAGGCGGATAGATCGTTCCGCTTCCAGGACGAGGACGGGTTCCTGACCGTCACCTGGCAGGACGGCCCATGGCGCTATTCGCTGGTCGGTCAGCGGCCACGCGAGGACATGGACGGCATAGCGCGCATGATCCACGGGCAGTTGATCTGAACCGGACGCGGCGCGCCCGTGATCACGGCGCACCGCTGACAGTGGTTATTCCATCGCGCGGATCATATCGACGCGGGTGCCGTGCCGCCCGCCTTCGAATTCCGCGTCCAGGAACGCGTCGACGATGGCAAGCGCAAGCCCCTCGCCCACCACGCGGGCGCCCAGCGACAGGATGTTCGCATCGTTGTGCTGCCGGATCATACGGGCGGAGAATTCATCCGAGCAGACCCCGCAGCGGATGCCCTTCACCTTATTGGCGGCCATCATGATCCCCTGCCCGGTCCCACACAGGATGATGCCCAAGGCGCAGTCCCCGGACGCGACGCGTTCAGCGGCGGCTTGCCCGTGGGCGGGGTAATGCGTGCTTTCGGGTGTCTGGGGGCCGATGTCCACGGCCTCATACCCCTTGTCGGTGATATGCTTGGCAATGGCGCGGCGCAGGTCGATGGCGGCGTGGTCGCTGGAGAGGACGATGCGAGTGCTGGTCATGGAAGCATCCCAGGTTGGAGGTGTTGGCAGGCACCTAGCACAAACGCGGAAGGTTGGGGAACCGCGCAAGACAGGTCGCTCCGGTCGATTGACGCACAAAACCACATAAGTTATGTTTTTTATAAATTATTATTTTACGGTGATTCCCATGCGCCACCTCCTGCCTCCGCACCTGTTCTTGTTATCGCTGATCGCGTTGGCGCTGCCTTGGGCCGTGTCTCCGGAACGGCCCGCATTGCCTGTCGGGAACATCGTGCTTTCAGTCGCCTCGCTGGTGCTGGGGGTGGGATGGCTCGCTTGGGCAAGGATGCATTTTCTGCGCAAGGACGCCGAGATCATGACTTTCGGAGACCCGCGCGCATTGGTCGAAGATGGGCCGTTCCGCTTTAGCCGCAACCCCATGTATCTGGGCTTCCTGCTGATCCTCGTGAGCGCAGCTTTCCTGCTGAACAACTGGCTGGCGATCTTGCCGCCGCTGGTCTTTTGGCTGGCATCCGCCTTCTGGTATATCCCGTTCGAGGAACGCGCTTTGCGCGATGCTTTCGGCCCCGCGTATGACGATTACGCGCACAAGACTCGGCGGTGGATCTGAATGGCCCGACCAAAGATTGACCAGGATGAAGTCCGGTTTCGATTGCTGAACGAAGCTGAAAAGCTGCTTTCGGAAACCAATGGACGCCGTCTGGTTCTGTCTGAAATCGCGGATCGCATTGGGTTCTCTCAGCCCTATATCCACAAGTTCTTTGCGACGAAATCCGATCTCGTTCGCGCACTGGCCCGCAGGTGGTTCGATGCGGTGGAAAACGTCTCCGCCAACGCGTTGACCGCCGATGCCCCCGTCCCCGAACGGCTCGAGATGTGGCTGCTCGGCATGCTGCGGATCAAGCGGGACCGCTACGACGCGGACCCCGCGCTGTTCGACGCCTACATGCATCTGGCCGCTGATCACCCCGATCTGATCTCCGCACATACGGATCGTCTGCGCCAGGATCTGACCCAAATCCTGTCGGACTGCGTGCCTTCTGCCGAACTGGCCGCAACGGTCGAACTGGTCGAAGACGCGACAGCGCTGTTTCGCATCCCGCAAAACATCGCCCGCTACCGAGCATCCGTGACAGATCGCAGGGCCCGCGCGGTGCTGGAGCTGATCAAACCCCGCTTGCCATGAAATCGGCAGGCACGGCCCGGACGAGGGCCTTACAGCCCGCCGTCCAATGCCGTTTCAATCAGCGCCACGGTCTCATCCACGCCGTAAAGCGCGATGAAGCCGCCAAAGCGCGGACCTTGGTCGGCGCCCAGAAGCACCTGATACAAAGCCTTGAACCAGTCGCGCAGCGGCTCGAACCCGTGCTCTTTGCCGACAGCAAAGACCATGCTCTGCAGCTCTTCGGCGTCTAGCCCGCCGTCCCAGCCACGCAGGCGCTGCGCGAGGTCTTCCATGGCGGCGCGTTCGCGGTCATCCGGAGCGCGGTAGGTCTTTTCGGGCTTCACGAAGTCATTGTAGTAGCGCACGGCGAACCCGGCGGCGGCGTCCAGATCGGGATGCGTCTCCGGCGAGGCCTCAGGCGCATATCTCTGGATAAAGCCCCACATCTTGTCTTTGTCTTCCGCCGAAGACACGGAGGCGAGGTTCAGCAGCATCGCGAAGGGCACGACCAAGTTCGAGCTGGGCACGTTGTGCCCGTGAAGGTGGAACACCGGATTGGCCAGCCGCTGCTTTTCATCCTGATCGGCATAGCCGCGCAATTGCTGGTGGTATTCATCCACCGCTTTCGGGATCACGTCGAAATGCAGACGCTTGGCCGTCTTCGGCTTCTGGAACATGAAGTATTGCAGGCTCTCGGGCGCGGCATAGGACAGCCACTCCTCCATGGAGATACCGTTGCCCTTGGACTTGGAGATCTTCTTGCCCTCTTCATCGTTGAAGAGTTCATAGATCAGCGTCTCGGGCGGGCGCTTGCCCAAAGCGCGGCAGATCTTGCTGGCCTGCGTGACCGAATCGATCAGGTCCTTGCCGGACATCTCGTAATCGACGCCCAGAGCGGCCCAGCGCATGGCCCAGTCGGGCTTCCACTGCATTTTCACGTGGCCGCCGGTGACGGGGATTTCGATACGCTCGCCGTCGGGTTCTTCGTAGACGATCGTGCCCTTCTCCACGTTCCGCTCCAGCGTCGGAACCTGAAGCACGTGTCCGGTTTTCGGACTGACGGGCAGGAAGCAGGAATAGGTCGCCTGACGTTCGGCCCCAAGCGTGGGCAGCATGATCTTCTGGATGTCGTCGAACCGCTCAAGCGCGGTCAGAAGCATCTCATCGAAGCGGCCGGAGGTGTAGTATTCCGTCGAACTGGCGAATTCATATTCGAACCCGTAGCTGTCGAGAAAATCCCGCAGCCGGGCGTTGTTATGCGCGCCAAAGCTGTCATGGGTACCGAACGGGTCGCGCACCTTGGTCAGCGGCAGGTTCAGATCCTCAGCCATCTGCTCCTGGTTGGGGACGTTGCCGGGCACCTTGCGCAGCCCGTCCATGTCATCCGAGAAACAGATCAGCTTGGTCGGGATGTCAGACAGAATCTCGAACGCCCGGCGCACCATGGTGGTACGGGCGACTTCCCCGAAGGTGCCGATATGGGGCAGGCCCGAGGGGCCATAGCCTGTCTCAAACAGGACATAGCCCTTATCAGGGGTCTTATCCCCGATCCGTTTGAGCAAACGGCGGGCTTCTTCAAAGGGCCAGGCCTTGGAGCTCATCGCGGTGTCGCGCAGATCGGTCATTCGGGATCCTCGGGGGTTTTGTGACTGGCGCTGCTCTACGATGTGCGGGCGCCAAAGGCCAGAGGGGCTTGGGGGCTCTGCCCCCGTCCCTTCGGGACTCCCCCGAGGTATTTGGGACAAATAAGAAGGGACAAGGCACGGGGGATCCATGGAACGGTTCGCGACAGAAGGCGATGCGGCGGAGCTGGTGGCGCTCTTTCGGCATTTATCGTCACAAGACCACCCCGGAACGGAAGCGCAGGCCGCAGCCATGCTGCGCCAGCTGGCCCTGTGGCCGGGCAGCGGCGTGGTGGTGGCGGGCGATCCGATTGCGGCGTCCTGCACATTGATCGTGGCGCCGAACCTGAGCCGGGGCGGGCAGCCTTGGGCCCTGATTGAAAACGTCGTCACGTCCCCGTCGCAGAGGCGGCAGGGACTTGGGCATGCTGTGTTGCGGTTTGCGATCGAGCGAGCGTGGGAGGCCGGGTGCTACAAGGTCATGCTGATGACCGGACGCAGCGATCCGGGGATCCACGCGTTCTATGAGGGCGCGGGGTTTGCGCAGAGCAAGACCGGGTTTCAGATCCGGCGGCGCTGACGGGCGCCGCCGGTCTGTGGGCTATTCCGCCGCGTAGTCTTCCATGGGCGGGCAGATGCAGACCAGGTTCCGATCCCCATAGGCGTTGTCCACGCGGTTCACGGGCGGCCAATATTTGTCCACGCGGAACGATCCCGGCGGGAAGCAGCCCTGTTCGCGGGAATAGGGGCGATCCCAGTCTCCGACCAGATCGTGCACCGTGTGGGGCGCATGGGCCAGCGGGCTGTCCTCGTGGGAGATCTTGCCCTCTTCGATGGCGCGGATTTCGTCGCGAATGGCGATCATGGCGTCAACGAAGCGGTCCAGTTCCGCCTTGGTTTCCGATTCGGTCGGCTCCACCATCAGCGTGCCCGCCACGGGCCAGCTCATCGTGGGGGCGTGGAAGCCCGCATCCATCAGGCGTTTGGCGATGTCATCCACGGTGACTCCGGCGCTTTCGGCAAAGGGACGGGTGTCGAGGATGCATTCGTGGGCCACGCGCCCGTCATCGCCTTTGTAGAGCACGTCGAAATGGCCTTCGAGCCGTTTGGCGATGTAGTTGGCGTTGAGGATCGCGACCTTGGTGGCTTGGGTCAGGCCGTCCCCGCCCATCATTTCGATATAAGCGTAGGAAATCGCCAGGATCGACGCAGAGCCATAGGGCGCCGCCGAAACCGGGCCTTCGCTGCCCAGTTCAGGATGGCCGGGCAGGTGCGGAACCAGGTGGGCTTTGACCCCGATCGGACCCATGCCGGGGCCGCCGCCGCCATGGGGGATGGCGAAGGTCTTGTGCAGGTTCAGGTGGCTGACATCACCGCCTAGGTCTCCGGGCCGCGAGAGGCCCACCATGGCGTTCATGTTGGCGCCGTCGATATAGACCTGCCCGCCATTGTCATGGATGATCTGGCAAACCTCTTTCACCGTTTCCTCGAACACGCCATGGGTCGAGGGGTAGGTGATCATGCAGCCGGCCAGATTGTCCTTGTGCTGTTCGGCCTTGGCGCGGAAATCGTCCAGGTCGATGTCGCCGCGGTCGGTGTCCTTCACCGGCACGACCTTCCAGCCGACCATGGAGGCCGAGGCCGGGTTCGTCCCGTGGGCATTCATCGGGATCAGGCAGACATTGCGGTGCCCTTCGCCGCGCGCCTCATGGTAGGCCGCGATGGTCAGCAGGCCCGCATATTCGCCCTGCGCGCCCGAATTGGGCTGCATCGAAAACCCGTCATAACCCGTGACATCGCACAGCTTGTCTTCGAGCACGCGCATCATATTTGCATAGCCCTGCGCCTGATCGGCAGGCACAAAAGGATGCAGAGCACCGAATTCCGGCCAGCTCACCGGCATCATTTCCGCAGCCGCGTTCAGCTTCATGGTGCAGGAGCCCAGCGGGATCATCGCCCGATCCAGGGCCAGATCGCGATCCGCGAGACGGCGCATGTAGCGCATCATTTCCGTCTCAGCCCGGTTCATGTGGAACACGCCGTGCTGAAGATAGGCGCTCGCGCGCAGGAGGGCGTCGGGCAGGCGGTAAGTGGCGGTTTCATCCCCGGCGCCGTCGTCCTTGCGGTCGATCCCGAAGGCGGACCAGATCGCTTCGGTATGCTCGCGGCGGACGGTTTCGTCGTAGGAGATGCCGATGCGATCATCGCCGACCTTGCGCAGGTTGATCCCGTTGGCGCGGGCGCGCTCGAGGATCACGCTTTGCCAGTAGCCGACCTTCACGGTCACGGTGTCAAAGAAGGCCTTGGGGGCAATCTCGAACCCGGCCTCTTCCAGCCCCTCGACCAGCCGCACCATCTTGCGGTGGATGCGCTGCGCGATCGCCTTGAGCCCCTCGGGGCCGTGATAGACCGCATAGAACCCGGCCATGACCGCCAGCAGAGCCTGCGCGGTGCAGACATTCGACGTCGCTTTTTCGCGGCGGATATGCTGCTCACGGGTCTGCAGGGACAGCCGGTAGGCCTTGTTTCCGCGCGCATCGACGGACACGCCGACGATCCGCCCCGGCATCGACCGCTTCAGGGCATCAGTGCAGGCCATGTAGGCGGCATGCGGGCCGCCATAGCCCATGGGCACACCGAACCGCTGGGTAGAGCCAACGGCGATGTCAGCCCCCATGGCACCGGGCTCCTTGAGCAAGGTCAGCGCCATCGGATCCGCCGCCACGACGGCAATGGCCTTGGCCTCATGCAGAGCCGCACATTGGGTCGAGAAATCTTCGACCAGCCCGTAAGAACCCGGATACTGGAAGATCGCGCCGAACACCTCTTCGGGTTTCAGATCATCAACGGGGCAACCGACGATCACCTCGATCCCCAACGGTTTGGCGCGGGTCTGGATCACGGCGATGTTCTGCGGATGGCAGTCCTCATCGACAAAGAACGCCTTGGCCTTAGACTTGGCCCCGCGCTGCGCCATGGTCATCGCTTCGGCACAAGCCGTCGATTCGTCCAGCAGAGACGCGTTCGCGATCGGCAGGCCCGTCAGGTCGCTGACCATGGTCTGGAAGTTCAGCAGAGCCTCAAGCCGCCCCTGGCTGATTTCCGGCTGATAGGGCGTGTAAGCCGTGTACCAGGCGGGGTTTTCAAAGATATTGCGCAAGATCGCAGGCGGCGTGACCGTGCCGTGATAGCCCTGCCCGATCAGGCTGGTCATCACGGTGTTCTGCTTCGCGATCTGCCGCATGTGGTGCAGCAACCCATGTTCCGACCGGGCCTTTCCAAAGCTCAGATCCTCGGCGGCGCGGATCCCCTGCGGCACGGTCTGCACGATCAGCTCCTCCAGATCGCTTGCGCCGACCACCTCAAGCATCCCCTCCATTTCCTGGGGGGACGGGCCGATATGGCGCCGGTTGGCGAAGTCATAGGGAAGGTATTCGGTGGGCGTGAAGGGCATGAGAGGCTCCGCTCAAGGGTTCAACGCAAAGGGGCGGCGCGCACCGCCCCTCTTCTTATTTGTCAAAATACCTGCGCCGCAGGCATTCGCCCGCAGGGCGGATCAGATCACGCGATGTGATCCTTGTAGTCGTCCTCGGACATGTATTCGTCCATCTGGCCCAGATCGCTGGCTTTGATCTTAAAGAACCAAGCGGCCATCGCGTCGTCGTTCACGCTGCCCGGCGCGTCGGCCAGGGCGTCGTTCACTTCGACGATCTCGCCATCAAGAGGGGCGAGAATATCGGACGCCGCTTTCACACTTTCGATCACGACAGCATCGTCGCCCTTGGCGACCTGCGTGCCGACCTCGGGCAGTTCGACAAACACCACATCGCCAAGCTGCTCAGCGGCGTGGTCCGTGATTCCGACGGTGACGATATCGCCATCGGCGTCGAGCCATTCGTGCTCTTCGGTAAATTTCATCTGGGTGTCTCCTGGATCAGCGTTTGAAATTAGCCGGGGTGAACGGCAAAGCGGTGACGGTCAAGGGTTGGCGTTTGCCGCGCAGTTCACCGTAAACGGTCGTGCCCACGGCGCAAAGATCGGCGGGCAGGTAGCCCATGGCGACGGGATGCCCGACGGTGGGGCCGAAGCCGCCGGACGTGATCTCTCCGATCTGCTCCCCGCCTTCGGCATTTGCGAACAACGCCACCCCCTCGCGCATCGGGGCACGGCCTTCGGGCTTGAGCCCAACGCGCTTGCGCGAAGCGCCGGTTTCGATCTGTGCGCCAATCGCATCGGCGCCGGGATACCCTCCGGCACGCTCACCGCCAGGGCGGCGGCTCTTTTGGATTGCCCAGACAAGCGCAGCCTCAACCGGCGTCGTTTCGGGCGAAATGTCATGGCCGTGCAGGCACAGCCCCGCCTCCAGCCGCAGCGAATCGCGGGCGCCAAGGCCGATGGGTTCCACGGCGTCGAAACTCAGCAGCTTGCGCGCCAGATCGGGCGCGGCATCGGCCTTCACCGAAATCTCGTAGCCATCTTCGCCGGTGTAGCCCGAGCGGGACACCCACGCCTCCGCGCCGTCCAGATCGAGCGTCGCCACATCCATGAAGGACATATCGCGCGCACGCGGATCGAGTGTGGCCAGCACCTCTTCGGCCGTGGGCCCCTGAAGCGCGATCAATGCGCGGTCGTCGATCACCTCCAGGCTCACATCCGCGGGCAGATTGGCCCGCATATGGGCGATGTCGGCATCGGCATTGGCCGCGTTGACCACCATGAAGATATGATCGCCCCGGTTGGCGAACATCAGATCGTCCAGAATGCCGCCCGCGGCATCGGTGAACATGCCATAGCGTTGGCGCCCCTCGCCCAGACCCAGAACGTTCATGGGAATCAGCGCCTCAAGCGCCTTGGCGGCGGTGTCATAGTCCGGGCCCCGCAGGATCACCTGCCCCATATGGGACACGTCGAACAGCCCCGCCGCATCGCGGCAGTGCTGATGTTCCTTCATCACCCCAAGGGGATACTGAACGGGCATCTCCCATCCGGCAAAGGGCACCATCTTGGCCCCCAGCTCCACATGGAGATCGAAAAGCGGCGTGCGCTTGAGATCGGTCATCGGCATCCTCCGTCCGGCCGCACATGCGGCAGCAGCGGGCCCGGCCCGCGGTTGGATGCCCCCCTGTCCTTTTGCCTGAGATCGTTATCCCTTCGGCGGACGCATACGCGCCTCTCTCCAGAGTTGTCTTGCGCAACAGCGGTCCCTTGGGCCTGAGAGTTTCCGGGGCATTGCTCCTTCGGCACCGCTTTCGCGGTTCTCCCACCGTTGCGTGCGCAGTCGTATGCCAAACCCCCGCGCCGAGGCAAGGGGTTTGATCGCCTAGGCGTGGCCCAGCACCCGTTGCGCGTCACGGGCGATCTGGCGTTCTTCGTCGGCGGGCACCACATGCACCGGCACCGCCCCAAGCCAATCGAGCCGCGCCAGGATCATGTCGCGCACGGGCTCTGCATGCTCTCCGATCCCACCGGTGAAGGCGATGGCATCGACGCCGCCCATGGCCACGATCAGAGACCCGGCCTGGCGCGCGACCCAGTAGGTGAAATGCTCCACGGCGAAGCGCGCCTCTGCGCGTTCATCCTCCAGCAGGGTGCGCATGTCATTGGTGCCGCCCAGCCCCTTGAGCCCGCTTTCCTTGTTTAGGATGCGCAGCGCGCCGTCGGTGCCGTGCCGCTCCGCCAGATCCAGCACCAGTGCCGCATCCACATCGCCCGAACGCGTGCCCATCGGAGGCCCGGAGATCGGCGAATAGCCCATCGACGTCGCCACCGACCGGCCGCCCCGGATCGCACACAGCGAGGAGCCGTTGCCCAGATGCAGGGCCAAAACCCGCTCCGGCAGACCGTGCTCGGAGAGCTTTTCGACCAAGCTGGCATAGCTGAGCCCGTGAAAGCCGTAGCGGCGCAGGCCCCGGTCCCGTTCCACTTTGGGCAGCGGGTAGGTGATCGCCACCTCGGGGTTTTGGGCGTGGAACGCCGTGTCGAAACTCGCCGTTTGGGGCAACTCGGGCGCGAGCCGGGCCAGAGCGTAGATGCCCGCCAGATTGGCCGGATTGTGCAGCGGCGCCAGTGGAACGCAGGCTTCGATCTTGGCGATCACCTCATCGGTGAGACGCGCCGGCTCCGTCAAATCGGCGCCGCCCTGCACGATACGGTGGCCGGCGGCATCGAAGCTGTCGACCAGATGGCCCAGATCGGACAGCCGGGTCAGGATCAGGCCCATCGCCGCGTCGTGATCGGGCGCATCACAAGGCACATCATCCCCGCCCAGCCGGATGGACGCGCGGGGCGTTCCGATCTCGCTCACCTGACCTTCCAGAACGCCGTTCAGATCGGCGTCGAACAGCTCCACCTTGATGGAGGACGATCCGGCATTGACGGTCAGGAACATGGCTCAGCCCTCCGCGCCGGACGCAACCACGGCCAGCGCTGCCGTAGCGACGCGGGCGGCAGCGCCCTGGCTGCGCGAGGTCAACAGGATCGGCACCTTGGCGCCGAGCACCAGACCGGCGGCACAGGCCCCCAGGCCCAGAACCATCAGTTTGAACACGGCGTTGCCGGTGGTGATGTTCGGGGTCAGGATGATATCGGCATCCCCGGCGACGGGGCTGTCATAGCCTTTTGCCTCTGCAGCTTTCTTCGACAGGATCAGATCCATGGCCATCGGCCCGGCCACGGTGGCGTCACGCACCGCCCCGACGGCCCAGGCCGAAATCGCCGCGGCATCCATGGAGTTCTGGATGGACGGGATCGGGTCTTCGTTCGCTGACAGGATCGCGGCATGGGCATCCTTGACCCCCAGCTTATGGGCCAGATCAATCGCATGCATCAGGCAGGCCTGACGCGTTTCAATTGACGGGTCCACGTTCAGCGCCGCATCGGTCAGCAGCAGCGGCCGGTCCGATCCGGGCACCGTGATGTGAAACACATGCCCGCAGCGCACGCCGCTTTCGCGCAGCCCGGCCGAGGACGGCAGCAGCCCCTTGAGGAACACCGAAGTGTGCAGTTGCCCCTTCATGATCGCGTCGGCCTCGCCTTCGCGGGCCATGCGGGCGGCTTCGGGGGCGGCGGTCTCTCCGGGGGCATCGACCACGCGGATGCCGCCGATATCCCAACCGATCTCTTCCGCAGTGGCGCGAATTTTTGCTTCGTCCCCGATCAGGATCGGATCGGCCAGACCCGCCTCGGCAGATTCGCGAATGCCTTCAAGCGGGTTCACAGCCCCCGCATTGACCAGCGCCACGCGCGGCGCAGTCATGGATTTTGCCTGATCCATAAGGCCCTGAGGCACTGAGGGGGCATGAGGCGAGAGGAATTGCGACGACATATCAAGCTCCTTTGACCCCGCTTCGGATAGCTCCGAGGGGTGACAAAGTTATGAACACCAAAGCACCCCGCCCGTCAAAAGGCGCCTTGCGTCAAGGCTGATCGCCCAGCCGCAGCAGCTCCCACCCATTGGGGCGCCGGACGGTTTCGGACAGGGACAGAGGCTCAACCTTGTGGGCGAAGGCCTCCTGAGCGGTCCAGCCCGCCGCGCGCTGCGCCTGAGCGAGGATGGCTCCGAAATGGGCAACAATGACGATGGTGTCATGCACGTCCAACAGCCGGTCCACGGCGCCCGTCACCCTGCGGCTGAGCGCGTTCCAGCTTTCGCCTCCGGGCGGGGCGGTATCGCCCGGCTGTTCCCAGAAGGCGCGGATCGCGTCGGGATCTTCGGCATTCACATCGTCCCAGCGGCGCAGCTCCCAGGCGCCGAAATGCAGCTCCCGAAGGTCGGCATCATGGGGCAGGCGCGGGCGGGTTTCTTGCACCGCATCCGCCGTCGCCACAGCGCGGATCAGGTCGGACGACACAACCGGCGCATCGGGTAAGGCCGCGCGCAGGCGGGTCAGGGCCGGTTCATCGGACAGATCCGCCGGAATGTCGCTCCATCCGACCATGGATTTGGCATGCGTCGGTCCGTGCCGAACCATGAGAACCCGCTTCATGGCGCCCCCTTGATCCAAAGCGGCAGCCCCGCCGTGACCAGCACCACGCTGCCTGCCTGCGCCGCCAGCGCAATGTTGAGCCGCCCCTGCGCCTCGCGGAAGCGGCGGGTCAGCGCGTCAGCCGGGACGATGCCGTGGCCGACCTCATTGGTGACCACGGTGACCATTGCCGGGCAGGCGCGCAGAGCGTCCAGAAGGCGGGTGGTTTCGGCCTCCAGATCGCTTTCGGCAAAAAGGTGATTGCTCAGCCACATGGTGGCGCAATCCAGCAGAACGCCCGCCCGCTCCGGCAGGCCGGGCAGCGCGCTTGCCACGTCCAGCGACGCCTCAATCGTCTCCCAAGACGGGCCGCGATCCGCGCGATGCTTGTCGCGCTTGGCCTCCATTTCGGAATCCCGTGCCTCGGCGGTCGCGATGTAGACGCGCGGCGTGCCCGTCACGAGCGACTCCGCGAAGGCCGATTTGCCCGAGGCTGCGCCTCCGATCACCAATCTGTGCGCCATTTGGTCTCCCTCTGGGTGGATCGCGCCGCTAGAGTGACCTCAGGCAACCCAAAGGACAATCCCCATGCGCGCGCTGCTCCTGGCTCTGACCCTTGCCACTCCTCTCACCGCGCAGGATGTGGTGGTGCTGGGCGAAACCCATGACAACCCCGGCCACCACATCCGCCAGGCCGGAGAGCTGGTGGCGCTGTCCCCGCGCGCCGTGGTGTTCGAGATGCTGACCCCCGATCAGGCCGCCCGCATTGAGAGCCGCACGCCCGAGGCGATCCGCACGGCCACGGGCTGGGATGACAGCGGCTGGCCGGAGTTTCCGCTCTACGCACCGGTGTTCGCGGCCCTGGGGGAGGCGCAGATCTTCGGCGGCGGGCTGGACCGGGCGCTCGTGCGGCAGGCGATCACCGATGGCGCGGCGGCGGTGCTGGATGATCCGCGCTTTGACCTCTCCGACTTGCCCGAAGAAGAACAGGCCACCCGCGAAGCCGAACAGCAGGAGGCCCATTGCAACGCCCTGCCCGAAGAGATGCTGCCCGGCATGGTCGAAGCCCAGCGCCTGCGCGACGCGGCCCTGACCCGGGCGGTACTGACCGCCATCGACGAAACCGGCGGGCCCGTGGCTCTGATCACCGGGAACGGCCATGCCCGCAAGGACCGGGCGGTGCCGCTGATGCTGGCTCAGGTGGCGCCCGATCTGGTGGTGGATGTGCTGGGCCAGTTCGAAGAGATGCCCGAGGAAGATGCGCCGTTCGACCGCTGGGCGATCTCTCCGGCGCCGGAGCGCGAAGACCCCTGCGCGGCCTTCCAGTAGGCGCGCCATGGACCTTCGCGGCGCGGCGCACTACCGTCGCGGCAAACGCACCCGGAGGCCCCCATGCTGGCTGGCAAACGTATCCTTTTGATCATTGGCGGCGGCATCGCCGCCTATAAAAGCCTTGAGCTGATCCGCCTGATTCAGAAAGCGGGCGGGCACGTGACCCCCGTGCTGACCCGCGCCGCTGAGGAATTCGTCACCCCCCTGAGCGCCTCGGCCCTGTCGGGGAACAAGGTCTATCGCGACCTGTTCGATCTGACCGACGAGGCCGAGATGGGGCATATCGAGCTCTCGCGCTCGGCCGATCTGATGGTGGTCGCCCCCGCGACGGCGGACCTGATGGCCAAGATGGCGGCCGGGCTGGGCAATGATCTGGCCTCGACGCTGCTGCTGGCCACGGACAAACCCGTGCTGATCGCCCCGGCGATGAATGTGCGGATGTGGGAGCACCCGGCCACGCAGCGCAATCTCGCCCAGCTGCGCAGCGACGGCGTGCGGGTGGTCGGCCCCGATGAGGGCGCCATGGCCTGCGGCGAATTCGGTCCCGGACGGCTGGCCGAACCCGAGGCGATCCGCGACGCGATTGGCGCGGCTCTGGCCAGCGGACCGCTGGCCGGGAAGCACATCATCGTCACCTCTGGCCCGACCCACGAGCCCATCGACCCGGTGCGCTACATCGCCAACCGGTCTTCGGGGGCGCAGGGCACGGCGATCGCGTCGGCTCTGGCCGCGCTCGGCGCAAGCGTCAGCTTTGTCACCGGCCCGGCCAGCGTGGCGCCCCCGGACGGGGTCGCGGTGATCCGCGTGGAAACCGCACGAGAGATGCTGGCCGCCGTGGAAGGCGCCCTGCCCGCAGACGCTGCGGTCTTTGCCGCTGCCGTCGCGGATTGGCGGATGGCGGAAGATCGCGCGTCCAAGATCAAGAAGGGCCCGGATGGGATCCCGCAGCTCGACATGGTGGAGAACCCGGACATTCTGGCGACGGTGTCTCAGATGCCGAAGGGCCGACCGGGCCTGGTCGTGGGCTTTGCCGCCGAAACCGACGACGTGATTGCCAATGCCACCGCCAAGCGGGCGCGCAAGGGCTGCGACTGGATCGTGGCCAATGACGTATCGCCGGAAACGGGGATCATGGGCGGGCACGAAAACGACGTGACCTTGATCCTGCAAGACGGCTCGGAAGACTGGCCGCGCATGGGCAAGGACGAGGTGGCCCGGAAGCTGGCCGCGCGCATTGCCCAGGAGCTGGGCGCAGGCTGACGCCGCAAAATTCAGGTCACCACAAAAGACATCAGAGGCACACATATGAGCCTGAGCGCAGAGCAGATCGAAACCATGTTCACCCGCCCCGACGGGAGCTTCCTGTGTGCCCGCTGGGGGCGGGGGATCGCGCCGGTGGTGTTCGGGGTGGAAGACGCGACCGTCTCGCTGTTCAAATCGGCGCTTCAGCTCGTGTGCGGCATCGCCGGGCATGAGGTCGTGGAGACGGACCCGGAGCTGGGCGTCAACCTGATGGTGTTTTTCCTGCGCGACTGGGCCGAACTGCGCGAAGTGCCTGACCTTGAGAAGATGGTGCCGGGGCGGGATGCTCTGGCAGATCGGCTGGAGGCGGACGGGGCGGGCAGCCACCGCGAGCTGCGCTTTGACGCCAGCGGCGCCATACAGGCCGGGGTCGTGTTCTTGCGGATGGACGATGCCATGGCGGATGTGCCCGCCGACCTGCTCGCGCTTGTCGAGGCCGTGCGCATCATGCTGAGCTGGGCGCCGGGCGCGTTCGGATCGGTGCCTCTGACGGCAGAGGAAGCAGGTCAGACAGTATTGAATCCTGACATTTTGACCCTGATGAAGGCCGCATATGATCCTTTTTTGCCTGCGGCAGCACGGGACAGCAGCCACGCACTGCGCCTGTCGGCCAGACTGGAGACCCTGACATGACCCACCGGCTCACGATCCGCGTCTATTACGAAGACACCGATTTCGGCGGCATCGTCTACTATGCGAACTACCTCAAATTCATTGAGCGCGGCCGCAGCGAATGGGTGCGCGAGCTGGGTGTCGATCAGATCGCAATGAAAGAGGAAGGCGTGGTCTTCGCCGTCCGGGCGATCGAGGCAGAGTATCTGCGCCCCGGAAAATACGACGATCTTCTGGAAGTGGTGACCGAAATGGACACGATCACTGGCGCCCGCATGATCGTGCGCCAGAGCGTATTGCGAGACGGCGAACCGCTCTTCACGGCGCGCGTGACGGTCGTCGCTGTCCACGAAAACGGAACCCCAGCCCGGCTTCCCGCAGCATTGCGCGGGCGGCTGAACTAGTCGGCTGGGGCGTCTATCGAAGCAACGCCCGGACCACCGCCACGGTGTCACACCGGCCAGCGGAACGTCCCGATAGCCTCCGTCTTAGAAGTCTCCCGGAGCGCATTGCAGGCAGACAAGGCCTTCGTTGCGCCACGCCTCCACAACCGAAGAGCGGTCATCGACGACCAGCCAAGGAGAAAACCCGTCCGCTTTCATGTCCCTCAGGGCCTGACGCTTCACATCGGGATCGGTGGCGTGGTTCTTGTCTTCGGCGCGAAGATAAATGCCGTCAAACGGCAGATCGTGTTTGCGCAGCCAGGCAATGGTGTGCTCGGCCCAGCCGACGGGGCGACCGGAGCAGATCAGAATGGTCTCGCCGCTGTCTTTCAATCGGCGCAGCAACGTCGCGATGGGTGCGATCACCGCAGCGTCCGCCATCTCGCGATGGAACTCATCCCAGTGCTTTTCGACACCGTGCACGAGATGCCCAAGCCGATCCGCATCGAATTCCGCAAGGGTGCCGTCGACATCGAACACCACGCATGGGGTGGAAGCGGCTTCGGTCATATCAACGTCTCCGAGACTGTGTTGCCTGTTCTTTGAAACCAAAGCGGGGTCGCGTTGGGCGGGCGCTGCCCCACATCGCCTGTCGTCCAGAGCACCCGAGCGGCGCGGATGACGCCCGAATGGCAGACCAAAACCGGCAGAGCATCTTCTGACCCCGCACAGATATCCATGATGGTGGTCCTGACGCGCACCAGCATCTCCGACCAGCTTTCCCCCTGAAGCGGGGTCTCTTCTCTGGGGGGCTGTTCGCTCAAGGGGCGGCCCTCAAAGATCCCCCAGTCCCGCTCGCGTAAGCCGGGGTGCACCTTTATCTCACGGCCCGGAAAGGCGAGTTCCGCTGTGATCCGGGCCCGCTCCTGCGGGCTCGCATGAACGGCGATCTGCTCTGGCCACGACTTGTCTGACAGCGCGCGCGCCTGGTCGCGGCCCAACGCGGTCAGGGAGACCTCGGCAACCCCAGCGATGATCCCCCGCGCATTGGCCGTCGTTGCGCCATGTCGGATCAGGCAAAAGCTGCGCGATGGCGGGGCGGATGAGATCACAGCCGCACCAGATCGTGAAAGAACACCTCGGCCTCCTGATCTTCGATCAGGTAATCTTCGGGCTGGGCGCAAAATGCGGGCGCAAAGCGTTTCGCTCCGAGGCGGTTCAGCATCTTGACCTGATCGCGCAGGGGGGGATGCACGTTCCAGCGCCGGAAATGCCCGCCAGGGACGCTACAGATGCCCCGCGCATGAGCTGTCATATGACCCGTAAAGACAACATGGGCATCGCGGCCCAGCCGCCCGCTTTCGTTCCAGGCCCTCACATAGCCCCAAGCAGATCCGCCATCAGCATTGGGCGTGTCGCAGATCAGAAAGCGCGCCTGCTCCATGGGCCCGCGATCCAACAGGGGCGCGATCTCCTGCGCCGCCGGACTAACGGCGCTGCTGTGCAGGGCCGCGCGCAACGTTGTCTGGCATTCAGGATCCAGCATGACGCTTTCGGGCCCGTAGCGCCGGATCAGGTGAAGCGCCATTTCCCCCGCACGCCCCGAAGGAGGAACAGGCAGGAGCACTTGTCCCTCCACCCGATCCAGCAGCTCATTCAGGGCGGAGAACCGCTCTGACTGCGCCACATCATCGAGATGATAGGAGCAGTCCAAGACGGCCGTTGCGGCCGGAGGGGGCGCGTCGAACAAGAACCAGTCGGATTCCTCGGACCAGTCGCCCGAATAGAAGAACCCATCGCCCAGATCGAAATGAAACCACACGCCGCCCATCGCATGGCCATTGCGCCCGGTGGTCAGTGTCACGCCGTCAATCGTCGTTTGCCCCTGCTCGGGCAACAGATGCACCTTGGCGGCGGGCGGAAGAGCCTTGGCCGTCTGCGCCGTCGTGTAGATGGGCAGACCCGCCTCCACGGCATGAGACGCACCGCCAATGTGGTCGATATGGTCATGGGTGATGAACACCGCCTCTGCGCCGTGCAGCCAGGCCGGATCGAATTTGGCATGCGCTTCGGGGCCGAAGCCGCAATCCAGGAGCCAGATCCGATCGCCCATTGTCAGTTGCACACATGCGGGGCCCTTGTCCCCGATGCCGGAAAGTAGCCTTATGCCTTGCATTTAATCCTCAAAGAAAGCCCATGGGGTGGTGAGGTTCAGACCCAGTTGCGCGCCAACCTCGAACCGGGCCCGCGTTTCCACGAACAGCCGTGCACCGCAGGCGGTCATGGTCTCCAACAGGTACTTGCCGCCAGTGTAGGTGACGCGCGCGACCTTGCTGCGCAGGTCTCCGGTTTCGGCGATGGTCAGGTTCTCGGGGCGGAGGCAAACGTGACTGACGGTGTCCTGGGCCGTGTCGGACTGCACAGCGATCCGCGCGCCGAGGATTTGCGCCTCCACGACATCCCCGGCCGTTGCGACGGATTGCACGGGTACGACCGTGCCATGCCCGACGAACTCGGCCACGAAGCGGTTCTTGGGGCGCTCATAGAGATTTTGGGGGGTGTCGAATTGCTGGATACGACCTTGGTCCATCACCGCGATCCGGTCCGCCATGGCCATCGCTTCGGCCTGATCGTGGGTGACATACACCATCGTCGCCTTGGTGCGTTTGTGAAAGTCACTGAACACGCCCTGCATGGACGCCCGCAATGCCACATCGAGATTGGCCAGAGGCTCATCCAGCAGAACAGCGCACGGATCCGAGACAAGACAGCGCGCCAAAGCCACCCGCTGCCTTTGCCCGCCAGAGAGATCTGATGGCATCCGGTCCGCATAGGCATCCAGCCCGGTCGAGGCGAGCGCCGCGCCGACCTGTGTTGCGATTTCGGCCTTGGAGAACCGCCGGATCTCCAGCGGATAGGAGATGTTCCGACGGACCGACATATGCGGCCACAACGCGTATGACTGGAACACGAACCCGATATTGCGCTCTTCCGGGGGAAGGCTCACGCCCGTTTCGGCGTTCGCCATCTCGCGCGATCCGATGTTAAGCCGCCCGCTGCTGAGCTGCTCGAACCCGGCCAAGATGCGCAGGAGCGTGGTCTTTCCACAGCCAGACGGACCCAGCAGCGCGATAAACTCGCCGTCTTCGAACCGGGTCGTGATGTCTTGCAACGCAGGCGTGCCCGCAAACGTCTTGCCGACGGAGACCAAATCTACGTCTGCCATGGGACAACTCCTTTGGGAAAGCGGCGGGACAGCAGCTGAATCACCGCCATGAGCGCCATGACGACGAAAACGATGGTCATGGCCAAAGCACTGGCCATGACGGTTTCGCCGCTGTCGTCGAGGTTGAAGATCACCACGCCAAGGGTTTCGGTGCCCGACGACCACAGCAAGGCGGAGACCGTGAGTTCGTTGAAGGCCGTCAGGAACACGAGGATCGCGCCCGCCGCCGCCGCAGGCGCCGATAGCGGAAAGATGATATCGCGCAAGCGCCGCATAAGGGACGCGCCAACCGATTGCGCGGCTTCATCCATCGCTGGGTCAAGCTGCTTCAGGCTGGCTTGGATCGGGCGGAACATGACCGCGAAGAAGCGCGCCAGATAGGCAAAGAAGATGATCCAGATCGTGCCGTATAGCGTGGCGTCGGTGAAGGGCAGCTTGATCAGCAGCAAGATCACCGCGATCGACAGGACCACCCCCGGCAACGCGTAAGGCAGATCAAGCAGGCTATCGAAGAGACGCGCAAGACGTGTCTTGTGACGCTCCATCAACCAGGCGAGCGGCAGGCTGATCCCCATGAGGGCCAAAGAGGCACCGGCGGCAAGGCTAAAGGAATTGGCAAAGGCCCGCGATGTCACCGGCTGTCGGAACAGAACTTCGTACCAAGAGGCCAGCGTCACCGTGTCAAAGCGCAAAGGCACACCATAGGCTGACACCAAAGAGGTGGCCAGAAGACCGCTCATCGGCAGGACGAGTATCGCACAGACCACGGTCCAAAGCGCAATTTCCACCGGCAGACGCGCCGCGCCGAGCGGCAGCGCCAGCGGTTGAGACGTGCTTCCGACAAGATGCAGCTTCTGACGGCCTTGAAAAAAGCGCTGCAGCAGAATGCCCGCGACGGCGACGGCTCCAATGAGCATGGCCAGCACCGAAACCTCGGCCAGCACTGTCGTCCCCATCCCGGCAAGCTTTTGATACACAAGCGTCGGCAGCGTGGCGTAGCCCGCCGGAATGCCCAGCATCGCCGGAATGCCGAAATTCCCCAGCGCCGTGACAAAGGTGATGGCCGTGCCCGCCGCGAGGCTGGGCAGCGTCAACGGAAGCACCACCTGCCACCATGTGCGCAGCCCTCTGGCGCCACTGATCCTGGCCGCTTCGACCACGTCTTGCGGGATAGATCGCAGCCCGGCGCGCAGGGTGAGGAAGATGATCGACATGTGCTGAATGCCCAGAAGAAGGATAATCCCTTGCGGCGAATACAGCGGTTGCGGAGAGCCCAGCGGAGGCGCGATGCCGAGCGTTTTCAGCAGCACCGATGATGGCCCCATGATCTGCGTCCAGGACAGGGCCGTAATCTGCGGCGGGATCATCATCGGGATCATGAGGCAAAAGACCAAAGCGGGTTTGGCCCGCAAATCCGTCAGCGCGACAAGAAAGGCAAAGGCAGACCCCAGCACCAGCGACACCAACGTGCCCAGGCCCGCGGTGACCAGCGAATGCTTCAACGCGCTCAGGGTCGAAGGTTGCGACAGCACATCGCGCATCAGGGTCAGGCTTAATGTGCCTTGATCCGTGATACCCTCGATGAACAGACGCAAGACGGGCGCAAGCGTCAGGCAGATGGCCACCAGCAGAATGGCAGAGAACAGCCGGGCCTCAGCCCGGCTGCCTCCATTTTGCAGTGCGACGCTCATCACTCGGCGCCGAAGAGCTCTGCGAATCTGGCTTTGTTGGCTTCCGCGTTTTCAAGAGCCTCTGCCGGATCGAACGCCATCAGCTTGATGTCTTCGCGGGCCGGGAAGCCCTCGGGAACACCCATGCCATTGCGCGCGGGGATGTAACCCATGTCCAGAACGAGCTCCTGACCCTGATCGCTCAGGAGGAAGTCCACGAACTTCTGGGCGCCAGCGACGTTCTTGGCAGACGACATGATCGCGACAGGCTCGGTGACATAGGACACGCCTTCTTCAGGGAAGACGAACTCCACGGGCGACCCATCGGCCTTGTTCCGAATGGCAAGGAAGTCGACGACCATGCCGTAGGGCTTTTCACCGGAGGCCACGGCCTTGAAGGTGCCGCCATTGCCGCCCTGCGCGCGCGCTTCGTTGGTCGCGAGGCTCTCATAGTAGTCCCAGCCGAGGCTTTCATCACCGGTCAGGGTGGCAAGGTGGATCAGAGCGGCGCCGGAATAGAGCGGCGACGGCATGGCGATCTGGCCCTTGACCGACGCATCGGACAGATCGCTCCAGGAAGTCGGCGCGGTTTCGACGCCGGTGTTGTAGACCAGACCCGTCGTGATCAGCTTGGTGGAGTAGTAGTAGCCCTCGGCCGAATACAACGCCGGATCATAGCCCTCCGCTTCCGGCGACTGGTACGCGGTGAGAAGACCCTGCTGCGCCATGCCTTCCAGCGTCACGGTATCGGCGATCAACAGAACGTCGGGCTGCGGATTGCCGGCTTCGATTTCGGCACGCAGGCGCGCCATCAGCTTGGTGGTGCCATCGCGGACCCACTCCACCTCGGTGCCGGGGTTGGCGGCCATAAAGGCATCGACGGTCTGCTGCGCATCGGCGTTCGGCTGCGAGGTGTAAAGCGTGATCGTATCGGCCATGGCGGTGCTGGCGGCGAGCACAAAAGCGGTAGAGGTGAGGACGGACTTCATGAGACTCTCCTGGAGGTTTGTCTTTCGAACGAAAGATATTCACCAGAGCCTTGTCCCGCCGAATCTTAACCGATTTGTAACGATAGTGTTAATTTTTTATTTATATTGCTGGTTTCGGAGACTTTACCTAACCTTCGGTTGATCGCCAATCTCTTTCGAAGGAAAATATGTGCGACAGGCTGGGAAAGAACGACGCGATCAGATCATCGCGCTGCTGTCCTCGAACGAGACGCTCTCCGCGGCCGAGCTGTCGGAGCACCTGAACGTTTCAGTTCAAACAGTGCGGGCAGATCTTCGAGAGCTGGATGAAGCGGCCCTGGTGCAGCGCCGCAATGGCCAGGCCCGGCTCCGCCAACAAAGCGAAAACATCGGCTACCTACCCCGCGAAGGGATTGCGCGACAGGAAAAGCAGCGCATCGCGTTGGCCGTAAAGAAGCTAATTCCCGATGGCGCGCGCGTGGCTTTGGGCACCGGCACAACCGTCGAGCAGTGCGCAAGGCTTTTGGCGTCCCATAGCAATCTCTTCGTTGTGTCGAACAGTATCCACGCCGTCTGCGCTCTGCAAAACGCGCCGGACGTCGCGGTTGAGTTGGCAGGTGGATCCGTCCGTATGCGCGATCTGGATATGATCGGCACAGCGGCGCACAAGTTCTTTGAGAAATACCGGGTGGATTACTCGGTGTTCAGCTGTGGCGGCCTGTCCGCATCCGGGGCGGTGATGGACTACAACTCCGAAGAAGTTACGGCGCGCGAGGCGATCGACGGCTGCGGCAACACAAGCGTGCTGGTTGTCGACAGCACGAAGAACGGCCTGGACCTGGCCTGCCACACAGGGGTCATTTGGGACTTCGACGTGATCGTGACCGGCGCGACGTTTTCCGAATCGATCATGCACAGCTGTGCGAGATACGGCTGCAACGTCGTCCAAGTGTGACGCGTTCAAGACGGGACAGGTCAGCAAAGAGTCCCAGTCGGGCTCCCTACACGGACCCGATATCGATGTAGATTAAGGGAAAATTGGTTGCGGGAGTAGGATTTGAACCTACGACCTTCAGGTTATGAGCCTGACGAGCTACCGGGCTGCTCCATCCCGCGCCAAATTGGGCCCCAAGTCGTTCGTGTTTTGGGGCAGCATCGTATCAGAGAGAATTATATGATCCCTTATTAGGTTTGGCGGTGACTTACTCTCCCACGTCTTAAGACGCAGTACCATCAGCGCAAAGGCACTTAACGGCTGGGTTCGGGATGGGACCAGGTGTTTTGCTCTCGC